>NZ_JBIUTJ010000015.1:0-152803 GCF_044741845.1 Streptomyces sp. NPDC088097
GCAACGCCGCCGACTGCACCCGCTTCAAGGACGTCATGGGCACCATCAAGGTCCGCCGGGCCGGGTCCGGACGGCCTAGAACCCGACCGGACCACATTCTGGGCGACAAGGGCTACAGCTTCCGCAAGATACGTCCCTACCTGCGCAAACGCGGGATTGGCCACACCATTCCCGAACGCCGCGACCAGCGGGCCAACCGATCCCGCAGAGGCCGCGCCGGAGGCAGACCGTGCGCCTTCGACAAGGAGCTCTACAAGAAGCGCAACGTCGTCGAACGCTGCTTCAACCGCCTGAAGCAGTACCGCGCGATCGCCACTCGCTATGACAAGACCCGCGAGTCCTACCAAGCAGCCGTCACCATCGCGTCCCTGATTCTCTGGCTCAAGCCCCTTTGAAGACACTGCCTAGGGGCGCCGGCCGTTGCCGTGCGGTTCGCGGGAGGCGCCGGGCACCTCCCTTCGACTTGCACGAGCATGCGGCCCGATCGAGCGACGGCGGTCCCTTGGCATCGCCCCCTCTCGCCGCCGGGCGGGTGGCCGCGCGGGGTCAGTCCGCGTAGTCGTTGCCCTGGAGGTGGAGCGAGCGCAGGGCCGCCTCCAGTGCGAAGCGGCGGTCCGGGTCCGTGATGCGGTCGCCCAGGTGGGCGTCGAGGTTGCGCAGACGGTAGCGGACCGTCTGCGCGTGGACGCCGAGCACCTCGCCGACCTGTTCGGCGGGGGCCCGCGTGGAGATGTGGACGCGCAACGTCTCGACCAGGCGCCCGCGCCGGGAGCCGGTCAGGCCGCCCAGAGGAGCCAGTTCGCGGGCTGCGATGTGGGTGACCAGTGCGGGGTCGGACAAGAGCCACAACGTTGTCATGTGGTCCTCGCAGTGCACCACCGGCTCGTCGGGGACGATTCCGTCGTCGATGAGCTGCAACACCTTCCTGGCCCACCGGATGGAGTCGGCGGCCTGCGGCGGTGGCACGGTCAGACCGATGACGGCCGGGGTGCCCGCCAGGGCAGATTCGAGCATCGCCAGGCGTTCGGGGGTGAGTGGCCCGGGGATCAGCAGGTGCGGCTGCGGGATCCCGAGGTCGGCGAGGACGTCCCGGTCGAGGCACGCCCGTACGTGGTCGGGGGCCGGAGCCCGTAACGCCACCAGCGTGCACTGGTCGGGGAGTTCCCAGGACGCCTGCTCGCACAGCTCGGTGATGGTCGTCAGGGGCAGGGGCGACCCGACGAGGATGAGGTGGAGCAGTTGCCTCCGTAACGCCGACACCTCGGAGGCCGCACGTGCCTGGACCTCCGCGTAGCCCTCGCGCGCGAGGGCCTCCAGCTCGTCGACGTAGGCGAAGAGCGCGTCCGCGAAGGCGAGGATCAGCGAGGGGGACATGTTGTACCGGCGGCCCATGGTCTTGGCCCGGCGCAGCGCGATGCGCGCGCCGAGCCGGTAGGCCCCCTGGAGGGTGTCGAGGTCGCGGCCCTCGTACGCCTCCACCCGGCCGAACTTGCGCAGCAGTTCGTCGCGCAGGACCGAGCTCGCGCCGGGATCGGCGACGCGCTCCACGAACGTGGCCAGTGCCTGTTCCACACCCTGGCGGATGGCGTCCGCGTTGGGCCCGTTGAGCAGGCGCGCGTACACCGGATAGACGCGTTGGACCTCGACGCGGATCTCCTTGATGAGGCCGGGGACCTCGGGCCTCATCAAGGCCGCGAACTCCCTCGGCAGCGGATCGAGCGGCTCACCGAGGTCCGGTGGTGGTGCGACTGAGGGCATGACCGACCCCTTGCTCTCCTGCGCGCCCCATGGGGGAGTGGTGTGGCAGTGCCCCGCCGACTGGGTCGCGCGGGGCACGATCGTCAGGTGTGTCACCAGTGTGATGTGCTGACGCTAAATCAACTGTGCTGTGCAGTACACCACTTGAACACGAGTTACGCAGGAGGGTGGGGTGGAGGTCGATGAGTCGGCCGGGAATCGCCCTTCGATGACCGTTACTTGACCGCCGAGTGCCAGTTCCGGGCGAGCTGCCGACCCGCGTCGGGGGCGATCGTGCCCGGGGCGTAGAGGCCGCCCAGGTAGGTCTGGGTGTTGTTGAGGGTGAGGCTGTTCTTGCCCGCCGCCGACGGCAGACCGGTCTTGAGGTTGACGGCCGCGTCGATCAATCCGAACAGTCCGAGACCGCAGCCACTGGCCCCGGGGACGGCGAAGGAGGTGTCGTTCTGGGTGGAGCCGAGCAGGTTGAGGCGGCTCATCTCGCCGTCCTCGTTGGGGCTGCCGTCACCGTTGAACCGTTCCACGGCGAACGACGGGTAGTCGAGGTTCTTCGGCTTCAGGACGATCGGGTTGTCCTTGGTGCCGATGTAGCAGTTGCTCCCCAGGAACGGATTCTCCAGGTGGATGCGGACCGGGATGTTCACGATGGTCTGGTCGGTGACGACGCCGGCGATCTGGTCGAAGTTCGAGGGGGTGCCCACCGACTCCAAGGTCGCGGTGATCTTGTTGAGCTTGCCGTCCGTGAGCTGCTTGCAGATGTTGGTGATGAACGGGATGTCGCTCGGACACATCAGTCCGAGGAGGCCGCCGGGCACGGCCGCGGAGTCGGCGATGATCGCCCCGGAGGTGGGCGCGACGACCGAGCTGGTGCCGTCGGAGTTCTGTACGACGCCCATCTGGAGGTTGCTGTTACCGGTGATGACCTTGGTGTTGCCGAGCTTGATGGACCCGCTCGCGGAGGAGGAGACGACGCACTGCGGTGCCTTGTCCAGACCGTCCGCCCCGAGCATCGTCGGCGAGTCGACGGGGCAGCGGGTGAACGGGGACCAAGCGCCGTTGAGGGCCGGAGTGGCGGCGGTCGCCGTGCCGAGGGAGGCGAACGCGCCGAAGGCGGTGAGCGCCGAAACGGTGGCGAGCCGGGTGCGTGCTGAGGCGAGTGGCATGGAGTGCCTTTCGACGACGGGGGAGGTGCAGGTCCGTGGTGCGGCGGTGCGGCGGTACGGGCATGCGGGGGTGCCGGGCGCGGGGTGCCGGGGTGCGCCGGGTGTCGGGGCGGTGGTGCGGGTCAGCGCTCCGGCGCGGGGACCACGTACGGCTGGCGGTCCTCGGTGCACTGGCCCTCGGTCGGTACCTCGACGCCCACCGCGCACGTCTGGCCCTGGATCTGCTTGACGTAGTTGCCGGGGCCCGAGATCGACGCGGTCAGCAGCCGGTCCAGGTCCTCGCCGCCCGCGCCGCAGCCCGTGAAGGCGGGGATGGTCACCTCGCCGGTCAGCGGTCCGCCGGAGGTCAGGACGTAACCGGTGGCGTCCGTTCCGTTGATGAGCTGCCCCTTCCCGAGCATCACCAGGTGCGGTCCCGGGTACGTGGCCGGATCGGGCTCGGGGGAGCTGAGCGGGGTCTCGGTGCGGCAGGACGGGCCGACGTCCAGGCGCGTGCCGTTGACCTCGACGTCCAGTACGCGCAGGACCAGCGGGGCGCGCACGTACGTCTCCGCGATGTTGTCGGGGAAGACGAGCAGGACGTCCGAAGCGACGGTCATGGGCCCCGCCTGTTCCAGGATCATGGTCGCCGTCGTCGGGGTGAAACCGAAGGTCAGGAAGGTGGACTTGAAGGGCGGGGTCTGTTTGCGGCCCTGGTAGTCGAGATAGGCGGCCGACTTCTGGAGCAGGTGGATGCTCCCGTCCGGCGGGAAGGCGATGTCCGGGTCACCCTGTTCGATCTGCACGCACGACACCGGGATCATCGAGGCACCGCCCAGTTTGCGGACGTTCGAGTAGCCGGTGATGTACGCGGTGAGGGACTTGTCGGTCGGGTCCTTCTTGATGCAGGGCGGCGCCTGCGGCCGGCCGGCCGACACCCCGGTGCGGGCGTCGCCGACCTTCGGCGCCTTGCCCCCTCCCGCCCCCTGCGCGGAAGTCCCCGGCGTCGGCGACCCCTTCGGGGCGCCGGGGACCGTGGGGGAGGCGGAGTTCGCGGGGGACGCGGAGCCCGTCGGCCGGCCGGACGCCGCATTCGACGGGGAGGACGAGCCACCCGGGGTCGGGGTGGAGGGGCCCGGGCCGATCGGCACGGTGGCCAACAGGCCGTGGCCGTCGGCGTCCTTCGCGAGGACGCAGTCGAGGGAGAGGGACGCGGGAGTGAGCGGCGCGCCGCCGGCGCCGCCGAGTGCGAGGTCGATGCCCAGGGTCGTGGCCGTGAGGGTGAGGTCGCCGTCGGCGCCCGCCGTCACGACCGGGGCGTCGCCGCTGGTGGTGAGGGTCAGCGGGCCTTCGGGGGGAACGACGACGGGCGGGGCGGCGCCGGTGCCCCGCCAGAGGGCCTGCGCCGTCGCCCCGTGCTGGGCGACGTCGAGGGACAGCCTGGTCTCGGGCACCACGGTGGTGGCCTTGAGGGCCCTCAGGTCGGCGACGGCCGCGGCGGGCAGCTCGACCGTGGTGGTGACCCCGGTGGGGCGGACGGGTTCACCGGCCGTGGCCCGGTCGGGGAAGGTGGCCGTAACCCGTACTGCGGCGCGTTGCGGACCCGACGGCAGGGCGCAGTCGTAGGGCAGCTTCGCGGTGATCTCCTGCGAGCCCACTGCGGCGACCGCCGATGGGATCAACGGGGCGAGCGCCACGAAGGCGGCGATCGCCGCACCGCGCGCACGGACGTGGCGCGTGCGCAGGGCGGGACGGTGGCCTCTCATCACTTGCTCCGCTCGGGGATCGACCGGGGCGCCGACGGCCGGAGCGGCCGGTCGGCGTGTCGGGTGGGCGTAGGCGCCGGTATCGGTGCCGTCGAGGGGCGACGGGGGCGCCGGGGGTCGGCGAACGCCCGGCCGGTCTCGCCGGTCGGGCGCACGGACCCGGGAGTGCCGGTGACACTCCCGCGCGACT
Organism: Streptomyces sp. NPDC088097; assembly: GCF_044741845.1. Taxonomy (NCBI): domain Bacteria; kingdom Bacillati; phylum Actinomycetota; class Actinomycetes; order Kitasatosporales; family Streptomycetaceae; genus Streptomyces; species Streptomyces sp. NPDC088097. The sequence continues at coordinate 4,854 of NZ_JBIUTJ010000015.1, forward strand.
TACGGGTTGGTGCCGACGATGGTCGGGATGACCGTGGTGCCGGTCTTCTTGACCAGGTAGGCGCCGGTGAAGATCGGCTTGGCGCCGACCGGGACGGCGCTGCCGCAGTTGGTCGACGAGACGACGGTGAGCTCACCGGAGGTGCTGGCGACCGCCAGCTTGCCCGTCGAGTTGGTGTAGGTGCTGGACGCCTTGCCCGTCACGCGGAAGACGCAGGCACCGACGGTGACCTTGGCGTCGACATTGCCGATGTAGCCCTTGGTGACGCCGGTCGCGGCGGTGTAGTCCTGGGCCACCACGGTCCACGGAACGGTCGCGACGGTGGTGACGTTGCCCAGGACGCTGGTGCAGGGCGAGCCGGAGGCGCCGAAGTTGATGGCGCTGATCGAGCCGACGGTGGCCGGGTTGCCGGTGGCGCTGGCCATCGAGCCGGAGGCGCCCGACGTCGTACACGTCATGGCGATGCCGTTGACGCTGAGGACGATGTTCCCGCTGTTCGTCGCCGTGTAGGTGGAGGGCGACGGGTTGACGGTCCACGTGGTGGACGGCACGGCCGAGGCCGGCCCCGCGGTCAGGGCGAAGGCGGCGGCAGCGGCGCCGGTGACGACGGCGAGGTTTCTGATGGTGGTCTTCATGACTCTGGGACTCTCCTTGGGGATTGACCGGCAGAGGTGGGCCGCGGCTGTGGGATGGGGAAACACAGACGGCCCGCGGCTCGGTTTTCCTCGGCCGCGACGCTGACGTTACTTGCGGGAAACTTGGCTGAACAATGGCGTAGTTCAAGATTCTTTGAGCAGCGTCGATTCACTGTTCGCAGGGTGAGCGGTCCCCGGCGCAGCCTTAGCCCCTGGGTGCGCAATGTCGATAATTTCGATCGATCGTCCATCGTGTTGCCGCATCGTGCCAAGGGTCGGGGCGTATGCATTTCGAGACGAGCGGAGAATTATCGCTCGCGTGACAAGTGGCGCCGCGCATATGTGGTCCGTGTGACAAGGGGTGCCCGGACGTGGGGGTTTCGCGAGAAACTCGGGCCCCGCTTATTGCCGCCAGATGTTACTGGGCCGTAGCGTTCCCGGTGCGCAGCTCGACACCTGGTTGGCGGCCCCCGACGGCAGGAGTTCCGGCGGACGACGGACGTCTCGGCCGGGCCTCCCACCGGGACGGACGTCTCTCGGTGGGGCTCCGCGGATCCGACCCACGGACCCGCGGGTCCGATTGTGTCTCCTCGGAGACAAGTGGTGCACCCGATTTTGTCCGCGCGGTGACAAATTCGGCGTCGCCTGGCCGAATTGATGTCCTGCCTATTGTCCCGGTGATCGTGAACGACCTAACGTGCGGCCCGCGACGCACACGCGGCACACGTCTGCTGGAGGTGGTATGGGAATCGAAATAGCCGTTGAGGGTCTGACCATGTCCTTCGGCAAACAGAACATCTGGCAGGACGTGACCCTGACGTTGCCCGCGGGGGAAGTGAGCGTCATGCTCGGTCCCTCCGGCACCGGGAAGACGGTGTTCCTCAAGTCGCTCATCGGACTGCTGAAACCGGAACGGGGACGCGTCCTCGTAGCCGGTGTCGACATGGTGAACAGTCCCGAGCGCGACATATACGAGGCCCGCAAACTCTTCGGCCTCATGTTCCAGGACGGCGCCCTCTTCGGGTCCATGTCCCTCTTCGACAACATCGCCTTCCCACTGCGCGAGCACACGCGGAAGAAGGAGTCCGAGATACGCCGGATCGTCATGGAGCGCATCGACGTCGTCGGGCTGATCGGCTCCGAGGGCAAGCTACCCGGCGAGATCAGCGGCGGCATGCGCAAGCGGGCGGGACTGGCCCGCGCTCTCGTGCTCGACCCGCAGATCGTGCTGTGCGACGAACCGGACTCCGGCCTCGACCCCGTCCGTACCGCGAACCTCTCGCAGCTGCTGATCGACCTCAACGCGCAGATCGACGCGACGATGCTCATCGTCACCCACAACCTCGACATCGCCGCGACCGTCCCCGACAACATGGGGATGCTCTTCCGGCGCAACCTCGTCACCTTCGGCCCGCGCGAAGTACTGCTCACCAGCGACGAGCCCGTCGTGGCACAGTTCCTCGCGGGCCGGCGCGAAGGCCCCATCGGAATGTCCGAGGAGAAGGACGAGGCCACGCTCGCCGCCGAGATCGCCGTGGCCGGCACCGCGCCCACCGCGCCCCGGGTCATCGTCCCACAACTGGAGCCCTCGCCCGGATTGCCTCCGCGCCAGGCGGCCCTCAGGCGCCGCGAGCGCGTCCTCGGCATGCTGGACACCCTGCCGCCCGCCGCCCGCGCCGCCATCGAGGACACGTACGCGCGCGGGGCGCAGGCGCCGACCCTGCGGCTTCCGACCGGCCGGAGCGGCTCGTGATCACGGGCGCGCTGCGGCAGACCGGCCGCCTCTTCGCCCTCGCGGCCGAGGTGGGCCGGTCCATCTTCAGACGGCCCTTCCAGTTCCGGGAGTTCGTCGAGCAGTTCTGGTTCATCGCCGGCATCACGATCCTGCCCGCCGCCCTTGTCTCCATCCCGTTCGGCGCGGTGATCGCCCTCCAGGTCGGCTCGCTCACCCAGCAGTTGGGCGCGCAGTCCTTCACCGGAGGAGCCAGCGTCCTCGCCGTCATCCAGCAGGCGAGCCCGCTCATCGTCGCCCTGCTCATCGCCGGCGCCGGCGGTTCCGCCATCTGCGCCGACCTCGGCTCCCGCAAGATCCGCGAGGAGCTCGACGCGATGGAAGTCATGGGCGTCTCGCCCGTCCAGCGCCTGGTCGTGCCGCGGGTGTTGGCAACGATGGGCGTGGCCGTGCTCCTCAACGGCCTGGTGTCCGTCGTCGGCACGCTCGGCGGCTACTTCTTCAACGTCATCCTCCAGGGCGGCACCCCGGGCGCCTACCTGTCCAGCTTCTCCGCCCTCGCCCAACTGCCCGACCTGTACATCAGCGAGTTCAAGGCCCTGGTCTTCGGGTTCATCGCGGGCATCGTCGCCGCCTACCGCGGTCTCAACCCGCGCGGCGGTCCCAAGGGGGTCGGCGACGCCGTCAACCAGTCCGTCGTCATCACGTTCATGCTGCTGTTCTTCGTGAACATGGTGTTGACGGGAATCTACCTGCAAATCGTCCCGCCGAAGGGAGGCTGAGGCGATGGCCTCCCCGTTCGTCTGGCTCGACCGGTCCGGCGACCAGCTCCTGTTCTACGTCAAGGCGCTGGCCTGGATCCCGCGCACGCTGCGCCGCTACCTCAAGGAGGTCCAACGGCTGCTCGCCGAGGTGGCCTTCGGTTCCGGCGGCCTCGGAGTGATCGGCGGCACCATCGGTGTGATGATCGCGATGACCCTGTTCACCGGCACCGTCGTCGGCCTCCAGGGTTACGCGGCCCTCGACCAGATCGGCACCGCCGCGTTCACGGGGTTCGTCTCCGCGTACTTCAACACCCGCGAGATCGCACCCCTGGTCGCCGGGCTCGCCCTCTCCGCGACCGTCGGCGCCGGCTTCACCGCCCAACTCGGCGCGATGCGGATCAACGAGGAGGTCGACGCCCTCGAAGGCATGGGCATCCGCTCCATCCCCTACCTGGTCACCACCCGCATCATCGCGGGCGTCGTCGCGATCATCCCGCTCTACGCGATCGGACTCCTCTCGTCCTACATCGCCTCGCGCTACGTGACCGTCCTGTTCAACGGCCAGTCCCCAGGCACGTACGACCACTACTTCAACCTGTTCCTGTCCCCGACGGACGTCGTGCTGTCCGTCCTCAAGGTCCTGATCTTCAGCGTGATGGTGATCCTCGCCCACTGCTACTACGGCTTCCGTGCCTCCGGCGGCCCCGCCGGCGTCGGCATCGCGGTGGGCCGGTCCGTGCGCAACGCCATCGTGGTCATCAGCGTCACCGACTTCTTCCTGTCGCTGGCCCTCTGGGGCGCGACCACGACCGTGAAGGTGGCGGGGTGAGATGAGCAGCCCACGGGGTGAAACCCTGCGCCGCCGGCTCGCCGGAGTCGTCTTCCTCCTGGTCCCCGCCCTCCTCGTCTGGCTGGCGATCGCCGTCTACGACGAACAGTTCACCAGCAGCGCCCCGATCACCGTCGAGACCGGCAGCGTCGGCAACGAGATGCACCCGGGCGCCGAGGTCAAACTGCGCGGCGTCGTCATCGGGGAGGTCCGCTCCATCGAAGCCACCGAGAGGGGAGCCCGACTCACCCTTGCCATGGATCCCGCCACCCTCGACGACGTCCCCTCCGACGTGCGGGCCCAGATGCTGCCGACGACCCTGTTCGGCGAACGGTTCGTGGCGCTCGTCCCGCCGCCGTCGCCTTCGGACAAGCCGATCGGCGCCGGTGACGTCATCCCCGAGGACCGCTCCGGCAACGCCGTGGAGCTCCAGCAGGTTCTGGACAACGTCCTGCCCATGCTCACCGCCGTCCAGCCGCAGAAGCTCTCCGCCACCCTGTCCGCCGTCTCCAAGGCGCTCGAAGGGCGCGGCGACAAGCTCGGCACCACGCTGGCCCAACTGGACGCCCACCTGAAGAAATTCAACCCCGAACTGCCCACGCTCAACCGGGACCTCCAGGAACTCGTGAAGGTCAGCAACCTGTACGCGGACGCGGCCCCGGACATCGTGACGGCCCTCACCGACTTCACCACCACCAGCGGCACGCTCGCCGAGAAGGAGAGCGAGCTGGCGGGCACCCTCGGTGCCACCACCCGCACCGCGCAGGACATGACCGCCTTTCTGCGCCAGAACAAGGACAACATCATCCGGCTCAGCGCCACCGGCAGGCCCACCCTGGAGCTGCTCGCCGAGTACTCCTCCTCGTTCCCCTGCACACTGCGCACCCTCGCCGAGTTCGTGCCCGCCATGGACAAGGCGCTCGGCAAGGGCACCGACCAGCCCGGGCTGCACGTCAACGTGGTCACCGTGCCCTCGCGCGGCGCGTACGTACCCGGCCGCGACACCCCCTCCTACACCGCGGGCGGCGGACCGCACTGCTATCCCGTGCCCTACCTCGGCGTCCCAGTCGCACCCGCCGCCCGCGCCACGGCGGCGGCCGAGCAGAACCTCGGGCCCGCCAACTCACCCCAGGAGAACGACCTCCTGAACGAACTGCTCGCCCCGGCCACCGGCAAGACCCCCGGCGACCTGCCCGACTGGAGCAGCCTGCTGGCGGGCCCCGCGTACCGCGGAGCGGAGGTGGTCCTCAAGTGACGAACGACCACGCCCACACCCGACGGCGTCCCCTGACCGGCCCGCTGGTCAAGTCCTTGATCTTCGTCCTTGTCACTGCGCTCGCCACGACCGTGCTCGCGCTCAGCATCGCCAACACCGGAGTGGGCTCCGGCACCCGCTCGTACAAGGCGCTGTTCACCGACGTCACCGGGCTCATCGGCGGTGACAGCGTCCGGATCTCGGGCGTGAAGGTCGGGGAGGTGACCGACGTCCGCGTCGTCGACCGGCGTACCGCCCAGGTCACCTTCCGCATCCGCGAGGACCGCCCGCTCCCCGGCTCGGTCACCGCCGGGGTGAAGTACCTCAACATGGTCGGGCAACGCTACGTGGCCCTCGACCGGGGCAGCGGCGACGTGAGCGGCACCCTGCGGCCCGGCTCCACGATCCCCCTCGACCGCACGACGCCCGCGCTCGACATGACGCTGCTCTTCAACGGGTTCAAGCCGCTCTTCGAGGGCCTGTCGCCGAGCGACGTCAACGAACTCTCGGAATCACTCGTCCAAGTGCTCCAAGGCGAGGGCGGCACCGTGGACAGCCTCATGCGCCACATCGGTTCACTCACCCAGACCGTCGCCGCCAAGGACAAGTTGATCGGCCAAGTGGTCGGCAACCTCACCACCGTCCTGGACACGATCAACACGCGCGAGGCCGCCTTCGACGACCTCGTCGTCACCCTCCAGAAGCTCGTCACCGGCTTCAACGACGACCGCGAACCGCTCGGCGAGGCCGTCCAGGCGATGGGCGACCTCACCACCGTGACCGCCGGGCTCCTCCAAGAAGGGCGCGCCCCCCTGAAGCAGACCATCGGTGAACTGGGCCGCCTCTCGAACACCCTCGGCGACCACACTCCGCAGATCGAGGACTTCCTCAACCGCACCCCGGGCAAGATGACCGCCCTGGCCCGGCTGTCCTCGTACGGATCGTGGTTCAACCTCTACCTCTGCGAGGCCCGCGTGAGCGGCGTGAGCACCTCCGACGGCTCCACGCCGCCGACCGGAATCGTCGTCACCGAATCGAGGTGCCGAGGATGAGCCGCCCGCCCAGGTTCACCCCCGTCAAGGACCGCGACCCCGTCGCGGTGGCGGCCGTGGGACTCGTCGTGCTGGCCCTGCTCGCCGTCCTCGCCTACAACGTGGACCGCCTTCCGTTCACCGGCGCGGGCACCACCTACAGCGCCGACTTCACCGAGGCCGCCGGCCTCGACACCGGCGACGAGGTGCGCATCGCCGGGGTCAAGGTCGGCTCGGTCACCGGGGTCGCCCTCGACGGGCCCAAGGTGAAGGTGACGTTCGGCGTCGGGGACGCCTGGGTCGGCGACCGCTCCACCGCCGCCATCGCCATCAAGACCCTGCTCGGCGACAAGTACCTGGCCCTGGACCCGCTGGGCGCCGGACGCCAGGACCCGGGCAGCCGCATCCCGCTGGCGCGCACCACCTCCCCGTACGACGTGACCCAGGCGTTCCAGGACCTGAGCGGGACCGTCGACGCCATCGACACCAAAAAGCTCGCCGAGAGCTTCCAGACGATCTCCGACACCTTCAAGAACTCCCCGCCGAACGTGCGCAGCGCCGCCACCGGCCTGTCCGAACTGTCCAAGTCCGTCTCCAGCCGCGACGCCCAACTGGCGCAACTCCTCAAGGGGAGCGCGACGTTCACCAAGACGCTGGAGGGCAAGAATTCGAGCTTCGAGACCCTCATCGAGGACGGCGGTTCGCTGCTCGGCGAACTGAAGGACCGGCGCGACGCGATCCGGGCCCTGCTCAAGGGCAGCCGGGACCTGGGAACGCAGCTCAGCGGGATCGTCGACGACAACGACCGCCAACTCGGTCCCACCCTCAAGGCCCTCGGCCGGGTCACCGAGGTCCTGGAGAAGAACAGCGGCCAGCTCGACAAGACCCTCGCCCTCGTCGGCCCCTACTACCGGCTCGTCGGCAACAGCCTCGGTAGTGGCCACTGGTTCGACAGCTACCTGTGCGGGGTCGTGCCCCGGAACTATGTGCCCGAGGCGTCGCAGCCCAAGACCGGATGCCGGCCGCCGCAGCAGACGCAGGCGGCGGCGGCGAAGGGGAGTGGTGAATGATGACCAAACCGAGAACATCCCTGGTCCTCGGACTCGCCGTCGTGGTGCTGGCGGCCTGCGGGCTCGTCGCCGTCCGCGCCCTCGGCTCCGACGGCATCCGTGTCACCGCCTACTTCGACCGCGCCGTGGGCGTCTACGCCGGATCCGACCTGAGGATCCTCGGGGTACGCGTCGGCGAGGTCGAGTCCGTGGAACCCGAGGGCACCCGGGTCCGCGTCCGTCTCCACGTCGATGACGGGGTCCGCGTCGCGGCCGACGCGCGGGCCGTCATCGTCGCCCCAAGCATCGTGGCGGACCGGTACGTCCAACTCACCCCGGCGTACGCCGGTTCGGGCCCCGCCCTCGCCCACAATGCCCGCCTCGGCGCCTCCCGCAACCGCACTCCCGTGGAGATCGACCAGCTGTACGCCTCGATCACCGACCTCGGCAAGGCCCTCGGACCCGACGGCGCCAACGCGACCGGTGCGCTGTCCGGCCTGCTCGACACCGGCGCCGAGAACCTCAAGGACAACGGTGACGCGATCGGCACGTCCATCCGGGAGTTCGGCAAGGCGGCCAAGACCCTGGACGGCAGCAGCGAGGACCTGTTCGCCACCCTGGGGCAGCTCCAGACGTTCACGACCATGCTCAAGGACAAGGACGGCGACGTCCGCACCGCCCAGGAACGCCTCGACGACGTGGTGAGCTTCTTCGCCGACAACAAGGACGACCTCGCGGGCGCCCTCGCCGAACTGGGCAAGGCCCTCGCGCAGGTCAAGACCTTCATCCAGGACCATCGGGGCGAGCTGAAGCAGAACGTCGACCGGCTGGTCCCGCTCACCCAGACCCTCGTCGATCAGCGGGCCTCCCTCGCCGAGGCCCTCGACGTGGCCCCGCTCGCCGCGGCCAACGTGGTGGGCGCGTACAACGAGAACACCCGCACCCTCGACGGCCGGGCCAACCTCAACGAGATCAGCATGGGCGGACCATTGCTCCCGCTGCCCGTGGCCGGCGGCTCCGCGGCCACCACCGCGAAGGGGGACCGGTGAAGCGCCGCAACCCCTTCGCCGGCAAAGCCGCCGGGCCCCGGATCGGCGGGATCGTCGCTCTGGGCGCGGTCGTGGTCCTCACCGCGGCCATGCTGCCCGCGGACCTGCCCCGCTTCGACGGGATCGAGGACCTGCCGCTGCCCGGTGGCGCGGACCTCGGCTCCCACCCGTACACGATCACCGCCGAACTCGCCGACGTCCTCTCCCTCGTGCCGCAGTCCGCGGTCAAGGTCAACGACGTCGCCGTCGGCCGCGTCACCGAGATCCGCCTCGGGACCGGCGACTGGACGGCCCGCGTCACCATGAAGATCAACGGTGACATCCGGCTGCCCGCCGACGCGGGCGCCCGCCTGCAACAGTCCAGCCTGCTCGGCGAAAAGTTCATCGAGCTCACCGCCCCCGCCAAGGACACCGGCGGCGCCCGCCTCGGCCAGGGCAGCACGATCCCGCTCGCCCGCACCAGCCGCAACACCGAAGTCGAGGAAGTCTTCGGGGCCCTGTCCCTGCTGCTGAACGGCGGTGGGGTCAACCAGCTGAAGACCATCACCAAGGAACTGAACTCCGCACTGGGCGGACGCGAGCCGGAGGTCCGCTCCATGCTGGAGCGGGTCAACACCCTCGTGACCGAACTCGACGCCCACCGGGACGACATCACCCAGGCGCTCGACGGGGTCAACCGCCTCGCCGCCACCCTGGCCGAACGCAAGGAGGACGTCGGCAAGGTCCTCACCGACCTGTCACCGGGCCTCAAGACCTTGGAGAACCAACGGGGTTCCCTCCTGACCATGCTGCGCTCCCTCGACACGCTGTCCGGTGTCGCCGTCTCCACCATCAACGCCGGCAAGGACGACATGGTCGCCGACCTCAAGGCCCTGGCACCGACCCTGCGGGCACTCGCCGACGCGGGCGCCGACCTGCCCGACTCGCTCCAGGTGCTGCTGACGTACCCCTTCACCGACGAGGTGATGCGGGGCGTCAAGGGCGACTACCTCAACACCTACCTGCACATCGCCGCCGTACCGGGCACCCAGATCATCCCCCCGCTCGTCCCGAAGGCCGACCCGCCCACCCCGACGTCCCCTCCCACGACCGACCCGGGCACCCCCACCGACCCGGGCACCCCCACCGACCCGGAGACACCTACCGATCCTGAGACCCCGACCGATCCGGGCACCCCGACCGGCCCGGAGACCCCTCCGGGTGATCCGGAAACGCCCGCCGGCCGGTCCACGCGGCCGACCTCCCCGCTGCCGCTGCCGCCCGTCCAGAGCACGGCGCCGGGCACCACGGGCACCCCCACCGCGACCAGGGACGGAGGGAAGAACCGGTGATCACCCTCGCCGTACGGCTGAAGAACCTCGCGTTCCTCGCCATCGCCGTCCTCGCGCTCGGCTTCCTCGGCATCCGCTACGCCGACCTCGGTCGCTACGTCGGCGTCGCGGACTACTACACCGTCAACGTCCACCTCGCCCGAACCGGCGGCCTGTTCCCCCACTCGGACGTCACCTACCGGGGAGTCTCTGTGGGACGCGTCGGTGCGATCGACCTCACCGCCGACGGGGTCGTGGCTCGGCTGCACATCAAGAAGTCGGCCGCCCCCGTACCCGCCGACGCGAAGGCCGTGGTCGCCGGCCTGTCCGCGGTCGGCGAGCAGTACATCGACCTGCGGCCCCACAACGACAGCGGCCCCTACCTCCGGGAGGGCGCCCGCATCGACCAGGCCGACACCGAGGTCCCCGCACCGGTCACCGACCTGTTGACCAGCATGAACGACCTCACCCGGTCCGTCCCCCTGGACTCGCTGCGCACGGTCGTCGACGAGCTGGGCAAGGCGTTCGAGGGGCACGGCGACGACCTCCAGGCCCTGATCGACAGCGGCAGCGCGTTCGTCCAGGCCGCCGACCGCGCCCTGCCCGAGACCACCCGCCTCATGCAGGACGGCGAGGTCGTCCTGCGCACCCAGGCGGAGGAAGGCCAGGCCATCCGCGACTTCGCCACGGGTGCGCGCGAGCTGGCCGTCACCCTCAAGGGCTCTGACAACGACCTGCGCCGCCTCCTCGCCGTCACGCCGGACGCCACCACCCAGATCAGCGGCCTCCTGCGCGACCTCGACCCCAGCCTCGGCGTGGTCCTCGCCAACCTGCTCACCACCTCGGAGATCGCCGTCACCCGGCAGCACGGCATGGAGGAGCTCCTCGTGAAGTTCCCCGCGGCCGTCTCCGCGGGCGCCACCACCGTCGACGGAGGACGGATGAACCTCGGCATGGCCGTCACCTTCTTCAAGCCCCTGCCCTGCACCGCCGGCTACGGCGGAACGCGCTACCGCAACGGCCTCGACCTCGGCACCGCTCCCGCCCTCAACACCGGAGCCTCCTGCACCGCCGCGGCCTCGTCCGGGACGAACGTGCGCGGCTCGGCGAACGCCCCGAAGGGCGGCCCCGTCCCCACCCCGGCCCGACCGGGCTCCCTGCCCTCGGGCAGCTCGGGCTCCGCCGGCGGGCCGTCCACGGCCGCCCTCCCCGGCGCACTCGCCCTGCCCGGCCAAGGCGGCGGGCCCACCGACATGGCCGGGTTGCTCGGCCTCGGCCCCGGCAGCGGCCGATGAGGCGGGCTCGCGTCCTCGCCGGCGCGGCACTGGCGGTGGCCCTCGGCTTCTGCGGGACCGGCGCCTGGACGTACGCGCACGCCCGTACCGACGACGGCCTCGCCTTCGGTCGGGAGCGGGACGCGGCCCTCGCCGAGGGCCGTGAGCACATCGCGGTGCTCAACACCCTGGACGCGTCCACGCGCGAACACGCGGAGGCCGGGATCGAGGCGTGGCGCGATGCCTCCACCGGGCCCCTGCACACCGAACTGGGCGCCACCCCGGCGACGGTGGGCGCATCGGCCCGCGCCACCGTCACCGAGGCGGCCGTCACCGCGCTGGACATTCGGGCGGGCACGGCGAAGCTCATCGCGACCGTGCGCGTCGACGTCACGCCCCAGGGCGCCTCGAAGACGACGAGCGACCGCAAGCGGCTCGAAGCCGTCCTGGAACGCACGGGCGTCGACACGTGGAAGGTCAAGGCGCTGAGCGCCGTTCCGGTGGCGGGGGCGGACAATGTTCCCTCGGTCGCCGCCACCGGGGGGAGCGAGGCGAAATGACACGACTCTCGTGGAAGACGACGGGCAGGAACGCGGAGACCGAACCCCCGCGGGAGCCGATCGTGAAGGCCGAGGCGGCCGGGTACGACGAGCCGGACGGGGCCGACCCGGAGGCGCGGGACTCCGCCCCGGACGTCCAGGACGCCAACCAGGGCTGCGACCCCGACCCCGGCCCCGACCCCGGCTCCCGCTTCGGCGGTCGCGGTCGGTGGCGCACGGTGGCCTTGGCGGCAGCCGTCACCCTCCTGCTCGCGGGCGGGGGAGCCTTCCTCTACGGCGCGCACCAGCTGCGCTCCGCCCCGTCCGCACAGAACCGCGCCCTGACCGACACCGCGACCACCGAGCGGATCAACGGCGAGGTCGGCGACGGACTGGCCAGGATCTTCTCGTACACCCCGACCGGCGCCGAAGCCACCGCCCGGTCGGCACGGACGGTGCTCGGGGGGAAAGCGGCCCGGCAGTACGACGACCTGTTCGGCCGGCTCCGCGCGAACCTGGAGACGCAGAAGATCACCCTGAACACGCGGGTCGTTCGCACCGGGGTGATCGAACTGCACGGGGACACCGCCCGACTCCTGGTTCTCCTGGACCAGACCTCGCGGCGGGACGAGGGCGCCACCACCTCGGCCGCAGCCCAACTGACCGTCACCGCCCGGTATCTGGACGACCGGTGGCAGATCGTCGACATCAAGGCCCGCTGAGAGATGAGCGGGAGACGGGAACACCCCATGACACTCACAGTCCGCGCCCTGGCGGGCACCCGGCCGATCCTGGCCGTCGCTCTCGTGCTCACCCTGATCGCGGGCGCCTTCGCCGCCTGGGCGGCCCAGGACTGGTACGGGGCGAGCCATGACGAGTCGGCCGCGTACGCCGTCCAGCGCGACCGGGCGCTCACGGAGGCGGAACAGGCCGTGCAGAACCTCAACACCCTCGACCACACCAAGGTCGAACAGGGACTCGACCTTTGGGAGTCGTCGACGACCGGTGATTTGCACGAACAACTCGCCCAGGGTCGAGCCGAGTTCGCGAAGCAGGTCACGGCGGCCAAGACGGTCACGACGGCCCGGGTGCTGTCCGGCGCCGTCACCGAGCTGGACGACCGCGCGGGACGGGCCAGGGTGTTGGTCGCCCTCCGGATCACGGTGAAGGCGGCCGACGCCAAGAGCAGCGACAAGGACAGCCGCATGCTCGGCGAACTGACCCGCACCGGGACCCACTGGAAGCTCAGCGCGCTGGGGCAGGCCCCCATGGGCGGTACGGCGTCCGGCTGACCGACCGAAGCACCGCGAGAGCCGCCCGCACCCAGCGCCGCCCGTACCCCAGAAGGACAGGCACGATGTCGACGACCCGCCACCTCATCAACCGACAGCGCCGCCGCCAGGCCGTCGGCAACCCCACGGTCCCCGCGGCGCCCGCGCCCGCCGACGCCAACGCGGAGAAGGGCCCTGCCGGCACGAAGGGTCAGGAGCCGCCCGAGCGGGAGGGAGCGACCGGGGACACCGCGACCTCCAAGGGCAGGAGCGGTCGGAGGTACTCCGCCTCCCTCCTGGTCCTGTGCGCCCTCACCCTCCTCCTCGGCGCCTTCGCCGGATTCGCCCACAGCCGGTCCGCGGCGCTGCGCGACGAGCCCGCACGCGGCAACACCGCGCTCACCGACCTCGCCCGCACCAGCGAGATCAAGGGCCAGACCGCCAAGGCCGTCGCCTCCCTCTTCTCGTACGACCAGGCGAAGCCCGCCGCCTTCGAGAACGCGAAGAAGACCCTGCTCACGGGCAAGGCCGTCACGCAGCACCAGGCACTCTTCAAGGACGTCCTCGCCGGGGCGGAGAAGCAGAAGACGGTGATCACCACGACGGTCACGGACAGCGCGGTCGAGCGGATCGACGGCGACCGGGCGCGCGTCCTGGTCTTCGCCGACCAGAGCAGCGTGGGCACGGCCGGCACGGAGAAGCCGAGCCCTCAGGACCAAGGGGTCTACGCGGGCGCGATGTTCGCCGTCGACCTGGTGGACCGAGACGGGCGCTGGCTCGTGGAGGGGATCGACACGTTCGGCCGCTGATCCGGCTCCGTACGCCCGCCCCCCGTGCGGTCCGTGGCCCGAGCTCGGATCCGCTCTGGGCGGCGAAGGACAGGCGGAACCGGCCGCGCCCTGGGCACGCGGGCACGCCCTGTCCCGGCTGCTGGGGCCCAACTCTGCATACGGCTCGCGATACCGGTCAGGTGGGCGGAGAAGCATCCGGCGACGCGAATGGAGATACGACGATGGACTGGCGTCACGAGGCGGCGTGTCGGGCGGAAGACCCGGACCTGTTTTTCGCCATCGGTACCAACGGTCCGGCCCTGCTCCAGATCGAGGAGGCAAAGGCGGTGTGCCGCCGCTGTCCGGTCCTGCGCGACTGCCTGCGATGGGCCCTCGAAGGGGGACAGGACATGGGCGTGTGCGGCGGCCTCACCGAAGAAGAACGCCGGGCCGTCAAGCGCCGCACCACCCGAGCCCGCCGGCAAGCCTGATCGCCGGTTCACGCGCCGTGCGCGATAGGCCGGTGCCGACGCCACAGCCGACGCCGTTGCTCGGTGGCAGGTACGTGGGCGGGGCGGGGTGGATGGTGAGAGGGCTCGCCGGTGGGCAGGATCCGTCACCGGTATTCGGTGGCGGCCACAATCGCCGTGCGCCACGATGCGGTCGTGGACTCGGACGCGCGTGACTGTCAGGCAGCGGCGGCTCGGTGGGCTCCTCGGGCTCCCTGCCCTGCCCTGTGGGCCGACCCCGATGGCGTCCCGCGCGAGACCGACGTCGAAAGGGTCGGCGAACGCGGCATGCTGCTGGATGGTCTGCGTCGCTACCGTCTGAGCCTCACGACGAAGTGTGCGGGCTTGGAGGTGGGACAGATGGCCCGGCGTTCCGTACCGCCGTCCACGATGTCCCTGCTCGGGCTGGTGAGACACATGGCCGAGGGCGAACGGAACTTCCGCCGGATGGCCGGCGAGGACTTGCCGAGGATCTACCGCACCGTCGAAGACCGTGACGGCGACTGGAACGGCGCGGTCGCCGACCCGGCGGTCGTGGCGGATGCCTGGCAGCGGTGGCGGGCTGAGAGCGAGCTGACCGACCGATTCATCGCCTGCTTTCCCGATCTCGGCGCACAGTCGGGCGAGATGCCGCTTCGCCAGATCCTGGTGGCGCACATCAGCGAGTACGCACGACACTGCGGCCACGCCGACCTGCTGCGCGAGCGGATCGACGGTCGCGTGTGCCGATGATCAATGCTGCGGCACCTGGCAGCCGTCGCCGTTCCGCGGGCCCGCGTCAGGAACCGCGCCGGGTAGGGGTGCGTCCCTTCCCGACATGACGCCCGTACCGGCGGCGGTGGGGGAAAGCCGACGGGGGAGGGGGACCGTACGGCCGGAATCGGGAACCGGAGGTTCGTCAAGGCCGGGCTGCTCGTCGTGGTGTCCGCCGTGGCGGCAGGAGGCTTGCTCGCGTACGACCGTTTCGACGGCCCGGCGGAGAGCCGGCAGGCGATCAGGGTGGCCTGCGAAGGGCTCGTGGACCCTGACGCGTTGCGCGTTGATGCTGTTCGCCGGCCGCGGCCGGAAGGTGGAAGCAGAACCCTCGGGGGACCGGGTGTGTCTGCTCAGCCGGGAGATCTCCTTCGAGGGCGAGAGCCAAACCGAGGGCTTCTTCTCGTTGAGGGTGGTCGAGTCCCGGGGCGCCGCGCCGGACGAGAGCGGCTTCGACTTCACCGCCCGATCCGCCACGGCGATCGCGAAGTGCGCCGGTCCGGCCCGGTCTGCCGGGGTGACCGCGCTGCGGGTGACCGCGGGAACAGAGTTCGATGCCGCGACACGTGGTGAACCAGGGGCGCTGTCGGCGCTCGCTCGCGAGGCGGCCCTGCGCGCGGCGGCGAAAGCGGGGTGCGAGACCACTCTGCCCGCGGCCCCGAGGCTCTGACGGCCCGCCGCACGGTCGGCCCGCGCCGCGAGCGGGAGATCGATCCGTACGGCCAAGAGGGGGACGAGGTCCCGTGTGAAGATGTGCGACTGCGGGGTACACGGCCGGCATGGCACCGATGCGCGAACACCTCACCTTCCTGCGGGCCGCACGCCGGCTGCGCCGGGTCCGTTCCCTCTACACCGTCGGAGTCCTGTTCTGGGCGGGTGCGGCCGCCTGGGCGGGGTGGCTGGATCCGGGAAGCCGGCAGATGTGGCTCTGTGTCCTGCTCCTGACCGTCTTCACCGGCCTGTTGATCACGGCTTGCCTCTGGCTGCGGCAGCACTCGCACGTCAAGATCCCCGTTTCAGGAGGGTGAGTGCGTGGAGGTGTCCCTGGTCCTCTCCGCTGCTTGCCGGGCGTCACCGGCAGGTGAGTGCGCGTCCAGCCCGCCTTCGACCTCCTACGGCTTCGGTCGAGCCACTCCGCACCGCTATCCAACGCTCCCGGAGTCTTCCACCGCCTCGAAGATCATTTCGATGCGAGTTCTCAGCCGGGCGAGCCGACGGCGCAGATCAGGATCGGTGTCGCGCGGCCGGGGTCGAGGGCGTTGCGGACCAGGTGCCAGACGTTGAGGTCGTACGCCTCGCCGATGTGGCCCACCGGGTCGAGGGGACAGGAGTCCTGCACGTAGTGGTTGTTGACGCCCGGTTCGCGGACGAACGCGGTCTCGGTGGGGGTGACGAGTTCGTCGTGGCGGGACGAGATGATCGTGTAGGCGATCCCGCGCTGGGCCACCGGACCGTTGTTCAGGGCCACGATGGCGGGCCCGCCCGGGAACTCGTCGGACAGGACCGGGAAGCCGAGGGTGGCCACGATGCCGTCGAGGGTGCCACGGCCGAGGACCTGGTCGCCGAGGGCGACCAGGCGGGAGGCGTCCGTGCCGTGGGTCGGGGGCGCGATGGCGACGACCGCCTTGATGTGCTGCTGGATGCCCTGCATCTTCGCGAGGTAGAGGGCCTGCAGCCCGCCCTCGGAGTGGCCCACGACGCTGACCTTGGCGGCGCCGGTGGCGGCGCGCACCCGCTCGACGTAATCCTTGATCTCCACGTTGGAGATCGCCACCGGCTTCAGGCCGCCCACCAGCGGGAAGCCGTCGTAGGCGCCGTAGGTGAGGGCGAAGGTGCAGTAGCCGCGGGCGGCGAGGTCGGCCTGGAGGAAGTTGAGGTCCTCGTACCAGGTGGCGAAGGTGCCGTGGAGCAGGACCACGGGTTCCGGGTGGGCGGTGCTCGGACGGCAGGAGAAGTCGTTGATGCCCCCGGAGGCCGCAGCGGCGGGCGCCGCGTCGGGGGCGGCCTGAGCCTGCGCCGGGGCGGCCGTGGCGGCCAGCGCGAGTGCCAGGGGGAGGGCGGCCCGGGCGAGCCACCTGCGGACGGGACGTGCGGTCGCTGTCATCCAACTCTCCTGTGGGGGTGTGCCGTTCTGGTCGGACTGCACAGGATGCTCCGGCCCGGCCCCCCTGTCCCCTGGCGGTACGCGCATAAAGCTTCCACCCGCGTTTGTGCACGGTGACAATGCCGGGATGGACGAGTCCGGAATTCGCCGCCGCGCTGCTGCCCCGGGTCGGTGAGATCGCCGCGGCGACCGTCGCCCACCTGACCGCCGAGGTCCCCGCCTACCGGCTGCTGCCCGACAGCGAACTCGACGGGGACCTCCTCGCCAATGCCGAGGCGGTGCTGCGCCTGTTCCTCACCACCCTGGCCGAGGGCCGTCTCCCGGCCGCGCCGGAGCTGGCCGCGCCGGTCGCGTGGGGCGCCGAGCGGGCGAGGGACGGGGTGCCGCTGGAGGCGGTCCTGCGGGTGTACTCGCTGGGGGCGAGCGAGGCGTGGAAGCTGTGCCTGGCGGCAGCGGGCGCCGGGGACGCGCCGGTGGATCCGTACCTGCTGGGGACCCGGCTGCTCGGGTTCCTGGGGGAGGTGATGCCGAAGGTGGCGGCGGCGTACGTGCGCGAACAGGCGGACCTGGACTGGGAACAGCGCGAGGGCGGGCGCGACCTGGCGGACGTCCTGCTCGCCGGGCGTCCGGTCTGGCGGGCGGCGGAGCGCTACGGGCGCACCCTCGCGGAGCGCTACGACGTGGTCGTCTTCCGGCTGCCCGACGCGCCGGGAGGGGCTGGTGCGGGGGCCGGGGCGGGCGTGCTGCGGGCCGTACGGAGCGAACTCGACCGGGGACCGGAGGTGCTGGCCACGCTGAAAGGCGGGGGCGGGGTGCTGCTCGTACCCCTCGCGAAGGAGGACGGCGCGGGGGCGGGTCCGGGGTCGCGGGGGTCGCGGTCGTGCACGGCGGGACGGCTGCTCGCGCGGCTCGATGCCGTGACCGGGCTGCGGCGCATCGCGGCGGCCGCGACCGCGCGCGAGCACGCGGCGGCTCCGCGGGCGCACTCGGAGGCCTGCGAGGTGCTGGCGCTGGCGGAGTCCCTGGGCCGGTCTCCCCGGCTGTACCGGCTGGCCGACCTTGCGGTGGAGTACCAGCTGGTGCAGCCGGGCCCGGCCCGCGACGCGCTGGCCGGAACCCTTGCGCCGCTGGCGGACCAGCCCCATTTGCTCGACACCCTGCGGCAGTTCATCGCGTCGGGCTACCGGCGCGCGGAGGCCGCGCACGCCCTGACGTTGCATCGCAACACCTTGACGTACAGGCTCGGCCGGATCCACCTGTTGACCGGCTACGACGCCACGGCTCCGGCGGACGCGCGCCGCCTGGCCGCCGCGCTGACGGCGTACGAGGCGACGGCGTACGAGGCGACGCGTGAGACGACGCGTGAGACGGGTCGGGGCGCGGGGGAGTGAGCTTCGTGGGCGGTTGTTCGGACAGGAACCGGTGTTCGTCGAATCCCACCTCGCCACCCGCCGGGGCTCCCGCGACCTCGCCGACCTCGTCGCCTTCAACCGGACCCATCCGGCCGAGCAGATCTGTTTCGCCGGACAGGAACTCTTCGAGCAAGCCCTCGCGGCCCCGCCCGCCACGGACCCTGAGTTGGCCGAAGAAGACGAGGAAGCCGGCGCACAGGATGAACGCGCACAGGGCGGTCACCTTAACGGTGGACAGCCAGAACTCGGTGGTGCCGAAAGACTTCACGTTGATGACGTTCACCGCGAGGACCACCGCCGCGACCGCGAGGATGGCGGCCGTCATCGGTACGGCCGGCCACCACCAGCGTATGTACAGCGCGGAGGCGACCACCTCCGTGCCGATGACGACGACGGCGCTGAACCAGTACGTCCAGCGGGTGAGGAACCCGGCCCAGGGCCCGAGGTAGCGGTGAGCGATGAAGCCGAAGGAGCCCTGGACCGGATGGGCCGCGGACATCTCGCCGAGCAGCACCGCGATGACGGCGACGAGGAAGGCCCCGATCGCGTACGAGACGATGGCGGCCGGTCCGGCGGCGCCCATCGCGGAGCCGGAGCCGAGGAAGAGACCGGTGCCGAGCGCCGAGCCCAGGCCGATCATGGTGGTCTGGCGGTGGGTGAGCGATCGGACCAGGCCCCCGCCCGGTGCCGGATCGCCCGCCGCCGCCGCGTGCGGGGGAGGGGGCTCGGTGGTGGCGGCGGGGGCGGGTCTTTCCGGAGCAGCCATGGCGGGGGACGTCCTTCTGGGAAGGGGGAAGGGAAAGGGGAGGCCGGCGGGCAGGCGGGCCGTCGGGCAGGTGTGTGGGCCGTGCGGGGATGCCGGTGCGGGGTCGCCGCGCCGCTCAGAACTTGCTGGTGCGGAAGGGCTTGTCGGGGGCGGTCAGGCGCGGCTTGCCCAGCACCTGCTGCGAGGACAGCGCGTAGATGCCGTGATTGGTCAGGACCCACGCGATGTTGCGGTCCCACTCCACGTACACGCCGTGGGTCTGGTTGCCGTACGCGTAGTCCGGGGTCTCGGGGCCGTACACCTTGGGGACGAAGTAGGCCTCGATCTCGGGATCGGCGGGGTTCTTCACGTCGAAGAACTGCACGCCCGCGTTGTAGAAGCCGTAGCCGAGGACTCCGGCGTCGTGCTTGCCGGGGTTGGTGTAGTAGCCCGTGCGCTTCGGGCCGAAGCTGCCGCGCCGCTGGCAGAAGTCCTGGAAGCCCGCCGACTTGGGCGGGGCCGGACGGGGCAGGGTGCCGACGACGCGCGGGTGCGCCGGGTCCTTGGCGTCGATCTGGTAGACGCCCTTGTACGGCTCGTAGCAGTCCTCGGTGAGCGGGTAGCCGGAGTAGTAGATCAGCCCGGTCTTCTCGTACTGCGAGACGTCGATGTTGTCGCCCTCGATGCCGGAGACGGACGGCGGCAGGTCGAGGTGGCCGACGGCCTTCATGTGGGCCGGGTCGGAGATGTCCAGGACCGTGAGGCCGTAGCCGCCCATGGCCGCGAAGGCGTACCGTCCGCCCTGCTCGACCGGCTTGGGGATGAAGAGCGGCATCCGCGCGCCCATCCAGCTGGTGCGGTTGCCGCAGCGCGGGTTGGCGCGGTACGCCGCGTCCTCGCCGGTGAGCTGACCGGGCAGGTGCCAGGTGTCGAGCAGCTTCGGGTGCTCGGGGTCGGACATGTCCCAGGACTGATAGCCGGCCGAGTGCAGATTGGTCGGGTACTCGGTGCCGGAGTAGGTGTCGTTCGGGGCGGTGGCGATGAACATGTACCGGCCGCCGGTCCAGTACGGCACGTCCAGCGAGCCGGAGCCCTGTTGCGCGGTGTTCGAGTCGGACTTGAGCGGGACCTTCTGCGTAGAGTCGGTGGAGACCGTGCTCAGCAGCTTCCAGTCCTTCTTGCGGGGTCCGTCGAGCCGGAAGACCTTGAAGCCCTTGAGGCCCGGCTTCTCGCGGAGCTTGCGGACGCCGTCGGGTTCGCCGTACTTGTCGTGACCGGGCTCGTCGGTGAGCTCGGAGATCTGCCGCTTGTCCTCGAAGCTCTGCACCATGACGTAGGCGCCGATCTCCTTGTTCCACTGGATGGTGGAGGCGCCCCAGTAGTCGTTGGCGGCCCAAGAGCCGTTGGCCTTGCTCTCGTCCCCGTCGACGTCGCCGCGCGACATCTTCTCGACGACCTTCACCTTCTTCACGTCGGTGATGTCGTAGACGCGCCCTTCGGAGCGGTCGTACTGGAAGAGGTAACGGCGGCCGTCGAAGTCGACGACGAGACCCGGTTGGGGGCATACCGCGGCATACGAACATCCCTCGCTCAAGACATTCGCGACCACCGATAGAACTCAAGCGCGGTCGAGGGGCCTGGCCTGCCATTCAGCCATGCCCTCCATCACCGAATCGGTGATCGTGGAGATGGTCTGCTTGGAGACCTCGGCTCCGTAGACCTCGGCCAGATGCGCGGAGATCTCGCCGTGGGTCAGACCCTTCGCCGACAGGGACAGGATCATTTCGTCGACGCCGGTCAGCCGGCGCTGCCGCTTCTTGACGATCTGCGGCTCGAAGGCTCCTTCCCGGTCCCGCGGCACCTCGATCTCCACCGGCCCGACGTCCGTGACAACCGTCTTGGAGCGCTTGCCGTTCCTCGAGTTGCCGCCGTTCTTGCCCGCCGGATCGTGCCGGTCATAGCCGAGATGGTCGGTCATTTCGCCCTCGAGGGCGGACTCCAGCAGCCGCTTCGTCAGCTGCTGGAGCAGACCACCCTCGCCCGTCAGCTGCAAGCCCTCGGCCTGGGCCCGAGACATGAGCTCGTTCAGAAACCGGTCATCGACAGCCGTCGACGAGGCCACAGCCTCAGGCGTCATAGCTATGTTCTCGCTGGTCACAGGTGCAATCCTCCATGATCGGAGTTACACCGTTCCTTGTACAGGCCTCGATCATGTGACTGCTTCCTGCTCGGGTCGTTGGTGTGGGCATGGGGCGGGGTGATCTGAGTGATGCGGAGTGGGAACGGTTGCGGCCGTTCCTGCCGGTCAGCAACAGGCGTTGTGGCAGGTGGCGGGATCATCGGCAGGTGATCGACGGGATTCTGTACCGGGTGCGGACCGGTGTTCACTGGCGTGACCTGCCCGAGCGGCTCGGGCCGTGGAAGACCGTCTACGAACGGCACTTGGGGCGGTGGTACTCGGTATCGGGAATCCGGCAGGCCTCGCGACGGGCGGCCGACTCAGGCCCGTCCCATGCGGCCGGCAGGAACAGGCGCCAGGACAGCGGGCAGGAGGCCGTGTCGGAAGCGGCGTGGACGCTGACGCCGATCTGGCAGTTGCCGACCTTTCCCAGCGTGCCCGAGTACTGGCGGGCGACCCCCGGCGAGGCGGTGCCGTCCTTGGGGAAACCGGTGTCGTCCACGACCCAGACCTCGGGCCGCACCACGGCCACCGCCCGCCACGCGAGCCGAGCCCTCACGTCCTCGACCGGCCAGGTCGAGGACGTCATGAACTGCTGCAACCGTTGATGATCAATGCCGAGGCGTTCGGCCATCGGCTGCATCGACTTACGCCGGCCGTCCAGCAACAGCCCCCGCACATACAGCAAGCCCTTCACATTCCTTGAAGAAGAACAGTCGGGCATAGCAGTCATTGGCCCGCCTGGGAGGCACTGCTGACGAGCTGGCCGAGGAAACTGGCAATGCCCTGGCCGAAGATGGAGAGGAGCAATGATGACGCCCAAGGCCAGAACGATCACTACGGACATCTTCTCGTCGAACCGGCTCCTGGAATGGGTACGGCGGCGCAGCCGCAGAAGACGATGAACGCCAGGAGTACCGCCACGTTGATGGTGAGCAAGCGCCCAGCCCCCTGCCCCATATCCGGGGCAGCGGAGGTCGTTCGCCGACACCGTCAGCTCCCCAGGGCGTCAGCGGTCGCGGCATCCGGGCCGACACGCTCCCGCCAGCGCGTCCAGCGGCTTCTTCTGGTTCAGGATGGGTCCTGATGGTCGGACGGTCCGGCCGGAAGGTTTGCTCTCGTGAGCTGTCGCGACCGGCGTGTTCGGAATCGACAACAATGACGGACTGTCAAGCCGTACCCCGAGGGGGCAGGGGCTCCGGCCATGAGTGCGGGCCGGTTCGCGTGGTGTCGTCTCTCTCGTCGTTCCTCATCGTGATCGGGCTGGTGATCATCCTGCGTGTGGCAGCCGACATGACGTGGCACAACTGCGACGTGTCCTTGCGGGTCGCAGCCGTCGGGCTGGGGTGGGCATCATGACCGTCGGCACCGGCGGGGTTCTCCCA
This sequence comes from Streptomyces sp. NPDC088097, assembly GCF_044741845.1. Lineage (NCBI taxonomy): Bacteria > Bacillati > Actinomycetota > Actinomycetes > Kitasatosporales > Streptomycetaceae > Streptomyces > Streptomyces sp. NPDC088097. Next base: position 27,449 of record NZ_JBIUTJ010000015.1, read on the forward strand.
AGGCACCAGAGGCCGGCGCGGGGTCTGTTCGGTCGGCTCGTGTGGACCGTGCTGCGTGTACTGGTCTCGGTCGCCACGCTGGTGACGTTGTATTACGTCGCGCCCCTTGACCATTCCTCGATGAGTACCGTCGTCGTCCTGCTGCTCACGGGTCTCGTGGGGTTCGTGGTCCTGGTCGCGGTCCAGGTCCGCTCCATTCTCCGCTCCCGGCACCCGGCGCTGCGGGCAGTCGAGGCGCTGGCCGTCAGCATTCCGTTCTTCCTGTTGCTGTTCGCGGCCGCCTACGTCGCCTTGGCCGCGCAGTCGCCCGGCAGCTTCGGCAAGCCCCTTTCCCACACCAACGGCCTCTACTTCGCCGTCACCGTATTCACCACCGTCGGGTTCGGCGACATCACGGCCAAGTCCGGGGCGGCCCAGGTGGCGGTCACCGTGCAGATGCTCACAGACCTGATCGTCATCGGCTTGGTCATCAGAGCCGTTGTGGATGCGGCCCGCCGCGGCCGAGATCACATGCAGGCCATGGCAGCCGACCCGCCCGGGGGCGAGGCGCGGTGAGCCGGGCGGATGAAGACTGCCGGCCACGGCCACGGCCAGAACCGGCCCGGCCTGAGCGGGCGCCGGCACCCCGCCGTCGTCCGGGCCCTGGGCAGTGGTCGGCGCCCTGCCGCGAGCGGACAACGGGCCCGGCGGTGGCGCGCTCGGCCGGGGTCCTCCGTGAGGCACGAAAGCGCATGCGCGGCCCGTCGCCTGGAGGACGACGGGGCTCTTTGATCCCCACCACGTACCCTGCTCGGGCTCACCTGGGGGGCAGGGTCGCCGGCGCCGGAGATCGCGCCCCGGGGGCTACCGCACTCCCTGCCGACTAGGCGTGGTGGGGATGAGTGCGAAGCGGCTCGCCGCACTCGGGTTCGGGCCCCTCGGGATGCTGGATGACGCCAGGGTGACCGAGTGTGCGGCGGCCGGCCCCCGGTGTGTCCGTCGCCCCCGGCCTGCTCAGGCACTGTTGAATCATTCCATGACCAAACGCGATGATTCGGCTCTTTTTGGTAACCGATTCTTGACGGTGCCCGCTCCCTCGGAGACCTTCCCCGAGGAAGGCATGGCCGCGACGGACGCGATGAGGCTCGTGGATGTGGATCTCGCCATGGAGGGCGACCCGCAGCGCAACCTCGCCACGTTTGTCACCACGTGGATGGAGCCGGAGGCGCAACGGCTGATCGCCGAGAACCTTCACCGCAATTTCATCGACCATGCGGAGTACCCGATTTCCGCCGAGATCGAGCAGCGTTGCGTGCGCATGCTCGCCGACCTGTTCCATGCGCCGGGCAGCACGACTGGATGTCGGACCCAGGGCTCATCCGAGGCGATCATGCTCGGCGCGCTGTCGTTGAAGTGGAAGTGGCGCGAGCGCCGCCAGGCAGCCGGCCTGTCGATCGACCGGCCCAATCTGATTTTTGGGGGCGACGTCCACGTCGTGTGGGAGAAGTTCTGTCGCTACTTCGACGTAGAGCCGCGGATCGTGCCGCTTGCCGAGGGCAAGTACACGATCGGCCCGGAGGACGTTGAGCCCCACCTCGACGAGAACACGATCGGAGTCGTCGCCGTCCTCGGCACCACGTTCACCGGCCACAAGGACGATGTCGTCGGGATCGACAAGCTCCTGCGGGACGTCCGCAAGAAGCGGGACCTCGACATTCCGATCCATGTCGACGGCGCCAGCGGCGCATTCGTGTGGCCCTTCCTCTACCCGGACTCGAAATGGGACTTCCGGCTCGAGCAGGTCCGTTCGATCAACGTCTCGGGACACAAATACGGACTGGTCTACCCCGGCATCGGATGGTTGATCTTCCGCGAGGAGGCCGACCTGGCCAAAGACCTCGTGTTCTACGAGAACTACTTGGGCAAGACCGACGCGACGTTCACGCTGAACTTCTCCACCGGTGCGTCGATGGTGCTCGCGCAGTACTACAACTTCGTGCGGCTCGGTCGCCAGGGCTACACCTACGTCATGAAGATGATGCAGCAAAACGCCCACGCATTGGCTGACAATCTACGGAACAGCGGCCGCTTCGAAGTGATCGGGAGCGACCTTGAGCAGCTGCCGCTGGTTGCTTTCCGTCTCGCCGGCAAGCACGCGTACGACGAATCCGACATCGCTTGGCAGCTCTCGGCCGAGCGGGGCTGGATGGTGCCGGCATACACCCTCCCGCCCAACGCGGAGCGGGTGAAGATCCTGCGCGCCCTGGTCAAGGAGACGCTGAGCCGCGAGCAGGTCGATCGCCTGAGCCAGGACATCGCCGACGCGTGTCGCACGCTGGACGACAAGGGGTCGGCCCACGGAATCGAGCGGGCCCAGGTAAAGCGCGGCACCGGCTACTGACACGCTGTCTTTCTCTCTCCGAGACCCGCAGCCGGAGCGACCGAGCGTGTCTGAAAGATCGTGTAAGTCCGTGATGTGGAAGCCTGGCCTGGGGCTCGGCCTCGGGCCTGTGGGCCAGGCGGATCGGACGAGTCATGGCAGACAAAGACGAAGCGGCCACGTCCGTGGCTGGCGACAAGATGGTCGACGAGGTGGTCGAGCGGCTGCTCGACAAGGCTGACGCCTCGGGAGCGGCCCTGCTCGGTGAGGGCGGGCTCTTGACGGAGATCACCAAGGCCGTCCTGGAGCGGGCTCTGGAAGCCGAGATGAGTGAACATCTCGGCTACGAACGTGGAGATCTGGCAGGTCACGGCTCGGGGAACTGCCGCAACGGGGCCTCGCCGAAGACGGTTCTGACCGATGCCGGCGCGGTCACGTTGGCGGTGCCGCGGGACCGCAACGGTGAGTTCGAACCGCGTCTGGTCCGAAGAATGCCCGTCGGCTCGCGGGGTTCAACGACCGGATCCTCTCGCTCTACGCCCGTGGGATGAGCGTGCGCGACATCCGCTGGCACCTGGCCCAGATCTACGGGGTCGAGGTCAGCCCCGACCTGATCAGCAAGGTCACCGACGCGGTGATCGACGAACTCGTGACCTGGCAGAACAGGCCTCTCGACCCGGTCTGGCCGATCATCTACATCGACGCATTGTGGGTGAAGATCCGCTCCGGTTCGGTGGCGTCGAAGCCGGTTTATCTGGCCGTGGGCGTCGACATGGACGGCCGCAAGGACGTCCTGGGCCTGTGGGTCGGAGCCGAGGGTGAGGGCGCCACCACCTGGATGGCGGTTCTGTCCGAGCTGCGGAATCGAGGCATCGAGGACGTCTGCGTCGTGGTCTGCGACGGGTTGAAGGGCCTGCCCGACGCGGTCACCGCGACCTGGCCCAAGGCCACCGTCCAGACCTGCGTGATCCACCTGACCAGGGCCTCGCTCAGGCTGTCGTCGTCGCGGGATCACCCGAAGCTGGTGCCGGCCCTCAAGGCCATCTACACGGCGCCGACCGAGGCGGCCGCCGAGCAGGCCCTCAACGCATTCGAGGCCTCTGACCTGGGCGAACGCTACCCGGCGATCGTGCGGACCTGGCGGTCGGCCTGGCCGGAGTTCACGCCCTACCTGGCGTTCCCGCCAACCATAAGGACAGTGGTCTACTCCACGAACATGGTCGAATCGATGAACGCCCGCCTCCGCAAGGCCACCCGAAATCGCGGCCATTTCCCTTCGGAGCAGGCCGCGTTGAAGGTCCTCTACCTCGCGGTCCGCGAGCAGATCAACCCGAAAGCGCGCGACGCGAACCACGTCGCCGCACACTGGAAAGAGGCACTGAACCAGTTCTCACTCTTCTTCGAGGACCGGCTCAGCATCCAATGACACCAGACGACTTACACAAGATCGCTGACACGCCCTCACCCCGCGCTTCCCCTGAGCGCCGAGCGCCGGTCGTTGGATCCGGGGCAGGGCCCAAGCGCTGCAGCCGCCGCCCACGGTGTTGGCGACCCACAGGTCAATGCCGGTGCCCCGGTGAGCGGCCGCGCCTCTACGACCGCACACAAACCCGGGCCCACCTCGGAGGCCGGCACTGCCCGCCCTGTCCACCGGCCCTCGCCCGGACGATCATCTCAGCGACCAGGAGGCCACCGACGTCCTGGGGATCAGCCGGCCAACCGTCCGCGCCTACGCCACCACCGGCTACCTGCCCCCGGCGTCGAGCCGTACGGGCGGGACTGCCTGGGTGGGCCACCACACCTCGTCGGGGTGGCTCCTCGTCTTACTCCGCGCCGATGGGGAGCACGGGTCCTCCCCGGCCGCCGCCCAAGCGGCGGGGAAGAGGGCCAGGCCGTGCTCAGCGCGCTTGCTCAGGGCTTGGCTGGGGCCGGTGAGCGGCTCGGGGTGCGGGCGGGCGCGCAGGCGGGTGGAACGGCCGCGGGGGGATTCGGTGGTCATGGAAGTCGTCATGGTCCTCACCATGTCCGCGAAGGGGCTCCGGGCTCGATACTCGGGCGGTAATCCCACAGTGGCACAGGGCAGTTGGAGCGCTCCACCGACCACTGGAGCCGGCGGTGACCCTGCCCCCCCACGCGCCCCCGGGACCGCACCGTGTGGGCGTGGGAACAGTCGGACGTCCGCGAGGCCCTGCGCGTCCGGGACGTGGGCGCGTTGCTGCGGGCGGTCCGGAAGTACGGCGGAATCTCTCAGTCCCGGATCGCGGTCGACCGACGCGACGTCGGGGCGGAAGTCGTCCTCGCCGTCTTCCCCGAGATCGCGCCCGACTACGACGCACAGGCCGCCGCCCGCGAGGAGATCCAGCGCCACGCGCGCACGGCCGCTGCCCTGGACGTCTTGGCCGTGCGGGGCTTGGGGCCTGATCGGCCTCAACGACTCCGTTCTCCGCAAGCACCTGGCTCGGGACGGAGTGCGCGTGTGGGTGTTGCGCCTGGAGAGCCCAAGTGATGGTGGGCCGGTCCGCAACTGAACCGGATCTTGGCGTGCCACCCGAGGGGCTGAGGAGGCGTAGGCCTCCACGCTTCCTCTCCTCCTGCCGTCATGGCGCGCGGCATCCCGCGGACATGGGTGCCCAAGGCGTTCACCACCGTGCACCGGCGGACAACGGCCCGACCGGCAGCCTGGCGAGGGCGCCGATGTCGGATGTGCGCGCTCCGCCTTCGCTCTCCCAGGCGTCCTCGCGGATGCGGAGGTCGGGGCGGCTGCCGATGACGGCTTCGGCGGCGATCAGCGCGGCCGCCGTGAGGATGCTGCCCGGGACCGCGGCGGCGGCCATCAGGCGGGACGCGGCTGAGGTCCCGGTCTCGGGTGGGACGACGAGGAGGTCCCAGCGGCCGAGGGTGTGGGAGAACAGGATCAGCTTGTCGGGGTCCTGTTCGGTGAACCAGCCCACGTGCAGGATCTGCCCGTCGACGGGCACCTTGTGCGGGATGACGGGCCACCGGGTGGGGTTCACGGTGACGCGGGTGATGTGCCCCCAGGGCTCGGCCAAGGCGGTTACCAGAAGAGGGAGTTCGGCAGCGAGGTCACGGGAGCGGGGCCACCAGGCGCCGTCCAGCTGCCCGGCGAGGGCGGTGTGCGGCGTGAGTACGAGGCGAGCGGGGCGAGGAGGCGCGGGAGCCATGGCATGTGCGGTGCGTTCCAGGGCGACGGTCATGGTGGAGACCTGTCCCCGGGCCGTCCGCGGTTCGACGCCCCGGCGTATTGATCGCCGGAAATGACACCTGGGTTGTATCCGGTGCGCGACATACTCCCGGTATCTCCACTCTACTCCGCTGCGGAGATCCAAAGGGTTTCTGACCAGGCACTTCCGCCGAGGTAGAGGTTCATGCTCCGGCCGTCTGCGCGGCCGACGTGGTCAGGGCGCAGTTGACGTCGACCACGCCTTCCACGGCGAGTGCGAGACGTGCTGCCAAGGGAATGAGCGATGCGTCGAGGACGCCGCCGGAGAGGGTGACCACGCCGTGGTGGACATCGACCCGCACCCTGTGCTGTGCGAGCGGGAACAGCCGGCCGACCACATCGCGCCTTATCTCGTCAGCGAGTTCACTGTCCGGGCGGAGGAACACCTTGAGCAGATCGGTGCGGCTGACGATGCCCTGGAGGGTGCCGGCCGGGTCGACGACCAGCAGTCGCTTGATGTGCCGTTCCGCCATGAGCCGGGCCGCCCGGGCCAGGGTGGTGTCGGGCGGAACGGTAACGGCGGGGGTCGTCATCAGGTCCTTGGCCAGTGTCGAGCCGGCCTTCAGGGTGTCATCGAGCCGCCGCATCTGCTCGATGAGACCGGGGGCGTGATCGCGGAACTCCTCCTTCGGGAGCAGGTCGGCTTCCGAGACCACGCCGATGACCCCGCTTGCGCCCTCGCCTTCGATGACCGGTACCGCCGTCACTTGCCACCGCTGCATGACGGCGACGATCTCCTTGAACTCGGCGAGGGGCGTGACGCTGACGACGATTCTCGTCATCACGTCGCGGACGAGATGCGGACTGGAGGTCATGGCGTGGTCCCCGATGCGAAAGCGAAGGGTTCTCCGGGCTGTCCGGGAGACGGGCGGCCGTCCCCCCCCAATGAAGATGAAGAAGGCCCGGCCATCCATCCACCATCACACCTTCACGGTGCGTGCAGGACGGGCCTGTCGGGCCCGGGTGGGGGACCGTCCGGCCCTGTCCGGGAACCGAGCGGCGGGAACAGGATGAGGTGACCTTTGCCGGAGCACGGAGAGCACGGAGAGCACGGAGAGCACGGAGAGCACGGAGAGCACGGAGAGATGGGAGAGGTGGCGTCATGAAGGCACTCGTCTTCCAGGGGCCGGGACACACGGCGTGGCAAGAGGTGCCGGATCCGAGCATCAAGGATCCCGGCGACGTGATCGTGCGCGTCGATGCCGTGACCATCTGCGGTACGGACCTGCACATCGTCAAGGGTGACCTGCCGGAGGTGGTGCCGGGTCGGGTGCTCGGTCACGAGGCCGTGGGCACGGTGGTGGAGATCGGCGGTGACGTGAGCTCGGTGCGACCCGGCGACCGGGTGCTGGTCTCCTGCGTCTCCTCGTGCGGGCGGTGTCGGTTCTGCCGTGAGAGCCGCTACGGGCAGTGCCGCGGGGGCGGCGGCTGGGTGCTCGGCCACACGATCGACGGGACCCAGGCCGAGTACGTCCGCGTTCCGTTCGCCGACCTCTCCGTGTACTCGCTGCCGAGCACGGTCGACAGCGCCGAAGCGGTCCTGCTCGCGGACATCTTCCCCACCTCCTACGAGGTGGGGGTGCTGAACGGCAACGTGCGGCCCGGGGACACGGTCGTCGTGGTCGGCGCCGGCCCCGTGGGACTCGCTGCCGTCGCCACGGCCCGGCTCTACTCGCCGGCCCGGATCATCGCCGTCGACCTCGCGCCGTCCCGGCTGGCGAAGGCCCGGGAGCTGGAGGCGGACGCGGTCGTGAACGCCGCGGAGGAACCGGAAATGCTCGTGGGCGACCTGACCGACGGTCTCGGCGCGGACGTCGTCATGGAGGCCGTCGGCGTGCCCGAGACCTTCGAGCTGTGTACCCGGATGGTTCGCCCGGGCGGCCGGGTCGCGAACATCGGCGTCCACGGCAAGCCCGCGATCCTGCACCTCGAAGACCTGTGGATCAAGGACGTCACCATCACCACCGGGCTCGTGGACACCTCCTCCACACTGATGCTGCTGCGCATGCTGGCGGCCGGACGCCTGCCGACCTCGTCGCTGATCACCCACCGTTTCGAGCTGGGGCAGATGGAAGAGGCGTACGAGGTGTTCTCCCGAGCCGGTGAGACGGGTGCGCTGAAGGTCGTGCTGGGCGGCCCGCGCCACGACGACCTGGCCGTATCGAACCCGTCGCGCGTCCAGAAGGCATGACGGCCCGGGCACCCCTCGCCACCGCACCGCACCGGTCGGCGCCGCCGTGCGGAGGACGTTTCCTCCGCACGGCGGCGCCGACTGTCGGTCACACGGTCTTCGCGGCGCCGTTGGGCAGGGGCGGGGCGGGGATCTTAGTGGCGAGCTCCGCCACGGGCGGTGCCTGGATCGGGGCGGTCGGGGTGGCGGCCGCGGTCTCTCGGGCGAGGAAGGCGCCGAGTTCGCCGATGGTGCTCATGAGCGGGGCGGGGAAGACCACGGTGGTGTTCTTGTCGACGCCGATCTCCACGAGGCTCTGCAGGTTGCGCAGTTGCAGGGCGAGGGGGTGGGCCATCATCGTGTCGGAGGCGTCGCCGAGCGCGGCGGCGGCCAGCGATTCGCCCTCCGCGTTGATGATCTTGGCCCTCTTCTCCCGCTCGGCTTCGGCCTGGCGAGCCATCGCTCGCTTCATGCTGTCAGGTAGTTGGATGTCCTTCAGCTCGACCAGGGTGACCTCGACGCCCCACTCGGCGGTGGTGACGTCGAGGATCTCCCGGATGCCGAGGTTGATGCGATCCGTCTCCGACAGGGTTTCGTCCAGGGTGTGCTGGCCGACCACCTTGCGCAGGGTGGTCTGTGCGATCTGGTTGATGGCCGCGCCCACGTTCTCGATCGCGATGACCGACTTCACGGCGTCGACGACGCGGAAGTAGGCGACGGCGGAGACGTCGACGCTGACGTTGTCCCGGGTGATGATGCCCTGGGACTGGATGGGCATGGTGACGATCCGCAGGGACACCCGGTGCAGGACGTCCGCGAACGGCACGATGACCCGCAGGCCCGGCGCGCGGGTCCCGACGAGCCGGCCGAACCGGAACAGCACGCCTTGCTCGTACTGCTTGACGATCTTCAGGGCCATCGTCAGCCCGATCAGGGCGACCACGGCCATGGCGATCAGCACGAAGATCAGGACTTCCATGGAGGTGCTCCTCATGAAGTGCGGTGGCGGATCAAGGGGATGACCCGGGTCCGTCTGCAGGGCTCCGCACCGCCCCATCCGTACCGTGCGAGCCTGCCTCGTTTCCATGCTCGCGCGGTACGGGTGGGGCGGGCAGGGGCCGAACGGTCCACATCCCGCATCAGCGGAGAACGCTGTCGGCGTCGCGGTCCGGCGCAGCGGTGCGGGTGCGGGTGTCGTCGGAGTGGGCCGTGAGTCGGTCGATGACCGCGACCACGCCGTCCAACTGTCCGGCGAGCCGGAGCGCGACCGGAATCTGGCTGCTCCTGGGCAGACGGCCGTCCAAGGTGACGACCCCGTCCACGACGCGCACGCTCACGGAATCGGCGCCGATGCCCATCGTGTCCGCCAGCACCTCCTCGACGAGCACCCGGCGTATCTCGTAGTCCGGGCGCAGGAACACGCGCAGCAGGTCCCGTCGCGTCACGATGCCGACCAGGCGGTCCTCTTCGTCGATCACCGGCAATCGGGTCACCCCCCGTCGGGTGATGAGGCGGGCGGCCTCGGTGACGGTCTGCTCGGCGTGGACCGTGACGGCCGGCGCGGTCATCAAGTCCTGAGCGGTGAGGTGGACTTGGGCGCGCAGATCGGTCCGCGAAATGACCCCGACGACGCGCTCGTCCGCGTCAACGACCGGCACTCCGCTGATGTCGTGCTCGACGAGTAGAGCGGCCACGTCCGTGGACAGGGTGCGCCCGAGGACCGAGACGACCTCGTCGGTCATGAGGAAGCCGACCTTGGCGTGCTTCATCTGTGGCCCTCCTGTCGGCTTCGGCCGGTGGGCGCGCCGTGCGAAGCGCCCTCACCAGCCACCATCCGCCGCGTACGCCCGCGGTGCGAGGGCCGAACGGGCCCTGTGCCAGGACTGACCGGTCCCGACGGTGTGCGGCCGGTGGGGAAGGGCGGTGCGTAGCGGTCAAGGGACCCTCGGTCCCCTGCCCGGTCGTCGTGGGGGGAGGCTCCGACCGTGACCGGCCGCCGGGTGGAGGACTACGCTGAGAGGTCGGGCGGGTGCGCAGAGCCCCTCGCCGGCGCCGGAGGTGTCCATGGTCGGGGACGATCGCGATGCGTCGGCGAGCCGGATTCCGCATCCGAGTCTGGACGCGCTCCAGGCACAGATCACCGACGCGCGGGACACTCGTGACAGGTTGAAGGGGCTCCTGGAAGCGGTCATGTCACTGGGGCAGGAACTGGATCTGGCCCAGGTGCTGCGCGGGATCGTGGAGGCCGCGGTCGTCCTGGTGGACGCGGAGTACGGCGCACTGGGCGTGGTGGGGAAGGACGAGAAGCCGGCCGAGTCCCTCCCGGTGGGCATCAGCGACCGGCTCTTGGCGCGGATCGGAGCCCTGCCCCCCGGACACGGACTGCTGGGCGAGGTGGTCAGGCATCCGCGGCCACTGAGCCCGGGCGACCTCTCGGAGCGCCCGGCCTCCGTCGGGTTCCCGGCGCACCACCTGCCGATGCGCTCCTTCCTCGGCGTACCGATCCGGGTCCGGGACGAGGTGTTCGGCAACCTCTACCTGACGGAGAAGCGGGGCGGGAAGGGCTTCGACGCCGAGGACGAAGCCGTCCTGTCCACCCTCTCGGTCGCCGCGGGCGTCGCGGTGGACAACGCCCGCCTGTACGAGGAGGTCCGCCTCCGGGAGCGCTGGCTGGCGGCCGGCTCCGACTTCACGAGCGCGCTGCTGTCCGGCTCCTCCGAGATCGAGGTGCTGGAAGGCATGCTGGAGCGGGCCCGGGACATCATCTCCGCCGAGATGTGCGTCTTCTACCAGGCGGGGCCCAGCGGCGAGCTGCGCGGCTCGCTGGCCCTCGGGGAGGGCGCCGAAGCGCACCGCGGGATCGTGCTGCCCGGCGGCGAGGGCATCCTGGCCGCGCTCGCCCTGGCGCGGGACGGGCAGATCACCCTGACCGATGTGGCCACCGACGCCCGGGTCGCGGCGCAGCCGGACGCATGGACGGGCTTCGGGCCGGCCGTGGCCGTCACGGTGGGCACCAGGGCGAAGCTGCGCGGGGTGCTGATGCTGGCGAGGCGAACCGGCCGGCCGGCGTTCGTCACGGCCGAGGTCGCGCCCCTGCCCGGTTTCGCGGGTCAGGCGGCCCTGGCGCTGGAGCTGGCCGACCGGCGCCGGGACAGCGAGCAGGTGAGCCTGCTCGCGGACCGTGACCGGATCGCCCGTGACCTGCACGACCTGGCGATCCAGCGGCTCTTCGCGACCGGGATGACCTTGCAGAGCGCCCAGCGCTTCATCGATCGCCCCGAGGCGTCCGAGCGGCTGGACCGGGCGATCGACGACCTGGACGAGACGATCAAGATCATCCGTACGACCATCTTCGGACTCCGCGACCACGAGGTGGCGGGCAGCACCCAGAGACTCCGGGTCCGCGCGGTTCGGGCCGTGAGCGAGGCGGCGGCGGTTCTCGGGTTCGCGCCCGCTCTGCGCATGGAGGGGCTGATCGACACGGATGTGCCAGCCTCGGTGGCGGACGACGTGGCCGCCGTCCTCGGTGAGGCCCTCAGCAATGTGGCCCGGCATGCGCGGGCGGCGCGGGTGGAGGTCGGGATCGTCCTGGCGGACGGCGTGCTGGCCGTGACGGTGAGCGATGACGGGGTGGGTGTCGCTGAGGGTGGCCGCTGGAGCGGTCTGCGCAACCTCACGGAGCGCGCCGAGGCCCACGGGGGCGGACTGTCCGTCTCGCCGCTCCCGGACGGTGGCGGAACCCGTCTGGACTGGCGGATCCCGATGGGACCTACCCGGTGAGTGCGGTGCGGGCCTCAGCGGCCGGTCTCGTCGTGCTCGCGCACCTCGGCGGCGATCACGGCGGCCTGGACTCGGCGTTCGACCCCCAGCTTGGCGAGGAGCCGCGAGATGTGGTTCTTGACCGTCTTCTCGGAGAGGAAGAGGCGTTTGCCGATCTGCCGGTTGGTGAGGCCCTCACCGATGAGTTCCAGCACGGCGCGCTCGCGCTCGGAGAGGACCGCCAGCCGCTCGTCCCCGGGCGGTTTCCCGGCGGTCGGGTTCCGGAGTGAACTCATCAGGCGCGCCGTGGTCGCCGGGTCGAGCATCGACTGGCCCGTTGCCACCGTCCGTACGGCGGCGACCAGGTCGGAGCCTTTGATCTGCTTCAGTACGTACCCGGCGGCGCCCGCCATGATGGCGTCGAGCAGGGCGTCCTCGTCGTCGAAGGACGTCAGCATGAGGCAGGCGAGGTCCGGCATGCGAGAGCGCAGCTCGCGGCAGACGGTGATGCCGTCACCGTCGGGCAGCCGGACGTCGAGCACGGCCACGTCCGGCCTGAGCGCTGGGCCCCGGGACAGGGCCTGGGCGGCCGTGGCCGCCTCGCCGACCACCTCGATGTCGGGCTCGGAGTCCAGCAGGTCGTGCAAACCGCGCCGGACGACCTCGTGATCGTCGAGGAGGAAGACCCGGATGGGCGCGGGGGAGGGAAATGGTGCATCGGACATCCACGCCACACCCTCGGGTCGGGATACGTCTGGGGTCGATTGTCTCAGATGCGGCTTCCGCTGCCGTGGGGCGCGTAGAGGTCGAGGAGCCGGATGCGGGCGGAGACGAGCCGGTGGGCGAGCACCTGGCCCACCCACTGCCACATCGCGGAGGTGAGCGCCGGGTCGGCGTCCATCAGCTCGCGCACGGCGGCGGCGTCGAACTCGTCGGTGCGCACGGGCGTCATGGCCTCGGCGCCGAAGTGCCAGGTGTAGGGGCGGAACAGCCAGGACCAGCCGACGAGCTCGCCGGGACCGATCGTCTCGACCACCGCGGCCTGCCGACCGGGTACGTGCACGTCCATGCCGACGTTCCCCGACCGGATGACCCAGAAGTGACTGGTGTGCCCGCCCTGGTTGAACAGGCGCGCGCCCGCGGGGAAGTCCGCCTCGTGGGCGAGGGCCAGCAGGCTGCCGCACTGTTCCGGGGAAAGGGCGTGGTCGAAGCGTTCGGGGGAGGAGGTGAGCCGGCGGGGGGAGGAGGTGCTCATGGCGGTTCTCCGTTCGGGTCCGCCTCCACTCTCCGCCGATGCGGCGGGCCGGGGAAGGGCCGTTCGGTACCCTCTCCTGCCTGGGCGGCCCACCCGGTGTAGGTGTGCTCCAGCCGGGAGTGGCGATGACGGCCGCCCCTTCGTGGCCGGGGCAGGCCGGGCGCGGTGCCCCCGGTAGCCGAGCAGCCGCAGGGCTCCCGCACGGTGATGGGGGCTGCGGTGCGCGAGATGGCCCCCTCCGGTGGCCATGCCCGTCGTACCCCGATGGGAGTGCCGCATGGCCCGACAGGCCCCGGTAGGGGGACCGTCCGGCCCCTGTGCGTGCACCGGTGGCGGGTACAGCCTGAGGTTGACGTCCAGTGCGTCGCCAAGTTCCTGTACCGGCTACGAACGGCAAGGGTGTGACGATCATGGGAGAGAGCGCGGCAGATGCGTCCCCGATCGAGGTTCCGGCCGCCCGTGGCGACCTCGGACGACGGGTGACCGCCCGCCGCGAAGAGCTGGGACTCACGCGCGAAGAACTCGGAGAGCGCTGCGGGGCCGCCGCGTCGTACATCGCCTACGTGGAGGACCGGGCTGCGGCGCCCAGCATGGTCATGCTCGTGGGTCTCGCGGACGGCCTGGGGACCACCGTTGCCGAGCTGACCGGGACAACGACCGACAGCCCTCCCGGTACGGGGACCGCGACGCGTGATTCCGATTTGACGGCGCTGAGCGAGGCCGAGTGTCTGCGCCTGCTCTCCACCCATGGCATCGGCCGGGTCGGGTTCTCCGGCATGGAAGGACTGGCTGTCTTTCCTGTCAACTACGTCGTGGTGGGAAACGAGATCGCGTTCCGCACGGCGGCCGACTCGCGGCTCGCCGAGGCGTCCGGAACCGAGGTCGCCTTCGAGGTGGACCACATCGACGACGCGATGCGCGAAGGCTGGAGCATCATGGCCGTCGGCGAGGTGTCCGGTGTCACGGACGGGGCACGAGTCAGCCACCTGTACTCCGTCGCCCGCTCGCTCCCCTGGGCGGGTGGCCCCCGTACGCACTGGATGTCCGTGACCCCCACCCGGATCACCGGCCGCCGTGTGGGATCCGGGTGAGCGCCCCCCATGCCGTCGTGTCCGACACCGATGGGGCACTCCTCGACTCGCTCGGCCCGGCTGCACGCCTGTGCTACTTCGACTCGGTGGTGGACGGCACGGACGCTGCCGAACCGGGAGCGGCGGGCAAGCCGGACCCCGCTCTGTTCCCCGAAGCGGTCCAACGGCTCGGGGTGGACCCCGCCCGATGCGCGGTGGTGAAAGACGCCCTCGCGCGGGTCGAAGCAGGCTGGCCCGAAACTCAAAAACCTACCTTGGCCGGAGTAGACATTGGGTAGTGGTGTGGTTATGGTTTCTCTCGTAGCCCAGAGAGACAGCAGGGCCTGGCAGAGACGAACTGCCGGGCGGTAGTACGCGCAGTACAAGCAGTTGCAGTACGTAGGACGGTGCGGTGGTGGAGTGTCGAAGCCAGGGTTGTTGCAGGACGGCGACGGGACTGACGACTGGACCGGGTGGCCCACCTTTATCAGGGGCCGCCGCGAGTAAATGCAGTTCGCGGTACCCAGCAGTGAAAGAAGTGAGCGGTACCTCGGTGAAGGCGTCGGCTGCGGGCGCGCGCATCGGGAGGTTCGGCAGCGGGGTTCCAAGCCAGAGCGGACGCAGGACGGGCGACGGGGCTGGCTGTCGAAACGTGGCGCTTGCCGAGGTCACGAGCAGTACGCACCACCAGCAGTACAAGCAGTTCGCAGTGTCAGCGGTGAGAGCATCACCAGCAGTACGTGGTTCCCCGTTTGGTAGGCAGTCGATCACCCGAGGGAAGAACGGAGGGGTTGAGGCGCCATCAGGATCGCCCGGACGCCACGCGAGTTCGGGTACCGCAGGACATCGAGTCTCCGGTCAAGCACCGCGATCCCCGCACTCCCGACCGCGCATGATTCGGGCTGGTCTGCGGACATAGAAGGCCGGCGCACGATCAGGGCCGGTAGATGGTGTAGCAGTTCCTTCGGGGCCCTGGTGCCATAGGCGCCAGGGCCCCTCCACGCGTTCCCGTGAGAGAGGTGCGATGACAGCAGAAAACTCCGCCGGCCCCCTTCGCGGCCATCTGGACGACGACGACTTCCCCGCCTACACCATGGGCCGGGCCGCCGCCATGCTCGGCACCACCCAGGGCTTCCTCCGCGCGCTCGGAGAAGCCCGCCTGATCACCCCGTTGCGCTCGGAAGGCGGTCACCGCCGCTACTCCCGCTACCAGCTCCGTATCGCCGCTCGTGCCCGCGAGCTCGTCGACCAGGGCACGCCTATCGACGCGGCCTGCCGGATCGTGGTCCTGGAGGACCAGTTGGAGGAGGCGCAGCGCATGAATGTCGAGTACCGCGACGCCGCGACGGTGGGTAAGCCGAAGGCCACCGGCTGAGACCGGTGGGAACACGCGGGTGTCCCCGATCCGCGAGCTGTTCGTCAGTCGGGGCACCGGCTACCGACCCCAGTTCCTGTGCGCCGGTGTCAGTCCCCGGTCCGTGCGTGTGGCCGGGCCATCGGGACGGCGCGGGGGGTTCGTAGGCGGATCAGGGCAGGCGCTGGACGGACGTGATGGTTTTGCCGCGTGGGCGACGACCGTCGTGGTCGCCGATGGTGACCCGGACGCCCGCCGGGACTGACTTGAGCTCCTACCGTGGCGAGCCGCAGCCCCGACGCGTACGCCCCGCTCAACGCGGCCGGCTGAGACCGGCTGCCCGGCACGGTGCGAGCCCGCACCCCCAAGGAAGGAGGTGCGGGCTCGCGCCTTGCCGCGCGGTCCAGAGGCCGGCCCCGGGGTCGTTGCTTGCGTCGGCGGGTTGGAGGTTGGCGGTCCACTTCTCCTCGATGCGGCCGAAGCGCCAGACGGCGAAGGCGACGATCGATGGTGTCCAGGAGCGACATGCCCGCCGCGAAGAGGATCGGCAAGCACAGGATCGCGTACCAGGGCAGTCCGGAGGCGGCGCCAGTGCCGGCCAGGATGAGGAGGGCGATCTCGGTGGCGGTGGCGGTGTCGAAGCCGAGGCCGAAGAGCAGGCCGAGCGGGTACATCTGCCAGGGCTTGGTGGTGATGGACTTCATCAGCCGGCCCAGGATCCGGTTCATGAAGCCGCGGTTGTTGAGCTGCTCCTCCAGGGCGGCCTCGTCGAAGTGTCCGGAGCGCATTTCGCGGAACACCTTCCAGATTCACAGAGGGCTGAGCCCCCGGAGAGCCGTAGTGCGCACGGTTGATGGTTTCTCTGTATCAGTCAAGGGGAGTCGAGTGTGTGGTGCTGAGAAGTCAATCGTGTCGGGCGAGCTTGACCGCTGAAACGAGGAGGATCACGGCCAGGAGGGGGTTGAGGACGAGGTCCGGGAACACGCCCAGGAGCAGGCCGCCGAGGACCGCGCCGGCGACGGAACCCGCGGCCATGGTCATGGTGAAGCGGATGTGGGTGCTGAGGACGGTGAAGCTGCCGTCGCGGCTGTAGCGGGCGAACGCGACCAACATGGTGGGCAGGGAGACCAGCAAGGAGAGGCTTCCGGCGATCTTGATGTCCTCACCGAACAGCAGCACGATCGTCGGGATCAGCAGCTCACCGCCGGCGACGCCCATGATCGCGGCGACGACTCCGATGCCGAACCCGGTCACGACTCCGGCGGGGATCTGAGCCCAGAGTGGCAGGGCGACGGTGCCCCGGGTGGTGGTGTGGGTGAGGACCAGGGCCGCGGCCATGAGGACCATGAGTGCGGCCAGCACCTTGTAGAGGGTGGTGCCGCGCATGCGGACGGCCCAGGACGCACCGGCCCAGGCTCCCAGCAGGCTGCCTGCCAGCAGGTTGACCGCGACGGGCCAGCGGGATGCGACGTCGGTGACTGGGACCGCGGCAAGGCGGGCGGGCAGCGCGACCAGGACCACGACCAGGCTCATCGCCTTGTTCAGGATGATCGCCGAAAGGGCGGCGAACCCGAAGAGACTGATCAGCAGCGGCAGGCGGAACTCCGCGCCGCCCAGGCCGATCATCCCGCCCAGCACTCCGATCGCGGCTCCCGCTCCGAAAACGACGGGTGCTGAGGGTGTCGGGCGGAGCGAGGTGAGGTTCTGGGCGGTGGTCATGGCGGGCATCCTCGCTGGTGGCAGGCCCTTCCTGCCACGACTGGAAGGCACCAGGTTTCCTCTCGGGCTTCGTCCGGATCTCCGAGCTTCAGATGGCCCTCCTCACCGGCCATCTGCCCTGACTGTCGGCGGAGCGTGCCCGGCTCTCGTGCCTGCAAGCCATCGCGGCGCGCTCGGAGGCTCGCGGCGGTCAGGCCTCGATGTCGCGGCGGGTGCTCCCGAGGTAGGTGACCAGGGCGAGGATGAGGAGGGTCCAGCCGAGGGTGACGGGGCCGAGGCCGACGTCCAGTCCGCCGCGGGTGTGCGGAACGGCCATCCAGTCGGCGAAGGAGGCACCCAGCGGGCGGGTGAGGACGTACGCCGACCAGAAGGCCGCCACCGCGCCCAGGCCGAGACGGACGTGGGCGAGGGCCGGGAGGACGATCAGCGCCGTGAAGACGAACCCGGAGGCGAGATAGCCGAGGCCGAAGTTGGTGGCGGTGAGGTCACCGGCGGCGGTGCCGAGCGCGAAGGTCGCGAGTACCGTCGCCCAGTAGAACGCCTCGCGGCGTCGGGTGTTGATGTGGTGCACCGAAAGCGTGTGCTCGGTCGCGTACCACGCGCCGAAGATCACCGCGAGGGCGAGCAGGAAGACGGGAGTGGCCTGGGTGTAGGGCACACCGAGGCCGACGTGGAGCACGTCGGCCGCCATCGTGCCGAAGACGCTGACCATGACGACGGTCGTACGCACCGATCGCCACCGTCGAAGCCGCCCGTTCACTGGAGATCATCGCCCAACGCGGCGCGCACTGGCCTGCCCAAAGTGCCCGTGGTCAGGATTCGGAGAAGGTGGCCGCGGCCCTTGGGTTGAACGTCGAGGAGATCCGCACTCTTCTGGCCGGCCCGCCTCGGTGGCTGGAGCCCGTACGCCTGATCACACGCCAGGCCTGGAGATGGCCGGGCTGGGGCGAGGACCGGCTGACCGGCACGATGGCCGGCCGGTCCGTCTGGAGTCGGGCGTACGGGTGGATCTGCAGCACCGGATACGGCTGTCCGGCTCACCGGCGAGGACCGCTGGACGGATCCACACTGACCCGGTCACCGCTCCTGACTACCGGCGGTGGCTCGGCGCAAAGCCTTCCGGCAGCGGAGTTGGCCGGCTCGACCAGCCGATGCGGGGTGTCCTTCACGTTCGTCACACACGAGGGGTGTGCTGGTCCAGGATGGCCCGCAGCCGGTCGAGGCCCTCGGCCTCTTGCACGCCCCGCTTGGGAAGGACACCGAGGTACATGATGTTGGGGTCCCGACTCAGCAGGACGAAGTGGTCGGCAGTCTCCCGGTAGCCCTGGAAGACGGTCCACTTCAGGACCAGCGTGCTGTGGTCGGTCTGGCAGGTGATCCCCGCCGTGGACACGGTGGCGTGGTACTCGCCCTGCCAACCGACGAGCCGCTGCACACTGGCGGCCTGCAGGCGCGGGTACCCCCACACGATCAGAACGACGAACAAGAACAAAACGGTCGAGACCAAGTCGACTCTCCCGCGAGCTGCAGTGGAGAGCAACCACTGCCCTACCCAGAGAGTGAGAAACACCCCCCGCAGCAGCAACCCGGTCCACTTGATCCGCCCGCGGACCCGCAGACCGATCAGTGTGTCGGCAGGCCGGGGCCGGTACACCACCACCGCGGTCTGCTCGTCCAGGACATCGTCAAACGGTCGCGCGTTGTGCACGCCTTCGGCGCTTTGGCCCTCGGCCATAGTCCCTCCCCCGGTACAAAGACTGCGGACCCTACCGGACCTCGGTGACGGGGCGGACGTCCGCCGCGGCGGGGTAGGTGGCGGTCGAGTATGCCACGCAGCCGGTTGGGGTCGTCCCTGCCCCATGCGCGCTTGGGCGCCTGACTACACGCCAGGCGGCGGTCAGGGTAGGTGAGGACAGCCTGATCGGCGTTCTCGGCTGCTTGCGACGGTCGACCGGCCGGGCCGGGCCGGCCCGCGCTCGACTCGACTCGGCAATGGAAGGTTACAGGCGGGTTCGTAGGCGACGGTGGTGCAAGCCCGAGGAGGGCCTGGCGCTCGTTCTCGTCGACGGCCAGGTCCCACCGGAGCGGAGCTTGGTGGCGGCCCAGGCGGCGGCGTAGGTGCAGTGGTAGGAGCCGTCGGAGGGCAGCCACTGCTCCGAGTCGAGGTTGTAGCCGGCCGCGACCTCCGGTGCTGTGAGGGCTTAGAGGGCATCTGATCAACGTTCACGGCGGTGTGTACGGGATGTCCGTTTCGATTCGCCAGGTTGGTGCAGATTCTCCGGTGAGTTCGCGGCTCATTTTGTTAGCCATCGCCCAGTGGATCATCGTGCGGGATCTCTGAGGCGGGGCCTCGTAGTCGCGCGCCAGGCGGCGGTGCTGCATCAGCCAGCCGAAGGTCCGCTCGATCACCCACCGCTTGGGCAGCGGCTGGAAGCCCTTTTCTTTGGGTCGCTGCACCACCTCCACATCGATGCCGGGGTGGGCGCCGTGTTGGATGTCGCTGGTCTGGTAGCCGCCGTCGGCCCACACCTTGGTCACGCTCGGATGGGCCGCGGCCAGCTCACTCAGGGCCTGTTTGCCGCCGACAGAGTCATGGACGGAGGCGGCTGTGACCAGGACGGTCAGGACCAGTCCGAGGGTGTCGGAGATCAGGTGGCGTTTGCGTCCTTTGATCTTCTTGCCGGCATCGATGCCCTGGCTGTCCTCTGCGACATTGCTCGAGGTCTTCACGCTCTGCGCGTCCACCACGGCCGCGGACGGCTCCACCGTTCGGGCGTTGACCCGGCGGGTTTTGTCCCGCAACAGATCGTGGACCTGCTCGGTGGTTCCGTCCGCCTCCCACTTGGCGTAGTAGTCATAGACGGTTTGCACGGCGGGAAGTCGTGCGGCAGGTACTCCCAAGGAATCCCCGTGCGGTTGACGTAGAGGATCGCGTTCACGATCTCTCTCAGATCATGCACGCGCGCTGCGGTCCCGGGTCCTGAGCGGGCGGCTCGCCAGGCAGCGAACACCGGCTCGGTCAAGGCCCACCGGGCGTCCGAGACGTCACTGCGATAGGCACGCCGGGCTGTCATACCCCTGACAGCGATCATCGACGCGCGCAGTCACAAGAACATCCCAAAACACCAACTACCCAGATCAGATGCTCTCTTACTGGGGTATCTGCCCGATGCGCGGATGCTGATGGTCGGTTGCGATGACTTCGGGATGTTCCGGTGCCTGCGGGCGGTTCGGGCCGTAACGCCGTGGTGCGTATGTGGGGGCCCGCCGGGCGGAGGGGCGAGTCACACCAGCGAGGGAGCGGGATGAGCCTGGGGGCTGATGCGGAGGGGGTGCGGGCGCCGGAGGATGGGGATCTCCAGCGGAGGGGGACGTGGTGGAGCGTTGGGACCGGATCGGGCGTGCGGCGGCGTACGGGGCTGCGGCGGCCCTCGTGCCGTATCTGGTGATCAAGGTGTCATGGGTGGTCGGTTCGTTACTGGGGCTGCTGCCTGTCGGGCGGGGGTTCAGCCTGGGCGGGTGGCTGGTGCTCAACACCGTCACGATCGGGATGGCTGCGGCCGGGATCATGCTGGGGCTGGCGCTGGTGCGGCCGTGGGGGATGCGGATCCCCGGCTGGCTGGTGGGATTCTTCGCGTGGGTCGGGTCGGGGTTCTTGGTGTCGATCCTGCCGTTCGTGCTCGTCAGCGCCCTCGTGGACTCCGGGACGAGCAGTTCGGGAGGCTCAAGCACCTCGGGGGGTGACGCGGCGATGCCGGGCTGGGAAGCGGTGCTGCTTCAGTGCAGCTTCGTCGGAACCGGGATCGCGCTGGCCATCGCGCTTCCCGCCTATCTGTGGCGGCGTTGGCCCCACGCGCTGCGCCGACCGGAGCGGCCCCGCACGCGCACCCTCTCAGGAGCGGTGTGGCCCGCGGTGACCGGGGCTGTGACCGGCGTGGCCTGGCTCTACTGGGCGGCCGGTGGCTCCCTGGGCATCGCGCACCGCGATGAGCGGCCGGCCAGTTGGCATGTGCTGGCCGGGGTCAGCGCATGCTGGGCTCTCCTCGCGTCCGCCGCCGTACTGGCTCTCTTCCGACGCCGGTCGACCCGGCTGCCGTATCCCCTCCTGCTCGCGTTGGCGTGGCTGGGATCGGGCTCGATGTGCGCGTGGAGCGCCTGGAGGCTGCCGGCCACGGTGTACGTGGCGCTGGCGCACCCGAGCGACGTCAGCTACCCGGAGAACCTCGCGGTCGCCGCGGCACTGCACGTCACGGCAGTGCTGACGGGAGCGGGAATCATGCGGACGCTGGTACGCGGCGAACGTAGGCGGGTCAGTGTGCCCGGCAGCGCTCAGCAGTCCGCCGAGCGGACGGGCCGTCGCCCGTGAACCTGCCTGTTCAGGATGCCTTTACCAGGAGCATTTCGCTGCTCCACGGGTGCGTTGATGTCCTCGCGGTCCACAAAAGAGGCGTACGTGGCGAACACGACGACCGGCCCGGTCTCGGCCGCGCCGAACAGGACGTCCATGACGGCGGCGGCTCCCGGCGACCGCGAAGACCAGCGCGAGGGGGGCGCGGCCGAGCAGGATCCCTGCGGCGAGGGTGGGCTCCCCACTACGTCCGTGCCAGGCGAGTCCAACCGCAGACGGTGTTGGGTGGCTCGTGCGCCGATTTGGGGGCCGGGGCCGGTCGGGCTGCGGCATGGTCGGTGCCGAGCGCTCGCTCAGAGCGCGGCAACATGTCGGCCGGCTGCGGGAGGGTGCCATGGGCGAGCGGGAAACCTGGACGACGGAGGAGTTCGGCACGTCGCACGAAGGGACGATCGAGGCCGTGCTCGCCGACGGCACCCGGCCACCCCCGGTGCACCTCCGGCAGTGCCGGGCACCAGGTGTCTCACTGGAGTGTCTACGACGGCGGGCGGCCGCCCGCGCACCCCGCGGCGGCGCTGCACGCGGCGTGCTCCTGCGGCTGGAAAAGCCCCGAGCGGCAGTTGGATGGGGAGGTGATCGGCGACCAGGACTTCGCCGAAGTCGGTGATGGTCAGGCCGATGCCTGCGAGCGGGCCTGGGACGCCCGCACCGCCACCGTGGAGGCCTCCAGTCTCCCCCTGCCCGACACCGTCACCGATTTGTTGGAGCGGTTGGAGGAGGAGATCGACAAGCTGGCCAAGACCTCCCCGAACGCCGCGGTACGCGCGGCCCGCCGCACGCAGATCACCGCCGAACGCGTCGGCTACTGGGCCGCCCGTGCCACCCTCCACGACCGCACCCCCGACCAGGCCGCCGCAGCCCTCGGCCTCACCGAACGCGCCCCCCGCGGCGAACTGGCACGACTGGGCCGCTACAAGCCGTACACCGGCTGACCTCAGCGGCCGGAGCCTTGATCACGCGACGTGGGAAGGTGCGGCGCATCGGCGGGGGCCCTTCTCGCCACGGATTTGTGCGTGCTCACGGCTTTGGCCATGGGGACGTAGGGCGTTGCTGTCGCGGCGGCCTGGGTAGGACTGCGGGGCACGGGTTGCACGGTGTGGTTGCGATTGTCGGCGTATGACCTGAGATCCCCGATCAGCATTCGGCCGGATACCCGCCGCATCCTTCAAGAAATCAGTCCGTGCACGTCGCTTGGGAGGTGGGCGACTATGGAGCTGGTCGCCTTGTCGGCGGTCGGCCGTAGGGTTCACCGAGTGAATGACATCCATGAGCTGAGGATTGTCGTTGACCTGCGGGACGAGATCTCCGAGGCGGAGATTGTCGAGCTGCGCTGGCATCTGGGGGTCGAACCCCGACCCGAGGATCTGTCCATCGTTACCGACTTTCCGTTCGTGGTCGTGGACGACTCGGGGATCCCGGTAGTCGAGGATGACCCCTATCCCCTTATGGCCGAGCAAGGCACGGCATCGAAGGTGGGTGGGGTGCTCGGCTCGGCCCTGACCAGACTCGCGGATCTGCCGCAAAGTGGCTGGTCACTGACGTCCCGACAGGAGATCCACCCGGACGAGTTCGAGAGAGTCGGCGAGCTGCTCTGTTGGCTGGCCGCAAGGGCTCACGCAACGCACCTGCTCAAGGATGGCGCGGTGGAGATCGGATTCCTCAGGTTCCACGAAGCCGACGTCCCGGAGGTGCTTCAGTTCAAAGACGGGCAGGTCAGCTGGCCGACCTGAACCTGCGCGCCGGGTGGGCCATCAGGCGAAGGCCGTGGGTCGATCCAGGCTGTGGAGTGGCCCGAGCGGCCCGCTCGAACTCGGTATCGGTCACCGGCCGCTCCAGCCGGCGGTAGTAGGGCTGGCGGGCGAGCCCGAGAACCTGGCACGTCACCGTGACGGGCAGCTCGTCCCTACCGGCTCTTTCACGAGCGGGCGGATCCTTTTCCCGGACGGCTGGCCTGGGACAGGTAGGCCGCGGCCCCGGCGCAGGACCTCGTTCCCGCTCCAGCAGCCTGATTCGCCGACGTGCTTCGCGCAGTTGCGTGCTCTCTCGGCTGGACGTACCGGGCTTGTGTCCGCCAACCGGGCTTGCGACCAACCGTGCGCGGTACGCAGCTCCTCAATTCAACTCCCCGATGGCCATGAGGTGCTGGTCTCTCATGGCCCGCATCACCACGACGGCGGACCTCGTCACCTGGGATGCCTTCGAGCAACCGCGCCGCAAGACCCGCGTTACGTGGCCTCGGTCCGTTCCAGTTCGACCGTCACCAATACGATGAAGCCGTGCGGGCCCTGAGCGCGGCGCTCGGCTCCGACGACACACGCGCATGAGCGCCATCAGGCACGGCCTGCTGGGCCAACGGACGGCGAAAGCGGTTCATGGAAAGGTTCGAAACAGAGAGTCTGGCGCGCATGCCTGGCCAGAAGGTGCAGGCCAGGGCCCTCAGCCATCACCCATGGGGCGTTCTCGTTGAGATCGCCGGTTACGAGAAGGCCGCACTGTCGGCCACGATCGACATGATCGAGCAGTTCTCCCGGATCACGAGCAGCAATGACGAACTACTCGCTCTCTTTCCGCCCATCGGTTCCCAGGTCGATGCGGTGATCGAGCAGATTCGCCGCTATCATCCGCCGGTATCAGTGCGGCTCGTCATCCGACCTGCCGACCTTGAATCGCTGGCCTGTAGCTGCGACTTCTGTGGTGAACCGGTCAGGTTGGGCCCGGGTGGAGATGCCCTCATCCTGGACTCGCGCAGCCTCGACGGTCCGGGAAGTCACACTCTTATCTCTCATCGGCACTGCCTGGCCGAGCGAATCCGCCCGGAGAATATCGGAGAGCGGGCACGAGCGTTGAAGGTCGGAAGGATGTGCTGAGGTCGTGAGGGCCGCGCCTGCCGGCATGGTTGAGCTCGACAACTCAGCCGGCTGGCGCCGGCCGATGGTTCAGAGAACACCGCGTTCGTCCGTCCAGGGGAGGAACGGTTCCATGTCCCACACCGCCACAGTTGTCGACGGCGAAGGCACCCACGCCCGGACTGCCCGTCGTCCGGGCGTTGGCGGACCGTGTACGGGCGGCCTGGTGGGCGCTGTCGGCCCGGGACCGGGATCGCTGTCGTCGGCCTGCTGGTGACCGGCGTGCCGCTCGCGGCCGCTGATAGGCGGTGGTCGCAGTCCGGAGTGAGGGTGTCCCCGTTGGGCCTGGACGAGGGTGCGTCGTCGGGAACGAGTCGCGCGGGGGGGAGTCAGGGGGAGCCGGTCATTCACCAGTGATCCGGGCGGCCGGCTGCGGCTGGCGCCGCGCCAGACCCGCCTCCTGACGGCGCGGGATCAGCTCCAAGCCCACTTCGGGGCTGATGGCCATCATCCCGGCGGAGCTCTCGCGGGAAAAGACCAGGTTCAGGTCGATGGGGCGGTTCAGCGCGTCCCGTACGCGGGAGTCCGGCGGGGCGAGACGTCCCCGCAACGCGGCGAGCCCGCCCGCTGGATCTGCCGGCATTCCCCAATACACGGGCTCCAAGCCCCGTCCAGCCTCAATGCTTCCCACATGACCAGCCCCCGGCTGTTCCGTAGACGGGCAGGTCAGGCCGTCCACAGGTGACCTGAAGCCGTCCGCTGCCCAGTCCTGCCTGGCGGCATCAAGCTGCCAGTCACCAGGGTGCCAACCTGAACCCCTTTCAGGCTCCTGATCTGGGCAGCAAGATATCGCTCATCGGGACGGCGAAGCATGCAAGGGCCCCCCGAGGCCAGGGCCGAAAGGCCGTGCCGGAGCAACGCGCACCACCCGCATCGCAACCGCCATCGCCTTACTCGGGGGAAACATCATGTCTCGCATCACGCGCTTCATCGCTGCGGTCGGCCCTACCGCTCTGTTCTCCAGCGGCGCCGACTCTGCCACACCTGCCGGTGGCAGCAGCGTGATCAGCGGCTTGATCGGCTGGGACTGACGCCATGTGCGGTTAATCCAGGCCTCGTTGCACCACACGCTCCCCGGACCGGCACCCAGGGGTCGCCTTACCTCATCCACGATCTGATCTGTATGCACCCCGCCCCGGCAGAGCGCCTTGAGCACATCCCGGGCCGCCCCACCTAGTACGGACAGGACCACTTCCTCTTCGTACGGGTTCGTTCGGGCCCACCGCGATGCCCCGTGCACTCGAGCACATGCGCACGCTGCTCACCCGGGTGGACACACCCATCGCCGCGCACGGCGTCGCCGCCCTTGGAACCGAGGCCTGTCACCTGCCACGCCGATGGCCGCTTCGTCGCCGAGCCGATCGGGGCTGCCCATGTGCCCGGCTCGTCGGCCCATTGCCTTCTTCGATTCACTGATCTCTTTGGAGTCTTCAATGTCCCGCTCCATGCGCCGTTCGTCCGCCACTGCCCTGCTCGTCGCGGGCCTCGCCTCCGTCGTGCTGAGCACCACGGTTCCGGCGCAGGCCGCAGGGGCCGCCTCGGTGCCGACCGTTTCGCCTACCGCACAGGCTGGCACCGGCACGATCACGTCGTTCACCCCGACCGTCGCCAACCCGACCACCGCCACGAAGGCCGAGCTGGACGCGGCCACCGCCAAATCCGTGAAGTCCGGCCAGATGTTCCTGACCCCGCAAGCGCAGACCGCCACCGCCGACTCGAGTACGGGCGGCCAGATCACCCGGAGCGAGGTCATAGCGCGGGCCAAAACCTGGGCGGAAGCCGGTGTCCCGTACAGCATGAGCAGCTACCGCTCCGACGCGAACGGCCGCTACCGCACGGACTGCTCAGGCTTCGTCTCCATGGCCTGGCATCTCGCCTCTTCTTCGGCCAACAACTACGGCGAGACGACGGGCACCCTGCTGGACTTCACGTCCTCCATCAGCAAGGAATCCCTCAAGCCGGGCGACATCCTGCTCAACCCGGAGTCCGGTGCCAACGGCCACGTGGTCATCTTCAACGGCTGGGCCAACGCCGACCACACGCAGTACGACGCCTACGAGGAGTCGGGCAGCGTGGGGGCGGTCCACCGCGAGATCCCCTACCCGTACTTCTCCGGGCACGGCACCTTCAGCCCGCGCCGCTACGACAAGATCGTCGAGGACGTCCAGCTGAGCAACTCGCAGACGTTGGGTGCGGATTTCAATGGTGATGGTCAGGCGGACATCGTGGCGCGGGACGGGTCGGGGAACCTGAAGGTGTGGACGCACAACGCGGGCGGCTACTTCAACGCGCCGGTCACTGTCACCAGCGGCTGGAACTTCACGCAGACGGTCGCCGCGGACTTCGACGGTGACGGCAAGGCCGACCTGATTGCCCGGGACGGCTCGGGGAACCTGAAGCGGTGGAATGGCCGTGGTGACGGTACGTTCGGTGCGCCGGTCCAGGTGACGGGCGGCTGGGACTTCACGCAGACCGCTGCCGCGGACTTCGACGGCGACGGCAAGGCCGACCTGATCGCCCGTGACGGCTCCGGGAACCTGAAGATCTGGGCGGGCCACGGCGACGGCACCTTCGGCGCCGCTGCGCAGCTCAGCTCCGGCTGGGACTTCACCCAGACCGCCGCCGCCGACTTCAACGGCGACCACCAGGCCGACCTCGTGGCGCGCGACGGGTCCGGGAACCTGAGGATGTGGACGCACAACGCGGGCGGCTACTTCAACGCGC
Organism: Streptomyces sp. NPDC088097; assembly: GCF_044741845.1. Taxonomy (NCBI): domain Bacteria; kingdom Bacillati; phylum Actinomycetota; class Actinomycetes; order Kitasatosporales; family Streptomycetaceae; genus Streptomyces; species Streptomyces sp. NPDC088097. Next base: position 54,414 of record NZ_JBIUTJ010000015.1, read on the forward strand.
CGGTCACCGTCACCGGCGGCTGGACCTTCTCCCAGACCACAGCGGCCGACTTCGACGGCAACGGCAAGGCCGACCTCATCGCCCGCGATGACAACACCGGCAACCTCAACATCTGGGCCGGCCGCGGAGACACCACCTTCGCCGCCGCCTCCAAGCTCACCAGCGGCTGGTAAATCCCAGCCCCACACCGTCGCCCGGAACTCCGCAACCGGGCGACGGCCCCGAGACCTCTCGCGCCTGATCAGTCGCAGAGCCCTTCGCCGCGACGCCGCTCATGGCCTCGAGCGGCCGGGCACTGCTCCGTGCGCGCATTTCGACCCGATCGCCTCGCATCTGCCCTCAAGGGGACTTCCAGCATGTCGCTCCGACCCTTCTCGTCGCGCACAGCCACGGTGTCCGCCGCCGCGCTCGCCACCTGCGCCACCGTCATCTGCCTGGTCGCCGCTGCCGGCACCGCTCAGGCCGCTTCCGTCAGCACCTGGGACAAGGTCGCCCAGTGTGAGTCGGGCGGGCACTGGGCCACCAACACCGGCAACGGCTTCTACGGAGGAGTCCAGTTCACGCAATCGACCTGGCAGGCCTTCGGGGGCACCACGTACTCCGTCCGGGCCGACCTGGCCACGAAGAAGCAGCAGATCCTGATAGCCGAGAAGGTCCTGGCGGTCCAGGGCCAGGGGGCCTGGCCGAACTGCGGGCCGGCGGCCGGCCTCGCAGCGGACCACGCCGACCCGTACCCGGAGGACAGCCTGCCTGCCCCGGTCAACTCGCAGACGGTGGGTGCGGATTTCAACGGTGATGGTCAGGCGGACATTGTGGCGCGGGACGGGTCCGGGAATTTGAGGATGTGGACGCACAATGCGGGCGGCTATTTCAATGCTCCCGTCACGGTCACTGGTGGCTGGGACTTCTCGCAGACGGTCGCGGCCGACTTCACCGGTGACGGCAAGGCGGATCTGATCGCTCGTGACGGTTCGGGGAACCTGAAGCGATGGAGCGGTCGTGGTGACGGGACGTTCGGTGCGCCGGTCATGGTGACGGGTGGCTGGGACTTCACGCAGACCGCTGCCGCGGATGTCGACGGTGACGGCAAGGCGGATCTGGTCGCTCGTGACGGTTCGGGGAACCTGAAGATCTGGGCGGGCCGCGGTGACGGCACCTTCGGCGCGAGTGCGCAGCTCAGTTCCGGCTGGAACTTCACGCAGACCGCCGCGGCCGACTTCAACGGCGACCACCAGGCCGACCTCGTGGCGCGGGACGGGTCCGGGAACCTGAGGATGTGGACGCACAACGCGGGCGGCTACTTCAACGCTTCCGTCACGGTCACTGGTGGCTGGGACTTCTCGCAGACGGCTGCGGCCGACTTCGACGGCAACGGCAAGGCCGACCTCATCGCCCGCGACGACAACACCGGCAACCTCAACATCTGGGCCGGCCGCGGTGACGGCACCTTCGGCGCCGCCTCCGCACTCACCGTCGGCTGGTAAATCCCAGCCCCACACCCGCCGCCCGGTATCACGCAACCGGGCGGCGGCTCCGCCCCCCGATCCGAGGAATCCTCCGATGCCCTTCCCGAAACGCGCCTTCCTCCGAATACGGACCACGGCCCTGCCGCTGGCCCTCTCCCTGGCCGCCGGCGGGCTGGTCACGGCCACCGCCGCCCCCGCTCACGCCGCGACGTACAGCACCGTGCGTGAGGCATTCAACAACACGGCGATCAGTGCGGACGGCGCACCCGGCTCGGCCGACTTCGACGCCGCGGGACGCAGCATGTCCGCCACCGACCTCGACAAGGCCGGCTGGCAGCGGGGTGCACGCGTCACGGTCAGCGCGACGACCTACACGCGGGCCGATGTCGCCCCCGGTCAGCCCGACAACGTGCTGGCGACGGGCCAGACCCTCGCGGCACGGGGCTCCGGCAACGCTCTCGGATTCCTGGCATCGGCGACGTCCGGCTCCCTCTCCGCGCCCGTCACCGTGGCCTACACCGACGGCACATCGGCGCGGCAGACCCTGGAGGTGGAAGACTGGAACACCGGGGGGACGGCGACGGCGGCGCTCAGCCTGGACCACCGAAACACCGTCTCCGGACAGCAGACGGCCGCAGCCCGGCTCTACGCGGTCACCGTGCCCCTCGACCCGAGCAGGACCCTCACATCGGTGACCCTGCCCAGGACCGGCAGCGCCGCCGCCCCGGGCGCCCCCGCCCTGCACGTCTTCGACATCGCCATCCGCAGCACACCTGTCGCCCCGGGCGGAAAGTTCTGGGCGGGCAGCTGGGGCGCGTCCTTCGGCCAGGCCCGGCAACTGGCCCAGCCGGGCTGGGCCCAGCAAACCCTGCGCGTGGTCGTCAACCCGCACACCAGCGGCGCCACCGCCCGCATACGGTTCGCCAACACCTTCTCTCCACAGCCGATCCGGCTCGGCCACGTGACCGTCGCGTCCCAGGTCCCGGCGGGCGGCGCGGCCGCGACCCAGGCCCCTGTCTCCCTGACGTTCGGCGGCGGCCAGGAGACAACCCTTGCGGCCGGCGGTGAAATCTACAGCGACCCCGTCGCCTTCCCCGTCACCGCCGGAAAGAACCTCCTGGTCAGCGCCTACCTCCCCGACCAGGTCACCGTCGTGCCCACACACGACTACGCCCTGATGACCTCCTTCATCAGCGGCCGCCAGGCAGGTGACCACACGGCCGACACCACCGCGACCGCCTTCCCGGACACGCTTCCGTACTGGCCCTTGGTAAGCGGCGTCGACATCGCCGCGACCGAGAACATCGGAACCATCGTCGCCCTGGGCGACTCCCAGACCGACGGGGCGCACTCCACCCCGAACCGCAACCAACGCTGGCCCGACCACTACGCGGCGGCGCTGAACACCACCTCCCAGACCGCCGGCGTCGTCAACTCAGGCATCAGCGCGAACCGTCTGCTGACCGACCGCGCGGACAACGCCGGCCCCAGCGCCCTGAGCAGGCTGGACCGAGACGTCTTCGCCCAGAGCAACGTCCGCACCCTCGTCCTCTACGAAGGCATCAACGACCTCGCCCTCGACGGCGCGTCCGCGGAGTCGGTCAAGGACGCGATCCGCCGCATCTGCGCGCAGGCGAAGGCCCGCGACATACGCGTCGTCGTCGCCACCATCCCCGCGTTCGGCGGGTACACGGCCTACAGCGATGCAAAGGAGAACGTCCGCCAGCAGGTCAACACCGCTATCAGGACGACGACCGAGGCCGACGCCCACACCGACTTCGACCTCGCCACACGGGACCCCGACATGCCGTCCCAGCTCCTGGCGAGCATGATCAAGCCGGGCGGCGACGACCATCTCCACTTCGGCGACGCGGGAACCAAGGTCCTCGCCGACACCCTGTTCCGGGGAGCCGACGGTCCCAGCGTGAACATGTCGCAAACCGCGGCGGCGGACTTCAACGGCGACGGCGTCCAAGACCTCGTCGCACGCCAGGACTCCACGGGCATCCTCGCGATGTGGCTCGGACGCGGCAACGGCAGCTTCGCCTCGTCCGTCGACGTGACCAGCGGCTGGCGCCCGTTCTCGCAGACTGTGGCGGCCGACTTCACCGGCGACGGCAAGGCCGACCTGGTCGCCCGCGACACCTCGGGGAACCTGAAGCTGTGGAACGGCCGTGGCGACGGCTCCTTCGGCTCGGCCGTCACGGTCACCGGCGGCTGGGACTTCGAGCAGACCACCGCCGCCGACTTCGACGGTGACGGCAAGGCCGACCTGATCGCCCGCGACGCCTCCGGGAACCTGAAGATCTGGTCCGGTCACGGCGACGGCACCTTCGGGGCCGGTGTGGTTCTGACCGGCGGCTGGAACTTCACGCAGACCACCGCCGCCGACTTCAACGGCGACCACCAGGCCGACATCGTCGCCCGCGACGTCGCCGGGAACCTCAAGATGTGGACGCACAACGCAGGCGGCTACTTCAACGCCCCGCTCACCGTCACCGGCGGCTGGAACTTCTCCCAGACCGCGGCGGCCGACTTCACCGGCGACGGCAAGGCCGACCTGATCGCCCGCGACGACAGCACCGGAAGCCTCCGGAGCTGGGCCGGCCGCACTGACACCTCCTTCGCCGGCCCCACCACCCTCACCGGCGGCTGGTGACGGATCCGAGCGCCCGGCCACAGCGCTCTACTCCGGGCTGACCGCGCGTACCGGCGGGCACACGAGCGGGGCGTCCCTCAATCCGCCGCCTCGGGACCATTCCGCTGCCGGCGGCGGCAGGGCAGTCGTCAGAGCGCGGGGCTGGGTGAGTTCGTCGACTTCATCACGCCGCTGACGCCCTTCGGCACCCATGACCTCATGTTCGGTCCGCACGGCGGCTGGAGAGTCCGTCGAGCAGATCCGCCCGGACCTGGTGATCCCCTCCGGCAAGCGCGCGAGGGTGGGCACCCCTTGATCGCCGGGATCTCCAGGCCACGGCCGGCCCCGCAGCCCATCCTCAGCCATCGTTCAGGACAGCATCCAGGAGCCCGGGAAAGCGGGAGTCGAGGGCGTCGCGGCGCAAAGTCATCAGGCGGGCTTTGCCGGCCCGCCGGGTCTGGGTGATGCCGGCCTCTCGCAGGATGCGCCAGTGATTGGAGAGCGTGGAGGGTGCAACGTCCAGGCCCGCTGGACTGCATCCGCTCTCGCCGCCCTCAGCCATCCGCCGGACCAGGAAGAGCCGGACTGGATCGCCCAGTGCGTGCAGCACCGTAGCCATCTCCATTTCCCCGAAGTCGAGTTGTCTCATCCGTCCTCCTTGCCTACGCCCACCTGGCGTCCCTAGTATGCAGCTCAATTCGATATTTCGGGATAGACGAAATGATCTGAGGGGTTACACGCCGATGCTCGCTACCTATGCCCGTGTCTACGTCGACGATCTGGACACCGCCCTGCCCACGTTCACAGAGCTCACCGGCGAGCAGCCAGGGCTGCGCTTCACCTACCGCGACCTGCAACTCGCCACCATCGGCAGCTTCTTGCTGCTCGCGGGCACCGATGACGCACTTGCCCCATACCGAGGCACCCACGCCACCGCGATCGTCGGCTCCCTCACCGAAATCCTGCGCCTGACAGACCGGCACGGAGGAGAAGTTCTGGACGGCCCCAACGAAGTGCCCACGGGCCGCAACTTGACCGTGCGGCACCCGGGCGGCGCGACCATCGAGTACGTGGAGTTCAGCAGCGCCGCATGACCAGTCCTCACGGCACAACCCGCCGGCGACGGGTCGCCCGTGAGCCCCGCCAGCAACGGCACGCCCAAGACCTCCGCGTACCGGGCCCTTGTCTTCACCCGCCCGCGACGGGCGGCGCGGTGCTGCTTCGGACCCGTCGCGGATCGTTGATCCAATACCGTTCCCGGACCTTGTCGCGGCCGCCACGCAGCGAGGGGCGGTCGGACGCGCCGATGGACTTCCACTTCGCCTGCTGCCGGTGACTGTGATGCTGCTGTGCGGGTGTACGCGGGCCCGTACCTGGTGTCAGCGGCACCATTTCGACCGGTTTCCTTGCCGCACTGGCTTCTGCGCCGGATGCGCCGTTCCGGGTGAGCCGCCGCGTTGTCAGCGCGTGGCGTCCCGTTGTGTCGTGAGACGGGCTTTGCCAGAGCGGCTGAGCCAGGTACGGAAGTCCATGACGCCCGGGTGGGCCTGGCGCGGCGGGGCGGGGTCGGTGTTGTAGAAGGTGGCGTTCGCCCAGGTGTAGACCTTCGCAACCTCGGGATGGTGCTCCCACAGGATGTCGAGCGGGATCTGGGTGTAGGGGATGGGATGCCCGGCGGCCGAGCCGAGGGCTTCGGCGATCTGCGGGGCGGTGAGGCGGTCGCCCATGATCTCGACGGCCCTGCCCAGGTAGGCGCCGGGATGGGCGAAGGCCGAGGCCGCGAATGCGCCGGTGTCGTCGATGGCGATCAGCGGCATGGCCAGGTTGTCGTGCCAGGGGACATTCAGTGAGCCGTTCTGGAAGAACCGTGCGGTGCTGGTGAAGTCCTCCATGAAGACGGCCGGCCGCAGGATGGTCGCAGGTATGCCCAGCGCGCGGATGTGCTCCTCGATCTGCCACTTCTCTATCTGCCCCCAACCCTGCTCACCGTAGAAGCGGTTCTGGCTTTCGGCGCCGCCGACGGATGAGAACACCAGGTGCCGCACGCCTGCGGCCTTCGCGGCATCCGCGACGTTGATGCCCTGGTTGAGTTCATTTCCGTTCGCGGACTGCACGCTGTAGACCCCGTATGCGCCGCGCGCCGCTTCCTTGATGGAGTCGCGGTCGTCCAGGTCGCCGCGGACGAGTTCGGCTCCGGCGGCGCTCAGCGCCGCAGCGGCCTGGGTGGTGTCGTCCCGGACGAGGGCACGGACGTGCCAACCGTCTGAGAGCAGGTGGCGGGAGGTGGCGCCGCCCTGGTTTCCGGTCGCGCCGGTGACCAGGACCGTCCTGCCGCGGGGGATGGTGGAGGTGTTCACGTTCATGACTCGGCTCCTGCCGTCGAAACGGGGACACTGTCGCGACATGAACATATGACGGAGTTCGATATTTCGTCAACTAAAAAATTTGATTGACGGTATCTCGCATCTGGTCATACGGTTGGGCTGTGAGTGCCACCCCCGAACGACTCCGCGACCCGCAGCAACGCGCCGAACGGGCCGCGCGCATCCTCGATGTCGCTGCGGATCTGCTGACGCGCCACGGCTACCGACGGGTCACCATGGACGATGTGGCTGCCGAGGCGGGCATCGGCAAGGGCACCGTCTACCTGCACTGGAAGACGCGTGAACAGCTGTTCAGCGCCGTATTGGCACGCGAGGTACTCCATGCACTGGACGGCCTGCGACAGACGCTTCACCGGGACCCGCAAACCTGCCTGCTGCACAACTTCGCCCGCGTGTACTTCCTGGCGGTCGTGGAACGTCCGCTACTGCGCGGGCTGCTCTTGGGCGACCCCCACCTGCTCGGCAAACTGACCGGCTCGCCCGACCCGGCCCGCGACGACCGGCACACCACGATGGCGCGCGCCTACCTCGCACTGCTCGCCGAACACGGCCTGCTCCGCGACGACCTGACCGCGGACGAGGTCGGCTACGCCTATCAAGCGACCTTCGAGGGCTTCCTACGCGCCGAGGGCTCGGCCCCGACGGGCGGCCCGGAGCAGCGGGCCGAGCTGCTCGCGCACACCGTTCGGCACGCCTTCGAGAACGAGACGCCCCCCGACCTCCCCTTCCAAAAACTCACCGCCGCTACGATCGCGCTGCTCGGCGACCTGATCGAGGCTGACCGTACCGCTTTCGGCCTACCCGAGATCTGAGCGCGGCCGACAGATGGCGAGTGACAGCGACGGCAGATATGGCGGTTCGGATCTGAGAAGGTGAGGCAGTCGGGGGCGAGCGGACGTCGGGCCGGAGCGGGTGCGAAGGCAACCGCGCGTGGAGACGGTGATCCCGTACGGAATCTACGACATGACCGCGAACACCGGCTGGGTGAACGTCGGCGTCGACCACGACACGGCCGCGTTCGCGGTCGCCTCGATCCACCGCTGGTGGCAGGCCCGCGGCCGACACGACTACCCCGCGGCGTCCCGACTGCTGATCACGGCGGACGCTGGCGGATCCAATAGCTACCGCTACCGGCTCTGGAAGGCCGAACTGGCCGCGCTCGCCGCCGAGACCGGCCTGACGGTCACAGTCTGTCACTTTCCGCCGGGCACTTCGAAGTGGAACAAAATCGAGCACCGGCTGTTCTCACACATCACCATGAACTGGCGCGGCAGGCCGCTGACCAGCCACGAAGTCGTCCTCAACACGATCGCCGCGACCACAACCCGGGCTGGGCTTCGTGTCGAGGCCGCCCTGGACCACGGCTCTTACCCGACCGGCATCGCGGTCAGCTGCGAACAGCTGCTGACCCTGCCGATCACCGCCCATACCGACCGTAGCCGGTGGAACTACAGCATCGACCCGGTCGGCGGCACGGACGCCGCACCGCGCGCCGACGAGCGCACCACAGCCCGCGAGCGAACCCTGCAGACGCTCGCCGATCCCCGCCTGACCGGCATGAACACCGGCGAACTGGATTCTCTGCGCGCCCAGTTGGCCCAGCCCAGGCAGCCCGGACCGAACAGCGCCGCTACGTACTCCGCGGAGGCCGGCGCGTTGCCACGACCGGCCGCAGCCGAGCACTGCTGTCGGACGCGGACGAGGTCCTGATCACCGTCGTCTACCTTCGTCAGGTCTGCCCGCAGAAGGTGCTGTGCGACCTGCTGGGAATCAACCCGGTCACCATCGGCCAAGCCATCGAGGCAACCCGGCAGTTACTGGACGAGCAGAAGATCAGCATCACACCGACCGTCGTACGGTACTTCACCCGCGCCGAAGACCTCCGCGCCTGGGCCACCGGCGTCGCTCCGGCCGAGCACCCTTCAGCGATTCCAACCCACCAGGCCCTCACCGACCCGGCACTGACCGGCACGAGCCGCGAGGCACTGCACGCCCTGCTTGAGGAGCTGATCGTGCCCTACGCCGCCGCGATCGAACTGCGCCGTCACCGCCAGCGCGGCGGCGACCGACGCCCAGGCAGTCGTGGCGGCGTCTTCCGGCAGAAGATGACCGACGGCGATCGGATCCTCGCCACGATCCTCTACCGGCGTCGCGTCTGCGGCCTGGACCCCCTCGCCGAGCTGTTCGGTGTCTGCCGCAGCACGCTGTGGAACGCGATCAAGGACGTCCTCCCGATCCTCGAAGCCCGCCGCATTGATATCACCCCCGCCGAGCACCGGCACATGACAGCAGCCGACCTGCTCGCCTCGGTCAATGAGCCGCAGACGGAGGACCATCGGGTAGGCCGCGGATAGCCAACGTGTTGTTCTTTGACGGCTTCACCTGCTGCGGAACTCCTTCCGCTACGCCGCCCGCCAGGACTGGGACAAGATCGCCAGGGTGCTCAAGCCCGTATACACGGCGGCGACCGAGGAAGCCGCACTCGACCGGTTCGCCGAGTTCGCCGACGCCTGGGGCAAGAAGTATCCGGCGATCGTGCGGCTCTGGGAGAACGCGTGGGAAGAGTTCACTCCGTTCCTCCGCTTCGACACTGAGATCCGCCGGATCGTCTGCACGACCAACGCGATCGAGTCGGTGAACGCCTGGATCCGCCGGGCGGTAAAGGCCCGCGGGCACTTCCCCAACGAGCAGGCTGCCCTGAAGTGCGTCTACATGGCGATCATGTTGCTGGACCCCACCGGCCGAGGTCAGGCCCGCTGGACCATGCGCTGGAAGACCGCCCTGAACGCCTTCGACATCACCTTCGACGGTCGGCTCTCCGCAGCACGTCAGTAACCCTCAACAACCCGAGTTACACCGCTCGTTTGACAGACCCCGTCCGCGCTGCTCGCTGCGGAGCCGGACTCGCCCGGACGAGACGGAACGCGGCCGCCGGGTCGGCGGCGCGAGTGACCGCCCGGCCGACGACGTGCGAGGCCCCGGCGGTGATCGCCGCACGTGGTGTTCGGGACGGGAGCGGTCGGCGCGGATTCACCGGGTAGCGCGACGCCCGGAGTGACGATCAGCGAACTCCGAACCGGAAGGACCCGTAGCCGCCGGGCCACGCTGATCCGTGCGTCCTCGCCCCTCAATTCCCGCGGCCGGCGGTCATCGATGACACCCGCCGCATCCCGGCCGGCACCACAGACGTTCTCCCGCTCCGGCAGCCACCAGTGATCCAACGGCGACGTGCCGGCTACCCGGATTCCGCACAGCGTCCTGTCCAAGACGCCGAACGCGTGGGCGACGTCGGCGGAGAGGCCCGTCCGCGACGGCCCTCTCCCCGCGCATCTCCACGGGCAAGTGCGGCGGCCGCGACACTCGGCCGGCGGCACGAAGGGGTCGACGTCCACGTCGATCCGGTGGGAGTCGGTGACCGTGATGTTGTCGGAGCGGCTGGGCCAGGCGCCGCCGGTCAGCTTGTGGCCGGCGGTGACCTCAGGCTCCTCGAGGGCCTCGGACGGAGCGGGGCCCGCGCCCCGACTGGTCCGGCAGCTGGGCCCGTGCCGTCACACCGGCTCCCTCCTGCGCTCCTGCGGCCGTCCCGTCCCGTCCCGCCTTGGTCCGCCCCTGCCCGGGTGAGGGGCGGCCGCAGCCGTCCGCCGGGTCAGGGGGCGATCCGATAGGCGTTGGTGATCGTTTCGTGGGCGGTGTTGCCGTCTCGGTCCCTGAGGTCGACCTGGAAGGACACGGACGTGGCGGTCGGCGGGTGCGTGATGTTCACCGCACGGTTTCCCGTGGCGTCGGTCTTCACGGAGAGGGGCTTCCAGCTCGCGCCCCCGTCGTAGGACACCTTGACGGTCAGTGTGGCGACGCGTCCTGGGGCTGCGGCGCTCCCGCCCAAGCGCAAGGGCACCTTCAGGGTGCCGCGCGTCGGCGCGGTGCCGTCCAGCCTCAGCTTGGGCGAAAGGCTCACCGTCGACAGCGGGAGGACGACCGCCTGGTCCCCGGCCGCGTGGGCGGACGCGAAGGTCCACGACGCGGCCACCTTCGTGCTCGTCGAGGTGTCCGCGGGGGAGCGGCTCGCCTCCACGCTGAGCCGGTAGTCCGTAGGTGCGGACGGGACCTCGGCGCTCACCCAGTCGGAGGCGGTCCCCTCAGCGATGACTCGGCCGCCGGATTCCAGCCTGCTGAAGCCGTCGGTGACGACGGACGAGCCCGAGTGTCCGCTGCCGTCGTTGAAGAGCTGGATCCGGGTGTCGATGTAGTCTCCGTAGCGGAACGCCCCCTGCTGGTCGCCCGCCTCCACGTCGGGGCCGACCACTGCGGTGTTGAAGTTCGAGGTGTAGCGGGCGCCCGGCTTGTAGGCGACCGGGCCGGCCGTGTAGATGATGCGTGGCTCCCCCTGGCCGTTGACCTGTGAAGCCGTCCAGGACCACTGGACGCCCTTGGCGCTGACGAACTGGGTCGACGCCAGCGGTAGGTTCTGGGGGACGGCGTCCGGCGCACCGACGGTGAACCCGTTCGTATCCCTCGGGGTCGCGCTGATGAGGGCCTTGCCCTGGGTGACAGAGGCCCCGAAGCCCAGCTTCACTTCGGCGACCTCGGCGCGGGTGACGCTGTGGGTGAGGCCGTTGAACCAGCTGCCCGTACTGTGGAACGCGAGCCGGTAGTCGACGCTGCTGCCCGCTGCGCCGGGCTTCTTCCAGAGGCCGTTGTATTGCGCTCGCATCCCGGTTTGGGGTGGGCCCAGTGCGGCGGTAAGGATCCGTGTGGACCCGTCGGTCACCCAGGAGTTGTGTACGAAGGCATGATCGTCCTCGTAGCCGACGGTGGCACTGACCAGCCGGGCCTTCGGATCGGGAGGGGTGACGGCGAACGGGCGGGCCTTCCGGGAATCGAGAGTGATCATGGTCTTTCCGGTCACCTTGAGCACCGGCTGCACGAAGACGGCCATCGTGTCGCCGGGGCTGAAGACGAAGCTCTCCAACTGGTAGTCGCCCCTGGGCAGGCGTCGGGTGACGGTGCCGCTCGGATCGTTCGGGAAGTCGATCGGCTCCGGCACGACGGTCCCCAGCGTGGTGATCGTGCTGTAGTAGCTGAGCGGGCTCGTCCCGTTGACGTCGATGTGCCGCAGCGTTACGTCGTACGACTCGGACTCCCGGACCACCGCGAGGCCGGTGCGCACCGACTGGTCACCTCCCGCGGCCAGGACGCTGCCGCCGAAGTCCCCGTCGGCTGTCCCCTTGCGGGTGTCCACGGTGACGGTGGTCGTTGCGCGGCCACCCGCCGGGACGGTGATCTCGGCGTCCCGCACGGTGAACATTCCGTCCGGAGCCGGATCGCCGGCAGCGTCGGAGCCGGCCGAGCTCAGTCGCAGCGTGACGGCCTGAGTACCGTAGTTGTGGTAGGTGAGGATCCTGTCGACCGGCTTGTCATCCGTGTGCGGCCACAGTTGCATCCCGAAGTCGAGGGAACCGGGCTCGGACACGACGGCGGCCGTCACGGCCCGCGTCAGGTCGACGCGGCCCGCGCCCTGACGAGAGGCGTTGAGCGCGGGGTTCGGCTTGGCCGATCCGGTCAGCAGCGCCTTGAGTTGGGCACCGCTCCAGGTGGGGTGCTGCTGGAGCAGCAGGGCAGCGGCTCCAGCGGCGTGCGGAGTGGCCATCGAAGTCCCCGACAAGGTGACGTAGCCGGTGTCCGAGGGGAACTCACCCTGCGTCGTGCCCGCGGCGGTGATGTCGACGCCCGGTGCGGTGAGGTCCGGCTTGCTCCCCCCGTCGCGCGCGGGACCCTGGCTGGAGAAGTCCGCGATGCGGTCCTGTTTGTCGACCGCGCCCACCGTGAGCGCCGCGGGCGCGCTTCCCGGCGAGGTGATCGTCGCCGGGCCTGGGCCGTGGTTGCCCGCGGCCACCACGAACAAGGCCCGATCCGAGAGCCGGGCGACCCCGTCCTCCAGCGGGTCGGTCTCCGGGTAGTCCTGTGTGGACAGGCTCATGCTGACGATCTGCGCGCCCTGTTCGACGGCCCACTCCATGCCGCTGAGGACGTTCGACTCGGCGCCGAAGCCGTCGTCGTCCAAGACCTTGCCGTCCAAGAGCCGCACGTCGGGAGCCACGCCCTTGTAGCGGCCGCCCGACAGCGCGCCCGTGCCGGCGATGGTGGAGGCCACATGCGTACCGTGTCCGTTGCGGTCCCGCGTCGTGGGCGATGAGGTGAAGTTCCGCTCGGCCGCTTCGGCACCCTTGAGATCGGGGTGGGTTTCGTCGACGCCCGTATCGAGGACCGCCACCGTGACGCCCCTGCCCGTCCAGCCCGCCTGCCACATGACGGGTGCGCCGATCTGCGGGACGCTCACGTCCAAGGCGCTGCGGACCTTGCCGTCCAGCCACAGGTGCGCCACGGGGCCGGCGTAAGCGGCTCCCGCGACGCGGTCCTGAGAGGTGCCGGTCACAGCGGACCACAGGGACCCGGCGTCGGACTTGGCCACTGCGAAGCCCTCGCCATCGACGGCCGGCAGCGGACGCCGTTCGCGTGCGACGCCGGCGAGTGCGTCCCGGGCGGCGGCCAGAGCCCCGGTGCCGGCGGTGTCCCGGCGGTAGCTGACGATGAGGGGCAGAGACTTCCGGTGCGCGTCGTCGTAGCCGTCCGCGATCAGCTGGGTGACGTCGAACAGCCTTCGGTCGAGAACCCCGTCGCCGATCATGCGCAGCGCGTCCTGAGGGATGACGTGGGTGTGGCCGGCCTCGCGGCGCACAGAGAACACGATTCCCGCGTGGCCCGGTGCGCGGACGAGCTGCGCGACGCTGCCGTCCCCTGCGAGGGCGACGCGGTCGCCTGTGACCAGCGTGATGACGGCCACGGGCCCCGTTGATTTCGACGAGGCGTGCGGAGCGGAGCCCGTCGCCGCGTGAGCCGACGGGACGCCGGCGGACGTCATGCCCGCGAGCAGCGTTCCGGCCAGTGCTGCGGCGAGCACGGCGTTCCTCGCTACCGGTGTGTGTCTCACTCTGTTCCCCCGTCGTCGTCCGGGGCAGGACCCGGACGACCATGCTGGAGGGTTGCCGGCCGGACTGTCTTGGATAAATCGGAAGCCGCGAGCAGCCTCGTGGCGCAGAGCCGCGCGCCCTTCAGGAGACTGCGGAGATGTGTGACGATTATCTGCGAACTTTCCTGAGCGATAGGCTGGTTGGAAGGGCAAACGGATATGGCCAAGGTCAGTGCGGCGTTCGCCGCGCATCTGGCGCGGTACGAGATGAGCGCGCGGACGGACGCGGGCAGCGAAGCGGGTGCCGTGCACCTCTACGCGCCCGAGGACCCGTACATGTCGGTCGGCTGGGCTTCTCCCTCGATGGGCGGCGGTGGCCCGTACATGGCGTTCGCCCGAGTCTCGGGGCGCGGGGCGTTCGGCAACTCGCGCGAGCTCGGGCTGTTCAGGACCGTTGAGGAGGCGCTGCAACAAGTGGTGGATTACTACCTGGCTCGGTGACGGCCCGACCCATCTCCGGCATGCGCTTACGCCTCCCGCAGGGCTGACGACCAAGGCGATGCCCGGGAGACCTCAAGGGCCTGCACGCGCGGAAGGTCCGTCCAGTACACCCCTGCATAAGCTGCACCGCGAGCGCGACGGGCGGGGCCATCCACATCCGCCTCGTCAACCCCCGCCCATCGTGGGGGCCGATCCCGCCGCGCAACTGCCCGACCTGCTGCGCGCGTAGGAGAACGCCCTCCGACCAGCAGCAACTGCCCTGGCCCAAGCCGCATGGACGTGTTCAGCATCCGGGGCCACGGCCCGAAGTCGCTTGAGCGGCCGTTGGTTCGTCAGTCCTGAGGCGGCGCGGCAAGCCGGCGGTCGTCTTGGAACGCGGCAGGGACCTTGTCCTCCCACGGATCGAACCTGCGGTGTCCCAGTTCGTCAAACCACCTGTTCCGCTGCGACTCGGGGAGGCGTCGTCCGCACCAGGGGCAGAAGTCGATCGTGATGCTCGCTGTGCCGCCGTCATGGATGATCAGCCCGTACTCCTGGAACTTGGCGCTGAACCCAATCAGCGCATCCGGACAGGCGAATGGACCGTCGTGCCGGTCGCAGCGTACGTTCACGCGGCTGTTCATCGCGTCGCAGCAGTGGTGGGTCCCCACGGCGGGCGCTGCGTCCGGGCTCACGCCGCGGCGAGGCGCTGCCGGCGCGGGCCCAAGAGCGCCTGCTCGTAGGTCTGGAACGCCAGCCGTGCGTTGGCGATCGCCAGTCACGGGCCAGTCCGCACCCTCACCGGTTCGAGTGGTTCTCCGTACCGGCTGATGGTTCACGGCACCCCCTCCCACCGGCCCGGATGCCCGCCGGTACCTCCGGGGCGTCAATCCGCCCGTTTGCTCATGCTGTTGTCGAATGCGAGAAAAGGGCGGCGCAGGCGAGATTGCCTGAGGCAACGAGGGGAGCAGTACGTGGGCGGTATCACTCTGGAGACGGACGAGCAGGCCGCCCCGCGGCCGGCCGCGATCCGCTTCGAGAAGAGGGGGCATCTCGATCCGGCAGGCCGGGACGTTGCGAGCGGACCCGCCCCCTCCGCCGAAGGGGGCCCGCCCGAGGAGTTCAGCCCGCGTCGGGTCCGGCTGGTGTTCTTCGGGCTCATGCTGGCGTTGCTGCTCGCGGCGCTGGAACAGATGATCGTCGCCACGGCGCTGCCGAAGATCGTCGGGGAGCTCCAGGGCCTGGACCGGATGTCGTGGGCCATCACGGCCTATCTGCTCACCTCGACCATCGGGCTGCCGCTGTACGGCAAACTCGGCGACCTCTTCGGCCGCAAGAGCGTCTTCCAGTTCGCGATCGTGGTCTTCATCATCGGTTCCGCGCTGGCCGGCTGGTCGCGCACCATGAACGAGCTCATCGCTTTCCGGGCGGTCCAGGGCATCGGCGCCGGCGGGCTCATGATCGGTGTGCAGGCGATCATCGCGGACATCGTGCCGTCCCGGCAGCGCGGCCGCTTCATGGGCCTGATCGGCGCAGCCTTCGGCCTCGCGTCCGTCGCGGGGCCGTTGCTCGGCGGGTTCTTCACCGACCACGCATCGTGGCGCTGGTGCTTCTACATCAACGTCCCGTTCGGACTGGTCACCCTGGCCGTGATCGCCGTTGTGCTGAAGCTCCCCAAGCCCACCGACCGGCCCCGGCTCGACGTGATCGGCGCAGTGCTCCTCGCCGCGGCCTCTACCTGTCTGGTGCTGCTGACCAGTTGGGGCGGCACCACGTACGCGTGGGACTCGCGGATGATTCTGGGGCTCGGCGTCGGCGCTGCCGGAACGTGCCTGCTCTTCGTGGTGGCCGAGCACCACGCAGCCGAACCGATCATCCCGCTGCGCCTGTTCCGCGACCCGGTCTTCACGGTCACCGCTCTGGTCGGGGCTGTCGTCGGCATCGCACTGTTCGGCGCGGCCAGTTATCTGCCGGCCTATCTGCAGATGGTCGAGGGCGCCACCGCCACCGAGTCCGGGCTGCCGATGATGGGCGGGGTCGTCGTCGCCTCCATCGTCTCCGGCCAGTTGATCAGCAGGACCGGCCGCTACAAGATCTACCCGATCCTCGGCGGGGTGCTGTCCACCCTCGGCATGTGGCTGCTGTCCCGGCTGGAGACCGGCACGACCCAGCTCACGTACAGCCTGGGGATGGCCGTCCTCGGCGTCGGCATCGGGCTCGTGCTCCCGGTGCTGGTCCTCGCCGTGCAGAACTCGGTGCGGCCCACCGACATCGGCACCGCCACCAGCGCCAACAACTACTTCCGGCAGATGGGCGGCAGCATCGGCGCCGCCGTCTTCGGCACGGTCTTCGCCTCCCGGCTGACCGACGCCCTCGCCGACCGGCTGCCCGTCGGCACCGGGCTCCCGGACCCCTCCGCCATCACCCCGCAGCTGGTGCACTCCCTGCCGCCGACCGTCAGGGACGCGTACATGGAGGCCTACGCCGACGCGATGCCGCGGATCTTCCTCTACCTCGTGCCGGTGCTCGTCCTCGGCCTGCTCATCGCCTGCTTCCTCAAGGAGAAACCGCTGGTGTCCCACAACGAGCCCGCAGCCGACTCGCTGCTCTCCGAGGCCCTCCCCGAGCCACTCCCCGGCGAAGTCCCCGCCGCACGGACCTCGACCGACGCCTCCCAGCCGGGCGCACTGCCGGTCTGCGGAACCGTCCAGCACCCCGACGGCAGCACGGTCCCCAGGGCCGCCCTGACCTTGATCGACGTGAGCGGCCATCAAGTCGGCCGGGGCGCCAGCGGAGCCGACGGACGCTATGCACTGAGCGTGCGCGGCCCCGGTTCGTACGTCCTGATCGCTGCCGCCGGCGGTCATCAGCCGCAGGCCGTGAGCGTGACGGTGGGCGACCAACCGGTCGAGCTCGACGTGGTGCTCGGCGGGGCCGGAAGGCTGGCCGGCGCCGTCGTCACGGCCGAGGGCACCCCGGTCCCCGACGCGGCCGTCACCCTCACCGACGTCCGGGGCGAAGTGGTCGCCTCCACGCGGACCGGCCAGGAGGGCACGTACGTCATCTCGGAGCTGGTGGCGGGGGAGTACACCCTGGCCGCGAGCGCCCCGGCGTTCAGGCCGGTCGCACTGCCGGTGAGCGTGCAGGCCTCCCACGAGACCCGCCAGAACGTGGAGCTCGCGGGCGGCGGGGTCCTGCGCGGCACGGTCCGCACCGGCGCGGGGAGGCCGGTCGAGGATGCCAGGGTCACCCTGCTCGACACGGCCGGCAACGTGGTGGACACCCTGACCACCGGTCCGGACGGAGCCTTCCGGTTCGTCGACCTGCCGTCGGGCGAGTACACGGTCATCGGGGTGGGCTATCCGCCGGTGGCGACGGTCCTGCAGGTCGCGAGCGGCGGGCGCACCGAGCGGGACGTACGGCTCGGGCACGTGGACTGACGATCGGTCATGCAACCGGGCAGGCTGCCCTTTCGGGGGCAGCCCGGCCGTCTCCGCCCCGCGGCTTCAGTTCTCCGGGGGCGGGGGCGGGGTAGGCCGCTGTGCCAGGCGTGTCACGTGGACCGTGAGCGTCCGGTTGGTCGACGCTGCGGCGGCCCCGTACACGTTCCCGACGTCCAAGCTCGTGGCGTGAACGACAGTACGGCTGAGGAACGGACCGGGCGGCAGAAGCCGCTGCTGACCGAGGACCTGGACATGTCCCGGGACCTGGACCTCGGCGGCCGGACGGAGGCGCTGGAACAGCGCGGCGTCAACCGGTTCGCGCACGCCGCGATCGTGGCGGCGGTGAGGGACGTCCTGCCCGAAACGCAGGTGGGCCTCCTGGTCGGCACCCGTCTTGGACCCGGCGCTGCCCCGCCACACGACGGTGGCCGAACCGACTTTCGAACGTCCACACCCCTTCCCGCCATCGTCTATCGGGGCTGCTTGGCCGAACTACGCCTTCGGTAGCGCACGTTCCGGCCCTAGCTTCATTGCTGACGCGGCCGGTCGGGCTGCGCACACGTCAAAGGGGGGAACACCGTGACGGCACTTCGCAAGGCTCTGACGGTACTGGCCATGGCCGTACTCGTCTCGCTCGGCTCGGTCGGCGTCAGCCACGCCGAAGGCTGCGACTGGCCCGGGTCGGCAGGCGAGTTCTACTGCGATCCGGCCTGACCACTGATGGGCGGCGGTGCACACGACACGCCCACAGCGGGCGACGTACACACCGCCGTACTGTCCTGGCCCGCTCCGGAGCCGGTCTCCGTGCACGGAGACCGGCTCCGGAGCGGGGGCACGCGCTGGTGTCCCCAGAACGGTCACGACATCAAGCAAGCCCCAGCAGGAGCAGTGTCACTTCAGCAGGAGCAGTGGGGAGCGGCGTCGAACCGCCACCATTGCCCGAGGTTGTTGGACCGCTCCTTGAGCTCCAACGGCTCCCCGGGGCGGGTGGCGGTGAGGACCGTACCGTCGAGGTCGTTCACTACGCGGTACCAGCCACCTCCGATTCGCTCCAGCCGCCACTGCTCGCCCTTGTTGTCGGCCACCGCGTCCATCAGCGCGGCCACTTTGTCGATGACGTTGTACGACAGATGCCGGGAGTCGATCAACCGCGGCGCCAGGCGCCAGACGCCGTCCGGACCTGCGTCGGCGTGCAGATCCCACTTCTGCCGGTCCTGCTTGGGTACCGGATCCGCTCCGACGATCTTCGTTCCGGCCGTGGTGTCACCGCCTGGCAGTTCCATGGCCAGACCCGTGGCTGACCGCAGCCCGACGCGGCCCGTGTCCTGCGGGTCGATGCCTCCCTTGAACGCGTCGGGGACGGTGACGCAGTCGGTCATGGTCAACGATTCATCGCTGCCGGGCACCATGCACTGGCCGCTGTCCGCGGCGCGCAGCGTACGGCCCTGCCAGGTCCACTGCTGGTCAGGGGTCTGGGTGCACGGGCCTGCCGTCACCCACTCAGAGGTCGGGTAGTGGCGCAGGCAGTCGTTTGAGGTGGAGTTCACCAGGAAGAAGGTGCCGTTGGCGGTCGGCGCCGGGGGCGTCTGCGTCCGTGTGCCCGCAACCGCGAGCGCTCCCGCTGGTGCTCCGTTGGCCGTCGTACCGGCCACCCCGGACGGGGATGCCGCGATCTGCGCGGTGGGCTGCCACTGCTGATCCGCCGTGCCGGCCTCGCACTGCCTCAGGCTCACGCTCCCGAGGCGGCCCTTGTCCACGCAGGTTCCGTGCTGATCGCTGACGATCTGCCGCTCGCCACGCTGCTCCCAACCGCTCGGCGCGGGGCGGGGATTGGGCAACGGGCCAGGCTCCTCGAACCACCAGTCCTGGTGGGCGCCGAGGTCGCAGGGCTCCACGGTGAGCCAGCTCTTGCGGTCCTCGTCGGTCATGACCTGCGGGTTCTGGGTGAGGCAGCCCGCAACCTTCCGCCGATCGCCGTCCTGGCGGAGATAGAGGTACTGCATGGCGCCGTTCGCGTTCGGTGGCGAGAGGGCCCATGTGGTGAGTCCGTTACGGCCGCCCTTCGCCAGCTGCGCCCACTTGCCGTCCTCACTGTTGGCCAGGGCGGTGTCGCCGTGCTTGACGGTGATGTCGGCGAGGACCGGCTGCGGCTCGTCCGAGTATTGCTGGACGGTCGGCCCGGCGGGCTTGTAGGCGGTGACGTCCCACGCCTGCTTGTCGGAGTTGCGCTCCTCCTCTCCCCGGACGTAGGAGCCGTCGCCGCTCCAGTCGACCTCGACGAGATCCCCGCTGCCTGCGCTCCGCAGCACCATGCGGTGGGTCTCTCCCTCGATGACGGACGCCCGGGGCTTCTTCTCGGAGACCCGTACGTCGGCAGGGCCCATGTCGGGCGCCCCGTAGCAGGCGAAGTAGCCCTTGGAGAGGTCCTCCGTCGCTTCCAGGGTCTTGCGCAGGCAGGTGCCCAGTGCCTGCTGCCCGAACGCGTTGGGGTGTGCCGCCTCCTGCGTCTCGCCCTGGGTCCAGGGGAGTGCATCGGCAAGCCCCGGAATCCACCGCACCCATTCGGTGACGCCGGCGTCGGGCGGGTTGCCGAGGGTGTTGTTCTCGTGTGCCTGGTCCGCGCCCTGCCCGCAGAGTTGGTGACCGGCCAACGCGGACTGGGGGTTGAGGAAGATGGTGTTGCGCACCTGGGCGACGGAGGCGAGGTGATCATTGAGGCCGGGCACGACCTCGTAGTGGAGCCAGTCCACGTCCTTGTCGGTCAGCGGGCAGCCGCCGGACATCTCCCGCATCCACGCCTTGTTCTCATAACGTACGTTCAGCGACGACGGTACGGGGTTGGGGTAGCCCTGCAGGATGATCTTCGCGTGGGCCTGGCCGGCATCCGACAGGGTCTTCTGTATCGCCTCGACCGTGGTGGTCACCGCGTCCCGCACCTTGCCGAGCTTGCGGGTGATCTCGTCGCGGCCCTTGTCGCTGCACGGACGGTTGGCCTCGTATCCGAGGACGCAATCTTGGGCGATCTTGGAGAAGCCCAGGTCGTTCCCGCCGATGGAGAGCACCACGTACTTGACGTGATACTGCCTGGTCAGGTCGGCCAGCTGCTCCACCTGCGGCTTCTCGCCCTTGAAGGTCCGGGAGAGGACATCCGCGGTGGTGGCGCCGGAACAGGCGATGTTGAAGCGTCGCTCCTGTGGGATGCCGAGCGTGTCGCCGAGCGACTTGATCGGCGCGACATCCGAACGGTGGCACTGCTCCATGCCCTCGCCGGTGTTCCCGTACACCCGCTTCGGGTCGTGCTCGCACTTCTCGTCGTTCCCGCTGCCGGTGCAGTTGAACGCGGTCCGGTCGGTGCCGTACGAGGAGCCCTCGCGGGCCTTGGCGCTGTACTGTCCGTTGAAGCCGTTGCCCTGCCAGCGCCCGGCCTCGCCGGAGATGTAGCTGTCACCCATGGACACCACCGCGTCCTGGCACTGATCAGCGCCGGCAACCCGGGCGTCCCGGGACGGTGCGCCGCCGGCGCGGGTGGCGCTCGCCGAACTCCAGGTGCACGCGTGGTCGGGGATCAGCAGCACCGGGGAGTGGTCGGAGAAGCGGCCCGGTTCGGCGAGCCGGACGGGATTGGTTTCGCCCTGCTGATGGACGGTGCCCGCGAGCGCGTAGTCGAGCTCCTTGCCACCGGTGTGCGTCTTCTGGCCCGTCTTGTGCAGGGTCAGGCCGTTGAGGTTGCCGAGCTGTCCCGGCTCCCGGTTGAAGTCGCCGCCGACCATGATGCTGTACGGACTCGGGGTATGCGCCTGTGCCCAGTTCCAGGCACGGCCCGCCAGCGCCATCGCGTCGTTGCCGTTCGGGGAGTCGGAGTGCAGTGTGAAGTACACGTCGTCGCCGAAGCGCACGCCCAGCATCGGGCGCAGATCGGCTGAAACCCGCCCGACCAGGACGGTGTCGTCGGCCGGCTGCCGGGTGACGATCGCGGGGTTCACCCGGTGTCCGCCCGTGTCCCAGTCGATGCGGTAGATGTGGTAGGTCTGCTGATTCGAGACCTTCCAGGTGTAGTGCTCGACCCGGTTGATGGGCTCGGCCCCGCTGTTGACGATCTGGGGTGTCATCGTGTTCTGGTACTGGGCGCTCGCCGGTACGTCCATGGGCCCGGCCTCTTGGATGAGGGCGATGTCCGCCCGGCCGGCCTCCGGGTCGGACAGCAAGGGCTTTTTGAGGACCTCCCACTTGCGGGCGGGGTCGTTGCCTCCCTCGCCGCCACCCTGCATGTTCCACGTGAGGACGGTGCGGTCGATGGCGGCGGCGTGGGCCGGTGCGGCGCCGACCGCGATGGTGAGTGCGGTCAGCATCGCCGCGAGGAGTGCGGTGACCAGCAGGAGTACGAGCGGTATTCGGGGTGCCAGGCTCCGCCTCCGAGGTGGGGCACCTCGTACTAATAAGAGTTCCATGTGTGTGCGTACATCCCTTCAGTGTCGCTTGGTGCTCTTCCAGCCGGTATGCGACGTGTGCGGTGTGTCCGCTACGCATAGGGCGAGGAGTCCGTGAACGCCGGAAAGGGGGATGCTACTTGCGCCGGACCGGGCCCCGACGGTGCCGTGGCGTGAACGCGCTGTGCGGGAGGATCGGCGCGGTGCTGATCTCCGCGTCAGAACGGGATGATCTTGAACTCCTGAAGGCCCGCGTCGGGCCCGGGCTCGACGCACCTGATGCCGCGGCGCCTTGTCCGCCGTCCGGCAGTCCCGGCCAGCCTGTCGAAGGGGCGAAGTCAAGCCAATCTATCGGCCGTGGACTTGCTGCCTCCGCCCCCTTCGTGTAGTCGCCGGATCCACGCGTGATGCCGTCCCCCTGGTCGGGTCGCACAGGAGGAGGCGGGCGAAGCGGAAGGTCGCGTGTTCGGCTGGTCCCACCTCAGGGTGCGGTTCTGCTGGGCCTGAAGCTCCACCGGTCCACCCCGACGCCGCGTATCTGGGAGGGTGTGGACACCCGCTCCCGCGCCGGCGTCGAGCCGGCGGCAAGCGTCGGACGTGAACTGATGCGCATCCACAAACACGAGGTTGATATGGCTCTTCAGGTGGCAGATAAGGGCCGCAGGGCGTCGACAGGGGTGGGAGCGGCCTGTCAGGTTGTGCCCGTGCCGATGCGCCGAACGCGCGCCGGTGCCGAGCCGCCCGCCCCTTCGGTGACCATCGACACCCAGGGCGGCGGCATCTCACGAGCGGTACGCACCGCCCCGTCCGGCAGACCGGTCCGGGCCCGCAACCTCACGTTCGCCTTGCCCACGAACTCCCTCACGCCTGCTCGGTGTGAGCGCAGACAGGAGCACCGGTGTCCAGCAGCACCACGTACGGCAGCCTCTTTCGAGCCGATGAGCATCCCGAGGGGCTGGAGTCCCACTTCGCGGGGTTCGCGCAGAGCGCGGGCTCCAAGGAGTTCCCCTGCGTCTTCGCACCCCTGGCCCTACGCAAGGGTGAGTTGCTCTTCGGCGTCGGGAACGTGGCCCACGAGGGATGGAAGGCTGCCGTCACGCTGATGAACCTGGCTGCGGAAGCCATCTGGGACGACCCCGATCAAGTGGTCGTGTTGTGGCTCGACGGAATCGACTCCGATTCGCTGGAGGGCGATCACGAGGCGTTCCGGCAGATCCTGCTGACGCTGCTGGAGGCCGGTGGGTGGTGGCCCGCGGACGCACCGGTCGATCCGGCGGACCCGAAGTGGAACTTCTGGTACCAGGGCATCGACTTCTTCATCAACGTCAGTACGCACCACCACCGGTTGCGACGCAGCCGCAACCTGGGGCATCCCTTCACGCTCGTCGTCCAGTCCCGCGCAAGTTTCGACCGGCTGCCCGTCCACGCGAGCGCCGCGCGCCGGCAGATACGCAGGCGCCTCGCGGCGTACGACGCGGTGGACGTCTCGCCCCATCTGGGCACCCACGGCGACGCCCCGGAACTCCCGCAGTACTTCCTCGGGGACACGAACGGCTGCCCGTACACGGCGCTCGCCGGACGGGACGTCAC
Organism: Streptomyces sp. NPDC088097; assembly: GCF_044741845.1. NCBI lineage: Bacteria > Bacillati > Actinomycetota > Actinomycetes > Kitasatosporales > Streptomycetaceae > Streptomyces > Streptomyces sp. NPDC088097. The sequence continues at coordinate 77,809 of NZ_JBIUTJ010000015.1, forward strand.
CGGACGGGTCACACCCGAAGAGGAGACGTCGGACCGCCCGGGCGGAGCGCCCGTTCACGGCACCCGGGGCACGGCGTGAGCCGCGCCGCCCGCCGGCAGCCCACGGGTCGCCGCCGGGCGGGACAAGCGCTGGGGCTCATCCTGGTCGGGTCCACGGGCATCCAACTGTCCTCCGCGTACGCGGCCGGGCTCTTCGACTCGCTGGGCCCGCTGCCGGTCTCCTCGTTGCGCATGGCCATCGCCGCGTTCATCCTCTGCGCGCTGTTGCGGCCGACGTTGCGCGGCAGGAGCCGCAGCCAGTGGACCTCCATCACGGTGTACGGCGTGGCCATGGCGGCCATGAACCTGTGCCTGTACTCGGCCATCGACCGCATTCCGCTCGGCGTCGCGGTGACGTTGGAGTTCCTGGGGCCCTGTGCGGTGGCGTTCCTGGCCTCGCGGCGCGTACGCGAGGGGCTGTGCGCGATCGCCGCGTTCGCCGGGGTGTTGCTGATCTCCGGGCCGGGGGGCTACTTCAGCGCCGCCGGGTTCGCCTTCGGACTGGGAGCGGCCGGCTTCTTCGGCCTCTACACCGTCTTCGCCGAGAGGGTGGGCAAGGACAGCACCGGGCTGTCGGGGCTGGCCCTGTCGGTGACGGTCGCGGCCGTCGTGTCCGCGCCGTTCGGTATCGGCGTGGCCGGCCGGGTGACCGGGCACCAGTGGCTCGTCCTGGCCGTGGCCGCCGTCATCGGCGTCACCATCCCGTACGCCGTCGACACGATCGCCGCGCGCGTCTCCTCCGCCCGGGTCGTCGGCACCCTGTTCAGCGTCGACCCCGTCATGGGCTCCCTGGCCGGCTTCCTGATCCTCGGAGAGCGGATCGACCCGGCCGCTGTCGCCGGCATCGTCGTCGTGGCCCTCGCCGGCGCCGCCGTGGTCTGGCTGTCCGAACCCGCGACCCCCGACACGCAGGAGGCCGCCCCCGTAACGGCAGGGGCGGGGACCGCCCCGGGGTGACGGCGTACACCCGAGGCGGGGGCGGTTGAGGAGGGCATGCCGCTGAGTTGGTCAAGATCAACTGTGTCACGGGTGTGTGTCGGGCGGAGGTGGCCGAGAGCGGTCGCGCGGTGGTGGCGTGATCGGTCATCTCGGCTGGTCGACAGGGCGTCATGCCGGGGTTTCGTCGGTGGTGGTGGGTCCCGTCATGACGGTGCGTGTAACGGCAAGGTATTAGGGAGGGGGCGGGTGGAACGGTTCGGCGGCCCGAGCGCCTCTTGACCACCAGAAAACGCCCGCTCGCACCGACGGTCTTGGCCGAGCCGGGCGCCGGGCGCCGCCAACAGATCCGAGGACAAGACGATGCGCGTTCACAAGCTGACCTTCGCGACCCTGGCCGTCGCGGCGAGTTTCTCGCTCACGGCCTGTCAGAACGGCGACGACGGCGCGGCGCAGGGCAGCCCGTCGTCCGCGGCTTCGGCGTCGTCCGCTTCCACCGTGTCGCCCTCGGGTGGTGCTTCGGTCTCGGGGGGTGCGGAGGCGGGCACCGCCAAGCCCTCCACCGGGACGTCCTCCGACGGGAAGGGCACGGCCGCCGGGACCGGGTCGACCGACAGCGGCAAGTCCGGCACGTGCAAGACGGACGAGCTGACGATCACCGCGATGGACAGCACCATCGGCGGGGACGCCGAGGGCACGGTCGCGGTGACGTTGAAGAACCGCGGAAACCGGGACTGCACCCTGCCCGGGTACGCGGGCGTCGACCTGAAGACGGCTTCGGGAACGCTGTCCGCGCAGCGCACGGGTGAGAAGACGGAGCCGAGCATCCTCAAGAAGGCGACGTCGGTGTCCTTCGGTGTCACCTACCCGTTCAACACCTCCGGCTCCGGCGTTCGCATCACGGGGCTGGTGGTGACCCCGCCCGGAGAGACGAAGTCGGTCACCCTCGCCTGGCCGGGAGCCGCCACCCTGCCCGTCACCGATGGCTCCGGCGCCCCGGTCAAGGTCGGCCCGATGGGCTCCGCCGGCCAGGGCGGCTGACACCACGCTCGGCATGTGGTGCGGTACCCGCTTGCCGCTTGCCGCCCGCCGCTTGCCGCCCATCGCTGCGGTCGGCGAGGGAGCCGTGGCTTGTTCCTTCGTCCTGAGCTTCGAAGGGCCCGGCCTACGTCGTACGGGCGAGGGGGCGGGGCCGTGGATCTCGCCCTCGCCGGTGTCGATCCCGACCGGCCGGTCTACGAGAATGGGCGCGGGCGCACCGGTGGGTCGCGGTGCGGCCGGATTCCGGGGGACGGGCGGGTGGCATGGCGGCAGTTGCGGCGCGTACGGACGAGATGCTCCGCCTCCTCGAACACGCGGGTGCGCGGACGCGGGTGGAGGCCGAGCGCTGGTGTGCGGCATGGGAGCCGCGGACGGCGCGGATCGTGGGCTACCAGCTGGGCTTGTGGGACGCAGACGGGCGCAAGGAGTCCGGGGGTGGAAAGGCGCTGAGGGCGGCTCTGGTCCTGTGGTGCGCGGAGGCGGTCGGAGCGGAGGCTCAGGAGGCTTTGCCGGGCGCCGTGGCGGTTGGAACTCCGGCACGCTCTCTCGCTGTTGCACGACGATGCCATGGACGGGGACGGGGTCCGTCGCGCGCGCCCCTCGGCGTGGCGGGTGTTCGGACGCGAGGCCGCCGAGCGGGCCGCCGACGCGGCGCTGCCGCTCGTCTTGGCGCGGCTGTTCGCTCCCCCCCCGGCCCCCCCCGCGCGGCTGGGGCCGGCCCGGTCCGCGGCCTCGGCGCTGGGCGGGGCCGTGATGCGGCTGGCCCAGGGGCAGGCCCTCGACCTGGCCTTCGAGGGGCGCCGGTCTGTGAGCGTGGAGGAGTGTCGCCGGATGATGGGCGGCAAGACCGCTTCGTGGATGGCGTGCGCCTGCCGTCTGGGGGCCCTGTACGGCGGCGCCGACGCCGAGTTGGTGGACGGCTTCACGACGTTCGGCAAGGACCTCGGGATGGCGTTCCAGCTGGTGGACGACGTGCTCGGGATCTGGGGCGATCCCTCGGTCACCGGCAAACCGGCCGGCTCGGACCTGGTGGCACGCAAGAAGTCCTTCCCCGTGGCGGTGGCGCTGTCGGCGGGCGGCCCGCTCGCGGCGCGGCCGGCCGAGGGTGTACGCCCCGACCGGCGAGCCGGGGAGGCCGGACCTGGCGGAGACCGTACGCCTGATCGAGTCGCTCGGTGGGCGGGAGCGGACCGTCGAAGAAGCGGTGGCCCACACGGTCCGCGCCCAGGACTTCCTGGGCCGGTTGAGCCGATCGGCGGACGCGCGGGCACCGGCCGCCGTGGACGATCTCAGGGGGTTGACCACGTTTCTCGCCGACCGGACCCGGTGAAGGGGCGGCCCTGAGTCGGGAGGTCGGCGCCCGCGCCCGACCGTGCGGTGTTCCAGGGCGCGGGCCGGTCGAAGGCGTTGGGCAGTCCCGCGGCGTAGAGCGGGGTGTCCACCTCGTGGAGTTCGTCGAGTTCGGCGGGGTGCCGCAGCGTCAGGATCTCGCAGGGCGCGGCGCGGGAGCCGGCCGCCGACAGCAGGGCGTTGACGGCCGCTTTGCCCGTCTGATCGGCGGCCTCCATCGTGGCCAGGTTGAGGTCGCTGTGGACCCAGTCCCCGGCGAGGAAGAGGTTGCCCAGAGCGGTCGCCGAGCGTGGTCGGTGCCGGGCCGAATCGGCGGTGGTGATCAACACCCGGTTCGGAGTTCCGCGCCCTGCCCGGTTGGTCCGGGCCGGTGGCGGCCGGGTCGAGGAACCAGGAGTGCAGGAGACCGTCGTGGAGTACCGTCCGGGCGGGGCTGTCGAGTGCCTGGCACATCCGGTGCCAGACTTCGGCGACCACTTCCTCGCTGGTGCAGTCCCAGGCGGCCTTGCCGAACAGCGGGCCCGGCACGTCCCAGGCGGAGACGTCCACCGACAGGCAGTCCCGTACCGCTCCGTCACCGTAGGTTCGCGGCGAAGTCGACGCCCTTCCAGAACTGCGCCTGGCTCACCGAGGTCAGCGCCCACGGGGAGTCGAGGTAGATCACGTGTCCGCGGGCGATCGGCGTGGGCTCGCGCAGGAAGAACTGCAGGCCGGTCATCCAATCCGTCCGCAGGTGCGCCACACCGGCCAGTGCGGGGTCCGCCGCGAGGATCTCGCCGTCCAGCAGGGACACGGCCTTCTCCGCGGGCACCGCGCAGACGAACCAGTCCGCCTCCACCCGCTCGGTACTTCCACCCGGTCCCTCGACCAGGGCGGCACTCACCGATCCCCTCGTCACTTCCAGTCTCCGGACCCGCCGATCCAGTACGAAGCGCACACCGAGCGACGTCAGGTGCCGCACCCACGGGTCGATCCACGCCTCGTTGGTGGGCGCGTTCAGGATGCGATCGGCCGCCGCGCGGCTCTTGCGCCCCAACAGCCCGTACCAGAAGTCGGTCTGGGTACGGGCGATGGACTCGGCGCCGGCCACCTCGGCCTTGGCCGAGACCAGGCTGCGACTCGGTCCGATCACACACAGACGGCGGTACCCCTCGGATGCGCCGTCGGCCTCGCAGAAGTCCCACCAGGAGGTCTTCTCCCACTGCCCCGCACGCCGAGCGTCGCCGCTCGTGGCGTACACCAGAAGGCGGTTGGCGAAGAATTCGCACTCCTGCGGCGAGAGTCCCCTGGCCTGGACGAGGAAGTCCCCCAGGCGCGGAGCGTGCCTTCGAGATCCGGCGTCCGCCCCTCACCGCCGACCCGCAGCAGGAGACCGTCCTGCCCGTCCGACCGGGCATGGAGGACCTCCTCGGCCTCGACGAGGTTGCCCGCCACCCCGTCGGCGTTCCCGGGGAACGGGATGCGGCTCATCGTCCTGGGCAGGTCGAGGTAGAACCCGGGGAAGAACCGGAACCCGTGTTCCCCGGGCAGGTCACGGCGCCCCTGACGGCCCGTGCCCCGCACCGGGATGCTCCGCGTTTTCCCGCCCAGGGATCGGGCCTCCACGACGGTGACGGTGAAGCCCCGTTCGGCGAGTTCCATGGCCGCGGTCAGACCGGAAACCCCGCCGCCCAGCACGGCGACACGGCCCCGGTCCCCGGGCTGACACGGCGTCGGCACCCTCGCCGGACGTACGCCGGGACCGCTGCTCCCGCCGACCGTCACCGCGCCCACCCGATCCTCGATGCGAAGTCCTGTTCCACCCGGTGAGTACGGGTGATGGGGCAGATGCACCGGTGGTCCGCGCGTACGGGACGGTGTCGCTGAGTGAGGCGGTGATCCGGTCGAGCGTGCGTCTTCGGGAGCGGACGGCACGGCGGGGGAGGCGCCGCCGCGCAGCGGCCCCCGTGTCCCGGACCACCTTGCCGTCGTCGGTACGGAGGCCGCCGCCGGGCGAGGCCGTCGGCGGCGACCGGAACGGGCAACGGCTCAGCCGCAGGCGGCGGATAGCGCGGCGGTGAACTCCCCGGCCAGTTCGGTGATGACGGGGAGGTCGAAGGCCAGCGCGTTGTACTGCAACCAGCACCGCAGGCCGCCGCCCGGCTGCTCGACCACGGTCAGCTCGGGCACGCCCCGGTCGCCGCCCGGCAGCGGCCAGGGCACGGTGCTCCCACGCGGCAGCTCCCACGGCTCGCAGACCAGGCCGGGCAACTGTGCGGGCGCGGCCCACGCCTCGTAGCGGAGCCACGCCGCGAACGGTACGGACGGACTGAACTCGGCGAACGGGTACAGCTGGTGGTTCAGCGCATCGCTGTAGACCACCCGCAGCCGGTCCACCAGCTCGACGAAACCGGGTCCCCCGCTCGCGTCCACCCGCAACAGCAACGACTGGACGAAGCAGCCCACCGTCCGCTCGGAGTCCGGGCGCGGGCGGCCGGGTACCGGGGTCATCACCACCAGGTCGGGACGGCCACAGCGGCGCGCCAGCAGGCCGGTCCACGCCGCCGTGACGGCAAGGAAGGGGGTGGCGCCCAGTTCGGCCGCCCGGGCCCGCAGGGCCTCGGCCAACGCGGCCGACACCTCGAACTCGTGTGCCTTGGTAAGCACTTCGTCCACCGCCCGGCGCCCCGCGAACTGCTCGACGGCCTCCGGTGCCCCGGCCAGGGCGTTCGCGAAGTGGGCCCGCGAGGTGGGCCAGTGCGCGTTGGCCCCGTCCACCAACTCCCGATAGCCGGGGCCGGAACGGGCCGGCGGGGCCGACCGGCCCCGCCGCAGCGCGGAGTAGAACACCCCCAGGTCGGCCAGCAGCACACCGACCGACCAACCGTCGGAGACCATGTGGTGCACCGCGACCAACACCACGTGGTCGGTCTCCGACCGGCTGATCACGAGGAGGCGCGCCATCGGGTCTCGGGCCAGGTCGGTGAGACGGTCGCGTTCGGCCAGCAGCAGGGCGTCCACCTCCGCGTCCGTGGCCCCCGGGGCCCGGGTCAGCGTGATCCGGACCCGGGGCTCCTCGTCCAGCACCGCCCGTACGACCCCCTCTCCCATCGCTTCGAACCGCGTCCGCAGCGCCGGATGACGCCGGACCGCCTCGGTGAGGGCCAGGCCCAGGGTCTCCGGTCGCAGCCGGTCGGCCACGCGGAACAGCGCCGTCACAGCGCCGGCGTCCCGCCCCGGGGCCTCGGCCATCCAGCGGAAGAAGTTCTCCTGCTGCGAGGTGAGTGCGACGGCGTGCGGCTGCGCACGGAGTGCGGCCAGGTAGGGCGTCACGGTCTCCGTCCCGGCCGACGTTTCGCCGTCAGGGGTCAGCCGCCGGTCGGGGTGGTCCACCCAAGCGGCCTGCGATCGCAGCGAGGGCCGCTCGAAGACCACCCCGACGCCTGCCCGGATCCCGAACTCGCCGCTGATGCCGGTGGCGAGCTGCACCGCCCGGAACGAGTCGCCGCCGAGCGCGAAGAACTCGGCGGCCACGTCGCTGACCGGCCGGCCGAGCAGGCGCCGCCAGAGCCCGGCCAACCGCAGCTCCGTCGGGGTGGCCGGGGCGACCGTCGGGCCGCTGGACTCCGCAGGCCCGTCGAACAGCGGTCGGAGCCGGTGTTTGACCACCTTGCCGCTCGGGTTCCTGGGCAGGTCGCCGGCGACCAGGATCCGGACGGGCAGCTCGGCCCGACTCAACCGGGCGCTCAGGAACAGCCGTAGCTCGTCCAGGTCCAGACCCGCGGGCCCCGCCACCACGACCGCCACCGGGACGGCGCCCATCACCGGGTGCGGCAGGCCGAGCGCGGCGGCGTCGGCGACCGCGGGGTGCTCGTGCAGCGCCTCCTCGATCCGCAGCGTGGAGACCTTCAGCGCACCGCTCTTGATGACGTCGCCCTCCCGGTCGAGCAGGTACAGGTGGCCGTCCGGGTCGAGGCGTCCGACATCCCCCATCCGGACCCAGCCGTCCCGGAACACCCGGGCGCTGTGCGCGGCGTCGCCCAGGTAGCCGCGGGGCGGCCCGGGCTGGCGCAGCCAGACCTCTCCGACGTCCCCGGCGGGCAGCGCCAGCCCGTCCGCGTCGAGGATCCGGAGGTCACGGGGGTCCGTCGGGCGGCCCAGCGAGCCGGGGCGGCGGGCGTCGACCACGGTGGAGACCTGCGCGGGCGAGGCCTCGGCCGAGGTGTAGGTGTTGACCAGCGTCGCGCCCGGCAGCGCCGCGGCCAGCGCGGCCGCCACCGCCACGGGCAGCGCGGCGGCGGAGGAGTTGACCAGGCGCAGGCTGCTCAGGTCGTACCGGCCGGCGGTGCCGGCGTTGACCAGTTCGATCGCCATCGAGGGCACCAGGAACGCGGTGCCGACCCCGAATTCCTCGACCGCGGTGCCGAACCGATCCGCGTCGAAGCGCGGCAGGCTGAGCGTCGTGGGCGAGGCGGTCAACGCGCCGAGCAGCATCACCTGGCCCGCGTTGGTCCCGATCGGGAAGGCGTGCAGGGCGTACCGCGAGTGCGCGTAGGCGCGCCGGCGGGGGTGGGTGGCCAACCCGGCCGTCAGGTTTCCGTGCGCGGCGAGCACGCCCTTGGGCGCGCCGGTGGTGCCGGAGGTACCGATCACCTGGGCCGGGTCGGCCGGGCCGACCCGGTGCGGCGGGACGTCGGGCGGCTCCGGGTGCGCCGCGAGCAGGTCCTCCAGACGCAGCTCCACCAGCCCCGGCACGGTCGGCGGTTCCCCCTCTCCCAGGAGCGTGCGGGCCTCGGCCAGCGCGGCCAGTGCGGCGGCATCGGTACCGGACAGGTCCTCGCGGACCGGGATGGGCACCCCGCCCGCGTACTGGACGGCGAGGAAACCGACGGCGTACCGCTCCCAGCGCGCGTTGGAGAACCGCAGCACCACCCGGTCGCGCGGTGCGACCCCGGCGGCGACCAGCCCGACGGCAGCGCGCAGCGCCTCCTCGCGCCAACGGCGGTAGCTGAGTTCCCCGCCGCCGACGACCCGCAGCGCCACGTGGTCCGGGTGCTCGGCGGCCCGCGCGTCGAGCAGCTCGGGGACGGTCGTCGCGGCGGGCGGCACAGTGGTGTTGATGGCGTTCTCCGGTGAGAGGAGGGGCGGGAGGTCGGGCCGCCGAGGGAGGCTCGTGTCCCCGGCGGCGTTGCTGGAGGCGCGGTCAGTTCAGCCGGCCGGCGGCCTCCTCCTCACTGAGGGCGTCGATCTCCGCGATCAGCAGTGCTTCGATCCGGGCTGCGAGGGCGGCCGGTGTGGCGCTCTCGAAGACGTCGCGGATCGACACGTCGAGGCCGACGCCGGCCCGGATCCGGGCGGCGACCCTGGTGACCAGGAGGGAGTCCCCACCGAGGGCGAGGAAGTCGTCCAGCACGCCGACCCTCGGCACGCCGAGGACCTCCTGCCAGAGCTCGACCACCAAGGCCTCGGCATCGGTGCGGGGCGCCAGGTACCCGGCAGCGGCAGCGGCGGCGCCCGTCGCGTCCTCGTCGGGCAGGGCCGCGGCATCGAGCTTGCCGTTGGCCGTGAGCGGGAGGGTGTCGAGCAGCACCACGGTGTCCGGCACCATGAAGGCCGGCAGCCGCAGCGCCAGGTACTCACGCAGTTCGCCCGCCTTCGGCCCGGCCGCGGACCGCTGCCCGGCGTCCGGTCGCAGGACGGCATAGGCCACCAGCCGGCGACCGTTCCGGACGGAGACGGCCACCCGGCCGACGGCCGGGTGGGCGGTGAGGGCGGCCTCGATCTCGGCGGGCTCGATCCGGTACCCGCGGATCTTCACCTGGTCGTCGGCGCGGCCGAGGAACTCCAATTGCCCGTCGGTGCGCCACCGGGCGCGGTCGCCCGTGCGGTACATCCGGCCGTCCGGGGCGCCGGCGAACGGATCGGGGAGGAAGGCCGCCGCGGTCAGTTCGGGCCGGGCCAGGTAGCCGCGCGCGAGGCCGACGCCGCCGATGTACAGCTCGCCCTCGGAGCCGGCGGGCAGCAGGCCGCCGCGCTCGTCCAACAGGTAGAGCCGCACCCCCGGCAGCGGACGGCCGAGCGGCGGGCGCCGCTCGGCGGCGGATCCGGTGCCGAGCCCGCCGCCGAGCTCGCCCGCGGTGACAATGACGCAGGCCTCGGTCGGGCCGTAGGTGTTGACCAACCGGACGGCGTCGCCGTGCCGCTCCCGCCACTGGGCGACGGTCGCGGCGCGCGCCTCGGAACCGCCGAGGACCACCAGGCGCAGCGCCGGCGGCCAGGGGGTCTGCTCTCCGAGCGACACCAGTTCCTGCCAGTACGCGGTGGGCAGGTCGAGTACGGTGACGGACCGTCCGGCCTCGCTGCGCAGCAGATCGGGCAGCGTCCGGCCGCCGCCGGGCAGCAGGACCACACAGGCGCCCGCGGTGAGGGCGGGCCATATCTCCTCGGCGTGGGTGTCGAAGCCGATGGAGGCGAACTGGACGATCCGGTCGCCCGGCCGGAGCCCGTATCCCTCGGGCCCGGCCATCCACCGGACGCGCTCGGCCAGCGCGGCGTGCTCGACGGCGACACCCTTGGGGGCGCCGGTGGAGCCCGAGGTGTAGAGGACGTACGCGAGGCCGTCCGGCCGGGCTCCGGCCGGCGCGGCCCCCGCGAGCCCCGGGCCCCCGGGGTCGGAGCCCACGTCCCGGGCCGGCTCGGCCCCGGTGCCCGGATCGCCGGCGGCCGGCGCGGTGACCTCCAGCGCCGTGACCTCTGGCACCGTGACCCCTGGCGCCGTGACCTGCGCCGGGACCCCCAGCGCCGGGACCCCCAGCGCCGGGACCCCCAGCACCGGGACCCCCAGATCCGGACGCTCGCCTCCGGTCAGCAGCAGGGCGGCGTCCGCCTCGCCGAGCATCAGTCGCTGACGCTCGGTCGGGTGCGCGGGGTCGAGCGGCAGGTAGCCGGCGCCGGCCTTCCAGACGGCCAGCAGGGCGGTGACCAGTGCGAAGGACGGCTCGATCCGGACGCCCACCGCACGGCCCGCCACCGGGCCCAGCCGACCGGCCAACTCCTCGGAGGCGCGATCGAGTTCCGCGTAGGTCAGGACGCTTCCCGCACATTCGAGAGCGGGAGCGTCGGGGCGCGCGGCGACCCGGTCGGCGAAGCCGCGCAGGATCGGGCGGGGGTCCTCGGTCACGGCGGGTCCGGCGCCGAGGGCGAGCAGCGCGGCGCGCTCCTCGCCGGTCAACAGCCAGTCACCGTGCAGCGGCACCTCGACGTCCACGACGGCTCGGGCGAGCAGGTCGCGAACCCGGCCGGCCAGGGCCTCGACCGTGGCGCGCTCGAAGAGCTCCCGGTCGAAGCAGAACGAGAGCGTCATCCCGCCGTCCGGGGTACGCCAACTGTCCAGCAAGAGATCGGTCTTGGCCCGATCGAAGCCGGAGTCCATGCTCGCCGTCCGGACCCCCGCGGGCAGCGCGGTCCGCTCGTCGGCGCCCGCCAGCTCGTACTGGCTCTGGTGGACGAACACCGCCTGGTAGAGCGGGCCCACGCCGGGCAGCGCCGGCAGCCCCAGTTCGCCGGCGACCCGCTCGACGGGGACGTCCTGATGGCTCAGCGCGGCCATCGTGGCCGAGCGCACCCGGCGCAGCACGGTGGCGAAGTCGGGCTCGCCGGTGAGGTCCGCACGGATCACCCCGGTGCGGGAGAAGTAGCCGAGGAGGGCCTCGTGGGCGGTCTCGTTGCGGCCGGCCAGCGGGGTGCCGACGGCGAAGTCGTAGGTCCCGCTCCAGCGGGCCAACACGCTCTGGTAGGCGGCGAGCAGCACCATGAACGGGGTGCAGCGCTGCGCGCGGGCCAGGGCGTCGAGTCCGGCGACGAGGCCGGGGCCGAGGGCGAGGTCGGCGAAGCCGGCCGGGTGGGTGGGCTCGGCGGGCCTGGGATGGTCCAGCGGCATCCGCAGGGCGCTGACGCCGGACAGTCGTCCGCTCCAGTGCCGGACGGCCTCCTCGGCCGCGCCGCCGTCCAGCCTGGTCCGCTCCGCTTGCGCGAAGTCGCCGTACTGGAGCTTGAGTTCGGGCAGGTCGGCCGGTCCTTCGCCGATCTCCGCGCGGTACAGCGCGAGCAGTTCGCGCCACAGGACGGTGAACGACCAGCCGTCGGAGACGATGTGGTGGACCACGATGCTCAGGGCGTGTTCGTGCCCGCCGGCGCTGACCAGGACGGCCCGCAGCGGCGGCCGCTCGCCCAGGTCGAAGGGGGCGTTGACGAAGGGGGCGCAGGCTGCGGTGAAGGATTCCTCCGCGGCGTCCGGTATCGGGACGAGGGCGAGTTCGACGTCCCTCACGGGCTCGACGAGTTGGACGGGCTGCCCTCCGTCCAGGGCGAACCGGGTGCGCAACACCCGGTGCCGCGCGGTGAGGCGGGTGAGTGCGGCGCCGAGGGCCCGCGGGTCGATCGGGCCGCTCCAGCGCCGGTTCAGGTACATGTTGAACCCGGCGTCCTGCGGTTTCAGTTGCTGGAGGAACCAGAGACGGCGCTGCTCGTCGGTGAGCGGATGGCGGGAGATCGGGGTCGGGGAGGTCATCTGTTCATCTCGCCTTTCGCGCGGGCCTGCAGGGTCTCCAGGCCGATCAGGTCGTCGGATTCGGCGTCCGGGACTTCCCGGTCGAAGCGGGCCAGGACGGGAATGCAGAAGCTGACCAGGACCAGTACGGCCATGGCGAGGCCGAACACCAGGTAGAGCAGGCCGATGCCGCGCCCGTCGCCGGTGCCGATCAGCGCGCCGACGCTGGAGGCCAGCGCGCCGCCCTCGTCCATCAGGGGCTGGAGCAGCTCGGGGCCGGCCGGGGCGACCAAGGCGAAACCGATCGGCAGGGTGGACCAGGCGACCATGGTGTTCACCGCGATCACCCGGCCGTGGAAGCGCATCGGGACCTTGGTCTGGACGACCGTCGCGTAGATGCCGTTGAGCAGCGCCAGTCCGTAGGTCATGCCGAACGCGCCGACGGCGACCACGGTCACCGAGGGTCGCAGTCCGGTGACGACGCAGGCGGCGGCGAGACCGAGGGTGGCGAACAGGACACCGCGCAGGCGCATCCGGCGCGGGCCTCCCCAGACCAGCAGGGTGAGGCCGCCGAGGACGGCGCCCAGGCCGGCCGCGGTGGACACCCAGCCGGCCGCGGCGGTGGAGGAGAAGGACAGCACCAGCGGGGTGACGAGCAGGAAGAGGGGGGAGAGGAAGAGGTTCAGCACCGCGAACCAGAACAGCATGGCCCTGAAGTGGCGGCTTCCGAGGGCTCGTTGGAAACCGGCGCGGATCTCGGCGCCGACGCTCTCGCGGCGGGCGGCGGCCATCGCGTCCGGGAAGCGCACCGCCAAGGTGACGCCGGTGGCGATCAGGTAGCTGACGACGTCGAAGACCAGGATGCCGCCGAGGCCGATCACGTGCAGGATGCCCACGGCGAGCAGCGGGACGAGGAACTGGGCGAGGCCGAGGACCATCTGAACCACACCGTTGGCGCGACCGAGGAAGCGCTTGGGCACCAGCTGCGGAACCGCCGAGCCCCAGGCGACGCGCTGGAAGGCGAGCGCGGCGGACAGCAGGGAGATCATCACGTAGCAGTGCCAGATCTCCAGCGAGTCGCTGAGGTAGAGCACCAGCAGGGCAGCCTGGGTCAGGCCGGCCGCCATGTCGCCGCCCAGCATCACCCGGCGGCGGTCGCCCCGGTCGACGATGGCGCCGGCCAGCGGGGCGACCACGATGCCGGGCACCAGGCCGAAGGCGGCGAGGAGGCCGAGTTGGAACAGCGAGCCGGTCTGAAGGTAGATCCAGATCGGCAGGGCGAACTCGGTGAGCGCCGATCCGATCATCGAGAGCTGCTGGCCGGTGGCGATGGCCAGGAAGCGGCCCATGGTCGGACGGACGGGGCGGCGCTCGCGGGCCTTGCGGGGCTTCCCCGGCTTCCCGGACCGCTCCGGGGTCCTGTGCCGCTCCGCCGTGCCGTCCCGCTGGGGCGTTTCCGGCTGCCCGGGGTCCGGCTCGGGGCGAGGCTCGGTGTCCGGCTCCGTCCCGGCGACGTCGCGGGACAGGCCCGCCAGCCACCAGGTGGCGGCGGCGGTGCGTTCGTGGCGCGCCTCCTCGCCGGAGGCGATCGAGCGGTGCACCCCGGTCAGGATGTCGGCCAGCTCCGCCGCGCGGTACTTGAGGTAGAAGTGCCCGGCCTCGTCGAGGACCACCACGGCGGCGGTTCCGGTGATCCGGTGCCACTCGCGGAACCGCTCCTGGTAGAACTCGGTCGCCGGATCGCGGTCCCCGCAGACGGCGATCACCGGCGCCCTCAGGACGCCGCCCTCGCTCTCGTACAGCTCGCCGAAGTAGCGCTCGGCGCCCTTGGTGCCGACCCGGCGGTTGTGCACGATCAACCGCAGTTGGTCCGCGTCGACCTCGTCCACGTCCAGACCCGCAGCGGCCAGGGCGTTGATCATGCCCTGGTCGCTGCGCAGGCGGGCGGCCAGCTCGGCGAAGTACTCGGCCATCGCGGCGCCGCGGCCCTTCGGGCGGGCGAACGGGAAGATGCCTCCGAGGTGGACGGCGTCGATCTCCCGGCCTGCCGCCTCCACCCGGCGGGCGATCTCCACGGTCAGCCGGACGCCGACCCCGCAGTGCCCGTAGAGCACCAGCGGTCCGGCGACGTTGGCGACGATCTCCTCGGCGCAGAGCCGGGCGACCTCGTCGACGTCCATCGCCTCCTCACCCAGCTCGTGGCCGGGAACCGCGATGGAGTGCAGGGCCCAGTCCGCCGGCATGGCGTCGGCGAGCGGCTTGTAGATCAGTGCGCTGCCGCCGCCGTAGGGGGCGCAGACCACGCTGGCGGCCACTGCGCGGCGCTCGGGGGTGAGCAGGTGTAGCAACCGGCGCGGACCGCGGTCGGCCGCGGGGGTGGCCACCAGAGCGGCGAGTCGTCTGACCGTCGGGTACTTGAAGAGGTCCATCACGCCGACCGGGGTGGCCAGGTCGGGGAAGGCCCGGCGCATGCGGGCGACCACCTGGGTGGCGAGCAGGGAGTGGCCGCCCAGCTCGAAGAAGTCGTCCAGCGCGCCCACTCGGGGGAGGTCCAGCAGGTCCGCCCACATGGCGGCGATCACCTGCTCGGTCCCGCCCTCCGGGTCGACGTGGGCGCCGGCGGCGGGTCCGTCCGCGGGCGCGGGCAGCGCCTTGCGGTCGACCTTGCCGTGGGCGAGCAGCGGCAGCCGCTCCAGGACCACGTAGCGGGCGGGGACCATGTAGTCCGGCAGGATCTCGCCCAGGGCGGCACGTAGTTCGGCGGCCGCCGGCGATTCGCCGCCGGCGGGACGTTCCAGGTAGGCGACGAGGTTCTGCTTGACGCCCTCGCCGCGGGCCAGGACCACCGCCTGGGTGATGCCGGGCAGGGCGGTCAGCGCGGCCTCGATCTCACCCGGTTCGACCCGGTAGCCGCGGACCTTGATCTGGTCGTCGCAGCGGCCGAGGTAGTCCAGGACCCCGTCGGCGCGCCAGCGCGCCAGATCGCCGGTGCGGTACATCCGCGGACCGCCGGTCCCCGCGGCGCCCGGGTCGGCGCCGGACGGGTCTGCGTACGGGTGGGTGTAGGGGTCGGCGTACGGGTCGGGCAGGAACCGCTCGGTGGTCAGCTCCGGCCGTCCGAGGTAGCCCCGGGCCAGCCGGTCCCCGCCCACGTACAACTCACCGGTGACGCCGGGCGGTACGGGGTTGCGGGCCTCGTCCAGCACGTAGCAGCGCCCGCCGGCCAGCGGACTGCCGATCGGGGTGCTCCCCGGCGCGTCCACGCCGTCGGCGGTGACCTCGTGGACGGTGATCCCCACCGTCGCCTCGGTCGGACCGTAGTGGTTGAACACCGCGCACCGGCCGAGTGCGGCGATGCCCGCCGCCCAGGACCAGCTGCCGGCCTCACCCCCGAGGACCAGCGCACGGCGCGGCAGCAGCCGCTCAAGGGGTGCGTCGGCGGTCAGCGCGGCCAGGTGCGAGGGCGTCATCTTCAGGTAGTCGATGCCGGCCCGCTCGATCTCCGCCGCAAGTTCCACGCCCGCGATCCGGCGCGGCAGCAGGTGTACCCGGCCGCCGGTCGTGAGCGCCAGGTAGAGCACGGTGATGCTGAAGTCGAAGGAGAGGGACTGCAACAACCCGAATGAGGCACCGGGCTCGATCCGCAGCCGCGCGGCCGCGCCCGCGAGGTAGTTGAGGACTTGGCGGTGCTGCACCGCGACGCCCTTGGGCGTGCCGGTGGAGCCCGAGGTGTAGATCACGTACGCCAGGTGGTCGGCGCCGGAGACCTCCTCCAGCGGGGCCCCGTCCCACTCCCTCGCGCCGTCGCCGTCGGCGCCGGTCAGCAGATCGATCGCCGGGTGGTCGCCGAACCGGGGGCGCAGCACGGGGTCGGTGATCAGGACCTTGGCTCCGGAGTCGGCGACCAGGTGGGCGAGCCGAGCGGGGGGCTGCTCGGGGTCGAGCGGCACGTAGCCGCCGCCGGCCTTCAGGACGGCGACCAGGGCGACCGCCAGCTCAGGGGACTGCTCCAGGCAGACGGCCACCCGGTCGTCCGCCCCCACGCCCAGCGCCCGCAGGCGCCTGGCCATGTCGTTGGCGCGGCCGTCCAGGTCGCCGTAGGTCAGCGTGCGGTCCTCGAAGACCAGCGCCGACGCCTCGGGCGTCCGGGCCGCGGCCCGGGACAGCGCCAGGGTGAGTGTGGCGGGACCGCCGTCCGGCAACGGTGGACCGACGGCCCAGGTCTCCAACACGGCTGTTCGCTCGGCGGGGCCGAGCAGCGGAAGCCGGTCGACCGGTAGCGCGGGGTCGGCGACGGCTGCGGCGGTCAGCAGCTCGAACCGCTCGGCGAGGCGCTCGACGGTGCCGGCGTCGAAGAGGTCGGTGCGGTAGGTGAACAGACCGTAGAGGCCGCCGTCCGGCTCCTCGCGCATGTAGAGGGCGAGGTCGGCGTGGGTGGTCGTGGCTTCGTAGCCGAAGCCCTCGGAGGCCATGCCCGTGGCGGCCCCGGTGAGGTCGGCGGTGTGGTCGCCGTAGTTCTGGAAGGCGAAGGTGGTCTGGAAGACGGCGGCCCGGCTGACGTCGCGTTCCACCGCGAGATCGTTGACCATCTGCTCGAACGGCACCTCTTGGTGCGCGTACGCGTCGAGCGTGGTCTCACGGACCCGACTGATCAGCCGGCCGAAGTCGAGGTCGGCGGAGAGCCGGGCACGGATCGGCAACATCGTGACGAACGCGCCGACGACGCCTTCGAGTTCATGGTGGAGTCGGCCGGCGACGGCGGAGCCGACGGCGAAGTCGCGCTGACCGGCATGCCGACCCAGCAATGCCTGGAACGCGGCCATCAGCACCATGTACGTGGATGCGCCGTAGGCCCGTGCCACCTCGCCGACCTGGCGGGAGAGTTCCGTGCTCCAGCGGAACTCGGTCGCGGCCCCCTGGAAGGTGAACACCGGCGGTCGGGGCCGGTCGCTGGGCAGCTCCAAGGCCGGGACGCCATCGAGTTCGATGCGCCAGTGCTCACGCGAGGCGGCGAGCCGCCCGTCCTCCAGACAACCCCGCTGCCAGGCCGCGTAGTCCCCGAACTGCACCGGAAAGGAAGGGAGTTCGCCCGGAGTGCCATGGGCGTGGTGGGCGTAGCGGAGGTCGAGCTCGCGGTTGAGGAGGTCGATCGACCAACCGTCACAGATGATGTGGTGCATCACCAGGGCCAGGACGTGGTCGTCCTCGGCGATCCGGACCACCAGGGCGCGCAGCAGCGGGCCGACTTGGAGGTCGAAGGGTTCGGCGATCAGCGCGCCGAGTTCGGCGGCGGCGCGCGCCTCCGGGTCCGGGTCAGCGCCGGCGTCCAGGTGCCGGGCGGCAAACGGCGCGGGCTCGGCGACCCGGACCTCGGCGGTGCCCGTTTCGGTGGTGAGGAAGGTCATCCGCAGGCTCTCGTGCCGGGCCACCAGGTCGGTCAGCGCGGCGTCCAGCGAGGCGCGGTCGAAAGGGCCTCGGAGTCGGCGGGCCGGCGCCAGGGTGTAGGCCGTGGAGCCGGGTGCGAACTGGTCCATGAACCACAGTCGTTCCTGCCCGCTGGAGAGCGGCGGTGCGGTGTCCGCCGGGCGGGGCTCCACCACCCGGGCGGGGGCCGCGGCGCCCCGCAGCCGCTGGCTGAGCAGGGCACGCTTGGCTGCGGACCAGCCGGTGGGCAGGTCCTGGGTATCCGTCATCGGGTTCCTGTTCGGGCGTTCGGAGGGGGAATCGGAGGGCGCGGACGCGGCGGGGCCGGGCACGGCGGGGCCGGGCACGGCCGGGTGGGCCGCGCCCGGCGTACGGGGTGCGGGGCCTACTGGCGCGCGCGGACGGCGGCGGCGATGCCCGCCGGGGTCGGGACGTCGAAGAAGATGTCGAAGTCCAGCTCCACACCGAGCGCGTCGCGGAGCCGGGCGGCGATCTGGATGACCGTCAGCGAGTGCCCGCCGAGGTCGAACAGGTCGTCCTCGGGCCCGACATCGGGCAGGTTCAGCACCTCGGCCCAGATCCGGCGGACCGTCCCGATGGGCTCGGCGCCGGCATCGGCGGTACCTGAGGCCTCGGCGGCCTCGGCGGCCGGCGGCGGGGTGGCCTCGCGCGGCGGTACGGGCAGGGCCCGCCGGTCCACCTTGCCGTTCGGGGTGAGGGGCAGGCGCTCCACGGTGAGCCAGCGCTGCGGCGCCATCGCGGCGGGCAGCGTGCCCAGCAGGTGGTCGCGCAGATCGGCGGGGGCGGGTGTGCGGGCTCCGGTGGCCGGTACCAGGTAGCCCACCAGGAAGGGCTCGCCGTCCTGCGAGGTGTGGACGGCGACAGCGGCCTGGGCGAGGGCGGGGTGCTCCAGCAGGGCGGACTCGATCTCGCCGAGTTCGATCCGGTGCCCGCGGATCTTGACCTGGTCGTCGATCCGACCGAGGAAGTCCAGTTCGCCGTCGGGCGTCCGCACGGCACGGTCCCCGGTGCGGTAGAGCCGGGAGCCGGGCGGCCCGAAAGAATTCGACACGAAGCGTTCGCGCGTGAGTTCGGGCAGGCCGAGATAGCCGTGGGCGACGCCGTCCCCGCCGATCAGCAACTCTCCGGGGATGCCGAGCGGGGTGGGGTTCAGCTCCTCGTCGACGATGTAGGCCTGGGTGTTGGCGATCGGCCGGCCGATCCTGACCTGCTGCGGTTCGGCGGTGATTTCGGAGCAGGTGGACCAGATGGTGGTCTCGGTGGGCCCGTACACGTTGAACAGCCGGGCGGTGCGCGCGCGCAGTTCGCGGGCGAGCGGCAACGGCAGCGCCTCGCCGCCGGCCAGGCCGGTGACGGTGGTGAGCGGGCCCGAGCCGGTCCCCGCGGCGAGCATCACCCGCCATCCGGAGGGGGTGGCCTGGACGTGGGTGACACCCTCGGCGCCGATCAGCGCGAGCAGGCCGGGGCCGTCGACGGCGAGGCCGTCCGGCGCGAGGACCAGGCGGCCGCCGGTGATCAGCGGCAGGTAGAGCTCCAGCGCGGAGATGTCGAAGGAGAGCGAGGTCAAGCCGAGCCAGGCGTGCCGGGGGCCGGAGCCGAGCCGGTCGGCGAAGGAGGTGAGCAGGTTGACCAACGCCCGGTGGCCGACCGCGACGCCCTTGGGGCGGCCCGTGGAGCCGGAGGTGTAGAGGACGTACGCCACGTCGTCCGGACCGGGGGCGGCCCGGTGGGCGGCTTCGGTCAGGTCCTGCGGCGACGGCGCGGGGAGGCGTAGGACCGCGGGGGCGGCGGCGGCGACCGCGGGGGAGGGCTCGCGGTCGGCGAGCACCAGAACGGCGCCCGAGTCGCTCAGGACGAGGGCGAGGCGCTCGGCCGGATAGCCGGGGTCCAGCGGCAGGTACGCCGCGCCGGTGGCGAGGACGGCGAGCAGCGCGGCGGGCAGGTCGGCGGTGCGGTTCAGATGGAGGGCGACCAGGTCCCCGGGCCGGACGCCGCCGGCGTGCAGAGCCGCGCTCAACTGTCCTACACGACACAGCAGTTCGCTGTAGGTGAGCTGGCGGTCGGCAGCGCTGACCGCGATCGCCTCGGGGGTGGCGGCGGCCTGGGCGCGGACCAGGTCGAGCACGGTCCGGTCGGCCGGATAGAGCCGGTCGGTTGCGTTGGGCTCGGTGGTGACGGCCCGGAGTTCGGCGGCGTCCAGCAGCGGCAGGTCCAGCAGCCGGGCTCCGGGCGCGGCCACCGCGCCGGCGAGCAGGGTGCTGTAGTGGCCGGCGATCCGGCGCGCGACGTCCGGAGCGACCGCCGTTGGGTCGTACTGGAGGCTGAAGTCGAAACCGCTGCCCGGGGTGCCCGGAGCATCGGGAGTGTCGGGGGTGTCGGGGGCTTCGACGATCTGGAGGTGGAGGGTGTTGCGAGCGGTGCGGTTGTGCACGGCCCAGGCGATCCGGGCACCGGTGTCGGCGAAGTCCGGGTCCGGGCCGCGCCGACGGTAGCCGAGCGAGACAGCGGTCAGACCGACGCGGGGGCCGAGTCCGGCGACGGCGGCGCCGAAGGGCACGCTGCGGTAGGGGTAGCCGGCTCGCAGCTCGGCCCGGACCGCGGCGGCGAAGTCGGTGAAGGTCTGGGACGCATCGGCCGCAGGCGCGTGGACGGGCAGTTCATTGACGAACAGCCCTATCTCTCCGGCGAGTTCGGGTGTCCGGGTGGAGAACGGGACGGACACCGGCACCGCTTCGCCGCCGTAGCGGCGCAGCAGCCCGTGCAGGGTCGCGAGCAGGAACTCGAAGGTGGTGACGCCGGCGAGGGAGGCTGCGGCGGCCAACTCGCCCGCCTCGGAGCCGTCGAGGCGCCACTCGACGGCCTCACCGGCCGAGGCGACCGTCCGGGTGCGCGGCAAGCCGGGCAGTACCGGTTCGGTGGCGGCGGCCCAACGTGACCCGTACCACTCGGCAGCCCTCCGCACGGTGTCCGGATCCGCGCTCGGTGCGGTCGGCGGGACAGCCGGTGGGGTCGGCGCGGTGGTCACGGACACGGACACGGACGCCGAGCTGTACGCGGCTGCGAGGTCCCGGGCCAGGACGTCCTTGGAGTTGCCGTCGAAGACCACGTGGTGGGCCGTGACGAGCAGCTCGGCGCTGCCGTCGGCGCGCCAGTGCAGGGTGAAGCGGCTGAGCGGGCCGCTCTCCAGGACGAACGGGCGAGCGGCCTCCTCGTCCAGCCGCTTCTCCAAGTCCGCTTCGTCCGCCGGCGCTTCGAGCTGGACCAGTTCGGGCCGCTGCGCCGAAGGCTCCTGCCAGACCTGGCCGTCACGTTCCACCAGCCGTGCGGCAAGGGCCGGATGGCGCCTTGTCACGGCAGCCACCGCCCGCTCCAGTGCCGCCGTGTCGATCCGGTCGAAAGAGATCCGCACCGGCACGTGGAACGCCTCGTGGGCCAGTCCCAGCCGGTCGGTCAGCCAAATGCCCTGCTGGGCCGGCGAGGCCGGGGTGTGATCGGCCGGGGAGGGGATTTCGGACATGGGCGGCTCACTTAGGACGTCGGAGCAGGGCGGAGGAGCGGTACGGGTGGACGTGCGGACACGGCGTGGGACACGGCCTAGCGCACCTCGGAACTTCGGTCGCCAACGGCGGCCTACGGCACAGGAGTTCGGTGACGAATAAGGCCACGGCGTGGTGTCCGGCCCACCCCCGGGGACCGGCCGACGGTCGTGAGCGGTCAGGACCGCCGGGCACCCCGGGATCCCCCGAGACGTCAGGTGGCTCGGGCCCCCGCCCGATGATGACAATTGGTCCAGACCTGTCGAGAGATTCGCACAACGCCCATGCACCGTCAAGAGCCGTCCAAGGTCCGGAATCGGCCGGCGTGTCAGCGCCGAGATGTACCGGCCTTCACCCCAATGTCCCTGGACATGCATTGTCTTGACGTTCCGTCAGACCATGCACCTTCAGGCCAAACCGCGAGTGGCGATCGCGCGGAACTGTTTCAGACGGCTGAAGCAGCGTTCGACGATGTTGCGCTTCTTGTAGAGCAGCTTGTCGAAGGCGCCTGGTCTGCCGCCGGTGCGGCCTCGGCGGGATGGGTTGGCGCACGGGTCGCGGCGTTCGGGGATGGTGTGAGACGTTCCGTGTCCACGCAGGTAGGCGCGTATCTTGCGGGAGCTGTGGCCCTTGTCGCCCAGGACGTGGTCGGGGCGGGCCCGCGGCCTGCCGAGCCCGGCCCGGCGGACCTTGGGTGGGGATGCTGCGGCTGCTGCCGCGCCGGGCCCCCGCGATGTCGGTCGGCTGTCGGTGGGCACAGCGACCTGTCGGCGGGATGTGGGTGGTGTCAGGGACCGTGGGAGCGGGGCCGCCGGTTGTGAACGTGCGGCCCCGCCTGCCTCCACACCCCTCCGAGCTTCCGGGAGCCCGCCATGCCCTCCGTACCCCAGACCCCGCAGTGGGACGTCCACCGGCTGCCTCACGCCGAGGGAAAGAGCTTTCTCGTCACCGGCGGCAACGCGGGCATCGGTTATTTCGTCGCCGAGCAGCTCGCCGGTACCGGGGCCATGGTCGTTCTTGGTAGCCGCGACAGGGCGAAGGCCGAAGAGGCGATCACTTCCATCAGCTCGCGCGTTCCCGGCGCCAAGGTGAAGCACCTGCCCCTGGACCTGGCTGATCTCGCCTCGCTCAAGGCATCCGTGGACGCGCTCGAACTGGATCGCCTCGACGCCGTCGTCCACAACGCCGGCGTGGCGCTCGACCATCCACCGCGCCGCGAAACCACGGCCGGCCACGAGCTGATGCTCGCGACCAACCACCTGGGACACTTCGCGCTGACCCACCACCTGGCCCCCCTGCTTACGGCAACCCCGGGGAGTCGGATCGTCACCACCGGCAGCTTCGCCGCCAAGTCCGAACGCCTGGACCTCGACGATCTCCAGAGCACGCACGACTACCGGCCCAAGCGCACCTACGCGCGGTCGAAGTTGGCCCAGATGCTCTTCGCTTTCGAACTCGACCGCCGCCTGCGTGCTGCCGGCAGCACGACGCTGAGCGTCGTCGTTCACCCCGGCGGCGCGCTCGACTCCCTCACGCCTTCGCGCCCGCCATTCCATGTCCGGACCGTCGGCGAGCGGCTGGGCCACCTGCCGCTCGGCCTTCTCGTCCAGGGCAAGGACGCTGCCGCATGGCCCGCGGTACGGGCCGTACTCGACCCCGACGTCCGAGGCGGTCAGATGTGGAGCCCCCGCCTGTTCGGGCTGCGCGGTACGCCCAGGATCGAACCCCTCTGGAACCACCTCGCCGACACCACGACCGCGGCACGTCTATGGGCGGCCAGCTGCGACGTGACCAGCACCGACCCGTTCGTTCACCGCACCGCATAGAGGGCACCAGGCGCGCCTGTTCACGACGGCCTCCGAACTCCGTGGGTTCCTCCGCCATCTCTGATCCCAAGGACAGCACGGGCCGGTTCCTACGGGGCGCGGACGGGCCAGGGTGCCGGCCGGTTGCCATCCCGCGCCCGAAAGACGCGGGACCTGCGGGCGCGCTGCCTCGGCGCGGGCGCCGGGAGGTCGTGGCCCGCTCCGCGTTGGTGGGGCGGAGCGGGCCACCGTGACGTTCGGCTCAGCGGCTCAGCGGCTCACGCGGGCAGCAGGTCGGACAGGCCTCGCCGGCGTTGCTCGGCCCAACTCGCCAGCGCGGTCTGGCAGGCGTGGTCGAGGTAGCGCAACCCCGTCAGGTCGAGGTCGACCGCGCGTCCCGGCGGGAGCGCGTCGAGCTGGTCGAGCATCCTGGGCAACCGCAGGAAGGTGGCGTTGCCGACGACCCTCACACGGATCGGCCGTGACCCGCCGGCGTCGTCCACCTCCAGGTGTACGTGGCTGGTCTCCCAGGCCGCCTTCGCCACCGCCATGAGCAGCCCGACGAGCACGCCCTCGAACATGCCGACCACCACGATCGCCCCGCCGGTGACGAGCAGTACCACCGCCTCGCCCCGGTGTTCGCGCCACAGGGGAGCGATCTCCCGTACGGGCATCAACGTGCAGCCGGCGTACACGAGGACACCGGCGAGCGCGGCCACGGGCACCAGTGCGAGCACCGTCGGGAAGGCGGCGGCGAAGACGAGCAGCCACGCCCCGTGCAGTACGCGCGAGGCCTTGGTCCGGGCCCCGGCCCGGACGTTGGCGGCGCTGCGGACGATGACGGCGGTCATCGGCAGTGCGCCGAGCAGGCCGCACACGGTGTTCCCGGCGCCTTGGGCGATGAGTTCCTTGTCGTAGTCCGTGCGCGGTCCGTCGTGCAACCGGTCGACCGCCGCGGCGCTGAATAGGGACTCCGCGGAGGCGATCAGGGTGAAGGCGACGACCGTGCCGAAGATCCCGGGGTGGGTGAGCAGACCCGCCTCTTCGAGCCCCGGCAACCGGACGGCGTCGAGCAGACCGCTCACCCGGATCCGGGCCACGGGCAGGTCGAGCGCCCACACGGCCGCCGTGGCCAGGAGGACGCCGGCCAGCGGGGCGGGCAGGGCCCGCGCCCCCCGACGCCACCGGGGCCAGAACACCAGCACCAGGATGGTTCCCACGCCGACGGCCACGGCGCAGAGCGCGCTCGCGGAGCCGGCCGTGCGGACGACGAGGGCGGGCAACCCGCCGATGTTCGCGGGCCCGTTGCCGGGCGCCTTCGCGTCGGCGAGGGCGTAGACCTGTCCGACGACGATCACCAGGCCGATGCCCGCGAGCATCCCCTGTACGACCGCGACGGAGATCGCGCGGAACCAGCGGCCGAGCCGGAGCGCTCCCATGACCAGTTGGAGCAGCCCCGACGCCAGGACCAGGATGCCGAGGGCTTCGACCCCGTAGCGGGTGACCGCCTCCAGGACGAGCACGGTCAGCCCGGCGGCGGGACCGCTGACCTGGAGGCTGCTGCCGGGCATCAGCCCGGTGAGGAGGCCGCCGACGATGCCCGTGATCAGGCCGAGTTCGGCCGGCACACCAGAGGCGACGGCGACGCCGACGCACAACGGGACGGCCACCAGGAACACCACGAAGGAGGCGGAGAGGTCGGCGCGGTAGGACGTGAGTCGCTTCATGAGGGTGTCTTCCTTCTGGATCGTCAGAGCGGAAGGAAGAGACCGGAGGTGGGCTGGTAGGAGGCGACCAGACCGGTGTGCACCTCGTAGAACCAGCCGTGCAGGCCCACTTCGCCCCGCGCCACCCGATCGCGCACGCACGGGTACTCCCGCAACCTGGACAGCTGTTCGCGCACGTGATGTTGGACGGCGGCGCTGACCGACGGCTCGTCGTGCGCCGGCAGCTCGTCCGACAACTGCTGGTCGAGCCAGTCGCGCATCGCCGGTACCCCGGTCAGCTCCTCCCGCCTGGCCTTGGCGCCGACCGCGCCGCAGTGCGAGTGGCCGCAGACCACGATGTCGGCGACCCGCAGGACCGACATCGCGTACTCGATGGTCGCCGCCTCGGCACTGGTGGCGCCCTCGGTGTAGGCGGGCACCGCGTTGCCCGCGGTTCGCAGTTCGAACAACTCGCCAGGGCGGGCGCCGGTGATCAGGGAAGGGACGACGCGGGAATCGGAGCACGTGATGAACAGGGCGAGCGGGGACTGGCCGTCGGCCAGGCGCCGGTAGCTCTCGCGCTCCTCACGCCGGTGGGCGATGCGGGCCGTCAGACCCCGTGCGTGGCGGATGAAGGTCTCCATGGGGAGGTCTCCTGCTGAAGAGTGGTGTCACCGCGCGGGTGACATGAGGGCGAGTGGGGTCCGAGGGGTACGGGACTGGTCGCGCGCGCCCGCGGGGTGCCGTCCAGGCCACCCGCGCCGACGCCCGCCCGCCGAGCGGGCCGCAGACCGGTTCCACCTCGCTCAGCAGCGGAAGACGCCGTGCAGGAGGGGAAGTCGGCCGGGTCTGGCCGCGGCGGGTGACGCCGTCGCGGCAGGATGGGGCAGGGCCGCAACGGGTGTGGCCCGTACGTCGTCCTCGTGCCCGGGCGGACAGGAACGGCCCGCCCGGGCGGGCACGCGCAAGGCCGCACCGGCCGTCCGCGCGACCGCGGGGCCGTGTTCGTCCTGGGCGCCCGCGCCCGGACGCGAGGGGCACGTACCGGCGGGCGGGGTCGAGGGGACCGCCGCGTACGCGGGGGAGGAGACTGCGCCCCGGGGCGTCGCGGTAGCGGCCCCTTCGACCCCGCCCGCGCAGCCGAGCAGGCACATCAGAACGAGGACGACCACGGCCGACCGGAACCGCGCCGGCCGCCGCTGTTCGCCGGCGGTGACTGTGTCCAGGGGCATGGAGGGGCCTCCGTTCCGTGGTCGGTCGTCTGAGGGTCCGTCGTGCGCCGGTCGCGGAAGGTGGGCGTGGTCACCGGGCGGGGCGGTGTGCCGAGGCGGGCTCGGGGAGGGGCGCGTGGAGGTGAGGACGAGGGGAGGGCGAACGTGTGGGGTCGTCATCGCGGTGGGGTCCCGGACCAAGGTTCACGACGGATGCTCGTCGCTCCTCGACGTGCTCCGCGCCACCGTGGTGGCGCCGGTGGCATCGCGCCGTCGGCTCCCAGGAGATCACGGACGCGGGCTGCGGATAACGCGAAATGTCGCCAAATCCTTTGAGGCGCCGTCCAAAACCGCTCCGTGCGGCGACGACGCGGCACGTGCCCCGAGGGCGTCGCCCCCCCGGCGCGAGGTCCGTCGCGTACGCCTCGCCGAGGCTCCCGCACCCGGAGGTCCGGGGTGGCGCCGGCGCTTCGAGAGGGATACCGAGACCAAAACGCGTTGGAGTGGCCGGGAGCATCCGACGCGCGTACATCCGCCCCACCGGGGGCGGCACGGGACAGCCGACCGCCCTCGGCGACATCGAGGCCGCCGACATCATCCGACGCCGGAGGCACGGCGGCCCGCCGGTAAGGGACCGGCCGCTTGCCGTTTCGGGGCACCCGTCGCGGGCACGCGGCTGCCATGGACATCAGCGCGCACACCGAAGACGTGATCGAAACGCAGAGGGAGGAGCACCACGTCGTGCTCTCCGCCGACACCAACGGTGACGGGAAGCCCGACGTATGGATGATCGACACCACGGGCGACGGGAAGGCCGACCTGTACCAGTTCGACACCACGGGTGACGGGCGGATCGACGTGACCATGGCCGAGCCCGCGGATGAGCCCGCGGGTGAGGCCGCCGCCGACCGCCTGGTCGTCGAGGGCGACGGCGGTCACCCCCCGCAGGTGTGATGGCGCACTCCCCGCTCGTTGATCGGGTCGGCATCCCCGCCACGCCGGGTTGCCTCCGCCAGGGCGTGGCGTATCGCGGACCGGCGGTGGTCAGGACGGCAGTCGGGTTCCCAGGCCGTCGAGGACGACAGCGAGGCCGTCGATGAACTTGCCGTCGCGGATCGCGACGGCGTGGGCGTCGCTGTCGGGGTCCTGTGCGTCTTCGGGGGCCGTCGGGGGCAGGAATCGGGCGAGGAACCGCGCCTCGCTCTGCCCCGAGCGCGCCACCGTGGTCAGCCACGCCGACTCCATGGTGCTCATCCCGATGGAGTAGGAGAAAAGGGCGTCCACCGCGGTGTGCGGTTCGGTGAATCCGGTGTGAACGAACAAGGCCGTCAGGCGCTCCATCACCGCCGCCAGGTTGGGCCCGAGGGAGGCCAGGCCCGCTTGGCCCAACTCCGCGCACACCCAGGGGTGGCGCAGGGCCGTCGCCCGGAACGAGCCCGCGCACGCGGTGACCGCCTCCCGCCAATTCCCGTCGTCGGCCTCAGGTAGGACGATCTCTCCGAGGACTTCGTCCACCGCCAGCTCCAGCAGCTCGTCCTTGGTGTCGACGTGCCGGTACATGGACGTGGCTCCGGCACCGAGCCGGGCGCCCAACTTGCGCATGCTGAGCGCTTCGATGCCGTTCTCGTCGAGCATGGCGATCGCCTCGCGGACGATGGCCGCCCGGTTGAGCGCGGGGGTCCGGGGAGCCGGCGCGGGTCGCGCCCACACGGACGGGATGCGGTCTGCCTTCGCTGTCACGTGTGGTTATTCCTCCTGCGTGCGCACGGTGTACGCAGGAAGCGTACAGGCCCCTCGCGCCGCGCCCGCAGGGGCGGGGCGCAGCGCCGGATCCGCCTCGCGACCCAGGTTGCGCACGGTGTGCGCATCTGAATACAGTGTGCACGCCCCGTCGGGGGTTTGAACGGGGGAAATCACGGGGGACGGCTTCCGTCGGGGCCTACCGGCGTGATCGGGCGGGGTCGCAGGCGACCCCGCCCGACGCGACCCCGCCCGACGCGACCCCGCCCGACGCGACCCCGCCCGACGCGACCCCGCCCGACGCGGCTCGGCTCGACGCGACCCCGCCCGACGCGGCTCGGCTCGATGTCGAGGCCGCCACCGAGCCCGTTCCGCGACGACCGCGTGAACCGGCCCCCGCCACGAGCTTCGCGACCTCGCCGTCTCGACACGCTATGTCACACCCAAGGCGTGGCCGACGAGGTGATCGGCGATCCGGCCGGGGCTGCGGAGTCCGGCACCCCCGAGTAGTCGGGCAACTCGACGCCGTTGATCGCGCGCCCGACCAGCTCCGTGAACCATTCGCCGGCGAAATCGGGGCCCGGCTCGGCGTCGGGCCCAGGGATGTCGCGGCTGCGGGCGTTCAACCGGCCGATCTCCTGGTTGGCCTCGACGAACGAGCGCATCCGCGCCTCGTAGCGGGCGAACCCGGCGTCGGGGTCCCATCCGGCGGCGGCCAGCTCTCCGGCCAACAGGTAGGCACCGACCAGGGCCAGCCCGGTGCCCTGCCCGGACATCGGCGACGAGCTGAACGCCGCGTCCCCGAGCAACGCCACCCGCCCACTCGACCAGCGGTCCATCGCCACTTGGGCGACCTGGTCGAGGTAGAAGTCCGGGGTGTTGTCCAGGTGCGCGAGGACGTCCTTGGTCAGCCAGCCCATGCCCGCCATCCGCTCCCGCAGCAGGACCTTCTGGGCCGCTACGTCACGGTGGTCGACGTCGAAGTCGGCCGAGGCGAGGTAGAACATGGCCATGGCGCGGGTGGCGTCCTGGATCGGCCGCAGGAGGGCGGAGCGCCCGGACCCCTGATCCTGGTACTCGATCAGCCAGCGGTCCAGCCCGAACTCGTTGGGCACACTGTAGAAGGCCAGCACGTGCCCGAGGTGGTGGAGGAACCGCTCATGCGGTCCGAAGACCATCGCTCGCAACTCCGAGTGCAGCCCGTCTGCCCCGACCACCAAGTCGAAGCGCCGCCGGTCGCCGCCCGCGAAGACCACGTCGACCCCGTCCGTGTCCTGGGCGAGCTCGGCGATTCGATCGCCGAAGACGTACTCGACGCCGTCGCGGGTGTCGTCGTAGAGCACCTGGGACAGGTCCCCGCGCAGGATCTCGATGTCCGCGATGAACCCGTCGCCACCGTCGTCGTCGGCACGGAAGGTCTCCAGCACCTGCCCGTCCGCGTCCACGGTGTGCGCGCCGGCGGTGTCGGTGCACGCCGCGCGCACCGCCGCGTCCAACCCCATGCGCCTGATGGCCTCCCGGGCGACCCCGCGCGCGTCCACCGCCTGCCCGCCGGGACGCAGCTCGGGAGCCCGCTCCACCACGGTCACCTCAGCCCCCCGCCGACGCAGCCAGTGGGCCAGCGCGGGTCCCGCGATGCTCGCCCCAGCCACCAACACCCTGGGAGCGCTCACCGGCATCCCCCGCCCGCCTGTCCGGATCGCGTGTCCCCGGTCGGAGTCGTCCACGCTCATCACTGCCTCCATGTGCTTTCCCGCGCTGGAGGTTCCCAGCACCGGCCCATCTCTGTCGGGGTATCCAGCCGTATCGACTGCGGATCGCCACAAAACTCATCGGTCACGGCGGACATCGATGAGGAACGCCAACTCCGATGAGACTCACATCAACCCAGACTGGTGCGTTCAGGACCAACCAGCCAACCAGCCAACCAGCCAACCAGCCAACCAGCCGATCAGCCGATCAGCCAGGCCGCCATCCGCGACTTCGCCAGATCCGCGCGCAACGCGGCGGGAGTCGGCAAGGACCGCTGAGAACGCCTCCATCGCGCCCCCGTCGAGCGCCGCGCCTGCCGCGCCGACCTGCCATGGAGTGGGACCCGATTGCGGGCCGGCCCCGCTGCGAGCGGTTCTCCCACTGCGGGGCGGCCCCTGACGGCCCCGGCCGCGCGATGGGACCTCGGCGGAACGCTACGGGCCGTGGTTCAGCCCACGAACCCCCAGTCGCACCGCGTCTTCGGGCCGGCGCGGAGGCCGGCTGGGGTGAGTGAAGACCGGCCCAGCTGGAGGTCTCGCTGCCTGGACTCGTCCGCGCTCTCTGTCAGCTCGTCGATGGAGGATCAGCGGAGTTCGACGCTGGTGCCGACGCGTGCGAGTAGCTGAAGGACGTCGTCGACGTACGGAACCTCGCCCGCCGTGTCCACGGATACTGCGGCGAGCGCGCGTTGGGCCACTTCGGCGTCGTGCCAGACCAGCGTGAAGGGCGCGGGTGGCAAGTCCCCGCCGCACGGGCAGCCGCGCAACGTGAGCCAGCACTGGGGGTAGTGGCCGCCGGGGCCCGCGACCGCCTCGCCGATCGCGCACATGAGCCCGGGCACATCGGTGACATGGCGGCCGTCGAGGTGCCGTACGGGGCCGGGCAGGGCCCGGCCGGCGTCCTGACGGGCTGCGGTGAAGGTGGCCCACTCGGCCCGGCCCTCGGACGCGAACGCTGACCACGCACCGGGCTCAGTCGGCGGCCCCTCGAACCAGGCGTCCCACACCGGTCGGACCGTCGGCACGGGCCGGACGGCGGGGCCCTTGGCCAGCCACAGGTCCACGAGAGCACCGCCGAGCGCGGACGGGCGAGAGGCGACGACCTGCAGCGGCATGTGCTCCTGGTGGCGCATGACCCGGCCGGTCCGGTCCACGGCGAGCAGCGTGACGGGGTCGCCATCGCCCCGGGGGTTCACCAGTCGACGCAGCAACCGCTCACCGGGCTCGCAGCCGATCAGCCGCATGGGCGGCGATGCGGGGAAGGGCCGTTTGCCGTACAGGCCCTCGACCCGGCGGCACTCGCCCAGGCGCCCTCCGCCCGCTCCGTTGAACAGCCGCCATTTGGCGTCCGCCGGCTCGCCGCGGCGCCATACGGGGCCGTCGACCTCACCCTCGATTACCAGGTCGAACAGGGAAGTGTCGATGCTGGAGGGTCCACAGTCGACCAGGACGGGGGAGAGCAGCTCCCAGTGGTCGTCGTTGTAGGCGTCGTACGGGTCGCCATCGGGGTCGGCCCCTGGCACGGGGAAGTCCACGATGAGACCGAGTGCTCCGAGGTCGACGGGCTCGCCGCACAGGTGGCGGGCGCGAACGGCCGCCTTGAGCAGTCGACCGGTCGGGGCACAGCCGACGAGCGTCACCCGTTCCCGGCGAGGGGCCGATTCGACGAACAGGCCGTCGACCTCGGCGCAGCGCGCCCACACGATCAACTCGCCATCCCATTCCTCGCTGACCAGCACGTACTTGAGCGGCAGCGAGCGCTCCCAAGTCCAGACGGCCTCCTCGACCACCACCGCGTCCGCTCCCCTCGCTTGTGTGTCGTGCCTTCTTACCGGTCCCTCAGCCTGCCACCTCGGAATCCGGCGAAGACGGCGGGGATCAGGTCGGGGCGCTTGCCAGGAGCTTCTCAGTCGCCCGTCTGGTAGTCCGTATCAGATCAGGGGCCATCCCCGCGTATGCGGGGGCCCCATCTGTTTGGTCACGGTGGAGGGGTGCTGGTTCGACCCAGACGCGCAGGAGGACCTCTGCCTCGGCGGGCTGGATCGGGCCGTGGATGTCGGGGCGGGGGTTCTTCCGTCCCGAGAGAGCGTCGACGTGGTGTGGGGCGAGGGCGTCGAGGCGCGGGGCGACGGTGTGCGCCTCGGGCGGGACGTGCCTCAGGAGGAGCGCCCCCGTGTCCGGGTGGGCGCAGTCGAGGGCGGCACCGGTCCGTTGAGCCGGTCCTGGGTAGGTCGTCATCCGGGATCTCCGCGATGGCGGGGTCGGCCAAGAGATCCTCCGCTACAGATGGCGCCGCCGACGGCACCTCGCAGGTTCGGCTCTCCCCTGGAGCAGCGATCACCCCACTCCCCACCAGGGCACCCCGGGCAAGCAGGAGCGACTTCACCGACCCATACGCGTGTCGTCCTGCACTGAGTCCGTTTCGGTAGCCCGGGAACAGCGGACGGGGCCGTCGGTGAGCCAGGTGCCGTCGCCCAGGGGCTCCAGGTCGTAGGGGTGGGCCACCTCGACAGTCATTTCGCCGCTGATCGTGCCCGTGCGCACGTCGATCAGGTGGTGGCGGAACCACTCCTCCCCCTCCTCGGTCTCACCGCCGAGGGTGACTACAGCCGTGTCGGGGGTCAGATAGCCGCCGCTCCATTCCACGAAGGTCTCTTCCGGGTCGTACCCGAAGGCCTCGACGGGGAGAGTAAGGAGCACGTCCCCGCTGGGGTGGCGGTGGAAGGAGGCGTCCGCCTGCCCGTGGTCGACGGTCATGAACTGTTCCCCGCCTGGAGCCAGGTCGATCAGGCAGCGGTCCGACCACGGGTACGTCACGAACTCCACCTCGCCATCGGGCCCGGCCGTTCCCCGGAGAATGACGGAGCCGTCCTGACCCTCGCCGATGTCGAGGTAGATGCTGCCGTCCACGGGGTGCACGTGGTGGCCGGCGCCGTGCCCCACCGTCTCCAGCTCCCGGCGGCCGAGGACCGCCCCGCTGTCGACGTCGTACACGACCCACTGGTCTCCGCCCCCACGTTCCGCCATCGCGTCCGGCCGGTAGACCCACACGGTCCGGCCGTTCAAGGACAGCGCACAGCCAGGCTGGTGGCCATGGGGCACGTCGGAGTGCGGCTCGAAGTCCGACACCCACAGCAGGTCACCCGTACCCGTAAGACAGACGACCCGGTTCAACGTCGTGTAGACGACTCGCTCCCGATCGGGCCGAACCACCGACGCCACGACCTCGTCACCGGCCTGCGGCTGGAACACCGCGGCAGGCTCCAGCATCTCGAAAGCACCGGCGTCAATCACATAGGCATGGATGCGCCCATCGCGGTGACGGGTGATGACCTTCGGAAGCTGTGGAGGAGTCATCCGCCGAGGCTAGCGCCCAGCTCAGACACTCGACGGGTGGGACCGGCCTGCACGATCCCGCCCGTGATCAGGTACCGCGTCAGGCGGAGCAGGGTACTGCGCGGTGACACGCCGGATGTGACCTACCCAGGAATCGGGCGTCAGGAGGGACCATTCCACGTCGATCTCAACTCCGTGGAGTCGCCGGGTGTGGTCCGCAAGTTGCGTGAAGATCGCCGTCTGTACGTCCTCAAGGGCCGCATCGGCGTGCATCGGGACCTTGCCACACCGCCACCCGAGTCGTCGGCAGTGAATGTATAGGGCCAGACATCTTGCCCAGTCAGCAGGATGATCTCCCTCGGTATGCCGAAGGGAGGCCGCTTCTTCTTCGTCTTGGGTCGTCTCGCCACAGTGCCATCCAACCCGACAGAGCGCGGAGTCGGGCACGTGGCGTACACAGCTGTCACCCGGCGGCCGCATGGGCTCATCGGCGCGCTTCAGCTCAGCAGCTGGAGCCGGGCCCGAGAATAGCTGCCTTGCCGGGTCTCCGCGCGGGGGACGTCGATGTATCGGGCGAGGATCAGCGCGTCCGCAGGCTCGTCGGCCTGGAACGTGACACGCCGCAGCAGGTTGACCCCGCGGGAGGGGCGTCGAGCCCTCAGGGCGGCCGCATACCGTTGGGTGGGTAGGCGTGAAGCGTGAGCGTGCCGTCCGGCGCCGAGGTGGCGGGAGCGTCGCCGAGCGCGATTTTCTCTCCGTGCCCCAAGTGCTTCTCTCAGGGAGTCGAGGCGGAGATTCCGGATCCCCCTCACCCGAGATCCCACAGCCACACCGTGTCATTGCTCCCCACGCTCGTGCCGCTGCTGCACCCCGCGGCCAGCGACTTCCCGTCCGGGCTGAAGGCCAGTGCCTCGACGGAGGCGCCGGGCTCGTAGGTCGCGGTGGCGGTGCCGGAGGTGGTGGACCAGACGACCACCTTGCCGTCCCGGTCACCACTGGCCAGCGTGCTCCCGTCCGGGTGGAAGGCGACCGCCTGGACCGGGGAGTCGTGGCCTTCCAGGGTGGCGACGTCGGCCCGGGTGGCCGTGTTCCACAGGCGCACCCCGTCGCCCTGGCCGCCGAAGGCCAGGAGCTGACCGTCAGGGCTGAAGACCGCCCCGGTCGCGCCCGTGGCGTCGAGGGTGGCCAGGACGGCGTCGGCCGAGCCGTTCAGCAGCTGGACCGGCGATCCGGCGGCCAGCATCGCCCCGTCCGCGCTGTAGACGGCCGGGCCGTTCTTGACGTCCTCGCGCAGGGCGAGCCGGGATCCGGAACCGGTGTCCCACAGGTACAGGCCCCGGCCGCTGCCGGCGGCCAGCGTCTTCCCGTCGGGGCTGAGCCCCAACTCATGCACGAACCCGTCCTGGAGCTCGCCCGTGGTCTCTCCGGTGAACGTTCCGACCGTGCGGCCCGTGGCGACGTCCCACTTCAAGACTTTGTGCTCCTCCGCCCGGTAGAGCGTCTTGAGGTCCCGGCTGAAGACATGCGGCTGGATGTACTGGGCGATGCTGATCCGGGTGGTGCTGGTCTCCTTGCCGGGCAGCGACCAGCGCCAGATTTCCCCGTTCCCTCCGGCGGCGGCCAGCGACTTCCCGTCGGGGCTGAAGGCCAGCTCGTACGCGCTGCTCGGGCCGTCGAGCGCGTCGCTCTTCCGGAGCAGCAGGTAGGCGGGGACCCCGATCCCGGCGACTGCGGCGACCGAGGCGCCGCCGATGAGCAGCGCGCGCCGCGAGGGCCCACGGCGGGCCGGACCGGGTTCGGGGGGCGTCGGCCGCCCGGGTACGGGGCTGTCGGGGCCGGGTACGGCGGCGCCGAGGTCCGGCGCCGCTGGGCCCGCTGGGGCCGCCGGGGCCGCGTGGGTACGCGTCAAGGCAGCGGCCAGGGCGCGCGGGTCCTGACCCACGCCCGCGACCGGCCCCGGGCTCGCGGCCTGGGTGCGTTCCGTGGGCGGCGGCTGCGTGGTCTGCGGGGCCTGTCCCGATGGGGCCGCCACCACGGTCGGTGCGTGGCGCGGTGGGTGGACCGGCGCCGCCCGCGCGACGGCGGCCGCGAACCGGGCGGGCAGGCCCTCGACGGCGGGCCGGTCGGCCGGGTCCTTGGCAAGGCATTCGGTGAGGATGGCCCGCAGCTCGTCGTCGATCCCGTCGAGGGCGGGCGGTTCGTCCAGGATCCGCTGGACGACGGCCAGCAGGGAGGGCGCGTCGAACGGGCCACGGCCCGTCGCGGCGAAGGCGATCACCGAGCCGAGGGCGAACACGTCGCTGGCGGGCCCGGCCCGGTCGGCGCGGATCTGCTCCGGCGACATGTAGGCGTAGGTCCCGATGACCGATCCGGTCGCGGTCAGCGAACTGGCGTCCACGGCCCGCGCGATCCCGAAGTCGATGACGCGCGGCCCGTCCTCGGCCAGGATCACGTTGCCCGGCTTGAGATCCCGGTGGACCAGGCCGCACCGGTGGATGGCCGCGAGCCCTTCGGCGAGCCCCGCCCCGAGCCGCAGCGCCCCCGCCGGATCGACCGGCCCGTGCTCGGCCACCGCCCGGTGGAGGGTGGGGCCCGGGATGA
The DNA here is from genome assembly GCF_044741845.1 of Streptomyces sp. NPDC088097. Taxonomy (NCBI): domain Bacteria; kingdom Bacillati; phylum Actinomycetota; class Actinomycetes; order Kitasatosporales; family Streptomycetaceae; genus Streptomyces; species Streptomyces sp. NPDC088097. The sequence goes on from NZ_JBIUTJ010000015.1 coordinate 112,833, forward strand.
ACGCGGTGACCAGCCACGGGGATGCGGCCGACGGGTCCGCGTCCACGACCTGCGCCGTGTGGAACCCGCCGACCTGCCGTGCGGCCTCCACCTCCCGTGTGAACCGCTCCCGGAACTGCGCGGTGCCGGCCAGCTCCGGCCGGATCAGCTTCACCGCGACCCGGCGACCGCCCGGCGACGTACCGAGGAAGACCTGGCCCATGCCGCCCTCGCCCAGCCGTCCGTCCAGGCGGTAGGGGCCGACCCACCGCGGATCGTGGGGCAACAACGCGTCCATGAGCACCGTTCCTTGAGATGAAGAGAGAGGCATCCGGTCAGGCGAGCTGCCAGAGCTGGATCGTGCTGTCCCACGAGCTGAAGGCCGCCGCGAGGGTCTTGCCGTCCGGGCTGAACGCCAGGGCGGAGAGCAAAGGAGCGGCGACCGACTCCTCGATGTCGGCGGTGAGGGTCAGAGCCACCCGCCCCGTGTTCAGATCCCACAAGCTGATCGTGCCGCCCGTGGCGGCTCTGACCTTGTCCTTGACGTCATCCTCCGGACCGAGCCCGAAGCCGCCCCCCGCGATCATCGGATGGCCCGGCCGGTACGCGGCCTCCTCAAGGCGCCGGTGCGGCGAGGTGAGGGTGGTGGTGGGCCGCCCGCTCTCGCGGTCCCACAGATGGACGCCGGGCCCCGCACCGCCGATGGTCTTTCCGTCCGGGCTGATCAGCACCCGGTTGAAGCGGAACTCGACGGAGTCGTCGGTGAACGTCCTGGGTTGATCCCCGCCGTCGACGGCCCAGAGCAATACCCGCTTTTGGGAAGCGGTGGCCACCGCCTTGCCGTCCGGGCTGAACAGCACGCCGGACGGCTCGCCCGCTTCGATCTTCTTCAGGCGGCGGCCGCCCGCCAGGTCGAAGAGCTGGAGAGTGCCTCCTCCGGCGGCGGCGAGGACCGCGCCGTCCGGACTGACCGCGAGGGAGTACGGGGTCGGAACCGAGAGCGTCTCGAACCCCGAGAGCGCGGGCAGCGGCGTCCGGGTCCGCACATCCCAGCGCCGCAACGTTCCGTCCTGGCAATCGCCCACCAGCGTCCGGCCGTCCGGGCTGAAGGTCAGCCCGTAGGCGTGCGGAGGCTCTCCGCCGAACTTGGTGATCGTGCGGCGGGTGACGGTGTCCCACAGCCACAGCTCACCGGCGGACCCACCGGCGGCCAAGGTTCGGCCGTCCGGGCTGAAGGCGAGACACCGCAGCGACTGGGGGTGCCCTTCGAGCCGGGCCACGGGCCGGGTCCGATCCTGTTCCGGCGCCGATCCCAGCCAGGAGTCCGGGAACACAAAGGCGGGTACGGCGACGACGGCCGCCGCGGCGCCTATCCCGCCGAGGAGCAGCGTACGGCGTGGCAAGGCCGTGGCGGGACCGGGTGTGGTGGGCGCACCGGGCAGGTCGGGCCGGCCCGGTGGTGCCGCGGCCGGCTGCGTCGGCAGGGCATGGAACGCCACACCGGGCGCGGCCCCGAGGGCACCGCCGGGCGAACGGGGCGGACCGGTCGCCACGCCCGGCCCGGTGACCGAGAGCCGGGCCAGCACCTCGTCCATGCCGGGGCGTCGAGCGGGATCCTTGGCGAGGCATGCCTCGACCAGCTCGCGCAACGGGGCCGTCAGTCCGTCGAGTTGGGGCGGCGCGGTGACGACCCGATGCACGATGGCCGGGACGTTCGTCGCGTCGAACGGGCTGCGGCCGGTCGCCGCGAACGCGAGTACGGAGCCGAACGCGAACACGTCGCCGGCGGGCGAGAGCGCCTCGCCCCGTACCTGCTCCGGTGACATGTAGGCGTACGTCCCGATGACCGATCCCGTCCTGGTCATCGCTTCCGCGCCCGACTCGTGCGCGATGCCGAAGTCGATGATGCGCGGTCCGTCCTCGGCCACGATCACGTTGCCGGGCTTGAGATCCCGGTGCACGAGCCCGCACCGGTGGATCGCGGCCAGCCCTTCGGCGATCCCGGCACCGAGTCGCAGCACAGCCGCCGGGTCACGGGGCCCGTCGGCGTCGACCAGCTGTTGCAGCGTCGGACCCGGTACGAACGCGGTGGCCAGCCACGGCGGTTCCGCCGCCGGATCGGCGTCCACGACCTGCGCCGTGTGGAACCCGCCGACCTGCCGCGCGGCGGCGGCCTCCCGCGCGAACCGCTCCCGGAACCGCGCGGTGCCGGCCAGCTCCGGCCGGATCAGCTTCACCGCGACCCGGCGACCGCTCGTCGACGCACCGAGGAAGACCTGCCCCATACCGCCCGCGCCCAGCCGTCCCTCAAGGCGGTAGGGGCCGACGGTCCTCGGATCGCCGGGGCGCAACGGCTCGACCGCGGAACTCCGGGTTCCACCAGGGCGTATGGACTCTGTCACGCTCGGCATTCAACCATGATCCGCCGCACGGGGGTTGAGCGTCCCGGCCTCCTGACACACCGATGACGGATATCGACCCGGCCCTCGGCCCACTCGCGTCGGACGGGCAGGGGCGGCCCTACGCCCTGGCCGCCGGGGCAGCGCTTGCGACCCTGCCGCCCATGTCTCTGGTCAAGGACAGCGGGCCCCCCGGACCAGCCGGGCCGCAGGCACGCCCACGCTGGACGGCGTACGGGCGCCGCGTGCTGCTGTGCGCGCCGCTGAACTGGTTCGCGCTCCTGGTCCTGCCGCTTTCCCTGGACCGGTACGTGTTGTTCAGGATGGCCGGACTGGCCCTGCTGGTGCCGGGGTCTATCGGGGTGGCGGTGCTGGCCCTGCTGCCGGGCGAGCTTGCCGAGCGGGATCCGGCCAGCCGCGTCGATGACGTCCATACCGTGGTCGGCGGGGTGAACCGGCTGAAACAGGCCGGGGACGTGGTGCTGTTCATCCCGGCTGCGCGGCAGGACACGGCGCTGGCCTCCCCGGGCACCTTCGAGGGCCTGACGGACATCGCCCTCACTCGCACACCGGTCGCCTCGGGCGGACGAAGTGGCCGCCGTCGTAGCGACCGGTGCCCACCGCGAGCAGCGGTCAGATGAATGGCCATCGGGTGCACCGAGTAGTGCGAACGGACGAGCGCCTGGCAGGCCAGACCATCCGTGCGGTAGACCCCGACGGGTGCGGTGCCGCCGAACCACCTGGAGCAGGTCGCAGCCGTCCGGCCGCGCCGGTAGGTCCGGGACATCCCGCCGGTACAGCTGCGCCAGGCCGATCATCGGCAGCGGATCCGTCTCCGACGCCCCGGGGAGCCGGTGCTCCATGCGCAGCTCGGCCAGGAGCTCTCGTTCCTCGTCCGTGGGGCCCGGGTTCTGTTCCCGGGCCCACGCGGCAGCCAGGATGCGCCGGTGGTGGTGGATGTCGGCCGGGCGCCGACCCCGCCCGCGGCCGTGGGCCTCACCGCACACCGGCCACGGCTCATCGGCCGGCCACAGCATCGGACCGCCCACCGAGCTGTCCGACATCTGCGGGCTACCCGGCCGCGGGTGGAGCCGCGTCGTCGTACCTCGGTAAGCAGCCAGTTCAGGGAAGAGCGCCTCGACATCGAGCGGGCGTGAGGGCGTGGTCCTCGTCATGGAACGCTCCCCTAAAACACCCGGTGATCCCGGCCATCAAGACCTCCGGCAGCAACTTCGCCGTGCCCACCTTGCACAGTGGGCGAGGCGAAGCCGTCGGCGAGGCCGCTGGTGTGGTTCTGGAGTTGGCGGATCGTGATCCGATCCCCGTTGGGCTCCCGGCACCCATGTGGAGACGTGGTCCTCAAGGGCGACCATTCCTTTGCCCACCAGCTGCAGGGCGAGGTTGGCCGTGAACGTCTTCGTCTGGCTCGCGATCTCGAACTGCATGTCCGTACCGGAGCGGCGCCCCAGTCGCGAGGTCGGCGACGCCGGTGGGACTCGTTGGACAGGGCGATGTGTCCCCAGCTCAAGGAGGGTTCCGTGTGGAATCGAACCTGCACCACGGCTCGATCGAGCGCCGGCCTCGGTGCTACGTCACGTACAGCACGAACACCAGGAAGGCGGCCGCAGCCACGGCGGATGCCGGCCATCCCGCGGTTTTCGAGGGGAACCCCATCGTCTCGAACAACTTCGTCATGCCTATGCCGATCCAGAGAGGGCCCACCATTAAGGCCTTGAACCACCACGCGGCGTCCATGTCCGTCGAGCTGGACGTTGGCGTGATGTGGATCAGGAATCCGCCGCCAAGGGCAACGAGGACGAGGCCAATTACCGCATCCCCCAGGGAGAAGGTGGCCTTCGCCGGTCTGGCACGGACCGGTGGCCGGGCAACCTCCGCTTCCCGCAGCGCCGGCCTGGGGGAGTTCGCCCCGGTGGCGGCCAACGCGGCCGGAGGTGGAGCTGTCGTGTCGGAGCTGATGTCCGGGGCGGCGGGCGTTCGCAGGGCGTCCGCGGTGGACCGCAGGACCGCGTTGGTGACGGCTGGTGGCAGCCATCCCGTGTCCGCCCCGATATGGGTTGGTGGAGGTGGTGGAAGTGTGCGGGCGGCCGCGGCCGTGGGCCGGGCGGCGGGATCCGTGGCCAGGCATGCGTCCAACAGGAGCCTGAGGGCTGGGGGCGCTCCGTCGAGGTCGGGGGCGTAGGTCATGAGGCTGGCGAACAGGACGGGCAGGGAGTCTCCGGGGAAAGGCGGACGGCCGGTGGCGGCGTAGGCCAGGACGGCGCCGGCGGAGAACACGTCTGATTCCGGGCCCACGTCGGCGCGCTCGAACTGCTCCGGCGACATGAAGCCCAGCGTTCCCACCGTCTGTCCCGTTCGGGTCAGCCCTGTGGAGCCTGTCAACCGTGCGATTCCGAAGTCAATCAACCGGGGCCCGTCGACTCCCATCATGATGTTCGACGGTTTGACGTCCCGGTGGACCAAGCCCGCCGCGTGGATGTCTGCCAGCGCGGACATCAGGTCCCCGGCCAGTTTCAGCAGCGACGCCTCGGGCAGAGGCCCGAAGCGAGTCACCGCCTCGCTGAGGGGAATTCCCGGGACGTACTCCGTCGCCAGCCACGGGACCTCCGCATCCGGGTCGGCGTCCACCACCGCGGCCGTGAACGGTGAACCTACCCCCCGTGCGGCGTCGACCTCGCGCACGAACCGGCGCCGGAAATCCGCTTGACCGTCGTTCAGCAGGTTCGGGTGCACGATCTTCACCGCCACGGCCGCGCCGTCCGGCCCCCGGCCCAGGAACACGCGCCCCATTCCCCCGCTCCCCAGTACTCCGACCAGCCGGAACTGGCCCACCTGGCGCGGATCATTACTGCCCAGCGCTTCCATCACACCTCCGTCACTACGGCAGCCCCACGCCCTCGGACGGCTGGAACTGCTCAATACGACAGCCCATCGCTCACCCATGATCCTCAACCCCCCGACACCAGGCAGGCGTTCGAACGGATTGGACGACATCGGCTCGATAGGAGGGACTGCCGGTTACTCGGTGTGCACCCCGCACTCACCGCTTCTTTCCAGCGTGGACAGGGCTCCCCTTTGCCGTCTCCGATGCGGGAACTACCACGCGGGCCCCGGGGGAGCCGGATTCGGATCGGGCCGGCTTCGGATGTGCCGTCGGCAGCCCGGGAGGGCACTATGACGGAGGCGGCATTCCGCGGTTTCCCGTCGACTCACGGGGGCGCTGCTACCAGGCCGACACCGTGTTCCAAAGGTCCAGATCAGGGCCAGTGGAAGGCATACGGGGAGGAAGACCCTGGCTGCGGCCCGATACGGCGGTGGCCATGGCTTGTCCATGGGTAGAACATCGCCGCCGGGCCGAAGGGCAGCGCAACCAGGGCAGCGGTCCCGAGGCAGACGAGGAAGGGAATTTCGCCGAGAATGCCCCCGACCGCCTCTCAGTCGACGGGGCAGGACAGCGGGCGGCGGGAACTGGCGGACGAGGTCGTCGTCATGAGGTCCTCGGTGTCGTCGCCACCGCTGGTTCCGGCCAGCATTCTCGCGACCGACGATCCTGGGGACGATGGGTGTGAGCGCGCAGGACGTTGTGGAGAGCCTGCGCCGTCGTCGGGTGCCTCATGTCTCCGAACGGCTCGTGGCCGACGAAGGCCGTGCGGGTGCCCGCCCGTAGGCCGGCACCGATGTCGCATGGCGAGTCGCCGACCATCCACGACCGAGTGAGGTCGAGCCCCAGGTCGTGAGCGGCGCGGTGCAGCATGCCAGGGGCCGGCTTCCGGCAGGTGCACACCGTGCGGTACCGGGACAGGGGCGCTTCAGGGTGGTGCGGGCAGGCGTAGATGCCGTCGAGTCGGACTCCTCGTCGGTCGAGGAGGGCGCGGAGCCGATGGTGCATGGCCTCCAGGGTGACGAGGTCGAACAACCCCCGGGCCACACCGCTCTGGTTGGTGACGACGACGAGTGCGAGACCTCGGTCGGCAAGCGCCCGGAGGGGGACGCCGATGCCGGGCCGGAGGAACAGCTCATCGGGGTGCGAAGGATAGTGCCGGGGCTCTGTGAGTGTGCCGTCCCGGTCAAGGAACACCGCCGGTCGCAGCGCGGGCGTGTCCGGCCCCGGCACGGGGGTCTTCGCGTCAGCTCGTCGGACGGGCACAGGAGATGCTGGGGGGTTCGGTGGTTTGGGGGGACGTGGGCACGGGGCGCCGGGCAGTGCGGTCTGCCGTACGGTGACCGGGACTCGGCTGCCGGAGGTCATCGGATCACTGGCTGCCGGGTGACCTGCACCAGGCGGGAGGTGGTCGAATGGCCGTCCAGGTAGGGAACGGTGACGACCTCGCCGCCCCAGCTCTCCACGAGATCGGCCTCGGCGAGGCGTCGGCCCGCGTAGTCGCCGCCCTTGACCCAGACGTCGGGCCGGAGTTCGGCCAGGACGCTCTCGGGAGTGTCCTCGTCGAAGACGAGAACACCATCCACGCATTCCAGTGCCGAGAGCAGCATGGCGCGTTCGTGTTCGCCGACGACCGGTCGGTCCGCTCCCTTGAGCCTGCGGACGGACTCGTCGCTGTTGACGCATACGATCAGCGCGTCGCCGAGGCGGCGGGCCCGGGCCAGGACTGAGAGGTGTCCGGCGTGCAGCAGGTCGAAGCAGCCGCCCGCACCGACCACCTTGCCGCCGGCGGCTCGCACTCGGGCCGCCAGCATCAGGGGGTCCGTGCGGCCTTGGGGCGAGGGGTCGGTCAGGGAGGCGGGGCCGCCCGCTTCGACATAGCGGCCGGCGGCGGCGACGGCGGCATCGACGGCTTGAGAGGGCAGCCGTCCGCTGCCGAGAGCGACGGCCGCGGTGACGGCCAGCCGGTCGCCGGCCCCGCAGGAGTCACCGAGGGCGGGGCTGACGGGGACGATCATGGGGTGGCCCTCAGCGCCGGTCACCAGGACGGCGCCGTCTCGGCCTCGGGTTATCGCCACCTGTTTGACGGGCCACTCGGCCATGAGCCGGGCGGCCCGCGCGGTGTCGCCGGCGAGGTCTCTGCCGGAGGGGCCGCCGGTGAGGAGGAACGCCTCGTCCGCGTTGGGGACGGCCAGGGCCGTCCCGGCGACTGGGGCGGGCCCCCGGGGGTGCGGGTCCCATACCAACGGGCGGCCGGTAGCCGCACAGGTGAGGGCCGAGCGGAGCCCGCCGTGCTCGGCGAGGCCGCGCCCGTAGTCGCAAACGAGTACCGCCGCGGCCTCGGTCAGACGGGCTCGGACCATGGCGGGCAGTGGACCGAGCGGGAGCGGACCTGAGTCCGTGTCGAACCGGATCAGCGTGCGGTCGGCCGTCCGGACGCGGGTCTTGACCGGTGTGCCGCCGCCGGTCGCGAGGTCGATGACCTCGACGCCCGCCGCATCGAGGAGGGTGCGTACGCGCCGGCCGGCGGCGTCCTGGCCGAGACCGCACACGAGGGTGACCTTCCAGCCGGGTTCCTCGGCGGCGAGGAGGGCGGCCAGACCAGCGCCGCCGGGCCGGTCGGCGTCCTGTGCGCCGACAAGGACGGGCACTGGTGCCTCGGGACTCAGCCGGTCGGCGGTGCCGGTGATGTCCCGGTCCAGGACGACGTCACCGACGACGACAAGTCTGCGCGTGCCGTCGGCTTCGGTCCCCATCGGCACGTCGGGTTCCGAGGGGTCGGCGCGTCCGGTGAGCTCGGAGTCGACGGCCGCGCACAGCAGGTGCACGGCGACGAGGTGACCCTCCTGGATGGTGGCGACCTGGTCCGCTTCTACACGAACGGCCTGGTCGCTCACGCCGGCGAGCGGGTTCGGGCCCGGCCCGGTCAGCGCCCAGACCGTCATGCCGACGTCCCGCCCGGCCGCCGCCGCGGCGAGGACGTTGGGGCTCTTGCCGGAGGTGGAGAGCAGGAGTAGGACGTCTCCGGGCCTTCCGTGGGCGCGGACCTGCCGCGCGAATACCTCCTCGGGCCCGTAGTCGTTGGTGATGGCGGTCACCGAGGAGGAGTCGGCGTGCAACGCGATGGCGGACAGCGGTGCCCGGTCGGCCCGGTACCGTCCGACGAGCTCAGAGGTCAGGTGCTGTGCCTCGGCCGCCGAACCGCCGTTGCCTGCGACCAGTAGCCGCCCGCCGGCGGTCAGCACGGCTGCGAGGGCGCGGCCCCATGCATCGAGGAGGTCGGTGTCGAGACGGTGGAGAGCCCGGGTGAGAGCGTGGAGGTGCTGTTGGCCCGATACGGTCATGGAATGCCATCCAGGGGTGAGTTGGGGGTGGTCCGGCGGCCGGGCGTTCATACCCGCTCGGGCGTCCTGCCCGCGCGGACACGCCGTACGTAGAAGTGCAGGAGGAGGCCGGCGGCCAGCAGCCACAGCACGGCCACACCGGCTTCGTGTATGGCCGCTTCCCACAACTCCTCAGTGGTACCCGAGCGGAGGGCCGGCAGACCGGCTCCCAGGGGGAGCAGGTGGCTCGCGAGGCGGAGGGCTTCGGCGTCCACGGGGACGACCGCCCCACCGCACAAGAGGATGAGATATCCGGCGAAGTTCACGGTCAGTCCCTCGTCCAGGCCCGTCAGAACGAGACCGCAGCAAAACATCCCGAGGCAGAGACCGCTGATGGTGGTGAGGGCGAGTACGGGCAACGCGGCGGCGATCGCCAGGGTCTCGTGGTAGCCGAGGACGGCCGGGCCCATGAGGAACAGGGCCAGCAGGGCGGTGAGCAGTCCTTCGGCGAGGTACACCCAGGACCGCAGCACCATCACCAGCAGCAGCGGAACATTGCCGAGCCGCAGCCGGTACATGGTCCCCTGCGGGATCTCGGAGGTCACGACCGCGGTCGCGCGGCTGACGACGGCGATCACCGGAGCGAACGCGACGGCACCCACGAAGGCGTACCCCTGGCCGGACTCCCCGGAGACGAGTCGACCGAGCAGAGTGAAGAAGCCAACCTGGAACACGGCACGCATCACAATGCTCGTCAACCCCGCGGCGCTGACCGAGCCGAGGCGGTACTCCTTCCACGAGAGGGCACCGATCCGCAAGGCCGTGGCCAGGAGTGGGCGCAGGCCTTCAGACAAGTTCGAGGGTGCCTTTCGCTCGGCCGCGGCGCAGCACGGCGGACAGCGCCGCCACACCACAGGTCAGGTAGACGGCGGTCAGTAGGCCGATGGCAAGGTAGGGGGTGACGCCGGGGGTCCGCCCGTGCGCCGATTCGTGGACCACGTCCGACAGGTGGCGCAGGCTGACCACCTGGGCCGGCCAGCGCAGCACGGCGGGGAGCATCTCCGGTGGGATGAGGAGGCCGCCGAGGACGAACACCGGGTAGCCGAGGGCTTCGATGATCCGTAGACCTGCGCGGGAGAGGACGATGGCGCAGCTCAGCAGGAGACCCATCGTCGCCGCGGAGAGCACGGCCGACACGATGACCATCACGGCCGTGGAAGCACGGGGAACCTCGGGGCGCAGCCCGAGCAGAGGCACGGCGACGGCTGTCGCGGCGACGGTGCGGATCAGTCCGAGCGCGGCGATGCCGAGCGTCTTGCCCATGAGGACGGACAGCAGCGACACCGGACGGACGAGCAGGGCGGCGAACGTCCCTTCGGCCATCTCACGACGCAGCAGGGTGCCCGCGCCCCAGAGAGTGGCCGACCACAGGGCGATCATCACGCAGCCGAAGACCATCTCCGTCGTCTGCCGGCTGCCGACGGGGGCGGACCCCTGGGAGACGATCACCAGCAGGACGACGGGTTGGACGACGGAGACGACCAGGGCCGTCCTGACCTGTGCCGTCTCCCGAGCCTGCAGCACCGACGCGCGCCACATTGCCCAGGCTTCGGCCTTGGCGAGCGGGATCCACTCACGCATGACCGGAAGCCAGCCTGCGCAGCACGGCCTCGACGCCGGGAGAGGAGACGTCGATGTCCGCGACGGGATGCTCGCGTACGAGTCGAGCCAGGCGGGTGAGGACGTCGGCGTCCCACGACTCGACTTGGAAGGTGATCGTCCAGCCGTTTTCGTCCTGGAGGATCCGCGCGGTCGGGTCGCGCATGACGGAGGGGAAGTCCTGGGCGGCCATCCCGGACCCGGACAGCCGTACTTCGGCGGTGAATCCGGCCTGCCGCCTGAACTGGGCGATGGGGAGGTCGTGCGTCACGCGGCCGGCCCCCAGCAGGACAACCCTGCTCGCCAGCCGGTCGATGTCGACGGGGTAGTGACTCGTCAGGAGGACTGCGGTGCCTGCGCCTGCCAGTGTGGCGACCATCTGGCGGACGCGCTGGGCCTCTTCGAGGTCCAGTCCCACGGTCGGCTCGTCCAGCATGAGGAGGCAGGGCCGGTTGAGCAGTCCGATTGCCAGGTGAAGGCGTTGGCGCATGCCTTTCGAGAAGGTCTCGACTCTGCTGTCGGCGCGCTGGACGAGTCCCACCTGGTCAAGGGCCTCCAGCGCGCGGGGGCGCAGGTGGCGGCGCGGGCCCGACAGTCCGCCGAAGAACATGATGTTGTCCAGAGCGGACAGACGGGGGTAGAGACCGCGGTCGCCGCCGAAAATCACTCCGATGTGCCGCCGCGCGCGGCCTCCCCGTTCCGCCACGTCGTGGCTGCAGATCTCGGCCTCACCGCCCGAGGGCAGGAGGAGCGTCGAGAGGATCTTCAAGAGCGTGGTCTTGCCCGCTCCGTTCACACCGAGGAGCCCGACGATCTCCCCGGCCTGCACGGTGAAGCTGACTCCGCGGAGGACTTCCGTGGGAGGGGTCCCGGGGAAGGTCCGGCGAAGGTCACGGATGCGCAGCACGTCACCTTTCGCCTCGCACCGTGTCATAGATGTCCGCATCCTTTGCGAGTGGCGAGAGAAAGAGGTCCGACATGGGGGACACCGAGGCTCCCGGGTCGGCGACGCTGTGTCGGCCGGGCCCCGGGAGCCGGATGCCGGGAGGCGGCTCCTACATGACGCCGTCGGCGCGCAGGAACTGCTCGATCAGCGCGATGCGCTCTGCCTTGTTCATCTGTGTCACCCCCTTTCGGGTCGGGGAGGGAATGCCTCAGTTCGACGGGGTCTGATTCCCTGCGGCCATGGGGGCGGCCGCAGAAACCTGAGGAAGGAAACTGACGAAGTCCACGTCCTTGCGTCGCCCGCCGCGGTGGAAGCCGTCGTCGCCGACGATCCGTACGCGGCAATCGACACCGGTGCCCAGCAGGTCTTCGACGGCCTGCGTCAAGGCGGCCCCGTCGGCCGGGCCGAACGAGGGTGCCGGCGCGACGAGGACGGAGACCGAGAAGTCGGTCTCCTGCACGATCTGATAGCGCCGCACCGGATAGCGGCGGGCCGCCCGCGCCGCCCACAGGACGGGCAGAGCCGATCCGTCGGGACGTCGGATCTCACCCGGGTTGCGGCCCTCGACGAGGTCCATCGCCTTGTGCGGGAGACCGCACGGGCAGGCCGCGGTCGCCAGCGAGCCGAAGTCACCAGTCCGATAGCGGATCAGCGGCATCGCCCGGTTGGTGAGGTCCGAGACGACGATCTCGCCAGTGCGCCCCTCCGGCAGCGGTGTCCCACTGTCGTCGACGATCTCGACCCAGAGCCGTTCCGAATCGATGTGGTACGCACCCTCCTCGCACTGTACGGCGATGGTGCCGACTTCCTTCATGGCGTACATGTCGAGGACCGCAGCACCGAAGAAGTCGGCCAGCGAGTTCCGGACGGCGGGCATGAGCAGCTCACCGCAGGTAACGATGCGCCGCACCGTGGGCAGCCGTCGGCCGTTCTCCCGCAGCAGGGCCATGAAGTCGATGAGGTTTCGGGGGGAGCCCGACAGGACGTCCGGTGCGAAGGCCTCGGCACGCTCGGCGTACAAGGCTCGGCGTTCCACCGACGATCCGTCACATCCGAACTGTGCGACCCTGGTGAAGCCGGTTCCGGGAGACAGGTACTCGAACCAGTGGTTCAGCCGCGCGAGACACGGCATGAGAACCTTCCGGTTGTAGGCCGGGCCGTGTCGCCCGTTACGGACGAGTGCGGTGGCCCACTCGTGGACGAACGCGTTGTCGTCACGGATCACCCGCAGTGGGATCCCGCTCGTACCCGAGGTCTCCAGCACCCTGCACCGCGCCGGGTCGATGTCGTCGTCACAGTGGTCGACCAGTCCTCTCGCCAGCCCACTCTTCGTGACCGACGGGAACTTCGCGAGCAGGGCCCAGGGATCAGGTGCCGGCCCCGTGACGTCCGGCACGACCCCGCGGTAGGCCGGAACGGCGCGCATCGCGTGGTCCAGGATTTCGCGCAGTCGCGTGCCCTGCAGTTCTCCGACCGATTCGCCGCGAGCGGCCTGCTCCTCGTAGCGTTCGCGTTCCTCGTGGACCCGCGGGAAGAGCAGGGCCTCGTAGATCATCTGCCCCTGCCACTGCTGTTCGTCATCGTGTTCTTCGCGTGGCTCGAATCGCTGCCGCATCACCGCGTGGCCTCCCTGGTCGCCTGCCGCGGAACGCACTGTGCGAGGCCCGCAAGGGCATGACAGAAGACAACCCTGTGGCGGCGCCGCCGACCAGGAAGTTCCTCCGGCAGAAGTACGTACCCCCACTACTTCTGCCGGAGGGGGCGTCCGCGATTGCGGAGGTGGGCCGGATCGGGGTTGCGACCGAGAACAGCCGGCCGGACCGAAAGGCACCGCACCAACCGCAATACCGGCCGGACCACTGTCAAGACCGTCTACGCGATCACCAGCTACTGCCTCACAGAGGCCATCCGGCCCGACTCGCGAGGCTGATCCGTGACCGCTGGAAGATCAGTGGGAGAGGGCCGAGACAGTCAAGTTCACCTGCAAAAGTAGCGTGGGGCATACTTTTGCAGGAGAGGTACGGCGTTCCGGCTGGGCCGCACTGACCAGGGGACATCCGTACATGGACAGCGGTACACCGGCCACCGGCGGCTTCGGCACGCTGCTGCACGGTCTGCGGACGGCGGTCGGGCTCAGCCAGGAGGACCTGGCGCACGCTGCGGGGGTGAGCGTGCGGGCGCTGTCGTACATGGAGCGCGGACACACCCGGGGACCGCAGCGCCGCACCGTGCGGGCCCTGGCCACGGCCCTGGGCCTGGATGCGGCCGAGGCCGGCGAGCTGGAGCACATGGCGAGCCTGGGCCGTCCCCGCCCGGCCCGTACGACGGACCTCCCGCCGCCTGCCGCCGTACCGGATGCCGATGCGCGGACCGGCGCGCCCGATCTGCTGCCGCGCGCGCCGCGCGGCTTCCACGGTCGGACGGCGGAACTCGCCGCTCTGTCCCGGGCCACCGCGGGCGACGCGCCCGTCTGTCTGGTCATCGGGCCGGCCGGGGTCGGGAAGACGACCCTCGTGCTGCACTGGGCCCACCATGACCCTGCCGGACTCGCCGACGGACGTCTCTACGCGGACCTGCGCGGCTTCAGCGACACGGGCGAGGTGGCCCTCATCGAGGTGTTGCGCGAGTTCCTGCTCGCCCTCGGCGTTCCGCACAGCCGCATACCGGAGTCGGCGAACGGCGCGTCAGCACTGTTCCGGTCCCTGGCCGCCGACCGCCGGCTCCTCGTCGTACTCGACAACGCGCGTGACTCCGAACAGGTCAGGCCGCTCCTGCCCGGCGGCGACCGCTGTGTCACCGTCGTCACCAGCAGGCACCGGCTCCCCGGGCTGATCGTCACCGAAGCCGCCCGGTCCGTGGCTGTGGACGTGTTCGGGCCCGAGGACGGCACCATGCTCCTGGCCGGGATACTCGGGACGGAACGGGTACACGCCGAGCCGGCGGCCGCGCTGCGGCTCGCCGAGCTGTGCGGCGGGCTGCCCCTCGCGCTACGGGTGGCAGCCGCCCGCCTGGCACAACGGCCCGACTGGTCCCTGGGCGCGATGGCCGCCGAACTATCCGACCAGACACGCCGCCTGAGCCTGCTGGACGTGGAGGACGCCGGTGTCCGAGCCGCGCTGCGCCTGACACTGCGACAACTCCCGGAGCGCGTCGCGCACCTGTTCGCCCATCTCGGCCGTCACCCCGGCACGCACGTCGACCGGTACGCCGCGGCGGCCCTGACAGGCACGGACCCGGCAGCCGCCGATACCTCCCTGGATCGCCTCGCCGTCGCGCACCTGCTCACGGAGACGGCCCCCGGCCGATGGGTGATGCACGACCTCGTGCGGCTCTACGCACGCAGCCTGGACGCCGGGCCCGACCCACTCAAGCGCGTACTCGACCACTACATCGCCACGGCCATCGGGGCTGTGGCGGCAGCCGAACCCGGCAACGAGGAGTGCTTTCCGCTGCCGGCCGACTTCCTGCCGCCCGCCGCCGTGCGCGAGTTCGGCGACCGGTCCGCCGCCGTGGCCTGGTACGCCGCCGAGAGGAACGACCTCACACTGGCCGTCGCCGCGGCGCACGCCGCCGCACTGCACAGCAGGACCTGGCGGATCGTCCTGACCATGTGGCCACTGATCGTCTGGCGCGTACGGGACGGCTGGGTCCCGCTCCTGGAGACCGCCCTCGCGGCGGCACGGGCCGACGCCGATCAGCACGGCGAGTCACGGGTGCTCAACGTGCTCGGTTGGGTCCTGATCGAGGAAGGGCGTACCCCGGAGGCGCTGACCCACTTGGGGGCCGCGTCCGCGCTCGCTGCCCGGGCCGGCGACGCGACGGCCGAGGCCAACGCCCTGATCGTGCTGGCCATGGCCCAAGGATCCCTCGGCAGCCTTGACGAGGCCGCCGAGGGCTGTGCGCGGGCCGTAGAGCTGGCGCGCACGGCCGGCGACCGGACGGTCGAGAGACTGGCCATGCAGCACCTCGCCCGGCACAGGGCCGACGCCGGGGAATGGCACCAGGCCCTCGCCACCGCGACCCATGCCTTGGGCCTCGACAACCGACCGGACACGGCCGACATCCCCCGCATCCTGCTGCTCATGGTGAGGGGAGAGGCACTGCTGGGGCTCGGGAACGAGGCGGAGGGCATCACGCAGCTCGACCTGGCGGCCCGGCAGGCGGAGTCCTCCGGCTACGAGGACGGCGCGGTACGGGCGCTCGGCGCCCTGCTGCGGGTATCGGCGGACGCGGAAGTCCAGGCACGGTACGACGCGGCACTCGCACGGCTCACGACACGGACGTGAACCCTGGCGCACTCCTGCGCCGGTGAGGCCTATGCTGCACCCCGGCGCGCGACCAGTGCCCCTTCGCCGAGCAGGTCACCGTCCCCACCTGCAACGTGCTGCGCAAGCCCGCCGACCCCGCCGACCCCTCCGTCCAGCAGACCGCCTGCCTGCTCACCGCCTGGCTCACCACGTACGGGATGCTCTTCACCAGCGCCGGCGTCCGCACCGCTGAATCCGCCCTGGTGCGGGGGCGGAGGGCGTGCGGGTCTTCGCGATGAGTGCCGGCTCCCATGCTGGAGGTGGCCCTATCGACGTGGCCCGTCCTGACGCCGAACCCTCACCCGCAAAACCACACGGCTCATTGTTTTGCGGGTGGAACTTCATGTTCCGATCTCGCTGGACCGGGTTGGCTTGAGACCTGAGAAAGAAGGCGCGGACTCCGCCGGCTGCACCTCACCGCCTGTCCCGGGTCTCCGGGCCGCGCGTAGCGGAACGTCAGCGTCCACGGCCAGGGTGGACTCCGCACCACCATCCGTACCCATCCCGTACAGGAGTTCAATGTTCCGCCGTACCCCCCACTCCGACAGCGTCGGGTCGCCCCGGCGCTTCCGCCGCCCGGCCGCGCTGATGACGGCAGCGTGTCTCGCCCTGGGCGCCGCACTGCTCGCCCCGGCCAGTGCCGGGGCGGCCGGGTCGACCAACGCTGATGCCTACCGCAACCTGGGTCAGGCGGACCGTGCCGAGTGGATGTGGGGCATCGCGGGCGACACCCGACTCTCGAACATGTCCATCCCCGGCACCCACGACACGCTTGCGATCCATGGCGGGGTCATGGTGCAGACGCAGGAGGACTTCGGCGACAGCGCGGACACGCTGACGGCGCAGTTGGACCGTGGTATCCGGGCCATCGACATCCGGGTCCGCGTTACCGAGGACAAGTACTTCACGGTGCACCACACCGCGTACTACCAGCAGGCCAACTTCGACGACGTCATGACCAAGGCGAAGGCTTTCCTGGACAAGCATCCGACCGAGTCGATCGTGATGAGGCTGCGGGCCGAGTGCCCGTACTCGGACGTCGGCACCTTCGACTGCGCAAACGACCCGAAGTCGGTGACCCCGGAGAAGGTCCGGTCGATCTTCGCCGGATACGCGAAGAAGTACGCCGAGTACTTCTACGAGCCTTCGGTGCGGGGTACCGGCCGGGCGGAGGTCCCCACGCTCAACGAGGTCCGCCGCAAGGTGGTCCTGGGCAGCTTCGACAGCGTCGGCGCGGACGGCAGCTACGGGATGATCGGCTTCGACGACCACAAGGAAGACCACTGGGCGCCGTCCCAGATCCAGGACAAGTGGAATTACGTCAAGAGCAACATCAACAAGGCGATCACAGGTTCCGCCAATGACGTGTACCTGACCTACTCGTCCGCTTCGACGACCCCCCTCATCGATCCTTACGAGTTCGCCGGTGGCCACCAGCTCGACGACGGCGCCGCGATCCTCGGCGTCAACTACCAGCTGATGAAGCACCTCAACAACAGCGCCGGCCGCGTCGGCATCGTGATGACGGACTTCCCGGGCTGGGGTCTGGTGAACGCGATCATCGACCACAACGACGACAACATGGTCAAGGGCGGCAACCGGATGACCTGGCTGGTCAACGGCGACAAGACCTACGCCAACAGCCTGTACCAGGACCGCTGCATGGTGCGCGGGCCGGAGTTCGACAGTTCCAAGACCGGTGGTCTGGTCACCCAGCGCCCGTGCCAGTCGAGCCCGCCCAGCAGCCACCAGTGGGGGGCCGAGAAGCCGTCGTACGACGGCAAGGGCCACTTCTGGATCAAGGCGAGCAACGGCAAGTGCCTGACCGTCCCCTACAACGACGGGACCCCGCCGGGCTCGGGCACCCAGCTGTTCTGGTGGGACTGCGAGACCCGCTGGTTCTCCGGCAGCCAGATGTGGAACATCATCCCGACCAAGCTCGCCACCGCGACCGGATCCCGGCCGGCCTACACGTTCATCAACAACTGGACCGGCAAGTGCCTGTCGATGGACCCGGCCACAGCCTCCACGGCGGGTGGCAAGGTCACCCAGGAGACCTGCCCCAAGTAGCACCTCCGCCACGGTGAAGGCCGCACACCCCAGCTGCCTTCACACCCCGGATCCCAGGCCGCCCTTCCCCCCTGAAGGGCGGCCTGGGCTCGTTGCCCTTGCCCTTGCCTGCGCGTTCAGGAGGTCAGGAGGTCGGCCGGCCCGGCGGGGTGGCCGAGGGGCGCAGTCGCTACGCCTTGCCCGCGTCCTTGAAGCTCGGTCAGTCGTTACCTTCGACGATGCGGAAGTCGCGCTCGACGCCGTCGGAAAGCGCGACCAGCGCCTCCTGGTACGCCGCACTCTCGTGCGCCGCGACGGCCTGTTCAAAGCTGTCGAACTCGATCAGGACAGTGCGCTCGGCGATTCCAGCGTCGTGTGCGACGACCCGACCTCCACGGACGAGGAGCCGCCCGCCCCCGGCCTGGACGGCCGGACCGGCCAGCTTGTCGTAAGCAGCCAGCTTCTCAGGGTCTGAAATGGTGCGGTAGGCGCTGACCCAGTAGCCCTTGGGCATGGAATCTCCATCGATGGGATGAGTGCGTCTGGCTTACGGGTTGGTCTCGGACGAGCGTCGGCGGGCGAGAGCGAGGCTTGTCAGCGTCGTGATCGCCATGGCGCCGAGGCCGACCAGCGCCGCGGTGGTGTAGGCGCTGTCGTCGGGGAAGAGGTGGCCGGGGCCGGTACCCGCGGCGAGGATCAGGCCGCCGATGGCGCTGCCCAGGGAGTACCCGACGCTGCGGACGACGTAATTGAAGCTCATGGCGCTCGACGTCTCGCTCTTGGGGGTGACGGCCAGGATGACGCCGGGCATCGCTGCCGAGAAGCCACCGACGCCGAAGCCGAGCACGCCTATCGCCGCGAACAGTTCGGCCAGGTCCGACCGGGCCGCAGCGAACAGGGCGAACCCGCCACCGACCACGACGGCGCTGCCGGCCAGGAGCAGGGGGTCGGCGATCCGCGTCCCGATCCGGGGCGTGAGCTTGCCGGCGACGAACCCCAGCACCGAGAACGGGATGAGGACCAGCCCGGCGCCGAAGGTCGTCAGCCCGAAGCCGTAGTCGGCGCCGTGCGGCGTCTGCGCGTACCGGGTGATGAGCGTGAGCAGGAGGTACATGCCGATCCCGCCGACGAACATGGCGAGGTTCGCCCCGGCGACCGCCGGGTGCCGCACCGCCCGCACATCGACCAGGGGCGTCGTGCTGCGCAGTTCGATGACGACCCAGACGCAGAGCAGCACCACCGCTACGCCGGCGAGGGCCGCCGCCACGGCGAGGTGCCGGCTCCACAGATTCCGTTCGCCGGCGAGGAACAGCACCAGGATCAGCGCAGCGGCCAGGACGACCGCGCCTGCCAAGTCCACGTGGGCGGAGCGCCCTTCGGGGGCTTCGGGCATGGAGCGCCACGCGGTCACCAGGGCGGCGGCGGTGACGACCAGGCCGAGGCCGTAAGCGGCTCGTACCCCGCCGAGCTCGGCGAGCAGTGCGGCCAGCGGGTAGCCGACGCCGGCCCCGATGATCGAGACCACCGAGATCAGGGCGATCGCGGCCGCGCTGCGCTCCTCGGGGAGATGGTCCCGGGCCACGCCCATCATCAGCGGCGTCAGCCCGAGCCCGACGCCCTGGGCTGCCCTGCCGGCCAGCAGCCACGCGAACGGCAGCGGGAGCACGGTGAGCGCGCTGCCCGCGACGACGACCGCCAGGGTGGTGAGGATCGCGGCCCGCCGGTGCGGGCCGGCTCCGAGCCGGCCCAGGACCGGCGTGGCGACGGCGCCGCTGAGCAGCGCGACGGTCAGTGTCCACTGCGCGCTGGCGAGCGGGACGTGGAACGAGGTCGCCACGCTGGTGATGAGCGGGGTCCCGAGGCTGGCGACCGCCGCCACGACCAAAGAGATGAACATCAGGGCGGGGACCAGCAGCCGCGCCTCGGAACGCGCCACGGGGAACGCCTTCACCGCAACCCCCTGACCGGCCGCCCGGTCACTGCTTCGGCCCTTCGGAGTCCTGGCTTTCGAGCTCTGCCAGATGCTTCAGCGCCGGAAGGGCCGCCACCAGCGCCTCGACCTCGTCGCCGGTGAGCTCGCCGATCAACCGCTCGAACGCGTGGACGCCCGCTTGGCGCCGCGTCCGGACATAGGAGGCGCCGGCCTCGGTCAGGCACACCAGCGTGACCCGCTTGTCGGACGCGTAGCCCCGCCGCTCGACCAGGCCGGACTCCTCCATCACCCGGACCAGGGCGGTCATGGCGGGCTGGGTGACGCCCTCGACCGCCGCCAGATCGGTGATGCGTCGCGGTCCGGTCCGGTCCAGGGTGGCCAGGGTGGCGGCGGACGTCAGGCTCATGCCCCGGGGCAGGCGTCTCGCGGCCCTGGTGGCCAGTCCGTAGAGGGCTGCCCCGATGGCGGCGGACGCGCCAGGAGCGGTGTCTTGACGACTCATGCTCGAAGCATAGTGCTTTTATATTCACACTTTATGGAAATGGTCGACTGAGGCAACCCGACCGCGGTGGCCGACCTCCAAGACGGCGCACGCGTCCTGGAACTCGGATCCGGGGGCGGCACCGACGTACTGCTTTCCGCTCGCCGCGTCGGCCCCACCGGCAAGGCCTACGGGCTCGACATGACCCAGGAGACGCTCGCCCTCGCGCGCGAAAATCGACGTGCTTGTGGTCGGCTTCACCGCCACCCCAGCACCCTGGTCCGGGCAGCCGACCGGCCCGGCGTGAACACGCGTACGAGGAGCCAGTCCGCGTCGACATGGATGCGCGGGTCAAGCCCCCTGTGGCAGGCGGTTGATTCATCGAGGGATGAACGGGGGAGTCGAGGCGCTGAGGAGGAGCAGGCCGGTCTCCGTCTTGGCGGTGAGGACGCCGAAGAGCATGAGGTCTCCTTTCCGGTGAGGTACGGCGATCACCCGTTCCCCGGCACCGCCTGCCGCGCGCCCGTAAGAGGCGCTGTCCCGCCCGTGGGACGGAAGTGGCTTGCGCTCGGCTGGGCCTTCCGTGACGCCGACCGGCGACTCGCGGCGGTGTCGGATCGGGTTCGGTGCGGGCGGCGCGTCGATCTGGGCGACGCGCCGCGGGCGGAATCGGGCTCAGTGCCGCTTGTCCTTGGCGGTGGTGCGACTGAGCGTGCCGGGCCACCACGCGGCGGGCCCGATGTCCCGGACGAGAGCCGGCACCAGCAGGGACCGGACGACGAGGGTGTCGAGGAGTACGCCGAAGGCCACGATGAAGGCGATCTGGAGCATGAACGCCAGCGGGATGACACCGAGCGCGGCGAACGTGGCGGCGAGGACGACACCCGCCGAGGTGATCACGCCGCCGGTGGCCACAAGTCCTCGCAGTACTCCCTGGCGGGTGCCGTGCAAAAGGGATTCCTCACGGACGCGGGTCATCAGGAAGATGTTGTAGTCGACTCCGAGGGCGACAAGGAAGACAAAGCCGTAGAGCGGTACGGAGGAGTCGGTCCCGCTGAATCCGAGGAACTGCTGGAACACGATCGCCGAGATCCCCAGGGTCGCGACGAAGCTGAGGGCGACCGTGGCAACGAGGAGCAGGGGCATCAGTACCGAACGCAGCAGTGCGATCAGGATGATCAGGATGATGACGAGGACGACGGGAATGATGAGGGTGCGGTCGTCCTCGGCGGTGCGCTGGGTGTCGTACTGCTGCGCGCTGTAGCCGCCGACGATCGCGTGCGCATCCGGCACGGCGTGGACGGCCCGACGGAGTCGGACGATGGTCTGCTGCGCGGCCCCGCTGTCCGAGGGCGCCTTGAGGGTGACATCGAGGCGGACCTTCCCGTCCGCCACGAGCGGGGCTCCGCCGGGCGGCCCCGATGCGGTGAAAGGGGTGACGGCAGCGACGCCTTCGGTCCGCTCGGCCGCCCGCATGGTCTGATCGAGGCGGCCGGCGTCCGCGATCACGACGGCCGGATTGCCCGATCCTCCGGGAAAGTGCGCGCCCAGGGTCTGCTGGGCGGCCACCGACGGGGCGTCGTTGACGAAGATCTCGTCCAATGGCACGCCCTTGGAGTTGAGCGTGGGGGCGAACGCGGCGCAGGCCAAGAGTACGGCGAGGCTGACGGCCCAGACCTTGCGCGGGGCGCGGTCCACCACGGCGGCCACCGACTTCCAGATTCCGTGGCCGGTGCCGTCGTCGGCGCTGTGGTGGATCTTGGCGGGCCAGTAGGCGGCGCGCCCGAGCAGGGCGAGGACGGCAGGCAGGAAGGTGAGGGTGCTCAACACCGCGCACACGATGCCGATCGCTCCGACCGGGCCGAGAGCCCGGTTGTTGGTGAGGTCGCTCAGCAGCAGGGCGAGCAGGCCGAGGGCGACGGTGCCCGCACTCGCCGTGATGGGACCGACCGACCTGCGCACGGCCGCCCGAACGGCGGCGAAACGGTCCGGCCGGACCTGGAGCTCCTCGCGGAAGCGTGCGGTGAGCAGTAGCGCGTAGTCGGTGGCCGCGCCGATCACGAGGATCGAGAGGATGCCCTGCACCTGCCCGTCGACGCGAACGATGCCGCGGTCGGCCAGCGCGTAGACGATCGCGCAGGCGAGGCCCAGGGAGAACACGGCCCCGATGATGATCACCAAAGGGAGCAGCAGGCTGCGGTAGACCAGCAGGAGGATCAGCAGGACGGCGATGAGGGCGACGCCCAGCAGGAGTCCGTCGATCCCGGCGAAGGCATCGGCGAGGTCGGCCTGGCTCGCTGCGGGCCCGGCCAACTGCACATGGGTACCGGGGACCTTCGCCGCGGCTGCGGCGATCTCCTCCAAAGCGCGAGGCAGCTCCTTTCCCAGGTCGGGCTTGAGCTGCACGACGCCCTGAAGTGCCTGGCCGTCGGCGGACAGGACGGCGGGGGAGGAGGGTCCGGCCGACATGCCCGGGCGGGTCGGACCCACCAGCGCGCGTGTGGCGTCCTCTTGCCGGCGGGAGTCCAGCTTGGTACCGGGCGTCTTCGCCGTCCACACCACGATCACCGGGAGGCTCTCGTCCTGCCGGAAGGCCTTCTGTGCCTCGACGACCCGGGTGGACTCGGCGCTACGGGGCAGGAAGGCGGTCTGATCATTGGTCGCCACCTCGCCGAGCTTGCCCGCGTACGGGCCCAGCCCGCCTCCCACGAGCAGCCATGTGACGAGCAAGACCACGGGGATCAGCCAGCGGGTCAAACGTGATGAGGCTGACATGACACTCCCAAGATGTACCTCAACCATTAAGAATCTCAATGCTCAAGATAGATGAGCCGAGAGGTCCGCGGCAATCAGGACTGCCGCTGCCCGGCCCACACCCCTGCCTTCGCCGCGAAGGGCGGCCGCGGATGCGGACACCCGCCGCGGATTCAGCGCCCGGGGGCCCGCAGGTCGCCGAGTTCCTCGTTGACAGCGGCGAGAAACCGCAGCGCGACGGCGAGTTCCTCCCCGCTGAATCGTTGCCGAGCGCTGTTGGTGGCCTCGGCCAAGGGCATGAAGGACGACCGGGCCGCCGCCCTGCCCGCATCCGCGTAGCGGATGTGGATGACGCGACGGTCCTCGCTCTCCCTGGAGCGACTGATGTGCCCGGCCCGCTCCAGCCTGTCGAGGCAGGCCGTGACAGCGCCTGAAGTGAGGCCGAGGTGCTCACGCAGGCGACCGGGGGTGAGGGGTGCGGCGCTGTCGAGGATGACGGACAACGCCTGGACGTCCGTCGGGTGGAGCCCTTGACCGTGCGCGAATCCGTGAACCAAACGGTTGATTTCTCCGTTCAACCGCCTCAATTGCACCGCGAACGCATGGAGGCTCACCTCGCCGTCCCCTTCCGGAGCACCCCCGCTGGAATCCCGCACATCCGTATTGGCCATCGGGTCAGCCTATAGAAGCTCCGTGGCCTACCCACGGTCCTGGCTGGGTTCGCGCTCGCGGCCGCCCAAGGCGTCGACCCCTGCCCCACTGGAGAAGCTCCGGGCAACCACGGCCGAGCGGCAGGGCGGGTTCTCGGATCACGTCTTCCGGACCGGCAACCGCTGAGCTGCGGTGTCGGTCCCGCAACACCCCCAGGGTCGGGCCTGGCAGGCAGGACGAGAGTCACGCCCGGCAGCGGCGGACCGCGCCCCCGCGAGCGAGGCGAGGCACGCGAGCGCACGCGGTGGTCTCCATCGCGCTGATGCCGCGAGGCCCGACCGCGACGGCAGGCGCCGATCGCGGTCCCGGATCGGCCCGAGCGGACGCAGATCCCGTAGTCCGGAACGATCTCGCCCGGGTCTTCCACCAGAACTGGGCCCGCCTGCTGCTGGCCGGCTCGGGGCGGGCGGGCCACCTCGGTCTGGTGCGGGCGCGCACTCTGACGGTGCCATGTGGCACGGCAGGCGTGGCCACTTTGTACCGAGGCGCCGTGTACCGGCCGCAACTCGCCCGGCCTCCGGCCTGGCCGCTGGTCGCGCCCTCGGAGGAAGGCACGCGGCCCGCGGCCCGCAGCCCGCGAGGCTGGGACCGGGGCCTGCGCAGCCTATTTGCTCTTCTCGATGATCATGTTGGTCAGGCCCTGAGCCGTATTGCGCTCGGAGTCGATCCCCGGAGCCGCTTCACCTTCGAAAGTGGTGACCACGGCGCTGCGGGCGAACATGCCCTGCTCGTACTCGGTGAGTGCGGCCTCGATGTCGTCGCGGTGGGCGGCGATGGCCTTTCCGAGTTCGGCGCCGTCGAGCATGGCCAGGTTCGCGCCGTCGCCGTTCGGGGGCGCGAGGTGGGCGGCGTCGCCGAGCAGGGTGACCCCCGGCGCCCGGTCCCACCGGTGCCCGGTCGCCGGCCGGCACCGTCCGGTGGGGGCACAAGGCCGTTTCTGGCCGCCACCGGCGGCGACATGGCAGTCTTCGGCACCCCCGACCGCCTCGCCGCCTTCGGCGGCGTCGCTCCGGTCCCGCGCGACTCGGGCAAGATCAGCGGAAACCTGCGACGCCCGCAGCGATACAACCGAAGGCTCCAGCGCGTGCTCTACACCTCCGCGCTGTTCAGCATTCGACGGTCCGAGGAATCTCGCTGCTTCTACGACCGCAAACGCGCTGAGGGCAAGCGTCACACCCAAGCCGTCCTTGCCCTGGCACGTCGCCGCGTCAACGTCCTCTGGGCCCTCCTCCGCGACGGACGGCGCTACGAGCCAGCTCCGCCGGCAAGGGCTGCCGCATAGGAAGGGACGCGACACGCTGCGCGCGGCCAGGTGGTCTGACCGACCCCGTCAGACCAGGCAAAACTCGTTACCTTCCGGGTCTGCCATCACCACGTGATCCGGCCTGCCCTGCAACTCGTCCTCGCGGACCACGGTCGCGCCCGCAGCGGTCAACCGCTCCACCGCCTCGACCACGCGCGGCCAGCGCACCTCCCACGGGGTTTCACGGCCGCCACCAACTTGCACGTCGATATGCAGCCGGTTCTTCGCCACCTTCGGCTCCGGCACCTTCAGGAAGGACAAGGTGGGGCCCACGCCGTCCGGATCTGAGAGGTACGCCCCGTCATCCCACTCGTCCTCCGGAACCTCATGATGCGAGAACCACTCCTGCCAGCTCCCGAACCCTGCGGGCGCGGGCTTCTCCTCGTAGCCCAACGCCAGCGCCCAGAACGCGGCCAGCTTCCCCGGGTACGCGCAGTCGATCGTCAAGCTCCACTTGGTCCCCATGAGCCCTCCCCCAGTCGGATGAACGGACTGTACCGCGCACCTCCGACACCTCCTGCCCGCTACCTCAAGCGTGCGCCGCGGCTTGACAAACGGCATTAGGAATCGCTGAGACTGGTCAAGCTTCGATGAGACGGGTCAACGGCCGTCCCGAAAGGATCTGCGAATCGTCCACGCCTAGGTTGCGCGCCTGGTATCCCAGCCGTAGACCGTGATCTTCACGTCCGGTCTGCGGCTTGCCACCGGTACCCTGCGCGGGTGGGTGAGATCTGGGACGAACGGCAGCTGGTCGCCGACGGATTCGAGCACGTACACGCCGAGTCGGAGTGGTATGACGGCCCCCGCGACGGGCTGGTCGACGTCGATGGGGTACCCCACTACTTCCAATGCCACGACGTGGACTTCTCAGTCGCCCTGGATGAGTACTTCGTGTGGCCGGCGGACGAGACCCTGGCCGCGCTGGAGCGCGAACAGTGGACCATCTTCGTCGCGTGGAACTCCGCCTACGAAGCCGGGGCCGCCGGGATCGAGCGCCATCCCGGGCATGGAGGGATCGATCCCCGGTACGACGCGCTGACGGCACTGCTCACCCCGCACCGCCAAGCGCCTGTCGACGCGGAGCTGCTGGTTGCCGAGTGGCGGTTCGACAATGGGGACTGCTACCGGGTCGACGGGGTCGACTACTGGGTTCGGTGGCGGGAACGAGTCCGGGCCTGATTTCCCGGGGGCCGGCGGGCGCGACGCGGCCGCGGTGGGGCGGGTTCGCGTCTCGTGGCCCAGGCCGACGGGGTGCAGTGCCGTTTCGCCGGTGAACCGATCGCCCCGGGAGGATGAAGCCGCCGCCGTCGGCCTGTTGCTGACGGTTTCGCAGGGGATACAACCGACGCATGATGATCATGGCGTGGATCGCTGTCGCGGCCGCTCCTCTCGCCTTGTCTATCCTCGCCACCGCCACCGCCACCGCCACCGCCACCGCCACCGCCACCGCCACCGCCATCGTCGCCACCGCCCCAGGTGGAGCGGGCGGCGGCTCCAGAGATCGTGCCGATCGGGGTCGCGGTCTCCGTGCTCCCCTCGCGACCGATGACCGGACCGGCTACCAGCGGACCTCCTTCAAGCACTGGAACACGGGCGCGAACCCCGCCGACGGCTGCAACATCACCCTGGCTCCAGGCGTTTTGGAAGATGTCGTAGATCCAGAGCGCCTTCCCGAGCTCTTCCTGTGCCAGGCCCGTGAGAGATCGCGTCCGTCCGTACGAGCCGGAGGCCAGCAAGGCGTGGGCGTCGGCGATCAAGGCGGAAGCGTTGACCACCAGCAGCTTCCAAAATTCTCGTGCCTGCCCGGGCCTCGGCCCGGGTCCGCGGCCGCCTCAGTACTGCAACCGCATCTGGGTGACGGATGTGGTGTGGGGCTCGTTGGTCGATCTATGTGCCGATGAGCTGACGGTTGAGCAGGTCGAGTCGTGATACTCGTTCGGAGCCACCTGGGGCTCCGAGGCGGCCGCGGGCCCTGGCGACCTCCGGTTCGCCCCTCCCGGGTACCGCACCGGCTGGCTCCGGTCGGGCGGCGACCAGTGCGCGGCGGATCGCCTGTCGGCGCAGCCTACGTCCGCAGCTGGGCCGCGAGTGCCTCGGCGACCTTCTTGAGTGACTCGCCGGCAAGGGCCGGGTCCGCCTTGGTGACGGTCGATCCCTGGGAGACCACGAGCGCCAAGTCGCCCTTGCCCGCCACCGCCACCCGTGCGACGGCGACCGTGCCCTGGCCCGGGGTGACCCTGGTCTGGCCGATCCCGGGCTCGTCCTTGGAGAAAGCCATCACCTCGTCGGAGCGGAGGTTGCCGAGGGCGGCGATCTGCGGCAGCGCCAGGTTCACCGCCACCCCGCCCTCGGACACGGCCACGAGGTCGATCTCCACCGGGGCTCCCGAAGCCGTGAAGTTGCAGACGACGGACGCGTTCGGCGGGACGGCGGGGGCGGAGGGGAGCCCGGACGGCGTGGGCAGCCCGCTTGGCCAGGCCTGAGTCGGCCGGCCCGGGTCGACGGTCCCCTGAGCCGCGGGGTCGCCGCCGGCCGCAGCCGGGGTGACGGTCCGTTCGGCACCGGCTGCCTTCAGCGCCGCCGCCGGGTCGAGGCCGAACGGGCAGGCCGACGTACCCGTCAGCTGCTTCGCCGTTGAGGCGAACCGGTCGTAGGACAGCCTCTCACCGCCCGAGGCGGCCCCGCCGGAACTTCCGGACGAGGAACAGGCGCTCCCGGCAAGGGCGATCCCGGCCGCGCCGGCCAGGGCGAGGATGCGGCGGTACCTGGCTGCTGTGCGATCAGCTGTCATCCGGTCAGCCTAATCCTGCCAACCGATCAAGTGGCCCGGTTGGGATCAGCCGGTGGTGCGGGCTCAGCCGACCGTCTCCTACCCGATTGTCTTCCCCACCGCCGGGACCGGCCGGTGAGCCAGCGCCGTTCCGCCCGGCGGATCAGCCGGAGTCGGCGGCCCCGGCGGCGCAAGGACTCGGGTCTGGAGCAGTGGCGCCGATCGGCTTGATCGCCGTGGTGGCCCTGAGCCTGGCGATGAGGGTCCTACGATGGCTGGCTGCCCACCCCTGGATTGTGGTCCTCCCGCAGCTGGCAGCGGCCGCCTCGGCGGCGCTCTGGTGGTGGTGCCGCAGTGAGGCGGCACGATGGGAGCAGATCAAGGTGCAGGGTGCGGTACGCGGTCGACCAGCTGGACCGTCTTCACCACCAGCGGTTCGAGTTTCTCGTATCCGGCCGAGCGCAGCAGCGCGGTCAGCGCGATGTGGATGGCCGCTTGGAACCCGGCGAGTTCGGTACGCGACTCGAGGTCGTCGTCATCACCGTGGGCCAGCCCGACAGGGCGCGGCAGTTCGCGCGGCTGCCAGCGCAGCAGCAGACCGTCGGACTCGGCACGCAAAAAGAGGCCCTCCGAGCCGTTCTCCGCCAGCCCGAATCCCTCAGCGTCCAACAGGCGCCGAACCTCGCGTATCAGATCAAGATCACGGTCCATGGGCTCACTGTAGAAGGTGTGGGCTGATTCGCCTGGCTAGCTGGGCACATCCACGGCGAGGACGGCTGCGCAAGGTGCGACGGCAGCCGCGGTCCGGCCGGACATGACTGGGAAGCCCGGATGCGTACCATCACCGGGATGCAGCCAGCGAAGGGTCTGTGCGCCGGGGCCGGTAGCCATTGTGTCCGGCTGTCGCTACTGATTCGCGCGTTCCGCAGCGATCAGCCCATCAACCACGTTCAGGAGTTCCTCGGGGCCTCCGGCGGTTCCAAGATCTGCACGGTATTTCCCATGAACGACCATCGAGGGAACGCCCGTGACCTCGTATTTCTTCGCCAGGTCCTTGGCCTGCTGAACCTGGCCCTTGATGGCGAAGGAGTTGAAGGTGGCCAGGTACTGGGCCTTGTCGATGCCCTGGGTGCCGAGGAAGTCGGCCTGATCGTCGGGCCTGATGAGTTGCTTGCGCTGGTGCTGCACAGCGTCGAAGACGGCGGCGTGGACCTCGTGCTCGACGCCCATGGCTTCCAGGGTCAGGAACATCTGCCCATGGGCGTCCCAAGGGCCGCCGAACATCGCGGGAACCCTCTTGAAGTTCACGTCCGCCGGGAGATTCCCCGCCCAGGGATTCACCGTCGGCTCGAAACCGTAGCTGTGCGGGTCGCCGTACCAGAACAGCTGCACTACTTCGATCTCGCCCGGAACACTCACCGGGACCGGGTGGGAGAGCTCGATGTACTGCTGACCTGCGATCAGCTCAGTCATGGTCGACTCCAATCCATCGCGTGATGTGGATGCGCACTGAGTGGGCGCATAGCGATCATGGCGCGATCGCCGCCCGCCCCCCGGGGCATTTCACTGGAAATAACCGGATCGGGTGTGCCGAATCCACCCTTCGTGTCCCGAAAACCGTGCTCGGACCGCGCTCACCCGCAGCCCGCCAACTACCAGTCGGAGCCGCCAACTATCGTTCGGAGTCTCAGGACGTCAGCGCGCAGGAACACCGCCGCTGATGGCCGTCCCCTATCCGCAAGGGTGCTGTGGCTTCTACCTTCAGTGGAAGCTGTGGACGCCGCGGAGAAAGCGGTTCGGGTCGCGTTGATGTCGTCGAGAAGGCCTCGCCGGCCGGAGGAGGCCGTGGCTGGGCAGCGGGAACGCGTGCGGTGGGCAGTTCGCGCGTTGGCCGTACCCGGCAAGGTGGTTCCTGGCAACATCAATGGGATTCGAACATAGGGGGTTCCATGCGTTTCGGCGTCCGCTTGCTCACTGTCGCCACCGCTACCGTCGCCACCGGAGTGCTGCTCGTCGGCTGCTCCTCGACCCCGGCCGAGAAGTTGGAGGACTGGTGGTCTTCGGGGGGCGACGACAGGGTCAAGGCGCTGTTCGACAGCTCGAGCCACGTCAACACGGCGAGCATGCAAGTGATGGACGACAAGCGCACCGCTTGTCAGGAGCTGCTGGCAGCGGTGGCCAAGGCGAAGAAGTACGGCACCCCTCCGAGCGAGAAGGCCAAGGGTTTCTGGGCGGAAGCCCTTACCGACTTCGAGCACGGAAGCAACGCGTGTGTCGCCGGGGTCGACCAGAAGGACGAGCCCCAGACCAATGAGGGCATCCGCGAGGTGCAGAGGGCCATCGGCATCCTGGCTTCCGCGGTGTCCATGATCAGGAGCGACTTGGAGGCCAAGTGATCCGGTGATCCGCCGGGTTCGTCCGAACCGCTGATCGCCAAATCCCCGGGGGCGCCCGGCCGGGCGCCCCCGGGTGACGTCCAGGGCGGCGTCGAAGCGCCCTTGGTCCACGGGCACTGTGGGTTCGCAGGAGCGAGGCGCCGCGGCGGGTTGGTCGCTGGGGCGCGTGTCGTGCCGGCCGGTGGACCAGTTCGGCGCCGATCGCGGCTTCCAGCTGCTTTAGCTGTCGAGCGAGGTAGTTGACTGCGACGCCGACCGGCGTCGTCACCATCGGCTGCCCGTCGATCTCCTCGTACAGGACGACGATCGCCAGACCGGGCTCGTCACTGGGCACGACGACCCGGCGGTAGCGCTACGTGGACGGACATGTCCCGCGTGCGCTTCTTCGCCAAGGCCATGTCACGCAACCTTTCACACCACGGACGGCCCTAACAGAAAGTCATCCCCCCTCCGCCATCCCGGTCGCCCCGAAGTATCCGCTGCGAACCACCGGGTCAGAGGTCGTTGCCCTGCGGGACCCGGTGAAGTACTCCGAGTCCTTCGGACGGTCGGAGGGAAGCCCGGAGCGAGGGGCCGGCACCAACTTCGGTATGTACTTGGAGCAGTGGATGTAAGCCTCTTCGACGGTGAGGTGGACCCACATCTCGGGCTCGCGTCCCGGCGCGATGTCGTGGGGCAGGCCCGGCTGTACGCAGCGGAGTTCGGCGTCGAGGTAGAGCCGGGCGACGCCGTTGACGTGCAGGCCGACGTGATGGTGCGTGAAGTCGACGAAAAGCATGCCGAGGTGGGGGTTCTCCGTCATGTTGCCGGCACTGGCGAGCACGCCGTTTCCCCGGAACTCGGGGTAGACGAGGGTGTGGTCGTCCAGCACGTGCACGAAGCCGGGCGGGCCCGCCCGGAAGCTGGCGTCGCACTCGCCGTGGGAGTCGGCCGTGGCGAGGAAGACCATGCACTGGCGACCGATGAATTCCCGCATCTCGGCAGTCAGGCAGGGGCGGACCTGCTGGTCGTAAAACCGGGCGGCCCGGTCGGCGCTGCCCATGTGTTGCTGCAGCCGGCGTTCACCCGCTGATCCGAACGGCGTAGGGGGGAAAGTCACGGAGTGTTCTCCTGGCAGGATCGGCAACTGTGGCTCAGAGTGCGGACAGGACGGGGGTTTCGAACGGGTCATGGTGGATGCGCTCGGGCAGGGTGCCGTGCAGCGTGAGCGTCTCGCTGGCGGAGACCACCATCGGGGCCGGTCCACTGAGATAGACATCGTGCTGGTACCAAGGGCCGTACTCGGCCAGAACCTCCGGCAGGGATCCCCGGATGCCGGGGATGTACTCGTGGGACACAGCGCCCCTGATCGACAGCCAGTGGTACCGCTGCGCCATTCGGAGCATGTCGTCGACCCCGTACAGCTCTGCGCCGGTGCGGGCTCCAAGGAACAGGTCGACCTGATGCCGTCCGCCGCGACGGGCCACTTCCTCGACGATCGCGCGGATCGGTGCGAGACCGGTGCCGCCCGCCACGCAAAGCAGGTCGCTGTGGACAGCTGCGTCCAGCACCATGTCCCCCATGGGCGCGCCGAGCTGGAGCCTGTCACCCACGGCGGAACGGTGCACGAGCGCGTCGCTGACCGAGCCACCGGTCACCGCGCGCACGTGAAAGGTGAGGGAGCCGTCCCGTCGGGGCGCATTGGCGGGGGAGTAGTAACGCCACTGCTTGGGCCACCACGGCGTCTCGAGACTGACGTACTGCCCGGCCGCGTAGGGGTACGGCATGTGGGGCTGCACGGTGATCTCGGCGATGCCGTGTCCGCGCAGGACCTTGTGCGACATCGTGGCGGGCCACACGGCGGGCCGCTGCGTCTCGTCCTCCTCAGCAGCGCTGATCATGACATCGGCGACCACACCGTACGCCTTGGTCCAGGCCGCGGCGATGTCCGCGGTCCAGGCGGGACCGGCGTAGCGGGCCAGAGAGGCGAGTAGGCACTCTCCTACGGCGGGGAAGTGCGCGCTGAGCGTGCCGAACTTGCGGTGGTCACGGCCGAGGTGGCCGCAGAAGCGGACCAGGCTCTCCGGGTCGTCGACCAGGTCCACGATGCGCAGCAGCGCGCGCAGCAGGCGGCCGCGCTGGGCGTCCATTCCGGCGGGGAACATCGGACGGACGTCGGGGTAGCGAGCGAAGAGGATCGCATAGAAATAGACCGTCATCTCCGCGGCGAATGGTTCGACGACGGAGACGGATGCCCGTATGAGCGCTATCTCGTGGCTGGAATGGGGCGGCTCGACGGTGGCCGGCTGGTGGCTGCTTGCGCGGAAGCCGGTCGGGGGGCTGGGGCCTCCGGGTTGGGGTGCGTGGGAGGGTTGCTGGGGCGTCCGATCCGGAACTTCAAGAGACCAGTGCTCCTCCTGTCGGGATTCGACTTGGCAATCTTCCGGTGGCGGTATCGACCATGAGGTCGTCGCCCCGCAGCAGGGCGTGCGGAGAGCCCTCACGCGACCTTCCTATGGAGGAGGTGGCGATCGTGGCGGCGATGGGGTCGGGCATGAGTCCTCCTGTTGGGTCGCGGGCAACTAAACGGATCAAACGGTTCCGGAGGGTACATGATCAATGGGGTGACTCAGAAGTAGTAACGGGCCCAGGAGTCGGAGCCGGCAGGCGCGGTCCTTGTCGGCGGAGACGTGCGTAGGGACGCAGGCATTGCCTGGCGCCCAACCGGGCTGCAATCACAGTTCCAGAGCATCCACATCGAGAGCATCCGCTGCATCATGAATTGCCCGCTCGGCAGCGTCCGCACCCAGGAGGGCGGGACGGGGCTCTGACCGCGGCAGGCCCCCCGCCCGGTGCCCCTGGGCCTCGGCATGGCCCACGCGGACAGGATCCGGGATCGATTCCTCGCCTCTCGCCCCAGAACCTCGGTGCGGGTAGCGAACATCGCACAGGGTCCTGCTCTCCCGAAGCTACAGCGAAGCGACAAGCAGCTCTCTGCAATGAGTGGCGGCCGGTCAGGGAGCGCGAGGCGGGCCCGGGGAATCTCGACCGCCTCCGGGTATGCCTCCGGCCCCCGAAGGCGGAGTCGTTCCGCTGCTGCCACGGTGCCCGGGCCCAGCCTGCGTAGTGAAAGCCCCGGCGGGTAGGCGCGCGGCACTGCCCGCGAGTGGAAGAGGGACTCCCCATGTCGGCCCGGCCCGTCCCCGCGTACGGAGCACTGCTCGAACGAGGCGCCCTTCTGGGCGGTCGCTGCCGGCTCCAAGGCCCCATCGGATCCGGCGGCACCGCTGACGTCTTCCGCGGCCTCGACCAAGTACTGGGCCGCGAGGTGGCCGTCAAGGTCTTCCGCGTGGGCACGGACACGATCACCGCCGACCGTTTCTGCGACGAAGCGCGCACACTCGCCCGACTCTCCCACCGAGCGCTCGTCACCGTCTACGATGCCGGCTGCCACGGACAGGGCGCCTTCATGGTTACGGAACTGATCGGCGGCACGACCCTGCGCACCCGCGTGCACGCCGGCCCCCTCCACCCCGTCCAGGTCATTCGCATCGGGGCAGATATCTCATCGGCCCTCGACCACGTCCACGCCCACGGCATCATCCACCACGACGTGAAACCCTCCAACGTCCTCCTCAGCGAGGAAGGCTCCCCCCACTTGGCTGACTTCGGGCTGTCCCGGACCGTGCACGACCACTCCCACAGTGCACCCGACACCCTCGTCGGCACCCTCGCCTACATGGCCCCCGAGCAATTCCTCGGCCAAGGCGCCGGCACGGCCAGCGACATCTACGCCCTGGGCGTGACCCTTCTCGAAGCACTCACCGGGCACCGCGAATACCAGGGCACACCCATGGAGATCGGCACCGCCCACCTCCTGCATCCGCCCCGGATACCCGACGATCTGCCGGACGGCCTCGCCCGCCTCCTGAAAACGATGACCGACCAGAACCCCCAGGCACGCCCTGACGCCGCCGCCGTCCACCTGAGCCTGCAGGACGTAGCGCAGGCGCCGGCGTCCCGTC
This sequence comes from Streptomyces sp. NPDC088097, assembly GCF_044741845.1. Taxonomy (NCBI): domain Bacteria; kingdom Bacillati; phylum Actinomycetota; class Actinomycetes; order Kitasatosporales; family Streptomycetaceae; genus Streptomyces; species Streptomyces sp. NPDC088097. The sequence goes on from NZ_JBIUTJ010000015.1 coordinate 146,746, forward strand.
CTGCAAGAGTTGCGGCTAAAGACCCGTTCACACACCGCTCCGCATTGCCGGCGGTCGCTGCCGCCGGCTTGCGCGCTGTATCCGTACGAGCGCCCGGACCGACAGACACCAGGGTTACCGGTGGGGTTACCGGTGGCCGTCGACGTGCCGCCCTATGGGGCCTCGCGGCTGTGAGTGTCGCGCTCCCCTGCGTGCTGGTGATCGGTGGCATCCCCGCGGAGCAGAGGGCACCTGCCACGGCCCCCGCGAGCGAACAGCCGTCGACAGCGAAGGACGCCGAGGCCGCAGTTCCCCGGTCATCGACGCCTGCGCCGCAGTTGCCACCCCTCTCTCCCTCGGCGACCCCGCACCTGCCAGCCGTGGCACCGTCAACCGCACTGGAAGGTCAGAAGTCCACCCCGGCCTACCTTCACTCCGGGCAAGCTGGTGATGATCGACCGGCAAAGGCATCGGGGGCAGCGAAGATGAAGGACGGCCCCGGAAAGGCGAAGGGGAAGAACAAGGGACGGTGAGCGGACTTGCCATCGGGACGAGGACGAGCGTCGAGGACGTGATGCGGATCGCGTTCGAGAAGTTCTGCCTGCTCCTGGACTCCGAGACCGCCTGCGCCGCCCTGAACGAATCCGGCCCAGGAATCGGGTAACCGGCCGGGCGGATACGCGTTGAACCGCATATGACCACGAGGACGATGCGGCTGACCCCGGTCATTGGAGGACAGTGAAGAGGCGGAGAAGCGTTTCCCCCCGACTGGAAGCCGATGCCGCCGTCTCCCAGGAGTGGCTGAACACAGCACGACGCGTCCCGCAGGCCGTTACGACGAGGAATGGGCCATCCGGGCCCGCCGCTGTTCCTGGCCCCCACGCTGACCTACCCGCGTGGTTCCCGTCCCGAGCCGGGCATCCCACCCGGGGAGCCAGCCATCGGCATCGGCGCGCCTCCCGGGGAGGCCGGAGCGGCTCCGTGGTTGGGCGGCCGCTCCGGCAGCCACCCTGCCCCCGGTCAGCGCGGCCGCTCGGCGTTGAGCCGCTCGCGCAGGTACAACAAGACCGCCGCGTCCGCGACCTCGGCCAGCACCACCAGCAGGCAACGGATCCGCTCGTCATCACCGTCACGGACCGCACCCACGATCTGCTCCACCGTCTCCATGGCCTGAGCGGGGATCCCCGCTCCTGCGCCTTGTCGGGCTGTCGTGCTCTCGTCTTCGCAGCTCACCGTCACAGCAGATCACAGCCGCGCCGGGCTGCCCAGGCCACGAGGTGGTGACGACGGCCCGTGACACCGGGGGGGCGGGGCGGGGGCCGTCACGCGCCGTCCGTGGGGGATGTGGGCGGCGCGCCTGTCGCCGCCGTCAACGACAGGGTGAGTGCGGAGGCGTTGATGGCGCTCGTTGAAAATCCCCACCCCCTTACGCAGGGGCAGGACAGGGTTGCTCGGCGGGTCTTCGCACTCAAAGGCATTGGCCTGTAAGGAGCGTTCATGCGCACACGGGGTTCCATCGGCGACCCATGCGCGTCGACGGATGAGAGATCAAGTGCAGCGGCCGTCCGGAGCGGGCCGATGGACGATCACGCCCTGAGCCCTCGTCAGGGGTGGTCGGCCAGGTCGTGGCCTGTGACGGCGCGAGCGTAGGCGCGCAGAGCGGTGATCACTTCGGTGCGGCTGCGTCGGCCGGCAAGGACTTCCATCTGGTAGCCGTCCTCCATGGCAACGAAGCTGGCGGCCAGCAAGCGGGACGGGTCCTGAAGGACGAAGTGGCCTTGGGCCTGCCCGAGGACCAGGATTCCCGAGTACACCGCGATCTGGCGCTCCGTCAGCGCGCTGTCGAGCGCTGCCGCCCTGGCGTCGCGCAGGCAGCGCGGCCAGTACTCGAAAAGCAGCCGCGTCAGCACGTCGTCAGGTCCGCCGGCGACCCCGTTGTCGATGCAGGCCCTGAGCTGGTCGCGGGCGTCGGCGTGGCGGGTCGCAGCCTGCTCGCGCTCCTGGCTGTAGCGCTCGATGGCCTGCTGGTACGTGTCGTGGACCAAGGCGTCGAGGTCGCCGTAGTAGAGCACGGCGGCGGGTGTGACCCCAGCCTCCTCGGCGATGTCACGCAGGCGCAGGCCCTCCAAACCGCGCACCATCAAGGCGCGTTGCACAGCCTTGCCCAGCTCGGCCCGACGGGCCTCCTTACCGCTGCCTTTCCTGGCCGCCACGCCCGGCTCCTCCCACAGATCTGTTGTATTGGAATTTAACAATACCCCCCTGCCTCTTGACGGTGCACGCCCCTGCTTCTTAAATCTGCGTTTAACAACTTCGTCTCCAGGAGTCACCATGATCAACTCGACCGACGCCGAGGCCAGAACCGGGGCACCGCCCGCACCCGTCGGCAAGGGGCTGCGTACAGGCTCCGTGGGCCTGCTCGCCGCCGTCACCCTCGGACTGTCCTCGGTCGCCCCGGCGTACAGCATCGCCGTCACCCTCGGTTTCGTGACGCTGGCCGTCGGAGACCTCGCCCCGGCCACCTTGCTGCTGGGCTTCCTGCCGATCCTGCTGACCGCATTCGCCTTCCGGGAGCTCAACCGGGCGATGCCCGACTGCGGCACCACCTTCGTGTGGACCACCCGTACATTCGGGCCACTGACCGGCTGGCTCGCCGGAGGCTGGGTCCCCCAGATCGCCACGCTCATCGCGATGACGGCCCTTTCCCAGGTCGGCGCGGGCTACCTGCTGCACCTCGTCGGCCTGCGCTCCCTCGCCGACAGCAGCACCGCGGTGACGATCACCGCCGTCCTGCTGCTGGCCGCCGTCACGTCGATCGCCTACCGGGGCCTGAACCTCGCGGCATCCGTCCAGTACGTGCTGCTCGGCCTTCAGCTGTTCGCCCTGCTCGGCTTCGGCGTGGCGGCCTTCGCCCGGCACGGGGCCGCCACCCCGTCCCTGGACTGGCTCAACCCCCTCGCCTTCGACGGCTTCGGATCATTCGCCGAGGCGGTGCTGCTGTGCCTGTTCATCTACTGGGGCTGGGACGCGCTGATCACCGCGAACGAGGAGACCCGCGAAGGCGACCGCGTCTCCGGCCAGGCGGCCGTCATCTCCACCCTGCTGCTGCTGGCGACGTACCTGTTCACCGCCTTCGCGGCGATCAGCTTCGCCGGCACCGGCACCGAGGGCATCGGCCTGGGTAATGCCGACAACGCCGCCGACATTCTGGCCACCCTCGCCCCGCCGGTTCTCGGCACCGCCCTTGCCGGGGTGATGCAGCTGGCCGTCTGCCTCTCGGCCATCTCCGCCCTGCTCACCTGCCTCGTCGGCAGTCCCCGAAGCACCCTGTCCATGGCCACCCACGGTGCCCTGCCCCACGCCTTCGCCCGCATCCACCCCCGCCACCGGACCCCCGCCTTCGGAACCCTTTTCTTCGGAGCGGCGGCGGCCTGCCTGCTCCTCCTGCTCACACTCGTCTCCCGCAACTTCCTCGGCGACGCCATCCTCTGCATCGGACTGCTCATCGCCTGCTACTACGGCATCACCGCGCTGGCCTGCGTCTGGTACTTCCGTAAGCGGCTCCTCGACTCCCCGCGCGACCTGCTGCTGCGCGGCGTCCTTCCCCTGCTGGGGGGTGTGCTGATGCTGGCGGCCTTCGCCCGCAGTGCCCACGACATGTATGACCCGGCCTACGGCAGCACCTCCTTCCACGGCGTTGGCGGGGTCTTCCTTCTCGGCGCCGGCTCGATCGCCACCGGCTCCCTGGCCCTGCTGATCGTCCGCATCCGCTTCCACCGCTTCTTCCGCGACGGCCGCGCCTCGGTCTCCGAGCTCGTCATCACCAAGGACTGACAACCCCATGCGCACACTCGCCATCGCCGCCCTGCAGACCACGCCCGTCCCCCATGACCTCGAAGCGAGCTGGCAGCGGTTCGCCGGCCAGGTCCGAGCCACGCGCGACCTTTTCCCCCACGTCCAGCTCCTCGTCGCCCCCGAGCTACTGCTCGCGGCAGAGGGCCCGCTGCTGGGCCCGGCGCCCGACGACTGGATGGAACAAGCCGCCGTCACGATTCCGGGCCCGCTCACCGACCGGATCTGTTCCCTCGCCGCCGAGACCGGCCTGTGGTTGGTCCCGGGGACCCTCTACGAGCGCGCCGAAGACGGCCACATCTACAACACCGCCCTCGCCGTCTCACCCGAGGGCGAGATCGTTGCCCGCTACCGTAAGGTCTTCCCCTGGCAGCCCTACGAAAGAGCCACTCCCGGACACGAGTTCACCGTCTTCGACATGCCCGGCGCCGGTCGCGTGGGACTCGCCATCTGTTACGACGGCTCCTTCCCGGAAACGGTCCGCCAGCTCGCCTGGCTGGGAGCGGAGATCGTCATTCAGCCCACCCTGACCCCCACCCGCGACCGGGAGATGGAACTCGTCTGCGCCCGTGCCAACGCCTGGACCAACCAGGTGTACGTCGTCAACGTCAACGCCGCCGACCCGGCCGGGGTCGGCGCCAGCGCCATCGTCGACCCCGAAGGCATCGTCCGTCAGCAAGCCGGGCCGGGCGAGGAGATCCTCGTCGACGTTCTCGACCTCGACACCGTCACCAGGGTGCGCCGCTACGGCTCCGCCGGAATCAACCGGCCCTGGACCCAGCTCGCCCGATACGGAGAATCGATCCACCTCCCGATGTACGGCGGCGGAGCATTCCGCACGCCGGACTGGCTCAAGGCCGAAACCCCGTAGCCACCGCGGTCTAAACAGGCAGGCCCGCCGATCACGGAGCCTGGCGGCCACCAGGTCGCCGGGCTCCTTTCAGCCCCACCGTCCGGCGGTTGCGCGTAGGCGCTTGAGGGTTCCGTGAACATCACCGGGCGGTTACGCATCCGGTTGTCCGGCCTGGCGGTCCGACAACTCGTCGTCTGTGCAGGCTGATTGAGGGCCGGAATGTCGATTGTGGCGTGGCTCACGTAGGGCGAGAGTGGCGGCCTTCCCGTCGGCTACCTGCCGCCAGCGTCGAGAGGACGTTCATGTCCCACAGTCCCAGCGGTGAGGTCCACCGGCTCAAGGCGAACTCGGTGGGGTTGGTCGGGGTGGTGTTCATGGCGGTCGCCACCGCTGCCCCGATCACCGCGATGACCGGGAACCTTCCGATCGCCGTCGGTTTCGGCAACGGGATCGGCGCCCCGGCCGGATACCTCTTCGCCCCCCTCGTACTGACGGTCTTCGCGGTCGGCTACGTCGCCATGGCCAAGCGGATCACGGCGGCCGGAGCGTTCTACGGCTTCCTGTCCGCTCCTCGGCCGGGGGGAGCGTCGCGTCGCACACGTCGTAGGTTTCCCTGGAGACCACACTGACGAAGGAGCGCGAGTGGCCACCGCGTGGATGATCGAACTGGAGCGCGTCGACTGGGACGCCTACGCCTGCTTCTGCGGAGGGCGGGGTCACGTAGGGGAGTACCTCGCGCACATCATCCGGTCCCGGTCACTGGCCGAGATCGGCGACGCGTCGCTGGAGGGCCACGTCGAGGCCGAGGCCGGGCTCGCCGACGTCGCCGTGCCGGCGACGGGGGTGATCATGGCCGCCCTCCAGGAGGACCTGGCCCCGGTGGTCCGTGAGGACCTGATGCTCACGCTGTGGCGCATCGTCCTCGGGGTGTCCTCGGACCCGATGAAAGAGGAGGTCTACCCGAAGGTCCGCGACGGGATCTGGGCCCTCTACAAGGAAGCTGCCCAAGGGGACACCGAGGAGGCCCTGGAGATCTTGGAGCACGTGGAGCATGACCCTCAGCGGCTAGCGGCCTTCAAGAGCGCGCTGAAGTCCCGCCTGAACAAGCGCGCCCGCTGACCCGCGCCGCATGACGAAGGGGCGGTGACCGGATCTCTGCGGTCACCGCCCCTTAGGCGCGTTCAGGAGACGGTCGGCACGCGACGACGTCGCCCGCGAGAGCGCTGCGCGCGGCGTTCGGCAAGTGCGTTGGATTCCCCGCATGGGCATCCGTACCCGCTACTGAGGTTGTAGGCGTGGTGTCGTCGGTGTGAGTCCGGTCCCGGTGAGGCATCCGTCGATGATGTGGCTGCGGTATTGGATCTGGCGGAGGCC
>NZ_JBIUTJ010000016.1:0-150133 GCF_044741845.1 Streptomyces sp. NPDC088097
CCCTGTGGGAGAGTAGGACGCCGCCGAACAATCATTGTGGGAAAGCCCCGCACCAACCCTTACGGGTTCGGTGCGGGGCTTTTCTGCGTTTACGGCCCGTGTGTGGGCGGGTCGTATGCGCGCGTAGCCGACGACGCTTACCAATCGACGGGGTAGCTCTTGAGGCTGCTCGTGTCGAGCAGCCACCGGCCGGCGGTCACGCTGTCCCCGAAGGCGTAGGGAACCGTCTTGCGGTACCGGATGCCGTCCGGGCCTTCCGAGGGGTCGCCATGGACGGTGACGCTCTTCTTGTCTTTACGAGGGTCCACGACGACGTACAGCGGAACTCCCATCTTCGGGTAGTCGTGCAGCTTGTCGCGGATGTCGGTGAGGGAGTTGGTGCGGCGTCTGGGCTTCGATCTGACGGCGCAGCCTCACCACGTTCAGCCCGTGGGGAGCTGTGGGGCTCGTCATGGTTCCGCGAAGTCGTGCATGCGGTGCATTTGCTCGGGGGTGAGGTCGGCCATGATGTCCCTCCTGATGGGTGCCGTGACCAGCGTATTCAGACTGGTGCCGGTGCGTGCGCCTACCGCCGGCGGCTAGAGGCGGCCGGTGGCTTTCAGGGTGAGGTAGGTGTCCGCCAGGGTGGGGGCCAGGGTTTCCGGGGTGGCGTCGACCACGTGGACGCCGTGGCGGGTGAGCTGTTCCGCCGTGCGACGGCGTTGGGAACGGGACTGGGTGGCGGCCGCGGCCTCGTAGACCGCGTCCAGGGAACCGCGGGAGGCCGACATCCGTGCGATGTTCGGGTCGGCGACCGAGGCCAGGACCACCGTGTGGCGCTGGGTGAGTCGTGGGAGGAGCGGGAGCAGGCCCTCTTCGACGGGGGCGGCGTCCAGGCTGGTCAGGAGGACCACCAGGGAGCGGCGCGGGGCGCTGCGCAGGATCGTGGAAACCAGGGTGCGGGGGTCGGTCTCGACCAGCTCCGGTTCCAGGCCGGCCATGGCGTTGACGAACGCCGGCAGGGTGTCGGCCGCCGAGCGGGCCTGGACCTGGGCGCGGGGGCGGCGGTCGTGGGCCAGGAGGTCCACGCGGTCCCCGGCGCGCACGGCCAGGGCCGTCAGGAGCAGGGCCGCGTCCATGGCGGAGTCCAGCCGCGGGGCGTCCCCGACCCGGCCGGCCGACGTACGGCCCGTGTCCAGGCAGATCAGGATGTGGCGGTCGCGTTCGGGACGCCAGGTGCGGACGGCCACCCGGTTTTGGCGGGCGGTGGCGCGCCAGTCGATGGAGCGGGTGTCGTCGCCGGGGACGTAGTCGCGCAGGCTGTCGAACTCGGTGCCCGCACCGCGCGTCAGGACACTGGTGCGGCCGTCCAGTTCGCGCAGGCGCGCGAGGCGGGACGGGAGGTGCTTGCGGCTGGTGAACGGGGGCAGGACGCGGACCGTCCAGGGGACGGTGTGGGAGCCCTGACGGGTGAGGAGACCGAGCGGGCCGTACGAGCGGACGGTGACCCGGTCCGCCTGGCGGTCGCCGCGCCGGGTGGGGCGCAGACGGGTCGTCAGGAGGCGGCGTTCGCCGGCGGGGACGGTCAGGGAGTGCCGCGAGGCGGCCGTTTCGCTGCCGGGCTGCCAACTGCTGGGGGGCCAGGCGTCGCGGACGCGGGCGCGGAGCCCGCGTGAGGAGGGGTTGGTGACGGTGAGGTGGACGTCGGCGCTCTCACCGAGGCGGACCGAGGTGTCGCCGGAGCGGGTGAGCTTCAGGGTGCGTACGGGCGCCGCGAGGGCGTAGTCGACGGCGCAGGCCAGGCCGAGCGCGCCGTTGACGGCGAGGAAGCCCGTCCAGCTCGGTTCGAGGAGGCCGACGGGGAGGCTGCCGAGGGCCGCCAGCAGGGCGGCGCGTCCGGTGAGGGCCATCAGCGCGGGACGGGGACGTGGGAGAGGATCGCGGTGATCACCGCGTCCGGGGTGACGCCTTCCATCTCGGCTTCCGGGCGCAGTTGGACGCGGTGGCGCAGCGTCGGCAGGGCGAGGGCCTTCACGTCGTCGGGGGTGACGTAGTCGCGGCCGGTGAGCCAGGCCCAGGCGCGGGCGGTGGCGAGCAGGGCGGTCGCGCCGCGCGGGGAGACGCCGAGGGTGAGGGACGGCGATGCGCGGGTGGCGCGGCAGAGGTCCACCACGTACGCGGTGATCTCGGGGGAGACGGTGGTCTCGGCGACGGCCTTGCGGGCGGCTTCCAGCTGTTCGGCGCCGGCGACGGGGCGGATGCCGGCGGCGTGCAGGTCTCGCGGGTCGAAGCCGGCAGCGTGGCGGGACAGTACGCCGATCTCATCCTCGCGGGAGGGCAGGGGGATCGTCAGCTTGAGGAGGAAGCGGTCGAGTTGCGCCTCGGGGAGCGGGTACGTGCCCTCGTACTCGACCGGGTTCATGGTCGCCGCGACGAGGAACGGCTCGGGGAGCTTGCGGGGGAGGCCGTCGACGGTGACCTGGCGTTCCTCCATCGCCTCCAGGAGGGAGGCCTGGGTCTTGGGGGGCGTGCGGTTGATCTCGTCGGCGAGCAGGAGGTTCGTGAAGACCGGGCCGTCCTGGAAGGAGAACTCGGCGGTGCGGGCGTCGTAGACGAGGGAGCCGGTGACGTCGCTCGGCATCAGGTCGGGGGTGAACTGGACCCGCTTGGTGTCGAGGGAGAGCGAGGCGGCCAGGGCCCGTACGAGGAGGGTCTTGGCGACGCCGGGCACGCCTTCGAGCAGGACGTGGCCGCGGCACAGGAGGGCGACGACGAGACCCGTGACGGCGGAGTCCTGGCCGACCACGGCCTTGGCGATCTCGGTGCGGAGCGCTTCCAGGGAGGAACGGGCGCTGTCCGTGGTGGCCGTCATGAGGTGCGGACCTCTCTTTCGAGGGCGTCGAGGTGGTCGGCGAGCGCGACGAGTGCCGCGTCGTCGGCGGGGGTGGGGCCGAAGAGGGTGGTGGGCACGTCGGGGCCCGGGTGCGCGGGGCGTTGGACGCGGGCGGAGACGGCCGGGATCAGGGTGGCGGGGTCGTGGGCGTGGGCGGGCGGTACGCCGACCAGCGCGGCGAGGCGTTCGCGGGCGGCGGCGCGCAGCACGGTGGAGGCGCGGTCGCGGGCGTTGGCCTTGCGGTAGAGGCGGGCGCGGCCCTCGGTGGCCTCGGAGGCGCGGACGGCGACGGGCAGCCTCTCGGTGACGAGCGGGCCGAGGCGGCGGGCCCGCCAGAGGGCGGCGAGGGCGGCGGCGACGAAGAGTTGGAGCAGGGCCCAGAGCCAGCCCGACGGGACGAGGTCGATGAGGCTCTCGTCCTCGCCGGCGGGGTCGTCGGGCATGTCCGCGAGGGTCGGCAGGTACCAGATCAGTTCGGGGCGGGAGCCGAGGAGTTGGAGGGCGAGGGAGGCGTTGCCCTCGGTGGCGAGGTGTTCGTTGAGGAGGATCGCGTCGGAGCCGAGGAGGACGGTGTCCCCACCCTCGGTGGTGCCGGGCAGGACCAGGACGCTCGGGTCGCCTTCGTCGGGGTAGCAGCCGACGGCGCCGGGGAGGTCGCTGGTGTAGAGGCGGCCGGCGCCGGTGGTGGCCGGGCCGGCGGCGCCGGCGGCGGGCAGCGCGCATGCGGGGGCGAGCGCGGAGGTGCGGGAGCGGGCCTCGTGGGCGCGGGCGGCCGGGGCGAGCGTGGTGAGGCCGGGGCCGGGGGAGACCAGGACGGTGCGGCCGCCGGAGAGGTCCATGGCGGAGCGGAGGGCGAGCCGCTGGGGTTCGCCGAGGAGGTCGGGGTCGGTGACCAGGAGGGTGGTGCCGGGGCCGGCCGCCGCGGCGGCCTCGTCGGCGTTGGTGACGACCCGGGTGGTCACGCCCCGCTCCCGGAGCAGCTCGGCGAGGGCGCGGCTGCCCTGGGGTTCCGCGGAGCGGGGGTCGAGCCGGCCGTGCCGGTCGCCCGACTGGAGCACGGCCAGGACGGCGACGGCGAGGAGCAGGACGGCTCCGGCGAGGAGGAAGCCGCGGGTGCGGGTCCAGAGCTGGGCGGGGGTGAGGGCGGTGGAGGTCCGACCGGCGCCCCCGTTCCGGTGTGCGGCGGGCGGCGTGCCGGGGTCGTGTGTCGGGGTCGGGCCCGGGGTGGGGGCGGTCATGCGCGGGGTCCCGTCAGGAGGGGCTTCGCGCGCTCCAGGGTGAGGTCGAGGGCGCGCAGGCGCGCGTAGGCGGCGGAGTCGCCGGGGCGGCCCCCGTACGTCACGTCGTCGAAGGCGCGGGCGGCGGCGCGCAGCTCCGCGGCGTGGGCGGGCAGGGTCACGGCGGCTTCGGCGGCGGCCTCGTCGGCGGTGCGACCGGGGCGGGGGTCGATGAGGGTGCGTTCCTCCAGGGAGCGGACGACGGCCCGCATGGCTTCCTGGACGGCCTCGGTCCAGGCTCCGGCCGCGGCATGGGCGTCGGAGGCCGCGCGGTGGTCGGCGGCGCTGCGCGGGCCCTCGTCGAACAGGCCGCCGACGCCGGTGGCGGTGCGGCGGGGGGAGCCGAGCCGCCACCACAGGGCGACGACGACCAGCACGATCAGGATCAGGATGACCAGGACCCCGAAGGCGCCCCCGGGGGTGGCTTCGGAGGCGCTCCCGAACAGTCCGTCGAGCCAGTGCGCGAACCGGCGCCAGGCGCGGGTCAGGAGGCCGGGGTCGTTCTGGTGGTAGAGCGCCTTGGACAGCTCGCGCTCGGCGGCCTCGCGGGCCGGCTCGCGCGGTGTCGTCACCGGTGGTGTCCCGTCGCGCGACGGGAGCGTCGTGACGCTCGTGATGAGGCCCCCCGTGCTCATCATCGGCGGGTCAGCCCCCGGTCGTGCCGGAGTGCTCGACGCCCGCGGCCCGGGCGAGCTCCAGGTCCAGGGCCTCGCGGCGGATGCGCTGGTCGACGTAGAGCAGGACGGTGACGCCGGACTGGAGGGGCAAGGTGACGGTCTGGGCGATGATCACGCCGACGCCGCTGAGGACGAGGACGCCCCAGGCGGTGGCGGCCGTGCCGCTCTGGAGGCCGTTCATGCCGCCGCCGAAGAGGATCAGGCCGAGGATGGTCATGGGCCAGGTGATGATCGCCGCGACGACACCGGCGATGAGGCCGGTCAGCAGGCTGATGCCGAAGACGCGCCACCAGGAGCCCTGGACGAGCTTGGAGGAGCGGCCGAAGGCCTTGCGGACGGTGCACTTCTCCAGCATCAGCGCGGCCGAGGCCAGGGTGAACTTGATGCCCAGCCAGATCAGCAGCGGGAAGGCGATGACGATGCCGAGGATGACCAGGCCGGTGCTTCCGGCGAGGATGCCCGGCAGCATCAGCACTCCGCCGAGGAGCACGGCGCCGACGCCCATGATCAGGGTGAGCCCGATCAGGCGCGGGAGCTGGGGGCGGGCGTCGCGCCAGGCGGCGGAGACGGTGGAGGAGTGACCGAGCACCGCGCGGCTGAAGATCATCGTCAGCATGGCGGTGGCCACGATCGTGCCGAGGAGCTGGATGAACCCGGTGGCGACCTCGAAGGCCAGAGTGGAGCCGAGGTCGTTGACCACGTCGTCGAGTCTCGGTTTCGCGCCGGAGGTCGTCGTGGTGGAGAGGTCCGCGAACACGTACTTCTGCAGGAGGACGCCGATCACCTGGATGACCGTGGCCACGACCAGGGTGATGGGCAGCACCGAGCGCCAGTGCGCGCGCATGGTGGCCATGGCGCCGTCGAGGATCTCGCCGAGGCCGAGCGGGCGCAGCGGGATGACCCCGGGCTTGGCGGCCGGGGGCCTGCCCCACTGGCCGGCGCCACCCGGATGGCCGTACGGGCCCTGGGAGCCCGCGTACGGAGCCGTGGGCGCTCCCGCGTACGGTGTGCCCGGGGGAGTGCCCCAGCCTTGCTGCTGGGGCTGCTGAGGCTGCTGGGGCGGGGTCTGGCCGGGGGTCGGGCTCGACCACTGGCCGGGCGGCGGCTGATCGGCGGACCACTTGGAGTCGTCGGTGGGCCCCGCGGACGGTCGGTCGGCGCCTTCGCCGTCCGCGGGCCTGTCGTCGGAACCCCGGTCGTCGGACGGGGTTCCGGGCGCGGCCCAGCCCGGAGAGTCGTTCATCGTCGCTCCTTCACGTGCACCTGCCGTGGCGGGCGCGCTGCTCGGCTGCCATCGTGCCACGGGGCGGCTCCGGGCGGACGGGCCCTCCCCAGGATCTTCGGTCCGTCGCTCCCTTCAATTGTCCTGCGGATCCGAGGCAGACTGGTCGCCCTGATCACCACGCAGGTCCGAGGGGCGATTTCCAGCCCTTTTGGCTGTGGGACAGCTCACCGCCAGGTAACGATTAGCTAATGGGATGATGTCAAGCATGAAGGGACGAGTCCTTGTCGTCGACGACGACACCGCGCTGGCCGAGATGCTCGGCATTGTGCTGCGTGGAGAAGGTTTTGAGCCGTCGTTCGTAGCGGACGGTGACAAGGCGCTGGCTGCCTTCCGGGAGGCGAAGCCGGATCTGGTACTGCTCGACCTCATGCTTCCCGGACGGGACGGCATAGAGGTGTGCAGGCTGATCAGGGCCGAGTCGGGCGTACCGATCGTCATGCTCACCGCCAAGAGCGACACGGTGGACGTCGTGGTGGGCCTGGAGTCCGGTGCCGACGACTACATCGTGAAGCCGTTCAAACCGAAGGAGCTGGTCGCCCGCATCCGGGCCCGCCTGCGCCGGTCGGAGGAGCCCGCGCCCGAGCAGCTGACCATCGGTGACCTGGTCATCGACGTGGCCGGGCACTCGGTCAAGCGCGAGGGTGCCTCGATCGCCCTGACCCCGCTCGAGTTCGACCTGCTGGTCGCCCTCGCGCGCAAGCCCTGGCAGGTGTTCACCCGCGAGGTGCTGCTGGAGCAGGTCTGGGGCTACCGGCACGCGGCGGACACCCGCCTGGTCAACGTGCACGTACAGCGCCTGCGCTCCAAGGTCGAGAAGGATCCGGAGCGCCCAGAGATCGTCGTGACGGTGCGCGGTGTCGGCTACAAGGCCGGACCGAGCTGACGTGCAGCCCGGCAAGTCCCGTGGCGACTCCCGCGGGGGAGTCGGGCGGGGCGGCCGGCCCCTGCGCCGTGGAACCGGCGGGGTGACCGGCGGTCCCGTGCTGCGGCTGTGCGCACGCCTCGTGGGCCGGCCGCTGCTTCCGGCTGTCCGGTTGTGGCGGCGCAACATCCAGATCCGGGTGATCGCGGCCACCGTGCTGATGTCGCTCGCCGTGGTCCTCGCGCTCGGCTGGGTCGTCGTGGCACAGGTCAGCAAGGGGCTCCTCGACGCCAAGGAGGAGGCCGCGCAGAGCCAGGCCGCGGGCGGGTTCGCGGTCGCACAGGAGAAGGCCAACACCCCGTTCGCGGTGGACGGCGCCGACGTCACCGACAACAAGGTCGGCCGCGACGCCAGCACCTGGATGAACTCGCTGGTCAAACAGCTCGCCAGTGGCGGACAGACCGCCTTCGAGGTGGTCGCGCTCGGCGCCGGTACGGGAGAGGAGGCGCCCGGCCAGGGCGTCAAGGGCGCACGCGCCTCGGGCAACGTGGACCCGACCGCGAGCGTCCCCATCACGCTGCGCCGGGCCGTCAACCACGGCACCGGAACCTTCAAGACCTTCTCGGAGATCCGCTACACCGCCGGGACCGGGGAGAAGAAGCCCGAGCCCGCGCTGGTCGTGGGCAAGCGGGTCACCGACATCAACGGGGATCCGTACGACCTCTACTACCTCTTCCCGCTGACGCAGGAGGAGGAGTCCCTCAACCTGGTCAAGAGCACCATCGCCACCGCCGGACTCTTCGTCGTGGTGCTGCTCAGCGCCATCGCCTGGCTGGTCGTGCGCCAGGTGGTCACGCCGGTGCGGATGGCCGCCGGCATCGCCGAGCGGCTCTCGGCCGGGCGGCTCCAGGAGCGGATGAAGGTCACCGGCGAGGACGACATCGCCCGCCTCGGCGAGGCCTTCAACAAGATGGCCCAGAACCTCCAGAGCAAGATCCAGCAGCTGGAGGAGCTCTCGCGGATGCAGCGCCGCTTCGTCTCGGACGTCTCGCACGAGCTGCGGACCCCGCTGACGACCGTGCGCATGGCCGCCGACGTCATCCACGACGCCCGCGTCGACTTCGACCCCATCACCGCGCGCTCCGCCGAACTGCTCGCCGGGCAGCTCGACCGCTTCGAGTCCCTCCTCGCCGACCTGCTGGAGATCAGCCGGTTCGACGCGGGCGCGGCCGCGCTGGAGGCCGAGCCCATCGACCTGCGCGAGGTCGTGCGCCGGGTCATCGACGGGGCCGAACCGCTCGCCGAGCACAAGAGGACCCGGATCCGGGTCCTCGGGGACACCCAGCCCGTCATCGCCGAGGCCGACTCGCGGCGGGTCGAGCGGGTGCTGCGCAACCTCGTCGTCAACGCCGTCGAGCACGGGGAGGGCCGCGACGTGGTGGTCCGGCTCGCCTCGGCGGGCGGAGCCGTCGCGGTGGCCGTCCGCGACTACGGGGTCGGGCTCAAGCCCGGCGAGGCCACCCGCGTCTTCAACCGCTTCTGGCGGGCCGACCCGGCCCGGGCGCGCACCACCGGCGGAACCGGCCTCGGCCTGTCCATCGCCGTCGAGGACGCCCGGCTGCACGGGGGCTGGCTCCAGGCCTGGGGCGAGCCCGGCGGCGGGTCCCAGTTCCGCCTGACCCTGCCCCGCACCGCCGACGAGCCGCTGCGCGGATCGCCGATCCCGCTGGAGCCCGAGGACTCGCGGGGCAACCGGGCCAGGGCCGCCGCCGACGCCGCCCAGCGGGCCGCGGGAGCGGGCGGACGCCCCGCCGGGGCCCCCGAGCGGCCCGACCGCTCCCCGATACCGCCGAGGCCGGCGGTCACCACCGCCCAGCCGGTGCCCGCCGACCCCACGGCGCTGCCGGGCAACGGGGCCCGGGTCGTGGCCCGACCGACCGAACAGCCGGCGCAGCCCGCACGAGGACAGCAGGAGGATGGATCCGGTGGAGGACGCTGAGCGGGCGGCGGCGGGAGGCGTACGGGGCTCCGTACGGGCTGCGGAGCGGTCCCCGGGGCCGGGCGGGACGCGCGGGCTCGCCGTCCTGGCCGCCGCCGGGATGCTGCTGGCCGGCTGCGCCTCCATGCCCAACCAGGGCGAGATCCGCCGGGTGGACGCCTCCCAGGGCGTCGACTCCCAGGTCCGGGTCTTCGGCGCGCCACCGGCCGACCGGGCCGGTCCGGCCGACATCGTCGACGGCTTCCTGGAGGCCATGACCAGCGACGACCCGCAGCTGGCGACCGCCCGCAAGTACCTCACCGACCAGGCCGCGAAGGACTGGCGGCCCGGCTCCGCCGTCACGGTCCTGTCCGCGGGCCGCGACACCGTCCCCGTGACGGGCGAGAAGGACCCCGAGGGGCCCCGCTGGAAGGTGTCCGGCAAGAAGCTCGCGACCGTCGACGAACGCAGCGCCTACCAGCCCGAGACCGGCGGCAAGCGCTACGAGGAGTACCTCCAGCTCGTCCGGGTCAAGGACCAGTGGCGGATCGCGACCCCGCCCAGCGGCCTGGTGCTCAGCGAGTCCGACTTCCAACGCATCTACAAGCCGGTCAACAAGTACTACTTCGCGGGCAACACGCTCGTCGCCGACCCGGTGTACGTGCGCCAGCGCAACGACCCCGAGTCCCGCATGGACCCGACCACGCAGACCGTGCAGTCGCTGCTCGCCGGCCCCTCCAAGTGGCTCGGGCCGGTCGTGTCCACCGCCTTCCCGACCGGCACCGCACTGCCCGAGGGAACCAAGTCCCTCTCGTACGACGGTCAGAACACCCTGCGCGTCCCGCTGAACGAGAAGGCCGAGAACGTCGGCCAGCCGCAGTGCCAGAAGATGGCCACCCAACTCATGTACACCGTGCGGGACCTGATCGCCTCGCGGCTGGAACGGGTTGAACTCCTGCGCGCCGACGGCAAGTCCTCGCTGTGCTGGGTGACGGCGGGGTCGAGCGCGGGCTTCGCGACCCGGCCGCCGTTCCCCGAGCACCAGTACTACGTGGACAAGGACTCCCGGCTGGTCCGCATGACGCTCGACGTCAACGCCGAGGAGCAACAGCAGCAGGACAAGCCGGAGCCGGCCCCCGGACCACTGGCCACGGCCACCGGTTTCAAGGTGGGCACGGCGGCGGTCACCTACGACGAGAAGCGGGCCGCGGTCGTCGGCGAGGACGGGCACGGGCTGTACGTCGTCACGCTGACCACGGCCGGGGCGATGCCGCAGCCGGTCCTGGGCGGCAAGACGTCCAGGCTGACCGCCCCGAGCTGGGACGCGCGCGGCGACCTGTGGATCGCCGACGTCGACCCGCAGAACCAGGCCCTGTGGCGGATCCCCGGCGGCACCGGGACCCCGCAGAAGGTGGACGTGGCCGGGCTGGACGGCGGTCGGATCAGCGCGCTGAAGGCCTCTTCGGACGGGGTGCGCCTGGCGCTCGTCGTCGAGAAGGAGGGCGGGCGCAAGAACCTCTACATCGGACGGATCGAGCGGCCCGACGGCAAGGAGGACGCCACCGCGGTCTCGGTGCGCGAGCTGCGTCCGGCCGCCCCGCAGATGGCCGAGGTGACGGCCATGAGCTGGGCGCCGCACGGGCGGCTGCTCGTGGTGGGCCGGGAGAGCGGGGGCGTGGACCAGGCCCGGTACATGCTGGCCGACGGGTCGATGGTGGCGGCGAGCCTGCCCGGGGCGACCGGGCTGAAGGCCATCGCCGCGTCCGAGGACGAGTCGAAGCCGGTGGTGGGCTACTCCGGCGAGGACGGGATCGGCATCGTGTGGCTGCCGCCGGGGGCGCAGTGGCGCACGGTGGCGGCGGGTGGCCGGGCGCCGGTCTACCCGGGCTGAGCGGCGGGGTCTTCCACCGGCCGATCTTCCACGGCCCGGTCGTCCGCGCCGAATCTGTTTTCCACACTCCGGATTTCCGCGGCCCGGTTTTCCACACCCGGTTTTCCACAGGGGTCGCGCGCGCCGGTTTCCGGCGGCAGGCTGGATCCATGCGGGGGTGGTGGCAGGAGCTGGCCGGGCTGGTGCTGCCGTCGCCCTGCGCGGGCTGCGGGGCCGGGCGGGAGCTGGTGTGCGCCGGCTGCCGGGACGCGCTGGGCGGAGCGGGCGCCGGGCCGGTGCGTCCGACCGAACGCCGGGCGGGGCCCGTCGGGCTGCCGCCGGTGTGCGCGGGCGCCCCGTACGAAGGGGCCGTGCGCGCCGTCCTGCTGGCCCACAAGGAGCGCGGGGCGCTCCCGCTGGCCGGGCCCCTCGGCGCGACCCTGGCGGCGGCCGTCCTGCGCACGGGTGCGGGGCGGGCGCGTGCGGGACGGGCGGGGGCCGGAGCCGGGCCCGGGGAACTGCTGCTCGTCCCCGTGCCGTCGGCGCGGCGGACGCTGCGGGCGCGCGGGCACGACCCGGCGCGCAGGACCGCCCTGGCGGCCTCGGCGCGGCTGCGCCGGGAGGGCGTCGCGGCGCGGGTGGTGCCCGTACTGCGGTTGCGGCGGCGGGTGGCCGACCAGGCGGGGTTGGGGGCGCGGGAGCGGCTGGCGAACCTGTCGGGCGCCTTGGAGGCGGTGCGCGCGGGGTCGCGGCTGACGGCCGGCGGGCGGATCCTGTTGGTGGACGACGTGATCACGACGGGGGCCACTCTGGCGGAGGCGGCCCGGGCCTTGAGGGCGGCCGGACTGCGGGTGGAGGAGGCCGCCGTGGTGGCGGCTCCGACGGAATCTTTCGTGCGGATCCGGTCGACAACCCGTGCGGACCAAAAATCTTGCGAATAGATTTGGAACTGCCGGGGAATGCGCAACGTTGCAGGTAGTAAGAGTGAACAGCCACCTGAACGGAGGTAGGTTCCGGTAGCGGGTGCCGACAACCGGCATTGAGGGATATGTTCGGTTGTGAGGAACTGGCGATCCTCGGGTTCCGGGTATCGGAGCACCGGTCCGCTCGTTTTGGAATCTTCGTGGCAGGTGGGTTCTCTCTACTCCGAAGTCGGTGGGATGTAGATCTTGCCGATGGGGGAGGAGGAGGTGAAAGTCGCCAAGTCCGAGGCTTCGGTGTTCACCGGAGCCTGGTGCGAAAGGGAGACGCTTCGCCACTGAGGGCGGGGCTCTCCGGGAACGGAGTTCTGCGTGGACATCGTCGTCAAGGGCCGCAAGACCGAGGTGCCCGAGCGGTTCCGCAAGCACGTGGCCGAGAAGCTGAATCCGGAGCGGATCCAGAAGCTCGACGCCAAGGTGATCAGCTTGGACGTCGAGGTGTCCAAGGAGCACAACCCGCGTCAGGCCGACCGTTCCGACCGCGTGGAGATCACCCTGCGTTCGCGGGGCCCGGTGATTCGTGCCGAGGCGTCCGCACCCGACGCGTACGCGGCGCTCGACCTCGCTCAGGACAAGCTGGAGGCCCGGCTGCGCAAGCAGCACGACAAGCGCTACACCCGGCGTGGGAGCGGCCGGATCTCGGCGGCCGAGGTCGCCGATGTGGTGCCCGGCGTCGCGTCGCTCAACGCCAACGGCGAGACGGTCGCGGAGGAGAACGCGGACGGGATTCCGACCACGCGGATCGGGCCCCTCGAAGTGCAGGGCGAAGGCCCG
This sequence comes from Streptomyces sp. NPDC088097, assembly GCF_044741845.1. Lineage (NCBI taxonomy): Bacteria > Bacillati > Actinomycetota > Actinomycetes > Kitasatosporales > Streptomycetaceae > Streptomyces > Streptomyces sp. NPDC088097. Next base: position 12,576 of record NZ_JBIUTJ010000016.1, read on the forward strand.
CTCATCGTCCGCGAGAAGACCCACTCGGCCGGCCCCATGTCCCTCGACCAGGCGCTGTACGAAATGGAACTCGTCGGCCACGACTTCTACCTGTTCGTGGACTCCGACACCAAGATGCCCAGCGTCGTCTACCGCCGTCACGCCTACGACTACGGCGTCGTCCACCTGAACGCCGACGGGGCTTCCAGCTCGGACGAACCGGCCGCCGGCGCGGGTGGCGCGCTCGGAGGCTGATCCCTCGATTTCACCGCCCCCGCGGAAACGCCCCGGCGTTCCGCGGGGGCACCTGTGTGCGAAGACATGGCCGATAGTCGTCGGTACTGACTGGTAATGACGGCCTTATTGAGCCGGACGGCTTCCGCAGGACCCCCTCGCGGCCATCGGGGCATGGAATCATGTCGGGCAGTCAGGCGGCGGTCGATACAGCCGGTTTGACCCAGCAGCTGAGCACATGCAGGGGGAGGAACCATGGCGGACAGCTTCGGGCCGGTACGCGGTGACGACGGCACGGGCTGCCGCGAGGCGGACCGCGGGGACCGGAGGGACGCGGCGGGGCCGGGCGGGCCTGGTGTCGGGGAGCCCATCCGGGTCCTGGTGGTCGACGACCACGCCCTCTTCCGGCGCGGACTGGAGATCGTCCTCGCGCAGGAGGAGGACATCCAGGTCGTCGGCGAGGCCGGGGACGGGGCGGAGGCCGTGGACAAGGCCGCCGACCTGCTGCCGGACATCGTGCTGATGGACGTGCGGATGCCCCGCCGCGGCGGCATCGAGGCCTGCACCTCCATCAAGGAGGTGGCCCCCTCCGCGAAGATCATCATGCTGACGATCAGCGACGAGGAGGCGGACCTCTACGAGGCGATCAAGGCGGGCGCGACGGGCTACCTCCTCAAGGAGATCTCCACGGACGAGGTGGCCACGGCCATCCGCGCGGTGGCGGACGGCCAGTCCCAGATCAGCCCGTCGATGGCGTCGAAGCTCCTCACCGAGTTCAAGTCGATGATCCAACGCACCGACGAGCGCCGGCTGGTGCCGGCGCCGCGGCTGACCGACCGCGAGCTGGAGGTCCTCAAGCTGGTGGCCACCGGGATGAACAACCGCGACATCGCCAAGCAGCTGTTCATCTCCGAGAACACCGTGAAGAACCACGTGCGCAACATCCTGGAGAAGCTCCAGCTGCACTCCCGCATGGAAGCGGTCGTGTACGCGATGCGGGAGAAGATCCTGGAGATCCGCTGAGCGGACCGGTCCCGGCGGATATGGTCCCGGCGGATCCACTCCCCGGGCCGGTTCCGGCGGACCGCGTCCCGGTCCGGACTCCCGTCAGAGCGCGGCCAGTTCGGAGGTGACGGCCGCAGCCTCGGCGTCCGAGGAGGCGCGCTCCACGCGGACCGCGTCACAGCCGACCCACTCCGCCGCCTCCCGCAGGGCCCGGGCCATCGCGCCGGCGGCCTTCGGGGTGGTCAGCGAGAGTTGGCGGGCGACCAGGGTGCTTCCCTCGCGGCCCGGGTCCACGCGCCCGAGGAGGCGCCCGTCGGCCAGCAGCGGCATCGCGAAGTAGCCGTGGATCCGCTTGGGCCGCGGGACGTACGCCTCCAGGCGATGGGTGAAGTCGAAGATCCGCTCGGTGCGGGGCCGGTCCCAGACCAGCGAGTCGAACGGGGACAGCAGGGTGGTGCGGTGGCGCCCGCGCGGTACGGAGGCCAACGCCGCCGGGTCGGCCCAGGCCGGCTTCCCCCAGCCCGCCACCTCCACCGGGACCAGCCCCGAGTCCTCGACCACCGCGTCGAACTGCTCGCCCTTGAGCCGGTGGTAGTCGGCGATGTCGGCGCGGGTGCCCACCCCCAGGGAGCGCCCGGCCAGGGACACCAGTCGGCGCAGGCACTCGCGGTCGTCGAGGTCGTCGTGGAGCAGCGCTTCGGGGACGGCCCGCTCGGGGAGGTCGTAGACGCGCTTCCAGCCGCGCCGTTCGGCGCAGACCACGTCACCGGTGTCGAGAAGCCACTCCACCGCGATCTTGGTCTCGGACCATTCGAACCACTCCCCGCCGTTCTTGGCGCCACCCAGCTCGGTGGAGGTCAGCGGGCCCTCGGTACGCAGCCGGTCCAGGACCGCCTTCGTCGAGCGGTCCTTGTCCTGGAGTAGGTGCCAGCGGTGGCCGCGCGCCCGCCGGGCCCGGCGGCGGAAGGCGAAGTGCGGCCACTCCTCGATCGGCAGCACGCAGGCCGCGTGGGACCAGTACTCGAAGGCGTGGCTGTCGGACCAGTACGCCCGCTCCACGGCGGGCCTGCCCACCGCGCCGAGGCGGGCGTACGGGATCAGCTCGTGCGAGCGGGCCAGCACCGAGATGGTGTCGAGCTGGACGGCGCCCAGGTGCCGCAGCACGCCCCGGACCCCGCCCCGGCGGTCGGGGGCCCCGAGGAAGCCCTGCGCGCGCAGGGCGATCCGGCGGGCCTCGTCGGCGGAGAGGGAGAGCGTCGGGCGCGGTGGGGTCAGGGGCGTCATGCGCGCACCCTAGAGGGCGCCACCGACAGCGGGCAGGTACGGCAGGGGGGACGGGAGGCCGAGGTCGCCGGGGAGCAGGGAGGCGACCCAGCAGTCCCGGGCGGTGCCCTGGTGCCTGCCGGAGCCGCGCAGGACGCCCTCGTAGTGGAAGCCGGCCTTCTCGGCGACGGCCCGGGAGCCCGCGTTGCCCACCTCCGCGCGCCACTCCAGGCGCAGGGCGCCCAGCTCGGTGAAGGTCCAGCGGGCGACGGCCCGCAGGGCCTCGGTCGTGTAGCCGTTGCCCCGGTGCTCCTTGACCGCCCAGTAGCCGACCTCCAGGGTGTCCTCGCCGCGCCGGTGCACGCCTATCGCCGCGACCAGCGGTCCGCCGGGGCCCCGGCGGACGGCGAACGAGTAGCCGGTGTCCTCGCGCCAGCCGGTCGGGACGATCTCACCGACGAAGGTCTTCGCGTGCGCGCGTTCGTAGGGGGAGGGGATCATGGTCCAGCGCCGGACGTCGGGGTCCTGCGCGGCGGCGTAGACCTCGTCCTCGTCGGCGGGCGTGAAGGCGCGCAGGTCGAGGCGCGGCGTCGTCAGTGTGGTGGGCTCCATGGGCGGATTCTCCCGGAGGGGGCCCGGGTCGGCGAGCAGTTTTCGTCGACACCGGCACCTTCGGAGCCTCCCGTACGTTCTCAATCCGGGCGCCCGTGCCCTGCGGATACGGCGGACCTCCCGGCGTGACCACGTCCTCGCTTACGATGGCCGTTGCGGTGGGGCCCACCTGCCGTGCCCGGTTACGAACAGTGCCCAGGCCCGACCGGCAAGGAGACATACCTCGGTGTCCGTCTTCAACAAGCTCATGCGTGCAGGCGAAGGCAAGATCCTGCGCAAACTGCACCGCATCGCGGACCAGGTCAACTCCATCGAAGAGGACTTCGTCAACCTCTCCGACGCCGAGTTGCGCGCGCTCACGGACGAGTACAAGCAGCGGTACCAGGACGGCGAGAGCCTCGACGACCTGCTGCCCGAGGCCTTCGCGACCGTACGCGAGGCCGCGAAGCGCGTCCTCGGTCAGCGTCACTACGACGTGCAGATCATGGGTGGCGCGGCCCTGCACCTCGGCTACGTGGCCGAGATGAAGACCGGTGAGGGCAAGACCCTCGTCGGCACGCTCCCCGCCTACCTCAACGCGCTGTCCGACAAGGGCGTCCACCTGATCACGGTGAACGACTACCTCGCCGAGCGCGACTCCGAGATGATGGGCCGGGTGCACAAGTTCCTCGGCCTGGAGGTCGGCTGCATCCTGGCGAACATGTCGCCGGCGCAGCGTCGGGAGCAGTACGGCTGTGACGTCACGTACGGCACGAACAACGAGTTCGGCTTCGACTACCTGCGCGACAACATGGCGTGGTCGCAGGAAGAGCTGGTCCAGCGCGGCCACAACTTCGCCGTGGTCGACGAGGTCGACTCGATCCTGGTCGACGAGGCCCGCACCCCGCTGATCATCTCCGGTCCCGCGGACCAGGCCACGAAGTGGTACGCCGACTTCGCGAAGCTGGTCACCCGCCTGACCAAGGGCGAGGCCGGTCAGCCGCTCAAGGGCATCGAGGAGACCGGCGACTACGAGGTCGACGAGAAGAAGCGCACCGTCGCCATCCACGAGGCCGGTGTCGCCAAGGTCGAGGACTGGCTCGGCATCGAGAACCTGTACGAGTCGGTGAACACCCCCCTCGTCGGTTACCTCAACAACGCGATCAAGGCCAAGGAACTCTTCAAGGTCGACAAGGACTACGTCGTCATCGACGGCGAAGTCATGATCGTCGACGAGCACACGGGCCGCATCCTCGCCGGTCGCCGGTACAACGAGGGCATGCACCAGGCGATCGAGGCCAAGGAGGGGGTGGACATCAAGGACGAGAACCAGACCCTCGCCACGATCACCCTCCAGAACTTCTTCCGCCTCTACTCGAAGCTGTCCGGCATGACCGGTACGGCCATGACCGAGGCCGCCGAGTTCCACCAGATCTACAAGCTGGGCGTCGTCCCGATCCCGACCAACCGGGCGATGGTCCGCAAGGACCAGGCGGACCTGATCTACCGCACCGAGGTCGCGAAGTTCGCCGCGGTCGTCGACGACATCGCCGAGAAGCACGAGAAGGGCCAGCCGATCCTCGTCGGCACCACCTCGGTCGAGAAGTCCGAGTACCTCTCGCAGCAGCTCTCCAAGCGCGGCGTCCCGCACGAGGTCCTCAACGCGAAGCAGCACGAGCGCGAGGCCTCGATCGTCGCCCAGGCGGGTCGCCGCGGCGCCGTCACGGTCGCCACGAACATGGCCGGTCGCGGTACCGACATCAAGCTCGGCGGCAACCCGGACGACCTCGCCGAGGCGGAGCTGCGCCAGCGCGGCATCGACCCGGAGGAGCACATCGAGGAGTGGGCGCAGGCCCTGCCCGAGGCGCTCCTGCGTGCGGAGGCGGCCGTGAAGGCCGAGTTCGAGGAGGTCAAGTCCCTCGGCGGGCTCTACGTGCTGGGCACCGAGCGCCACGAGTCGCGCCGTATCGACAACCAGCTGCGCGGTCGCTCCGGCCGTCAGGGAGACCCGGGCGAGTCCCGCTTCTACCTGTCGCTCGGCGACGACCTGATGCGCCTGTTCAAGGCGCAGATGGTCGAGCGCGTCATGTCGATGGCGAACGTGCCGGACGACGTCCCGATCGAGAACAAGATGGTGACGCGGGCCATCGCCTCGGCCCAGTCGCAGGTCGAGACGCAGAACTTCGAGACCCGCAAGAACGTCCTCAAGTACGACGAGGTCCTCAACAGCCAGCGCGAGGTCATCTACGGCGAGCGCCGCCGCGTCCTGGAGGGCGAGGACCTGCACGAGCAGGTCGTCTTCTTCATGGACGACACGATCGACGCGTACATCGCGGCCGAGACCGTCGAGGGCTTCGCCGAGGAGTGGGACCTGGACCGGCTGTGGGGCGCCTTCCGGCAGCTCTACCCGCTCAAGGTGACGGTGGACGAGCTGGAGGAGGCCGCCGGGGACCGGGCCGGCATCACCGCCGAGTTCATCGCGGAGTCCGTCAAGGACGACATCCACGAGCAGTACGCCTCGCGCGAGAAGACCCTCGGCTCCGACGTCATGCGCGAGCTGGAGCGGCGCGTGGTCCTGTCGGTGCTCGACCGCAAGTGGCGTGAGCACCTGTACGAGATGGACTACCTCCAGGAGGGCATCGGCCTGCGGGCGATGGCCCAGAAGGACCCGCTGGTCGAGTACCAGCGCGAGGGCTTCGACATGTTCAACGCCATGATGGAGGGCATCAAGGAGGAGTCCGTCGGCTACCTGTTCAACCTGGAGGTCCAGGTCGAGCAGCAGGTCGAGGAGCTTCCGGTGCAGGACGCCCCCTCCCTGACGAAGGAGCCGGCCCGCCCGGAGATCCGGGCCAAGGGCCTGGACGCTCCGCAGCGCCCGGACCGGCTGCACTTCTCCGCTCCGTCGGTGGACGGGGAGGGCGGTGTCGTCGAGGGCGAGTTCGACCACGACGGCTCCGAGGGCGGGGACGGTCTGACGCGTGCCGAGCGGCGCAAGGCCGCCAAGGCCTCGGGCGGACGCCGCCGCAAGAAGTAGCCGGGCCCTTCGGGGCACGTCGTGACACGGCCGGGGCCGGACACCGCTGGGTGTCCGGCCCCGGCCGTTCGCGGTACGGGCGTACGGGCGTAAGGGCGTACGGGCGTACGGGCCTGAGTACGGGCGTAAGGGTGCCGGGGGCCCGCGCGGGCGTCGGGGCGGGCGGTCAGGGGCGCGGAGGACCGACCTCGATCGCCGCGCAGCGCCAGCGCAGGTCGGCGCCCTGTTCGAGGCGGAAGGCCATCGCCGAGACCCGGTCGCCCGTGGCGACGCGGGCGAAGGCCTCGATGACCCCCGGGCCCGGGTGGAAGCGGCCGCACTGGCGCAGGACCGGGCGGGGGCGCTCGCGCGGGGGCCCGCTCGGGGCCAGGGCGACGAGCTGCTCGTAGGCCTCGCCGACCGTCAGGCCGAGCAGCGAGTGGACCGGGCGCCGGCCGCTCAGCACCGCCAGGAGGCGCTCCGCGAACCAGTCGTGGGGGCCGGGCCGGCGCACCGCGCGGGGCGTGGCCCGGGGGCGCCGGAGGTCGCGCCGACCGGCGGGACCGGTGCGGTTGCCCTCGCCACCGCTCGCGGTGCGGGTGCTGCGGGTGGTGGTCTTCATGGCGGTTCCCCCCGAACGGGCCGGGCCCGGCGGGGGTGCCGGGCTGCGGTGTGTCCCGGATGTCTACGGGCGGGGAACAGGCCCCGCAACGGGCCCCTCGGGGGCGCGCCGGGGCGGGGCCCGTTCACCTATCCAGGTCGGCGCCGGTCGGGTGGGGGGCCCGGGGGCCGGGGCGCGCGGACGGCGGTGGACGCGGCCGGGGCGCGCCGCCGAGGCCCGAAGGGGTACGGCCCGCTCACTCCGGCGGACGCACCCCGTCGGGCCGGCCGCGAACGGCGCAGGGGGGCTCCGGCGGAGCGGGGCGCGGTCGTATCCTGAGGGCGTTCCCGACTACCGAAAGCAGCCGGCCATGCGCGTGTACGTCCCCCTGACCCTTACCGGGCTCGCCGAGGCGCACCAGGCGGGCGAGTTGGGCCCCGCCCCGCTCCGCGCCTACGCCGTGACCCCCGGGCTGCGGGAGTGGTACGTCTCGGACGACGTCGAGGAGCTGGAGTACGCGGCCCTCGGTCGGGCCTCCGAGGCTTCCCTGCGCCTCCTGGCGGCCGACGGGGCCGCGCCCCGCCGTCGGATCGTGGTGGCCGTGGACGTGGACGACAAGGCCGCCGTGGCCGTTCCCGGGGACGACGAGGCCGCCCTCGGGCAGGTCACCCTCGCCGCGCCGGTCCGGCTCACCGTGGCCGCGGCCGTGCACACCGACGTGTACGACGCCGAGCGGGACGTGGCCGCCGCGGCGGAGGCGATCGGCGCGGCCGACGCCGGGGACGACGAGGCCCGCTCCGCCGTCGACGGGGCCGCGGACCACGAGCTGCTGTGGTTCGGCGTCCAGGAGATCCCGGGGCTGCTGAAATGACCCACCTGGTCTGGGACTGGAACGGCACGCTGCTGCACGACATCGACGCGGTGATGGCGGCCACCAACGCCTCCTTCGCGGAGCTGGGCTTCGCGCCGATCACCCTGGCGACCTACCGCGACCTGTACGTGGTGCCGGTGCCCAAGTTCTACGAGCGCCTCATGGGCCGGCTGCCCACCGAGGCGGAGTGGCTGCTCATGGACGAGACCTTTCACCGGCACTACTGGTCCGCCGCCGAGACCGCGGGCCTCGCCGAGGGCGCCCTGGAGCTGCTGCGGGGTTGGCAGCGCGACGGGCTGACCCAGTCGCTGCTGTCCCTCGCGCCCCACGACAAGCTGGTGCCGCTCGTGCGGACGCACGGCATCCACGGGCACTTCCTGCGCGTCGACGGACGCACCGGGCCCTCCCACACATCCAAGGCGGGGCACCTCGTCCGCCATATGGCCGCACTGGAGTCCTCGGGTGTGGAAGCCGGCCGGACCGTCCTCATCGGGGACGCCGTCGACGACGCCCTGGCGGCCGCGCACGTGGGCGCGTACGCGGTGTTGTACACGGGCGGTTCGCACAGCCGCAGCAGTCTGGAATCGGCCGGCGTCCCCGTCGTGGACACGCTGGCGGAAGCCGTAGCCACAGCTCGGGAACTGGCCGGATAGTGCCGGGCACGGGCACACGGCCACGTCGCTGGCCAGAGTGTCCAGGTTTCACCCCCGGATTTGTACAGATGCAGTGAATGACGGGCGGGGGGTGGGTGGGGATAGCCTGGACCCGTGATCAGCGCGATAGTCCTCGGGGGCACGGACGCCCCCGTCCCGCGCCCGGCGCACACACGTGCCCGGGCCCTCGCTGGTCCCCGCTGCCCGGACCTCGTGCCGATCTTGGCCGAAACCCTCCAGGGCGGCTTCACCGACGGCATAGCGTCGACAACGAATCCGGACGGACATCCCGCTTCGACGGGGCGCTGTGCCATTCCTTCCTTCACCTACGTCACGCAATGGCGCGCGACAGGAGCCAGAGGACATGCAGACCAAGCTGGACGAAGCAAAGGCCGAGCTGCTCGCGCGGGCGGCACGGGTAGCTGAGAACAGCCCGGCCGGGGGGCTACTTCCGACTGGGGCAGAGCGGGGGGAACGCACCGGCGCGGGCACCGCGCTCCCCTACCTCCAGCGCTACTACCTGCACACGGCACCCGAGGACCTCGCCGACCGGGACCCGGTCGACGTGTTCGGGGCGGCGCTCTCCCACTACCGGCTGGCCGAGAACCGACCGCAGGGCACCGCGAACGTGCGCGTGCACACCCCGACGGTCGAGGAGAACGGCTGGACCTCCAGCCACTCGGTCGTCGAGGTGGTCACCGACGACATGCCGTTCCTCGTGGACTCCGTCACCAACGAGCTGTCCCGCCAGGGCCGCGGCATCCACGTCGTGATCCACCCGCAGGTCGTCGTGCGCCGTGACGTCACCGGCAGGCTCATCGAGATCCTCGGCCCCGACTGCGACGCCCACGGTCCCCGCACCGCGCGCCCCCACGACTCCCTCGTGGAGTCCTGGATCCACGTCGAGATCGACCGCGAGACCGACAAGGCCGACCTCAAGCAGATCACCGTCGACCTGCTGCGCGTCCTGTCCGACGTCCGCGAGTCCGTCGAGGACTGGGAGAAGATGCGCGACGCCGCGCTGCGCATCGCCGACGAGCTGCCCGCCGAGCCCACCGCGCCCGACCTGCGCGAGTACGAGCTCGAAGAGGCCCGCGAGCTGCTGCGCTGGCTCGCCGACGACCACTTCACCTTCCTCGGCTTCCGCGAGTACAACCTCGTCGACGGCGACGCCCTCAGCGCCGTCCCCGGCACCGGCCTCGGCATCCTGCGCTCCGACCCGCTGCACAGCGGCAAGGAGGACGGCCACCCGGTGTCCCCGTCCTTCAACCGGCTGCCCGCCGACGCCCGCGCCAAGGCCCGCGAGCACCGCCTGCTGGTGCTGACCAAGGCCAACAGCCGCTCCACGGTGCACCGCCCCTCCTACCTCGACTATGTCGGGGTGAAGAAGTTCGACGCCGACGGCAACGTGGTCGGCGAGCGCCGCTTCCTCGGCCTGTTCTCCTCGGCCGCCTACACCGAGTCCGTGCGCCGCGTCCCGGTGGTCCGCCGCAAGGTCGCCGAGGTCCTGTCCGGCGCCGGTTTCGCGCCGTCCAGCCACGACGGCCGCGACCTGCTCCAGATCCTGGAGACCTACCCGCGCGACGAGCTGTTCCAGACCCCGGTCGACCAGCTCCGGGCCATCGTCACCTCCGTCCTGTACCTCCAGGAGCGCCGCCGGCTGCGCCTGTACCTGCGCCAGGATGAGTACGGCCGCTACTACTCCGCGCTGGTCTACCTGCCGCGCGACCGCTACACCACCGGCGTGCGGCTGCGCCTGATCGACATCCTGAAGGAGGAGCTCGACGGCATCAGCGTCGACTTCACCGCCTGGAACACCGAGTCGATCCTGTCCCGCATCCACTTCGTCGTCCGCGTCCCGCAGGGCACCGAACTGCCCGTGCTCACCGACGCCGATGTCGACCGCATCGAGGCCCGCCTGGTCGAGGCCGCCCGCTCCTGGGCCGACGGCTTCGGCGAGGCCCTCACCGCCGAGCTGGGCGAGGAGCGCGCCGCCGAGCTGCTGCGCAAGTACGGCACCTCCTTCCCCGAGGGCTACAAGGCCGACCACTCGCCGCGCGCGGCCGTCGCCGACCTGTGCCACCTGGAGCGGCTCTCCGCGAGCGAGCGCGAGTTCGCGCTGTCCCTCTACGAGCCGGTCGGCGCGGGCCCCGGCGAGCGCCGCTTCAAGATCTACCGGACCGGCGACCAGGTCTCCCTCTCCGCCGTCCTGCCGGTCCTCCAGCGCCTGGGCGTCGAGGTCACCGACGAGCGCCCCTACGAGCTGCGCCGCACCGACCGGGTCAGCGCCTGGATCTACGACTTCGGGCTGCGCATGCCGCTGGCGCCGGGCAACGGGGACTCCTACCTCGGCGACGACGCCCGCGAGCGCTTCCAGGAGGCCTTCGCGGCCGTCTGGACCGGCGACGCCGAGAACGACAACTTCAACACCCTCGTCCTGGGCGCCGGACTGACCTGGCGCCAGGCCGTGGTCCTGCGCGCGTACGCCAAGTACCTGCGCCAGGCCGGCTCCACCTTCAGCCAGGACTACATGGAGGACACCCTCCGCAACAACGTCCACACCACCCGGCTGCTGGTCTCCCTCTTCGAGGCCCGGATGTCGCCCGCCCGGCAGACCGCCGGCAGCGAGCTGGTCGACGCCATGCTGGAGGAGCTGGACGGGGCCCTGGACCAGGTCGCCTCGCTCGACGAGGACCGCATCCTGCGGGCGTTCCTCACCCTCATCAAGGCCACCCTGCGGACCAACTTCTTCCAGCTCAACGACTCGGGCGAGCAGCACTCCTACGTGTCGATGAAGTTCGACCCGCAGGCCATCCCGGACCTGCCGGCGCCGCGCCCGGCCTTCGAGATCTGGGTGTACTCCCCGCGCGTCGAGGGCGTCCACCTGCGCTTCGGCAAGGTCGCCCGCGGCGGCCTGCGCTGGTCGGACCGGCGCGAGGACTTCCGTACGGAGATCCTCGGCCTGGTCAAGGCGCAGATGGTCAAGAACACCGTCATCGTGCCGGTCGGCGCCAAGGGCGGCTTCGTCGCGAAGAACCTCCCCGACCCGTCGGTGGACCGCGACGCCTGGCTCGCCGAGGGCATCGCCTCGTACAAGATCTTCATCTCGGCGCTGCTCGACATCACCGACAACATGGTGGCCGGCGAGGTCCTGCCGCCCAAGGGCGTGGTCCGCCACGACGAGGACGACACCTACCTCGTCGTCGCCGCCGACAAGGGCACCGCCACCTTCTCCGACATCGCCAACGGCGTCGCGGAGGCCTACGGCTTCTGGCTGGGCGACGCCTTCGCCTCCGGCGGTTCCGCCGGCTACGACCACAAGGGCATGGGCATCACCGCCCGCGGTGCCTGGGTGTCGGTCGAGCGCCACTTCCGCGAGCTGGGCCACGACACCCAGAGCGAGGACTTCACCGTCGTCGGCGTCGGCGACATGTCCGGAGACGTCTTCGGCAACGGCATGCTGCTCTCCGAGCACATCCGCCTCGTCGCGGCCTTCGACCACCGGCACATCTTCATCGACCCGAACCCGGACGCGGCCACCTCCTACGCCGAGCGCCGCCGCCTCTTCGACCTGCCGCGTTCCTCGTGGGCGGACTACGACACCGCGCTGCTGTCGGCGGGTGGCGGGATCCACCCGCGCACCGCCAAGGCGATCCCGGTCAACGCGCAGATCCGCGAGGCCCTCGGCATCGAGGCGGGCGTCACCAAGATGACCCCCGCCGAGCTGATGCAGGCCGTCCTGCGGGCCCCGGTCGACCTGCTGTGGAACGGCGGCATCGGCACGTACGTCAAGGCGACCGCCGAGACGCACGCCGACGTCGGCGACAAGGCCAACGACGCCATCCGCGTCAACGGCTCGGACGTCCGCGCGAAGGTCATCGGCGAGGGCGGCAACCTCGGTCTGACCCAGCTCGGCCGCATCGAGTTCGCCCGCACCGGAGCCGGCGGCGACGGCGGCAAGATCAACACCGACGCCATCGACAACAGCGCCGGCGTGGACACCTCCGACCACGAGGTGAACATCAAGATCCTGCTCAACGCGGTGGTCACGGACGGCGACATGACCGTCAAGCAGCGCAACAAGCTGCTCGCCGAGATGACCGACGAGGTCGGCCGGCTGGTGCTGCGCAACAACTACGCGCAGAACACCGCGCTCGCCAACGGCGCCGCCCAGGCGCCCAGCCTGCTCCACGCCCAGCAACGCTTCATGCGCCGCCTGGAGCGCGCCGGGCTGCTCAACCGCGAGCTGGAGTTCCTGCCCACCGACCGGCAGATCCGCGAACTCCTGGGCAGCGGCAAGGGCCTGACCCAGCCGGAACTGGCCGTCCTCTTCGCCTACACCAAGATCACGGTGGCGGACGAACTGATCGCGACCGAGCTGCCGGACGACCCGTACCTGCGCCGTCTGCTGCTGGCCTACTTCCCGGGCGCCCTGCGCGGCACGTTCCCCGAGCAGATCGACGCGCACGCCCTGCGCCGGGAGATCATCACCACCCTCCTGGTCAACGACACCGTCAACACCGGCGGTTCGACCTTCCTGCACCGCCTGCGGGAGGAGACCGGAGCCTCCACCGAGGAGATCGTGCGGGCCCAGCTCTCGGCCCGCGAGATCTTCGGCATGGCCGAGGTCTGGGACGCCGTCGAGGCCCTGGACAACAAGGTCGCCGCCGATGTCCAGACCCGGGTGCGCCTGCACTCGCGCCGCCTGGTCGAGCGCGGCACCCGCTGGCTGCTGAACAACCGCCCGCAGCCGCTCCAGATCACCGAGACCATCGAGCTGTTCACGGCCCGGGTCGAGCAGGTGTGGTCGGAGCTGCCGAAGCTGGTGCGCGGCGCGGACCTGGAGTGGTACCGGTCGATCATGGACGAGCTGACCGGCGAGGGCGTGCCGGAGGAGCTCGCGGCGAAGGTCGCCGGCTTCTCCTCCGCCTTCCCGACGCTGGACATCGTCGCCATCGCCGACCGGACGGGCCTGGACCCCCTCGCCGTCGCCGAGGTGTACTACGACCTCGCCGACCGCCTGGAGATCACGCAGCTGATGGACCGCATCATCGAACTCCCGCGGTCCGACCGCTGGCAGTCGATGGCCCGTGCCTCCATCCGCGAGGACCTCTTCGCGGCGCACGCGGCCCTGACCTCAGACGTGCTGTCGGTGGGCAACGGCACTTCCACTCCCGAAGAGCGCTTCAAGGCGTGGGAGGACAAGAACGCGGCGATCATCGGGCGGGCCCGCTCGACCCTGGACGAGATCCGCGGGTCGGACGACTTCGACCTGGCGAACCTGTCCGTGGCGATGCGCACCATGCGCTCGCTGCTGCGCACGCACAGCTGAGCGACGCCCCCTCAAGGGGGGTGAACGCGGCGGCCCGGGACCACTGGTCCCGGGCCGCCGCGCGTACCGCGGGGCGCGCGCCGCGCCCGCCGCCGGGGTCAGCGGCCCGAGGTGAAGGCCTCGTAGGCGTCGCAGACCTCTCGCGAGGGGCCGTCCATGCGCAGGACGCCCGCTTCCAGCCAGATCGCGCGGTCGCAGGTCTCGCGGACCGTGCCGATGCCGTGGCTGACGAGGAAGACCGTGCCGGCCCGCTCGCGCAGCTCCTCGATGCGGGCCTGGCTGCGCCGTTGGAAGGCCGCGTCGCCGGTGGCGAGGGCCTCGTCGATCATCAGGACGTCGTGGTCCTTGGCCGCGGCGATGGAGAAGCGCAGCCGGGCGCCCATGCCGGAGGAGTAGGTGCGCATGGGCAGCGAGATGAAGTCGCCCTTCTCGTTGATGCCGGAGAAGTCGACGATGTCCTCGTAGCGTTCGCGGACCTGCTGTCGGGTCATGCCCATCGCGAGCCCGCCGAGGACCACGTTGCGTTCGCCGGTCAGGTCGTTCATCAGGGCGGCGTTCACCCCGAGCAGGGAGGGCTGGCCGTGGGAGTAGACCGCCCCCGAGGCCACGGGCTGGAGGCCGGCGATGGCCTTAAGGAGGGTGGACTTGCCCGAGCCGTTGGTCCCGATGAGGCCGATGGCCTCGCCCCGGTAGGCGGTGAAGCTGACGCCCTTGACGGCGTGCACCTCGCGGATGCCGGGGGCGGGCTTGCGGGAGAAGATCCGGCTCAGGGCGGCGGTGGCGGCGCCCCGGCCGCCGCCGGAGCCGTGCACCTTGTAGATCACGTGGACCTCGTCCGCGATCACGGTCGGGACCCGGGTGTCCGGGGCCGCCGCGGTGGTCGCCGTCGTGGTCGCCGTTGTGTTCGCTGTCGTGTGCGTCGAGTGTCGGGTCAGGATGTCAGCCACGGCCGTACTCCTCCTCTGCCTTCCAGAAGTAGACGAACCCGCCGACGCCGGCGAGCAGGGCCCAGCCGATGGCGATCGGCCAGACGTGGTGGGGCAGCGAGCCCGCCTTGAAGCTGTCGATCAGGGCGAAGCGCATGAGGTCGATGTAGACGGCCGCCGGGTTGGCCTTGAGCGCCAACAGGATCCAGTGCGGCAGGTGGTCCTTCGCGAGCATGGAGTCGATGGACCACATCACGCCCGAGGCGTACATCCAGGTGCGCAGGACGAACGGCATCAGCTGGCTGATGTCCGGGCTCTTGCTGCCGATGCGGGCCATGACCATCGCGCAGCCCGCGCAGAAGACGGCCATCAGCAGGAGCGTGGGGAAGGCGAGCAGCCAGGCCGGCGAAGGGGTCTGGCCGAAGGCCAGCAGCAGGATGACCAGTGCGCCCATGGTGACGAGCAGCTGTTGGAAGAGCTGGACGACGGTGGAGATGGGCAGGCTGGCCCGGGGGAAGTGCAGGGCCCGGACCAGGCCGAGGTTGGAGTGCACGGCGCGGGTGCCGGCGTTGATCGAGCTGCCGATGAAGTCCCAGACGAACACGCCGGTGATCAGGAACGGCAGGTAGTCGGCCACGCCGTGGCTGGCGCGCATGATGATGCCGAAGATGAAGTAGTAGACGGCCGCGTTGAGCAGCGGTGTCACCAGGTGCCAGACCTGCCCGAGCTTGGCCGTGCTGTACGTGGCGTGCATCCGGGCGGTGGCGTACGCCGTCACGAAGTGGCGCCGGCTCCAGAGCTGCGCGATGTAGCGGGGCAGCGAGGGGCGGGCGCCGCTGATGGTCAGGCCGTGGGCCGCCGCCCGCTCCGCCGGGGTGGCGGTCGCGGGGGCCGGGGGCGCGGTGCGCGCCGTTGTCGCGGTCACAGGGGCGGTCACAGTAGTCGCTTTCGCCGGGGTCCGGGGCTTCGCCGTCGGGTGCTCCGGAGAGGACCGGAGGACGGGACGGGTCCGTATCGTCGCTACGGCGAGATTAGGCCGATGTTGCGATGGAACGCAACCGTATCGTCGTGACGGGTGAGTGGCGGCGTGCACGGCTATGCTCTGTGCATGACCACCGAGCCTGCCGCCGTACCCGCCGCCGCCCGCCGAGCCCCCGCCGGGGCCGCCGTTCTGCGCGAGGACGTGACCGAGGCGATCCGGGCGGCCGTGGTGGAGGAACTGGCGGCGGTGGGCTTCGCCCGGATGTCGATCGAGGGCATCGCGCGGCGGGCCGGGGTCGGCAAGACGGCCGTCTACCGCCGGTGGAAGTCCAAGCTGCACCTGGTGCTGGACCTGGTCGGCGCCTTCGCCACCGACGGCCTGCCCGTCCCCGCGACGGGCTCGCTCTACGGGGACGTACGGGCCCTGCTGGAGGTCATGTCCCACGTGCTGCGGCACCCGGTGGCCTCGGCGGTGATCCCGGACCTGCTGGTGGAGGCCGCGCGGAACCCGGAGATCGCCGACGCGGTCCGGGGGGCCCTGCTGGACGGGCAGCGTCGGCTCGCCGAGGGGATCGTGGCCGAGGCCGTCGGGCGCGGGGAACTGCCCGGGTCCGCCTGCCCGGAGCGGGCGCTCGACCTGGCGATCGGGCCGCTGTACTGGCGCCAGGTCGTCGTACGGGACGCCGTGCCGGCGGGCTACCTCGACGAGCTGGCCCGCGCGGTGGTGGCGGGCCTGCGGGCCGTCTGACGCCGGCCGCCGAGGCCCGACCGGAGCCGACCCTGAGCCGGCACCGCACCCGGCGCCGGATCCCGACCCGCGAGGCGCGTCAGAAGGCGAAGCGGTGGCTCAGCGTGGGCTCCGGGGTCGGGGAGGGCGCCGGGGGAGCGGGGCGGCGGTCCTCCAGGGGGGTGATCGCCGGGAGCGGGGCGGACTGGCCCAGGAAGACGCGGCGCACGACGCGTTCCGCCGCGTGGCCGTCGTCGAAGGAGCAGAACCGGGACCGGAACGCCGCGCGGAGCTGGGCCGAGCGGGAGCCCTGCCAGTGGCCGGTCGCGAAGATGTCCACGAGCTCGTCCTCGGTGCGGGCGATCGCCCCCGGCGGACAGGCCCGCAGGTCGAAGTAGGTACCGCGGGCCGCCTCGTACGCCTCCCAGTCGTCCGCGTGGATCACGATCGGCCGGTCCAGCGCCGCGTAGTCGAACATCAGGGACGAGTAGTCCGTCACCAGCGCGTCCGAGGCCAGGCACAGCTCCTCCACCGAGGGGTGGTCGGAGACGTCGATCAGGCGCGGGTGCGGATCCCCCGGCGCGCCGGTGCCCGCGTACGTCAGGTGGGTGCGGGCCAGCACCACGTAGCGCGGGCCGAGGTCGCGCAGGACCCGCTCGAAGTCCAGGTGCTCGGGCCGGCTGCGCCGGTAGTCGCGGTGGGTGGGGGCGTAGAGGATCGCCGTCGATCCCGGCGGGACGCCGAGGCGCTCGCGCAGCTCCAGGACGTCGGACCGGCTCGCCCGGTGGAAGGCGTCGTTGCGCGGATAGCCGTATTCGAGGGTCGTGTAGGAGGCGGGGACGGCCTTCTCCCAGACCAGGGTCGAGTGCCGGTTCGCCGAGAGCAGGTAGTCCCACTGGTCGGCGCCCCGCAGCAGGCCGGCGAAGTCCGTGGTGGGGGTGGCCGCCGGCCGGTCCTGGAGGTCGAGGCCCACCCGCTTGAGCGGGGTGCCGTGCTGGGTCTGCACCAGGATCTGCCCGGGGCGCTTGACCAGCCCGCGGTCGAAGTTGACGTTCGTGGTCAGGTACGTGGCCCGCGCCAGGGCCGTCCAGTACGCGGCCGTGCCCGGCCGGAGCCGGGCCGTCTGCGGCGGGAGGGTCGAGGCGTGGCGGGGGTCGCAGATCCACGCGGTGCGCATCCTGGGGGACAGTTCGCGCAGCTTCGCCTCGATGGCCGCCGGGTTGCAGGCGTAGCCGCCGTGCCAGTAGGCGGAGAACACCGCCAGCTCCGGGCGCAGCGGCAGCAGGCGCTGGATCCGGTAGTGCAGGCGCAGGGAGGTCTCGCGCAGGCCCCGCCCCAGGGTCGAGCCCGCGCCGGCCCCGGCCAGCGCGCCCGCGCGCAGGACCGACAGCAGCCGGTACGTGCGCCGGGCGCCCCACCGCATCAGGGTGTGCCGCACCCGGTCGGTGCGCGACAGGGACAGCGACCGGGCGCCGCTCCCGACGGCCGGGGTGCGGTGCCGGCGCAGCAGGGCGGAGGCCCGGGAGAAGAACTCGGCGCGGGAGGCGCGCGGGAGGCGGCGCGGGTCGGCGTACAGGGCGCAGAAGTGCTCGGCCATCCGACGGTGCACCGTGGGCCGCCAGCGCTCCAGTTCGGGGCGACCGCAGAGGTAGCCGAAGACCCGGTCGTACTGGTCGAAGATGTCGAGGTGGCGACGGCTGGTGGTGGTCAGGATCGAGCCCGTCCGGCGCTGGCGGTAGTGCACGCAGACCCGGTCGAGGACGGCCACGGACTCGGCGGCCAGCAGCGCCGGATAGGTCCAGGGGGTGTCCTCGTAGAAACCGGGCGGGAACGTGAGGCCCTCGCGCTCCACGTACTCGCGGCGGTACGCCTTGTTCCACACCACCATCAGCATGCCGAGCAGGGCCGGGCGGTCGGCGAGCCGGAAGCTGGCCGGGCCCTCCTCGGAGAGGCGGTGCGCGAGGCGGTTGCGGACCAGTTCGCCGGTCCAGAAGGTGCGCGCGTAGTCGTAGACCAGGACGTCGGGGGAGCCGGTGGCCTTGATCCGGTCGGCGATGGCCCGGAGGGCGCCGGGGGCCAGGGTGTCGTCGCCGTCGAGGAAGACCACGTAGTCGCCGGTGGCCCGCGCCAGACCCGCGTTGCGGGCCGGACCCAGGCCGAGGTTGTGCGTCAGGTGCACGGCCGTGACCCGGGGGTCACGGGCGGCGTGCTCGTCGATGAGGGACCCGCAGGCGTCCGGGGAGGCGTCGTCGACCGCGATCAGCTCCAGATCCCCGTACGACTGGGACAGGACCGACTCCAGACTCTCCTGGAGGTACGCCTGAACCTTGTACGCGGGCACGATGACGCTGAACCGGGGCACGGCACATCCAGGGGTCGGCGCGGGCATATGGGCCAGGAACCGCGCGCGCGCCGATCGGGTTACGCACCCTGTGGCATTCGGGTTGTCCGGCGTCAACGCCGCACGTCAACGCCTTGATCCAAAGGGTTACTTGATCGCTCCCGCCATCACGCCCGACACGAACTGTCGCTGGAAGGCGAAGAAGACCACCAACGGCACGACCATCGACAGGAAGGCCCCCGGGGCCAACACGTCGATGTTGTTCCCGAACTGCCGCACCTGCTGCTGGAGCGCGACCGTCACGGGCGGGTGCGCCGAGTCCGCGAAGACCAGCGCCACCAACATGTCGTTCCACACCCACAGGAACTGGAAGATGCCGAGCGAGGCGATGGCCGGCCCGCCGAGCGGCAGCACCACCCGGGCGAACAGGCGCAGTTCGCCCGCCCCGTCCAGGCGCGCCGCCTCCAGCAGCTCGCGCGGGATCTCGGCGAAGAAGTTCCGCAACAGGAACACCGCGAAGGGAAGGCCGAAGGCGGTGTGGAACAGCACCACGCCCGCCGTCGTCTCGAACAGGCCCACCGAGCCGAAGAGTTCGGACACCGGGATCAACGCCACCTGCACGGGGACCACCAGCAGCCCGACCACGACCAGGAACAGCCAGTCCCGGCCCGGGAACTCCAGCCAGGCGAAGGCGTACCCGGCCAAGGAGCCCAGTACGAGCACCAACAGGGTCGCCGGAACCGCGATGGCCACCGTGCTCAGCAGCGAACCGGTGATGGTGTCGTTGGAGAGCAGCCGGTCGTAGTTCGACACCGTCAGCCGGGAGGGCTCCGTCAGGACCCGCCACCAGCCGCCGTCGTTGAGGTCGGTGGGCGACAGGAAGGACGAGACCAGCAGCCCGAGCGTCGGCAGCAACCAGAACAGCGCCGCCAGGACGAGGAAGACGCGCAGCGCCCCGCCCGCCGCGCGGGCCGCCCACCGGCCGGAGCCCTCGCCCCGGGCCTTGACGGGTTCGGGTGGAACGGGCGCCCCGTGGGGGGCGGGCGCCGACCGCGTCGTGCTCATCGGGAGGACTCCTTCCGCATGCGGCGGATGTTCAGCAGCATCACCGGCACCACCAGCACCAACAGCAGGACCGCGATGGCACTGCCCAGGCCCGGATCGGCGTCCGTCCCGAAGGAGGTCCGGTAGAGCTGGAGCGCGAGCACGTTCGCGTCGTCCTGGACCGCGCCCGGGGCGATCACGAAGACCAGGTCGAAGACCTTCATCACGTTGATCACCAAGGTCACCAGGACCACCGCCAACACCGGACCCAACAGCGGAACGGTGATCCGCCGGAACACCTGCCACTCACCCGCCCCGTCCACCCGGGCCGCCTCCAGCAGCTCGCGCGGCACGGCCGCCAGCCCGGCCCCGATCAGCACCATCGCGAACCCGGCCCACATCCACACGTACGCCCCGATCACCGCCGGGGTCACCAGCGTCGGACCGAGCCAGCCGACCCCCGCGTACGGCTCCCGGAAGTTGCTCCCCGGCAGCCGCAGGAGCGCCCCGTCCGCCCTTGCGGGCAGGGTGAAGGTGCCGTCGGCGCGGGCTGTGGTCGAGGCCACCACCCGCCCGTCCCGGACCGCCTCGACCCGCATCCCGGAGAACCCCTGCTCGGTCGGGTCGACCGTGTTGACGGCGCCGCCCCCGCCCCGGGTGAAGTCCTGCCAGACGGTGCCGGTGACCTCGCCCGGTCCGACCTCGGAGGTCCCGGCGGTACGGGTCCCCTTCGGCAGGGCCTCCGGAGCCACCCCGACCAGCGGGAGCAGCGCCGCCGTCCCCGCCCGCACGGGCTCGCGCGTCACGAAGGCGCCGCCCTCGGCGGCCTCCAGCGGGGAGTCCCGGCCCGGCCGGGCCTTGGGGAAGGCGGAGGACGGGGCGAAGGTGTCGTGCACCCCGACCCACACCGCGTTGGCCAGGCCCCGGTCGGGGTCCTGGTCGTAGACGAGCCGGAAGATGATGCCCGCCGCCAGCATCGAGATCGCCATCGGCATGAAGACCAGCAGCTTGAACGCCGTGCCCCAGCGGACCCGTTCGGTCAGCACCGCGAAGATCAGGCCGAGGGCGGTGGCCGTGGTCGGGGCCAACACCACCCACAGCATCGTGTTGCGCAGGGCGGTGCGGATCGTCGGGTCGCTCAGGATCTCCCGGTAGTTGTCCGCGCCGACGAAGGCGTCCCCGGAGCGGTCGAAGAGGCTGCGGTAGAGGGAGTAGCCGATGGGGTGCACCACGAGCGCCCCGAGCAGCACCAGCGTGGGCAGGATGAAGGCCGCCGCGACCAGCCGGCGCCGCCGGCGCTCCGGCCGGCCCGTGCGGGCGGCCCCGGACTTCGGGGCCCGCCCCGCCGCTGTCGCCGCCGCTGACGTCGCCGCCGGCTCCGGCGCCGGCTCCGCGGTCCGTGCGTCCTTGATCGTCACGGGTCAGTTCCCGTAGGCCTTGGCCGCGTCCGCCTCCAGCCTCGCCTGGATCCCCGCCACGTCCGACGGGTTCGCCAGGAAGTCCTGGAGCGCCTTCCACTCGCCCGCGCCCGGGGTCCCGCCGAAGGCCGCCGGGGCCTGGTCCGACAGGTCGAAGCGGAAGTCGTCGCCCGCGGCGATCAGGGCCTTCGCGATGCCCCGCTGGATGTCGTTCGGGTACGCCTTCGGGTCCACCGCCTTGTTCGGCGAGATGAAACCGCCCTCGCGGGCCTGGATCTCCGCCGCGTCCGCCGAGGCCAGGAAGGTCAGCAGCGCCTGCGCCCCCTTCGACGGCTTGAGCGCGACCGCCACGTCACCGCCCGAGACCACCGGAGCCTTCCCGCCCACCGCCGGGAAGGGGAAGACCAGGGCGTCCTCGCCCACCTTCGCCTCCGTCTGGCCGATGTTCACCGCCACGAAGTCGCCCTCGAAGACCATCGCCGCCGCGGGTCGGTCCCCACCGGTGAAGGTCTGCGTCACCGACTTCGGGAACTCCGTCGCCAGCGCGCCGGTCGGGCCGCCCGCGAGGAAGTCCTTGCGGCCGAACAGCTCGCCCAGGGTGGTCAGCGCCTGCTTGACGCTGTCGTCCGTCCACTTCAACTCGTGCTTCGCCAGCAGGTCGTACTTCTCCGGACCCGCCTGCGAGAGGTAGACGTTCTCGAACCAGTCGGTGAGGGTCCACCCGTCCGCCCCCGCCACCGAGACCGCCGGGGTGCCGGACGCGGACAGGGTGTCGGCCGCCGCGATCAGCTCCTTCCAGGTCTTCGGGGGCTTGACCCCGGCCGCCTCGAAGGCCTTCGCGTTGTACCAGACCAGCGATTTGTTGGCGGCCTTGTAGTAGATCCCGTACGGGGTGCCGTCCACCGAGCCGAGGTCCTTCCAGCCCGCCGAGTAGTTGGCGTCCAGCTGGGCCTTGGCCTCCGGGCCCACCGGCTGCGCCCACTTGTTCTTCACGGCCGCCACCAGCGCCCCGACCTGCGGGAGCAGTGCCACGTCCGGCGGCTGGCCGCCAGCGACCTTGGTGCCGAGGAAGGTGACGATGGGGTCCTGGGCCGGGACGAAGGTGACGGTGGCGCCCGTCCGCTTCTCGAACTCCTTCAGCACCTTGACGAAGTTGGCCTGTTCGGCGCCCGTCCAGACCGCCGCCACCTCCAGCTTCTCGCCGGGCAGCTTCGGCAATTCCACCCGGGAGGCCGACGGTTGACCCTGGTCGGGATCCTTCGGCCCCGGCTGCGGATCGCCGCCGCACGCGGTGAGCGCGAGCGCCCCCGCGGCCGCCAGGGCCGTCCAGCAGAGTTTCCTACGGCTCGTTCCGCGCTCGCGCATGGCTGTGCCCCCGATGCCCGTGGTGTGTCCCGGACCACAAGGTCTACGCCGACCCGCGCGCCCCCGCAATACCGCCTCGGGGACCGTGCGCGCGGGGCCGGCGGGACCTCAGGGGGCCGCCGGGAACGGGACGGGGACCGCCGAGACCAGGTGGGAGGCCCGGTCCAGCGCACTGGCCAGCAGCGCCAGGTCGGTCGGCCCGTTGCCCAGCTCGCGCACCGGACGGCGGGCCGGAGGGTCACCCATCCGCTCCCACTCCACCGGGACCACCGTCGGCCGCAGCGTCGCCGTGCGCGGGATCCGCCCCGTCACCCGGCCCGCCTGGAAGGGCACCGATCTGCCGTCGGCGTACCGCAGCACCCCGCGCCCGGGCCCGGGCTGGTCGGGGGCTCCCAACTCCACGCGCAGGCTCGCCATCCGGGCCGGCTCGGTGTCGGCCGTCCGGTCCGGGCGGGCGCTGGCCGCGATCAGGTGCACCCCGAGCCGGGCCCCCTCGCGCGCCACCGCCTCCAGGATCCGCACCACCGAGCCGGCGGCGGGCCGGCCCGTACTGCCCAGCGCCGGGGCCACCAGCGCGTCGAAGTCGTCCACCAGCACCACCAGCCGGGGCAGCGGGCTCGGCCCGGCCACCTGATCGGTACGGGCCGTCGCCGCGCGCAACCGCAGGGTCCCGCTGCGCGGCGATTCCAGGTCCCCGCGCAGCTCGCCGGGGGTCGGCCGGCGGGGCGCGACCATCCGGTCCGACAGCTCCCGGCGGGAGTGCCACTCCGCGAACGGCGCCCCCTCCAGCAGCTCGTGGCGCCGCTTCAGCTCGGCGCCCAGGGCCTGCGCGAACTCCCGCATGCGCACCGGGTCCGAGGCCACCAGGTGGGCCGACACGTGCGGCAGCTCCGTGCAGGGCAGCAGGCCCTCGCCGCGCTCGCCGCCGGCGCCGTCCAGCAGGAGCAGGCCGAGCCGGTCGGGGCGGGCCGCCGCCGACAGGGAGGCGGCCAGGGAACGCAGCAGCTCCGTCCGGCCGCTCCCGGTGGGACCTTCGACCAGGAGGTGCGGGCCCTCGTGGACCAGCTCCGCCCCGACCGGACCGCGCCGCCCGCTGCCCAGCACCACCTCGGCCAGGCCGCCGACGCCCTGGCCCTGGTCGGTGGCCGCCGCCCAGCGGGCCATCAGCGAGGCCGGCGTGGCACGGGCCAGCCCCAGCTCGTCCAGGAGCCGGGAGGAAGCGGGCAGGGTGGCCGCCGCCGGGCGGTACGCGCTCGTCGAACCCGGCCCGCCCACGGTGCGGAGCGGGGCGAGCGCCCGGGCGAACCGCTCCGCCCAGGCGGTGGACACCCCGTCGGCCACGGCGCTCTCCCCGGGCGGGACCGGCCGGCCGACGCCGACCGCGAAGGTCCGTACGGTCGTGGCGACATCGCCGCTCAACAGCGCGACCATGGCGCAGTCGCGGAAGGCCGGGGCGTTCGCGCACGCGCTGTCGTACGTCTGCGCCACCGGGGAGGCCGGGGTGGCCGCCGGGGTCTCGGAGAGGACCAGGACGTGGACCCCGGACGCGGCCCCGTGCGAGGCGAGCCGGCCCGTGACCTCGCGCAGGGCGCCCGCGCCCGGATCGCCGTCCAGGACCACCACGGTGCGCGGGCCGTCGTACGCGTACGCCGCCTCGTGCAGGGTCGCCGGATCGGCCGCGGCCCAATGGGTGCCGAGCGGGCCGTCGTCCAGCCGCCGGGTCAGCTCCCCGACGCGGGCGGCCACCTGCTCGCGGTCGTAGGCCAGAAGCAGCCGGCAGTCCTGGCCGTGCGCGGGCCGTACGTGGGGGAGCCAGCCGAGCCAGCCCCAGTCGCGCCGCCGCTCCTGGAGCGGGCGGACCCGGTCGGCGGCCAGCAGCACGATCTCCAGCCGGCCGGGCGCGTGCAGCGCGGCCAGTTGGGCGATCACCGACCGGGCCACCCCGGTCAGCCGCGCCCGCGGTCCGGCGATGCCCAGCGAGCCGGTGTGCCGCAGCGCGACCCGGCTCCCCGCGCCCAGCCCGACCTCCAGGAACCCGGGGTGGCCGGGCCCGCGCGACCAGAGCCGCTCCGTGGGCCCGAGCGCCGCCAGCAGCAGCGCCGCCGGGTCGTCGGCGTCCGGTGCGGCCGTCGCCACCGCCGGGGGCTCCGCGTGGGCCGCCGCGTCCTCGCCCGCCGGGGAGTCCTCGCCGCGCACCCACTTGCGGGCCCAGGCCCCGATCCCGCGCCGGGGCCGGGCCCCGCCGTACGTCCCGGAGTCCGGGTCGGAGTCGAAGCCGGAGCCGGAGTCGAAGCCGGCATGGGGGTCGGAGTCGGGGGCGGCGGCCGGGGCGGCGGGCGCCCCGAATGCGCCGGCCGCCGGGTCGAGGGGGTGCGCGCCGCTGTCGGGGGCGCCCGCGTGCGGGGCGCGACCGGCGTCGGCGGAGGGGTCGGGCAGGGAGAGGTGGCCCTCCAGGTCCGGGACGACCGCGAGGGGTCTGCCGCCGCCGGGGGCCAGCCTGAGGGTGGACTCGCCGATCCGCAGGAGGGCCCCGGAGGGCAGTGCCACGGCCCGCACCCCGACCGGGACGCCGTCGAGGGTGGTGCCGTTCGTCGAGCCGAGGTCGGCCACGGCCACGCGTCCGTCGGGCATCACGGTGACCGCGCAGTGCAGCCGCGACACGTCGGGGTCGTCCAGCGGCACGTCGGCGTCCGCCGAGCGGCCCACGCGCACCGCCCCGGGGTGCAGCAGGTGAACCCCGCCCGCGTCGGGACCGGCCACCACGTGCAGCTGGGGGGCGTCGCCGTCGTCGCCGGCCGGGTCGGGGGCCGGGGTGTGCAGCGAGAGCACCGCCCCGTCGACCAGCGGGGGCTCGCCGAGGACGGTCCGTTGGAGGTCCAGCCGCCGGGACCCGGAGTAGAGGACGACCGTGCCGCCGGTGTCGGGTCCGCCCACCGTCGCCGCGAGCCCCGAGGCGACCGCGGCGAGCGCGGTCCCGGCGGGCGCGGTGACGAGCACGTCACAGCTGGCTGGCGCGGTGGCGGCCAGGTGGCCGCTGCGCGATCCAAGGACGGTCAGCCGGATCTGCATCGCCGTCAGCGGTCCCTTCTGCGCGGAGCGCAGTGCGCGGTGCGTGCGCCCGGCAGGGAACGTCGGGGCATGCCTGCCCGGTCACCCCCCGCCCGGCACGGACGCGTCGCCCGGTCAGGTCTGCCGGAAGGGCAGGGCTCCCGTCCCGGCCGTTCCGTACGGGTGCATCCTCGCACCTGTCACGGACAACACGCCCGGCACCCGCCAAGAAATGATCTTGATCGATCAGGAGGGGGTGGGTGCAGTGCACAAATACGGACATCGAGCAGAGCGAAAACCAGAAGAAACAGCCTCCGGCATACCCCACAAAACTCACCCATCGCACAAATGTGCGGCAACCAACCCTCGCCGTCCCGCGTCTTCCCCGGAGACACCCCCTAGAGTTGGGCCGGAAACGCGTACAGCGGAACCACCCCCCACACCGGGAAAACCCCAAGGGACGACAGCAGGGAGCGCGCGACGTGCGGCCAGTCGGCAGCAAGTACCTGCTCGTGGAACCGCTCGGACGCGGCGCCACGGGCACTGTCTGGCGTGCGAGCCAGCGAGAGGCCGCCGGAGCCGAGGCGGCCGTCGCCGGTCAGCCCGGCGAGACCGTGGCCATCAAGGTCCTCAAGGAGGAGCTGGCCCAGGACCCCGACATCGTCATGCGCTTCCTGCGCGAGCGGTCGGTCCTGCTGCGCCTGACCCACCCCAACATCGTCCGCACCCGCGACCTGGTCGTCGAGGGGGACCTCCTCGCCCTGGTCATGGACCTGATCGACGGTCCGGACCTGCACAAGTACATCCGCGCGAACGGCCCCTTCAGCCCCGTCGCCGCGAGCCTGCTGACCGCCCAGATCGCGGACGCGCTCGCCGCCAGCCACGCCGACGGCGTGGTCCACCGCGACCTGAAGCCCGCCAACGTGCTGCTCGACGAGAGCAACGGCCAGATGAAGCCGATGCTGACCGACTTCGGCATCGCCCGCCTCGCCGACTCCCCGGGCCTGACCCGCACCCACGAGTTCGTCGGCACCCCCGCCTACGTGGCCCCCGAGTCCGCCGAGGGCCGCCCGCAGACCTCCGCCGTCGACATCTACGGCGCCGGCATCCTGCTCTACGAGCTGGTCACCGGCCGCCCGCCGTTCGCCGGCGGCACCGCGCTGGAGGTGCTCCACCGCCACCTGAGCGAGGACCCGCAGCGCCCGCCGTCCCTGCCCGAGCCGCTCTGGACCGTCATCGAGCGCTGCCTGCGCAAGGAGCCCGACGAGCGCCCCAGCGCCGAGAACCTGGCCCGCGGCCTGCGCGTGGTCGCCGCCGGCATCCGGGTGCACTCCTCGCCCGACGAGGTGGAGGCCGCGCTCGGCGTCGGCGCCCTGCTCGCCCCCGACCCCTCGCCCGCGCCGGTCCCCTCCGGCCCCGGTGCGGGCATGGCCGCGCCGGTCGCCCCCGCAGGGCCGGCGGGCGCGTACGACCCCAACGGCATGACCAGCGTGCTGCCCCCGATCGGCGGGGCCGACGCCACCACCGTGCTGCCGAGCACCGGAGCGCCCGCCGCCGAGGCGACCTCCGTCATGCCGCCCGTGCAGCAGCCGGACGCGGCGCACCCGTGGCAGTCGCAGATGCGGGCCGTCCGCGACCGCAACGAGCAGACGCAGATGCAGTACCTCGACCCGAGCGAGGACCCGCTGCGCCGCCGCCCCCAGCGCCAGGCTCCGCCGCCCCCGCAGCACCAGCCCCGGCAGCAGCACCAGCAGCCGCCCCAGCAGCCCCCGCAGTACCGCCAGGCGCCCCCGCCGCCGCACTACCAGCAGCAGCAGCCGCCCCCGCAGTACCAGCCGCAGCCGTACCAGCCGCCGCAGCAGCAGCCCCAGTACGCCCAGCCCCAGTACCGCCAGCCGCAGCAGCCCCAGCAGCAGGCGCCCCAGCAGCAGCGCCCCCAGCAGCAGCGGCCCCCGCAGCAGCAGGCCCCGCGCGAGCCGCGCGAGCCGCGCCGCCGCAGCGCCAACCCGGTCCGGATCCCCGGCCTCGGCTGCCTCAAGGGCTGCCTGGTCATGATCCTGCTGCTGTTCGTCGGTGGCTGGCTGGTGTGGGAACTGACCCCCCTCCAGGATTGGGTCGGCACCGGACGCGGTTGGTGGGACCAGGTGTGGACCTGGGGCAACGACGCCGTGGACTTCGTCGGCTCCGTCGGAGACTCGACGGGTGGCGGGGGCACCCCCTGAATCAGCCCCCAGAAGCGCCGACTTCATGGATTTGTCGACATCCGGCAGGTGATTTCGCCCGCAGAAGTCAAGGTCGCCGCGATCCGGAGCGCCCAACCCCCATTCGGCCGCGTAGCTTTGGTGCGTACGCCAGCCGCTGAGGGAGCAGTTGTGGCACGGAAGATCGGCAGCCGGTACACCGCGCACCAGATCCTGGGACGCGGCAGCGCGGGCACGGTGTGGCTGGGCGAGGGGCCTGACGGGCCCGTCGCCGTCAAACTGCTGCGCGAGGACCTCGCCTCCGACCAGGAACTGGTCGGACGGTTCGTCCAGGAGCGCAGCGCGCTCCTCGGCCTGGAACACCCGCACGTGGTCTCCGTCCGCGACCTCGTCGTGGACGGCAACGACCTCGCCCTCGTCATGGACCTCGTCCGCGGCACGGACCTCCGCACGCGCCTCGACCGCGAACGCAGACTCGCGCCCGAGGCGGCCGTCGCCATCGTCGCGGACGTCGCCGACGCCCTCGCCGCCGCACACGCGGCCGGGGTCGTCCACCGCGACGTCAAACCCGAGAACGTCCTCCTCGACATGCAGGGCCCGCTCGGACCGGGCGGCGCGCACCCCGCGCTGCTCACCGACTTCGGCGTGGCCAAGCTCATCGACTCCCCGAGGCGGGTCCCCACCGGCCGGACCTCCGCGTCCACGACCCGGATCATCGGCACCCCCGACTACCTGGCCCCGGAAATAGTGGAGGGCCTGCCGCCGAGGGCGGCCGTCGACATCTACGCCCTGGCCACCGTGCTGTACGAGCTGCTCGCCGGGTTCACCCCCTTCGGCGGCGGCCACCCGGGCGCGGTGCTGCGCCGGCACGTCACCGAGACGGTGGTCCCGCTGCCGGGCATCCCCGACGAGCTGTGGCAGCTCATGGTGCAGTGCCTGGCCAAGGCCCCGGCCTCACGGCTGCGGGCCTCGGAGCTGTCCACCCGGCTGCGCGACCTGCTGCCGCTGCTGGCCGGGATGCCACCGCTGGACGTGGACGAGCCGGACGACGCCGAACGGGAACCGGAGGACGTCCCCGAGGAGCCCGCCTCCACGACGGGGGCCGAACCCGGACGCAGGCGGGGCGTGGTCCCGCTGGTCCCCGGCTCCGCGACCGACTCCAACCGGGACACCCACACCTCCATGCGGGTCCCGGGCCCCGACGAACTCGCCGGCGGCGCCCTGGGGACCGCCCGGGTCCCGCGGCCCGCGGGCGGTCACCGCCCGGGCTCCGCCCGCCACCGCGCCGAGGCGGCGCGCAAGCGGAGGCTGCTGCTGTCCGCCTCGGCGGTGGCGCTGGCCGCCGCGGTCGGGGTCGGCGGCTGGCTGGCCCTCTCCGGCGGCGAGGACCCCCCGCCGCAGGACACCCGACACTCGGGCCCCCTGCGCCCCTAGGGGCCGGTCGAAGTCCCGCCGGACGGGACTTCGACCACACCACCCCCGAGGCGCGAAGGATCAGGCGCGGACCAGCTCCGGGTGCCAGCGCCGGGCCACCGCGGGGTGGGCGCGGACCCAGCCCTTCAGCTCGTTGCGGCCGTACTCCGCGTGGAGCGGGTTCGAGGTGTCCTGCGCGAGACCCGGGGCCGAGCGCAGGTAGTCCCCGGGGACGGTCTCCACCACCGCGTCCAGCCGCGGGTTGTAGAAGAACGGCACCGAGTACCGCTCCACCGCGCCCGGCGGGCTGACCACCCGGTGATCGGTCGCCACCAGGTACCCCTCGGTGGCGATCTCCAGCAGCTCGCCCAGGTTGACCACGAACGCCCCCGGCATCGGCGGGATGTCCACGTAGCCGCCGTCCCGGACCACCTGGAGCCCGCCCACCCCGTCCTGGAGGAGCAGCGTCAGGAAGCCGTAGTCCTTGTGCGCCCCGACCCCCTGGTCCGTGCCCGAGGGGGCGGAGCCGGGGTAGCGGATCAGCTTCGTGTGCAGGTGCGGCCGGTCCGCGAAGGCCGCGTCGAAGAAGTCCGGAGAGGCGCCGATGGAGGCCAGCAGTTCCCGGAGCAGGCGGTGGGCCACCGCCGCAAGCCGGCTCTGCCAGGCCAGGACCGTCTCCCGCAGCTCCGGCAGCGCCGCCGGCCACTGGTTGGGTCCCTCCAGCCACAGGTACGCCGGATCCTCCGGCCCCGGCTCCGGCGCGGGCCGCTCGGCGCCGACGTCCAGCTGGTCCCGCCAGTCGGAGGCCCCGCCGGTCAGCTCGTGGCCGATCCGGGTGTAGCCCCGGAAATGCGGGGAGTTCAGATTGCTCACGGCCAGCCGGTCGGCTTCCGGGAGGGCGAAGAAGGCGCGGGTCAGCTCCAGGATCCGGGCGGTCTCCGCCCCGGTTATCCCGTGCCCCGTCAGGTACAGGAAGCCCGTGTCGCGCGCGGCGGCGTGCAACTGCTTGAGGAAGTCGGCCCGCTCGGCCGGGTCGTCGGCCCGGGAGAGATCGATCACGGCCAACGACGGGGAGGGGGCGGAAGAAGGGTGCGCGGACGGCATGACTGCTCCGTTTCGGATGTCACGGGGTCCTGTGCCCCAAAGGTGGCGGGGCGGCGGGTCGAGCCGTCCGCCGGCAGGGGTGGCGCCGGGACGGGGTGGCCGCGCGTCAGGACCGAAGTCGGATCGGGGTGGATCAGGCTCGTGCGGGGTCCGTCGGCAGACAGCTCGTCGTGGTCACACGCATGTGGTCCACATGGCGGCGCTTGACGAGGAGGAGGGTCATAGGGCGAGCGTACGCCCGCACCCACCACCCTCCATAAGGGCGGATACGGCCTGGCCGGAGAGTGCCGTCCGCGGACCGGCTAGGCTGGGCCCGTGGCAGTTGTCGATGTTTCCGAAGAGCTGAAGTCCCTCTCCTCGACCATGGGGTCGATCGAGGCCGTCCTGGACCTCGACAAGCTGAGGGCAGAAATCGCCGTGCTCGAGGAGCAGGCAGCCGCGCCGTCCCTGTGGGACGACCCGGATGCCGCCCAGAAGATCACGAGCAAGCTTTCGCACCTCCAGGCCGAGGTCCGCAAGACCGAGACCCTGCGGGGCCGCATCGACGACCTCGCGGTGCTGTTCGAGCTCGCCCTGGAAATGGACGACGCGGACACCCTCGCCGAGGCGGAGGTCGAGCTGGTTTCCGTGCGCAAGGCGCTGGACGAGATGGAGGTCAGGACCCTGCTCTCCGGCGAGTACGCCGAGCGCGAGGCCCTCGTCAACATCCGTGCCGAGGCCGGTGGCGTCGATGCCTCCGACTTCGCCGAACGCCTCCAGCGCATGTACCTGCGCTGGGCGGAGCGGCACGGCTACCCGACCGAGGTGTACGAGACCTCGTACGCGGAAGAGGCCGGCATCAAGTCGACCACCTTCGTCGTCAAGGCCCCCTACGCCTACGGCACCCTCTCCGTCGAACAGGGCACCCACCGGCTCGTCCGGATCTCGCCCTTCGACAACCAGGGCCGGCGCCAGACCTCCTTCGCGGGCGTCGAGGTGCTGCCGGTCGTCGAGTCCAGCGACCACGTCGAGATCGACGAGGGCGAGCTGCGCATCGACGTCTACCGCGCCTCCGGCCCCGGCGGCCAGGGCGTCAACACGACCGACTCGGCCGTCCGCATCACCCACCTGCCCACCGGCATCGTGGTCTCCTGCCAGAACGAGCGCTCGCAGATCCAGAACAAGGCCAGCGCGATGAACGTGCTCCAGGCCAAGCTCCTGGAGCGGCGCCGCCAGGAGGAGAAGGACCGGATGGACGCCCTCAAGGACGGCGGAAGCTCCTGGGGCAACCAGATGCGGTCCTACGTCCTGCACCCGTACCAGATGGTCAAGGACCTGCGGACGGAGTTCGAGGTCGGCAACCCGCAGGCGGTCCTCGACGGCGAGATCGACGGCTTCCTGGAAGCCGGCATCCGCTGGCGCAAGCAGCAGGAGCAGGGCGCGTAACACCGTGTGACACGCGACCACGCGTGACACCCACGCTCACGCGGAAGGGCCCGGACACCGTCAGGTGTCCGGGCCCTTCCCCTTTACGTGTGATCACGTCTGATCGGGACGCGGCACGGGCTACGCGGTGTGGGCCACCAGCGCCAGCGCCGTCACCAACAACACCAGAAGCGCGACGAGCGTCACCGGATTCAGTCCGCCGAACGGGCCCTGCTCCTGCTGGAGGCGCTCCCGGTTCGCCCGGCACACAGGGCAGCGGCCCTGGCTGACAGGTGCGGCGCAGTTCGCACACACGAGCCGGTCATATGTCATGCGCTCCTCCTCTCGTCCCCTCGCCAACCTTTAACGGCACGGGGACCGAGTCCGTTCCCCCTACCACTGTGCCGGCTCCGCCGACATTCGGCGCGGCCCGTCCGGGCCATCACGGTCCGGCCCCTCGCGCACCCGGGATAAAACGGGCAACTCCGGATGCCGGGTCCCGACCTCGCGCCCGGTCGCGTATGGTCACGCTCACCTACTCCCGGCGACCGTGGTGCACCCGTGATCCGATTCGACAACGTCTCCAAGTCCTACCCGAAGCAGAACCGTCCCGCACTCAGAGATGTCTCCCTCGACATCGCGAAGGGCGAGTTCGTCTTCCTGGTCGGCTCCTCCGGCTCCGGCAAGTCCACTTTCCTGCGCCTGGTCCTGCGCGAGGAACGGGCGAGTCACGGCCAGGTGCACGTGCTGGGAAAGGACCTCGCGAAGCTCTCCAACTGGAAGGTCCCGCACATGCGGCGCCAGCTGGGGACCGTCTTCCAGGACTTCCGGCTGCTTCCGAACAAGACCGTCGCCGAGAACGTGGCCTTCGCGCAGGAGGTCATCGGCAAACCGCGCGGAGAGATCCGCAAGGCCGTCCCCCAGGTGCTGGAGCTGGTCGGCCTCGGCGGCAAGGAAGGGCGCATGCCGGGCGAGCTGTCCGGCGGTGAGCAGCAGCGCGTGGCCATCGCCCGCGCCTTCGTCAACCGGCCGGCCCTGCTGATCGCGGACGAGCCCACGGGCAACCTCGACCCGCAGACCTCCGTCGGGATCATGAAGCTCCTGGACCGGATCAACCGGACCGGCACCACCGTGATCATGGCCACGCACGATCAGCAGATCGTGGACCAGATGCGCAAGCGCGTCATCGAACTCGAACAGGGCCGACTCGTGCGCGACCAGTCGCGCGGCGTCTACGGCTACCAGCACTGAAAGGCCCTGAGACGTCATGCGCGCCCAGTTCGTCATGTCGGAGATCGGCGTCGGTCTCCGTCGCAATCTCACCATGACCTTCGCGGTCATCATCTCCGTGGCCCTCTCGCTGGCCCTGTTCGGTGGCTCCCTCCTCATGCGCGACCAGGTCAGCGCGATGAAGGGCTACTGGTACGACAAGGTCAACGTCACCGTCTACCTCTGCACCAAGAGCGACGCCGTCGACGCGGCCGCAGCCCCCGCCACGGCCGGTGCGCCCGCCGCCGGCTCCGGCAAGCCCTGCTCCAAGGGGGCCGTGACCCCCGAGCAGAAGCAGGGCATCGAGGCCGAGCTGAAGAAGATGGCGCTCGTCCAGACCGTCCTGTACGAGTCCTCGGACGAGGCGTACAAGCACTACAAGGAGCGGTACGGGCACACGGCCCTGGCCTCGGTCGTCACCCCGGACCAGATGCCCGACTCCTTCCGGGTCAAGCTGAAGAACCCCGAGCAGTACGCGGTGATCACCTCCGCCTTCGCCGGTCGGGACGGGGTCCAGTCGGTCGCCGACCAGAGCAGCGAGCTGGACAACCTGTTCAAGCTCTTGGGCTCCCTCAACTGGGCCGCCCTCGGCATCATGCTGATCATGCTGATCGTGGCCCTGTTGCTGATCGTCAACACGGTGCGCGTTTCGGCGTTCAGCCGTCGGCGGGAGACCGGGATCATGCGCCTCGTGGGCGCCTCGGGCTTCTACATCCAGGTCCCGTTCATCCTGGAGGCCGCCGTGGCCGGCCTGATCGGGGCGATCCTCGCCTGCGTGATGCTCGCCTGTGGTCAGTACTTCGTGATCGACCACGGGGCCGCGCTGCGCGACAAGCTCCAGCTGATCAACTTCATCGGCTGGGACTCCGTCCTCACCAAGCTGCCTCTGGTGCTGGTCATCGGTCTGCTGATGCCTTCGCTGGCCGCGTTCGTGGCGTTGCGCAAGTACCTGAAGGTGTGACGAGCGCCCCGTGTGAGGTACGGCCAACCCGCCTTGCCGCACCGGGGCTTGTCCTAGACTCGGCGCCATGCCGGGTCTGCCCGCCCTCTGTCTCCGGCCCCGCGACCTGCGTCGCGGGGCCGCTCTGACGTTGCTCTTCCTCGTGTCCGTCACCGCGGCCGCGGGAACGGGCTGCTGGACCCCGGACGACGCCCGCGCCCTCGCCCTGACCGGCGCCGCCGCCACCGCCGCGGAGCAGGACCCGCCCGCGCCGCCGGGCGCGGAGGACCCCGGCACCGCCGACCGGGAGGCCGTGGCCCGGGCCGCCGCAGAGGCCGTCGCCGAGGGGAAGTCCGGCAAGAAGGCCGCCCAGGAGGTGGTCAGCCGCAGCGGGGACCGCTGGGGCACCGTCTACGACCAGGGCGAGTACGCCGCCTTCGCGGAGGAACTCGACGGCCGTTGGACCGGGGTCGGGCTGTGGGCCGGCCGCCGCCGCGACGGCCGGATCGAGGTGGACCGCGTCCAACCCGACAGCCCCGTCGCCCGGGCCGGACTGCGCGCCGGTGACCGGCTGTTGAGCGTGGACGGGCAGGGCGTCACCGGGCTCGCCGTCCCCGACGTGGTGGCCCTGCTGCGCGGAGCGGCGGGCACCCCGGTGGTGCTCGGCCTGAGCCGGGGCGGCGCCGACCTCACCGAGACCGTCCGGCGCGAGCAGCTGCACACCGAGGCGGTGACGGTACGCCGCCTCGCGGGCGGGGTCACCGTGATCAAGGTGAACTCCTTCACCCGGGGCTCGGGGGAACGGGTCCGGGAGGCGGTCCGCCAGGCCCCGCCGGGCGCCGGGCTGATGCTGGACCTGCGCGGCAACCCGGGCGGGCTGGTCACCGAGGCGGTCAGGGCGGCCTCCGCGTTCCTGGACGGCGGACTCGTGGCGACGTACGACGTACGGGGCTCCGAGCGCGCCCTGTACGCCGACCCGGGCGGGGACACCGCCCGCCCGCTGGTGGCCCTGGTGGACGGGGGCACGATGAGCGCGGCCGAGTTGGTCACCGGCGCCCTCCAGGACCGGGGCCGCGCCGTCACGGTCGGCACCCGCACCTTCGGCAAGGGCTCGGTGCAGATGCCCACCGAACTCCCGGACGGCTCGGTGGCGGAGCTGACGGTGGGCACGTACCGCACTCCGGCCGGCCGCAGCCTCGACGGCGCGGGCATCACCCCCGACCTGGCGGCGGGCGACGGGGCCGAGGAGCGGGCCCGCACGGTATTGAGTGGCATCGGAGTGGGTCCGTAGTGCGAAAATGACCGCACTATGGCTAAGGAAACAGGGCGCAAGCTGATCGCCCAGAACAAGAAGGCGCGGCACGACTACACGATCATCGACACCTACGAGTGCGGTCTCGTGCTCACGGGTACCGAGGTCAAGTCCCTGCGCCAGGGACGTGCCTCGCTGGTGGACGGCTTCGTCTCGGTGGAGAGCGGCGAGGCCTGGCTCTACAACGTGCACGTGCCGGAGTACAGCCAGGGCACCTGGACCAACCACAGCGCCCGGCGCAAGCGCAAGCTCCTCCTGCACCGCGAGGAGATCGACAAGCTGGACTCGAAGACCGGGGAGACGGGCAACACGATCGTGCCGCTCGCCCTGTACTTCAAGGACGGCCGGGCGAAGATCGAGATCGCGCTGGCGAAGGGCAAGAAGGAGTACGACAAGCGTCAGTCCCTGCGGGAGAAGCAGGACACGCGCGAGACGAACCGGGTGATCTCGGCCGTGAAGCGCAAGGAGCGCGGGCAGCTTTAATCTTCTGGCACACCGTGGTCCACTTCGCGTACGATGGCGTCAGCACCACACGCCGCGGCTTCGCGGAGGGTGCCGGTGGAGCGGGATCCGGTCGGTCCGACGGAGCCCGGCGACATCGCAGGACCCTAACTGAATAGCGTGAAACATGGGGATGATCGGTTTCGACAGCGGATGTCGATGTAGGGGAAGCGAGCCGAGGAAGCGGCAATGATCTCGTTAACCATATGTCGCAAACAATAATCGCCAACTCCAAGAGCGATAACTCCCGCTTCACCCTCGCTGCCTAATAACAGTGAGCTGAAGCCTCTGTGAGGAGCGTCAGCCCGGAAGTGGTCCCGGTCCGGATCCTGGCGTCAATTAGGGATCTAAACCTCTAACTCCGGTCACGGGGGATAGAGGGAAATCAAACAGTGACTGAGCCCGTCGGAGACTTGTCCGTGTGATCTCCGGGGCTGAGAAAAGCGCAGCGGAATGCGCTCGGAGAAGCCCTACTTCTGCACCGTTGGACGCGGGTTCGATTCCCGCCATCTCCACAACCCCATGTGGGCGAAGGCCCCGCGGCCTGTTGGCTGCGGGGCCTTCGTCATGTCCGGGGTCAGCCGTGGACGGTGACCTCGTCGAAGTTCTGCGCGGTGCCGGTGCCGCGGGATCACGGGCCCTCGGGCCGCGCCACTGCGCGGGCACCGTCGCTCGGCCGCCGGATCGATCCTCCGGTCGCGCGCGCGAGGAGCAGCGCGCACAGCGCCGCCGCCGCGGGCAGGGCGTACGCCGTCGTCGTGCCGAGCCGGTCCACCACCAGGCCCGCCGTGGCACTGCCCGCCGCGATGCCGCCGAGGATGGCGGTCACGGCCAGGGTCATGCCCTCGTTGAGCCGGCCTGCCGGGGTGCGGGCGTGGACCAGGGACATCGCCGTGACCATCGCCGGGGCCGTCGCCGCCCCGGCGAGCAGCAGCGCGGCGGCCAGGAGCGGGAGCGAGCCCGTCGAGGCCGCCGCCCACGGCAGGGCCATCGCCCCGGCCAGGGCGAGCAGGCAGGAGGTCAGGCTCCGGGCGCGGAGGGTTCCGTAGAGCAGGCCGGCCGCGCAGGAGCCGGCCGCCTGGAGGGCCAGGACCGGCCCGGAGGCGGCCCCCAGGCCCCGTTCGGCCAGATGCGCCACCGAGGTGACCTCCATGGACCCGAACACCGCCCCGACGGCGAGGAAGATCCCGAGGAGCGGGCGCAGCGCCCGTAGCGGGGAGGGGCCCGGGGCGGCGCCGCCGCCGGAGGGCGGGGGCTCCGTGGCGCGGTGCGCGGTGAAGACGAGCATCCCGACCAGCAGCAGCGCCGCCCCGGTGAGGGTGCCCGCCTCGGGGGCGACGGCGGTGCACAGCAGGGCCGCGAGGACCGGGCCCAGCAGGTAGCAGAGCTCGTCGGCCGCCTGCTCGAAGGACATCGCGGTGTGGTGCGCGGCCGGGGGCAGCAGGTGGGTCCAGCGGGCCCGGGACATGCCGCCGATGTTGGGGGTGGTCGCGGTGGCGGCGTAGGAGGCGAAGAGGGTCCAGGCGGGGGCTCCGGCGCGGACGCACAGGGCCAGGCAGAGCGAGCCGAGGACCGCGATCACCGTGGCCGGTACGGCGATGCGGGCCTGGCCGTGGCGGTCGACGAGCCGGGCCGTCCACGGGGCGACGAGGGCGGTGGCGGCCAGGCCGGTCGCGGTGACCGCCCCGGCGAGGGCGTACGAGCCCCGCTGCCCGGCGATCATCATCACCGCGCTGATCCCGAACATGCCCATGGGCAGGCGGGCGAGGAGGTTCCCGGCGGTGAACCCGCGGCTGCCGGGGACCGCGAAGAGGCGGGCGTAGGGACCGGCGGGACGCCGGCGCCGCCGGGAGCCGGCGGGGGCGGCCAGGACCAGGGTGGAGCCGGTCACGGTCATGAACGCGGGGACGGGGCGGGCGGGGGAAGCGGCGAAGGGGGCGGTCCGGTGCATGTGCCGAGCCTGCGGCCCGGGCCCCGGAGCGGTCCAACACCTGTTCCGGGCCCATTCACCCGCCCGCGTTGTTAATCTCCCGGGGTGACCTCCCCCGACGTGGACCCCCGGCTGCTGCGCGGCTTCCTCGCCGTCGCCGAGGAGCTGCACTTCTCCCGCGCCGCTGCCCGCCTCTACGTCGCCCAGCAGGCCCTCAGCCGGGACGTGCGCCGGCTCGAACGGGCCCTGGACACCACCCTGTTCCTGCGCACCACCCGGGCCGTGGAACTCACCCCCGACGGGGAGCGGCTGCTGCCCCACGCCCGCGAGGTGCTGCGCGCCCACGAGGAGCTGGCCGCCGCCTTCGCGGGGCCGCCCGGCGCCCTCCTCGTCGACATCAACTCCGACGGGCCCGGCACCGGGCGCCTCGTCCTGGAGCGGGCCCGCGAACTCGCCCCCGGCTGCGAGCTGATGGCCCGCTTCGAGAGCGGGCTCACCCATGCCGCCGCCGAGATCGCCGCCGGTCGGCTCGACGTCTCCTTCGGCTACGCGGCCGGGCTGGAGCCCTCCCTGCGGGCCCGCCTCGCCCACCGGCCGGTGCGCTACGAGCCCCTCGCCGTACTGCTGCCCGAGGGGCACGCGCTGGCCGCGCGGGAGACCGTACCGCTGGCCGCCCTGGCCGGGGAGAGCGTCTACACCGGGGCCGGGAACCCGCGGACCCTGGAGTGGACGGGGCTGGCCGCCGAACTGTTCGCCGGACGGGACATCGCCGCCGCGCCGCCCGCGCCCGTGGCGGTCGGCAAGGAGGAGTTCCGCCGGGTCATGGCCAAGACCGGCCACCCGGTGCTCGCCACCGTCGGCTTCACCGACATGCCCGGCTGCGTCAAGCGGCCCCTGACCGACCCGGTGCCGCTGTCCCCGCTGTCCCTCGTCTGGCGGCGCGGCCTGCGCCACCCCGGCCTCGACGCCCTCCTGCGGGCCGCCACCGAGCTCCAGGACGCCCACGGCTGGCTGGCGGTCCCCCCGGGCAGCTGGCTGCCCGCCGCGCTCGCCCCCGACCACGGGACGCCAGGTCCGACGGCGCTCACAGCGGGCCCCGAGACCGGGTGAGTGCAAGGTTTCCCGCCGGTCATCCGGCGGGGACCGGCGCCGAAACGCGCCCTTCCTACCGTCGGACCAGGCAACGACAGCTGGGGAGGCGTGTGATGACCGGTACCACCGCACCGCGCAGGGGAGGCCGCTGGATCGAGCGGTGGGATCCGGAGGACG
Organism: Streptomyces sp. NPDC088097; assembly: GCF_044741845.1. Classification (NCBI taxonomy): domain Bacteria; kingdom Bacillati; phylum Actinomycetota; class Actinomycetes; order Kitasatosporales; family Streptomycetaceae; genus Streptomyces; species Streptomyces sp. NPDC088097. Next base: position 51,311 of record NZ_JBIUTJ010000016.1, read on the forward strand.
AGACCTTCTGGCGGGAGTCCGGAGAGCGGATCGCCCGCCGCAACCTGCTCTACTCCGTCCTCTCCGAGCACATCGGCTTCTCCATCTGGTCCCTGTGGTCGGTCATGGTGCTCTTCATGGGCCCCGCCTACGGCATCGACCCGGCCGGGAAGTTCTTCCTCATCGCCACCGCCACCCTCGTCGGCGGCCTCGTCCGGGTGCCCTACACCTTCGCCGTCGCCCGCTTCGGCGGCCGGAACTGGACGGTCGTCAGCGCCCTGCTGCTCCTCGTGCCGACCGTGGCCGCGCTGATGGTCATGGAACCCGGCACCTCGTACGGCACCTTCCTGGCCGTGGCCGCCCTGACCGGGGTCGGCGGTGGGAACTTCGCCTCCTCCATGACGAACATCAACGCCTTCTTCCCGCTCCGCAAGAAGGGCTGGGCGCTCGGACTGAACGCCGGCGGCGGGAACATCGGCGTCCCCGTCGTTCAGCTCGTCGCGCTCCTCGTCATCGCCACCGCCGGGGCCGGCCACCCCCGACTGCTGCTCGCCGCCTACCTCCCGCTGATCGTGGTCGCCGCCGCGCTGGCCCTCGTCCGCATGGACAACCTGGCGCCCGTACGGGCCGACACCGGCGCGGTGCGCGAGGCCCTGCGCGAGAAGCACACCTGGATCATGGCCTTCCTCTACGTCGGCACCTTCGGCTCCTTCATCGGCTACGGCTTCGCCTTCGGCCTCGTCCTCCAGACCCAGTTCGGACGCACCCCGCTCCAGGCGGCCTCGCTCACCTTCCTCGGACCGCTCCTCGGCTCCCTGGTCCGGCCGGTCGGCGGGGCCCTCGCCGACCGGTGGGGCGGGGCGCGCATCACCCTGGCCGCCTTCCTGGCGATGGCCGCGGCCACCGCGGTGGTGGTGCTGGCCTCCGTACGGCAGTCCCTGCCCGTCTTCCTCGTCGGCTTCGTGGCCCTCTTCGCGCTCAGCGGCCTCGGCAACGGCTCCACCTACAAGATGGTCCCCGGCATCTTCCAGGCCCAGGCGCTCGCCCGGGGCCTGGAGGCCGAGGAGGCCGCCGCGTACGGCAGGCGCCTGTCCGGGGCCGCCATGGGCCTCATCGGGGCCGTGGGGGCGCTCGGTGGACTCGGCATCAATCTGGTCTTCCGCCAGGCGTTCCAGGACACCGGCTCCGGGACGGCCGCCTTCGTCACCTTCCTCGGCTTCTACGCGGCGTGCTGCGCCGTCACCTGGGCGGTATACCTTCGCCGACCCTCCACCACCCCCGACCGGGCCACCGGGAGCGAAAGGAAGGCGCAGCTCACGGCGGTGTGAGCACGGGGCGCGGCGGGCGCGTTACGACGCGGAAATACGGTGGAACCGAGCCCGACACGACGCCTTGACAGGCTCGGTTCGCGCCGCACGACGACATCGGGCCGACCGTCCCCCCGGGGGCGACCGGCCCGATCGGCAGGACATTCCCCAGGGGCAAGGCAGGACACCACGATGGACGAGGACCCCACCCCGCACGCCGGGCCGATCGCCGCCGCACCCCTCGCCGGGTTCACGGTGGCCGTCACCGCCGCCCGACGGGCCGACGACCTGATCGCCCTGCTGCGCCGGCGCGGGGCGGCCGTCGTGCACGCGCCCGCCCTGCGGATCGTGCCGCTCGCCGACGACGGCGAGCTGATGGCCGCCACCAAGGAGCTGATCGACAGCCCGCCCGACGCGGTCGTCGCCACCACCGCCATCGGCTTCCGGGGCTGGATCGAGGCCGCCGACGGATGGGGCATCGGCGAAGGACTCCTCGACCGGTTGCGGTCCGCCGAACTGCTCGCGCGCGGGCCCAAGGTGAAGGGGGCCGTACGGGCCGCGGGGCTGGTGGAGGACTGGTCACCCGGCTCGGAATCCCTCGCCGAGGTGCTGGACCGGCTGCTGGAGTCCGGGGTCGCGGGCCGCCGGATCGCGCTCCAACTGCACGGGGAGCCGCTGCCCGGCTTCGTGGAGGCGCTGCGGGCGGCCGGGGCCGAGGTCGTGCCGGTGCCCGTCTACCGGTGGATGGCCCCGCAGGACCTCGCGCCGCTGGACCGGCTGCTCGACGCGGTGGCCGTGGGGGCCGTGGACGCCGTCAGCTTCACCTCGGCGCCCGCGGCGGCCTCCCTGTTGTCCCGGGCGGCGGAGCGCGGACTGCGGGAGGCGGTGTTGGACGCGCTGCGCGGCCCGGTGCTGTCCGCGTGCGTCGGCCCGGTGACCGCGCTGCCCCTACAGGCCGAGGGCGTGGCCACGGTCCAGCCGGAGCGCTTCCGGCTCGGGCCCCTGGTGCAGCTGCTCTGCCGCGAACTCCCCGCCCGGGCGCGGGTCCTGCCCGTCGCCGGACACCGGCTGGAGTTCCGGGGCCACGCGGTGATCCTGGACGACACCCTGCGGCCGGTGCCCCCGGCCGGGATGGCCCTCCTGGAGGCCTTGGCCCGCCGGCCCGGGTGGGTGGTCTCCCGGGCCGAGCTGCTGCGGGCCCTGCCGGGCGCGGGGCGCGACGAGCACGCCGTCGAGACCGCGATGGCCCGGCTGCGGGCGGCGCTGGGGGCGCCGGGGCTGATCCGGACGGTGGTCAAGCGGGGGTACCGGCTGTCGCTGGACGCGGGGGAGTGCGGGGGCGCCGACGACCAGTGGGCGGAGGTCCGTTAGCGTGCCCGGATGCTGATCGTTGACGGAGTGGAGATGCGGGTCGTCGCCGTCGAGGACGCTGCCGCGCTGGCCGACGTACTCACGCGCAACCGGGCCTTCATGACCCCCTACGAGCCCGCGCGGACCGAGGCGTTCTACACCGAGGCGGGCCAGCGGGCCCGCATCGAGGAGTACCTGGCCGAACACGAGGCCGGGCGCATGGTCCCGTACGTGTGCGTGGACACCGCGACCGGAACGCCGTTCGGGGCGGTCAACCTCGGCTCGATCGTCCGCGGACCACTGTGCGGCGGGGGCGTCGGCTACTGGCTGGACCAGGCCTGGAACGGCAAGGGCGTGGCCACCGCGGCGGTGCGGGAGGTCTGCCGCGCCGCCCGCGACGAACTGGGCCTCCACCGGATCGAGGCCGGCACCCGCGTGGACAACGTCGCCTCGCAACGGGTCCTGATCAAGGCCGGGTTCACCGAGTACGGGCTCGCGCCCCGCTACCTCCACATCGCCGGGGCCTGGCGCGACCACCGCCTCTTCCAGCGACTCCTCCACGACGACCCGCCGCCCGGCGCGTAGCACGCGGCGCCCGTCCGGGGGCTTCCGCAACGCACCCCGCGACGGCACTCTGGGAGAGGCCCACGGCGACCGAGGCGGTGACGCGCATGTGGTTCGACTCCGGGCGGGTCTGTCTGGACCTGCTGGCGACCGGCACGCCCCGCGGGGACACCGAGGGGATCGGCGACGGCGACGGGCTCCGGCTGTGGCTCGTCGGCGCCGGGCTCGTCCCCGACCGGACCCCACTGGCACGCCTCGGACCCGACTGGGCGACCGCCTTCCGCGGCCTGCGCGGCGACGTGGACCGCCTCGTACGGGGCGAACTCGCCGGAGCCGGCCCCGAGGAGCCCGCCCTCGCCCGGGTCAACGCGGCGGCCGCCGGACCACCCCCGGGCGTATGTGCCGTCCGCGACCAGGAGGGCCACCTCGTGCGGGAGTTGTGCGGCGGCGTCGAGTGCGCGGGCCTGCTCGCCGCCGTGGCCCGGGACGCGGTGGAACTCCTCACCGACCCGGGGGACCTCGCCCTGCTGCGGACCTGCGAGGGCGACGGCTGCGCCCGGGTCTACCTGGACACCTCACGCGGCCACCGCCGGCGCTGGTGCTCCAGCGAGCGGTGCGGCAACCGCGAGCGCGTAGCACGCCACCGCCGCCGAGCCCGCACCCCGGCGGAGGCGGGGCAGGGGGCGGGGTAGGGGGGTGGTGCGGGGGCTGCGGGGAACCTCGGCGGTACCTGTGTGGGGCGGTCTCGCGGAGCGTTTGGGGGTTTCCCGCCAGTCCACTGTCCTTCCGTGCCGGTCCGGTCCCTCAAGGGCGCTCCCTACGGTCGCGTCGCTACGCGATGGCCTTCGGCCACCCTTGACCGACCGGCCCGTCCCGGAATGCCAAAGACTGTCGGGAAGCCCCCAAAAGAACGGGCTGGTCTGTAGTGACGAGGAGCGGCCCCGTCATAGGGGATGGGACGGGCGCTTCGGCGACCAGACCGGGCATCCGGGTCCCTCACAGAACCTTTCAGGACTCGGCTCGGACTACTCCACACCTGCGGCTGATCAGGACACCTGAACGGCACCGAGGGCGCATCGGATCGCTACACACTTCCTCCCGGCTTAGCGACTGCGACCCGTCTGTGGCCGGGCATAGCCGCACGAGGCCTCACGTATCCCACTCGGCTTGTCGACTGCGACCCGTCTGGGCATTCGCGCTTCTGAGCCCTCTTCTTGCAGTCCATGACCGCTTCTCCACATTCACCGTTGATGACTTCGTCATTTCGTGCGGTCAGTGGGCCGTTGAGTTCATCCGGGTCGCAGTCGCTGAGCCGAGTGGGACAGGAGAGGCCTGGTGCGGCTTATGTCCGGCCACAGACGGATCGCAGACGCTAAGCCGAGTGGGAGGGGTCACGACCTGGTGCGTGGGCCGTCTCCACCGTCCTGAAAGGGGCTGTGAGGGACCCGAATGCCCGGTCTGGTCGCCGAAGCGGCCGTCCCATTGCCTATGACGGGGCCGCTCCTCCCTCGTTCAGACCAGCCCGTTCTTTTGGGGGCTTCCCGACAGTCTTTGGCATTCCGTGACGGGCCGGTCGGTCAAGGGTGGAGCGCAGCGAAATCGCGTAGCGACGCGAACGCAGTGAGCGCCCTTGAGGGACCGGACCGGCACGGAAGGACAGTGGACTGGCGGGAAACCCCCAAACGTTCCGAGAGACCGCCCCGCACACACCCCGCCGAGGTTCCCCCCATCCCCGCCCCACCCCCCCCGCCGCAGGGACGATTCGTCCGGCGCGCGGAACGGGCGTGCGGAGGGGCCTTGGTTCGCGTACGGTTGACGGTCGCCCATGCACGTCAGAAGGGGGCCTTGGTGGCCGCGCAGAATGCCGCTGTCGACAGCACGGCGGATTCCGTCCGCGATCGGGAGATCGCGGTCGAGCAGACGCATCTCGATCAGGTGTACCGACGCCTTGAGGAGAAGATCCACGAGGCTGAGTTCCTCATGAACGACGCCGCCAAGCGTGGCCAGGTGGGGACGCCCGGCGCCCTCGCCGAACGCGACGCGCAGGTGTTCCGCGCCGGGATCCACCTCAACCGGCTCAACAACGAGTTCGAGGACTTCCTCTTCGGCCGGATCGACCTCGTCCTCGGCAAGGACGGGGACCGCGGCTCCGACGGGGCGTACACCTCCGTCGAACCCGCCGAGGACGCGATCCGCGCCGACCTCACCGCCGACATCGCCGAAACCCTGCACATCGGGCGGATCGGGGTGCTCGACACCGACTACGCGCCGCTCGTCATCGACTGGCGCGCCCCCGCGGCCGCGCCGTTCTACCGCTCCACCCCCAAGGACCCCGGCCGCGTCGTGCGTCGCCGGGTGATCCGGTCCAAGGGGCGCAAGGTGCTCGGCGTCGAGGACGACCTCATGCGTCCCGAGGTCACCGCCTCCCTCGACGGCCGCGAGCTGCCCGTCATCGGGGACGGCGCGCTGATGGCGGCGCTGGGACGGGCCCGTACGCACTCGATGCGGGACATCGTCTCCTCCATCCAGGCCGAGCAGGACCTCGTCATCCGGGCGCCCGCCGCCTCGGTCGCCGAGGTGGCCGGAGGACCCGGCACGGGGAAGACCGCCGTGGCCCTGCACCGGGCCGCCTACCTGCTCTACCAGGACCGCCGTCGCTACTCCGGCGGCATCCTGATCGTCTCCCCGACGCCGCTGCTCGTCGCCTACACCGAGGGCGTCCTGCCCTCCCTCGGCGAGGAGGGGCAGGTCGCCATCCGGGCGCTCGGCTCGCTCGTCGACGGGGCCGAGGCGACCACGTACGACGATCCCTCCGTGGCCCGGATCAAGGGCTCCTCCCGGATGCTCAAGGTCCTGCGCAAGGCCGTGCGCGGCGCGCTGGAGCTGGGGAGCGCCCCCGACCGGCTGCGCGTGGTGGCCTTCGGCCGGCGCCAGGAGCTGGAGGCCTCCGACCTCAACCGGATCCGGCAGAACGTCCTGGGCGGAACCGCCCCGGTCAACCTGCTGCGCCCGCGCGCCCGCAAGCTGCTCCTGGACGCCCTGTACTCCAAGTCGGGGCAGTCGGGCCGGCACAGCGACCCGGAGCTGGCCGCCGAGCTGCGGTCCGCCTTCGACGAGGACATCTCCACCGAGGACGCGTTCATCGAGTTCCTGAACGCCTGGTGGCCGGAGCTGACCCCGCGCAAGGTGCTCGCGGCCATGGCCGACGACCGCCGTCTGGGCCGTTGGTCGCGCCGGGACCTCAACCCGCGCGAGACGCGCCAGCTGGCACGCTCCCTGCGCCGGGTCGGTCCCGACGGCAAGGGGCCCCTGTCGGTGCACGACGTGGCGCTGCTGGACGAGCTCCAGCAGCTCCTCGGCGCGCCCGCCCGCCCCAAGCGGCGGCGCGAGATGGACCCCCTGGACCAGCTCAGCGGGCTGGAGGAGCTGATGCCGACCCGCGAGGAGACCCAGTGGGAGCGGGCCGAGCGGATCGCGGCGGAGCGCACCGAGTACGCCCACGTGATCGTGGACGAGGCCCAGGACCTGACGCCGATGCAGTGGCGGATGGTGGGCCGGCGGGGCCGGATGGGCACCTGGACGGTGGTCGGGGACCCGGCGCAGTCCTCGTGGACCGATCCGCAGGAGGCGGCGGCGGCCCGTGACGAGGCCCTGGGGAGCCGGCCGCGCCGGCGGTTCACCCTGACCGTGAACTACCGCAACCCGGCCGAGGTGGCCGAGGTGGCCACCCGCGTGCTCAAGCTGGCCATGCCGGGGATGGAGCCGCCGACCGCGGTCCGTTCCACGGGCCTGGAGCCCCGTTTCACGGCCTCCGGGGAAGACCTGGGCGCCGCCGTCCACGAGGAGACCCGGCGGCTGCTGGAGCAGGTGGACGGCACCGTGGGCGTGGTCGTGGCCATGGACCGGCGGGCGCAGGCCGCGGACTGGCTCGCCGACCTCGGCGGGCGGGCCGTCGCGCTGGGCAGCCTGGAGGCCAAGGGTCTGGAGTACGACGCCACCGTGGTGGTCTCTCCGGCGGAGATCGCGGCGGAGTCCCCGGCGGGTCTGCGGGTGCTCTACGTGGCGCTGACGCGCGCGACGCAGCAGCTCACGGTGGTCTCGGCCGCCGGGGACCGCCCGGACGAGGCGGGGGTGCCGGAGCTGCTGCGGCCCTGAGGGGCGTGCGGTCGGGGTCGCGTGCGCGGGGTCGCGCGGGGGCTCGCGCGGCGCCCGAGGGCGTGCGCGGGGCCGGATGGCCCGCCGCCACGCGCGTGAGCCCGATACCGACTCGCGGGACGGGGGATCACATTCGGCGATCCTTTGTTAGCCTGGTTACGACACCGGCTCGATCCAAGCCCCCGGGCCCAACCTTCGTCGCCTAGAGCGACCACTTGCCGCGAGGCGAGCATGGCGGGTCGGTGTCGTAGACGTCAGTAGGCACAGCAGGTTTTTTCACCAGGTCCGCGCCCTTCACTTGTGGAGGGCGCGGACCTGTTTTGTATTAACCCACCATTCCGAAGCCCCTGGAAATCTCGTATGGTGGAAGAGTCTTTCCGAAGTTTGTAGCTGGTTACCTTGTACCGGCTGGTAGGTGGGACGATCGGACAACGGGACCTGCCACGCCTGCCGTGTGCGGGCCCTGCGTACAGCGACACCAGGGACAGAAGAGGAACACGGCCATGGCAACGGCGCCCAGCGTCTCGTATTCGATGACGGTCCGTCTGGAAGTGCCCGCGAGCGGTACCGCGGTCTCCCAGCTCACCACCGCCGTGGAGTCCTCGGGAGGATCGGTCACCGGCCTCGACGTGACCGCGTCCGGCCACGAGAAGCTCCGCATCGACGTCACCATCGCCGCGACCTCCACCGCGCACGCCGACGAGATCGTCGAGAAGCTGCGCGGCATCGAGGGCGTCAGCCTGGGCAAGGTCTCCGACCGAACCTTCCTGATGCACCTCGGCGGCAAGATCGAGATGTCGTCCAAGCACCCCATCCGCAACCGCGACGACCTCTCGATGATCTACACCCCGGGCGTGGCCCGCGTGTGCATGGCCATCGCGGAGAACCCCGAGGACGCACGGCGCCTCACGATCAAGCGCAACTCCGTCGCAGTCGTGACCGACGGCTCCGCCGTCCTGGGCCTGGGCAACATCGGCCCGATGGCCGCCCTGCCGGTCATGGAGGGCAAGGCCGCGCTCTTCAAGCGCTTCGCCGGCATCGACGCCTGGCCGATCTGCCTCGACACCCAGGACGCCGACGAGATCGTCGCGGTCGTCAAGGCCATCGCCCCGGGCTTCGCCGGCATCAACCTGGAGGACATCTCCGCGCCGCGCTGCTTCGAGATCGAGGCCCGGCTGCGCGAGGCCCTCGACATTCCCGTCTTCCACGACGACCAGCACGGCACCGCCATCGTCGTCCTCGCCGCCCTCACCAACGCGCTGCGCGTGGTGGGCAAGGCCGTTGGCGACGTCAAGGTGGTCATGTCGGGCGCCGGCGCGGCCGGTACCGCCATCCTCAAGCTGCTCCTCGCGGCGGGCGTCAAGAACGCGGTCAGCGCCGACATCCACGGCGTCGTCCACGCCGACCGCCCCGACCTCGTCGACGCGGCCCCGGACTCCCCGCTGCGCTGGATCGCGGACAACACCAACCCCGAGGGCTACACCGGCACCCTCAAGGAGGCCGTGGTCGGAGCCGACGTCTTCATCGGCGTCTCCGCCCCGAACGTGCTCTCCGGCGAGGACGTCGCCGCCATGGCGGACGCCGCCATCGTGTTCGCGCTCGCGAACCCGGACCCCGAGGTGGACCCGGCGGTCGCCCGTCAGACCGCCGCCGTCGTGGCCACCGGTCGCTCGGACTTCCCGAACCAGATCAACAACGTGCTGGTCTTCCCCGGCGTCTTCCGCGGCCTCCTGGACGCCCAGTCGCGGACCGTGAACACCGACATGATGCTGGCCGCCGCGACCGCCCTGGCCGACGTCGTCGGCGAGGACGAGCTGAACGCGAACTACATCATCCCGTCGGTCTTCAACGACAAGGTCGCGGGCGCCGTCGCCGGAGCCGTCCGCAAGGCCGCCACCGCCGGATAGCCCAACGGTGCGCCCGGTCGGGGCGGGGGGCCTGTGACGGGTCCCACGCCCCGCCCCCGGCGCGTCGCGGGATGCGAGCCCCCCGGGGCGCCTCTAGGGTTGCGGGGATGCCCCGCGTGGCCCGTGGTCCGCATCCAACGGCATTCACCGGCATCCACCGGTCATCCACCGGAGCCTGGCCCCTGGTGCGGACGGAGCGTCACCGCGGCGTGACTGTGGCGCTTTTCGTGTGACCCTGGCGGGTGCCGGATTGGCTTTCCCGCCGCTGGTGGGGGCAGGATGCGTAACCGGGCGAGAGGGTCTGACGTTCAGACCCGGGTCCGGGGACTGTCCGAGGGCCCTGGCAGCATCGGCTTCGATCTCACGCCTCTAAGGCAAGTTGAACACGGGAGTACAACATGAACCGCAGTGAGCTGGTGGCCGCTCTTTCCGAGCGCGCCGAGGTGACCCGCAAGGACGCCGACGCCGTTCTGGCCGCGCTCGCCGAGACCGTCGGCGAGATCGTCGCCAAGGGCGACGAGAAGGTCACCATCCCCGGCTTCCTGACCTTCGAGCGCACCCACCGTGCCGCTCGCACCGCGCGCAACCCGCAGACCGGCGACCCCATCCAGATCCCGGCCGGCTACAGCGTGAAGGTCTCCGCGGGCTCCAAGCTCAAGGAAGCCGCCAAGGGCAAGTAACACCGCCCTTGTGCCGGGGGCCGCGCAGGCCCCCGGGACGGCAGTGGTACGTAGCACGTGGAACAGCACGTGAACGCCGAAGGGCGGCCACCCCAGTGGGGTGGCCGCCCTTCGGTCGTTCCGGCCCCGTACGGGCCCCTGTGGGGCCGCAGAGGGCCTTCCAGGGCCCCGTGGGGCCCCGGAAGGGGAAGATCAGACCAGGTCGCCGTTGGGCAGCTCGACCTTGGCGCCCAGCTCGACGAGCTTCTCCATGAAGTTCTCGTAGCCGCGGTTGATCAGGTCGATGCCGTGCACCCGCGAGGTGCCCTCGGCCGCCAGCGCCGCGATCAGGTACGAGAACCCGCCGCGCAGGTCCGGGATGACCAGGTCGGCGCCCTGGAGCTTCGTCGGCCCGGACACGACCGCCGAGTGCAGGAAGTTGCGCTGGCCGAAACGGCACGCGCTGCCGCCCAGGCACTCCCGGTACAGCTGGATGTGTGCGCCCATCTGGTTGAGCGCCGAGGTGAATCCCAGACGGGATTCGTAGACCGTCTCGTGGACGATCGACAGGCCCGAGGCCTGCGTCAGGGCCACCACGAGCGGCTGCTGCCAGTCGGTCTGGAAGCCCGGGTGGACGTCCGTCTCCAGGTGGATCGCCTTCAGCGGGCCGCCCGGGTGCCAGAAGCGGATGCCCTCGTCGTCGATCTCGAACGCGCCACCGACCCGGCGGAACGTGTTGAGGAAGGTCATCATCGAGCGCTGCTGCGCCCCGCGGACGTAGATGTTGCCGCCGGTCGCCAGGGCCGCGGAAGCCCACGAGGCGGCCTCCAGGCGGTCCGGGAGCGCCTTGTGGTTGTAGCCGCTCAGACGGTCCACACCGGTGATCCGGATGGTCCGGTCGGTGTCGACGGAGATGATCGCGCCCATCTTCTGCAGGACGCAGATGAGGTCTTCGATCTCCGGCTCGACGGCCGCGTTGCTCAGCTCGGTGACGCCCTCGGCCAGGACCGCCGTCAGCAGGACCTGCTCGGTCGAGCCGACCGAGGGGTAGGGCAGACGGATCTTGCAACCGCGAAGGCGCTGCGGGGCCTCCAGGTACTGACCGCCTTCGCGCTTCTCGATGGTCGCGCCGAACTGGCGGAGCACGTCGAAGTGGAAGTCGATCGGCCGGCCGCCGATGTCGCAGCCGCCCAGGCCCGGGATGAAGGCGTGGCCGAGGCGGTGCAGCAGCGGACCGCAGAAGAGGATCGGGATCCGGGAGGAACCCGCGTGGGCGTCGATGTCGGCGACGTTCGCGCTCTCGACGTGGGTCGGGTCGAGCACGAGCTCGCCCGGCTCCTCGCCGGGGCGCACGGTCACGCCGTGCAGCTGGAGCAGTCCGCGCACGACGCGCACGTCGCGGATGTCGGGGACGTTGCGCAGCCGACTGGGTTCACTGCCGAGGAGAGCGGCGACCATGGCCTTCGGCACGAGGTTCTTCGCGCCGCGGACACGGATCTCGCCCTCGAGCGGGGTACCGCCGTGGACAAGCAGGACATCGTTGCCGGTCATGGATCTCGCGTTCCGGAGAGGGGTGGGCGGGGGGCCAGGGAAAAGGGTAAGCGCCACCACCCCCTTGTTTGTATGGCTGACGTGGCCGTAGGACTGTCATGAATTCGGTACAGCACCCACGGTGTCGACAAGGTGGCGGAGCGTTGCGTTCCGGCGTTCGTGACGGCGCGCGCTCCCGCTTGCCGCCGTGCGCCCTGAGCTGCGCACGATCACGGACGGCCGTTCGCTCCCCCGGAAGGGCCATTGTGCGAGATCATGTCGCCATGACCGAGGTGTCCTCCCTCACAGGGCGGCTGCTCGTCGCCACCCCCGCCCTCGCGGACCCGAATTTCGACCGTGCGGTCGTGCTGCTGCTCGATCACGACGAGCAGGGCTCGCTCGGCGTGGTCCTCAACCGGCCCACTCCGGTGGACGTCCGCGACATCCTGCTCCCCTGGGCCCCGCTCGCGGGTGATCCGGGCGTGGTGTTCCAGGGCGGCCCCGTGGCGCTGGACTCCGCGCTCGGGATCGCGGTGATCCCGGGCGAGGAGGGGCCCCTCGGGTGGCGCCGGGTGCACGGGGCGATCGGCCTGGTCGACCTGGAGGCGCCGCCCGAACTGCTCGCCGCCGCCCTCGGCGGCCTGCGCATCTTCGCCGGCTACTCCGGATGGGGGCCCGGCCAACTGGAGGACGAGTTGGGCGGGGGAGCCTGGTACGTCGTCGACTCCGAACCGGGCGACGTCTGCTTCCCGGACCCCGAACGGCTGTGGCGGGCGGTGTTGCGCCGCCAGCGCAGCGAGCTGGCGATGGTGGCCACCTATCTGGACGACCCGTCGCTGAACTGAGTCGGGTGCCGTTCAGTACCCTGGATTCATGAGCACTCTTGAGCCCGATCGCGGGACTGGTACGGGGACCCTCGTAGAGCCGACGCCACAGGTGTCCCACGGTGACGGCGATCACGAGCGCTTCGCCCACTACGTCCAGAAGGACAAGATCATGGAGAGCGCGCTCGGGGGCACCCCCGTCGTCGCGCTCTGCGGCAAGGTCTGGGTTCCGGGTCGCGACCCGAAGAAGTACCCCGTCTGCCCCATGTGCAAGGAGATCTACGAGTCCATGGGCGCCGGCGGCGACAAGGACAAGGGCGGCAAGGACAAGTAGGGAAGTCCTGGAGCCTGCCGACGAAGGCCCCCGGGTGCGCGGAAGTGCGCCCGGGGGCCTTCTGCGTGCCCGGGGGGAGGGCTAGGGTCGGGGGGACGAGCGCTCTGCGGAACGGGTGTTGCGCAGGGTGCAACACCCTTCGAAGGGCTGCTGCCGCATGGACCTGATCCCCGCACCCCGGGTCGCCGCGCCGCGCGAGGGCGCGACCCCCTACGTGTTCGGCCCCCGACCGACGCTCTCCGCCGGACCGGGCACCGAGGCCACAGCGCGCTGGCTGCGCCGCGAGATCGGCGCCGCCACCGGCTGGGACCTGCCGGACACCCCCGGCGCGCGGGGCGACGTACGCCTGGCCATCGACCCGGTCGTCGCCGAGGACCTCGGCCCCGAGGGGTATCGGCTCACGGTCGACGGGAGCGGGGTGGACCTCGCGGGCGGCGGCGCGGCCGGGCTGTTCTGGGGCGCCCAGACGCTGCGTCAGCTGCTCGGCGCCGACGCGTACCGCAGGGCGCCGCTGCCCGGGCGGACCGCCTGGAGCCTGCTGCCGACGGAGATCTCGGACGCCCCCCGGTTCGGCTGGCGCGGGATGCTGCTCGACGTCGCCCGGCACTTCATGCCCAAGGACGGGGTGCTGCGCTACATCGACCTGCTCGTGGCGCACAAGCTGAACGTGCTCCACCTGCACCTGACGGACGACCAGGGGTGGCGGTTCGAGAGCCTGCGCCACCCCAGGCTGACCGAGGTGGGCGCCTGGCGGGCGCGCAGCCGGTGGGGCCACCGGGCGTCGCCGTTGTGGAACGAGACCCCGCACGGCGGCTTCTACACCCGGGACGACCTCCGCGAGATCGTCGCGTACGCGGCCGAGCGGCACGTGCGGGTGGTTCCGGAGATCGACCTGCCGGGGCACTCGCAGGCCGCCATCGCCGCCTATCCCGAGCTGGGGAACGTCGACGTGGTGGACACCGCCGCCCTGGAGGTGTGGGACGACTGGGGGGTCAACGAGAACGTGCTCGCGCCCACCGAGGCCGTGCTGCGGTTCTACGAGGGGGTGTTCGAGGAACTGCTGGAGCTGTTCCCCGTCGAGGTCTCGCCCTTCGTGCACGTGGGCGGCGACGAGTGCCCCAAGGCGCAGTGGAAGGCCTCCCCGGCGGCGCAGGAGCGGATCCGCGAGCTGGGCGTGGGCGACGAGGACGGTCTCCAGTCCTGGTTCATCCGGCACTTCGACCGCTGGCTCGCCGAGCGCGGGCGTCGGCTCATCGGCTGGGACGAGATCCTGGAGGGCGGGCTCGCGCGGGGCGCGGCCGTGTCCTCCTGGCGCGGGTACGCGGGCGGGATCGCCGCCGCCGAGGCCGGCCACGACGTGGTGATGTGTCCCGAGCAGCAGGTGTACCTGGACCACCGTCAGGCGGACGGCGCGGACGAGCCGGTGCCCATCGGATACGTGCGCTCGCTGGAGGACGTGTACCGCTTCGAGCCCGTGCCGCCGAAGCTGGACGCACGGGCCGCGGCGCACGTGCTGGGCGCCCAGGCCAACGTGTGGACCGAGGTGATGGAGAACCAGAGCCGGGTGGACTACCAGGTGTTCCCCCGGCTGGCGGCCTTCGCGGAAACGGTGTGGTCGCACCTGCCCGAACCGGAATCCCGGGACTACGCGGGCTTCGAGGCCCGAATGACGTCCCACTACGCGCGGTTGGACGCCCTGGGGGTGGAGTACCGGCCGCCGGGCGGCCCGCTCCCGTGGCAGCGGCGCCCCGGGGTGCTGGGGCGCCCGAAGGAGGGCGAGCCTCCGATCGTGTGATCCGGGCGCGCGGGGTGGCGCGGGGTGGTGCCGGGTGGCGAGGGGTGGTGCCGGTCGGGCGCCGGGTGCCGCCCCGGCGTCCTGCCCGCGTCGTTCCGGCGCCCTCCCGGCGTCGTCCGACCGGAAGCGGAACTCTTCGGAAACCTTTGGAACTCTCTCTCGAACGAGGCGTATCCGGAGGAAAACGGGCGTTCGGGTGGATGCCGTACACAGCCCCTCCGGGGTCGTTCCCAGGGCGGTTCGCGGGCCGGATCGCGGGCCGGATCGCGGGTCGGCTCGCGGCGCGTGTCCGGGCCGTGCCCCGACCGTGTCCGGGTCGTGTCCGGGCCGGAGCCGGGGCCGGCCGGCCGGTCCGGTGGTGGCGTACCGGAGCAGGGGAGACCCTCGCGCCGGGCGGCCTCGAAGATGTGCCAGAGTTGCCACGTCCCGGCGGTGAGCACGTACCGTACGGCGGACAGGCGTGAGCGCCGGGACCGGGACATCGGGAAGGGGCAGCTGGGTTGACCACGCACGCACCGCACGCACCGCATTCGGCTCAGGGGCCGCACACACCGCAGGCGGCGCAGTCCGTGACGCTGCCCGCCTCGCTCGACGAGGCGGTGGCGGCACTGGCCGCCATGCCCGCGGCCGTCCCCGTCGCCGGTGGCACCGACCTCATGGCGGCCGTCAACGCCGGGCTGCTCAGGCCCGCCGCGCTGGTGGGCCTGGGTCGGATCAACGAGATCCGCGGCTGGCAGTACCAGGACGGACACGCGCTGCTCGGCGCCGGACTGACGCACGCCCGGATGGGACGGCCCGACTTCGCGGCCCTCATCCCGGCGCTCGCGGCCGCGGCCCGCGCCGCCGGCCCGCCGCAGATCCGCAACGCCGGCACCCTCGGTGGGAACATCGCCACCGCCGCCGCGACCGGTGACGCGCTGCCCGTGCTGGCCGCGCTGGAGGCGGTGCTGGTCATCGTCGGGCCCGAGGGCTCGCGCGAGATCCCCGTCTCCCACCTGTTGGCCGGCCGCGAGATGCTCCGGCAGGGCGAGTTGATCGGATTCGTCCGGGTCCCGCTGCTGCACGCGCCGCAGGTCTTCCTGAAGGCGACCGGCCGGACCGGCCCGGGGCGCGCGGTCGCCTCCGTGGGGCTCGTACTGGACCCCGCGCGCCGTGGCGTGCGGTGCGCGATCGGCGCGGTGGCCCCGATGCCGCTGCGGCCGTTGGAAGCCGAACAGTGGGTGGCCTCGCTGATCGACTGGGACGGGGACCGGGGCCTGGCCCCCGAGGCACTGGAGGCCTTCGGCGAGTACGTCGCCGCCGCCTGCGTGCCCGACCAGGGGGAACCGGTGTCCTCCGGAGTACTGCATCTGCGGCGGACGGTGGCCGTGCTGGCGCGCAGGGCCCTGGGGAGGGCACTGACCTCATGAGTGAGAACGAGAACGTGAGCGGAACGACTGGGGACACGGGGCACGCCGGGCACGCTGGGCCCGGCTGGGGATGGGAGCCGGTGCCGCACGGCGGCGAGTACGACTCCGAGTCCACGGCCTTCGTGAAGCTCCCGCAGGAGATGTTGGACGCCCTCGACTCCGGGGAGCCGCTCGCGGCCCCGGGGCACGGCTACGTGCCGCCGCCGATGATCGTGCCCCTGGGCTCCGGCAGCGCCGACCCCACCGCCACGGGCACGTGGACGATCCCGGTGCAGTGGCCGGAGGCGGGCGCTCCGGCGTCCTCCGGCCGCGGGCCGGGCGCCTCGGCGGCCGCGCCGGCCCGGGGCCCGATCCCGGCCTCCGTCCCGCTGCCCTCGTCCGTCCAGGCCGTCTACGGGGACCCTGCCGGGTCCGACCGGGCGGCGCCGGGCGGGCAGGGTGCGCAGGGCGGGCACGGTTCGCAGGGCGGGCACGTCGATCCGGATCCGATCTCGACGGCCGAGTGGCACTTCCCCGAGGCGGCGCAGCAGCCCGACGAGCAGGCGGCCACCGGGCAGTGGAACCTGCCGACGGGCGGGGCCTACGGGGCGTACGAGGCGCGCGAGCCCCAGGAGACGTACGGCGGTCAGGGGTCTTACGAGGCCCAGGAGACGTACGGGGGCCAAGACACGTTCGGCGGCCAGGGTGCGTTCGGCGGTCGGGAGACGTTCGGCGGGCACGAGACGTTCGGTGGCCAGGAGTCGTTCGGTGGCCAGGAGTCGTTCGGCGGGCACGAGGGGCAGGGCGGGAACGAGGGGCACGAGGGGCAGGGCGGGCACGAGGTCCAGGCGGGCCAAGCCGGTCAGGCGGGTCAGCTGGGTCAGGCGGCCTACGGGATCCAGACGGGCCACGCTGCCCACATCGGTCTCCCCGCCGAATTCCACGCCGAGCCCGGGGACTTCCGGGGCGGCGCCTACGACGCCGACTGGAGCCAGGCCCCCGCGACCCTGCCGGGCGGGGCCGCGGCCCCCTGGGCGGCACCGGGCGCCTTCGACGCGTACGAGGCCGGCCATCCCGCCGCCGGGAGCGCTCCGGGGGCCGGATCCGAGACGCTGATGAGTGCCGGGATGCTGCCCGGCGAGGGTGAGGACCCCGCACGGCGCGGCGGGGGTCCGGGGGCGGGTGCTCCCGGGCGCGGTCCGAGGGTGCTGGGCGGGCCCGGAGTGGGCACCCCGCTGCCGGAGGTCCACGCGCAACCCGGGCCGGAGCCGGAGGCCGTGGCGCACGAGGCCCCGGCCGACATCGAGGCCGCCCACGGCCCGGCCGCGACGCCGGTCCAGGAGGAACGTCCGCGTCCGGACGACACCGAAGCCGCCGACGCGGACGCCGACGCGGACGGGTCGGAGGGGCACGGGCACGGCTTCGCCGAGACCGCGGCCGAGAACCAGAACCCGGCCGTGACCGCCCCGTTCGAGGGTGAGGCGCCCGCTACCGGTGAGCCCGCTCTCGGTGCGCCCGCTTCAGGTGAGCCCGCTGCGGGGGAGGCCGTGGCCGTCGAGGCCGCGTTCGGTGAGCCCGCCTTCGCCCCGGCCGGGGCGGGGGGCGCGCCGGCGCCGGGCGAGGACGCTCCCGACCCTGCCGTGGTGGCTCCGGGCGAGGGCGACGCCGGAGGTTTCCCGGGGCAGGAGGCGACGTACGAGGAAGAGGAACAGCCCGCCGTCGCCCATCACGAGCACCCCTCGGCTTCGTACGTCCTGCGCGTCAACGGCGCCGACCGGCCCGTCACCGGCGCCTGGATCGGCGAGTCCCTGCTCTACGTGCTGCGCGAGCGGCTCGGTCTGGCCGGCGCCAAGGACGGCTGCTCCCAGGGCGAGTGCGGGGCCTGCGCGGTGCAGGTCGACGGCCGGCTCGTCGCCTCCTGCCTGGTGCCCGCGGCGACCGCGGCCGGCAGCGAGGTCCGCACCGTCGAAGGGCTCGCGACCGACGGGGAACCATCGGACGTGCAGCAGGCGTTGTGCAGGTCGGGCGCGGTGCAGTGCGGGTTCTGCGTACCCGGCATGGCGATGACCATCCACGACCTGCTGGAGGGCAACCACGCCCCCAGCGACCTGGAGACCCGGCAGGCGCTCTGCGGCAACCTCTGCCGCTGCTCCGGCTACCGGGGCGTCATCGAAGCGGTCCACGACGTCGTCGCCGAGCGCGGGGCGGCAGCGGAGCGCTCGGCCGCGGAGGCGGCCGGCGAGGCACGCATCCCGCACCAGGCACCGCCCGGTGAGGGCGGCTTCCACGGCACCCAGGGACCCCACGGTCCTCAGGGGACACAGGGCACCCACGGCACCCAGTACGACGACACCCAGTACGACGGAGGCACGGCGTGAGCGGCCAGGACGCGGCCACGGCCACGACGACGACGCTCACCAACCTGAGCGGCGTCGGTGACACCGGCGGCACGGGCGGCGCCGGATCGGACGGCGGAGCGCGCCCCGAGCGCGGGATCGGAGCCTCCGTCCCCGCCGCGGACACCCGCGCCAAGAGCGAGGGCACCTTCCCGTACGCCGCCGACCTGTGGGCCGAGGGCCTCCTGTGGGCCGCCGTCCTGCGCTCCCCGCACGCCCACGCGCGGATCCTCTCCATCGACACCTCGGCCGCCGTCGAGATGCCCGGCGTCCGCGCCGTCATCACCCACGCCGACGTCCCCGGCGCCACCACGCACGGCCGCCGCATCGCCGACCGGCCCGTCTTCGCCCACGACCTCGTGCGCCACCACGGCGAGCCCATCGCCGCCGTCGCCGCCGACCACCCCGACACGGCACGCCTCGCCGCGGCCGCCATCGCGGTCGAGTACGAGCTCCTCGACGCCGTCACGGACCCCGAACAGTCCTTCGGCGCGGCCCCCCTGCACCCCGACGGCAACCTCATCCGTCACATCCCGCTGCGCTACGGCGACCCCGAGGCGACCGGCGAGGTCGTCGTGGAGGGCCTCTACCGCATCGGCCGCCAGGACCCCGCGCCCATCGGCGCCGAGGCCGGACTCGCCGTACCGAGACCCGACGGGGGCGTGGAGATCTACACCGCCTCCACCGATCCGCACACCGACCGCGACCTGGCCGCCGCCTGCTTCGGGCTGGAGCCGGACCGGGTCCGGGTGGTCGTCACCGGCGTCCCCGGCGCGACCGGGGACCGCGAGGACCCCGCCTTCCAGCTCCCGCTCGGCCTGCTCGCCCTGCGCACCGGCCACCCCGTGAAACTGGCCGCCACCCGCGAGGAGTCCTTCCTCGGCCACGCCCACCGCCACCCGACGATGCTGCGCTACCGCCACCACGCGGACGCCGAGGGCCGCCTGGTCAAGGTCGAGGCCCAGATCCTGATGGACGCCGGCGCCTACGCCGACGCCTCCTCGGAGTCCCTCGCGGCGGCGGTGGCGTTCGCGTGCGGCCCGTACGTGGTCCCGCACGCCTTCGTGGAGGGCTGGGCCGTCCGCACCAACAACCCCCCGTCGGGGCACGTGCGCGGCGAGGGCGCCATGCAGGTCTGCGCCGCGTACGAGGGCCAGATGGACAAGCTCGCGACCGCCCTCGGCATCGACGGCGCCGAGCTGCGCCTGCGCAACGTCCTGGCCACCGGCGACCTGCTGCCCACGGGGCAGACGGTGACCTGCCCGGCCCCCGTCGCCGAACTCCTGCGCGCGGTGCGCGACTTCCCCCTGCCGTCCCTGCCCAAGGACACGCCCGAGGAGGAGTGGCTGCTGCCGGGCGGCCCCGAGGGCGCGGGCGAACCGGGCGCGGTGCGACGGGGCGTCGGCTACGGCGTGGGCATGGTCCACATGCTCGGAGCGGAGGGCACGGACGAGGTCTCCACCGCCACGGTGAAGGTCGTCGACGGCGCCGCCACCGTCATCTGCGCCGCGGTCGACACCGGCCAGGGCTTCGCCACCCTCGCCCGCCAGATCGTCCAGGAGGTCCTCGGCGTCGACGAGGTGGCCACGGCCCCCGTCGACACCGACCAGCCGCCGGCGGGCGCGTCGGCGCACGGCCGCCACACCTGGGTCTCGGGCGGCGCGGTCGAGCGGGCGGCGAAGATGGTCCGTACGCAGCTCCTCCAGCCGATGGCGGCCAAGCTCGGCATGTCCCTCGAACTGCTACAGATCACGGATGGCCGGATCACGTCGTACGACGGGGCCTTCTCGATGACCGTCGCGGAGGCGATAGAGGGCAAGGAGCTCTGGGCCACGGCCCAGTGCCGCCCCCACCCGACGGAGCCGCTGGACGCGGACGGCCAGGGCGACGCCTTCGTCGGCCTCGCCTTCTGCGCGATCCGCGCGGTGGTCGACGTGGACATCGAACTGGGCTCGGTGCGCGTGGTGGAACTGGCGGTGGCCCAGGACGTGGGCCGCATCCTCAACCCCCGCCAGCTGGAGGCCCGTATCGAGGCGGGCGTCACCCAGGGCGTGGGCGCGGCCCTGACGGAGAACCTCCGCTCGGTCTCGGGCCTGGTCCGCCACCCCGACCTCACCGGGTACGCCCTGCCGACCTCCCTGGACGCCCCGGCGGTCCGCATCGTCCGCCTGGTCGAGGAGCGAGACGTGGTGGCCCCGTTCGGCGCGAAGGCGGCGAGCGCGGTCCCGGTGGTGACGACCCCGGCGGCGATCGCCTCGGCGGTACGCGCGGCGACGGGCCGCCCCGTGAACAGGATCCCGATTCGGCCATCCGCGGCGGTGGCGGTGCCCAACTCGTAACCGTGTGACCTGCATTGCACGTGCAACCCGAGCTTGGGACTGTGGGCGCCGATCGTTAGAGTGATCGGTGGCACCCGGTGCGTGCGGGTGCGAACGGGGATGCGGAACGGGGGAGAGCAGAGTGGCGACGGAGAACGGGCCGGCACTGTTGTTGGGGAACCAGGCGGGGTTCGTGGCGGACGCGCTGATGGGCCAAGCCCGGGCGCTGGCGGTCGAGTACGAGTCCATGGCGGGCTACAAGAAGCTGGTCGACGGCCTCCTGGAGAAGCTCGACGGGTCCGAGGCCGCCGACAAGCGCCTCTCGCACGGCACCCTCCCGACGGGCACTCTCGGCACGGGTTTCGCGGAGGCGGACGCCCTGTTCAAGGCGTACTCGACGGTGCATACGGAACTCCAGAACCTCTCACAGGGCCTGGCGGCCCAGATCGAGGGTCTGGGCATCGCGATCCTCACGGGTGGCAAGGGCTACGCGGGCGTGGACGAGGAGACCCAGGCGCGGATGCGGACGATCGTCAAGGACTCCAAGGAGGCCTACGTCGCGGACCGTGACCCGCTGGCGAGCGAGCAGCAGAAGGAAGCGGCGAAGCAGCGGGCCGATCCGAAGGGCAACATCTGATGGCGACGAACTTCGAGGGCTACACGCACGAGCAGCTGCTCGCCATGATCGCCTCCTTGGACGCGGAGACCGTCACGTCCCGCGCCACTCAGCTGACGACGGCCGCCGACACGATCAAGGAAATCGGCAAGAGCCTCAAGGAGCACAGGGTGGAGGGCTGGGAGGGCGAGGCCGCCCGGTCCTTCCAGGACTGGGTCGGCCAGGCCGGCAGCGCCACGCTTCGCTTGGGTGACTACAGCGCCGCGGGCGGCAAGTGGATGGCGGAAGCCGCCCAGACGATGATCGAGGTGAAGGCCAACACCCCGAAGTACGACACGGCGGCGGCGGAGAACCTGGCGGCGGCGCACGAGTTCCACAACGACCCGGACGCCCAGAAGATCGGCCAGACGGCCCACTCGAAGCTGAGCGGAGACCACCAACTGGCGGTCCAGCAACTGACGAAGCTGGCGCAGTCGTACGAGGCGTCGTCGACGCAACTGGGCAAGACGGAAGCCCCGACGTTCCCGCCGCCGCCTCAGGTTTTTGCGCCGGGCGAACGAAGCACTGACTTGGAGAGGCCCCGTTCCGGAGGCTCCACTGAGGGTTCCTATTCCGGGGGTCCGGGGTCTGAGTCCTCAGGAGGTGGGGCGGATCGTACCTCTGCACCCAGCGGTATCACCGGCTCCATGGCACATGAAAATGGGCTGCCACCGACGACCGTGCATGCGAACGGACTTACGCTGCCTCTGCCCGATCGTGCGGTCAACGTGGGCCTCGACCATGTTGCGACCCCTCCGGAAACTTCACTTCCGACCATGGGCGTGCCCGGCGGAGTAGGACCCGTTGGTCCGAACAGCGGAGTTACTCCAGGCGGGATGATCCCGCCCCTGACGCTTCCTTCTGTTGGCGGCAGTTCTCTCCCCGCTGTTGGTGGTGTCACCCTGCCGGCTACAAGGTCTCCAGGTGGTGCGCTTGGCGGCAAGGTCGGTGGCCTTGTCAATATGCCTCCGCGAGACACCGGCATCATGGGAGGGCGACCGGTGTCGTCTGGCGGCCCCGGCGCTGGAATCCCGCGTGGGACGGTCATCGGTGCGGAAGGTGCACAGTCTCCCCTCGGCCGCGGAATGGGTGGCGGAATGATGGGCGGCGGCGGTGCTGGTGGCCCGCACGGGCCATCGGGCGGTTCGGTAGCCGGTCGTCGGCTGGCCGTGGAACCGGGAGGTGTCGTCGGGGGCCGCCAGGCCGCTCCTGGTGGTCGACCGGTCGCGGGTGGCCAGGCATTCACCCAGGGCGGTTCCGGACTCGTACGCGGAGGAAGTGCCGGCATGGCGGGCGGGGCGATGGGCCACGGCGGTCCCGGCACCCGCGCTCCAGGAAACCGGCGTGGAAACCAGGGGGGCGACCGCCCGGACTACCTGGCCGAGGACGAAGAGACCTGGCAGGGCGACCGTCGTGTTGTCCCGCCGGTAGTCGACTAAGCAGATCGGACGTTGCACGGGATGCGCATGCGGAAAGCGACCTCGGCCCTGGTGGGTCTGCTGCTGGCCGGGGTCGCCGCGACCCCGGCCCATGCACAGAGCATCCGGGAACAGCAGTGGCACCTAAGCGCCATGAAAGCCGAAGATATTTGGAAGTCCAGCACGGGTAAAGGGGTGACCATCGCCGTTATCGATAGCGGTGTCGGTCGCATTCCAGAACTCGAAGGTCAGGTTCTCCCAGGTAAGGATTTTGCCGAGGGGTACGACGGAGACGAGCGCGCGCCGTTCAACGGTCACGGCACATCGATGGCCGCCTTGATCGCGGGTACCGGCAAGCATCCGAGTGGTGACGGAGCGTACGGTCTGGCGCCAGGGGCGAAGATCCTTCCCATTCGCGTACCGCACGAGATGGTCAGGGCAACGCCTTCTTGGGCTGCTGCCATTCGGTATGCGGCTGACTCGGAGGCCAAAGTCATCAACGTTTCGTTGGGAATGGACGGGTCCGCCAAAGACGACGAGGGACGCTCTGCTGCCGTTAAGTACGCGCTGGCCAAAGGGAAACTGGTCTTCGCGGCAGTCGGGAATGATGGTGCATCAACCAATCAGGTTGAGTATCCGGCGGCCACTCCCGGCGTCGTCGGGGTCGGTGCGGTAAATCCTGACGGCAGCGTCACCAAGGAGTCGCAGCGCGGCTCACAGGTCGACTTGTCCGCCCCCGGAATTGACATTGTCACCGCCTGTTCAGCGAAGTCAGGGCTCTGTACCAGTAGCGGCACCAGCGATGCGTCCGCCCTCGCCTCCGCCTCCGCCGCGCTGCTCTGGTCCGCTCACCCCACCTGGACCAACAACCAGATCCTCCGCGTTCTCCTGAACACCGCCGGGAAGCCCGAGGACGGAGCCATGCGGAACGACTCCGTCGGGTACGGGGCCGTGCGGCCCCGCATCGCGGTTCCGACCCCCGGGGACCCCGGGCCCGCGGACGTGTTCCCGTTGCCCGACCTGGCCGCCGCCGAAGGCAAGGGCAACGGTTCGCCCGCCCCCTCCAGCGGGGAGAAGACGCCCCGGTCGCCCGCGCCGCAGGCCGCCGCCTCCGCATCGCAGGACGACGGCCTCGGCACGCTTCCCTGGATCGCCCTCGGGGTGGGTGCCTGCCTGCTCATCGGTGGCGCGGTCACGGCCGTCGTCGTACGCAGGACCAACCGAACCAACCGCTGACCTGACCACAGGAGTACACGCGATGTCGTTCGACGAGGAATGGGCGGCCGCGCGGGCGAATGCCTCCTTGAGGCTGAACTCGGTTCCCACCGACCCGGGCGGCAGCGGCGGCGGCGGCGCCGACCTCACCATCAACCAGGACCACATCGGCGCCATCGGCTCCGAGGCCCACAAGCTCCACTCCCGCCTCCAGACCGACGGAAGGCACGCCGCCACCGCCACCACCGAGGCGGCCGGTGCGCTGTCGAAGGAGGGCTTCGCGAGCGGCGCGGCCCTCGCCAAGGCGCACACGCGGTGGGAGAGCCAGGTCAAGACGCTCGTCGCCGCCTGCGCCCAGATCTCCAACGGCCTGAACTACGCGCTCTCCTCCCACAACAAGGAAGAGCAACAGCTCTACGCGGAGTTCACTACCTCCAAGCTCAACGAATACCTGAAGTAGGGGGCGCCGTGCTGACGTACGAGAACGTGTTGAACGCCCCCCTGGACAAGCTCCAGACGGCCGCCGGTGACTGGCAGGCCATGGTCTCCAAGCTGGGGGAGCTGGCCGAGAACGCCCGCAACGGTATGAAGGCCACGTCGGACAAGGCCGAGTGGAGCGGGGTCACGGCGGGAGTGGCGCGGCCGTTCGTCGACAAGACGGCCAAGGAGTTCGAGGACGCGGCCAAAGAGGCCAAGGGTGTTCACCAGGCGTTGGCCCAGGCGCATGAAGCGTTCAAAACGTCCCGGGACAGGCTCAAACAGCTCTCCGAGGTGGACGTTCCCGCCGCGGGCTTTCGGATCGACGGCAAGGGCAAGGTCTCCGCCGCCCCCCTGGAGACCGAAGCGGAGCGCACCGCGGCCCGGCACGATCCCGATTACCAGGAGTCCATTCGGGTCAACCTGCCGAAATGGCAGGCCCAGATCGACGCCGTCATCGACGCATGTGACGACACGGACCAGTCGTTGGCCCGCTTGCTGAACGCCAATCTGTCCGAGGACCACAACTTCAGCGGCCCGAAGTACTCCAGCCTCACCGCCGAGCAGGCGGGCCACGCGGTCGACCTGGCGAAGAAGGGCCGGGACCTCTCTCACGCCGAGTTGGCGGAACTCAACGAACTCTTGGCGGACAACGCCAAAGCGCCGGAGTTCTCGACGAAGTTCTACGAAGGCATGGGTCCCAAGGGCGCGCTTGAATTCTTCGGCTACATGTCGACCGACACCCATGAGTGGGGCAAAGTCGACGAGCAGCGACTCAAGGACGTTCAAGAGCTCCAGAAGAACCTGGGGCTCAACCTCGCCACGGCCACCAACTCCAAGACCGAGCCGCACCTGCCCGACAGCTACGCCCAAGAGCTGCGCAAGCTCGGGGCCCAGCACATCCCGCTGGCGAAATACGACCAGAACCCTCCCTACGGGTACCAGTTGCTGGGCGGCATCATGCGCTACGGAAACTACGACCCGAAGTTCCTCGTGCCGATCGCCGAGCACGCCACTCAGCTCCACGCCAAGGATCCGGACTTCTTCAACGGGACCCGGCGCCTGGACGGACTGGGCAAGAACCTGTTCAACCCGTCAGGCGTCAACGGCGCCGGCTACGACCCCGTGGTGAGCTTCTTGGAAGCGCTGGGGCACAGCCCGGAGGCGGCGGCCCAGTTCTTCGACCCCGAGCGCGAGCCCCTGCCCGCCTACAACCAGGACGGCACGGTCAAGTCGGGTGAACCCGGGCTGGGCAAGGACGCCAAGGGGAAGCCCGTCACCGGCTACCTCGATTTCTTCGGCAACGAGAAGTACGACTACACCATCGACATGGAGGGCACGAACGTCGACGACCTCAAGAAGGTCGAGAAGTACATGCCCGACGCCTTGGGGCACGCCTTGGAGGCCGCGACACTCGGCCACGCGTGGGATGACCCGGAAGCGGTTCTCAACCGTACCGAGACCGGGGCGCGGGTGATGGAGGCGACCGCGGTGAAGTACGGCGGCGATGCCGTACTGCTCAAACATCAAGAGGTGCTCGCGGACAGCCTGAGCCATATGACCGCCGGGTACATCGACGACGTCAACCAGGCACTGGACGGCCATGGGGATCAGAGCGTCTTCGCCCCGCGCGACGGTGACAAGCAGGCGCACGCGAACCTCGAACGCAAGGATGCCCGAGACCTGATCGCGGCCCTGGGGCAGCACCCCGACGCGTACGCCACGGTGTCCGCCGCCGAACGTGTCTACTCCGCGAGCGTTCTGGAGGGCCAGGTCGACCACGACGGCAAGATCGACGAGGGCCGGGCTCGGGCGACGATCCGTACCACCGCCGAAGTGCAGGGCATTCTCGACGAGTCCAGGGCGGATCAGGTCAGGGGCGTCGGAGAGAAGCAGCACGAGGCCTACGAGAAGGCACACGAGCAGCAATCGTCCTGGGTCGAGTTCGGTTCCACGGCCGCGCTCGCGGCCGGCGTCGCCTTCCTGCCCGCCACGGCCGCCGCGGCCGGAGCGGCGGCGATCATCGTTCCGCTGGCCGTGGACACGGGCAGCGGCGCCGTGGAGCAGGCGATCGGGCAGGTCATCGGCGAGTGGTCCAACGAGGCGGTGGAGAAGCACAAGGACAAGAGCGAAGGCGCGACGCACGACAGCAACAAGGAGATGTTCCAGGCCGGTGAGCACAGCGCGGAGGCGCCGATGCGGAAGTTCATGGAACGCCACGGTGTCGACCCGAACGGCGACTTCGGCAACGACTTCATCGAGTCGATGAGCAGCGGCTACATGAGGGGCAATTCCATCGCCCGCCAGCAGGGTCACGAGTCGCAGACGGAGGGCGTCGGATGAACGGTCGTCGCGTACGGAACCTGACGGTGAGCCCCGCTCTCGGTCTGCTCGTCCTCGGTGGGGCGCTCACGGGCTGTTCCACGGGAGAGGCGGAGCCGCCGGTCCTGGCTTCGGCTCCGACGAAGGTCGACGTGGGGCGGGTCTGCGCCGGGCTCTTAGAGGGCGAGGGCGGGGAGGCCCTGAAGAGGGTGCTCGAATCCGAGGACTTCCGGATCAGGGACGAGGGGAAGAACCCGGACGTCCGGGCCGTCGCGCAGGCCATGGCGGACGCCTATCGATCGGGAGGGAAGATCCGGGACATGCCCGTCCCGATCTGCGAAGCCGTCGGGTCGCCCAAGGAGGCCCACACCCCCACGGTGCGGATTTCCTTCAGCGCCTACAGCAAGCTCGCCGGTGATCCACCGGACTCGCCGGGCGCGGGCGACAGCGGGGTGCGGGTCGCGGTCGAGCCGAAGCAGTTCCTCCTCGCCTACGACTGCGTCAGCGTCCGGGTGGGCTCGACTCCCGAGCTTCCGCTGCGCATCAGGCTGCGGTTCCAGGAACGCTGGGACGAGAGCAAGGGCGAGGCGGTGCTGCGGCCGGACTACGCGGCGGTCACCCACTCCGCCGCCCTGGCCGTGGCCAAAGGGCTGGGATGCGTCGACGGCGGGGGACTCCCGGACCGGGCGGACGGACTGCCGGCGCCGGCCACCGGGACCTGAGCGAGCGCGGCGCCGACGGGCGGCACGGGGCGAGGCCCGTGTCCCGTGGTCCGGACATGGCGAAGGCCGCTCAGGGGTGGTTCCTGAGCGGCCGCCGTTGAAGCCGTGACCGGAATCGAACCGGCGTAACTCGCTTTGCAGGCGAGTCCCTCAACCACTCGGGCACACGGCTGTGAGGTGGTGATGGACACGAACCTACGGGCGGGCCCCGGGGTGGGGAAGGGGGACGGGCGGTACGCAACGGGACTGACATGGTGCGTTCACAGTCCTAGGTCCCGGGGACCAGGGGAGATCGGTCCAAGATCCGTCCATGTGACAGGGGCGCCGGCGCGGTACGGACCTTACTCTGGGGCGATGAGCGCCCTTGAACCCCGGACTGCCGAGACCGCCCCCGCCCCGCCCCCGCAGGGCGGCGTCATGGCACCGGAGTACCGGGCGCTCACCATCGGGATGGTCTCCGTCATCTTCCTCATCGCCTTCGAGGCCATCGCCGTCGGGACGGCGATGCCCGTCGCCGCGCGCGACCTCGACGGGATCGGGCTCTACGCCTTCGGGTTCTCCGCCTACTTCACCACCAGCCTCTTCGGCATGGTCCTGGCCGGCCAGTGGGCCGACCGGCGGGGGCCGCTGAGGCCGCTCACCGTAGCCATCGGGGTCTTCGCCGCCGGGCTGGTGGTGTCCGGGACGGCCGGGGTCATGTGGGTGTTCGTGCTCGGGCGGGCCGTGCAGGGCTTCGGCGGGGGGCTGGCGATCGTCGCCCTCTACGTGGTGGTCAGCCGGGCCTACGAGGAGCGGCTGAGGCCGGCCATCATGGCCGCCTTCGCCGCGAGCTGGATCGTGCCGTCGATCGTCGGGCCGCTGGCCGCCGGGAGCGTCACCGAGCACCTCGGCTGGCGGTGGGTGTTCCTCGGGATCCCCGTCCTGGTCGTCGTCCCGCTGGTCATCGCCCTGCCGGCGATCCGGCGCAGCGCGTCGGGCCCCGTCGGGGAGCCCGCCGCCTTCGACCGCCGGCGGATCGGGCTGGCCCTCGGGATCTCCGCCGGCGCCGGGCTGCTCCAGTACGCCGCCCAAGACCTCCGCTGGCTGTCGCTGCTGCCCGGAGCCGTGGGCGTGGCCCTGCTCGTCCCCGCCGTACGGGGGCTCATGCCGCGCGGGACCTACCTCGCCCGGCGCGGGCTGCCGTCCGTGGTGCTGCTGCGCGGGGTCGCGGCGGGGGCCTTCGTCGGAGCCGAGAGCTTCGTGCCGCTGATGCTGGTCACCCAGCGCGGCCTCAGCCCCACCCTGGCCGGCTTCTCGCTCGCGCTCGGCGGGCTCACCTGGGCGGCCGGGTCCTGGGTGCAGTCCGTCGGGCGGATGGTGCCCCACCGGGAGCGCATGATGGTCGGCGGAATGCTGATGGTGGCCGTCGCCATCGCGGCGGCCCCGGCGGTGCTGATCGAGTCGGTCCCGGTGTGGACCCTGGCCCTGGCCTGGGCCGTCGGATGCTTCGGCATGGGCCTGGTGATCGGCCCGACCGGCGTCCTGCTGATGAAGCTGTCGCCGCCCGCGGAGGCCGGCGCGAACTCCGCCGCCCTGCAGATCTCCGACGCCCTGGCCAACGTGGTGCTGCTCGCCGCCGGCGGCGCCGCCTTCGCCGCGCTGGGCGGCGGCGCGGTCGGCGCCGGGCACGCCGTCACCGAGGGGGGCTCGGCCGCGCACCCCGGCGCGTTCCTGGCGGTGTTCCTGCCGATGGCCGTGGTGGCTCTGGTGGGCGCCTGGGTCGCGACCCGGCTGGACGAGCGACCGGCGAAGGACGGCGCGCAGGTCTGAGATCCCGCCCGCGAAGGCCCGGGGCCCAGCCGCCGGCGAGCCGGAAATTCCGGGAAACGGGCCGGCGGGAGCGGCTAGGTTCGCGGCATGAACGAGTTGCCCACAGGCCTGTCAGACCCCGAGAGGGCCGCCCTCGTGGACCTCGCCGACGCCACCGGGCGCACCCCCGAGGCCCTCGCCCTGGACGCCGTACGGGACCTCCTGCGCGCCGAGCGCGAGCGCGTCGGGGTCGAGGCCGCCCGGCTGGCCCGCCGGCACGCCCCGCTGCTGGAGAGGCTCGGCCGGTGAACGCGCGCGAGGCGGCCCGGTCGGTGGAGGCGGCGCCGCCCGTGCGCCACCTGACCCTCGCCGAGGTCCTCGACCTCGCCCGGCACGCCTGCCTCGCCCGGGACCAGCCGGTCGAGCTGCGTGCCGCCGGGCTCCTGGAGTCGGCGGTGCACCGGCCGCGCAGTCGCATGTTCGGGACCCCGGCCTACGCGGACCCGTACGAGCAGGCCGCCGCGCTGCTGCACGGGATCGCCACGAACCACCCCCTGGTCGACGGCAACAAGCGCACCGCCTGGCTCGCGGCGGCGACCTTCCTCGCGGTGAACGGGGTGGACCTCGCCGACGCCGACCAGGACACCGCGTACGACCTGGTCATCGACGTGGCGGCCGGGCGGGAGAGCGAGATCGCGGTGATCGCGGGACGTCTGCGGGCGCTGTGAGCGGGCAACGGCCCGCCGTGCGGGGCCCGGTGTGACGCTCGACGCACCCGCCGAGGTCACGGGCCTGTCCCTCCGCGAGGGGCCGGCCCGGGCCGGTAAGGTGGCCCGGTTGTCCTACGTACGGGCGCTCGCCGCACCGTACTCCTGCCGAGAGCGATGAACCGGAGACCGTGACTACTACCGCCTCCCATCCCGCCTCCCACCACCTCTCGCCCGCCTTTCCCGGCCGCGCGCCGTGGGGTACCGCCGGCAAACTGCGTGCCTGGCAGGAGGGGGCCCTGAACCGGTACATCGAGACGCAGCCGCGCGATTTCCTCGCGGTCGCGACCCCGGGCGCCGGAAAGACCACCTTCGCGCTGACCCTCGCCTCCTGGCTGCTGCACCACCACGTGGTCCAGCAGGTGACCGTCGTCGCGCCGACCGAGCACCTCAAGAAGCAGTGGGCCGAAGCCGCCGCCCGGATAGGCATCCGGCTCGACCCCGAATACTCGGCCGGGCCGCTCAGCAAGGACTACCACGGGGTCGCGGTCACGTACGCGGGCGTCGGCGTGCGCCCGATGCTGCACCGCAACCGCTGCGAGCAGCGCAAGACCCTGGTGATCCTGGACGAGATCCACCACGCGGGCGACTCGAAGTCCTGGGGAGAGGCCTGCCTGGAGGCCTTCGACCCGGCCACCCGTCGGCTGACCCTGACCGGTACGCCCTTCCGGTCCGACACCAACCCCATTCCCTTCGTGGCCTACGAGGAGGGCAACGACGGGATCCGCCGCTCCTCGGCCGACTACACCTACGGCTACGGCAACGCCCTGCGCGACGGGGTCGTCCGGCCGGTGATCTTCCTGTCCTACAGCGGCAACATGCGCTGGCGGACGAAGGCCGGCGACGAGATCGCCGCCCGCCTCGGCGAGCCGATGACCAAGGACGCCATCTCCCAGGCCTGGCGCACCGCCCTGGACCCTCGCGGCGACTGGATGCCCAACGTCCTGCGCGCGGCCGACCAGCGCCTCACCGAGGTCCGCAAGGGCATCCCGGACGCGGGCGGCCTGGTGATCGCCTCCGACCAGGAGTCGGCCCGCGCCTACGCCAAGCTGCTGAAGGACATCACCGGCACCAAGGCCACCGTGGTGCTCTCCGACGACACCGGCGCCTCGAAGCGGATCGACGATTTCACCGAGGACGGCAGCCGCTGGATGGTCGCCGTCCGCATGGTGTCCGAGGGCGTCGACGTGCCCCGCCTGGCCGTCGGCGTGTACGCGACGACGATCTCCACGCCGCTGTTCTTCGCGCAGGCCGTCGGCCGCTTCGTGCGATCGCGCAGGCGCGGCGAGACGGCGTCCGTGTTCCTTCCGACCATCCCCTACCTGCTCGGCTTCGCGAACGAGATGGAGGTCGAACGCGACCACGTCCTCGACAAGCCGAAGAAGCAGGGCGAGGAGGACCCGTACGCCGAGTCCGAGAAGGAAATGGACGAGGCGAACAAGCAGGAGGACGAGGACACCGGCGACGACGAGCAGATGTCCTTCGAGGCGCTGGAGTCCGACGCGGTCTTCGACCGGGTCCTCTACGACGGCGCCGAGTTCGGCATGCAGGCGCACCCGGGCAGCGAGGAGGAGCAGGACTACCTCGGCATCCCGGGTCTGCTGGAGCCGGACCAGGTGCAGATGCTGCTGCAGAAGAGGCAGTCCCGGCAGATCGCGCACAGCCGGCGCAAGCCGGACACGGAGGCGGACCTGCTGGAGCTGCCGGCCGACCGGCGGCCCGTGGTTTCGCACAAGGAGCTGTTGGAGCTGCGCAAGTCGCTGAACACGATGGTGGGCGCGTACGTCCACCAGAGCGGCAAGCCGCACGGGGTGATCCACACCGAGCTGCGCCGCGTCTGCGGCGGGCCGCCGAGCGCGGAGGCGACGGCGGGGCAGCTGCGGGAGCGGATCAAGAAGGTGCAGGAGTGGGCCACGCGCATGCGTTAGCCCGTCCCGGGGCGATCGGCCCCGGGGGAGCGGAACGGGGTCCACGCGCGGTGCGCGGACCCCGTTCGCACGGGCCCGGCACCGGGCCTGTGATCAGGCCCGGTGTTCGGATCCGGTGTTCGGGCCGGGATCAGGCCTGGACGCGCCGACGCTTGCCGGTGCCCGCGACGAGCGCGACACCCATGGCGAGCGCGACACCGCCGGCGCCGAGCGCCCACGTGGTCGCCGCGTCGGTACCGGTCTCGGCCAGTTCGCCGCCCGTGGTGGTGGAGCCACCGTTGTCGGTGTTGTGGTCGACGATCGGCGTCGTGGTGCCGCCACCGTTCGGCTTGGTGCCGGTGTTGCCGCCACCGTTGTTGCCGCCGGTGTTGCCACCCGTGTTGCCGCCGCCGTTGTTGCCGCCACCGTGGTTCGCACCGGAGACGATCTTCGACTCGGCCCAGACGGTGTCCGACCAGACGTTCTCGTCCACGTTGCTGCCGCCGGCGGCCGCGATGGCGATGTTGCCGACCGGGGCGTCCGCCGCGAACTTCACGCGGACCTGCAGGGCGAGCTTGCCCTTCGGGATCTGCAGGTCCTCGGTCAGGAGGGCCACCGGGGTGCCACCGTCGCTGATGACCTCGACGTCGTGCCAGGCGCCGTTGAAGAACACCTGCACCGTGACGTCGTCGGACGAGAGCTTCTCGTTCTCGTCGGCGACCGCGAGGACGAGCACGTAGCTCTCCTCCGCCTTGCCCTTGCTGTTGTCGACGGAGACCGTGAACTTGGTCCAGTCGCCGCCGGCCTTGATGGTGCTCGGGATGCCGTTCAGACCCAGGACCGGGCCGGTGCCGTGCTCGACGCCCTCGTCGTCACCGTTCTCATCGGCGACGGGCTTCTCGGCCGGGGCCGGGACCGAAGGCGGGGCCGGGAGGTTCGGGGCCGGGACGACCGGGGCCGGGACGACCGGAGCCGGGGCGATCGGGGCCGGGGCGGCGGGGGCCGCGACATCGGCGGCCGGGGCCTCGGCGGCGGGCGCCGCGTCCGGAGTGGTGACGGCCGTGTTGCCCTGGGTCTCGTCCGCCATCGCGGGCGTCGCCATGAGGACCGTCGGGCCCACTACGGCGGCAGCGGCGACGATGGCCATGCGCTTCAGATTCACTTGGTGTTCTCTCCCCTTGCGTGTCGCGGGACTCGTGGTCCCGCCCACCCCCAACATCTTTTTGAACATGATCAGAGTAATAGCTCTGTAAAGTGATTTTCGGGCGGGCGAGGTTACGAATTGACATATCGCGGGGGACAAAAGGTCATGAACCGGCAGTAGGCGACCGGATTCTGGACGAGGCCTTTCGCTCAGCGGACTCGCTCGCTACTGTCCCCGCATCGAACGCCCCGTGGCAGCGCCGCCGCGGGAGCGCAGCCGGTGCCCTGGCCGCTACCGGCGGCCTCTCCGTGCGTCGCCGTCGGACCGGCTACGCGCACCCGTGAGAGTCACCGCCGCCCACCGAAAGAGAGGGAGAGGCGTCGTGACCGCGGAAACCTCCCAGACTCTCGACAGAGGGCTCAGAGTCCTCAAGCTGCTCGCCGACACCGACCACGGTCTGACTGTCACCGAGCTGTCCAACCGTCTCGGTGTGAACCGCACCGTCGTCTACCGGCTGCTCGCCACGCTGGAGCAGCACGCCCTGGTCCGCCGCGACCTCGGCGGCCGGGCCCGCGTCGGGCTCGGCGTACTGCGTCTGGGACGTCAGGTCCACCCGCTCGTGCGCGAGGCGGCGCTGCCCGCGCTGCGCTCGCTCGCCGAGGACATCGGGGCCACGGCCCACCTGACCCTCGTCGACGGCACCGAGGCGCTCGCCGTCGCGGTCGTGGAACCGACCTGGACCGACTACCACGTCGCCTACCGGCCCGGTTTCCGCCACCCGCTGGACCGGGGCGCCGCCGGACGGGCCATCCTGGCCGCCCGTCAGGGCACGCTCATCGAGCCCGGCTACACCCTCACGCACGGCGAACTGGAGGCCGGCGCCAGCGGCGCCGCCGCCCCGCTGGTCGGCATCACCGGGCTGGAAGGCAGTGTCGGCGTGGTCATGCTGGCCGACGCCGTGCCCGAGCGGGTCGGCCCGCGCGTGGTGGACGCGGCCCGCGAGGTCGCCGACGCCCTCAGGTAGGACCGCCGGGCCCGCCGTCTCGCGGGCGCCCGGCGCCCCCGAGACGGCGGGAGGCCGGGCCGCCGTGCCCGTACGCGTGCCCGGGCCCGGTGCGGGCCCCGGACCGGGACCCGGCGGGCCCGTCGGAGCGGTCCCCGTGGGGCGGACCTGCGGGCCCGATAGATTGGCGGCGTGCTCTCACGCCTCACACGTCTGCCGCGTCCCGCCGCCCTGGCCGTCTGCGCCGCCCCCCTGGTGGCGCTGTTCGCCGTGGCCGCCCTCGCGCCGCTGCCCTTCGTGATCGCCCAGCCCGGGCTCACGGCCGACGTGCTCGGCTCCCGGGACGGCAAGCCGGTCATCACCGTCGCGGGCGCCCCGACCCGTGACACCACGGGGCAGCTGCGGATGACCACCATCCAGGCCACCGGCCCCTCCACGACGGTGAAGCTGCCCGAGCTGGTCGGGGACTGGTTCGACACCACCCGGGCGGTCATGCCCAAGGAGGCGGTCTACCCCTCCGGCGGAAGCGACCAGGAGATCGAGCGGCACAACCTGGACGAAATGACGCGGTCCCAGTCGGCCGCCGCCGAGGCCGCCCTCGGATACCTCCACAAGGACCCCGGGC
The DNA here is from genome assembly GCF_044741845.1 of Streptomyces sp. NPDC088097. Classification (NCBI taxonomy): domain Bacteria; kingdom Bacillati; phylum Actinomycetota; class Actinomycetes; order Kitasatosporales; family Streptomycetaceae; genus Streptomyces; species Streptomyces sp. NPDC088097. The sequence continues at coordinate 85,860 of NZ_JBIUTJ010000016.1, forward strand.
AGATCAAGGTCGGCCTCAACCTCGCCGACGTCGGCGGCCCCAGCGCGGGCCTGCTCTTCTCCCTCGGCATCGTCGACAAGCTCGACGGCGACGGCAGCGGCGGCGACCTCACCGGCGGCCGCACGATCGCCGGCACCGGCACCATCACCCCCGCCGGCGCGGTCGGCGCGGTCGGTGGTGTGGCCCTCAAGACCCAGGCCGCCCGCCGGGACGGCGCGAGCGTCTTCCTCGTACCGAAGGCCGAGTGCTCGGACGCCCGGTCCGAACTGCCCGAGGGCCTTCAGCTGATCCCCGTCACCTCGCTGAAGGGTGCCGTGGACGCGCTGCGGGCGCTGAACCGGGGCCAGTCGGTTCCGTCCTGCTGACCTCCGCGTCCGCGGGCCGCTCCATGCCCCGCCAGGACGGGAACACCAAGGGGGTCAGCGTGGCGAGCAGATAGACCCCGGCGAACAGCAGCAGGGCCGAGGTCACCCCGTACGAGTCCACCAGCAGCCCGGCGGCCAGCCCGCCCACCGGCATGGCCAACTCCGCGCCCGCCGTGCTCACACCGGAGACCCGGCTGCGCATCTTCTCCGGCACGCGCTCGTAGATCACCGTCGTCAGGATCGGGTTCAGCACGCCCGCGCCCAGCCCGGCCAAGGCCATGGTCACCGCCAGCGGCAGGGGGGTCCCGGTGAGCGCGGCGACCACGTACCGGGCGGGACCGCAGACCAGGAAGGCCACCGCGAACACCGTCCGGCGGGGGAAGCGCTCGCCCCACGCCCCGTAGAGCAGGGCGCCCAGCAGGGCGAAGCCTCCGAAGAGGGAGACCATCAGGCCCAGCGCGGCCGGACCGCCCAGGGCCTCGTTGCCGTGGACCGGCAGGAGGACGGAGGACCAGCCCTGGTCCAGTCCGTTGGTCACCATCACCATCACAGTGATGCCCGTCAGCAGGCGGGAGCCGGTCAGGAAGCGCCAGCCCTCCAGCAGCTCGGCGCGGTAGGAGGCGAACGAGACCTTTCCGGAGCCCCGTTGGGGTTCGGCGGCCGGTATCCCGCGCAGGAAGGCGGCGACCAGCAGGGCCGAGACGGCGAAGGTGGCACCGTCCACGAGGAGTACGGTCTGGGCCCCGAACAGCGCGATCAGCAGACCGGACACCGCCGCCCCGATCATCCGGGCCCCGCGCGAGACGGCGTCGTAGAGGCTCGCGGTGCGGGCGACGGTGGTGCCGGCGTGCTCGGCCAGGCTGGGCACGAGGACGTAGCGCGCGGTCAGGCCCGGAGTGTGCACGAGGCCGCTGAGCGCCATCAGCGCGCACAGCATCCAGAACTCCAGCAGGCCCGCGTGGTGCAGCAGCGGGATCGCGCCGACGCTCAGGGCGCAGATCAGGTCGGAGACGGCGGAGACGCGGCGGCGGCCGATCCGGTCGATGACCGGGCCGCCGACCAGGGCGGCGACGACGATGGGGAGGGTGGCGCAGAAGGCGACGATCCCGGCCCGTCCGGCGCTGCCCGTGGTCTGGAGGACGAACCACGGGACGCCGATGAGGGTCAGTGAACTCCCGGCTATGGAGATGGTGTTGGCGGCCAGCACCGCCACGAGGGGCCGCCTGCTCATGCCGCGTGCCGATGGACGCGGCTCTGCAGGTGGGCCGGCTGCATGAGTCGTATCCCGACGGACACCAGCGCCTCGCCGACCCGGTTGCGCACGGCGGGCAGGACGGTCAGGAGGGCTGGGGCGCGCCGGGCGGGGGAGACGGCGGGGGTGGGGGCGGCCTCCCGGGCGAGGTGCCAGGCGGCGGCCTCGGCGGCCAACTCGTGGGCGCGGGCGGCGTGGATCTCGACGTACTGGAAGGCGTGCACGGCAGGACTCCTTCGGGTGAACGGCGCGGGGGCGGGCCGCCGGGCCCGTGGAACGGAAGGGCGAGGGCGCGACGGAGCGGCGGAGCGGGGGTGCGGCGGACTATCCGGTGCGACGCGGGAAGGCGTGCGTGTGGAAGCGGACCGTCTCGCTGTCCTCCCCCTCCGGCAGGCCGCGGTAGCTGTTGACCAACTCGTGCATCCGGTGGATCAGTTCGAGGCTCTGCTCCGCCGTCAGGCGCAGGGTGAAGTCACTGAGGTCGGTGGCGCCGCGCCAGTCCGTGTCCCAGCTGTGGGCGTTGCCGAGCCAGGTGTTCAGCTCCTGCGTGTGGATCGTCGCGATCTCGTGCAGGAAGGCCTCGGCGGCCCCGCGGGTCTCCGGATTGTCATCGGTCATCAGTGACTCGTCGAACTGCGTGCCCTCGTGCGTGGCCTTCCACCAGCGCTCCCGGCCCTTGCCGTGCTCGGGCGCGTCCTCGACGAACCCGTGCGCGGCGAGCTGGCGCAGGTGGTAGCTGGTCGCGCCGCTGGACTCGCCGAGCTGCTCGGCCAGTTGGGAGGCGGTGGCCGGTCCCTGGTGGCGCAGTTCGGCGAGGAGGCGTATGCGCAGCGGATGGGCCAGGCCCCGCAGGGAGCGGGCGTCCAGCGTCCTGACGCGGGGCTGGTGGTCCGCGGCGGAGCGGGTGTCGTCGGCGGACCCCTGGGCGGGGTCCTGAGTGACCTCCGGGGCAGGGGTGGGGGTGAGGTCTTCGTCGGGGTTCTCCGGGGCGTTCTCCACGCTGTTCTCGGGCATGCCTCAACCGTAGGGTTGCAAAGGCTTCTATGCAAGGGTTTCTTTGCAACGTCTTCTTTGGAACTTTCAGCGATCCTCCGCCGCCTGCTCCACCAGCGGGATGATCCTCAGCGGCACCGGGTTCTCCATCACGATCGCCGTCGAGGCCCGCACGATCCCCTCGAAGCCCACCACCCGGTCGATCACCCGCTGGAGGTCCGCGTTCGACCGTGCCACCAGGCGGCACAGCATGTCCCCGTGTCCGGTCGTGGTGTGCAGCTCCAGCACCTCCGGCACGCCGTCCAGGTGGGCCCGTACGTCCGCCCCCTGCCCCTGCTTGATCTCCAGCGTGGCGAAGGCCGTCACCGGATACCCCAGGGCCGTCGGGTCCACCTGGGGCCCGAAGCCGCGGATCACGCCGTTCGACTGGAGCCGGTCGAGGCGGGCCTGCACCGTGCCGCGCGCCACCCCGAGCCGCCGCGAGGCCTCCAAGACCCCGATGCGCGGTTCGCGGGCCAGCAGGACGATGAGGCGGCCGTCGAGTTCGTCGATGCCCATGGCGGGTAGCCGTACCTTCCCTCGAATGGCTGGTCATACTGCACAGATCTCTCAGTCATCCTGCGGCCGTGCTGGTCAGTCTGTACAGCGGAAAAGGGAACTATTGCGCAGCTTGTGGATCGGCGGGAATCTGCGCTCATGACTGAGTCTCTGGCGAACCTCGAAACCACCCCGCACACCGCGCGTGAGGCCGACCCCTTCCCGGTGAAGGGAATGGACGCGGTCGTCTTCGCCGTGGGCAACGCCAAGCAGGCCGCGCACTACTACTCCACCGCCTTCGGCATGAAGCTCGTGGCCTACTCCGGACCGGAGAACGGCACCCGCGAGACCGCCAGCTACGTCCTGACCAACGGCGCCGCGCGCTTCGTCCTCACCTCGGTCATCAAGGCGACGACCGACCGCGGCCGCTTCCTCGCCGAGCACGTGGCCGACCACGGCGACGGCGTGGTCGACCTCGCCATCGAGGTGCCGGACGCCCGCGCCGCCTACGCCTACGCCGTCGAGCACGGCGCGCGCGGGCTGGACGAGCCGCACGAGGTCAAGGACGAGCACGGCACCGTCGTACTGGCCGCCATCGCCACCTACGGCCAGACCCGCCACACCCTCGTCGAGCGCCGCGACTACACGGGCCCGTACCTCCCCGGCTTCGTGGCCGCCTCCCCGATCGTCGAGCCGCCGGCCAAGCGCACCTTCCAGGCCATCGACCACTGCGTGGGCAACGTCGAGCTCGGCCGGATGAACGAGTGGGTGGCGTTCTACAACAAGGTCATGGGCTTCACGAACATGAAGGAGTTCGTCGGCGACGACATCGCGACCGAGTACTCGGCGCTGATGTCCAAGGTGGTCGCGGACGGCACCCTCAAGGTGAAGTTCCCGATCAACGAGCCGGCGATCGCGAAGAAGAAGTCGCAGATCGACGAGTACCTGGAGTTCTACGGCGGCGCGGGCGTCCAGCACATCGCGCTCGCCACGAACGACATCGTCGCCTCCGTGCGCGCGATGCGCGCCGCGGGCGTGAAGTTCCTCGACACCCCGGACTCGTACTACGACACCCTCGGCGAGTGGGCCGGCGAGACCCGCGTCCCCGTCGAGACCCTGCGCGAGCTGAAGATCCTCGTCGACCGCGACGAGGACGGCTACCTGCTCCAGATCTTCACCAAGCCGGTCCAGGACAAGCCGACCGTCTTCTTCGAGATGATCGAGCGCCACGGCTCCATGGGCTTCGGCAAGGGCAACTTCAAGGCCCTGTTCGAGGCGATCGAGCGCGAGCAGGAGAAGCGCGGCAACCTCTAGGCCCCGTCGGGTCCTGTCGGGTCCTGTCGGGTCCGTGAGGCTCCGCACTCCGTGGAGGAGAGCCGTCCGGGGCCGCCACCCCGGACGGCCCGGTGAACCCGGTCCGGCCCGGCCCGCGTGCGAGGGGCCGGGCCGGACCGTGCCGCGTCGCCCCTCGCGCCGGACCGTTCCGCTTCCGCGCCGCCCTCGGGCCGTGCCGGGTCTACGGCTTCGGCGCCGGGGAGCCGGCCGGCTTCGGCTCGGCCTTCGGGTGGGGCTTCGCCTCCGGCGCGGGCTTCGGCTTCGGCGCCGGCTTCGCCTTGGGCCGGGGCTTGGGCATCTCCGGCGGCACCCACGGGGTTCGCGGCTGCATGTTCTCCGGGCCGCCCTCGGCGGGCTGGCCGATCGAGGCCAGCGCCTCCTTGGCGAGCGGCCCGCGCAGCGGGGAGAAGCCGGGGTTGGTCCGCAAGGTCTCCTGGAGGTGCCTGCGTTCCGCCGCCTCGTCGCCGAGCCCCTTCTCGATCAACGCCCGGTGGTAGGAGAACTCCGCGCTCCGCAGCCCGAGCTCGGTGGCCTTCTTGGCGTACTCCAAGGCCGCCGTGTCCTCCCCGGTCCGGTGCAGCGCCCACCCCAGGGCGTCCGCCACCTGCACGTTCTTGTGCCGCCCCCACTCCGCCGAGAGCCGGCGCACGGCCGCGCCCGCGTCGCCGTGGTCCGCCTCGTACAGGCCGAGCACCACGTCCTCGTTCACCCCGTCGCGCCCGCCCCGGGCCGCCATCGCCGCCAGGGCGTCGTACGGGACCCGCGCCTCCGCCTCCCGGCCCAGCGACTCCAGCAGTTCGCCCAGCTCCAGCGCGAGCCGCGGCGACGGGGCCCGGCCCAGCGCCATCCGGTAGTCCCGCACCGCCTCGCCGCCCCGGCCCAGCGCCACCAGCGCCCGCGCCCGGCCGCCCAGCGCCTGAGCCTGCGCCGGATCCGTGCGCAGGGCCGCCTCCTGCTGGCGCAGGGCCTCCTGGGCGTCACCGCGCTCCCAGGCCAACTCCCCGAGCCGGTGGAGCACGTACGCCTTCTCCGCCGGGGCCTTCGCCGCCCCCGCGGCGTGCTCCAGCGAGACCATCGCGTCCTCGCGCCAGCCCCGGTCCCGGTAGACCTGGGCGGCCCTCAGGTGCGCCGGCAGGCCGTCGCGGAGCTCCACGAGCCGCTCCATGGCCTTCTGGGCGGCCTTGTAGTCGCCGAGGCCGCTGTACGCGTCCACGAGGACCGGGTACGCAGTCCAGCGCCGCGGCGCCTGGGCCCGTACCAGCTCGCCCCACTTCTTCGCCGTCACGAAGTCCTGCCGGGCGCCCGCGAGCGCGCCCATGCCCGTCATCGCGTCGAAGTTGCCCTTCTCGGCGGGGCGGACCTCCAGGGACCGCTTCAGGGCCTTCTCCGCCTTCGGGAACCACGTGGAATCGGCCGTCCTGCGCGCCTGTTCCAGGTACGCGGCCCCGAGCACCGCCCACGAGGCGTCGTCCCGCGGATGCCCCGTGACCCACTTCTCCCGGTCGGCCACCAGCGCCGTCAGGTCGACCGCCGCCGCCGGGGCGCCCATGCCGACCGCGGCCGCGGCCCGTTCACCGGGCCCCGGCGGGCGCGCGTCGTCGCCCGTACGGGCCGGGCGGATCAGCAGGGCCCCGGCGATCAGGACCACCGCCACCGCGGCCGCCACGACCGTCTTGCGGCCGGTGAAGGTCACGGGCGGCGCGGGCTGCTGCGCTTGCTCGTCGAATCCGTCCATGCGCTCACTGTGCGTCAATATGAAGAGCCGGCGGAGGTGTCCGAAGCCGGTCGCGGTCGTGTTCACACCGATGGCCCCGGCTGCCACCCTGACCCCATGGACAACGATCTCTCCCGGCTCCTGACGGCCCTCGGCGAAGGGCTGCCGCCCGAGGCCCTCCTGACCGACCCTCAGGTGACCGCCTCCTACGCCACCGACATGGCGAGCTTCTGCGAAGCCGGCACCCCGGCCGTCGTGGTCCTCCCCAGGACCGTGGACCAGGTCCGGCACGTCATGCGCACCGCGACCGCCCTACGGGTCCCCGTGGTCCCCCAGGGCGCCCGCACGGGCCTGTCCGGCGCCGCCAACGCCTCCGACGGATGCATCGTGCTGTCGCTCGTGAAGATGGACCGGATCCTGGAGATCTCCACCGTCGACCGGATCGCCGTCGTCGAGCCGGGCGTGGTCAACGCGGTCCTCTCGCGGGCCGTCGCCGCACAGGGCCTGTACTACCCGCCCGACCCCTCCAGCTGGGAGCAGTGCACCATCGGCGGCAACATCGGCACCGCCTCGGGCGGCCTGTGCTGCGTCAAGTACGGGGTCACCGCCGAGTACGTCCTCGGGCTCGACGTGGTCCTGGCCGACGGGCGGCTGCTGAGCACGGGACGGCGTACCGCGAAGGGCGTCGCCGGCTACGACCTGACGCGGCTGTTCGTCGGATCCGAGGGCAGCCTCGGGATCGTGGTCGGGGCCGTCCTCGCGCTGCGGCCGGCTCCGCCCCGCCAACTGGCGCTCGCCGCCGAATTCCCCTCGGTCGCCGCCGCCTGCGAAGCCGTGTGCGCCGTCATGGAGGCCGGCATGGCGCCCTCGCTGCTGGAGCTGATGGACCGCACGACCGTCCACGCCGTCAACGCCCTCACCAGGATGGGCCTCCCGGAGAGCACCGAGGCGCTGCTCCTGGCCGCCTTCGACACCCCCGACGCGCCCGCCGAACTCGCCGCGGTCGGCGAGCTGTGCATGGCCGCCGGCGCCACCGCCGTGGTCCCCGCCGAGGACCAGGCGGAGTCCGAACTCCTGCTCCAGGCGCGCCGGATGGCCCTCGTCGGCCTGGAGGCGCTGCGGCCCGCGACGATGATCGACGACGTGTGCGTGCCCCGCTCGCGCCTCGCCGAGATGCTGGACGGCACGGCCGCCATCGCCAAGGAGCGGGACCTGCTCATCGGCGTCTGCGCGCACGCGGGGGACGGCAACACGCACCCGATCGTCTGCTTCGACCCGGCCGACGAGGACGAGGCCCGGCGGGCCCGCGAGTCCTTCGACGAGATCATGGCGCTGGGCCTGTCCCTGGGCGGGACGATCACCGGGGAGCACGGGGTCGGGGTGCTCAAGAAGGAGTGGTTGGCCCGTGAACTCGGCCCGGTCGGCCTGGAGATGCAGCGCAAGGTCAAGGAGGCCTTCGACCCGCTCGGACTGCTGAACCCCGGCAAGCTCTTCTGAGCCCGTCGGCCGCGCGGATCCCCACGGGGCCCTGACGTGCGGCGTTCGCGCCGGTGCCCTCACAGGTCGCCTTCCGCGGACTCGTCCGAGGGCCACGGATCGCGCAGCCACAGGTCGTCGGCCGGGGTCGGGGCGAGCAGCTCGGCCAGCGCCGCGTCCAGCCCGAGCCGCTCCGCCTCGGTCCCGGGCGGGACCACGCGCAGGGTGCGCTCCAACCAGGCCGACACGGAGGCCGCCGGGGCCTCCAGCAGGGCGTCGCCGTCGGGGGAACTGAGGGCCATGCACAGAACGGCCTTGCCGTCGATCTTCGTGGGCCAGATCCGGACGTCTCCGTGGCCGCACGGGCGGAACACCCCTTCGACGAGCAGCTCGCGGGCGAAGGTCCAGTTCACCGGGGTGCTGGAGCCCGTGTGGAAGGTGACGTGCACGGCGTAGGGGTCGTCCGTGAGGTAGAGCAGCCTGGCGGGCACGGGGATGCTGCGCTCGGGGGACAGGACCAGCTTCAGTTCCAGTTCGCGCTCGATGACGGGGTGGTGCACGGCGGCCTCGCTTCGGTGCGTTCGCTTCCTGTGCGGGGCCGGGACGGCCCCACACCGGAAGAGAGCTCCGGAGTGCCCGGGTATGACGCGACTTCGGGCGCCGATGTCGAGGTTGGCCGAAATAAGTTGACCGGCCGAAAACCGCCGGACGGGTCGAGGTTCGCCCGAAGGCTTGGAATCTCCCGTTACCGGACCTGTCGGGCGGGGGTTCTTGGCTATGGTCCTCCCCTTGGGTCCTCCCCTGCACAAGCCTCAAGCCACGATCGGAGTTGGGGACATTGACGGCCTCCCCTGGTGACGGCGAGCACGCGGCCCGCGAGGGCTACTACCCCGATCCGTCCATCCCCGGGTACGTCCGGTACTGGAACGGTGCGTCCTGGGTCCCGGGTACGAGCCGTCCCGCGGCCCCCGCGCACGAGACGGGCCCGGTGTTCCTCGACCAGACCTCCGTGACCGAGGCCCTGCCCGACCCCGCGCGAGAACCGGCGGCGCTGCCCGACCGGATCCCCGAACCGCTGCACGCCCGGACGCCGGGCGGGGCGGGCTGGCAGGCCGATCCCGCACACCAGGCCGGCTTCGGGGGCCCGCGCGACGTACGGGTGTCCTGGGGCGGCCCGGCGGAGCCCGAGGCCCGCCCGGCCCTGGCTTCCGTCCCCGCCCCCGCCCCCTCCCCGGCTCCGGCCGCCTTCCCGGCTCCCGCCCCCTCCCCGGCTCCCGCCCCCGGCAGGCCCGCGGCGGCTTCCGCGGCGCCCGCGGGGGCGCCCGCCGCGGCCGGCTCCCGGCGGCTCCCCGCGCAGGCGTCGGCGGAGAGCGTGGGCATCCTGTCGGCCCGCCCGCCGGCCTGGCCCGAACCCGCCGGGGGCAGCGGGAGCGGCGGCTCCGGCCTGACCGCCGCCTGGCCGGAGGCGGTCCCCTCGGCGGCCTCCGCCATGGCCCCGGCCCCGATGGCCCCCGCGTCACCGGCCCCGACGCCCCAACCGACGCCCCCGGCGGCGGTGTTCCCGCCGGCGGCCCCGCCCGCCCCCGCCCCGGCACCCCCGAACCGCCCGGAAGCCCCGCGCCCGGAGGCCCCGCGCACCGAGGCCCGACGTCCGGAGGCCCCGCGCACCGAGACCCCGCGCCCGGAGGCGCCGCGCACCGAGAGGTCCCGCGCGGACGTGCCGGCCGCCGACCCGGATGCGGGGAGGGCGGCCTCGGAGCCGGGTGCGGACCCGGGGTCGCGGCCCCGACCGGAGCCCCGTCGCACGACCACCCCGCGCGCCGTCTTCGAGCGGATGGCGGAGCGCGCCGTGAGCCCCGCCGGGTTCGTCCGGCGGGGGCTGGCCCGACTGGTCGACTCCCTCGTCCTCGGCGGGGTCGGCGCCGCCGTCGCGCTGCCCCTCGTGCCCGGGGCCACGGCCCACGTGGAGGCCAAGGTCGAGGCGGCCCGGGCCGGCGGGCGCACCACCACCGTGTGGCTGCTCGACGCGACCACCCTCGGGGACATCGGCCTCGTCCTCGGCGCCGTCCTGCTCTTCGGGGTGTTCTACGAGGCGCTGCCCACCGCCCGCTGGGGTCGCACCCCGGGCAAGAAGCTGTTCGGCGTGCGCGTCCTCGCCACCGCGACCCTGCGCCCGCCACGCTTCGGCGCGGCCCTGCGCCGCTGGCTGGTGTACGCGCTGCTCGGCCTGCCGGGCGGGCTCTGGTGCCTGGTGGACCGCCCGCGCCGCCAGGCCTGGCACGACAAGGCGGCGCGTACGTACGTGGCCCGCCAGGCCGACTCCTGACGCCCTGACGGGGGTCGTTCCCCCGAACGGACCCGGTCCCGTTGCGGCTTCGCGCGCCCCGGGTTCGACTCGGGCCATGAGCACCGACCAGCCGCCGCCGGGCCCGCCGCCCGAGGACGATCCGTTCCTCAAGAAGCCCCAGGAACCGACGCCTCCGTCGGGCGGTTCACCGTACGGCTCGCCGCCTCCCCCCTCCGGCGGCGGGTACCCGCCGCCCCCGCCCCCCGGCGGCTCCGGTGGTGGGGGGTTCCCGCCTCCGCCGCCCCCGCCTCCGCCCCCCGGGGGTGGATATCCGCCCCCGCCGCCCCCGTACGGCGGTGGCGGTGACCCGTACGGCGGTGGGGGAGGCGGCTACGGCATGCCCGACCCGCTCGCGGGGATGCCGCCGCTCGCGGACTTCGGCAAGCGGCTCGCGGCGCGCGTCATCGACCTGTTGATCGTCGGAGTGCCGCTCTTCCTGATCCAGCTGCCGTTCAACCGCAACCGCTACGTGGTCGACACGAACAACGGCGAGGACGTCACCGAGGTCGTCACCAAGTCGTACAACGGCACGGGTCTGATCTGGACGCTGATCTCCATCGTGGCGTACGTCGGTTACGACTGGTGGTTCACGAAGAAGAACGGACAGACGCTCGGCAAGAAGGCGATGGGCCTGCGCGTCGCGATGCTCAACGACGGCGGTGTGCCCCGGTCCAACGCCGCGCTCACACGTGCCGCGGTGCTCTGGATCCCGACGCTGATCTGCTGCTTCTGCCTGTGGCCGTTGGCGCTGATCGTGTCGATGCTCGTCGACAAGCCGTACCGGCAGGGCCTGCACGACAAGGTGGCCAAGACCGTGGTCGTCAGAGCGACCTGAGGCCGCCGGGCCGACCCGTCCGCCGGTCCGTCGGGACGGGCACGGGCGACACGAGCACCACACGCGGCACACGCACCACACGCGCGGGCGATCGTCCCTCCGGGGTACGGTCGCCCGCACCGCTGTGTCCGCTCAGTGGTGGACCGGGTGTTCGGCGGGCGCCTGCGCCTGGTGCGACTCGGCCACCCGGGCGTTCTCCGGAGCGGACGCGGGCTCGGCCACCGTCGCGGGCTCGGTCCGCCGGGCGGCGGCGTGCCGGCCGCGGCGGCGCGGGACGGGCACGGTCAGGGCGACCAGCAACCCGAGGGCGAGCGCGGCGGCGGAGATGAAGGCGACGCCGAATCCCGTGCTCGTCTGCGAGAGCAGCAGCATGGCGATCGTCGAGACGACGACGGTGGCGGAGCCGTAGGCGAGCTGAGCGGCTGTCGGACGCGGCATGGCGATTTCCGTCCTCGAGGCGGGGAGGGGGAGTCGGCTCAACAGGTCGCGCGTCAAGTGACTCTACGACGAGATGCCCGAGCGGAACCACAAGTAAGCGTGACCTCACCCACGGTGCCGGTGCACGGGGGGCGCACAGGGTCACGTGGTGGCCCGTCAGGAGGCCGCAAAGGGGGAGGAAACGGTGCCATTCACCTGCCGTGGACGCTCCGTGGGCGCGGCGTGGACGCGCCTTGGGTGCGCCTTGGACGCTCCGTCGACCGCCCGCCGAGCCGTCGTGCAGGCGCCCCCGACGGGGGGTCGTTCGCCCCGGTTGGGCCGGATGGTGGTGAACGTCCGAATACCGGAACGGGCTGACCGCATAGTGCAGTTGTAAGGAACAAGTCAAGGTCTGTCTTTTCTCTCGACTCTCCGGTCAAATGTCGTCACTTGAGACGCGCGCCGCGCGGAACCCCCCGCTCCAATGGAGACGTTCCGACCCTTCGTCGCGGCCGCGGGAGGGGAACGACGTCAAGTGACCAGCAATTCCGCCAGAAGGCGTGCCCTGCGTACCGCCGCCGTCGGCGTCACGATGGCCGCGACCGCGGTATCCGGCGCCTTCATCACGACGGCCCAGGCCGAGGTTCAGGGCTCTCAGGCCCCGGCCGCCGACCGCCAGGACCCGACCGCTCCCTCCAAGGAGCAGGTCCAGCACGACCTCAAGGGCCCGTTCAGCGAGCAGCAGGCCCAGCAGCGCAAGGCAGCACTGGACCAGGTGCTGTCGGGCAAGAAGAACGTCGAGCAGCGCGGCGCCTCCAAGGTCGTCAAGCTCGACGACAAGAAGTACGTCGAGCTGGGCCGCGAGAAGACCGACAAGATCTTCACGATCCTCGTCGAGTTCGGCGACCAGGTCGACAGCACGACCATGTTCGACCCGGACGGCCCGAACGGCCCCCAGCCGCCGGTGCCGAAGTACGGGGGCACCCCCGGTCCGCTGCACAACCAGATAGCCAAGCCGGACCGTGCCACGAACAACAGCACGGCCTGGCAGAAGGACTACAGCCGTCAGCACTTCCAGGACCTGTACTTCGCCTCGGGTCAGGGCAAGGAGTCGCTGAAGACCTACTACGAGAAGACCTCCTCGGGTCGCTACTCCGTCGACGGTCAGGTCGCCGACTGGGTCAAGATCCCGAACAACGAGGCCCGTTACGGCTCGAACTACTGCGGCCAGACCAACTGCTCCAACGTGTGGGACACCGTCAAGGACGGCGTCACCGCGTGGGCGGACGCGCAGAAGAAGGCCGGCAAGACCGACGCCGAGATCAAGGCGCAGCTGTCCCAGTACGACCAGTGGGACCGCAACGACTTCGACGGCGACGGCAACTTCAACGAGCCCGACGGCTACATCGACCACTTCCAGATCGTCCACGCGGGCGAGGACGAGTCGGCCGGTGGCGGCGTGCAGGGCACCAACGCCCTGTGGGCGCACCGTTGGTACGCCTACGGTACCGACGTCGGCAAGACCGGCCCGGCGGACAACAAGGCCGGCGGCACCCAGATCGGCAGCACGGGCATCTGGGTCGGCGACTACACGATGCAGCCGGAGAACGGCGGCCTCGGCGTCTTCGCGCACGAGTACGGCCACGACCTCGGCCTGCCGGACCTCTACGACACCTCCGGTGGCGGCGAGAACTCGGTCGGCTTCTGGTCCCTGATGTCGGCGGGCTCCTGGCTCGGCGCGGGCAAGGACTCCATCGGAGACCTCCCGGGCGACATGACGGCCTGGGACAAGCTCCAGCTGGGTTGGCTGAACTACGACAAGGCCAAGGCCGCGACGAAGTCCACCCACAAGCTGGGCGTCTCCGCGTACAACACCAAGGACAAGCAGGCGCTGGTCGTCGAGCTGCCGAAGAAGCAGGTCAAGACCGACATCGTCGCTCCCGCCGAGGGCTCCTCGCAGTGGTGGAGCAACATGGGTGACGACCTGAAGAACACCCTCACCCGGTCCGTCGACCTCACCGGCAAGACCTCCGCCGCCCTGTCCCTCAAGGGCTGGTGGGACATCGAGGCCGACTACGACTTCCTCTACACCGAGGTGTCCACGGACGGCGGCGCCACCTGGACCGCCCTCGCCGGCACCGCCGACGGTGCGGCCATCCCGGCCGACGCCTCGGGCAGCCCCTCGCTGACCGGTGTCTCGGGTGCCTGGAAGAACCTCAACTTCCCGCTCGACGCTTACGCGGGCAAGAAGGTCGACCTCCGCTTCCGCTACCAGACGGACGGCGGCGCGGGCGGCAAGGGCTTCACGGCCGACGCCGTCAACCTCACCGCGGACGGTGCCACCGTCTTCGCCGACGGCGCCGAGAACGGCGACAACGGCTGGACCGGCAAGGGCTTCTCCCGCGTCGGCGCCGGCTTCACCAAGGACTACGCGCAGTACTACCTCGCGGAGAACCGTCGCTACGTCTCGTCCGACCAGACCCTCAAGGTCGGCCCGTACAACTTCGGCTTCGCCAACACCAAGCCGAACTGGGTCGAGCACTACCCCTACCAGGACGGCCTGCTGATCTGGCTCTGGGACACCTCCCAGAAGGACAACAACACCAGCCAGCACCCGGGCTCCGGTCTGATCCTTCCGATCGACGCCAACGCCAAGCCGATGAAGTGGTCGGACGGCACCCTGCTGCGGAACAAGATCCAGCCGTACGACGCCACCTTCAGCGCGTACTCGACGGACGCCTTCACGCTGCACAAGAACGGCGAGTCGCTCTTCGTCAAGCCGAAGCCCACGAACCTGGTCTTCGACGACCACAAGGGCAAGTACTTCTACGACGAGAACCCGACCGGCTCGGTGAAGGTCGCTGACACCAACACCAAGATCAAGATCGCCAAGGAGACCTACGACGGTCTCGAAATGACGATCGAGGTCGGCCCCGCCGCCAAGTAATTCGGTAAAGCCGCAGGTCAAAGCATGATCGGCCGTCGCCCCTCTAGCGGGCGGCGGCCGATCGCGTTTAGATGCGGGTGCACGTTTTCCTATTGACGGGGGAGATGAAGATCATGCCGGGTGGAGGATTCGTCAGACTGCCGGGCGGGAGCGTGGTGGTCGCACTCACGCTGCCGCGCCCGCCCTCGGGCGAGGTGGTGGACGGGGTCGCAGACGGCGGAAGCGTCCGGGTGCTCGTCCACGCCGCGAACCGGGCCCGCGCCCTGACCAGGCTGCGGAACCTCGGGATGCGGGCGGTCTACCTGCGCGGCAACGCCCAGCCGCCCACCCCGGACGAGATCACCGCCGTCCTCCACCATCCGGACGGCCTCCTGTGGCGCTGCGCCCCGGACCGCGCGGAGGAACTCTGGCATCCCATCCGCGCCCTCCTGCCGGGGGCCTAGGCCGTCTCTTTCGGCCTAGGGCCGCCTCTGGGCCCCGTGGGGGGTGCGGGGGCGCGCGAGGGGCCGTGGGCGGCTCCGCCGGGCTCCGGGCCCTTCGTGGGCTACGGGCGGAGTTCGCCGACCAGGGTGACGCCGGCCGCGCGGAGGTCCTCCAGGGCGCGGGCGGCGGTGTGCGGGGCCACGGCGGCCGTGAGGTCCAGCAGGACGCGGGTGGTGAAGCCCGCGCGGGCCGCGTCCAGGGCCGTCGCCTTCACGCAGTGGTCGGTGGCGATGCCCACCACGTCCACCTCCGCCACTTCCCGCTCGCGCAGCCACTCGGTCAGGCCCGCCCCGTTCTCGTCGGCGCCCTCGAAACCGCTGTACGCCGCCTCGTACGCGCCCTTGTCGAAGACGGCCGCGACCGCGCCGGAGGCCACGGCGGGGGCGAAGTTCGGGTGGAAGCCGACGCCCTCGGTCCCGGCGACGCAGTGCACCGGCCAGGAGGTCTCGTAGTCCGGCTCGGCCGGGGGGCGGGCGAAGTGGGAGCCCGGGTCGACGTGGTGGTCGCGGGTGGCGACGACGTGCCGATAGCCGGGGCCGCCGGCCTGGCCGATCAGCTCGGTGATCGCGGCGGCGACATCGGCTCCGCCGGTGACCGCGAGGCTGCCGCCCTCGCAGAAGTCGTTCTGTACGTCGACGACGATCAGTGCGCGGTGCATGTCGGTGCCCTTCGGTTCGGTGGTGTGCGGCGGCCCCGGCGCGAGCGGCGGGCCCCGCCCGGGGCTCTTCCCCCGCCCGGACCCGCCCCGAAACGGGCGGTGGGCCCGGGCCCGCGCGCGGCGCGTGCGGGGGTCAGACGTACTCGGTCGGCAGGACCGCCTCGCCCCGCGAGAGCTGCGTGGCCGACAGCGGCAGGTTCGCGCGGGCCGTGCGGTGGCGGTCGCGGGCGGCCTCCAGCGGTTCGCGCGCCACCACCTCGCCCCCCTTGACCAGCTGCGTCAGCAACTGGTGGCCGGCGAGCGCGGCCGGCACCGGTCCGGTGCCGATGACCTCGGCCTCGGCGGTCCCGTCGGCGTCCACCCGTCGGGCGGCCCACTTGCGGCCGCCGATGGAGGTCTTGCCGCCGGAGGACTTCTTCGCCACCGGTGCGAGGGGGGCCTTCGGGTCGGCCGAGGTGGCCCGGGCCACCAGCTTGTAGACCATCGAGCAGGTCGGGTGCCCGCTGCCGGTGACCAGCTGGGTGCCGACCCCGTACGCGTCCACCGGCGCCGCCGCCAGGGAGGCGATGGCGTACTCGTCCAGGTCGGAGGTGACCACGATCCGGGTTCCGGTGGCGCCCAGCTCGTCGAGCTGCTGGCGCACCCGGTGCGCGACCAGGAGCAGGTCCCCGGAGTCGATGCGGACGGCGCCCAGCTCCGTGCCGGCCACCTCGACCGCGGTGCGGACGGCCTCGGCGACGTCGTAGGTGTCCACGAGGAGGGTGGTGCCCGAGCCCAGGGAGGCGACCTGGGCGGTGAAGGCGTCGCGCTCGCTGTCGTGCACCAGGGTGAAGGCGTGCGCGCTCGTGCCGACGGTGGGGATGCCGTACCGGAACCCGGCCGCCAGGTCCGAGGTGGAGGTGAAGCCGCCCACGTACGCGGCCCGCGCCGCCGCGACGGCCGCCAGCTCGTGGGTGCGCCGGGCACCCATCTCGATCAGCGGGCGCCCGCCGGCGGCCGAGGCCATCCGGGAGGCGGCGGCCGCGATGGCGGAGTCGTGGTTCAGGATCGACAGGATCACGGTCTCCAGCAGCACGCACTCGGCGAAGCTGCCCTCGACGCGCAGGACGGGGGAGCCGGGGAAGTAGACCTCCCCCTCCGGGTAGCCCCAGATGTCACCCGAGAAGCGGTAGGAGGCCAGCCAGTCGAGGGTGCGCATGTCGATGACGGCCCGCTCGCGCAGGAACTCCAGCACCGCGCCGTCGAAGCGGAAGTTCTCCACCGCGTCGAGCACCCGCCCGGTCCCCGCCACCACTCCGTAGCG
Organism: Streptomyces sp. NPDC088097; assembly: GCF_044741845.1. Classification (NCBI taxonomy): domain Bacteria; kingdom Bacillati; phylum Actinomycetota; class Actinomycetes; order Kitasatosporales; family Streptomycetaceae; genus Streptomyces; species Streptomyces sp. NPDC088097. The sequence goes on from NZ_JBIUTJ010000016.1 coordinate 102,522, forward strand.
GCGTCCCTCGGGCAGCCGTCGGGTGAAGACCTCGAAGACCGAGCGTCGGTCGGCGGTGCCGTTGGCCAGCGCGGCCTGCAACATCGTGAGCTCGTAATGGTCCGTGAAGAGCGCTGTCGACGGCACGTCCACCGGCAGGCCCAGGTCCGCAGGGTTCATGACACGGATGCTAGCGCACATCTCGTCAAAGTGACGAGATGTAGGGGCCCGTTTGTGCGACGGGCCCCCCGCAGTGGCAGCATGGGACAAGTGAGTGTTGCTCCCATTGAGATCGAACGCACCGAATCGGCCGAAGAGACCTTCGCGGTCCCCGAACCCGACGTCCCGTGGGTGACCCTGGTGCACAACGACCCGGTCAACCTCATGAGCTACGTGACGTACGTGTTCCAGGCGTACTTCGGCTACCCCAAGGACAAGGCGACCAAGCTGATGATGGACGTCCACCACAAGGGCCGGGCGGTGGTCTCCAGCGGTAGCCGCGAGGAGATGGAGCGCGACGTCCAGGCCATGCACGGCTACGGCCTCTGGGCGACGCTCTCCCAGGACCGCAACTGATGGGCGGCGTGTTCGAGCCCCTCAAGGGCGGCGGCGGGGCGGCCATCGCGCTGGAGGAGATCGAGATCTCGATCCTGCGCTCCCTGGCCGTGCAACTGCTGGAGCTGATCGGCCCCGGCGACCCGGAACCCGCCGCGGACGCCGACCCGCTCGCCGTCCTCTTCGCCTCCGACGGCCCCACCGAACCCCCTTCCGACCCGGCGCTGGCCCGGCTCTTCCCCGACGCCTACGGCGGCCCGGACGCCGGACCGAAGGAGGACCCGGAGGAACTGCGGGCGCGCTCCTCGGAGTTCCGCCGCTTCACCGAGAACGACCTGCGCAGCCGCAAGCGGGAGGACGCCCTGGCCGTCGTCCGCAGCCTCGACCGTCTCACCCCGGGCGGCGACGGGGCGGCGGTCCTTGAGGTGACCGGCGAGCTGCCGCTGCGCTGGCTCGGCGCCCTCAACGACCTGCGGCTGACCATCGCCGCCCGGCTCGACATCACCGAGGACGACGAGAGCGCCGTGCTGTTCCGGCTCCCGGACGACGACCCCCGCAAGCCGATGGTGATGGCGTACCTCTGGCTCGGCGGCCTCCAGGAGACGCTGATCGAGACCCTCTGACCGACCTCGGGGCCGGCTCCGCGCCGGCTCCGTCCCGGCCGCGAGCCTCGTCGCGGCTTCCTCAAGGGCGTACGTCGTTCGCTCAGCGGACGCTCAAATCCGGATAACGATCAGATCACCGCCATGCGGTGATCTGATCCCTCTCGGGACCTATGTCCCGATTTTTTTATGCCCTGCGCCACATTTTCACCCTCAAGTCACCGGTAGGGCCGTGATAAATCTTCACGACTGCCGCCGGGACGCCACCCATGTCCCCCGGCCCGCTTGAACCGGCTGATCGCCGGCGTGCAACTCCATCCGTATCCGGGGGGATCGAGGACCCGATCCGCAGCCAGTGACGGCGCGGGTCGGCGTGGAGAAAGGCGCACCAAGACATGACCTCCGTACAGGTCGAGCAGCACGACAGGACGCCCGACGAGGGCGCGCAGGGCGAGGGCGGCGAGGGTTACCACCGCGCGCTCGGAGCCCGCCAGATCCAGATGATCGCGATCGGCGGGGCCATCGGCACCGGCCTGTTCATGGGCGCCGGCAAGGCGATCTCCAAGGCCGGACCGAGCTTGATCCTGGCCTACGCCATCGCCGGACTGGTCATCTTCTTCATCATGCGGGCCCTGGGCGAGCTGCTCATGTACCGCCCCGTCTCCGGTTCCTTCTCGGACTACGCCCGAGAGTTCCTCGGCCCGTTCTGGGGTTACGCGACCGGCTGGACGTACTGGCTCTTCTGGGTGGTCACCGGCATCGTCGAGGTGACCGCGGCGGCCAAGTACATGTCGTACTGGACCGACGACAGCTTCCCCCAATGGGCCTACGCCCTGATCTTCACGGTCATCCTGTACCTGGCCAACCTGATCTCCGTGAAGCTCTTCGGCGAGCTGGAGTTCTGGTTCTCGATGGTCAAGGTCACCGCCATCGTCGGCATGATCCTGATCTGCGCCGGCATCCTCACCATCGGGTTCTCCGACGCCGCCGACACCGCGAGCGTCTCGAACCTCTGGAACGACGGCGGCTTCTTCCCCCACGGCATCGGCGAGACGCTGATGACCCTGCAGATCGTGATGTTCGCCTTCCTGGCGGTCGAGCTGGTCGGCGTCACCGCCGGCGAGTCCAAGGACCCCGAGAAGACCCTGCCCAAGGCCATCAACACCGTGCCGTGGCGCATCGCCGTCTTCTACGTCGGCGCGCTCATCATGATCATGTCGGTCATCCCCTGGTCGAACTTCAAGGCGGGCGAGAGCCCCTTCGTGCTGGCCTTCGAGAAGATGGGCCTCGGCGTCGGCGCCGCGATCGTCAACTTCGTCGTCCTGACCGCCGCCCTGTCCTCCTGCAACTCGGGCATGTACTCCACCGGCCGCATGCTGCGCGACCTCGCGCTCAACGGCCAGGGGCCGAAGTTCTTCACCAAGCTCACCAAGAGCGGCACCCCGCTGATCGGCACCAGCGTCTCCGCCGCGCTGATGCTGGTGGGCGTCTGGATCAACTACGTCGCCCCGGGCAAGGCCTTCGACTACGTCGTCTCCTTCGCCACCATCTCCGGCATGTGGGCCTGGATCATGATCCTGGTCTGCCAGATCCGCTACCGCGCCAAGGCCGACCGCGGCGAGCTGCCGCAGTCCTCCTTCCGAGCCCCCGGCGCCCCCTGGACCAGCTGGTTCGCCCTGCTGTTCATCGGCATGGTCATCGTGATGATGGGCGTCGACAAGGACTCGCGCGTCTCGCTGTACTGCGCGCCGCTGTGGGGCCTGATCCTCGGCGTCTCCTACCTGGTCCTCAAGAAGCGCAACCCGGCGGGCGCGGCCTTCAACAAGGCCTCCGACAAGATCTCCGCCTAGAGCCCGGGCCCCCTGGGGCCCGCTCCGGCAGGGTTTGCGGCCGCCTCCCCGGCCGCGCGCCCGCCCCCCCCGGACCGTGAGTCCCGGCCGCCTGCCACGGCCGGGAACCACGCCCCGAGAAGCCCCGTGTCCACCATGCGGGCCCGCCCGTACCACTCCTCGGTACGGACGGGCCCGTCTGCTTATCCTGTCGCTCATGCTGACCCTCACCCAGGACCTGTACGACCGGATCGTCGAGCACGCCCGCAAGGACCACCCCGACGAGGCGTGCGGGGTCGTCGCCGGCGCCGCCGGCACGGACCGCCCCGAGCGCTTCGTGCCGATGCTGAACGCCGCCCGCTCGCCCACGTTCTACGAGTTCGACTCGAAGGATCTGCTCAAGCTCTACCGCGAGCTCGACGACCGGGACGAGGAGCCCGTGATCGTCTACCACTCGCACACCGCCACCGAGGCCTACCCCTCGCGCACGGACGTCACGTACGCCAACGAGCCCGGCGCGCACTACGTGCTCGTCTCCACGGCGGACCAGGACGGACTCGGCGAGTTCCAGTTCCGGTCGTACCGGATCGTCGAAGGCGTGATCACGGAGGAAGAAGTACGGGTCGTGGCGGCCTACTGACCAGTATGTGAGCGGGATCCGTCCACGATGCGGGATCACACTCCAAACCGGGGACCGGGAATCGTTAACATGACCGCATGGTTTCCCACGACGTGAGCATCGAGACGCCCGGCAGGCTGCTGCTCGTGGCGCGGCTGCACGTCGACCTGTGCCGCCTCGCCAGCGCCATCTGTCCCGCCGCCTGAGCACCACGGCCCCTCCGCGCGGGCCGTCACGACCGTGCGTCCAGACGTTTCCTTCGCCTTCTCCGCCCTTCTCCGCCCCCTTCACGACACTGGAGCCAGCCATGGCCATCGAGGTCCGCATCCCGACCATCCTCCGCACCTACACCGACGGTGAGAAGGCCGTGAACGGCGAGGGCGCCACCCTCGCCGACCTGTTCTCGGACCTGGAGACCCGCCACAAGGGCATCCAGGAGCGCATCGTCGACGGGGCCAAGGGCGGCGAGCTGCGCCGCTTCGTGAACGTCTACCTCAACGACGAGGACGTCCGCTTCCTCTCCGGCATCTCCACCGCGCTCAAGGACGGCGACAGCGTCACCATCCTCCCGGCCGTGGCCGGCGGCTCGAAGTAATGCGCTACGACTCCCCGCTCGCGGCCGTCGGCAACACGCCGCTGGTCCGCCTGCCCCGGCTCTCGCCCTCCGCCGACGTGCGGATCTGGGCGAAGCTGGAGGACCGCAACCCGACCGGCTCGATCAAGGACCGCCCCGCGCTCCACATGGTCGAACAGGCGGAGAAGGACGGCCGCCTGTTCCCCGGCTGCACGATCCTGGAGCCCACTTCCGGCAACACGGGCATCTCGCTCGCGATGGCCGCGAAGCTCAAGGGCTACCGGATCGTGTGCGTCATGCCGGAGAACACCTCGCAGGAGCGGCGCGACCTCCTCGCGATGTGGGGAGCCGAGATCGTCTCGTCGCCGGCGGCGGGCGGCTCGAACACCGCGGTCCGCGTGGCCAAGGAACTGGCGGTGGAGCACCCCGACTGGGTGATGCTCTACCAGTACGGCAACCCGGACAACGCGGGCGCCCACTACGCCGGAACCGGCCCCGAGATCCTCGCCGACCTGCCCTCGATCACCCACTTCGTGGCGGGCCTCGGCACGACCGGCACCCTCATGGGCGTCGGCCGCTACCTGCGCGAACACGTGCCCGGCGTGAAGATCGTCGCCGCCGAGCCGCGCTACGACGACGTCGTGTACGGCCTGCGCAACCTCGACGAGGGCTTCGTCCCCGAGCTGTACGACGCCTCGGTCCTCACCACCCGCTTCTCGGTGGGCTCCGCGGACGCAGTCACCCGTACCCGCGACCTGCTCCGCGAGGAGGGCATCTTCGCGGGCGTCTCCACGGGCGCGGCCCTGCACGCGGCGATCGGGGTGGGCCGCAAGGCGGTGGCCGCGGGCGAGAGCGCCGACATCGTGTTCGTCGTGGCCGACGGGGGCTGGAAGTACCTGTCGACCGGCGTCTACACGGCGGCGACGACGGAAGAGGCCATCGAGGTCCTCCACGGTCAGCTCTGGGCCTGATCCCGGCAACGGGTGAGGGGCGGGTCGGATCGAGGGAGACGTCGGGTCGGGTCGGGCCGGTGAGCGGGTCGGGTCGGGGACGGCTCCGCACGGCGGAACCCCGACCCCGCACGGGCCCCCGACCCCGCGGCGGCCCGGCCGTGGTCGCCGTCCACCGCGAGTCCCCGCGGGTCAGGGGGACAGCAGCTCCGCCAGGACCCCGGCGTGGCTCGTCGCCGGGTCGCGGACGGCGGTCAGCAGGGTGATCGTGCCCGCCCCCGCGAGCTCCCGCAGCCGCGACAGCTCCGCCACCGCCGCCGGCTCCGCCAACTCGGCCTCGTACCGCCGCCGGAACTCCCCGGCGGACCCGCCGCCGTGGAACCACTTGCGCAACTCCGTCGAGGGGGCGAGCGCGCGCGGCCAGTCGTCGACCGCCGCCACCGCCTTCGAGAGCCCCCGCGGCCACAACCGGTCCACCAGCACCCGTACGCCGTCGCCCTCCGCGCCCGGCTCGGGCGGATCGTAGACGCGCCGCAGCCGGATCACGCCCCGCCCCCCAATCCCTTGACCTCGTCCCACACCGTCGGGTCCAGCACCCCCACGCGGCGACGGAACTCCCACAACGACACCTCCTGTGGCCGATCCGCCTCCAGGAACGTGCCCCGCCCGTGCGCCCCCACGGCCACGGCGCCCGGCGGCAGGGCGATCACCCCGGGGCGACGGTCGTCGTACTTCCCGGTGATCCACGCGACCCGGGCGCGCTCCCGGCGGACCCGTACCGCCAGCACCAGGCAGGCCCGACCGTCCGCGAGACACCACAGGTCACCCGCCCGCACCGGCGGCGCGGGTCCCGGCCCGTGCGGCGTCGGCGCGAGCGTCCGACCCGGCGGCGCCCGCCGGGGGACCAGCACCACCACCGCCACGGCGACCGCCGCCAGCACGGCGGGCCACCAGGACGTGTCCATCTTCCGACCGTAGTCGCGCGGCGGGCCCCCGGCGCGGCAACCCCCGTACCGCCTGTCGCTCCCCCGGGTGACAGGACAGGTGATTCCCCCCACAACGGCCTGCCGCGGAGGAGCGACCGGAGGTTTCGCGCCTTACGCTCGACCCACGCACGGCCCGCATTCCGTCCACGGACCGTCCACGGAGGTTCACGCTCCATGAAGCTCACCGTCGTCGGCTGTTCGGGGTCGTTCCCGTCCGCGGAATCGGCATGTTCGAGCTATCTCGTCGAGGCCGACGGCTTCCGGCTGCTCCTCGACATGGGCAACGGCTCCCTCGGCGCCCTCCAACGACACAGCGGCCTCTACGACCTCGACGCGATCTTCCTGAGCCACCTGCACGCCGATCACTGCATCGACATGTGCGCGTACTTCGTCGCCCGCTACTACCGGCACGAGGGCGGCCGCTGCGGAACGATCCCCGTCTACGGTCCCGAGGGCACCGAGCAGCGGCTGACCACGGCCTACGAGGACGTGCCCGACGAGCGCTCCATGAGCGAGGTCTTCGACTTCCGCACGCTGAAGCCGGGCAGCTTCGAGATCGGCCCCTTCACGGTCCGCACCGAGAAGGTGTGCCACCCGGTCGAGTCCTTCGGCATCCGCGTCGAGCACGGCGGGCGCGCGCTCACCTACTCCGGGGACACCGGCGTCTGCCCCGAGCTGGGCGTCTTGGCCGAGGGCGCCGACCTGCTGCTGTGCGAGGCCTCCTTCACACACGGCAAGGAGGACATCCCCGACCTGCACCTCAACGGCCGCGAGGCGGGGGAGTACGCCCGCGCCGGTCGGGTCGGGCGCCTGGTGCTGACCCACATCCCGCCGTGGACGGACGCCGAGCAGAACCTGGCCGACGCCCGCTCGGTCTTCGACGGCCGGACCGACCTCGCACACCCGGGCGCGGTCTACGAGGTCTAGGTCCGGAGCGGGAGCCGGGCGGAGGTCAGGTTCCCGGCCAAGGCCCGGGGCCGGGTCAAGGTCCGGGTGCGACCCCGGTCACCGCTGCGCGGACCCGGCCCGGCGACCGCCGAGGGCCATGCGGTTCCAGGTGTGCCGGCGGCCCCGGATGGCGACCGAGTACGCGTACATCACCTCCGGGTCACACATGCCCGGGATGTAGGAGTCCCCGAAGTGGTGGGCGTCGAAGCCGGCCTCCTTGGCGTTGAGCGCCAGCTGCGGCACCACGTTCGCGTGGGAGCCCTCCTGGCTGGTGCCGATCGCGCCCATCACCACTGCCCCCGCGTCCTGCACGGCCGCGACCGCTTCGGCGGCCAGCTCCCGGGTGACCCCGGGCAGGGTGCCCGGCAGCGGCATGACCACCCCGTCCGCCCCCGCGTCCACCAGCGCCGTGAGGCGGGCGGTGGTGACCCGCTCCGGGTGCCCGGCGTGGTGCATCTTCCCCGACCACAGCGCCGCGTCGTCGCCGAGCCCCGCGCGCAGCTCGGCGGTCACCCGCGCCATGGCCTCGTACGAGCCGCCCGTACCCGGGTTCGCGGTGATGCACAGCATGGCCGCACCCATGTCGATCAGGCGTTTGGCGTACTCGGGCTTGGCCCGCCGGATCTCCGGTACGTCGCCGGGCTCCAGGTTCACGCCGATGGGCCGGCCGACGACCCGGGCCAGCTCCGTGAAGGAGGTGAACTCGCCGAGCCCCGGCAGCCGCAGGCGCTCGCCGTCCCAGGCCCGCTCGATGAGGTTGAGTACGACGATGTCCGCGCCGAACGCGGCGACCAGCTCGGCGTTGTGCACCCCGCGCCCGTCCGGGTGCGGGGACAGCGCGGCCCGCTCGGCGAAGACCTCCGCGACCATCGTCCGCCCCTCGGCGGCGGCCACGGAGCGGGTCAGGGCGCGGCCGCGCAGGGCGGCGAGCTGCTCACGGTCGAGGTCGAGGATGCGGGGCTGTTCGGGCCGGTCCGGCTGGTGCGCAGGGTTCGTCATGGTTTCCACCCTAAGGACCCGGAAAAGGGCGAAGCCCCCGCCTTTCGTAAGGAAAGGTGGGGGCTTCGGTCCTGATGTCCGTGCGTGGCGCGGGGCTTACTTCGCCTCGGCCTTCTGCAGCTCGGCCAGCTCCTCGTCGGACTCGCGGCCCGGCGTGGGGAGGTTCCACTTGGTGATCGCGAAGCGGAAGACGAAGTAGTAGATCACCGCGAAGCAGAGGCCGATGCCGACCAGGCCCCACGGGTTCTTCGCGATGCCGAGGTTCAGGACGAAGTCGACCGCGCCGGCGGAGAAGCCGAAGCCGTCCTTCATGCCGAGGGCCCAGGTCAGCGCCAGGGAGACACCGGTGAGGACCGCGTGGATCGCGTAGAGCACCGGGGCGATGAACATGAAGGTGAACTCGATCGGCTCGGTCACACCGGTGACGAACGCGGTGAGCGCGAGGGAGAACATCATGCCGCCGACGACCTTGCGGCGCTCCGGGCGGGCACAGTGGACGATCGCGAGGCAGGCCGCCGGGAGGGCGAACATCATGATCGGGAAGAAGCCGGTCATGAACTGTCCGGCGCTCGGGTCACCGGCGAGGAAGCGGGCGATGTCACCGTGGACGGCGCCGTTGGCGGTGTCGAACGAACCGGCCTGGAACCACGGGAAGGAGTTCAGCAGGTGGTGCATGCCGATCGGGATCAGCGCGCGGTTGGCGACACCGAAGATGCCCGCGCCGACCGAGCCGGAGCCGACGAGCCACTCGCCGAAGTTGTGCAGACCGGCGCCGAGGACGGGCCAGATGAGACCGAAGACGATACCGGCGACCAGACCCGCGAGGGCGGAGAGGATCGGCACCAGGCGACGGCCGCCGAAGAAGCCCGCCCAGTCCGGCAGCTTGGTCCGGTAGAACTTCTGGTACAGCAGGGCGGTGATGATGCCCATCACGACACCGCCGAGCACACCGGCGTTGACGGGGGCGTCGACCTCGACGATCTTGCCCGCCGCGACCTTGGCGACCTTCGGCAGGTTCGAGTCGGTGAAGGTGGCGAGCACCTTCTGGAAGACCAGGTAACCGGTGACGGCGGCCAGGGCCGTCGAGCCGTCCGACTTCTTCGCGAAGCCGATCGCGATGCCGACGGCGAACAGCAGCGCCATGTTGTCGAGGATCGCGCCACCACCGGCGGCCATGTAACCGGCGATCTTCAGGACGAAGGTCGGGAACACGTCCTTGTCGCCGAGCATGTCGTCCGCGCCCAGGCGGAGCAGCAGAGCGCCGGCCGGCAGCACGGCAACGGGGAGCATGAGGCTCCGGCCGATGCGCTGCATGACGGCCATCACGCCAGCGCCCTTCTTCTTTTCCGCAGCGGTCGCTGTGGACATGGGGTTCCTCCAGAGGACAAGGCGCTGCCAGGGGGCAAGGAAGGGGGTTGGCGGCGTCTCAGAAACGGGGGGACCTAGGACCGGAACCGGCCATCTGGTCTACACCACTTAGTGGTGTAGACCAGTTGTAGCACGGTGAGGTCTGCGTAAGGAACCCATCATTTTCGTGGTGGAGGACACACGGGTGCATCAGAGACAAAGGCCCCCGGACCCGATGGGTCCGAAGGCCTTCGCGCTCAGGCCTTAGGCCTGAAAGGGTACGGGTTGCGGCGGTTTGCTCACGCCTTGGTGGTCTCCCCCTGCATGGCCGCGATCTCCTCGTCCGACTCCCTGCCCGGTGTCGGGATGTTGAAGCGGGTGATGGCGAAGCGGAAGACCGCGTAGTAGACGGCGGCGAAAACCAGACCGATCGGGATGATCATCCAGGGCTTGGTCGCCAGGTTCCAGTTGATGACGTAGTCGATCAGGCCCGCAGAGAAGCTGAAGCCGTCGTGCACGCCCAACGCCCACGTCACCGCCATCGACACGCCCGTCAGCACCGCGTGCACCGCGTACAGCGCCGGCGCGACGAACAGGAACGAGTACTCCAGCGGCTCCGTGATGCCCGTGACGAACGAGGTCAGGCCGACCGACAGCATCAGGCCGCCGACCTCCTTGCGGCGCAGCGGCTTCGCGCAGTGCGTGATGGCCAGCGCCGCCGCCGGCAGGGCGAACATCATGATGGGGAAGAAGCCCGACAGGAACAGGCCGGCGTCCGGGTCGCCGTTCAGGAACATGTTGATGTCGCCGTGGACGGTCTTCCCCTCCGGCGTGGTGTACGAGCCGAACTGGAACCAGATGGGCACGTTCAGGAACTGGTGCAGGCCGATCACCAGCAGCGCGCGGTTCGCGATGCCGAAGATGCCGGCGCCCCACGAGCCCAGGCCGATCAGCCAGTCGGAGAAGCTCTCCAGCGCGTCGCCGACCGGCGGCCAGATCCACAGGCAGAGCGCGGCGAACACGATCGCGACGAACGACATGATGATGGGGACGAGCCGGCGCCCGTTGAAGAAGCCCAGCCAGTCGACCAGCTTCACCCGGTGGTAGCGCTGCCAGAACCAGGCCGCGAGCAGGCCCATGACGATGCCGCCGAACACCCCCGGGTTCTGGTACGTGAACCCGGCGAAGGTGTCGTTCGGGCCCAGGCACCCGCCGCCGATGTTCCGGGTGCCCGGCGGGCAGTCCTTGGGGAAGGCGTGCAGGACGCCCCGGTAGACGAGGAACCCGGCGACGGCGGCGAGGGCGGTCGAGCCGTCCGCCTTCTTGGCCATGCCGATGGCGACGCCGATGCAGAACAGCAGCGGCAGGCCGAGGTCCGGATCGAGCAGGGCGCCGCCCGCGCCCGCCATCACCCTGGCGAGCCCGGTCCAGTTCAGGCCGTCCTTGCCGAACACGTCGGGCTGCCCCAACCGGTTCAGGATGCCCGCCGCCGGCAGCACGGCGATGGGCAGTTGGAGGCTCCGCCCCATCTTCTGAAGCCCTTGGAAGAGGCCGTTCCACCACTTCGGCTGTGGCACCGCCGCAGCACTGCTCGCGCTCATCGCGTCCTCCCTGACCCGGCCCGTTTTGGCAGTCGCAACACTTGCGGCACACTGGTGTAGACCAGTTGCGGGCAGGCTGCTGCTGATGGTCATCATTCGGCAGGAACAGGTCCCATGCCCGCGTAGATGGGCCAACCGTGGGTTACCGTGACCAAGCGGACGCACCTGGTTACGGCCGCCGAGACTCGTTCTTCGAAACACCCAGGGAGAAACACATGGCCACCAAGGCTGAGAAGATCGTCGCCGGGCTCGGCGGCATCGACAACATCGAAGAGGTCGAGGGCTGCATCACCCGCCTCCGCACCGAGGTCAAGGACCCGAGCCTGGTCAACGACGTCGCCCTCAAGGCCGCCGGCGCCCACGGCGTCGTCAAGATGGGCACCGCGATCCAGGTCGTCATCGGCACCGACGCCGACCCGATCGCCGGCGAGATCGAAGACATGATGTGAGCTGAGCCCACCGGCTCCGCACCCCACCACGAAGACCCCGCACCACCCCACCACGAAGACCCCGCGCCGACCGCGTACCGCCCCGTACCGGACACCGGACGGGGTCTTCGCGCACCCGGGCACCGACTAGGCTCACAGCCATGTCTCGCATCGACGGCCGTACGCCCGAACAGCTCCGCCCGGTCACCATCGAACGTGGATGGAGCAAGCACGCGGAAGGCTCCGTCCTCGTCTCCTTCGGAGACACCAAGGTCTTCTGCACCGCCTCCTTCACCGAAGGCGTCCCGCGCTGGCGCAAGGGCAGCGGCGAAGGCTGGGTCACCTCCGAATACTCGATGCTGCCCCGCTCCACCAACACCCGCGGCGACCGCGAATCCGTCCGCGGCAAGATCGGCGGCCGCACGCACGAGATCTCCCGCCTCATCGGACGCTCGCTGCGCGCCGTCATCGACTACAAGGCCCTCGGTGAGAACACCATCGTCCTGGACTGCGACGTCCTCCAGGCCGACGGCGGCACCCGCACCGCCGCCATCACCGGTGCCTACGTCGCCCTCGCCGACGCCGTCGCCTGGGGCCAGAAGAAGAAGCTGATCAAGGCCGGACGCAAGCCCCTCACCGGCACCGTCGCCGCCGTCAGCGTCGGCATCGTCGACGGCGCCCCCCTCCTCGACCTCTGCTACGAGGAGGACGTGCGCGCCGAGACCGACATGAACGTCGTCTGCACCGGCGACGGCCGCTTCGTCGAGGTCCAGGGCACCGCCGAGGGCGAGCCCTTCGACCGCAAGGAGCTCAACGCGCTCCTCGACCTCGCCGCCGGCGGCTGCGCCGACCTGGAGGCCCTCCAGCTGAGCGCGCTGGAACTGCAGCTCCCGTAGCAACCGCCGGGCACGGGCCCGCGTCTACGCCGGTACGGGCGCACGGTGTCACAGCCGTGCGCCCGTCCACGTTGAGCCGTCGTACGTACGTACGCGTGTCGCGCTCCCGCACGACACGTCCGCGTCGCCACACCCACGTCCTTGGGGGGACTCCGATGAAGCCCAAACTCCGCCTGGCCGCCGTGGCCCTGACCGCCGTCCTCACCGTCCCGGCCCTGGCCTCCTGCGACGCGATCTCCACCGCGATGGACTGCGCGAACACCGCCGTCGCCATAGCCAACAGCGTCGACCAGCTCCAACAGGCGGTCTCCCAGGCCGGGAACAGCGTCCAGGACACCCAGAACGCGCTCACCCAGATCGAGACCAACCTCAAGCAGATCAAGGACTCGACCGGCAACGCGGACCTCTCCAAGGCCGTCGACTCCATGACCACCGCGGTCGGCAACGTCCGCACCTCCGTCGAGAACGGCGACGCCACGCCCGACGTCCAGCCCGTCGCGGACGCCGCCAAGGAGATCTCCAAGGTCTGCACCCCGGGCTGAGCCGGCCGGCGCGGCGGAATAATGGAGCCATGACTTCCACGCCCCGCCGCCTGATCCTGGCCACCCGCAACCCCGGCAAGGTCACCGAGCTGCACGCGATCCTGTCCGACGCCGGCCTCCCCTTCGAGCTGGTCGGAGCCGACGCCTACCCGGAGATCCCGGACGTGAAGGAGACCGGCGTCACCTTCGCCGAGAACGCGCTCCTCAAGGCCCACGCCCTCGCGCGGGCCACCGGCCTGCCGGCCGTCGCCGACGACTCCGGGCTCTGCGTGGACGTCCTCGGCGGCGCCCCCGGCATCTTCTCCGCCCGCTGGGCCGGCGCCCACGGCGACGACAAGGCCAACCTGGACCTGCTCCTGGCCCAGCTCGGCGACATCGCCGACGAGCACCGCGCCGCCCACTTCTTCTGCGCGGCGGCCCTCGCCCTGCCGGACGGCACCGAACGCGTCGTCGAGGGCCGCCTCCTGGGCACCCTGCGCCACACCCCGGCGGGCGCGGGCGGCTTCGGCTACGACCCGGTCCTCCAGCCCCTGGGCGAGTCCCGTACCTGCGCGGAACTCACGGCGGCGGAGAAGAACGCCATCTCCCACCGAGGCCAGGCCTTCCGAGCCCTGATCCCGGCGGTCCGCGAGCTGCTGGGCTGAGCCGGCCCCGCACGCCGAAGGCCCCGCACGCGCTCGCGTACGGGGCCTTCGGGTTGGTGGGCCCGGTGGGACTCGAACCCACGACACACCGGACCTAAACCGGCGCCCTCTGGCCAGCTGGGGTACGGACCCATCGCGGACACTTTACTGGCCGTCGAGGGCCGGTTGTGAGGAGGCGGTCATCGGGGCGGCCTGCGGGTACCTCCCCGGCACCAGGTGCTGGTGATCGCATGGCAGTTGGGGCACAGCAGCCGGAGGTTCTCCGGGCGGTCGTCGCTCCAGTCGCCGTTGACGTGGTCGACCTCCAGGGTCATGGGGCGCCCTCGCCATCGCGCGGGCGTCGCGCACCGGTCACAGCACTCGGGTACCCCGATCTCGCGCAATGCCCTGCGCAGGAACCTGGTCGCGGTACGCCGCTTCCCTTCGTGGCGGACGAGGATCTCCTGGGCCGTCCGACGGGGAACCGTGCCCGGCCTGTCGCGCTGGTGCGCCTGACCCAGGAAGTGCGACGTGTCGAGTCCGGCCTCTCGGATCCACGCCTTGAGGGAATCGTTGCGGCTGGAGCCGCCGGGAAGCCCGAGGTGCCGCAGGGTCTCGGCCAGCGACAGGGACACCGCGACCGCCTCGCGCAGGGCTGCGGCCCCGGGCCTGACATGGCGCGTGTACGGCCTGCGGCGGAGGTGAGAGACGTCGATGTCGTAGGTGCGCATGCGCCGCACGAGGTAGGCGCCGAGCCCGGGGTGCGGGTCTTCTGTGCCCAGACGGGCGATCACCGCCTCGATGTCTTCGCAGTGCGCGGCCGCGTCGGCCAGGACCTCCCGCGTGTAGCGGATCGGGCCGGTCATCGACGCCCCTTGGCCCGGCCTCGGTACGTGTCGGTCGTGGCATGGCAGTTGGGGCACAGCAGTCGGAGGTTCTCCGGGCGGTTGTCACGCCAGTCACCGTTGATGTGGTCCACTTCCAGCGGTAGGCGCTCGCCCATCCACTCGGCGTGGATACCGCACTCCGCGCAGCGCTCCTCCACGCCGAGTGCGGTCAGTGCGCGCCTGAGCCGCTCACCTGGAACGCGTTGCGCCCTCTCGGGCTCCTGCCTCACGAGCAGGGACGCGGGGGTCCTGCGGGCGTGGTGCCGGCCCGCGCCGGAGGACGAGGTGAAGTGCGAGGTGTCGATCCCCAGGGCCTTCACCTTGCGGCTGATGTGGGTGTGGTGGCCGCCCACGCCCTCCACCCCCAGGCGCCGCAGCACCTCGTACATGTTCGTCGATGTGGACACCGCGGCTTGGAGGACCTCTTTCGTCCACTTCCCCCCTTCCCGCTCGAAGTGGCCCACCTCCACCCCCAGCTTCCGCATGCGGTCGAGCAGGTAGCGGCGCGACGGGCCCCTCGGGTCGACCCCCAGCTTCGCCAGTGCCTCCGTCAGCGTGCTTGACGTGCTCGCCGCCGCTGTGAGGCGTTGCTTCGTGTACGGGCTGGTCGGCATTCCGGTCCCCTCCGTGTTCGGCCGCGCGTGCGGTCCTCGTACGGAGTAACGGGGTGGCCGGCAGCCGGTCACGGGGGGTTTCGTCCGATAAGCGGAGCGGCCCGCACCGGAGGGGTGCGGGCCGCTCGGGCCGGGGGTGCGGGTCGGCTTCAGACGCCGAGGTCCTTGATGATCTTGGCTACGTGGCCCGTCGCCTTCACGTTGTAGAAGGCGTGCTCGATCTTGCCCTGCTCGTCCACGACCACCGTGGAGCGGATGACCCCGGTGACCGTCTTGCCGTAGAGCTTCTTCTCGCCGAAGGCCCCGTACGCCGTCAGGGTCTCCTTCGACGGGTCGCCGACCAGGGTGACCTTCAGGTGCTCCTGCTCGCGGAACTTCGCCAGCTTCTCCGGCTTGTCCGGGGAGACGCCGATGACGTCGTAGCCCGCCTGGGCCAGCACGTCCAGGTTGTCCGTGAAGTCGCACGCCTGCTTGGTGCAGCCGGGGGTCAGGGCCGCCGGGTAGAAGTACACGATCACCTTGCGGCCCTTGTGGTCGGCCAGCGAGACCTCGTTGCCGTCCGCGTCGGGCAGGGTGAAGGCGGGGGCGGGGTCGCCCGGCTGGAGTCGCTCGCTCATGTCAACTGTCTCCTCGGGAGGGGATCGGTACGCCATGAGCCTAAGCTGACGGAGCTGACAGACTGTCCATGACGGATCACGCCCACAGAAGACAAACGACGGAGGCAGCGCGGTGCCGGAAGCCAGGACCCCCGCACAGATCGAGGCGGACATCGTCCGCCGTCGCGAGCAGCTCGCCGAGACCCTCGACGAGATCGGGGTGCGGGTGCACCCCAAGACGATCATCGGGGACGCCAAGGCCAAGGCGGCCTCCGCCGTGGACCAGACCGCCGGGCGTGCCCTCGTGGCCGTCAACCGGCTCGTGACCGATGTGAAGGACGGCCTGCGCGACGCCGACGGAGCCCCGCGCATGGAGCGCATCCTGCCCGTCGCGCTCCTCGCGGTGGGTGTGGTGGGGCTGCTCGTCGCCACGGCGCGCCGCAAGCGGTGACCACCCTCCGGGGTACCGGGCGGGTGGGGGCGGGTAGGTTCGGGGCGTGAGCGACGACACCACCACCCACGACAAGCTGCCCATCCGCATGCTCCACGACCGCGTGCTCGTGAAGTCCGACCTGCCCGAGGGCGAGCGCCGCTCGGGCGGCGGCATCCTCATCCCGGCGACGGCCGCGGTGGGCAAGCGGTTGGCCTGGGCCGAGGTGGTCGCGGTCGGGCAGAACGTACGGAGCGTGGAGCCGGGCGACCGGGTGCTCTACGACCCGGAGGACCGGGCCGAGGTGGAGGTGCGCGGGGCGACGTACGTGCTGATGCGCGAGCGGGACCTGCACGCCGTGGCCGCGGAGCGGCTGGAGGGTTCGAAGGATTCCACGGGCCTGTACCTCTGACCCGCAGGGGCCCTTCCGAGGATTTCGTGAGCCGTAGTGCGATGAGGGGGCTGGTGGCCGAGGTCACCGGCCCCCTTCCGGTTCCTTTGCTACGGTGGAGGGGAACCCCGACGAGACGCGCCGTACCGGGTCGCAGGACGCAAAGACGACGCACTCCCCGTTCCGTCTCGTCCCGGAGGTGCCTGCCATGGCCTGGGTTCTGCTTCTCGTCGCCGGTCTGCTCGAAGTCGGCTGGTCGATCGGCATGAAATTCACCGAGGGCTTCACCCGGCTGTGGCCGTCCGTGTTCACCGGCGCCGGGATCGTGGCCAGCATGGTGTTGCTGTCGTACGCCGCCAAGACCCTGCCCATCGGTACCGCGTACGGGGTGTGGGTGGGCATCGGCGCGGCCGGTGCGGCCGTCCTCGGTATGGCGGTGCTGGGGGAGCCCGTCACCGCCGCCCGGATCTTCTTCATCTGTCTGCTGCTGGTCGCGGTGGTGGGGCTCAAGGCCACCTCCGGTCACTGACCCGCCCGGTCACTGACCCGCCCGGTCACTGACCCGCCCGGTCACTGACCCGCCCGGTCCCGTGGTCCGTCTACTCCACGAATTGGGCCGGGGGGCGGCGGCGGCCCTGGGTGGCGCCGCCTTGGGTGGCGCCCTGGGTGTCGCCCCCGGTGGTCTGGCCGCCGTTCGTCTGACCGCCGGTGGTCTGTCCGCCTGTGGTGTCGCCTCCGGTGGTCTGCCCGCCGGTGGTCTGGCCCCCGTCGGTCTGCCCGCCCGTGGTCTGGCCTCCGGTGGTCTGTCCGCCGTTGTTCTGACCGCTGGTGGTCTGTCCGCCGTTCGTCTGGCCCCCGGTGGTCTGGCCGCCGGTGGTGTCGCCGCCGTTCGTCTGGCCGCCGTTCGTCTGACCCCCGTTCGTCTGACCTCCGTTGTTCTGGCCGCCGTTGTTCCGGCCGCCGTTCGTTTGACCTCCGTTGTTCTGACCGCCGTTGTTCCGGCCGCCCGTGTTCTGCCCCCCGTTGTCCTGCCCGCCCGTCGGGCGGGTCGGCGCGCTGCTGCCGTCCTGGGGTTCCTCCGGGAGGGTGGGCGGGAGCGGCGGGAGCCGGTCGGCCCCCGGCTGGAGTTCGAGGTCGAAGTCCACCGGGTCCGTGCCCTCCAGGGCCGTCTTCGTGTAGGCGGCCCAGATCCGGGCCGGGTAGCCGCCGCCCCCGATGCGGGCCTCGCCCAAGGCGCCGTAGAGGGACTGGAGCGTGCCCGTGTCCGGGTCCTGACCCATCATCGACACCACCGTGACCAGGCCCGGGGTGTACGCCGCGAACCAGGCCGAACGGTCCAGCTCGGCCGTGCCCGTCTTGCCCGCCGCGGGGTGTCCGGCGGCGAGGGCGGCCGTGCCCGTGCCGTTGTCCACGACGCTGACCAGCATGGACGTGGTCGTGTCGGCGGCCTCCCGGCTGACGGCCTGCCGGGCCGCGCGGGCGGGGAGGTGGACGTCCTCGCCGTCCTTGGAGATCTTCTCCAGGAAGGTGTACGGGGTGCGGCGGCCGTGGTCGGCCAGCGTCGCGTACGCGTGCGTCATGTCCAGGACGCTCGCCTGGAGGGTGCCCAGGGCCATGGCGGGGACCGGCGGGAAGTTCGGGGTGTCCTCGGGGATGCCGAGCGCGATCGTCGTCTCCTTGACCTTCACGGTGCCCACGTCGACCGCCATCTGCGCGTACACGGCGTTGACGGAGAGGTCGGTGGCGGTGTTGACGGTGATGTCCCCGTACGAGATCTGGCCCTCGTTCTCCGGGTTGTAGCGGATCCGGCCGCCGACGACGGGCCGCCGGTTGTCGCCGTTGTAGAGGGTGTTCGGGGTGATGCGACGACCGTCCTGGGTGCGGGAGTCGTTCTCCACGGCGGACGCGAACACGAACGGCTTGAAGGTGGAGGCCACCTGGTAGTCGTGCCGGGTCGCGTTGTTGACGTACTGCCGGGTGTAGTCGACGCCCCCGTAGAGGGCGACGACCTTGCCGGTGGCCGGGTCGATGGAGACCCCGCCGGCGCGTACGTACCGGTCCGCGGGGCGGGCCGCCGGGTCGAGCTTGTCGACCATCTCCTTCTCGACGGCGTCGACGAAGGCGTTCTCGCGGCGCTTGTCGATGGTGCTGGTGATGCGATAGCCGCCCTCGGCGAGGGTCTTGTCATCGAGGATGCCGTTCCCGACGATGTAGTCCTTGACCGCCTCGACGAGGTATCCGCGCTGGCCGGACAGGCCGGAGGGGGGACGGATCTTGCCGGGCTCGGGGAACTTCGCCGCGGCCCGGTCCGCCGGGGACAGCCACTTCTTCTTCACCATGCCGTCGAGCACGTAGTTCCAACGGGCCTCGGCGCGGCCGCGGCTCTGGGGGTGGGCGACGACGTCGAAGGCGCTGGGGGAGTTGAGGAGGGTGGCGAGGTAGGCGCCCTCGGCGGTGGTCAGCTTGTTGGCGTCCTTGCCGTAGTAGGCCTGGGCGGCGGCCTGGATGCCGTAGGCGTTGCGGCCGAAGTAGCTGGTGTTCAGGTATCCCTCAAGGATGTAGTCCTTCGACTCCTCGCGACCGAGTTTGATCGCGATGAAGAACTCCTTGGCCTTCCGCTTCAGCGTCTGTTCCTGGCCCAGGTAGTAGTTCTTGACGTACTGCTGGGTGATGGTCGAGCCGGACTGCTTGCCCTTGCCGGTGGCCGTGTTCCAGGCGGCGCGCACCATCGCCTTGGGGTCCACCGCCCGTTCGGAGTAGAAGTCGCGGTCCTCGGCGGCCAGGACGGCCTGTTGGACGCTGCGGGAGACCTGGGACAGGGGGACGTTGACGCGGTTGACCTCGCCGTCGCGGGCCAGCTGGGAGCCGTCGGCGTAGAGGTAGACGTTGGACTGGGCGGTGGCGGCGGCGTTGGCCGGCGGGATGTCGACCAGCAGGTATCCGGCGACGAGGGCGCCGCCGATCAACAGGGCGGCCAGCAGCAGGCCGCCCAGGAGCATCCGCCAGGTCGGCAGCAGGCGCCGCCATCCGGTGCGCTTGCGCGTGGCCTTGCCGCCCTTGCCGCCCTTGCCGTTCTCGGCGGGGGGTGCGCCCTGCGCGGGGGGCGGGGTCCGGCCCGCCGGCGGTGGCGGGGTGTCCGGATCGCGAGGGGTCCAGCCCGGTGGTGGTGACTGGTCGCTCATCTCCGGAACTCCTCGCGGCCGTACGAAATATCCACTTCTGTACCTCATGGTGTCTACCTGATGCCCGGCGATTCCGCCCCGGGCGGGCGTAAATCGGTCGCGTGGCTCGCCCCTCCGCACTAAGCTCGCGCGCTTTGGCCGACGTAGGAACGAACGGGAAATGGGAGGGATACGGTGCGTCAGAAAGCCGGTGGGAGCGTGTCGCTCTACCTGGCCGTCGCGGGCGGCGGATTCCGGCGGTACGCCACCTACGCGACGGCGACGGCCGCGGGGGTGTTCACGAACACCGTCTTCGGCCTCATTGTCGCCTACACCTACATCGCGCTGTGGGACGAGCGTCCCGGACTCGGCGGCTACGACCAGGCGCAGGCCCTCACCTTCGTGTGGGTCAGCCAGTCGCTGCTGGCGGCCGGCGCCCTGATCGGGGGCGGCTTCCAGGAGGAACTGCAAGAGCGGGTCCGTACGGGGGACATCGCGGTGGACCTGTACCGCCCGGCGGACCTCCAGCTGTGGTGGCTCGCGGCCGACCTGGGCCGGGCCGCCTTCCAACTGCTGGGGCGCGGGCTGGTGCCGTTGCTGGTGGGGGCGTTCCTCTTCCCGTTGGCGCTGCCGACCGACCCGGCGCGCTGGCTGCTGTTCGCGGTGTCGGTGCTGCTGGGGCTCGTGGTGAGCTTCGCCGTGCGCTACCTGCTGGGGCTCGCGGCGTTCTGGCTGATGGACGGTTCCGGGATCAACATGATGGCCACGGTCGTGACGATCTTCTTCTCGGGGATGCTGCTGCCGCTGACGGTGTTCCCCGGAGGTTTCGGCGAGTTGGTGGGCGTCCTGCCGTGGGCGGCGATGCTCCAAGTGCCGATGGACGTACTGCTGGGCACCCACGCGGGGGCCGGGGCGGCACTGGGGGCGCTGGGGTTCCAGGTGTTCTGGGTGCTGGTGTTGCTGGGCGCGGGGCGCCTGGCGCAGTCGGCGGCCACGCGGAAGGTGGTGGTCCAGGGTGGCTGAGACGGAACTGACCCTGGTCGGGCGGGAGGAGCCCGCGGCCCGGCCGGAGGAGGCCCGGTCCGGCGGGAGGGTGCGTGAGGGGTTGCGCGGCTACGGGCTGATCGTCGGGATGTGGGTCCGCTCGACGATGACGTACCGGACCTCCTTCTTCCTCTCCCTCTTCGGGAACGCGGCGATCACGCTCCTCGACTTCGTCACGATCTTCATCATGTTCTCGCACGTGGACGTGCTGGGCGGCTTCACCCTCCCCGAGGTCGCGTTGCTCTACGGCTCCTGCTCGGCCTCCCTGGGCCTGGCCGACCTGCTCCTCGGCAACACCGACCGGATCGGGGCCCGGGTGCGCGACGGGTCCCTCGACACCATGCTGGTGCGGCCCGTGCCGGTGCTGGCGCAGGTGGCGGCGGACCGGTTCGCGCTGCGTCGGCTGGGGCGGGTCGCGCAGGGGCTCGGCGTGCTGACCTGGGCGTTGGCGTCCCTCGACCTGGAGTGGACGGTCGGGAAGGTGCTGCTGGTCCCGGTGATGGTGGTGGCGGGGGCGGGGATCTTCGGGGCGGTGATGGTGGCCGGTGCGGCCTTCCAGTTCGTCGCCGGGGACGCCGCCGAGGTGCAGAACTCCTTCACCTACGGGGGCTGCACGATGCTCCAGTACCCCCCGACCGTCTTCGCGAAGGACCTGCTGCGCGGGGTGATCTTCATCGTGCCGCTGGCCTTCGTCAACTGGCTGCCCGCGCTGTACGTGCTGGGCCGGCCCGAGCCGCTGGGGCTGCCGGGGTGGGTGGGCTTCCTGAGCCCGCTGGTGGCCTTCGTGGTGTTCCTGCCCGCGTCGCTGGCGTGGCGCGCGGGAGTCCGTTCGTATCGAAGCACGGGGAGTTGAGCCGGCTGTGACCGAGGCACTGATCTCACTGGAGGGGGTCGAGAAGGTTTTCGACGTCCGACGCCGGGTGAACTGGATGAGGCGGGAGAAACGGCAGGTCAGGGCCGTGGACGGGATCACCTTCGAGGTGGCCCGGGGGGAGATGGTCGGCTACATCGGGCCCAACGGGGCGGGCAAGTCCACCACCATCAAGATGCTGACCGGCATCCTCACCCCGAGCGGCGGGCGGCTGCGCGTCGCCGGCATCGACCCGGCGCGGGAGCGGATGCGGCTCGCGCACCGGATCGGGGTGGTGTTCGGGCAGCGCACCACCCTGTGGTGGGACCTGCCGCTCAAGGACTCCTACGGGCTGATGCGGCGGATGTACCGGATCCCGGCCGCGCGGTTCGCCCGGAACATGGAGCGCTGCGTGGACCGGCTCGACCTGGCCGAGCTGCTCGACGTACCCGTACGGCAGCTCTCGCTCGGCCAGCGGATGCGCGGGGACATCGCGGCGGCCCTGCTGCACGATCCGGAGGTGCTGTACCTGGACGAGCCCACCATCGGGCTGGACGTGGTCAGCAAGGCCAAGGTGCGGGGGTTCCTGCGGCAGCTGAACGAGGAGCTGGGCACCACGGTGCTGCTCACGACGCACGACCTCCAGGACATCGAGCAGTTGTGCGAGCGGGTGATGGTCATCGACCACGGGCGGCTGATGTACGACGGGCCGTTGGGCGGCCTGCACGAGGCGGGCCCGCAGGGGGCGGAGAGCGAGCGGACGCTCGTGCTCGACCTGGAGCGGGAGCTCGCCCCCATCGAGGTGGCGGGGGCGCGGGTGGTGAAGGTGGAGGGGGCCCGGCAGTGGCTGGCCTTCCCGGCCAAGGCCTCGGCGGCCCCGCTGGTGGCGGAGGTGGCGGCCCGCTACCCGCTGCTGGACCTGTCGGTGCGGGAACCGGACATCGAGGACGTGATCGCGCGGATGTACGCGGGGCGGGGGTGAGCGGTCCGGGTGAGGGGGCCGGGTGAGGGGGCCGGGTGAGGGAGAAATCAGGGGCGGGCCCGGGGCCCGCCTCGGGGTAGGACGTACACCCGCGTGGTACGACTGCATAGGGTGGTCCACATGAGTGACGAGCGGCCTCAGAAGCCGTTGCCGGAAGAGCAGTTGCCCGAGGAGACGGCGTCGCCGGAGAGGGCGACGTCACTGGAGAAGCCCGCCCCCGCCCCCGCCCCCGCCCCGGCGCCCCGCACGGCGCCCGAGTCGGAGCGGGCGCCCTCCCTGCGCGCCTCGGACGCCGACCGGGAGCGCGTGGTGGACCGGCTGCGCGACGCCGTGGCCGAGGGCCGCCTCGACATGGAGGAGTTCGAGGAGCGCCTGGAGGCGACGTACGCGTCCCGTACGTACGCCGACCTCGAACCGCTCACCCGCGACCTGCCGGCGCCCGGCGCCCCGTCCGGTGTCCCCGTCGGCCCGCGGGCGGCCCCGGCGGGCACGCCGGGCCGGACCTCCTGGGTGGACCGGATCGGCGGCGCGGGAACCTCGACCACGGCCGTCGCGGTCATGTCGGGATTCCAGCGCAAGGGCCACTGGACGGTGCCGGCCCGCTTCAACGCGGTCGCCTTCTGGGGCGGTGGCGAGCTGGACCTGCGCGAGGCGAACTTCGCGGAGCGCGAGGTCGTCATCACGTGCGTGGCCGTCATGGGCGGGATCCAGATCACCGTCCCTCCGGGCGTGGAGGTCGACGTACGGGGCATCGGCATCATGGGCGCCTTCGACCAGGGGTCCGTCCCGGTCCCGGCCCAGCCGGGCGCGCCCCGGGTGATCGTGAACGGGCTCGCCTTCTGGGGCGGGGTCGAGATCAAGGTCAAGGAGCCGAAGTCCGCCAAGCGGGTGGAGGGCCGCGAGCGCCGCAAGGAGCTGTAGGTCCCGTCCACGGCGCGCCGGGAACTCCCCGGGCCTCCCGGGAGTCGGATGCTATGCACACAAAACCGGCCACGGGGGGAAGGCAGGAGCACGTGGAACACGTGAAGGCGACAGGCGACACGACGGGACCGGAGGCCGCACCGGCCCCGCCCGAGGCTCCCCCGCGGGGGCTGTTCGTGCTCAACGAGGCGGACGAGGAACGGCGCGGCGGGGTCCGCCGGATGAAGGCCACCGCGACGGGACTGCTGGTCTTCGTCGCGGCGGTCTACGTCCTGGCGAAGTACGCCCAGCACGCCTGGGGTGCGGGCGGCTGGGCCGGGTACGTGGCCGCCGCCGCCGAGGCGGGCATGGTCGGCGCCCTCGCGGACTGGTTCGCCGTCACCGCGCTCTTCCGGCGGCCGCTCGGCCTGCCCATCCCGCACACGGCGATCATCCCGACCAAGAAGGACCAGCTCGGAGCCTCCCTCGGGGAGTTCGTCGGCGAGAACTTCCTCTCGGCCGACGTGGTGCGCGCCCGCTTGCGGGCCCTCGGCATCGGCGGGCGCCTCGGGGCCTGGCTGGCCGAACCCGCGCACGCCGACCGGGTCACCGCCGAGCTGGCGACGGCCCTGCGCGGGGCCCTGACCGTGCTGCGGGACTCCGACGTGCAGGCCGTCGTGGGGGAGGCGATCACCCGGCGGGCCGAGAGCGCCGAGATCGCCCCGGGCATCGGCAAGACCCTGGAACGGGTCGTCGCCGACGGGGGCCACCACCGCGCCGTCGACCTCGTCCTGGCCAAGGCCCACGACTGGCTGGTCACGCACGGGGAGTCGGTGATGGACGCGGTCCAGGGCGGCGCCCCCGGCTGGACCCCCCGCTTCGTCGACCGCAAGATCGGCGACCGGGTCTACAAGGAGCTGCTCCGCTTCGTCACCGAGATGCGCGACATGCCGAGCCACCCGGCGCGCGGGGCGGTGGACCGCTTCCTGACGGACTTCGCGGCCGACCTCCAGTCGGACACCGAGACGCGGGCGCGGGTGGAGCGCCTGAAGACGGAGATCCTGGCGCGCGGCGAGGTGCAGGACGTGATCGCCTCGGCCTGGACCGCGGTCCGCTCGATGATGATCTCGGCGGCGGAGGACGAGCGGAGCGAGCTGCGGCTGCGCGTGCGCTCGTCCCTGTTGGCCCTGGGGTCGCGGCTGGCCACCGAC
The DNA here is from genome assembly GCF_044741845.1 of Streptomyces sp. NPDC088097. Taxonomy (NCBI): domain Bacteria; kingdom Bacillati; phylum Actinomycetota; class Actinomycetes; order Kitasatosporales; family Streptomycetaceae; genus Streptomyces; species Streptomyces sp. NPDC088097. Next base: position 127,066 of record NZ_JBIUTJ010000016.1, read on the forward strand.
GGCCGGCTCCAGGCCAAGCTGGAGGGCTGGATCGAGGGGGCGCTGGTCTACGTGGTCACCACCTACCGGACCGAGATCACCTCGCTGATCACGGACACGGTGGCGGGTTGGGACGCCGAGCACACCTCGCGCAAGATCGAGGCCCACATCGGCCGTGACCTGCAGTTCATTCGCATCAACGGCACGGTGGTCGGTGCGTTGGCGGGCCTCGCGATCTACTCGCTCTCGCGGGCCTTCGGGGCGTAGGTCCTGTCGAAGACCGGCCGGGGCCGTGGGGTGAACGTTCCGCCCCGCGGCCCCGGAGTCCGGCGCGGGTCAGTCGCGGTCGGCGACGGCCCAGGCGGTGGCGGCCACGACCACGGCCGCGCCGATGACGGCCGGCCAGGCGCCGACCTTCTTGGCCAGCGGGTGCGCTCCCGCGAAGCCGGCCAGGTACAGGGCGCCGAGCCCCGCCGCCGCCGGGACGCCGCCCCGACGGTGCCACTCGCGCCCGGCCACGACCCCCGCGGCGCCGAGGACGACGCCGCCCAGCGGCCGCTTCTTGGTCCAGCGGGCGACGGCGTAGCCGCCGACCAGGCCGGCTGCCGCCACCGCGGAACTGGGTACGCGCGCCATGTCGAACTCCCTCGTTCGTCTTGTCCGTTTGTCGTTCGTCTTGTCCGTGGGTCCGTCGACGGTCACGCGACCGTCCGACGGTCGTGCCGGTGATGAGATGATCATCGGATGATCGGTCGGACCGGATGCCCCGTCCCGAGGCTAACGCGGTCGCCTGACCGCCCGGCGGGCGCCCAGCCCGCCGAGCGCGAGCACGGCCGCGCCGATCGCCGCGTCCGGCACGGCCTCCCGGACGGCCGGCGGCAACAGCGCGACCACCCCGAGGACGAGGAGGAAGGCGAGCGCGCACCGACCGGCGATCCGCAGCAGTCTGTCCACGGGCTGCTCAACGCGGTGGCCCGGCCCGCGACACGGACCGGACCGAGGCGTTTTGTCGCACACTCGCCGTTTCTGCGGACTGGCGGGTTCGGGAACTTCCTGGGCTTAGATTCGGTCTTCCAGAGGGAAACCCGCTCAACCCAGCACCATCACCATCTTCACCGGGAGTCGACACCGTGATCTCTTACGGCCGAGCCGTCCTCGACCTCTCGGACGAGCTGGTCGACGTCTACGCGGACGTGTTCTCCGCGCCCCCTTGGAACGAGGGCGAAGAAACCATTCGCCAGTTCTCGGCGCGCCTCCAGACGGACGTCCGCCGCCCCGGATTCCGTACGGCCTTCGCCCAGTCCCCCACCGGCATCGACGGCTTCGCCACCGGCTGGCTGACGCCGGCCCCCTTCCCGAAGATCCGCGCCTACCCGCAGGTCGCCGCCCAACTGGGACCGGCCCGCGTGCGCGAGCTTCTGGTCGGGGCCCTGGAGATCGACGAACTCGCCGTACGGGCCTACGCGCGCGGCACCGGCACCGGCCGGACCCTGCTCACCGAGATCACCGCCGACGCCCCCGACCGGCGCGCCTGGCTGCTGACCTCGCGGCTGGCCACCGACACCGTCGCCACCTACCGGCGGCTCGGCTGGCGCGAGGTGCCCGCGCTGCCCGGCACGGAGAGCGGAGTGGTGGTCTTCCTGTCCCCGGACCACCCGGCCCGCGACGGCCGGGCGGCGTAGGACACGCCGCGGGGCGTCATCTTCGCCCCGGGCCGCCCCCTGTCGGCCCCGCCGGGCCCGGGTCGTGCGACGGGACCCGAAGGGGCGGTCTGGGGCGCGGTCCGGCCGGGCATATCGGGGCCGTGATCACCTCCAAGGCACCCGTACCCGTGGCCCGCCGACAGCTCGGCCTCGCCACCCGCCACCAGCTCACCCGCCTCGCCGGGATCCCCGAGGGGACCGTCACCTCCCGCACCCGCCCCGGCGGGCCCTGGCAACGCCTCCTGCCCCGGGTCTACCTCCTCCAGACCGGCCCCCCGGACCACCGCCAGCGCGCCCTGGCCGCCGTGCTGTACGCCGCCGAGCCCACCGCCGACCCGCTCGGCGGGGACACCGCCGTGCTGACCGGCGGCGCCGCGCTCGCCCTGCTCGGCATCCGCGACGCCCCGCGCACGCCCGCCGACGTACTGGTCCGCGCCCCGCGCCGACTCACCGCGACCCCCCGGGTCCGGCCCCTGACCACCACCCGCTGGCCGGCCACGGTCACCGTGTCGGGCGTCCCCAGCGCCCGCCCCGTGCGCGCCGCCGCCGACTACGCCGCCCGCGCCGAGCCGGGGGAGCGCCCCGACCGGATCCGTTCCGTCCTCGCGCAGGTCGTCCAGGCCGGCTGGTGCCACCCGGACGACCTCCACGCCGAACTGCGCGCCTCCCGCCTTCTGACCCGCCCGGCGATCCGCGGGGCCGCCGCGGAACTCCTGGCCGGGGTCCGCTCGGTCGCCGAGGCCCTCGCGCGCGACGCCCTCGGCGCCTCGGACCTCCCCGAACCCCTCTGGAACGCCCGCCTCCACACCCCGGACGGGGCCTTCCTGGCCAGCCCGGACGCCTACTGGCCCGACGAGGGCGTGGCCCTGGAGATCGACTCGGCGGAGTACCACTACACCCGCGACTCCTGGCAGGCCACCCTGCGCCGCCGGCTCCGCCTGGAGTCCCACGGGGTCCTGGTGGTCAGCGCGACGCCGGCCATGGTCCGCGACACCCCGGCGGAGGTGGTCGCCGCCCTCCGCGCCCTCCTCGCCCTCGCGGGCCGCCGCCCCGCACCGGCCACCGTCCTGGCCCGGGGCCACCGACAGCTCGCGCTGCCGCTCTGATCCGGTCCGACCGCGCTGTCGGCGGGGCGGTCCAGAATGGCCGGGTGGAGAAACTGGCGACGACGGCGAACGTCCGCGCGCGGATGAGCCGGCAGAAGAGCCGCGACACAGCGGTGGAAGTGGCGCTGCGCAAGGCGCTGCACGCGGCGGGGGCCCGCTACCGGATTCACCGGCGGCCGGTGAAGGGCGTACGGCGCGAGGCGGACATCGTCTTCGGGCCCGCCCGGGTGGCCGTCTTCGTCGACGGCTGCTTCTGGCACGGCTGCCCCGAGCACGCGACCTGGCCGAAGAACAACGCGGAGTTCTGGCGCGGGAAGATCGAGGGCAACCGCCGCCGGGACGGCGACACCGATGCCCGCCTCGCCGAGTCGGGTTGGCTGGCCCTGCGGGTCTGGGAACACGAGGACGCGGACGGGGCGGCGGCCCGGATCCTGGCCGTGGTGGCGGCCCGGCGCCCCACCGGGGCCCCGAAGCCACCCGGGACGCCGGCGCCCTGATCCCGGCGCCCCCACCCCTGGGGCCGAGGCCGGCCGGGTCGAGGCCGTCCGGTCAAAGCCGTCCGGGTCAGGCCGTGCGGGTCAGGAACGTGTGGATGGCCCGGGCCAGCGTCGTGCCGAGCCCCACCGGTACCGCGTTGCCGATCTGCCGCGCGATCTCGATCTTCGTCCCGTACCACTTGAACGTCTCGGGGAAGCCCTGGATGAGGGCGGCCTCGTAGTGGGTGATCGGCCGGTCCTCCGTGGGGTGGAGGTAGCGCCCCTTCTCCGGCTTGTAGAACTCCGTGCGGATCGTCACCGACGGGGTGTCCTCGCGCATGCGCCCCATGACGTCACCGGAGCCCGAGTCGTGCCGGTCCCAGCTCTCGGTGGACAGGTAGGACTCCGGGCCCTTCAGGCGCGCGTACCCGGGTTCGGTGGAGAGGCGGATGCGGCCGGTGCGGTCGAGGCGGTAGCTGATCCCGCGCAGGGCGTTGCGGTTCCCGTTGGCCGGGATCGCCTTGTACCGGGCGCGCGAGAGGTCCTCCGGCCGGCGGCCGAAGTGCAGGTCCGTCGTGAGCCAGTGCCCCGGCACCGTGCCCGCCACGTCCGCGTCGTCGCGGGGGTCGGGCATGCTCTCCAGGACCGGGCGGCGCGCGGAGACGTCGAAGACCGTGGAGACGGGTACCCAGCGGGGCAGTGGATGCCCACCGGGATGGTCGTCGAAGAGCCCCTCCTGCGGCCTCTCGGACGCCGTCCAGCCGTTCTTGGCGTGGGTCGGCGCGGGGTGCCAGAGGGGTTCGGCGAAGTCCTTGTGGGTGCAGATGACGATCACCCGGCGCCGGGCCTGGGGCACGCCGTGGTCGGCGGCGTTCAGCAGGGCGGGCACCACGGTGTAGTCGTGCAGGGGGTGGCCGCGGGTGGCCGAGGCGGAGAGCAGCTCCGCGTACTGCGGGGACCTCAGAAAGCGGTCGACGTTCTCGATCACGAAGACCTTGGGGTGGACCTCGGCGACCACCCGCACGTACTCCCGCCACAGCTCGTTGCGGGGGTCGGTCGGATCCTGCCGGCCCAGTCCGGAGAAGCCCTGACAGGGGGGACCGCCCATGATCACGTCGACCTCCCCCTTGAAGGGGGCGGGGTCGAAGTCGGTGATGTTCCCGGCGTGGACGTGGGAGCCGCCGAAGTTCGCGGCGTACGTCGTCGCGGCGGCCCGGTCGAACTCGACCGCGGCGACGGAGGTGAAGGGGCTCGACGCGCCTGCCGGGCCCGACCCCGCACCCGACGGGATGTACTGGCTGAAACCGGTGGAAAACCCCCCAGCCCCCGCGAACAGATCCATGACGCGGATCGGTCCCGGTGAGGACGGCTGGGGCTGCTTTCTGCTCATGGGGGCCAAGTGTAATCACCGCCTCCGCCGCGCCCGGGGGCTCGATCGGGGCCGTCGGGCGCGGGCGGCGGGGGGTGCTGCGAGGCCGGTCGAAGACCGTTCCGGAGTGGTTCGGGGCCCCGGATCAGGACCCGGTGGCGCCGTGGCACTCCGCGTACGCCTTGCCCGAGGCGCACCAGCACGGGGCGCCGGCGGCGGGGGGCCAGGAGGTGGCCCTGCCGCGGGCGGCGAGGGTGGTGGCGTATTCCGGGAGGAGGGCCGGGGAGGCCGGGGAGGTCTTCTCCGAGGCCGCGAAGGCCTCGTAGGAGGGGACGCTCGCCGTGACGATGCCGAGGTTGGTGGTGCCCGAAGCGGCCAGCGCGCGCAGCGAGGTCTCGGTGGCGGCGAGGTGGGCCGCGTGGGAGGGGTACTCCGCCGAGAGGGTCGGGTACGAGGTCAGGAGTTCCGCGAGCTCGGGCTCGGGCCAGTGCAGGATGGCCACGGGGAACGGGCGCGAGAGGGCGGCGCGACGGTCGCCCAGCTCGGCGCGCAGCCGGGCGATCTCGGCGCGCAGCTCGGCCGGGTCGTCGGAGCCCAGGGCCCAGATGCGCTTGGGGTCGTGGAGCTCGTCGAGGGGGATCGGGCCGGTGTGGCGGGTGTCGGCGACCATGTCCCAGTCGTCGTGGGGGAGCCCGAGCAGGCGGCGCACCCGGTGGCGGCCGGTGAGGAGGGCGGTCGTGGCCGTCGTGAGGGGGGCGGAGTCCGTGACGAGCAGGCTCGCCGCCTCCGTGAAGCAGGCGTGGGAGGCCTCCAACTCGTCGTGCGCCTCCAGGGTTTCCGCGATCACCTCCCAGGGCGCCGGGTCGGCGGGCGCTGCCGCGCGGATCCCGGAGATCAGGGCGCGGGCCTCGGCCTCGTGGCCGTATTCCCAGAGGTTCGCGGCCTGGAGGGCCTTGATCAGGTGCGGGTCGGCGGGTTCGGCGGCCAGGAGTTGGTCGTAGAGGGCGCTCGCCCGCTCGCGTGCGTCCGCCAGTTCGAGGTGGGCGGCGGCCTGGAGGAGCAGCGGCTCCTGGTCCTCGGGGTAGCGGGTCGCCGTGCGGATGAGGCGCTCGGCTTCGGCGATGTGCTCGGCAGGCGTGTCGGGGCGCATGGTTCACACCGTACTGCCGCTGGTCAGTTGACGGGGGAGGACTTAGGGTGCCCGCCGTGCGGGATCGCGTGCGTGTGGTGGTGCAGGGCGGCGCCCGGCGGGGACGCCGGGGTGGTTTCGCGCGGCTGCTGTGGGTGGGCGCCGAGCTGATCACGACGCTGGGCGTGGTGGTGGCGTTGCTGGTGGTGCACCAGGTGTGGTGGACGAACCGGCAGGCCGTGGCCGCCGCTCAGGAGCGGGTGCGCGCCCTGGAGGAGGGGTGGGCCCAGGGGGACGCGCCGGCCTCCGGGGAGGGCCCCTCGCCGGGGCCCGCCGCCGAGGAGGATCCGGTGGTGGGGCAGACGCCCGGGGCCGGTGGGACGCCGGAGGCGGCGCGGGAGCCCGCTCCCGGGCCGGGCGCCCCCGCGTCGAAGGCCCCGCCCCAGGCCGGGCCCGGCCCCGCTTCCGCGCAGGCGCCGTCGTACGAGGAGGCGTACGCCGTGCTGCGCGTGCCGCGCCTCGGGCTCGTGGTGCCCGTCGCGCAGGGGGTCGACAAGCGGGCCGTCCTGGACAAGGGGTACGCCGGGCACTACCCCGGGACCGCGCAGCCCGGGGAGGTGGGGAACTTCGCGCTCGCCGGGCACCGCAACACCCACGGGGAGCCCTTCCGGTACGTCAACCGGCTGCGGGCGGGCGACGAGGTGCTGGTCGACGTGCGGGGGCGCCGGTACACGTACGTGGTCGGGAAGGTGCTGTCCGAGACCACCGAGCGGGACACCGGGGTGATCGCGCCGGTGCCGCGCAGCACGGTCCTGCCCGACGCGGGCTACAGCGAGCCGGGCGCGTACCTCACGCTGACCACCTGCACGCCCGAGTACACCTCCAAGTACCGGCTGGTGGTGTGGGCGACGCTGAAGTCCTGACGGCGCTGCCTCGACGGCAGGGCCTAGGCTGGTGCGGTGCCTTCGCATCGGGTGAAACGTCCGCAACTCCTGTGGCTCTGTCTGCCGTTCGTCCTGTTCGTCGGGGCGCTGCCGGTGGTGAACCGGGTGGAGCCGAGGGTGGGCGGGGTCCCCTTCTTCTTCGTGTGGCTGGCGGGGTCGGTCCTGGCCACGCCGCTCGCGGTGTGGCTGGTGCTGCGCGCGGACCGGCGCCGGTGAGCCCGGGGGCCGTGGCGGGCACCGTCCTGGCCGTGGCGATGGTGGCCACGGTCGCGCTCGGACTGTTCGCCGTACGGGGGCGCGGCGGGGGTGGGGGCGGGCTCGCGGAGTGGTCGGTGGGCGGGCGCTCGCTGGGGACCGTCTTCATCTGGGTGCTGATGGCCGGCGAGGGCTACACGAGCTTCAGCTACCTGGGGGCGGCCGGCTGGGGCTACGTCTACGGGGCGCCGGTGACGTACGTCATCGCGTACATGTCCTGCGGGTACGCGCTCGGCTACGTCGTCGGTCCGATGCTGTGGGACTACGCGCGCCGGCACGGCCTCGTCGGGATCAGCGACATGGTCGCCCACCGCTACGACCGGCCCTGGCTCGGGGCGGTCGTGGCGCTGCTCGCCACCGTCTTCCTGTTGCCGTACATCCAGTTGCAGATCACCGGCATGGGCGTGGTCGTCTCCACCGTGACGTACGGCGCGGTCTCCCTGGAGTGGGCCTATTTCGTGGCGTTCGCCGTGACCACCGGTTTCGTGGTGGTCAGCGGGCTGCGCGGCAGCGCCTGGGTGTCGGTCCTCAAGGACGTGCTGGTCATCGGCACGCTGGGGTTCCTCGCCTGGTACGTGCCGGTGCACTACTTCGGCGGCTACGGGGAGCTGTTCGACCGGCTCGTCGCGGAGCGGCCCCAGTGGCTGACGCTGCCCGGACACGGGAGCGGGCCCGGGGGCGAGGGCCGGTTCGGGATCGGGTGGTTCGCCTCGACGACCGTGCTGAACGCGCTGACCGTGGTCATCTTCCCGACCACCGTCGCCGGCTACCTCGGCGCGCGCGGCGCGGACACGCTGCGGCGCAACGCCGTGCTGCTGCCCGCCTACAACCTGCTGCTGTTCGTGCCGATGCTGCTGGGGATGGCCGCGCTCTTCGTGGTGCCGGGGCTGACGGGATCCGAGTCCAACCTCGCGCTGTTCAAGCTGGTGGTCGACTCCCTGCCCCCGTGGGTGGTCGGGGTGGTCGGGGTGGCGGCGGCACTGTCGTCGATCGTCCCCATGGCGGTGTTCATGCTGGTCATCGGCACCATGTGGGGCCGCAGCGTACTGCCGTTCCTGCCGGGCTGGAGCGCGCCGGAGCGGCAGCGGAGGGGGGCGCGGATCGTGGTGGTCGTGGCCGGGGCGGTGGCGCTGGTGATGACCTACGTCGCCCCCAACACCCTGGTCCGGCTGTCGCTGGTGTCCTACGAGGGGATGGCGCAGCTGGTGCCCATGCTGCTGCTCGGGCTGGTGTGGCGCAGGTTGACGACGCTCGGGGCGGTCTGCGGGCTGGTGGTGGGGGTCGGGGTGGTCTGCGGGTTGGTCTTCGGCGGGCGGGACCCCGTGTGGGGGGTGAACGCGGGGATGGTGGCGCTCGCCCTGAACCTCGCGGTGGCCGTGGCGGTGAGCCTGGCGGGGGCGCGCTCCGGGGTGGGGTCCGGGAAGCCGGACGGGCGGTCGGACGAGGAGGTGCTGGCCCGGGATCCGCTTCCGGGGGCGGACGCCGGGCCTGTTGCCGGAGGGTCGCCTGCCGGAGGGTCGACTGTCGGAGGGGCGCGCTAACATCGCTCGTGAGTCCCCTTCCCCGTACGGGGGTTCGGGCTCGTCGGTCGGAAGGGGGCGGTCCGCATGGTCCGGAGCACCGGCGCGCGCTCGCCGCTGTCCTTCCTCGCCTTCTCTCGCGCGTCCCGACTGGTCGCCCTCCTGCTGGTGCTGGGCGGCCTCTTCGGGCTCCTCTCCGGAGAGCAGGGGCTCGCGGGCGCCGTGGTCGTGCTGGCCGCGGCCGTCGCCGTGGGCGCCGCCACCCTGGGGGCCCGTCTCGTACGGCCCGTACCACCGCACCGCATACGCACCGCGATCCGAGATCGCGAGAAGCGCACGGCGTTCCTGCCGCAGCGCGATCCCGACGCCGCCGGCCGGTCCCGGCCGAGGGCGCCCGGCCGTCTCGTCCCGACGGCCGCGTAGGGGCGCGCAGTACGACCCGGTGCCGGGGTGGTTCCCGGAACCGTCTTCCGCTTTCGCTTCCGCCTGCCTGTCACCCGGTTCTCCGACCGGTTGACCGCACTGCCGCGCCCCTCGCGGGTCGTCACGCCGAAATGCACCTTCTTCGACGTTCGACGAGACCCCTCGGAGGGCCCGCGTGTCCGTTTTCACCCACCTCGTTGCCCAGTTGGGCCGGCTCCTGGAGCCGGTACTGGCCCAGTCCGCGACCGCTGCCGCGATCGTGCTGTTCACCGTGCTCGTACGCCTGGCCCTGCACCCCTTGAGCCGGGCGAGCTTCCGGGGCGCGACCCCGATGGCGGGCTGCCTGCCGATGCTGCTCCAGTTGCCGGTGTTCTTCGTGATGTACCGGGCCTTCTCCTCGTCCGAGTTCGACGGCGAGGCCAACGAACTGCTCGGGCACCGGCTGTTCGCCGCCCCGCTCGGCGGTCGGTGGACCCAGGCGCTGGCGGACGGCGGGCTGTTCGGGGAGAGCGGCGTGGTGTTCCTCGGGCTGTTCGCCCTGATCGCGGTGGTCGCCGCCTGGAGCGCGGTACGGGGACGGCGGGCCGCGGCGACCGCGCCCCCGTCGGCGCCGGCGGTACCCGCCCGGACCTCGGGCAAGGGCAAGGCCAACGGCAACGGCAAGGCCAACGGCAACGGCAAGGCCAACGGCAACGGCAAGGCCAACGGCAAGGGCCACGGCGCCGGGGCGGCGTCTCTCGGGGCGGCGCCCGCGCTGAGTGCCGAGCAGCAGGCCGTGATGCGCAAGATGGGCGGCGTCCTGCCCCTGCTCTCCTTCGGGACGCTGATCACCGCCGCGGTGGTGCCCCTGGCCGCCGGGCTCTACCTGCTGACCACCACCGCCTGGTCGGTCGCCGAGCGGGCGTGGCTCCAGCACCGCAAGGAGCGCGCCGAGGCGCGCGTCGAACGGGTCGACGGAGGCACCCGTTCCAGTCTGTGAACAGGGTCTTGCGGATTGGGTGGACATCTTGGAGGATCAACCAATCCTCCGATGGCCGCAACCCATCGGCCGGTGCGTGGTGCGCTCAGGCATGCCCCGCGCCGACCACCCTCGACCACGGGAGAATGCCCATGAAGCTGCTGCGTGTAGGACCCGTAGGGTCGGAGCGCCCCGCGCTGCTCGACCAGGACGGCACCCTGCGTGACCTCTCCGGCCTGATCGCGGACGTGGACGGCGACCTGCTCTCCGACGACTCCGTGCTCACCCGGGTACGGGAAGCCGCGGCGGCCGGCGAGCTGGCGGTCCTCGACGCCGAAGGGCTGCGCATCGGCTCCCCGATCGGCCGCATAGGCAAGATCGTGGGCATCGGGCTGAACTACCACGGGCACGCGGCCGAGGTCGGCGCGCAGGCGCCGCCGGAGCCGATCGTCTTCCTGAAGTCCCCGGACACCGTGGTCGGCCCGGACGACACCGTGCTGATCCCGCGCGGCAGCGTGAAGACCGACTGGGAGGCCGAGCTGGCCGTCGTCATCGGCAGCACGGCCCGCTACCTCGACTCCGCGGAGCAGGGCCTGGCGCACGTCGGCGGGTACGTCCTGGCCAACGACGTCACGGAGCGCGCGTTCCAGAACGAGCGCGGCGGCACCTGGGACAAGGGCAAGAACTGCGAGACCTTCACCCCGCTCGGCCCCTGGCTGGTCACCGCGGACGAGATCCCGGACCCGCAGACCCTCGACGTGCGGCTGTGGGTCAACGGCGAGCTGAAGCAGGACGGCCACACCTCCGACCAGATCTTCCCGGTCGGCGACGTCGTGCGGTACCTGAGCCACTTCATGACCCTCTACCCGGGCGACGTCATCGTCACCGGCACGCCGGCCGGAGTGGCCGCCGGGCAGCCGGAGCCGAAGCCGTTCCTGCGCGCCGGGGACGTGGTGGAGGTCGAGATCGACGGCCTCGGCCGTCAGCGCCAGGAGTTCAAGAGCGCGTAGTAGCGGTCGGCAGGAGCAGCGCGCCGACTCGCGTACGAGGGGGCGGGGAGCCGGAAGGCGCCCCGCCCCTTCCGCGTACGCGCGGCCGTGGCCCTTCCGCGCCGACGCGGACGGGCGCTACGCCCCGGTGATCTCCACCGTCACCCCGTCGCGCGAGGACCGGCGGGCGGCCTCCAGGACCTCCAGGCAGGCCGCCGCCTCGTGGGCGGTGACCGGCGCGGGGCCTCCCGTACGCAGGGCCTCCGCGACCGCCGCGTAGAAGGCGGGGTAGTCGCCGTGCTCGGTCGGCACCGGGATCCCGCTGCCGGTCAGGGGGGATTCGCCGGAGCCGATCCGGCCCCACAGGTGCGGCTCCTCCTCGCCCCACAGCACGCCGTCGGCCGTGCCCGGCCGCAACCCCTCGCGCAGGGCGGCCTCCTGCGGGTCCAGCCCGTACTTGACGTAGCCGGCCCGGGAGCCGAGGACGCGGAAGCGCGGGCCGAGCTGAGCCGTGGTGGCGCTGACGTAGAGGTGCGAGCGGACCCCGCTCTCGTGGGTGATCGCGATGAAGGTGTCGTCGTCGGCCTCGGCGCCCGGACGGCGCACGTCGGCCTCCGCGTAGACCCGTACCGCCGGGCCGAACAGCACCAGGGCCTGGTCCACGACGTGGCTGCCCAGGTCGTACAGCAGGCCGCCGATCTCCTCCGGGGCGCCCGACTCGCGCCAGCCGCCCTTGAGCTGCGGACGCCACCGCTCGAAGCGGGACTCGAAGCGCTGCACCTCGCCCAGCTCCCCGTCCGCGAGGAGGCGGCGCAGGGTGAGGAAGTCGTTGTCCCAGCGGCGGTTCTGGAAGACCGAGAGGAAGGTGCCGGTCCGTTCGGCGAGGGCGGCCAGCTCGCGGGCCTCGGCGGCGGTGGCGGCGAGCGGCTTGTCCACGACGACCGGGACCCCGGCGGTGAGCGCGGCCTTCGCGAGCGCGACGTGGGTCTTGTTCGGGGAGGCGATCACGACCAGGTCGAGGGCGTCCTCGGCGTCGCCCGCGCGGGCCCACAGCTCGTCGGCGGAGTCGACGAGTCGGACGTCCGGGTAGGCCTCGCGGACCTGGGCCCGGCGCTCGGGGTCGGAGGTGACGACGCTGTCGAGCACGAGCCCGTCGGTCGCGGACACCAGGGGGGCGTGGAAGACGGAACCGGCGAGTCCGTAGCCGACGAGCGCGACTCGGAGGGGGGCGGCGGCGGGGGTGCTGTTCATGGAGACCACTTTGGCAACAGTGTTGCCTAAGTGCAAGGAGGGTGGACAATGGGCGGGTGAACAGGGGAAACGCGGTCAGTGGCGGCGCCGCCGGAGGTGGGGACGGGCGGGGCGGGGTGAACCTGCCCTTTCTGCGCGGGTACAACGACGCGCTGCTGCTGGACCTGCTGCGCGCCGCCGGCGCGCCGGGGCTCGGTCGCACCGAGCTGGCCGACCGTACGGGACTCACCCCGCAGGCCGTCAGCAAGATCACCGCGCGGCTCGCGGCGGAGGGCCTGGTCGCCGAGGCCGGGCGCGGCGCGTCGACCGGCGGCAAGCCGCGCACGCTGCTCCGCCTGGTCCCCGACGCCCGGCACGCGCTCGGCGTGCACCTGGACCGCGACGAGCTGGGGGTCGTACGGGTCGACCTCGCGGGCGCCGTCCTCGCCCGGTGGAGCGGGCCGCTCGACTTCGGGGCCGGCCCGGACGCGGTGGTGGAGGCGGTGCGGGGGGCCGTCGTACGGGTCCGCGCGCGCGGGGCGGGAGCCCCGCCGCTGCTCGGGGCGGGAGTCGCCGCACCCGGCCCGCTCGACTGGCGGACCGGGGTGCTCGGCCGGGTCACCGGGTTCCCGGAGTGGGTCGGGTTCCCGCTGCGGGAGGTGCTGGAGCGGCGGCTGGGGCTGCCGGTGACGCTGGACAAGGACACCAACGCGGGGGTCCTGGCGGGCTCCGGGAGCGGCAGCGCGGTGTACCTGCACTTCGCCAGCGGGGTCGGGGCCGGCCTCCGACTGGACGGCGCGGTCCACCGGGGCGGGCGCTCGGCGGCGGGGGAGTTCGGCCACCAGGTGCTGCGCCTGGACGGGCCGCCGTGCCGCTGCGGGGGGCGGGGCTGCCTGGAGGTGCTCTGCCTGGCGGCGGTGGCCCGGGGGGACCTGGCCCAGGCCGCGCGGATCCTCGGGGAGGGCGCGGCGAACCTGGTCGCGCTGCTGGACGTGGACCGGGTGCTGCTGGGCGGGCGCGTGGTGGCCCGGGACCCGGGGACCTTCGTGGACGGCGTCCGGGCGGTACTGGCGGCGCGGTCGCTGGGGGAGGAACCCCCGCCGGTGTCCCTGGCCGCGCGGGGCATGCCCGAGGGCGCGGCGGAACTGGCCCTGGCCCCCCTGTTCGGCACGGCCTGACCCGGCCCCGACGGGCCCGGACCGGCCCAGACCGGCCCCGCAACCGCTCCCGCAACCGTCCGATCGGCGCCCGATCCGGCGCCCGATCCGGCGCCAGATCCGGTGGTTCGGACGGTCTGGGCCAATCGGGGGTAAAGGGGGGCGGGTCGGGCGAGGGGGGTTCGGTGCGGGCCCGCGGTCGTGGGAGGGTGCGGGCAGGGCCGGGGTGATTGTCGCCTGGTCCGATGATCACCGTCCGGCGAGCAGCGAAGGTCTTCCATGCGACTGCGCAAAGCCCTTGCCCTCACCGCCCTCGGCATCTCCCTCCTCGCCACCGCCGCCGCCCCGAACGCCGCCACCGCCGCACCGACCGCCCCCGCCCCCGTGGACGTCGGCACCGGCGGTGGCGCCCGCCCCGCGCCCGCGCTGCCCTCGCGCGCCCAGGCCACCTGCGGCGACGGCAAGAGCTCCACCTTCCCCATCGGGGCCCGGATCAGGGGCGGCCCCGCCGTCTACCGGGCCGGCGCCGGCGCGCAGGCCTGGCTCTTGGACCTCACCAACAACACCAACACCACCTGCACGGCCATCCACCCCGTCCTCGTCTTCACCGACCAGGCCCGCGTCCTGCGCCCCGCGCACCTCCGCATGGAGTTCGACGCCCCCGGCGGCCCGTACGCCGTCAGCCTGGAGCACACCGACCGCGACGAGATCATCGCCGTGTTCGACGGCGGCGAGGCCTTCCCCGGCTTCGCCGTCGGCGCCGGCGGCTCCGTCACCGTCAAGGTCCGGCTCGCCTTCACCGCCGACGCCCCCCACGGCGAGGTCCTCGCCGACGCCGCGCTGGTCCAGCGCAAGGGTGACCACGGGGACGACGGGGACTGGGTCGGCGAGGCCGGCGGCTACCGGTTCTCCGTGGAGGGGCCCGACGATTCGGGCGGCGACAGCACGACCGACGACGGCTCGACCGTCGACGGGGGCGACCAGGACGGCTCCGAGACGGCCGGGTCCCTCGCCCACACCGGCCCCCGCACCGGGACGTACGGCGCCGGAGCCCTCGCGGCCCTCACCGCCGGCGCCGGCCTGCTGCTGGCCACCCGCCGACCGCGCACGCCCGCCGGACGAACCGGCTCCGCCGCGCGCGCCGAACCCGCCGCGCGCGCCGAACCCGCCGCGCCGGCGGAGCCTTCCGCGCGCTGATCCTCGTACACCTGCCCCACGTAAAGTCCCAGCGTGGAAGAACAGACCCAGCACCCGACCCACCGCCCCGGCTCGCCCGTCCGTTCCGGGATCCCCGAGCACGGCCGCATCCCCAAGTACTACGCCGTCAAGGCGCAGGTCGCGGACCTCCTCGACGAGCTGGGCGAGGGCGGCGCCCTGCCCACCGAACGCGATCTCGCCGAGCGGTACGAGGTCTCCCGCGAGACCGTCCGCCAGGCCCTGCGCGAGCTGCTCCTCGAAGGGCGGCTGCGCCGCGCCGGACGCGGCACGGTGGTCGCCGGACCCAAGCTGGAGCAGCCCCTCGCCCTCGCCAGCTACACCGAGGGCGTGCGTCGCCAGGGCCGCCGCCCCGGCCGCAACCTGATCGGGCTGGAGCGCTTCCCCTGCCCGCCCGAACTCGCCCGCGGCATCGGCGCCGAGCCCGGCGAGCCCGTCTGGCACCTGGAGCGCGTGCTGCTCGCCGACGACGAGCGGGTCGGGCTGGAGAGCACGTACATCCGGGTGGCCCGTGCCCCGCGCCTCGACATCGATTTCCGGCCGGACTCCTCCTTCTACGGCTACCTGAGCGAGCGCCTCGGCATCTCCTTCGGCGAGGCCGACGAGAAGCTGGAGACGGTCCTCGCCACGCCTCGCGAGGCACTCCTCGTCGGCACCCCGCCGGCTCTTCCGATGCTGCTCATCCACCGTTTCTCCCGGGATCAGAACGGGCAGCCGCTGGAGAGGGTGCGTTCGCTCTACCGTGGGGATCGGTTCAGCTTCACGACCCGCCTGCGGCCCGAGTAGCGGAGCACCGACCACCACCAAACGCAACGAAAGGGGCGTCATGACATCACGAGAAGGTAACGGGTCTAGTCCAAGCGTCGAGGGCTGTTCACCGGCCCGTCGCCGGACGGCCCCGCGCGGGACACGGGGCACGGCCACCTTGGACGGCGTGAGAGTCATAGTCGTCGGAGGCGGCGTGGTCGGCACCATGCACGCCTGGCAAGCAGTCCAACGCGGCCACGAGGTCGTCCAGATCGAGCGCGAAGCCGAGGCCC
Source organism: Streptomyces sp. NPDC088097 (assembly GCF_044741845.1). NCBI lineage: Bacteria > Bacillati > Actinomycetota > Actinomycetes > Kitasatosporales > Streptomycetaceae > Streptomyces > Streptomyces sp. NPDC088097. The sequence continues at coordinate 142,559 of NZ_JBIUTJ010000016.1, forward strand.
GCGGCGCTTCATTGCGCAATTTCGGCCAGATCTGGGTCAGCGGCCGGGCCGGGGGCGAGGAGCTCGACACCGCCCTGCGGGCCCGGGAGCTCTGGGAGCGGATCGGCGCGGAGGTGCCCGGCCTGGGCTTCCGCGCCATCGGCTCCCTCACCCCCGTACGCAACGCCCGCGAACGCGCGGTCGCCGAGGCGGCGCTCGCCCGCCCCGACGCCCCCGCCCGCGGCTACGAACTGGTCACCGCGGCCGAGGCCCGGGAGATCAACCCGGCCCTGCGCGGAGAGTTCGAGGCCGCCCTGTGGTGCGAGCGGGACGCGGCCGTCGAACCGCGCACCGCCCAGCTCCACCTGCGCGAAGCCCTCCGGGCCACCGGTCGCTACACCTTCCTGGCGGGACGCGAGGTCCGCGAGGTCACCGGCCCCGCCGAGGTCCGCGACGACCACGGCGACGTCCACCGCGGCGACGCCGTCGTCCTGGCCACCGGCGCCTGGCTGTCCGGCCTGGTCCGCGAGCTGGCCCCCGAACTGCCCGTGCGCCGCGTCCGCCTCCAGATGATGCAGACGGCCCCCCTGGGCGAGGCGCTCACCACCTCCGTCGCCGACGCCGACAGCTTCCGCTACTACCCCGCGTACCGCGGCGAGGCCCTCGACGCCCTCAACGCCGAGCAGGCACAGGCGCCGATCGCCGCCGCGCACAAGATGCAACTGCTGATGGTCCAGCGCCGGGACGGCGGACTGACCATCGGCGACACCCACGAGTACGAGCACCCCTTCGCCTTCGACACCCTCGAAGACCCCTACGAGCACCTCACCGAGGTCGTCGAGTCCTTCCTGGGCCGCTCGCTGCCGAAGATCAGGCACCGCTGGGCCGGCGTGTACGCGCAGTGCACCGACACCACCCGCGTCGTCCACCGCCAGCAGGTGGGTGACGGCGTCTGGCTGGTGACCGGACCCGGCGGCCGGGGCATGACCTGCTCGCCCGCGATAGCCGAAACCACAGCGAACGAACTGGGCTGGTGAACACCATGACCGACCGCACCACCGACAAGAAGCTCATCGTCCTCGACATGGCGGGCACCACCGTCGCCGACGGCGGCCTCGTCGAGCGCGCCTTCGAGCGCGCCGCCGAACACCTCGGCGTCGAGCCCGGCAGCGCCGACCACGAGGCCAAGCTCCAGTACGTCCGCGACACCATGGGCGAGTCGAAGATCTCCGTCTTCCGCCACCTCTTCGGCAGCGAGGACCTGGCCCGGCGCGCCAACACCGCCTTCGAGCGGGCCTACGGGGAACTCGTCGACGGCGGCCTCGTCTCCCCGATCCCCGGCGCCCGCGAGACCATCGCGAAGCTCCGCGCCGACGGCCGCACCGTGGTCCTGACCACCGGCTTCGCCCGCGTCACCCAGGACGCCATCCTCGACGCGCTCGGCTGGCGGGACCTGGCCGACCTCACCCTCTGCCCCGCCGACGCGGGCGGTCGCGGTCGCCCCTACCCGGACATGGTGCTGGCCGCCTTCCTGCGCACCGGCGCCGTGGACGACGTACGCCACACCGTCGTCGCCGGCGACACGGCGTACGACATGCTCAGCGGCAGTCGGGCCGGAGCGGGCACCGTCGCCGGCGTCCTCACCGGCGCCCACGACCGGGCCGCCCTCACCGCGAACGGAGCCACCCACGTCCTCGGCTCCATCGCCGAACTCCCCGCACTCCTGGCCGGAACCGGCACGGAGCCGGCGTGAGCGGCATCCGCTTCGACTCCGTATCGGTCGCCTACCACGGCAACACCGTCCTGGACTCTCTCGACCTGACCGTCGAACCCGGGGAGGTCATGGCCCTCCTCGGCCCCTCCGGCTCGGGCAAGACGACGGCCCTGCGCGCGGTCGCCGGCTTCGTCCGGCCCGCATCCGGACGGGTCTTGATCGGCGACCGCGACGTCACCGCCCTCCCGCCCCACAAGCGCGGCATCGGCATGGTCGTCCAGCAGTACGCGCTGTTCCCGCACATGCGGGTGCAGGACAACGTCGAATTCGGGCTCCGCGCGCAGAAGACCCCCAAGGCCGAGATCCCGGCCCGGGTCGCCGAGGCCCTGGAGATGACCGGGATGGGCGCGTACGCCCGGCGCTACCCCCGCGAACTCTCCGGCGGACAGCAGCAGCGCGTCGCCATCGCCCGCGCCCTCGCCATCCGCCCCGGCGTCCTCCTGCTGGACGAGCCCCTCTCCGCCCTCGACGCACAGCTGCGCTCCGGAATGCTGGCCGAACTGGCCCGCCTCCACCGCGAACTGCCCGAGGTCTCCATCCTGTACGTCACCCACGACCAGGTCGAAGCCCTCACCCTGGCCGACCGGATCGCCGTCATGGACAAGGCCCGCCTCCAGGACTGCGGCACCCCGCAGCAGCTCTACCGGGCCCCGCGCACCGAGTTCACCGCCTCCTTCGTCGGCAACGCCAACCTGCTCCCGGTCACCGTCGCCGACGGCGGCGCCCTCTTCGCCGGCCGCCCGCTGGAGCTGGACCCGGGCCGCGCCGCGCCGGGCTCCTCCGCGACCCTGTGCGTACGCCCCCACCTGCTCGGGCTCGGCGAGGGCCCCAACGCCCTGCGCGGCAGGATCGCCGAGGTGCAGTGGCGGGGCTCCACGCACCGGCTCTACGTCGACGTCGACGGCCACCGCGTCAAGGCCGACCTCCCCGAACTCCGGGAGACCCCGGCCCTCGGCGACGAGGTGACCCTGCACTTCGAGCCCCGCGACGGAGTGCTGCTGGCCGCCGGGGTGTCGGATGCCTGACACCCCCCGGCGAACCGCCGAGCGGACCCCGGCCCCCGGGCCCCCGACCCCGGCGCCCGGCCCGCCCCGGCCCCCCGACGGCACGGTCCCACGGCAGCCGTACCCGGCCGATCCGTACCCGCCCGCCCCGTACCCGGCCGATCAGCCCCCGCCCGGCCCGATCCCCGGCGGGCGGCCGGATGCCAGGGTCTCGCGGGCCCTGCCCCGCGCCCTCTGGGCCCTGCCTCCCGTGGTCGCGCTGGCCCTCGTATTCCTCTACCCGCTGGCGCTGGTCGTCCGGCAGTCCTTCACCCCCGACAGCGGCGGCGCCCTCGACGCCTACACCTCCGTCTTCGCCTCGCACTCCTTCCGCGAAGCGCTGGGAACCACCGTCTGGCTGGCCGTCGGGGCCACCGTCGGCTGCCTGGTCCTCGGCTTCACCCTGGCCCTGATCATCGCCTTCGTGCCGTTCCCCGGGGCCAAGGGCGTCGCCAAGTTCATCGACGTCTTCCTCTCCTTCCCCTCCTTCCTCATCACCCTCGCCCTCCTCTTCATCTACGGCACCGTCGGCATGGCCAACGGGCTCTGGACCGACACCTTCGGCGTCGCCGACGGCCCCTTCCACTTCCTGACCACACCCTGGGGCGTCCTGCTCGCCGAGATCACCTACTTCACCCCCTTCGTGGTGCGCCCGCTGCTCGCCGCCTTCTCCCAACTGGACACCGCGCAACTGGAAGTGGCCGCCGGCCTCGGCGCCCGCCCCGCGCGGATCGTCCGACGGGTGATCCTCCCCGAGGCCCTCCCGGCCCTGGCCGCGGGCGGCAGCCTGGTCCTGGTCATGTGCCTCAACGAGTTCGGGATCGTCCTGTTCACCGGGGCCAAGGACGTCACGACCCTCCCGATGCTCGTGTACGGCAAGGCCATCCTCGAATCCGACTACGCGGCCGCCTGCGTGGTGGCCGTCGTCAACATCGCGATCTCCGTCGGCCTGTTCGGCCTCTACCGGGTGGTGGGCAAGCGTGCTGGTGCATAGCAGGAGCGGCCGCTGGGCCGCCTGGTCCCTCTTCGGTCTCCTCTTCCTGCCCCTCTTCGCCCTGCCCCTCCTCGTGGTGGTGGCCGCCTCCTTCGCCACCCACTGGTCCGGCGCCTTCCCCTCCGGCCCCACGACCGAGAACTACGGCGCCGCCGTCCAGGGCGAATCCCTCCGGGCCCTGACCACCTCCCTGGTCACCGCCGTGACCGCGAGCCTGCTCGCGCTCACCGTCGGCACCTGGGCCGCGCTGGCCGCCGCCGCCCTGGGCAAGCGCGGCAAGCGTTCCCTGGACGCCCTGTTCATGCTGCCGGTCGCCGTACCGTCCGTGGTCGTCGGCCTCGCCGTCCTCGTCGCCTTCAGCCGGCCGCCCGTACTCCTCAACGGCACCGGTTCCATCGTGGTCCTGGCCCACACCGTCCTGGTCACGGCCTTCGCCCACCAGTCCGTCTCGGCCGCCATCGTCCGCCTCGATCCCGCCTACGAACAGGCGGCGGCCTCCCTCGGAGCCCGTCCCGCGTACGTGCTGTGGCGGGTCCGGCTCCCCCTCCTGCTGCCCTCCCTCACGTCGGCCGCCGGGCTCTGCTTCGCCCTGTCCATGGGCGAGTTGAGCGCCACGATGATGCTCTACCCGCCGGACTGGACCCCGCTGCCCGTCCGCGTCTTCACCGCCACCGACCGGGGCTCGCTCTTCACCGGCTCCGCCGTCGCCGTGGTCCTGATGGCCACCACCCTGCTGGTGCTCTTGGCCGTCTCCCGCATCCGCACCAAAGCCTCGTACCGCTGACTTCCGCCGACTCCCTTTCCCCGTAAGGAAGTTCCATGCCCAGCAGGATCCTGCTCCGCGCCACCGCCTCCGTCGCCGGCAGCCTCGCGCTCGCGCTCTCCCTCACCGCCTGCGGCGGCTCCACCGACTCCGGCTCCTCCGACTCGGGCAAGGGCGGCGAGAAGGTCGTCACCGTCTACAGCGCCGACGGACTCAAGAGCGAGAAGGGCGACGGCTGGTACGACAAGGTCTTCGCCGCCTTCACCCAGAAGACCGGCATCGAGGTCAAGTACGTCGAGGGCGGCTCCGGCGAGATGGTGCAGCGCGCCGTCCGCGAGAAGACCAACACCCAGGCCGACGTCATCGTCACCCTGCCGCCCTTCATCCAGCAGGCCGACGGCAAGGGCCTCCTGAAGGCGTACACCCCGCAGGGCGCCGACCAGGTCAACGGCGCCGACAAGGCCGCCGACGGCAAGTGGACCTCGGTCGTCAACAACTACTTCGGGTTCGTCTACAACAAGAAGGAGCTCGCCCAGGCCCCCAAGACCTGGGAGGAGCTGCTCGACCCCAAGTACAAGGGCAAGCTCCAGTACTCCACCCCCGGCGTCGCGGGCGACGGCACGGCCGTCCTCGTGAAGGCCGTGCACGACTTCGGCGGCAAGGAGCCGGCGCTGGAGTACCTGAAGAAGCTCCAGACCAACAACGTCGGCCCGTCCTCCTCCACCAGCAAGCTGGCGCCCAAGACGGACAAGGGCGAACTGCTCGTCGCCAACGGCGACGTCCAGATGAACTTCGCGCAGTCCAAGTCCATGCCGAACCTCGGCATCTGGTTCCCGGCCAAGGACGGCGGCAAGCCCACCACCTTCGCCCTCCCGTACGCCGCCGGCCTCGTCGACAAGGCCCCGCACGCCGAGAACGGCAAGAAGCTCCTCGACTTCCTGCTCTCCGAGGAGTCCCAGAAGCTGGTCAGCGAGGTCGGCGGCGGCTTCCCCGCACGCGGCGACGTCAAGCCGACCGACGCCAACGCCATCGAGCTGACCAAGCTCATGGGCGGCGTCGAGGTCTTCGAGCCGGACTGGGCCGACATCGACAAGAACCTCACCTCCTACGTCGACGCGTGGAAGTCCGCGACCGGCAGCTGAGCCGTCACCTGCCGGCCACCCGCCGGCGGGAGAGTGACGCTTGCATAACAGGTCTGGACCGAGGGTCGTTCCTCAGGCGCTCCCGGTCCGGACCGTCGCGTGCCCGCACCACGCACCCCACACCCCGTCTTCCCGCCCGCCCGCCTGCTCACTTGCTCCTGGAGGAGTACGTGTCTCCTGTCCCGCGCGGACGCACCCTCGCCGTGGCCGCCACCGCGACGGCCCTGCTCGCCACCGCCCTCGGCGCCCACACCGCCATCGCCGCCCCCGAGGCGGCCCCCGCGGTTACTGCGGCCGGCGCCGACAAGGTGCTGGTCATCGGCATCGACGGCGCGGTCCTCGACCGGATCAAGGCCGCCAACGCCCCGAACCTCAAGGGCCTGATGGCCCAGGGCCTCACCGCCCGCAGCACCCTCTACGCCAACCCGATGGCCGCCACCTCCTCGGGCCCCGGCTGGTCCACGATCGCCACCGGCGTGTGGCCCGACAAGCACGGGGTGAAGGACAACTCCTTCACCGGCAAGAACTACACGGCCTACCCGGACTTCCTGACCCGCGTCGAGAACGCCAAGCCGGCGCTCAACACCTACGCGGCCGCCGACTGGGAGCCCATCACCTCCACCGACCAGAACGGCCCGATCTTCTCCTCGAAGGTCGACAAGCGCCTCAGCCTCAAGGGCGACCGCGACGGTTACGGCAGCGAGGACCCGAAGATCGCGACCGCGGCAGCCGCCGAACTCCAGGGCCAGAACCCGGACGCCGCCTTCGTCTACCTCGGCGAGATCGACCACGCCGGCCACACCTCGGGCGCCGCGAGCCAGGAGTACCTGAACGCCATCGGCCGCGTGGACACCCTGGTCGGCAAGCTCCTCACCGCCGTCCAGAACCGCCCGACCTACGCCCAGGAGAACTGGAAGGTCCTGGTCACCACCGACCACGGCCACACCGACGCCGGCGGCCACGGCGGCTCCACCATCCAGGAACGCGGCACCTTCGTCATCGCCAAGGGAGCCGGCATCCCCGCCGGTTCGGTACGCGAGGACGTGCGCCTCGTCGACGTGGCGGCGACCGCGCTCGCCCAGGTCGGCGTCCCCACCACCGGTCTCGACGGCGTCCCGCTGAACACCCCCGACAGCGACCCCTTCGACACCCTGCGCCCCAACCTCCAGGCCCGCGTGGACGAGACCGGGATCCCGGCCGCCACCAAGGGGTTCACGCACACCCCGCCCGCGGGCTGGGCCGTGGACAACTCCAAGATGGGCACCGGCGGTGTGACCGAGTGGGCCGGATGGGCCTTCGCCACCGACGAGTTCTGGAGCCAGTCGCAGCGCGACCAGTGGCGCGAGCTGAACGTCCGCTCCCGTGACGTGTTCGCCGTCGCCGACTCCGACGAGTGGGACGACAAGAGCCACACCGGCACCTTCGACTCCACCCTGGTCGCCCCCAAGTGGCCCGTCACCGGCTCCACCACGCGCACCCTGTCCTTCCAGACGCACTACCGTCACGAGGCCGGCCAGAGCGCTCAGGTCCTCGTCTCCTACAACGGCGGCGCCGCGACCGTCGTCAAGAGCTACACCGCCGACGCCGTCGCCAAGGCCGAGTCCATCGCCCTCCAGGTCCCCGCCGGCGCCACCGACGTCCAGGTCCGTTTCCGCTACAGCGGAAACAACAACTGGTACTGGACCGTCGACAACGTCACCCTCGGCTGACCCCGTATCGGGGCTCCGTACCCCGCTTGTCCGGGCCGTGGGGGCGGGCCCCGGCCCCCGCCCCCCCCCGGGGGGGGGGGGGCCGCCCCCCGCCCCCCCCGGCCGACGCCCCCCCGCGCGGCGACAACACCCCGGGGCGAGCGCAAGCCCCACGAATACTGGCGGACGGAC
>NZ_JBIUTJ010000017.1:0-141560 GCF_044741845.1 Streptomyces sp. NPDC088097
CTGCTGGCCCCGGACATTCGCGAGTTCGTCGTGGAGCACGTGCTGGCGCAGCTCGTCGAGGACGGCATCAAGCTCGACACCGAGGGCTACCGCCTCCTGGTGAACCCGACCGGGCGCTTCGAGATCGGCGGCCCGATGGGCGACGCCGGCCTCACCGGTCGCAAGATCATCATCGACACCTACGGCGGCATGGCCCGTCACGGTGGCGGCGCCTTCTCCGGCAAGGACCCGTCCAAGGTCGACCGCAGCGCCGCCTACGCCATGCGCTGGGTCGCCAAGAACGTCGTCGCCGCCGGCCTCGCCTCGCGCTGCGAGGTCCAGGTCGCGTACGCCATCGGCAAGGCCGAGCCCGTCGGTCTCTTCGTCGAGACCTTCGGCACGCACAAGGTGGACGTGCAGAAGATCGAGGACGCCATCGGCCAGGTCTTCGACCTGCGCCCGGCCGCGATCATCCGCGACCTCGACCTGCTGCGGCCGATCTACGCCCAGACCGCCGCCTACGGCCACTTCGGCCGCGAGCTGCCGGACTTCACCTGGGAGCGCACCGACCGCGTCGACGCCCTGCGCGCCGCCGCCGGTCTGTAGGACGACCGGGTAGCGGCCCCACGTACCGCTCGACGCACGGCCCCGTACCTCCGCCCGAGGCACGGGGCCGTCGTTGTCGGCGGTGTTTGGTAAGAATGCAGGTGTGAGCAGCGCGAACGATTCCCCGCCGGAACAGCTCGCACTGATCCGGGAGATGGTCGCCGAGGCGAAGGCCAAGGCGCCCAAGGCCAAACCCCGCACCTGGCGTGGGGCCGCCCTCGCCGAGGAACTGCCGGTCGCCCGCGTCCTCGTCAACAAGGGCGTGCTCCACCTCGACCGGCTGTTCGACTACGCCGTGCCGGCCGAGCTGTCCGACACCGCGCGCCCCGGGGTCCGGGTCCGGGTGCGCTTCGGGGCGGGCTCCCACCAGGTCCATGGCGGCCGTCGCGAGGGCGGCGGCCTCATCGACGGGTTCATCGTCGAGCGGCGCGCCGAGTCCGACTACGAGGGGACCCTCGCCGCCCTCGCCCAGGTGGTCTCGCCCGAGGTGGTCCTCGGCCCCCGGCTCCTCGCCCTCACCCGCGCCGTCGCCGACCGGTACGCGGGCAGCCTCGCCGACGTGCTCCAGCTGGCCCTGCCCCCGCGCAGCGCCCGCGCCGAGTCCAAGCCCTCTCCGGAGCCGCTGCCCCCGCCCGACGTGCCCGAGCCCGGCCCCTGGAACCGTTACGCCGCCGGGCCCACCTTCCTGCGCGCGCTGGCGAGCGGGGGCGCCCCGCGCGCCGTGTGGACCGCCCTGCCCGGCCCCGACTGGGCGGACGAGCTGGCCCGCGCCATGGCCGCCACCCTCGCCTCCGGCCGAGGCGCCCTCGCCGTGGTCCCCGACGGGCGCACCGCCTCCCGGGTGGACGCGGCCCTGACCGCCCTGCTCGGCGAGGGCCGGCACGCGCTCCTCACCGCCGACTCGGGCCCCGAGCGGCGCTACCGGCAGTGGCTCGCCGTCAGCCGGGGCTCCGTCCGGGCCGTCGTCGGCACCCGGGCCGCCATGTTCGCGCCCGTCCACGACCTCGGGCTGGTCGCCGTCTGGGACGACGGGGACTCCAGCCACGCCGACGTCAACGCCCCCTTCCCGCACGTCCGCGAGGTGCTGGAGCTGCGCGCGGTCAGCGAGGGCTGCGCCTTCCTCGTCGGGAGCACGAGCTGCACCGTGGAGGCCGCCCAGCTCGTGGAGTCCGGCTGGGCCCGGCCGCTGGTCGCCGACCGCGCGACCGTACGGGCCCTCGCCCCCCGCATCCGGACCGTCGGCGACGAGCTGCTGGCCCGGGACGGCGCCGCCCGCGCGGCCCGCCTGCCCAGCCTGGCCTGGGAAACCGTGAGGGAGGGCCTGGCGAGCGGGCCCGTCCTCGTCCAGGTGCCCCGGCGCGGGTACGTGCCCCGGCTGGCGTGCGAGCGCTGCCGGACCCCGGCCCGCTGCCGGGTGTGCGCCGGACCGCTGGAGGCCCCCGACCAGCGGGCGCTGCACTGCGGCTGGTGCGGGCGGGACGAGGGCGCGTGGCACTGCGAGGAGTGTGGCTCCTTCCGGCTGCGGGCCCAGGTGGTCGGCGCCCGGCGCACCGCGGAGGAACTGGGCCGGGCCTTCCCGGCCGTGGCCGTACGGACCTCCGGGCGCGACCACGTACTGGACGAGGTGCCGGACCGGCCCGCCCTGGTGGTGTGCACCCCGGGCGCCGAACCGGTCGCAGCGGGCGCCGGGTACGCGGCGGCGCTGCTGCTGGACGGTTGGGCCATGCTGAGCCGGCCCGACCTGCGGGCGGGAGAGGACGCCCTGCGCCGCTGGATCGGCGCCGCCGCGCTGGTCCGGCCCGGCGGACAGGTGGTCGTCGTCGCGGAGCCCACGCTGCGCCCCGTCCAGGCCCTGGTGCGCTGGGACCCGGTCGGACACGCGGTGCGGGAGCTGGCCGAGCGGGCCCAACTGGGGTTCCCGCCCGTGTCCCGGATGGCCGCCGTGGCCGGCCGGGGGGACGCCCTGGAGGAGTTCCTCGCGTCGGCCGCGCTGCCGGGCGACGCCGAGATCCTCGGGCCCGTACCGCTGCCCGGGCGGCGCGGGGAGCCCTCGGGCGGGGAGCGGGCCCTGGTACGGGTGCCGCCGGGGAGCGGGGCCGCGCTGGCCGCCGCCCTCAAGGCCGCGCAGGCCGCCCGGCTGGTGCGCGGGGTTCCGGCGGGGGAGGTCGTCCGGATCCGGATCGACCCGCCCGACATCGGCTGAGCGCGGGGCCGCCGGCCGCACCCGCGCACCGGGACGTGGAACGCCCCCGGCGGGAGCGACCGTGGGGGTCGCCCCGCCGGGGGCGGGCTTCGGGGTCACGGCCACGACCGGCCGTCGGGGGTCGGCGTCCCGGCGGCGGGCGCGGGGTCAGCCGTTGCGCGGGCCCGGGAAGGCGGACGGCCGCGAGGCCGCCACGACCGGGCTCCCGACCTGGGAGTCCTCGCGCACGGGCTGCGGGGGCACGGAACGGGCCGCGGGGATGGTCGGGAGCGGCCCCAGGGTCCGGGTCGTCGTCGTCTCGACCGGCGCCTCCACGACCTCGGCGGCCTGCGCGCGCCGGGCCCCGTAGCGCCGGTGCACGGCCTGCTTGGTGACGCCGAGGGCGGAACCGACGGCGTCCCAGGAGAAGCCGAGGGAACGGTCGAAGTCCACCGCCGCGGTGACCAGGGTCTCCACGCTGTCGCGCAGCTCTTGGGCGAGGCGGACGGTGGGGGCGGGCGCCCTGCCGTAGACGACGAAGCCCGTGGAGGGCCCGGAGCGGCGCGGGCGGTACACGTTGCCGAGCTGGGCGGTGAGGGTACGCAGAGCGTCCACCTGCCGGCGAACCCGCTCGATGTCCCGCACCAGGAGGTGCAGACTGGCCCGTGCTTGGGCGTCGTGGGTGGCGTGGTCGGCCATGGAGAAGCCTCTCGAACCGGTGCTGAAGAGCGGATGGGGCCGCAGACACCGTTCTGATTTCGCGGCCCGTTTCGGTCAATCTCACTTGACCAACGCTCCACCCGGCGCCAGGTCACGCATCAGGGGCGTGTCGGCATATGCGAGGGGCGCGCGGGTCCCCGTACGCCCCCTCGCCGACGCCGGTGGGTGGGCGCGCGGACGCCCCCATAGACTGGTGCGCTGCCGACAGTCGAGATAGCGAGGTAGTACCCCAGTGAAGCTCGTCTTCGCAGGCACCCCCGAGGTCGCCGTGCCCGCCCTGGACGCTCTGATCGCCTCCGGGCGCCACGAGATCGCGGCCGTGATCACCCGCCCCGACGCCCCCGCCGGGCGGGGGCGTCGCATGGTGGCCAGCCCCGTGGCCGAGCGCGCCGAGGAGGCCGGGATCGAGGTCCTCAAGCCGGTCCGGCCGCGCGACGAGGAGTTCCAGGCCCGGCTCCGCGAGATCGGCCCGGACTGCTGCCCCGTCGTCGCCTACGGGGCGTTGATCCCCAAGAGCGCCCTGGACATCCCCCGCCACGGCTGGGTCAACCTGCACTTCTCGCTGCTGCCCGCCTGGCGCGGAGCCGCGCCCGTCCAGCAGTCGATCATCGCCGGCGACGAGGTCACCGGCGCCTCCACCTTCCGGATCGAGGAGGGGCTGGACACCGGTCCCGTCTTCGGGATCCTGACCGAGGAGATCCGCCCGACCGACACCAGCGGCGACCTGCTGACCCGCCTGGCCTTCGCCGGCTCCGGACTGCTGTCCGCGACCATGGACGGCATCGAGGACGGCACCCTGCGCGCCGTCGAGCAGCCCGCCGAGGGCATCTCGCTCGCGCCGAAGATCACCGTCGAGGACGCCCGGATCGACTGGAAGGCCCCCGCGCTGCGCGCCGACCGGCTCGTGCGCGGCTGCACCCCGGCGCCGGGCGCGTGGACCGTCTTCCGCGGGGAGCGGCTCAAGCTGATCTCCGTCGGGCTCGTCCCCGACCGCGGCGACCTGGCCCCCGGCGTCCTGGCCCCGGCGAAGAACAACGTGTACGTCGGCACCGGCTCGCACGCCGTCGAGCTGCTCTGGGTGCAGCCGCAGGGCAAGAAGCCGATGAAGGGCGCCGACTGGGCCCGCGGGGTGCGCATCGCTCCCGGCGAGCGCCTGGGCGGCGTCGACGTAGGCTGATCGGGAGCGCGGCGTCCGCGCCGCCCGCGAGCGGAAGCCCGCACCCCCTGTAGTACTCGTGCCTGAAGTACGTGACACCCGAAGCACTCGTAACCCCGGAGCACCTTTCACGTGAGCGACCAGCCCCGCACGCCCGCCGTCAAGAAGGACGGCCGCCCGGCCAAGCCGTACCGCCGGCCCAAGAAGGACCCCGTCCGGATGCTGGCCTTCGAGGCCCTGCGGGCCGTGGGCGAGCGGGACGCGTACGCGAACCTCGTGCTGCCCCCGCTGCTGAAGAAGGCCCGGCAGAACGAGGAGTTCCAGGCGCGCGACGCGGCGCTGGCCACCGAGCTGGTCTACGGCACCCTGCGCCGCCAGGGCACCTACGACGCGGTGATCAAGGCCTGCATCGACCGGCCGCTGCGCGAGGTGGACCCGCCGGTCCTGGACGTGCTGTCGCTGGGCGCCCACCAGCTGCTCGGCACCCGCATCCCCACCCACGCGGCCGTCTCGGCCAGCGTGGAGCTGGCCCGGGTGGTGCTCGGCGACGGGCGGGCGAAGTTCGTCAACGCCGTGCTCCGCAAGATCTCCGCGCACGACCTCGACGGCTGGCTGGAGAAGGTCGCCCCGCCCTACGAGGACGACGCCGAGGAACACCTCGCCGTCTACCACTCGCACCCGCGCTGGATCGTCAGCGCCTTGTGGGACGCGCTGGGAGGCGGCCGGGCCGGCATCGAGGACCTCCTGGAGGCCGACAACGAGCGGCCCGAGGTCACCCTCGTCGCCCGACCGGGCCGCTCCACCACCGAGGAACTCCTCGCCGCCGTGGGCGAGGACTCGGCCCTGCCGGGCCGCTGGTCCCCGTACGCCGTTCGGATGGCCGAGGGCGGCGAGCCGGGCGCGCTGGAGGCGGTGCGCGAGGGGCGCGCCGGGGTCCAGGACGAGGGCAGCCAGCTGGTGGCCATGGCTCTCGCGACGGTCCCGATCGAGGGCCGTGACGAACGGTGGCTCGACGGCTGCGCCGGTCCGGGCGGCAAGGCGGCGCTGCTGGCCGCGCTCGCCGCGCCCCGGGGCGCCTTCCTGCTGGCCTCCGAGAAGCAGCCGCACCGCGCCCGGCTGGTCGAGCGGTCGCTCGCCGGCAACCCGGGCCCCTACCAGGTCATCACGGCCGACGGCACCCGCCCGCCGTGGCAGCCGGGCTCCTTCGACCGGGTCCTGATGGACGTCCCCTGCTCCGGCCTGGGCGCGCTGCGCCGTCGCCCCGAGGCACGTTGGCGCCGCCGTCCCGAGGATCTGGAGGCCTTCGCGCCGCTCCAGCGCGGGCTGCTGCGCGAGGCCCTGTCGGCGGTACGGGTGGGCGGCGTGGTGGGCTATGCGACCTGCTCCCCGCACCTGGCGGAGACCCGGGTCGTCGTGGAGGACGTGCTCAAGGGGCGCGGCGCGGGCGCGAGCCCCATCTCGGCGGAACTGATCGACGCCCGGCCGTACATGTCGGACGTGCCCGCCCTGGGCGACGGTCCGGACGTCCAGCTGTGGCCCCACCTGCACGGCACGGACGCGATGTACCTGGCCCTGCTGCGCCGCACGGCGTAGTCGGGCGGGCCCGCCCCGGGCGAGCGGTCCGTTCAAGACGGGGGCGCTGGGCGGTCGCCAGGGTGGGGGCATGACAGAGCAGAGCTTCACCCCGGCCCTGGGCCGGCTCGCCCCCACGCGTTTCCACGACGGCGTCGTCGCCCTGACCCGGGAGCGGCTCTGGCGGGGGCTGACGGCCCTGTACGTGGCCCCGCGGGCCGGCGTGGAGGTCGTCGACGTGGGCTTCGGAACCGGCTCCCTGGCGGTGCTGCCGGGCCGGGTCGAGCCGGGGGCCCGGATTGTTGGGGTGGACCCCGACCCGGAGGTGCTCGCGGTCGCGCGGCGCAAGGCGGCGGCGGCCGGTGAGGAGGCCGACCTGGCGGGTGGGCAGGGGCGACGAACTGGGGGAGCTGGTGGGGGCGGGGACGGCGGACACCGTCGTGTCCAGCCTGGTGCCGCACCAGTGCGCCCTGCCGGTGAAGCGGGCCGTCCTGGCCTCGATGGCCGAGGCGCTGCGCCCCGGCGGGAAGCTGGTCATCGCCGACTACGGGCTCCAGCGCACCCGGCGCATGCGCCTGGCCTTCCGTACGGTGCAGTTCGCCGACGGCCCGGAGGGCACCCGGCCCAACGCCGAGGGGGTCCTGCCGGAGCTGATGGCGCAGGCCGGCTTCCGGGAGGTGCGCGAGGCCGAGGTCGTGTCAACCGTCACCGGGTCCCTCTCCGTCTACGTGGCCCGGCGCGGCTGACGGTCGCAGCAGCGGCGCCACCGCGGCCAGTGTCAGGCCGGTCATCTCGCGCAGCTGCCGGGTGAAGTGGGCCTGGTCCGCGAAGCCGCCGTCGAGGGCCGCCTCGGCGGGGGAGCGGCCCTCGCCCAGGGCCCGGGCCGCGCGGGACAGGGCCTGCCGGATCCTCCAGCGCGCCGCCGGCATGCCGAGCCGGCCGCGGGCGAGGGCGAGCAGCCGCCGAGGGGACAGCCCGACGGTCGGGGCCAAGGAGGCGATCGGGATCCGCTCCCGGGCCGGCGCTCCCATCACCGCCGGCAGGCGCCTGTCCGGCTCGCGTGAGGGACGGGCGCGGTCGCCGCGCGGACCTCCTCCTCGCGCAGCGCGCCCAGCTCGGGCGCCGCCGTGACGCCGGGGGCGTGCAGGGCGCGCAGTCGGTCGGCGAAGGCGCAGTGCGGTTCGACGTAGAAGACCAGCAGCTCCGGCGAGGCGCACAGCCGGTGGCGGACCATCGGCCGGCACGAGGACCGCCGCGGCGCGGTGCGGGCGACCCGACGCGTCCTCCACGGTCACCTCGCCGCGCGGGGCCGGGGCGATCCGGAAGGCGGCGTGGGCGTGCGGGGAGCCGTCGACGGCGGGCCCCCGGTGCAGCGCGCAGCCCTCGCGCAGGACGAAGTGCGCGGCGCCGGCCGCCCCCGGCCCACCGCGTCCCGGCTCGCGTGCGCGCGTCGCCATGTCCCGCCCCCACCCCGTGTCGTGCGTCACCCCGTCGCGGGACGACCTTGGGTCCTCCGGCCGGCCTTCCCAGGGGGATTTCGACCTCGCAGGGTAGGTGAAGGATCGGCCATGATCGTTTAAGTCGGGCTACGAGGACGCGGAGTTCCCGGGCCGTGGCCGGAAGTGGCCGTGGGCATGGCACGCTTGGGGGCATGGCCGTTCAGATCAATCCCAGCATCCTGTCCGCCGACTTCTCCCGCCTCGCCGAAGAGGCCAGGGCCGTCGAGGGGGCGGACTGGCTGCACGTCGACGTGATGGACAACCATTTCGTCCCGAACCTCACGCTCGGCGTCCCGATCGTGGAGTCACTGAGCCGTGCCACGGACATCCCGCTGGACCTGCACCTGATGATCGAGGACCCGGACCGCTGGGCGCCGCAGTACGTGGAGGCGGGGGCCGGTTCGGTCACCTTCCACGCCGAGGCCGCCGCCGCTCCCGTGCGCCTCGCGCGCGAGATTCGGGCCCAGGGGGCGCGGGCGGCGATGGCGCTCAAGCCCGGGACGCCCATCGAGCAGTACGAGGACATCCTCCCCGAACTCGACATGGTGCTGATCATGACCGTCGAGCCGGGTTTCGGCGGCCAGTCCTTCCTCGACATCATGCTGCCCAAGGTCCGCCGGACCCGGGAGCTGATCGCCAAGCACGGTCTCGACCTCTGGCTCCAGGTCGACGGAGGGGTCTCGGCCTCCACCATCGAGCGGGTCGCGGAGGCCGGCGCGGACGTGTTCGTGGCGGGCAGCGCCGTATACGGCGCGGTCGACCCGGCCGCCGCCGTACGGACGTTGCGCGAGCAGGCGGGCGCGGCGATCGCGGCGGCGCCCTGGGCTTGCGACCACTGAGCCAAGGCTTGATGAACAGCTCGGTGAACGGCAGCCGTCCGGGCTGATCAACGGCCGTCGCATCTGACAGGATGAACGGCGAGTCGAGAGTGTGAACACGACAGTGTGAACGGCAGTGAGGAGAACGCGGTGTCTGCGATGTCGGCGGGACGGTCAGCCCTGCGGATGGGACCCGCGGAGCTGGTTCAGGCGGCGGCCATGGCGCGCCGCTTCTACCTGGAGGGCAAGTCCAAGATCCAGATCGCCGAGGAGTTCGGCGTGAGCCGCTTCAAGGTGGCCAGGGTCCTGGAGACCGCCCTCGAACGAGACCTGGTACGGATCGAGATCCGGGTCCCCGCAGAGCTGGACGCGGAGCGCTCCGACGCCCTGCGCGCCCGCTACGGCCTGCGGCACGCGGTGGTCGTCGAATCGCCCGCCGACGCCACCACCGAGGACGCCCCGGACCCGGAGAACCTCGGCGCGGTCGCCGCCGACCTGCTCGGCGAGCTGGTCAACGAGGGCGACGTCCTCGGGCTGGCCTGGGGGCGCTCCACGATCCACATGGCCGCCTCCCTGCACCGACTGCCCCCGTGCACCGTGGTCCAGCTGACGGGCGTCTACGACGCCGGGACGGCCGAGCGCGGCTCCGTGGAGGCCGTCCGCCGGGCCGCCCAGGTCTCCGGCGGGGACGCGCACCCCATCTACGCCCCGATGCTGCTGCCCGACCCGGCCACGGCGGCCGCGCTGCGCGGTCAGACGGGCATCGCGCGGGCGTTCGAGTACTTCGACAAGGTGACCGTCGCGGCCGTCTCCATCGGCTCCTGGGAGCCGGGCATCTCCACCGTCCACGACATGCTCAGTGACGAGGAGCGGGCGCACTACGCCTCCCTCGGCGTCGCCGCCGAGATGTCCGCGCACCTCTTCGACTCGGAAGGCCGAAGGGTCGGCCGGGATCTCGGAGAGCGCTGCATCACCGTGGAGGCCGACCGGCTGCGCCGGATCCCGGAGGTCGTGGCGATCGCCGGCGGGCTGCGCAAGGCCTCCGCGATCGGGGCGGTGCTCCGGTCCGGACTGGTGACCAGCCTGGTCACGGACACGGCGGTGGCGGACTACCTGCTCACCGAATCCGCCCCCGGACTGCGTCCGGCACTGGAACGGGCCGACCCGGACGAGTGAGCGCGGGAGCCGGCCGGCGGCCGGTGACGCGGATGGTGCCGGAATCGAGACCCGAACAGCGGACCGCGCCGGGCTCTCGGGGGCGCATACTGGATTCAATGACTAAGTCCGCAGTACCTCGCCGCCATTTGCCGTCCAGCCCGTTCAAGGCCCCCGTGGAACCGCCGCTCCGGCAGTTCAGCGTCGGCGACCGGGTGAGTCACGACGAGCACGGCCTCGGCCGTGTCGTCGGGATCGAGGAGGGGATCGCCGTTCTCGTCGATTTCGGGTCGGTCCAGAAACGAGTCCTGAGTCCCTACACCAAGATGTCCGCGCTCTGAATCAAGCAGGCGATTCGCGAGCGAATCGGATATTTGGCACGATCGGTGCATGATCTTTCGGAACGTGCCCCGATCGTTGCTGCGTGCGCTGGGGGCTCTGTTCCTCTGCGCCGCGCTGGTCGGCGCGGTGGGCTGCGGCGGGAAATCCGCCGCCCCGACGCCACCCGCCGTAGGTACCGGAGCCGCTGACACGCCGTCCGGCGTGGCCACGGGTGGCTCCGCGCCGCCCGCGTGGGCCCGCGGGAGGGCCACCGTACGCGCCGACGCGCTGCCGTCGCAGGCGCGCGAGGTGCTGGCCCTGATCGACGAGGGCGGCCCGTACGCCTACCGGCAGGACGGAACGGTCTTCGGGAACTTCGAGAAGGCCCTGCCCCGGCAGAAGCGCGGCTACTACCACGAGTTCACCGTGAGGACCCCGGGGGAGCGCGATCGTGGGGCCCGGCGGATCGTGACGGGCGGGGGCGGGGAGTTCTACTACACGGACGACCACTACCAGACCTTCAAGGCGGTTCTCCGATGAGCCGGATCCCGGAACCCGACCCGCGGTCGAAGCCGCTGGACCCCCGCCCCCTCGCGCCGGCCCTGGCCGCCGCCGAGGCGGCCGGCTGGACCACGCTCCGCCTCGACCTGGACGGCGTGCGCGGCAAGACCGCGCTGATGCGGAGCTGCGCGCGGGCGCTGCGGGCGCCGGAGTGGTTCGGTGCCAACTGGGACGCCCTCGCCGACACCCTGCGGGACCTGTCCTGGCTGCCGCCCGCGCCCGGCAGGCTGATCGCGGTGACCTCCTGGCAGGGCTACGCCCACGAGCGGCCCGACGACTGGGAGACCCTGCGGGAGGTGCTGGAGGAGGCCGTGGACTTCTGGCGGGACGCGTCCGTGGCGGGCGAGGGAGCACCGCTGACCGTACTGGCCGCCGACGGCGCCCGCCGGGGACACCGGCGGGGCTGAACGCGCGGAACGAGCCGAACGCGCGGGGACGGCCGAACGCGCCCGTGGGGGGCGGCTCGTGGCCGCCCCCCACGGGGTGTCACTCGGTCGCCGCGTCCTTCGGGACCCACGGCGGGGTCTGGCCCCAGGACCAGACCGGGATCTTCGCCGCGTCCACCGGCGGCGGGTTGGGGCCCGAGTAGATCAGGGCCATCCGCGTGCCCCACTCGATGTAGTAGACGAACACCGCGCGGAACTCGGGGTCCGTCGGGAGGTCGACCTCGTCGGCCGTGTCCAGCAGCAGGTCCACCCAGCGGCGGCGCTGTTCCTCGGTGATGGCGCGGCCCAGGTGCTTGGTGGCCATGTGCCGGTGGCCTCCGTGGTGCTCCGAGTACTCGGTCGGGCCGCCGAATACCTCCGACAGCCAGGCCGCCACGTGCTGGGGGTGTTCCGCGTCCATGCCGGCGAAGACCGGGGCGAGGACCTCGTCCCGCAGGGCGTGCGAGTAGAAGACGTCGGTGAGGCGGCGCATGGCCTCCTCCCCGCCCATCCACTCGTAGATCGTGGGGGTGGTGCTCATGACGTGCCGGCGGCCTTTCCCGGACCCACCACGGAGGTCACGAGGTAGTGCTTCATCTCCTCGATGTTCGCCACGTACGGGCGGATCGCGGCGAAGAAGGGCGGGAAGTGCTCGCCCTTGCGGAAGCCGTTGAGGTGGGCGTCGATCGAGGTCCAGCGGATGCGGAGGATGTAGTTCTCCGCCTCCTCCGCGGAGTGGGCCAGCTCGTAGTCGATGCACTCGGGGGACGCGGCCAGGGCGTCGGCCGCCCGGGCGTACGCGTCCTCGAACGCCTGCTGGTCCTGCGAGGCGACCCGGTAGCGGATGTACTCGACGGTGGTGGTCATGGTGTGCGTGCCTCTCCCTGGGATCAGGTGGTCCCGACCACCCTTCCGGGATCATGGTTTCCCGGTAAGGGTTTCCGCTACTCGGACTCCGACTTCTGGAGGTCAGGCTCCTGGAGGTCCGGTCCCTGGGAGCGGACCCGGTGGACCCGGTCGAGGGAGTCGCGCAGTTCCGCGAGCCACGTGTCGGTGTTCGTTCCGACGAGGCGGACGCACCAGGCGAGCGCGTCGGCCCGGCTGCGCGCCACGCCGCCGGCGACCAGGGTGTCGAGGACCTGGCGCTCGGACTGGCGCAGCCGCGTCATGACGGGGACCGCGAGGTGGGTGAAGAGGACGGTCTCCTCGCCCGAGCGCACGCCCCAGGCGACCTTGCGGCGGTAGAGCTCCTCCGCCTCGCGGGCCACCTCGACGCGCTGCTCGCGGGTGCGTTCGCGGAACTCCTTGACCGACTCCGTCGCCGGGGCGGTCCCGACGACGGTGATCTCCTCGCGGTCCACGGTGACCGAGACGAGGGACTCGTAGACGTCCACCGGCAGGCGCTCGGCGAACCACGCGCGGAGCTTCTCGCTCTGTTCGGCTGTAATCATGTAATCAACGTTGCATCCGTTCCCCGCGTGATCGCAAGGGGTGGGCCGTTCGCTCTGGGCGAGAGCGGCGCGGGGAGCGGTGTCGGGAGCGGTTCGGGGAGCGGCGCCGCAGGGGGCGCCCTCAGCCCATCGAGCGGTAGCGGTGGATCAGGGACACCGCCATGGCCCCCTCGCCGACACCCGACGCGACCCGCTTGACCGAGTGGGCCCGTACGTCGCCCGCCGCGAACACCCCGGGGACGCTGGTCTCCAGCGGGTAGGGGGCCCGCTCCAGGCTCCACTCCTCGGGCAGCTCCCCGCCGTTGGCGATCAGGTCGGAGCCGGTCAGCACGAAGCCGAACTCGTCTCGCTCCACCACTCCGGCCAGCCAGTCCGTGTGCGGTCGGGCCCCGATGAAGGTGAACATGAAGCGGGCCGGGGTCACGGTGTCCTCGCCCGTGTCGGCGTCGTGGAGGGTGATGGTCTCCAGGTGCTCGCCGCCGTCGAGGCGGACCACGGTGGTGCGCACCCGGACCTCGACGTTGGGGGTGCGCCCGATCTCGTCGATCAGGTAGCGGGACATGCTGTCGTCGAGGGAGGCCGCCCGGACCAGGATGGTCACCCGGGCCGCGTACTTGGCGAAGTGCACCGCCGCCTGGCCCGCCGAGTTGGCCCCGCCCACGATGAAGACGTGCTGCGAGATGCAGGCCGAACTCTCCGTCGTGGCCGCGCCGTAGTAGAGGCCCGCCCCCTCGAAGAGGTCGGCGCCGGGGGCCTGGAGCCGGTTGTAGGAGACGCCGGTGGCCAGCAGGACCGTCTCCGCGCTGATCTCCGTGCCGTCCGCCAGGGTGAGGATCTTCGCCGGGTCGTCCCGGGTCAGCGACATCACCTCGACGGGGTGCAGGATCTCGGCGCCGAACCGGGAGGCCTGGATCGTGGCCCGGCGGGTCAGGTCCCCGCCGGAGAGGCCCGAGGGGAAGCCGAGGTAGTTCTCGATCAGGCTGGAGGTGCCGGCCTGGCCGCCCGGGGCGCGGGAGTCCAGCATCAGCGTGGACAGGCCCTCGGAGGCCGAGTACACCCCGGCCGCGAGGCCCGCCGGACCGGCGCCCACGATGACGCACTCGTAGTGCGGGCGGGAGGCGGTGGTGGCCAGGCCCAGCCGACGGGCCAGCTCGGTGTCGGAGGGGGCGGAGAGCACCGACCCGTCCGGGAAGCGGACCAGCGGGAGCGCCGCGTCGGCCTGCGCGGCGGCGATCACGGTCAGCGCCTCGGGGTCCCGCTCCACGTTCAGGAAGCGGAACGGCTGCCCGTTGCGGGTGAAGAAGTCCCGGACGGCGTGGGTGCCGGGGGAGACCAGGTGGCCCGCCACGATGATCCCGTCGTAGGCCGGCCGGTAGGTGGCCAGCCAGTCCGACAGCAGGTCGTCCAGGACGGGGAACAACCGCTCGTGCGGCGGGTCCCAGGGCTTGAGCAGGTAGTAGTCCAGGCGGACCCGGTTGATGGCGGTGATGGCCGCGTCCGTCTCCGCGTACGCGGTGAGCAGGACCCGGCGGGCGTCCGGGAAGCGGCTGACGGCCTCCAGGAGGAACTCGACGCCGGTGACGTCGGGCATCCGCTGGTCGACGAGGAAGAGCGCCGGGTCGTGGCCGCGCTCGTCGAGGGAGTCGAGGATCTTGAGGGCGTCGGCGGCCGAGGAGGCGCCGAGCACCCGGTAGCGGTCCCCGTAGGCGCTGCGCAGGTCCCGGCGGACGGCGCGCAGGACCTGCGGGTCGTCGTCCACGGCCAGGATGACGGGCTTGCGGTTCTCCGCCCGGTCCGCGGCGACGGCGGTCGTGGTGGCGGTCGTGGTGGCGGCGGTGGACGGGGCCGTGGCGGGAGCGGCGGCGCGCTCGCGGGCCGCGCTCACGCGGGGTCCAACATCAGCTGGTCGGCGTAGCACCAGGCCCAGACCTCACCGGGCTCGTGGGAGGCCGCGATCGGGTGCTCCGTGGAGTGGTAGTGCCGGGTGGCGTGACGGTTCTTCGAAGAGTCGCAGCATCCGACGTGTCCGCAGCTCAGGCACATCCGCAGGTGCACCCAGGTGTCGCCGGTGACGAGGCACTCCTCGCAGCCCTCCGTACCGGGCTTCACCGGGCGTATCCGGTCGACGTGTGTGCACAACAGGTCCATCGTCATCGTCCCCGTCCCTCTCTCGCGCACTCGTGCTCCCCTACGCGCCCGTCAACCGCGGCGCGTGCCAGACCCTATGACGGGAATCGGGAAAAGGTTCATCGATTCGGCCGAGGTCATGAAGTCCTACGGCTACTTCATGACCTCGTCGGACGACTAGGTGAGGTGTCCCCGCGACCTGGCCGACTACCTCACGAAGTCGCATTCACGCCCTTTGACGCAGGCCCCGGCCGCACGCAGTGTGGGGAACGCCAACGACAACAGGCGGCGCCTGGAGGAATCTGTGAGCAGAAAGATTCTGGTCATTGTCTCCGAACATGGTTACTGGGCCGAAGAACTGATCGGCCCCGTATCCAAGTTCGACGAGCGGGGCTACGAGACCGTATTCGCGACGCCGACCGGAAAGCGTGCCCACGCACTTCCGCCGAGCCTCGACGCGAACTACCTCGACCCCCCGCTGGGACGCTCCGTCACCACCGAGGAGAACGCCCGGCTGGGCCGCGAGTTCGAGCAGTCGAGCCGACTCGACTCCCCGCTCGACATCGAGGCCTGGGTGCCCGAGCGCCCGTACACCAGCGACGAGGGCTATCTGCGCAAACTGGAGCAGTACCACCGCGATCTGGACAAGATCGACGCCGACGTCGCGGAGTACGACGCGATCCTCATCGTCGGCGGCAGCGGACCGATCGCCGACCTCGCCAACAACGAGCGGGTGCACGCCCTGATCCTGGCCTTCGAGAAGGCCGACAAGGTCGTCGCCGCCGAGTGCTACGGCGTCGCCTGCCTGGCCTTCGCCCGGGACTGGGACGACCGCAAGAGCATCCTGTGGGGCAAGCACGTGACCGGCCACTGCAAGGAGTACGACTACAAGGACGGCACCGGATTCCTCGGTACCGACTTCAACATGGGGCCGCCCCCGTATCCGCTGGAATACATCCTGCGCGATGCGACGGGCCCGCGCGGCGCCTATCACGGGAATTTCGGAAAGCCCGTGTCGGTGATCGTGGACTACCCGTTCGTCACCGGACGTTCGACCCCCGACTCGTACCTCACGGGGCAGAAGATCGTGGAAGTTCTGGAGGACGGTCTCACCCGCTACGGCTGGTAATCGATCAGGGGGAGTTCCATGAATGCCGAAGCCACTCCCGGCCGGGAAAGGCTGATCGAACAGTTCAAGGCCGACGGCCTGAATGTGATGTTCGGAAATCCGGGAACGGTGGAACAGGGATTCCTCGACGCGGTGGACGCGGCGGCGGACTTCTCCTATGTCCTCGCCCTTCAGGAAACGGTGGCCGCGGGCATCGCCGACGGCTATGCCCGGGCCACCGGGGGCGCTGCCCTGCTTCAACTCCACTCGGGGGTGGGGCTCGGCAACGGCATAGGCATGCTCTACCAGTCGCTGCGCGGGCACACCCCGCTCGTCGTGGTCGCCGGCGACGCCGGCGTCCGCTACGACGCGATGGACGCGCAGATGGCCTCCGACCTGGTGGCCATGGCCCGGCCCGTCACCAAGTACGCCACCCGCGTCACCGACCACCGCTCGGTGCTGCGCACCATCCGCAGGGCCGTCAAGATCGCCCTCACCCCGCCGCGCGGGCCGGTGTTCGTGGCCCTGCCGATGGACGTGCTGGACGAGCTGAACTCCGAGCCCGTGCTGCCCTCCACGACGGTGCTCACCGACGTGGCGCCCTCGCCCGCCTCGGTGGGAAGGGCGGCCGAACTGCTCGCCGCCGCGGAGCGCCCCGTCCTGCTCGTCGGGGACGGGGTCGCGCTCTCCGGGGCGCAGGCTGAACTCGTCGCCGTCGCCGAACTGTTGGGCGCCGACGTCTACGAGGTCGACTCCTCCGAGGTGAACATCGCGGCCTCGCACCCGCTGCGCCGCGGCCAGACGGGCCACATGTTCGGCCCGCACAGCAAGGAGCTGATCGGCCGGGCGGACGGGGTGCTGATCGTCGGCACCTACGTCTTCCCAGAGGTGTTCCCCGAACTGGAGAGCCCCTTCCGGCCGGGCGCCAAGGTCGTGCACATCGACCTCAACGCCTACGAGATCGCCAAGAACCACCCCGTGGACCTCGGCCTGGCGGCCGACCCCAAGCAGGCACTGCGCGCCCTGGCCGGCGCACTGGAGCGGCTGCTCGACCCGGCCCGGCGGGCGGCGGCCGCCGCGCGGCTCGACGTACGCACCCGGGAGCGGGCGCGCGAGGTACTCGCGGCGCCGCAGGACGACTCGCCCATGGCCGTCTTCCTGAGGACGCTGGCCGAGCGCACCGGCGGAGACCTGATCGTCTTCGACGAGGCGCTGACCACCTCCCCGCTCGTCACCCGGTACCTGCCCCCGGAGCGCCCGGGCGACTACCACCTCACCCGGGGCGGCTCGCTGGGCGTCGGATTCCCGGGGGCGGTCGGCGCCAAGCTCGCCCACCCGGACCGGCTCGTCGTCGGCTTCGCGGGCGACGGCGGGTCCATGTACACCTACCAGGCGCTGTGGACGGCGGTCCGGCACGGGATCAACGCCAAGTTCGTGGTCTGCAACAACCGCAAGTACCGGCTCCTGGACGACAACATCGCCCAGTACTGGCGCGAGCGGGACATCGCCGAGCACCCCTACCCGGGCTCCTTCGACCTCTCGCACCCCGAGATCGACTTCGCGGGCCTTGCCAGGGCGCTGGGCGCCGACGGCACGCGCGTGGAGAAGCCCGACGAGGCGGTGGCCGCGGTGACGAAGATGCTGGCGCACCCCGGCCCGTACCTCGTCGACGTCCAGATCTGAGAGCGACCGGCTCCACCCACACACCCACGGACAGGAGGAGACCGCATGCCCGCCGAGCGGCTGACCGAGGACGCCATCCGCACCTTCACCGAGAACTGGTACGTGGCCCTGGACCGCCACCTCCCGCTGGAGGAGGTGCTCGCCTTCATCACGGAGGACCTGCGGTTCGAGGTCCCCGAGGACACCTTCGTCGGCCACCAGGGCTTCGGCCGCTGGTACGGGGCCGTCACCAACCGGTTCTTCGACGAGGTGCACACCGTCACCAAGGTGGAGCCCGTCATCGAGGGCGACCGGGCGATCGTCCGGGTGCTCGTCAACTGGCAGGCCAAGATCTGGGACCCGCCGGGCGCCCGCAGCCAGTGGCTCGGCTTCGACGCCGACCAGACCTGGACCCTCGTCGCCGGCCCCGACGGGCCCCTGATCCAGCAGTACACCGTCAACGAACTGGCGCCGATGCCCGGTTCGGGCTCGCTCTGAAAGGGCCGGCGCGATGACCGAAGTGACACGTGAGCGGGTCGAGGCGGCCTACCGGGCCCTCGGCTCCGGGGACCGCGCCTCGATCCTGGAGTACTACTCCGAGGACCTGCGCTGGCTGGTCCCGGGCAACCACCCCCTGGCGGGTTGGTACGAGAGCCTGGACGCCTTCCTGGAGCTGATGGGGCAGACCCACAAGCTCACGGGCGGCACCTTCAGCATGGCCCTGGAGGCGGTCATGGTCGGCGAGGACTGCAGCGCCGACGTCTGCCGCAACGTCGCCCTGCGCGACGGCGCCGACCCGGGGAGCACCACCCCGTACGAGCGGATGGACTACCCGGTCTTCCACTTCATGCGCTGGCGGGACGGCCGGATCGTCGAGGGCCGCGACGGGCTCTTCGGCGACACGGCATCCGCCTTCAGCCGGTTCTGGGCGCCGTTCGCCCCGGACGGAACCCGCAGGGACCGATAGGGGGAATGAAACGATGAGCGCGCTGGACGCCCGAGAGATCCTCACCAAGTACTACGAGTACGCCAACGCCGGCGACTGGGACCGCTGGTGCGACCTGTTCGCCGAGGACCAGGTCATGGACGAGCAGCTCGCCGGACACATCGAGGGCCTGGAGACCCTGCGCTCGATGATGAAGGGCATGGGGGCCATGTACCGGGTCTTCCGCAACGAGCCCGTGCACTTCCTGGTCGACGGGGAGAAGGCCGCGGCCGTCTCCCACATCACCGCCGTCAGCCCCTCCGGCGAGGCCGTCGAGGCCGAGGTCATGAACTTCTTCCGGATCGTGGACGGACGGATCGCCTACATGGCGAACTACCACGACACCGCTCCCTTCCAGGTGCTGAGCCAGGGCTGAGGGGAGCGGACTCGTGGCCACAGAGCAGTACGACTACGTGATCGTGGGCTCCGGCACGGCCGGCAGCGTCCTCGCCCACCGCCTCTCCGAGGACCCGGACGTCTCCGTCCTGGTACTGGAGGCGGGCGGTGAGCGGATCCCGCCCGAGGTGGACGACCCGTCCTCCTGGTACAAGCTGCTGGGCGGACCCGTCGACTGGGGCTACACCAGCACCCCGCAGCCGGGCCTGGGCGGGCGGCGCACGTACGAACCGCGCGGCAAGGCCCCCGGCGGCAGCAGCAACCTCTACATCATGATGCACATCCGGGGCCACGCCTCGGACTTCGACAACTGGGCCTACCAGGGCGCGGCCGGCTGGGCGTACGAGGACGTGCTGCCGTACTTCGCCCGGCTGGAGGGCCAAGAGGACGCCACCGCGCCCACCACCGGCACCACCGGCCCGCAACGGATCACCAACGCGGGCCTGCACCGGCCCAACCCGACCTCCCGCGCCTTCATCGACGCCGCCGTGGAACTCGGCCACGAGGAGATCGCGGACTTCAACACCGACGGCCCCCGACGCGGCCTCTTCGGCGCCGGCTGGCACCACATCGACGTGGCCGACGGCCGCCGCCAGGGCGCCCTGGCCGCCTACCTGGAGCCGGCGCTGGAGCGCCCCAACCTGACCCTGCGCACCAACGCCCAGTCCACCCGGCTGCTCTTCGACGGCGACACCTGCACGGGCGTCGAGTACGCCCAGCTCAAGGCGCCCGCCGAGTTCCCCGGGCGGACCGTGCGCGACGGACACAGTGCCGTCCGGGAGCCCGGGACGCACACCGTGCGGGCCCGCCGCGAGGTCATCGTGGCGGCCGGGGCGATCGAGTCCCCGAAGCTGCTGTTGCTCTCCGGGCTCGGGCACCCCGACCGGTTGCGCGAGCACGGCATCGCGGTCACCGCCGCGCTGCCCGGGGTGGGCGAGAACTTCCACAACCACGTCCTGACCGGCCTGATGGCGGAGGTCTCCCAGGAGCTGCCGCCACCGACTCAGAACCTCTCGGAGAGCGCGCTGTTCCTGTCCTCCCGGCCCGGACTGCCCGCCCCCGACCTCCAGATCGCCTTCGTACACGTCCCGTTCGACGTGATCGTCGGGCAGGACCACCCCAATACGGTGTCGATCCTGCCGGGCCTCGTACGGCCGGTCTCGCGCGGCTGGATCAGGCTGGCGAGCGCCGATCCGCTGGCCCACCCGCTGGTCAACCCGAACTACCTGGGCGACCGCTGGGACCTGGAGCGGATGGTGCAGGCCGTCAAGATCTCCCGCGAACTCTTCGCGACCTCGGCCTTCTCCCCCTGGTACAAGCAGGAGCTCCAGCCCGGACCCGACTACGCGAGCGACGACGAACTGCGCACCTTCGTCCGCCAGAAGGCGGAGAGCTACCACCACCAGGCCGGCTCCTGCCGGATGGGCGTCGACGACCTCGCCGTCGTCGATCCCGAGCTGCGGGTGCACGGGGTGCGCAACCTCCGCGTCGTCGACGCGAGCGTGATGCCCGCCGTTCCGTCGGGCAACTGCCACACCGCCATCGCGATGATCGCCGAACGCGCGGCGGAGTTCGTCACCGCAACGAGGGGGGACCGAAGTGCCTGACGTCGTCCTGCGCGAGGGCGCGCTCACCGGGACCCGGATCGCGGTCCTCGTCGAGAGCGACTTCTACGAGCCGGAGATCTTCTACTACCAGCACCGCTTCGCCGAGGAGGGGGCCGAGGTCCACTTCCTGACCCGGCTGTGGGGCAACGACTCCATCACCTTCAGCGGCCACGAGTACCGCGCCCCCTTCACCGCCGACCGGTCCCTGGAGGGGATGGACGACGAGGAACTGCGCCGCTACTCCGCGATCATCGTGCCCTCGGGCATGGTCGCCGACCGGCTGCGCTACACCGAGGACGTGGACGTGCTGGCCCCGGCGACGGAGCTGCTGCGCCGGGCCTTCGAGGAGCCGACCGTCCTCAAGGGGATCATCTGCCACGGCATGTGGCTGGCCTCCTCCATCCCCGGCAAGATCCGCGGCCGCAAGGTCGTCTGCCACAACAACCTCATCGGGGACGTCCGCAACATGGGCGCCGAGTACGTCGACGAGGACGTGGTGGTCGACGGGGACCTGGTGACCGGTCGCACCGGCGCCCATCACCACCTCTTCGCCCGCCGGATCATCGAGCTGGTGGCCGCCGGTCGGGGCGGGAGGGCCGGCTGATGGGCGGGGCGGCGGTCGGCCGGATGGTGTGGTCCCACGTGGGCCTCAACTGCGCCGACCAGAAGACCACCGAGGCGTTCTACACCCGGTACTTCGGCTTCGACCGGGCCCGGGTCGTGGACCTCGGCGAGTCCCGGATCGTGTTCCTGCGCAAGGGGGACGCGTACCTGGAACTCTTCGCCGCGGGCGCCGAACCGGCCCGCACCGCGCACGACGACGGTCCGCCCGCCCCGGGGCGGATACGCCACCTGGCCTTCCAGACCGACAGCGTCGACGCGTTCCTCGCGGAACTGGGCGACGCGGCCGACGTGACCCTGGGGCCGCTGGACTTCGACGACTTCATCTGCGGCTGGCGGACCGTATGGCTCCGCGACCCCGACGGGGTGATCGTCGAGGTCAGCCAGGGGTACGAGGACGACCGCTCCCACGACGACAAGGACGGTGCATGACATGGCGGACGCCGTGAACTTCTCCTTCTCCGACACGATCGCGGGCTACGTCAGCCGCTTCGACTCCGGGTCCCGGCTGCTGAGCCTGAAGACCTCGGACGGCCGCGAGTTCGACGTCTCGCTGGCCGGGGACCCCAGCGCCGAGCTGGTCCGCAACCTGGACGAGCCCTACATCGACGCCTCCGGGCACATCGACGAGATGCTCTCCCCGGGCCGGTTCCTCTTCGTCTACGGGGTGCACTACCCCGAGCACGGCGGTCGCTTCGACGCCAAGCGCCTGGTCTTCCTGGGCCGCGGGGCGGAGGACTACCGCTTCGAGGAGCCCAGCTGGTGGATCAAGCAGATCGAGTCGCTCGCCGACTTCTACAAGCGGGCCCAGTTCGGCGACGGGCCGGTGGACTTCACCGACTACCGCACCGAGGTCCGCCTCGGCGGGGACAAGACCGCCAGCCACGTCCAGGAGACCGACACGATCTCCCGCCTGGTCTACGGCATGGCCTCGGCCTACCTGCTGACGGGCAAGGACGAGTACCTGGAGGTCGCCGAGCGCGGCACCGAGTACCTGCGCAAGCACATGCGGGTCGTCGACAGCGAGGAGGACGTGGTCTTCTGGTACCACGGCATCAGCGTCGACGGGGACAGCGAACGCAAGCTGTTCACCTCGGAGTTCTCCGACGACTACGACGCGATCCCGATGTACGAGCAGATCTACGCGCTCGCCGGACCGATCCAGACCTACCGGATCACCGGTGACGTCCGGATCAAGAACGACGCCGACGCCACCATCCGGCTGTTCGACAAGTTCTTCAAGGACCCCGAGCAGGGCGGCTACTACTCGCACATCGACCCGATCCTCTTCAGCGCCGACCACGAGTCCCTCGGGGAGAACGCCGAGCGCAAGAACTGGAACTCGGTCGGCGACCACGCGCCCGCGTACCTGATCAACCTGTACCTGGCGACCGGCGAGCAGCAGTACGCCGACTTCCTGGAGTACACCTTCGACACGATCGCGGACCGGTTCCCGGACTACAAGAACAGCCCCTTCGTCCAGGAGCGCTTCAACCGCGACTGGTCGCACGACACCACGCACAGCTGGCAGCAGAACCGCGCGGTGGTCGGGCACAACCTGAAGATCGCCTGGAACCTGATGCGGATGAACTCGCTGAAGGCCAAGCCCGCCTACGAGGAGCTCGCCCGCAAGATCGGCGAGATCATGCCGGCCGTCGGCAGCGACGTCCAGCGCGGCGGCTGGTACGACGTGGTGGAGCGGGTGAAGCACGGGGACGAGGAGACGTATCGTTTCGCCTGGCACGACCGCAAGGCCTGGTGGCAGCAGGAGCAGGCGATCCTCGCCTACCTCATCCTCGGCGGCACCGTCGGCGGCGAGGCCAACCTGCGCGAGGCCCGACAGGCCCAGGCCTTCTACAACACCTTCTTCCTCGACCACGACGAGGGAGCCGTCTACTTCAACGTGCTGGCCAGTGGTACCCCGTACCTGCTCGGCACGGAACGGCTCAAGGGCAGTCACTCGATGTCCATGTACCACTCGGCGGAGCTCTGCTACCTGGGCGCCGTCTACAACAACCTCCTCGTCAACGGCCGGGAGATGGACTTCCACTTCCAGCCCGACCCGGCCGGCCTGCCCGACCGCGTCCTGCGGGTCTCTCCCGACCTGCTCCCGGCCGGTTCCGTGCGGATCGCCGCCGTGGAGATCGACGAGAAGCCGTACGAGGAGTTCGACGCGGACGAGCTGACCGTGCACCTTCCCGACGTCCAGGGACGGGTGAAGGTCAAGGTCCGGCTGCGGCCCGTGATCCAGAAGTAGCGCTCAACGGGGGGCGCCCCAATCAGAGGGGAACATCATGACTCTCACCGTCAAAGAACGCCGGAACAAGACGGCCACCGTGCTCGTCGCCACCGGCGAGATCAACAGCGAGACCTCCGGCGGCCTGCTCGAAGCACTGCTGCCCCTGGTCCGCGAAGGCCGGCCGCTGCGCATCGACCTCACGGCCGTCACCTACGTCTCCAGCGCCGGCCTGCGCACCCTGCTGGTCGTCTACCGCGAGGCACAGCACGTCGGCGTCGCCGTCACCCTCTACGGGGTGAGCGAGGAAGTCCGGTTCGTCATGTCGGCGACCGGGTTCCTCGACTTCTTCGAGACCGGCGAGGCCGCGGCCACCGCGGCCAAGGCCAAGGCCGCGCGATGAGCGAGGCCCGGTCCGAGCAGGTGCTGCGCGTGGACGCGTACCCCACGCACGAGGTGAGCGGCTTCCGCGTCCGCGCGGGCAAGCCCTTCCCCTTCGGGGCCAACGTGGTCCCCGGCGGGGTCAGTTTCTCCGTCTTCTCCGACCAGGCCACCTCCATGACCCTGGTCATCTTCAAGCGCGGCGAGCCCGAGCCGATGGCCGAGCTGGAATTCCCCCAGGAGTTCCGCACCGGCAGCGTCTTCGCCATGACGGTCTTCGGCCTCGACCACGAGAACATCGAGTACGGGTACCGGGCCGACGGCCCCTTCGACCCCGTCACCGGGCACCGCTTCGACGCCCGCCAGGTGCTCTCCGACCCCTACGCCCGACTGATCGCAGGCCGGGACGTGTGGGGCGTGGAGCCCGACCGCAGCCGCGGCTACCAGTACCGCTCGCGCGTCTGCCTCCAGGACTTCGACTGGGGCGACGACACCCCGCTGGGCACGCCCGCCGAGGACCTCGTCGTCTACGAGGCCCACGTGCGCGGCTTCACCCGGCACCCCTCCTCGCGGGTCACGGCCCCCGGCACCTTCGCGGGGCTGCGCGAGAAGATCCCGTACCTGAAGGAACTCGGGATCAACTGCATAGAGCTGCTGCCGGTCTTCGAGTTCGACGAGAGCGACAACATGCGCTCCAACCCGGAGACCGGCGAGAAGCTCTTCGACTACTGGGGCTACAACACCGTCTCCTTCTTCGCGCCGAAGGCCGGCTACGCGGCCACCGGACGCTACGGGATGCAGGGCGACGAGTTCCGCACGCTGATCAAGGACCTGCACGCGGCCGGCATCGAGGTCATCCTCGACGTCGTCTTCAACCACACCGCCGAGGGCAACGAGCTGGGCCCGACCATCTCCTTCAAGGGCCTCGACAACGCCACGTACTACATGCTCACGCCGGAGGGGTACTACTTCAACTTCAGCGGCACGGGCAACACGGTCAACTGCAACCACCCCGTCGTGCGCAACTACGTGCTCGACTGCCTGCGCCACTGGGTCGCCGACTACCACATCGACGGCTTCCGCTTCGACCTTGCGGCCATCCTCGGCCGGGCCCTGGACGGCACCCCGCTGCCCAACCCGCCGCTGCTGGAACTGCTCGCCTTCGACCCGGTCCTGCGGCACACCAAGCTCATCGCCGAGGCCTGGGACGCGGGCGGCCTCTACGAGGTCGGCAACTTCCCGGCGTACGGTCGCTGGGCGGAGTGGAACGGCAAGTACCGGGACACGGTCCGCAGCTTCCTCAAGGGCGACCCCGGGGTCACCGGGGAACTGGCCACCCGCATCGCCGGCTCGCCCGACCTCTACTCCAGCCGCGGGACCTCGGCGTCCGTGAACTTCCTGACGGCGCACGACGGTTTCAGCCTGGCCGACCTGGTCTCCTACAACGACAAGCACAACGAGGCCAACGGCGAGGGCAACAACGACGGCGGCAACGACAACGCCAGCTGGAACTGCGGGGCCGAGGGGCCGACCGAGGACCCCGAGATCAACGCGCTGCGGCTGCGCCAGATGAAGAACGCCATCGCCATCCTCTTCACCAGCCAGGGCATCCCGATGCTGCTGTCCGGCGACGAGGTCGCGCGGACCCAGCAGGGCAACAACAACACGTACTGCCAGGACAACGAACTGTCCTGGTTCGACTGGGACCAGGTCGACGACAACGCCGAACTGCTGCGGTTCACGCGGGAGATGATCGCCTTCCGCAAGCACCACCGCGAACTGCGCTCCACCTCCCACCCCACCGGCCGGATGCGCGACCACATGGGCCTGCCGGACATCAGCTGGCACGGGGAGCGGGCCTGGCAGCCCGACTGGTCGGCCGACAGCCGGCTGCTGGCCGTGGCCCGCTGCGGGGTCGGCGACGACGACGTGGTCTACGTCGCCATGAACTCCCACTGGGAGTCGCACGACCTGGAACTCCCCGCCCTCCCCGGCGGTCGCAGCTGGCACCTGTTCGCCGACACCGGGGCCCAGGCGCCCTACGACATCGGCACCCCGGGCGCCGAACGGGAACTCGACAACGCGGGCAAGTACCTGATCGGCCCGCGGTCCGTCGTGATCCTGGTGGGCCGCGCCGACGACCCCGCCGCCCGAAACGACTGAGACGCCCTGACCGAAGGAGACCTGACATGCCGCTTTCCGTGTCCCTGAGCATCGAGGGCGACACCACCGTGATCGAACTGACGGGCGAGCTGGACGCCAAGACCGCACCGGAGTTCCACCAGACCATCGAGAAGGCCGCCGGCCACGGCACCACCACCGTCGAGATCAGGATGGCCGGCGTGGCCTACATGGCCAGCGCCGGACTGCGCTCCCTGGTCTTCGCGCAGCAGAAGGTGGCGAGCGGGGTCACCATCAAGGTCGTCGGCGCCACCGAGCCTGTCGCCCGGACCATCCGCACCGCCGGGCTCGACCGCAGCGTCCAGCTCTCCGATGACTGACCACCGTCCGGCCGGTGAGGGTGGGTGACATGGTCGAACTGGCGAGGACGCCCGTCGTACTGGAGGTGCCCGCCACCCTGGGGGCACTGGGCGAGATCGCCGCGTTCGTCCTGCGCCTCGCCGCCCGTGCGGGCCTCGCGAGCGGGGCCACGTACCGGATCCGGCTGGCGGTGGACGAGCTGGCCACGAACATCGTGATGCACGGGTACCGGAGCGGCGACGGACGGATCATCGTCCGCGGCCGCTCCGGTCCCGACGGGGTCCAGGTCGTCATCGAGGACGAGGCCCCCCGGTTCGACCCC
This sequence comes from Streptomyces sp. NPDC088097, assembly GCF_044741845.1. Lineage (NCBI taxonomy): Bacteria > Bacillati > Actinomycetota > Actinomycetes > Kitasatosporales > Streptomycetaceae > Streptomyces > Streptomyces sp. NPDC088097. The sequence continues at coordinate 26,372 of NZ_JBIUTJ010000017.1, forward strand.
GTCGCGGGCCGCCTGCCCCCCACCCCCGGTGTCCCACCGCACCGGCGGCGGGTCGGCGGCCTCGGCATCCACCTGGCCCTGACCAGCGTGGACTCGTACACCTACGCCCGCAGGGACGGCCGCAACATCAGCACGCTGACTGTGAACGCTGATGAGGGGACGGACGCATGCCCTCCACGACCGTGATCATCCTCGACGTCGATCCGCCGCCACCGGCCGCGCTGCTGAGCGCGCTCCGGCTGATGGACGCGGAACTCGTCACCCGCACCCTGCCCGAACTGTTGCGCGGCCGAGCGGATGCCCTGCCCGCCGCCGACGTGCTGCTCGTCCCCGCCGAGGCCGACGAGGAACGGGTGCGCACCGCCGTACGCCGCCTGCGCCGCTGGGGCGGGGCCCCCATCGTGGTGGTCTGGACCGTCACCGCCTTCGAGGCCCTGGAACGGCACGTACGCCTGGGCCACGACTACCTCGTACCGCCCTTCCTGCCCACCCTGGTCGGCGCCCGGCTGCACAGCTGCGCCGAACGCGCCGACCTCGGACGCACCCTGCGCGAGGCCGACGCCCGCGCCGAACTCATGGGCTACGAGAAGGAGCTGGAGATCGGCCGCGAGATCCAGGCCGGCTTCCTGCCCGAATCGCTGCCCGTGCCGGAAGGGTGGGAGATCGACGTCCGCTTCCGCCCCGCACGCCAGGTCGCCGGCGACTTCTACGACGTCTTCGAGCTCTCCCGGGGCCGCCGGCTGGCGGTCGTCGTCGCCGACGTCTGCGACAAGGGCGTCGGCGCCGCCCTCTTCATGGCCCTCATCCGTTCCCTGCTGCGCCACACCGCCGAGAACAGCGGCCTCCAACACCTGATGGCGGCCGGCCGCGGCGGCAGCACCCGGCGCACCCCGGTCGTCGGCGCGACCCCGCTGCTCAACGCGGTCACCGCCACCAACGGCTACCTCACCCGCAACCACCTGCGGCAGGGCTACTTCGCCACCCTGTTCTTCGGGGTCCTGGACCCGCAGACCGGCAGCCTCGTCTACATCAACGGCGGCCACAACCCGCCCCTGCTGCTCTCCGGCGAGGGCGCCCTGCCCCGGCCGCTCGACGTGACCGGGCCCGCCGTCGGGGTGCTCCCCGACTGCGTCTACACCCTCGGCTACGCCCAGTTGGACCCCGGCGACACCCTCTTCGTCTTCACCGACGGAGTGCCCGAGGCCCGCTGCCCCGAGGGGAACTTCCTCGGGGACGACCGGATGCTGGAACTGCTCTCGGTCGGGCCCGCCAACGGAAGGGACCTGGTCGACCGGATGGACCTGGCGGTGCGGGAGCACACCGGCACCGCCGAACAGCACGACGACGTCACCATGCTGGCCCTGCACCGGCCACGCGCGGCGCGGGGGCCGCACGCGGACGGTCCCGGGTACCGGGTGGTGGCCTGATGACCCTGACCATCGTGGTGCACTCGCACCGCGGCGGCACCGGGAAGTCCTCGGTGCTGGCCAACCTCGCGCTGCTGCTGGCGGCCGGGGGGAGCCGGGTGTGCGCGGTCGACACCGACCTCCAATCACCCACCCTGGACCTGCTGTTCGGGCTCGTGCCGGGCTCCGCCTCGCTCGCCGAGTACCTCCTCGGGCGCTGCGAGATCGAGACCGCGGCCCGTCCCACCGCCGTCCCGGGGCTCTACGTGGTCCCGGCCCGGTCCGGGTCGGCGGACCTGCGGGAGCTGATGACCACGGGCTACGACGTGGGACTGCTCCCCGAGGGCTTCGACCGACTCGCCGAACACCACGGACTGGACGTGCTGTTGCTCGACACGCACGCCGGACTCAACAACGAGTCGGTGACCGCGATGGGCAGCGCCGACGTGGTGCTGATCATGGCGCGGGCGGACCGGATCGACCTCTCGGGGGTGGAGGAGACCGTCGCCCTCGCGGGCCGACTGGCCTGCCGCAGGGTCCTGGTGCTCAGCATGGCCCCGGAGGGCGTGGACCGCGAGGAGGTCCGGCGCCGGGCCGAGGAGGTCTACGGAGCCCCCCTGGCCGGAATTCTCCCGTACGTGCCGGAAATGGCGGCCCTGTACGGCGAACGCATATTCGCGGAAGCCCATCCCGACCATCCCCTGGTCGATGAATTCCGCGTGATCCTGTCGGCGTTGGACGCACGTGACGAAGTATCACGGGCCTGACGTCACACCCTTACGCCCCCCAGAGGCGGCGTGTTGAATCGGCAGCGAATCCAGAACAAGGAGAGAGTCATGAAGATTCTCGTCGTCATGACGGCAAAGGCCACGCTCCACCTGTTGGACGGGGAACAGCATCCCTCGGGATTCTGGGCCGAGGAATTCGTCGTCCCCTACGAGGTGTTCCGGGCGGCCGGACACACCGTGGACCTGGCGACGATCGGCGGCCGGGCCCCCACGGTGGACCAGACCAGCATCGACCCCGCCTTCCTGAAGTGGGTCCGCCCGCAGGGGTCGCCCGACGAGGACGAGGCCAACGCGGCCGAGTACGTCCGCGTCATCGCGCAGGCCCCCCAGCTCCAGCGCCCCCTGACCCTGGAGTCCCTCGGCGAGAAGGACATCGCCGGGTACGACGGCATCTACATCAGCGGCGGCCACGGAGCCATCGGCGACCTGCCCAAGTCCGACGAGCTGGCGCAGGTGCTGCGCTGGGCCATCGCCCAGGACAAGCCGCTCGCCACGGTCTGCCACGGCCACACCGCCCTGCTGGCGCTGCGCGACGGCGAGGGGCGCTGGCCCTTCGAGGGCTACCGGATGACGGCCTTCTCCCACAGCGAGGAGCTGGTCACGAACATGGCCGGCCGGCTCCCGCTGATCCTGGAGGTCGAACTGAGCCGCCTCGGCGCCCGGTACGAGAAGGCCGAGGCCATCTGGGACTCCCACGTCGTCGTGGACCGCAGGCTCACCACCGGCCAGAACCCGTACTCCTCCAAGGCCCTTGCCGAGACGTTTCTGCAGGAGCTCGAACAGGGCTAGCCCGGCCCCCCGGCCGGCTGGCCCGGCCCCCGGCACTCCACACCAGAAGGTGCAGCCATGACCAAGCGCGAGCTCAGCGACCACCCCCTGGCCAATCCCGGGAAGCTGTTCATCGGCGGTAAATGGGTTCCCGCCGCAGACGGCCGCACCGAACCGGACATCAGCCCGATCGACGGGCGGGAGATCGTGCCGGTGGCCCAGGCCGCCGCCGTCGACGCGGACGACGCCGTCAGGGCCGCCCGCACGGCATACGAGGAAGGTCCCTGGAGCCGGCTCTCCGCCCAGGAGCGCGCCCTGCGGCTGAACCGCGTCGGGGAGCTGATCGAGCGGGACTTCGAGGAGATCGCCCTGCTGGAGACGGTGGACATGGGCAAGCCGTTCGCCTTCTCCAGCACGGTCGACGCCCCGATGGCCGCCCAGCTCATGCACTACTACGCGGGAGCGGTCACCCGCGTGGACGGCTCCTCCCGGGCCCCCGCGGGCGGACAGCTCGCCTACACCCTGCGGGAACCGTTGGGCGTGGTCTGCGCCATCACCCCCTTCAACTTCCCGTTGCTGCTGTCGATGACCAAGATCGCCCCGGCCCTCGCGGCGGGGAACACGGTGGTCCACAAGCCGTCCCCGGCCACCCCGCTGACCGCGCTGAAGATCGCCGAGCTCTTCCAGGAGGCGGAGATCCCGGACGGGGTGCTGAACGTCATCACCGGGCCCGGCGTGGAACTGGGGGAGACCCTCACCGACCACCCCGGCATCGACAAGATCGCCTTCACCGGCTCCACCGCCGTCGGGCAGTCGATCATCCGCAAGTCGGCGGGCACCCTGAAGAAGGTCACGATGGAACTCGGCGGCAAGTCCGCCAACATCGTCTTCGCCGACGCCGACCTCGACGCCGCCGAGGAACTCGCCTTCTTCGGCATCTACTACAACAAGGGCGAGATCTGCACGGCCGGCTCCCGGCTGTTGCTGCACCGCCCCATCCACGACGAGATGGTCGAACGCCTGGTGGCCCGCGCCGCCGCCCTGCGCCCCGGCGACCCGCGCGATCCCGCCACCCTCTTCGGACCCCTCGCCCACCAGGGCCAGTTCGACAAGGTCAGCTCCTACATCGAGGTGGGCGAGAAGGAAGGCGCGGTGCTCCGCACCGGCGGCTCCGGCTGGACCCCCGAGGGCGCCTCCGACCAGGGCCTGTACTTCCTGCCGACCGTCTTCACCGGCGTCGACAACGGGATGCGGATCGCCCAGGAGGAGATCTTCGGGCCGGTCCTGTCGATCATCCCCTTCGACACCGAGGAGGACGCCGTGCGCATCGCCAACGACAGCGCGTACGGCCTCGCCGCCGGGGTCCACACCAAGGACCTGCGCCGGGCCCACCGGGTCGCCTCGCAGATCAAGGCGGGCACGGTCTGGGTGAATTGCTACAACCAGTACGACCCCTCCGTGCCCTACGGCGGCTACAAGGCCTCCGGATACGGCCGCGAGTGCGGACCGGAATCCCTGGAGAGCTACACCCAGACCAAGTCGGTCTGGATCGGAATGGACTGAGCTCCGGCCCCCACCGGACCCGGCAACGAGGAGTCCCCATGCGGACAGGCGTCATCGGCACCGGTCGGATCGGCTCGACCCTCGCGAGGATCCTGGTGGCGGCAGGCCACCAGGTGGTCCTCGCCAACGCGAGCGGACCGCGTGCGCTCGCACCCCTGCTGGCCGAACTCGGCCCCGGGGCCGCCGCCGCGATGAGTCCCGTCGAGGCGGCCGGCGAGGCCGACCTCCTGGTGCTGATGGTGCCCTTCGCGACCGTACGGGGGCTCCTCCCGCCCCACGTCGTGCGGGACAAGGTGCTGGTGGACGCCACCAACGCGTTCGCCGGCGCCGGCGCACCCGCCGACCTGGGCGGGCGCGGATCCAGCGAACTGGTCGCCGAGTGGTACCCCGGCGCCCGGATCGTTAAATCCCTGAACACCATGCATTTCGAAACCCTCGCCGCCGCCGGGACCGCCCCCGAGCGGCAGGGAGAACACCGCCTCGCCCATTTCACGGCGGGCGACGATGTGAAAGCCAAGGAAATCGTCGCGGGAATCATCACGGACCTGGGATTCGTGCCCGTGGACACCGGCCCGCTGAACTCCGGAGGAATTCTCCAGCAGCCCGGCGGTCCCCTCTTCAACCGGCCGCTCACGGAAGCGCAGGCGCTCGCATGGATCTGACTTTGCACGTGAATGGAAGACCCGAGAGGTTCACGGCACCCGCCAACGAACTCCTCGTGGAACGACTCCGCGACGGCTTCGGGCTGACCGGCACCAAGGTCGGCTGCGACACCGGCCAGTGCGGCAGCTGCGTGGTCCGCCTCGACGGCCGGTCCGTCAAGAGCTGCCTCGTCCTGACCGCGGCCGCCGTCGGCTCCGAGGTCGCCACCATCGAGGGCGTCACCACCCCCGGCGGCGAACTGAACGGCCTCCAGGAGGCCCTGCGCCAGGAGCACGGCACCCAGTGCGGGTTCTGCACCCCCGGCATGGTCATGGCGCTCGGCGAACTCGTCGACAACACCGCCGGGGGCGAGGCCCCCACCGAGCCCGAGATCCGCGAATGGCTCACCGGCAACCTGTGCCGCTGCACCGGCTACCACAGCGTGGTCCGGGGAGTGCAGCGCGCCTGCGCCCCGTCCGCACCCGTCGAGGCCGCCGCCGCGAGCGGCGCATCCGGACAGGAGGGGTGAGGCAGATGACCACAGTGACGGGGGACACCTCCCGGGCGACCGAGGAGGTACGGGCGGCCACGGCGACCCAAGAGGCACCGGCGCCCGCCCAGGAGACACCCACCGCCCCGGAGCACACCGTGCTCGGGCAGCCCCTCGACATCCGCGAGGACCCGCAACTGCTGCGCGGCGAGGCCACCTACGTGGCCGACATCGACCTGCCGCACACCGCGCACATGGCCATCCTCGGCAGCCCCGTGGCCCACGCGAAGATCCTCTCCATCGACACCAAGGCGGCCGAGCAGCTCCCCGGAGTCCTCAAGGTGGCCACCGCCGCCGACTTCCCCGGAGTCATGCCGCTGCCCTGCATCTGGATACCCGGCGGGGTCGAGAGCCACTTCCCGCCCCACCCGTACGGACTTCCCGGCGCCCGCCCGGTCCTCACCGGCGACACGGTCCGCCACGTCGGCGACCCCATCGCCGTGGTCGTGGCCGAGACCGCGCGCCAGGCCACCGCCGCGCTCGCCGCCATCGCCGTCGCGTACGAGCCGCTGCCGGTGGTCACCCGCGCCGACGAGGCCCTCGCCGAGGGCGCGCCCCAGCTCCACGAGGCCGTCCCCGGCAACCTGAACGCGTACTGGACCTGCGGCGACAAGGACCGCACCGACGCGGCCATCGCCCGGGCCGAGGTCGTCGTCGAACTGGACCTGGTCAACCAGCGCACGATCAACAGCCCCATGGAACCGCGGGGGGCGGTCGGCGACTACAACGCGGTCACCGACGAGTACACCCTCTACGCCACCACCCAGGGCCCCCACAACCACCGCTTCCTGCTCGCCGCGCTGGTCCTCGGGATCCCCTTCAACAAGCTCCGGGTGATCGCCCCGACCGTCGGCGGCAGCTTCGGCACCAAGGGGTACCTCTACCCCGACATGCCGCTCGTCCTGCTCATGTCGAAGGCGCTGGGCCGGCCCGTGAAGTGGGTGGACACCCGGACCGGGCTGATGAGCTCCACCGTCCAGGGCCGCGACCACCGTCAGCACGCCACCCTGGCCGGCACCCGCGACGGCCGGATCACCGCCGTCCGCGCCACCAGCCACGCCAACCTCGGCGCGTACCCCTCCACGATCGGCCCCGGTGTCGCCACCGCCCTGATGGGCCGCTCCATCAGCGGGATGTACGACATCGACGCCGCCTTCTGCGAGGTCTACGCCGTCTTCACCAACACCGTCTCGCTCGGCGCCCAGCGCGGCAGCGGACGCGCCGAGGCCGCGTTCCTGATGGAGCGCCTCGTCGACCGCTACGCCCGCGAGATCGACATGGACCCGGCGGCGGTCCGGCGCAAGAACCTGGTGCCGAAGGAGAAGTTCCCGTACGACAACGGGCTCGGCTGGACCTATGACTCCGGGAACTACCCGCTGAACTTCGAACGGGCCATCGAGCTGTCGGGCTACGCCGACATGCCCGCCCGCAAGGCCGAGGCCCGCACCCGCGGCAAGCGGCTCGGCGTCGGCATCGCCACCTACGTCGCGATCTGCGGGGTCGGCCCCTCCACTCGGATGTCCCAGGAGGGCATGCTCGGCGGGACCTGGGAGAGCGCCAACATCCGCGTCCACCCCACCGGCGAGGTCAGCGTCACCGTCGGCTCCGCCTCCACCGGCCAGAGCCACGGCACCGTCTTCGCCCAGGTCGCCGCCGACGAACTCGGCATCGACCCGGCGTTGGTGCAGGTCTTCGAGGGCGACACGCAGAAGGCCCCGTACGGGCAGGGCACCTACGGCTCCCGCTCCTACAGCATGGCCGCGCCCGCCGTCGCCCTCACCGCCCGCAAGATCAAGGCCAAACTGGTCAGGGCCGCCGCCGTCTTCCTGAACGTCCCCGAGGAGAAGGTGGTCTACGAGGGCGGCGCCGTCCACGAGGCGGGCAATCCGGAGAACGCCAAGACCTTCTCCGAACTGGCCATGGCCATGTGGTACGGCTGGGGCCTGCCCCCGGAAATCGAGCCGGCCCTCGACGAGACCACGCACTTCGACCCGCCGGACTTCAACTACCCCTTCGGCAGCCACGTCGCCGTCGTCGAGGTCGACGAACTGACTGGCGAGACCGAGGTGGTGTCCTACACGGCCGTCGACGACGCGGGCAACATCGGCAACCCGAAGATCGTCCTCGGCCAGATCGAGGGAAGCATCGTGCACGGCCTCGGGCAGGCGCTGATGGAGGCCGCCGAATACGACGAGGACGGCCTCCTCGTCAGCTCCGACCTGAACCACTACAGCCTCCCGCGCGCCGTCGACGCACCCTTTTTCACCCTCGACAAGACGACCACGCCGTCCCCGCACAACCCGCTCGGCGCCAAGGGGGCCGGCGAGATCGCCACCGTGCCGCCCGCCGCCGCCGTGGTCAACGCCGTCGTGGACGCCCTCTCCGACCTGGGCGTCCTGCACATCGACATGCCGCTCACCCCCGAAAAGGTCTGGCGCGTGTTGCAAGGAGGAGACCGGTGATCCTGACCGAGTTCGACTACGTCCGCCCCATCGGCCTGGACGAGGCCCTCACCCTGCTCTCCGGCACGCCCGGCGCCCGCGTCCTCGCGGGCGGCCAGAGCCTGCTGCCCGGCCTGCGCATCGGGACGGAGCAGGCCCGCCTGCTGGTCGACGTACGGCACCTGGAGGAGCTGCGGGGGGTCACACGCGAGGGCGCCACCCTACGGGTCGGGGCCCTGACCACCCTCGCCGAACTCGCCGCGCACCCCCTGGTGCTCGCCGAGGCCCCGGAGCTGGCCGCGGCAGCCCGCGCCAACGGGGACCCCCAGGTCCGCAACCTCGGCACCACCGGCGGGAACCTCGCCGTCACCGGCCGGCCCACCGACCTGCCCGTCGCGGCCATCGCCGCCGGCGCGGTGGTGGAGCTGGCCGGCCCGGACGGCGTCCGTACGGTGTCCGCCGAGGAATTCGCCGCGACCGGCGCGCCCGCCCCGGACCTGATCACCGCCCTCCTCGTGCCGGCGGGCGGCCCCGCCGCCGCCTTCGAGAAGACCGCCGACCGGGCCAGCCGCTACCCGCTGTGCGCCGCCGCCGTACGCATCACCCCCGACGGGCCGCGGATCGCCGTCACCGGGGCCACCGCGCGCGCCCTGCGCCTGCGCGGGGTCGAGGACCGGCTGCGGGGCGGGGAGTTCACCACGCCGGCCGTCCTCGCGGCCTTCCGCGCCGAGCCGAGGGAGCTGTTCGTCCCCGGGCGCGGCACCTCGGCCGAATACCTGGGTCACCTGGCGGGCGTGCTGACGGCCCGCGCGCTGGCCCGGGCGGCCGGCGCCACCGGCTGACCGCGGGGGACACCTTCCGGGGCCGCCAGGACGAGTGGAGTTGACGCAGTGGCCGACCATCCGACCGAGACGACGACCCCGGGAGACACCGTGCACCACCCGACCGCCGGCGCGGCCGGGGCCGCCAGACCGTCCGGCTTCCGGGTGGTGGGCGCGATCCTCGTCCTGCTGATGCTCTCCTCCTCCGTCCCCTCCGCCCTCTACGTCCTCTACCAACGGGAGTGGGGCCTGTCCTCGGGCACCATCACCGTGGTCTTCGCCCTCTACGCCGTCACCGTGCTCGCCGGCCTCCTGCTCTTCGGGTCCCTCTCCGACACCCTCGGCCGGCGGCCCGTCCTGGCCGCCGCCCTCGTCCTGGCCATCGTCTCCATGGGGCTGTTCGCCGGGGCCGGGGGACTCGGCCTGCTGCTCGCCGCCCGCGCCGTCCAGGGGCTGGCGGTGGGCCTGGCCACGGGGGCCATGGGCGCGGCCCTGCTCGAACTCAGCCCGCGCTCCCGGCCGGCGCTCGGCGCCCAGGTCAACAGCGCGGGACCGACCGTGGGCATCGGCCTCGGCGGGCTCGGCGCCGGACTCCTCGTCCAGTACGCGCCCGCCCCGACCGTGCTCAGCTACCTGTTGCTGGTGGTCGCCTTCGCGATCACCCTCGTCGGGGTCTTCCGGATGGGCGAGAGCGCCCCGGGGGTGACCGGTCGCTTCCGGGTGGTCCCGCACCGGATCCGGGTGCCGGCCGCCGTCCGGCGGCGCTTCGCCGTGCTCACCCTGACCATCGTGGCCGTCTGGACCGTCGGCGGCTTCTACCTCTCGCTCGGGCCGCACCTGGCCCTGTCCCTCCTCCACAGCACCAACTACCTCGCCGGCGGGGCCACCGTGGCCCTGCTCGCGGGCGCCGCCACCGTCGCGCAGCTCCTCCTCGGCCGCACCGAGGCCCTGCGCACCGCCGTCCTCGGCCTGCTCGGGCTCCTCGCCGGGCTCGCCCTGGTGCTGCTCTCGCTGGGCACCGGTTCGGCCGCGGTCTTCCTCGTCGCCACCGCCGTCCTGGGCGCGGGCTGGGGAGCCGCCTTCCTCGGTTCCTTCCGCGCGCTCAGCTCCTTGGCCGAGCCCGAACACCGCGGCGAACTCACGGCCGCCGTCTACGTCTTCGCGTACCTCGCGATGAGCGTCCCGGCGGTCCTCGCCGGACTCCTGACCAACATCCACGGCCTCCAGCGCACCGCCGTCGGCTTCATGGCCGCCGTGGCCGCGGTGTGCGCGCTGGCCCTGTTCACGACCCTGCGGCTGGCCGCGCGCACCAGGGCCGAGGGGAGCGAACTGTGACACCGCCGGACCCGAGCGCGTACAGGCCCCGTACGGGCGAGAACGCCCCGGGCGTTCACGACCCGAGCGCCCACGACCCGGACGCCAAGGAGCTGCGGTCCGCCCTGCACGGGCTGGAGATCTTCGCCGGGCTCACCGAGGACCAGCTCGACTGGCTCGTCTCCGTCTCCACCCCGAAGGTCCTCGCCGACGGGGAAGTGCTCTTCCGCGACGGCGAGGAGGCCGACGGCTTCCACGTCCTGCTCGCCGGCGGCCTCCTCGTCACCAAGATCGTCGACGGCCGCGAGGAGGTCCTCACCCGGCACTCCACCGAGGAGGAGAGCGCCGCCGCCGAGGAACACGACGGCAAGCCCTCCGCCGCGCACCGCTTCACCGGAGAGCTCCCGCTGCTCACCGACGGCTCCTACGTGGCCACCGCCTCCGCCACCGGCTCGGCGACCACCGTCGTGGCCTACCCCAAACCGGTCTTCTTCGAGATGCTGACCCGCTGCCACGGGGTGGCGGCCGTACTGCTGCCCGTACTGGCCTGGCGGATCAAGTCCTCTGAGGTCCAGGCCCGCAAACGGGCCACCGTGGAGGCCCTCGGCACCCTGGCCGCCGGCCTGGCGCACGAGCTGAACAACCCCGCCGCGGCCGTGGCCCGGGCCGCCCAGGAGCTGGCGCCCGCCCTGGACCGGCTGACGGCCACCGCGCACACCTGGGGCGCGACCGCCTCGGGCGACGAGCGCGGCGTACTGGAGCGCCTGGCGGAGGAGGCCGACCGGCTCCCGCCGCCCGAGACCACCGACCCCCTCGCCCAGGCGGACGCCGAGGAGGAGATCGCGGACTGGGCCCAGGACGTCGGAGCCGAACGGTACGGACTGCTCGGCTCCGGGGCCGCCGACCTCGGGCTGGAACTGGGCTGGCTCCTGGAGCGGCTGGAGGGCGTGTCCGAACCGGCCCTGCCCGCCGCCCTCGACCACCTGGCGGCGCTCCTGGAGGCCCGTTCGCTCGCCGCCGAGCTGCGGGCGGCCGGACCGCGGATCTCCCAACTCGTCGCGGCCACCCGGGATTACGCCAATCTGGACCGGGCCCCCGAGCAGCGCTTCGCGGTCACCGACGGCCTGGAGAACACCCTCGTGGTGCTCCGGGCCAAGCTCGCCGGCATCACCATCGTCCGCGCGTACGAGCCAGAATTGCCCGAACTCACCGGCTATCCAGGTGAGTTGAATCAGGTGTGGACGAACCTCGTCGACAACGCGGCGGAAGCCATGGAGGGGTCCGGGGTGCTCACCCTGCGGGCCCGCGTCGAGGGCGTCTGCATGGTCGTGGAGATCACCGACAGCGGCCGAGGCATCCCCGCGGACGTCCTGCCGCGCATCTTCGAACCCTTCTACACGACCAAGGACGTGGGGAAGGGCACCGGTCTGGGCCTGCACCTCAGCTACCGGATCGTGACCCAACGTCACCAGGGCTCCCTCGCGGCCCGTTCCCGCCCGGGCGAGACCCGCATGGTGGTCAGGCTGCCCCTGGCACCCGCCGTGGTGGGCTGCGCCGTCCCCGACGACCCCGACCCCCGCTGACCGACACTCACCGAATGGAGTCGAACATGACCAAGTACGACATCTCCAAGCTGCACCCGGTCTTCGTACGGCAGATGGAGGCCCTCGCCGCCCTGGACATCGAGGCGGTCATGAAGAACTACACCGACGACGCCGTCCTGTTGCGCTTCGAGGGCGTCTCGGTCGGGATCGAGGCCGTGCGCGAGACCTTCACGGGGTACCTCACGGTGAAGCCCACGCTCGTCGAACTCCAGGAGTACATCGAGACCGAGGACACCATCTTCTATCGGGCGATCATGAACCTGAACGGAGAGCCGGAGCACGCGTTCGGGACACTGGTCGTCCGCGATGGCCGGATCTGGCGTCAGACCGCCGGATTCGGCGGCTGACCCGTCATTCCTGGGTAGCGTGTGCGGGGAGGGCGCGGGAATCGCCCTCCCCGCTCGCATGAACGATGTCGTGGTGAAGGGGAGGTCATGGAGCAGGAAACGAACCGGGTCGAAGCGTTCAGCGACGGCGTATTCGCCATCGTGATCACGATTCTGGTCCTGGAGTTAAAGGTTCCGGAAGAAGAGGGCTCGGCCCTCTGGCACGGACTCTGGGAGCAATGGCCGCACTACGCCGCCTATCTCGTGAGTTTCCTCATCATCGGCGTGATGTGGGTGAACCACCACACCATCTTCAGTCACCTCAAGCGTGTCGACCGCCCGCTGTTGTTCCTGAATCTCCTGGTGCTGATGGTGGTGTCGGTGATTCCGTATACGACCAACATCCTGGCCGAGCACCTTACGGACCAAGAATCGGCCAACGTGGCCGCGATCCTCTACAGCGCGTGGACCGTCGTGTACGCTCTCGCCTTCCTGGCCTTCTGGTGGTACGTCACCCAGGTGGGCCACCTCTTCCACGAAAAGGTGGACAAGGAACGGGCCCGGGCCACCCGGGTGCGATTCGGACTGGGCGCGGTCGCCTACCCCTTGACCGTGGTCCTGTCCTTCTTCTCGGCACCTCTCACTCTTGTCGCACACTTTCTGATCGCGCTCTACTATGCGGCGAACCAGATCCCCATCCCGCTCGTGGTAGAAGAAGAGCGGCTCGAATCTGTCAGCGACCTCAGGAAGTAGCCGCCCGGGCCTACGGCCGTTCTCCAGGGTCAAGTAGGGTCAAGGATCCAGTGTGGTCGCGGGGGAGGCCCAGATGGCTCGCACAGTCCTGCCGGAGGATTCCACGAAGGAAATCTCCGAATTGATCGACGTACTGATCTCGCATTTCTTCGAGTCCTTACCTCGGCGGGACCAGCGAAACTGGGCCCGCGTTTATCTGAACGGCCTCGTGCGGACCACCGGCAAGAAAACAATCCGTAACATCGCGGGAACAGGGGCCAGTTCCGTAGAGCAGAGCCTCCAGCAGTTCATCAGCAAATCCCCGTGGGACTGGACGCCGGTACGGCGCTCCCTCGCCCAGCACCTGGAACGCACGGCGCAGCGCCCGCTGGCCTGGGTGGTGCAGCCCATGGTGATCGAGAAGGCCGGCGACCGTTCCGTGGGCGTCGGTCGGCAGTTCGTCCCGCAGCTCGGCCGCACCGCCAACTGTCAGCAGGCGGGCGGGATCTGGCTCGCCTCCAGCGACGCCAGCTTCCCCGTCGAATGGACCCTCACGCTTCCCGGCCCCTGGACCAACGAACTGCTGCGCCGCCGGCGGGCCGGCATCCCCGACACCGCGCGCTCGCTCACGCCCGCCCAGGACGCCGTGCACGCCGTACAACGGATGGCGGCGACCTGGCAGTTGCAGCGTCGGCCCGTCGTCATGGAGGTCGCCAACGGCGACCTCCCGCAGACCGTCGAGGCGTTCACCCTCCAGGACATCCCCTTCGTCCTGAAGGTCGACGGCTCCCTGCCCGTCTCCTTCGGCGGCGCCGGCCGCCACAAGCCCGGCCCGCACACCGCGCCCGCCCGCGAACTGATCGACTCGCTGCGCTCCCAGCGCCGGGTCGTCGAATGGACCCGGCACGGCCGCGCCGAGGGAGCGGTGACCCTGCTCACCTCGTCCGCCATCCTGGCCACCCCCGCCGAGGACCGGCCCGCGACCGGCCCCTGCGCCCCGCTGCTGCTCGTCGGAGCCTGGACCGAGGGCTCCCTGCTGCCCTCCGAGTTCTGGATCACCAACATCGGGGACCGCCCCCTCGCCCAGCTCTTCCTGCTGGCCAAACTCACCGACCGGGTCTCCCTGGACTTCGCCGCGACCTGCGAGCCCGTCGGGATCCGCGACTTCGAGGGCCGCTCCTTCCGCGGCTGGCACCACCACGCCACCCTCGCCAGCGTCGCCCACGCCGCCCGACTGCTGGGACGGACCGCGGCGGAGACGGACGCCACCCCCGCGCCCGCCCCGTCCCCGATCACCACGGGCCCCACCCGACCGGCCCCGCCGCGCTACCCCGCCACGCCGGCCCGACCAGCCGCCGTGCTCCCCCCGAGGCCGCTCGTACCCGGGCAGTCCGCACGCCGCGAGTACATCCGCTGATGCTCGACATCGCCGGATCACTGCGGAACTGGTGCGCGGACCGCCGCGAATTCGCCCTGGCCACCGTCTACGCCGTCAGCGGCAGCGCCCCGCGCGGACCGGGGGCCTCCCTGGCGGTGGACGCCGCGGGCACCGCCCTCGGCTCCCTGTCCGGAGGCTGCGTGGAGTCCGCCGTGCACGAGCTGTGCCTGGAGGCCATCGCCTCCGGGCAGGGCGGCGTGCACCGCTTCGGCTACAGCGACGACGACGCCTTCGCGGTGGGGCTGACCTGCGGCGGGATCCTGGACGTGCTGGTGACCCCGGTGCGCGGCCACGACCCCGTCCGCCCCGTCATCGGCTCCGTGCTCGACGCCGCCGCCGACGGGGGCCGGGCCGCGCTGGCCCGGGTGGTCGCCGGCCCGCCCCGCCAGCTCGGGCGCGCCCTGGCCGTCCACGCCGACGGCTCCTACGAGGGCGGCCTCAGCGGTGGCGCCGCCTTGGACCGGGCCGCCGCCGACCGGGTCGGCGCCCTCCTCCTGGCCGGGCGCACCGGCACCGCCGAGATGGGCACCGCCGGAGGGCTCTGCGGGGAACCGCTGACCCTCCTCGTCGAGTCCGCGGCCGAACCGCCCCGGCTCATCGTCTACGGGGCCATCGACTTCGCCTCCGCCCTGGCCCGGATGGGTGCCTTCCTCGGCCACCGGGTCACCGTGTGCGACGCCCGACCCGTCTTCGCGACGCCGGCACGCTTCCCCGGCGCCGACGAGGTGATCGTGGACTGGCCCCACCGGCACCTGGCCGCCGAGGCGGCCGCCGGACGCCTCGATCCCCGTACGGCCGTATGCGTCCTGACCCACGACGCCAAGTTCGACGTACCCCTCCTCGCCCTGGCCCTGCGGCTGCCGCTGGCCTACGTGGGGGCCATGGGCTCGCGCCGCACCCACGAGGAGCGGCTCGGGCGGCTGCGCGCCGAGGGGGTGGCCGAGGCCGACCTGGCCCGGCTCAGATCACCCATCGGGCTCGACCTCGGCGGGCGCAGCCCCGAGGAGACGGCCCTGTCCATCGCCGCCGAGTTCACGGCCGTCCGCCACCGGGCCCCGGCCACCCCCCTGACCGGCGGCCGGCGGTCCCTGCACCCGGGCGGGACCTTGGTCCCGTAGGAAGACCCCAACCGGCCCGGCGCGTCCTGGACGATCGACCCGGGCGGCGTGAACCCCCGGGCATGGGAGAATGAAGTACGTGCGTTTCCTCGGCTGTCCTGTCGAGGCCGTAGCAGGATCCTTCGATCGACTGGGATGTTCAGCACGTGCGTTTCCTCAATGACCTGAAGCCTCCGTACGACCTCACGTACGACGATGTGTTCATGGTGCCGAGCCGCTCCGCGGTCGGTTCCCGCCAGAGCGTGGACCTGTCCTCGCCCGACGGCACCGGCACCACCATTCCGCTGGTCGTGGCCAACATGACCGCGATCGCGGGCCGCCGGATGGCCGAGACCGTCGCGCGCCGCGGCGGCATCGTCGTCATCCCGCAGGACATCCCGATCGAGATCGTCACCGACGTCATCTCCTGGGTGAAGACCCGCCACCACGTGCTCGACACCCCGATCACGCTGGCGCCCACCCAGACCGTCGCCGACGCCCTCTCCCTGCTGCCCAAGCGCGCCCACGGCGCCGGTGTCGTCGTCGACGCCGAGGGCCGCCCGCTCGGCGTGGTCACCGACCACGACCTGACCGGTGTGGACCGCTTCACCCAGCTCTCCGAGGTCATGTCGAAGGAGCTGCTGCTCATCGACGCCGACATGGACCCCCGGGACGCCTTCAACCAGCTCGACGCGGGCCACCGCAAGCTGGCCCCGGCCGTCGACAAGGACGGTCGACTGGTCGGCATCCTGACTCGCAAGGGCGCCCTGCGCGCCACCCTCTACACCCCTGCCACCGACGCCAACGGCAAGCTGCGCATCGCCGCCGCCGTCGGCATCAACGGCGACTTCGTCGCCAAGGCGAAGCAGCTCCTCGACGCGGGTGTGGACACGATCGTCATCGACACGGCCCACGGCCACCAGGAGTCGATGATCAACGCGATCAAGGCCGTCCGAGCCCTGGACCCGCAGGTCCCGATCGTGGCCGGCAACATCGTCGCCGCCGAGGGCGTCAAGGACCTCATCGACGCCGGCGCCGACATCATCAAGGTCGGTGTGGGCCCCGGCGCCATGTGCACCACCCGCATGATGACCGGCGTGGGCCGCCCGCAGTTCTCCGCGGTCCTGGAGTGCGCGGCCGAGGCCAAGAAGCACGGCAAGCACGTCTGGGCCGACGGCGGCGTCCGTCACCCCCGCGACGTGGCGATGGCGCTGGCCGCCGGCGCCTCCAACGTCATGATCGGCTCCTGGTTCGCCGGTACGTACGAGTCCCCGGGCGACCTCCAGCAGTCCGCCGACGGGCGCTTCTACAAGGAGTCCTTCGGCATGGCCTCGGCGCGCGCCGTGCGCAACCGGACCTCCGAGGAGTCCGCCTACGACCGTGCCCGCAAGGCGCTGTTCGAGGAGGGCATCTCCACCTCGCGGATGTTCCTCGACCCGACCCGTCCGGGCGTCGAGGACCTGATCGACTCGATCATCGCGGGCGTCCGCTCCTCCTGCACCTACGCCGGTGCCGGCTCCCTCGCGGAGTTCGAGGAGAAGGCCGTCGTCGGCATCCAGTCCGCCGCCGGCTAC
The DNA here is from genome assembly GCF_044741845.1 of Streptomyces sp. NPDC088097. NCBI lineage: Bacteria > Bacillati > Actinomycetota > Actinomycetes > Kitasatosporales > Streptomycetaceae > Streptomyces > Streptomyces sp. NPDC088097. Next base: position 43,436 of record NZ_JBIUTJ010000017.1, read on the forward strand.
GCCGAGGGCAAGCCGCTGCACGCCAGCTGGAGCTAGTACCGACAGGCCGCCCCGACCGGCCGCCCCGGCGGCCGTCGCGGGTCTCCGCTCACGTGGCCCCGTTCCCCCGCCCTCCAGGGCGCGGGAACGGGGCCACGGTCGTGTCCGGGCGCCGGCGGAGACCGGCCGAGCGGGGCGGGGGCCGGTGCGCGGCGGGCCCGGTGCGCGGAGGGGGCGGACGCGGGGGCCGGCGACCGTTGGACCGTTCGACCGCACCGTTCGACCGGTGGGCGCCGGACGCGGGCGGATACGTCAGGCGGCGGATAACTCCGGGCGCGCCTTCGGTCACGCTCGGGTCATCCGACCGGAAGGGGTGACCCCGGTGACCATCACCCTCGCGCGCCGCACCACCGACGAGCAGGCCCTCGCCCGGCTCCACCGCGAACACGGCAAGGCGCTCCTCGGCTTCCTCCTCGTCCTGACCCACGGGGACCGCCACCGCGCCGAGGACCTCGTGCAGGAAACCCTCTTCCGGGCCTGGAAGAACCCCGAGGCCCTGGAGAACCGCGACCACACCTCCCTGCGGCCCTGGCTCTACACCGTCGCCCGGCGCCTGGCCATCGACGCCCGCCGGGCCCGCCTGGCGCGGCCCGCCGAGGTCGGACCCGACGCCCTGGAGCAGGGGCCCGCCGTCGAGGACCGCACCGAGCTGGCCGTGACCGGCCTCGACCTCCACCGGGCGCTGCGCGCGCTGCGCCCCGACCACCGGGCCGTCCTCGTCCAGCTCTACTTCCGCGGGGCCTCCGTCCGCGAGGCCTCCGACGCCCTCGGCATCCCCTGCGGGACCGTCAAGTCCCGGTCCCACTACGCGCTCAGAGCCCTGCGCGAGCTGCTCCCGGGCTACGGCCACATGCCCGCCTGAGCCGCCTGCGCGGCCACCGCCGCCCGGGAGCGAACCTGTAACTTCGCCAGGATGTGCGAGACGTGCGTCTGGACCGTCCGGGGAGACAGGAACAGGGCGTTGGCGATCTCCGGATTGGAGCGGCCCTGCGCCACCAGCAGGGCCACCTTGGTCTCGGCCGGGGTCAGCGCCTCCCAGCCGTTCGCGACCCGCCGCCGCGCGGAGCGGCTGCCCCGCCGCACGCCGAGGCTCCGCAGCCGGGCGTCCGCCCGGGCCACGTCCCACCGGGCGCCCAGCTCCTCGTACCCGGCCACCGCCCGCGCCAGGGCCTCCCGCGCGCCCGAGAGGTCCCCCCGCCAGGCCCGCGCCACCGCCAGGTCCTCCAGCGTCTGCCCCAGCGGCAGCGGCCGGCCGGCCCGCTCCGCCCGGAGCACCGCCCGCGCCAGCAACTCCGGGTCCTGGGCGAACAGCCCCCGGCAGCGCAGCAGCGCCAGCTCCGGCCCCGGATACTCGCGCAGGTCGGCCGCCGCCCGCGCGCAGGCCGTCACCGCCGCCCGGGCCGTCGCCGACTCCCCGCACTCCAGGGCCAGGCGCACCAACTCCGACAGCGCCCACGGCCGGTCGTACACCGTCGCCGCCTCCGCGCCCTGCGCCAGCGCGGGCAGCAGCTCCTCCACCGCGTCCCGGGGTCGGCCGTCCCGCTCCGCCAACAGGGCGCGGGCCAACTGCACGTGCGCCCCGTAGCGACGGGCCGCCGCCGAGGCGAACGCGTCCGGCGCCAGTTCCGCCAGTTCCGCCGCCGCCGCCTCGCGGTCGTCGCGGTGGCCCAGCACCAGCGCCCGCGTGCCCCGCACCACCACCGGGAGCCAGCCGTCCGACACCCGCAGCCCGTCCGCCCGCGACACGCCCTCCAGGGCCGCGTCCCAGTCCCCGAGCCGGTAGTGGAACTCCGCCGACAGCGCCTCCGTCACCACCAACCGCCCCGTCGAACGCGTCCGCACCGCCAGCTCCCGCGCCTCGGCCAGCGCCGCCGCCACCCGGTCCGGCTCGTCGAACCGCAGATGGCCCTCCGCCTGGTTCGCGAGGAGCAACAGCCGCATGTCGTCCGCCTCCGTGCCCCGGCGGGCGTACGCGATGCCCTCCGCGACGTGGTGCAGGGACTCCCGGCCCCGGTTCAGGTGGAACAGGGTGAAGGCCATCGCGTGCCGCGCCTCCGCCCCGCACAGCGGATCGCCCAGCCGGGTCGCCTCGGCCACCACCGGCTCCGCCAGCGCGTACGCCTCCCGCGCCCGCCCCAGGTCGGCCAGGGCCAGCACCCGACAGGCCTCCAGCCGCAGCCGCAGGACCGGGGAGGCGAAGGACTCCGCCAAGGCCGTCTCCGTGACGGCCAGGCAGCGTTCCATGTCGCCCCGGATCATCAACGCCGACACCAGCTTGAACGCCAACGCCGCCCGCCGGACCGGATCGGCCGCCCGCCCCCACAACGCGTCCAACAGCGCCACCGCCTCACGGCGGCGCAGCAACAGCGCCGCGTCCGCGAGGGCCTCCTCCAGCGCGTCCCGCCGGCCCGGATCCACCCCGGCCCCGCCCGCCAGGGCCCGCTCCAACAGCTCCGCCGCCGCCTGAGGGGCCACCGGAAGCAGCCGGGGCGCCGCCCGCGCCAGCCAGCGCACCGCCCAGTCGTCCACCGCCCCGCCCGCCAAGAGCTGCTCGGCGGTGCGTGCCGGGTCCAGGCGGGCCCGCGCGAAGGCCCGGGCGGCGTCCTGGTGGAGGGCGGCCCGCACCCCGGCGGGAGTGTCCAGATACAGCGCCTCGCGCAACGCCGGATGCCGGAAGCGCAAGCCCTCGCCGGTGTCCTCCAAGAGCCCGCCCCGCACCGGCTCCTCCAGCTCCGCGAGCAGCTCCCGCACCGCCCGCCCCCGTACGACGGCCAGCTCGCGCGGCGTGAACAGCGGGCCCAGCAGCGCCGCGTGCCGCAGGCACGCCAGGGCCGCCCGGGACAGCTGGTCCACACCCCGGAGCGCGGAGGCGGGCGGCGGGGGCAGGTCCGCGGCCCCGGACACCGTCTCGGCCGTCCCGGCGGTGATCCGCACCGCCCCCGACCACTGCCCGACCAGGTCCCGCAGCAGCCGCGGATTGCCACCGGCCCGCCCGGCCGCCTCCCGCAACCGGGGCCCCGGGGGCGCCCCGAGCAGCTCCCGCAGCTGCTCGGCCGACTCCGCCGCCGTCATCGGCGCCAGCCGCAACACCGTCACCCCCGGCTCCGCGCACAGCGGTTCCAGCTCCGGCCGGCGGGGCAGCGGCCGCAGGGCCGCCGCCAACAGCAGCGGCAGCCGGCCCGAGACCACCGACCGGCCCAGACGCCGCCACACGAGCAGGGTGGCCGGATCCGCCCATTGCAGGTCGTCCAGGACCAGGAGCAGCGGCCCGCCCGCGCAGGCCTCCTCGACCCCCGCCACGAGCAGGTCCATCGCGGCCAGCAGCGCCCCGCCGGGCCGGTCGGCGGCCTCGGCCTCCCGCAGCAGGGAGATCACGGCCGCCCGGCCAGGGCCCGCCCGTGGCAGGCCGTCCGGGTACACGCAGTCCAGCGCCGCCCGCAGCGGCAACCCCGCCCCCAGGGCCTCCGCGGCCCCGTACCGGGAGGGCAGCCCCAGGGCGTCCGCCTCGGCCAGGGCCTCCCGTACGAGACGGGTCCGGCCGGAGCCCGCCTCCCCCTCGACGATCAGCCGGCCGCCCCGACCCCCGTCCGCCGATGCCCGGCGCACCCACTCCCGCGCTCCGTCACGCAGTACATCCCGCCCGCCCCGCACCCAGGCCGTCCCTCCGGTCAAGCCGCGCCACCGGAAGGATGCCACGGGCCGCCCCTCCCCAGGCCCGTTCCGGGCCCCGAAGTGTGCACGCCCGCACGGTATTTGGGGATCCGTACGGTGATCTTCATCCCCGCGCCGACCCCCGTTTCGATGACGAGGCCGTGGTCGTCCCCGTACACCTGCCGCAGCCGGTCGTCCACGTTCGGCAGCCCGATGCCGGAGGAGGACCCCTGCCGTTCCCCGGCCAGGATCCGCCGCAACAGCGCCGGATCCATCCCCACGCCGTTGTCCTCGATGGTCAACACCGCCTCCGCCCCCGCGTCCCGGGCGGCGATGGTGATCCGGCACTCCGAGGTGGAGTCCTCCAGCCCGTGCTTGACGGCGTTCTCCACCAGCGGCTGTAGGCACAGGAACGGCAGCGCCACCGGCAGCACCTCCGGCGCCACCTGGAGGGTCACCTTCAGCCGGTCCCCGAACCGGGCCCCCGCCAGGGCCAGGTACTGCTCGATGGAACGCAACTCGTCCGCCAGGGTGGTGAAGTCGCCGTGCCGGCCGAAGGAGTACCGGGTGAAGTCCGCGAATTCCAAGAGCAGTTCCCGCGCCCGCTCCGGATCCGTCCGGACGAACGAGGCGATCGCCGCGAGCGAGTTGAAGATGAAGTGCGGGGAGATCTGCGCCCGCAGCGCCTTGATCTCCGCCTCCATCAGCCGGGTCCGGGCCCGGTCCAGCTCCGACAGCTCCAGCTGTACGGACACCCAGCGCGCCACCTCCGTGGCGGCCCGCACCAACACCGCCGACTCCCGCGACCCGTAAGCCACCAGCGCCCCCAGCACCCCGTCCTCACCGGTCAGCGGCGCGAACACCGCCCACTTCAGCGGGCAGCCGGGCCGCTGGCAGTCCGTGCGCACGCTCTGGCTGCGCCCCGACTCCAGCATCACCGCGACCCGGGCCATCGCCCTGCGCTGGTGGTGGTCGGCGCCGGGCCCGTCCCAGGCCAGCACCGCCCGCCGGTCGGTCAGACACAGGGCCTCGGTGCCCAGCAGCGAGCGCAGCCGCCGGGCCGCCTTGCGGGCGGCGTCCTCGGTGAGCCCGGCGCGCAGTGGGGGAGCGGCCAGCGAGGCGGTGTGCAGGGTGTGGAAGGTGGCCCGCTCCACGGGGCTGCCCAGCGCCGGCCCGGCGGCCCGCTCCGCCCGCCCGGCGTGCCACCGCCCGCCCACCCAGCCCAGCGCCGGCAACAGCACCGCGCCGGCCGACGCCAGCACCGCGAGCGCCGTCCCGGTCACCGCGCGCTCCCCGTCGGCCGGTCCCCGGCCACGTCCTCCGGCAGGTGCAGCCGGGCCAGCGCCGCCGCCGTCCCGGCCGGTATCCGGGACCGCGTCGCGAGGGACACCAGCACCATCGTCAGGAACCCCAGCGGCACCGACCACACCGCCGGCCAGGCCAGCAGGGCGTGCGCCCAGCCCGTCGGGGCCAGCCCGGAGCGGGTGGCGACCACCGCGCCCAACGCGGCCCCGCCCCCGGTCAGCAGCCCGGCGACAGCCCCCGGCGGGGTCAGTCCGCGCCACCAGATGCCGAGGACGAGCAGCGGGCAGAAGGAGGAGGCCGACACCGCGAAGGCCAGCCCGACCGCGTCCGCCACCGGCACCTCGGTCGCGGTGAACCCGACGGCCAGGGGCACCGCCATGGCCACCACCACCGCGAGCCGGAAGCTCCCCACCCCCCGCCGGGGCAGCACGTCCTGGTGGAGGACCCCGGCCACCGCCATGGTCAGCCCGGAGGCCGTCGAGAGGAACGCCGCGAAGGCGCCCCCGGCGAGCAGGGCCCCCAGCAGCTCCCCGAGCGTGCCTCCCAGCATCCGTTCGGGCAGCACCAGCACCGCCGCGTCGGCGTCGCCGGTGAGCGCCAGCTCGGGCGCGTAGATCCGGCCCAGGGCCCCGTACACCTGCGGGAGCAGGTAGAAGACCCCGAGCAGGCCGAGCACGACCAGGGTGGTGCGGCGGGCGGCCCGCCCGTTGGGGCTGGTGTAGAAGCGCACGGCGACGTGCGGCAGGCCCATCGTGCCGAGGAAGGTGGCCAGGATCAGCCCGTAGGTGGCGTAGAGGCGGTGCTCGGGGCCGTCCCCGGCGAGCGGCTTCGACCAGCCGGGCGCGTCCGGGGCCGCTCCCGTGCGGGCGTTGGCGGGGACCACCGTTCCGGGGCCGAACTCCAGGCGGGTGTCGGCCGCCACGACGTGCTGCCCGGCGGCCAGTTCCAGTGCGGCCGCCCGGTGGTCCCGCCCGTCGACGCGGCCGGTGACCGTCACCGTCAGCGGCGCGTCCAGGGAGAGTCGCACGTCCTCGCCGAGGGTGACGGCGGTGCGGTCGCGGAAGACGGCCGGGGCGTCGAAGGAGGCCCGGGGCGCGCCGTCCCCGGCCCAGGCGGCGATCAGGAAGAAGGCGGGCACCAGCAGGGCGGTGAGCTTGAGCCAGTACTGGAAGGCCTGGACGAAGGTGATGCTGCGCATCCCGCCGGCGGCGACGGCGGCCGTCACCACACAGGCGACGACGACCCCGCCGACCCAGTGCGGGGCCCCGGTCAGCACCTCCAGGGTGAGCCCGGCCCCCTGCAACTGCGGCAGCAGGTACAGCCAGCCGACCCCGAGGACGAAGGCCACCGCGATCCGCCGCACCGCGAGCGACTGGAGCCGGCCCTCGGCGAAGTCGGGCAGCGTGTACGCGCCCGAGCGCCGCAGCGGGGCCGCGACGAGCACCAGCAGCACGAGGTACCCGGCGGTGTACCCGACGGGGTACCAGAGCATCTCCGGCCCCTGGAGCAGTACCAGCCCCGCGACCCCCAGGAAGGAGGCGGCCGAGAGGTACTCCCCGCTGATGGCCGCTGCGTTGAGGCGCGGGCCGACGGTGCGGGAGGCGACATAGAAGTCGGAGGTGGTCCGCGATATCCGCAGTCCGAGGGCGCCGACCAGCACCGTGACCAGGACGACGACCGAGACCGCGGTCAGCGCGTAGGTCTGGTTCACCGGGGCGTCCTCGGGCCGGGGCAGCGGGGACTGCGGAGTCTACGCAGGCCCGGGGCGCGGGCAACAGGCGTGATCCGGCCCGTGGCCGAGCCGGGTTCCGCGCACGCTCGGGAGGAGGATCGACGGGTTGCGGCCGGATCGGGTCCGGCGGGGCTCAGAGCGCCGGGTGGCGGTGTTCCGCGCAGTCGCGCAGGGCGATCTCCAGCTCCACGTACGACTCCTCCGCGCGCCGGAAGGCCAGCGTGAGGGCCGCCTCCGCGCGGGGCGGCAACTGCTGTCGGGTGCCCTCGCGGGCCTCGTAGAGCACCTCGGCCCAGTGGGCCGCCGCACTGCGCAGCCGGGCGAGCAGGACCTCGGCCTCGACGGGGCCGGAGGCCCGGGTCCGGGGCAGTCCGGTCAGCGCGTCCAGCAGCGCCTGGATCTCGGACATGTCGCTCCTCCCGGGCCGGAAGATCCACGATACGCGCCGCCCCGCCCGGGCACGGGCGGCCGGGGGCGCTCCTGCGTTCGACGGGCCCGGCGGATCGCCGTACGTCCGTCCCGGCGCGACGAACGGCGATCCGGTACGCCGGACGGTCGCCCGGACGGACCGCTCGCGGGGACCCGCGGGGGCGGGGCGGGGACGGGCCGGGGCCGCGTCAGCCGGTGGCGTGCCGCATCAGGAGGTCCCGCAGTTCCCTCGCGTGCCGGCGGCTCACCTGGAGCTCCGCCGCTCCCACCCGCACGCTCGTGGTCCCGGCGTCCAGGCGCAGTTCGTCGATCCGGCCCAGCGCCACCAGGTGGCGCCGGTGGATCCGGACGAACCCGCGCGCCGCCCAGCGCTCCTCCAGGGTCGACAGCGGGATCCGCACGAGGTGGCTGCCTTCGTCGGTGTGCAGCCGGGCGTAGTCCCCCTGGGCCTCGACGTACGCGATGTCGGCGATGGCCACGAAGCGCGTCACGCCGCCCAGTTCGACGGCGATCTGGTCCGGGGTGCGGTCGGGGAGCGCCGACGCCGTCTCGGGTCCGGCCGGGGTGAGCGGGTCCGGGGTCCGGCGCGGTCCGGGGCCGGGGGGAGCCGGCGGGTCCGGGAGGTGGGGCGCCGGGACGGAGTCCGAACGCCCGAGTGCCTCCCGGGCCCGCCGTACGGCCTCGGCGAGCCGCTCGGGGCGCACCGGCTTGAGGACGTAGTCCACCGCCTTGAGGTCGAAGGCCTGTACGGCGAAGCCCTCGTGCGCGGTGACGAACACGATCAGAGGGGGCCTGGCGAACCCGGCCAGCAACCGGGCGATGTCCAGCCCGGTCAGTCCGGCCATCTGGATGTCGAGGAACACCACGTCGATGGCGTCGCACCCCTCCGGTCCGCTCTCCAGGGCCCGGGTGATGCGCCGCAGTGCCTCGGTGGCGTCGCCGGCGCCCTCCGCGCTGCTGATCCGGGGGTCCGAGCGCAGCAGGTAGAGGAGTTCCTCCAGCAGGGGCTTCTCGTCGTCGACGGCCAGTACGCGCAGCATGGGGCGAGTCTATGGAGCGGGCGGGCCGGTGGAAACGGGGGCGCGGCCCCGCCCGGGGGGGGGGGGGCGGGGGCCGCGCGTCAGGGGGACGTGGGGGAGGGGCGGAGCTTCTTCGACAGGGCCTACGAGGTGGTGATGAGCTTGCCGTCGGGGGTGACGGCGTACCAGGTGCCGCCGACGCCCTGCCCGTTGACGTCCCCGGCCTTCTTGTCGCCGGTGAAGGTGTAGACGGGCCAGCAGTTCACCGTCTGCTGCTTCTTGCCGTCGGGGCGGTCCAGGACCAGGTAGTTCTTCTCGATGATCCCCTTGCCCTCGGCCCGGTCCACCGGGGGCACGACCGGCCACTTCGCCACGCAGTCGCCCTCGCACTTGGAGACCATGGGCCAGGCGGTGTCGGGCTTGAAGCGGTAGACGGTCATGCCGTTGCCGTCGACGATGTGGTCGCCGAGCTTGGGGTCCTTGGCCACGGTCAGGGTGCCCGTGGCCCGGCCCGCGTCCTGCGGGGCGGCCGCGGCCTTGGCGGCCTTCTTGCCGTCGGGGGCGAGGGCGAACCAGGTGCCGCCGACGCCCTGGCCGTTCAGGTCGCCCGCCTTGGTGTCCTTGGAGAAGCGGTACGCGGGCCAACCGGCGACCGTCAGCTGCTTGCTGCCGTCCTTGCGGACCACCTCGCCCAGCAGGGCCGGGTCGGTGCCCGCCGCGGCGGTGGCGTCCCCGGCGGGGACCACCGGCCAGGTCTGGGCGCAGTCCCCGTCGCAGTTGGAGGTGGGCGGCTTGGCGGTGTCCTTGTCGAAGCGGTACAGGGTGAAGCCCGCGCCGTCGGTGAGGACGGAGCCGAGCTGTTCGGTGCCGGCGACGGCCAACTGCCCGGCCGCCTTGGCACCGGTCGCGGCCGCGTCGGCGGGCTTGTCGTTGCCGTAGGAGTCCGAGGCGGGCGCCTGGGCGGCGTTGCCCGCCGGGGCGACCGCGTCGGCCGCCTTGTCGTCCCCGCCGCAGGCCGTCGCCCCGAGGGCGACGACGATCGCGATCGCTGCCAGGGAAGTTCCGCGCCTGATACCCATGTTGTTCTCTCCCACGTGTGGTGTCCGCCGAGTCCGTCGCCGGAACCTCGGCAACTTGCGAAGGACACGCGGTCCGGGGAGCCCCCTGTTCAGTCGGACCTGTATGACGTGTTTCACTCACCCGCCGTCGAACCCGGCCCGCCGCACGGCCGTGGCCACAGCGAGGCCGAGGACCTGATGACCGGTGTCGTTGGGGTGCAGCCCGTCCGCGAGGTGTTCCGGTCCCAGCAGGTCACGGCCGGGCAGCAGGGCGAGGCGGCCGTCCCCGGCGGCGATCCGGTCGCGGACCGCCCGCTCCATGGCATCGCGCAGGGAGCCGAGGGTGGCGCCGAGCCGGTTGGGGGTGCGTTCGGCGTCGGGGCGCAGGAGGGGGGACAGCAGGAGCAGGGGGGTGCGCGGATGACCCTGGCGGATCAGGTCGAGGAACGCGCGGGTGGTCTCGTAGAGCAGGGGCGAGGAGTAGGGCACGCGCGACCAGCAGTTGGTGCCGAAGGCGAGGGTGAGGGCGTCGGCGGAGAGCGTGGCGAGCTGTTCGGCGGTGGCGAGTTCCCCGCGCGCGGCGCCCGCGTATCCGAGGTTGACCGGGTCCCAGCCCAGCGCCCGTCCGGCCACCGCGGGCCAGCCGTGGGCGGGTCGGGTCGACCACCAGCCCTCGGTGATCGAGTCCCCGTGCACCACCCAGCGGGGGGTGGCCGGGGCGGGGGTCAGGGGGCCGCCGATGCCGCGCAGGCCGAGGATGATCGGGGCCTGGGTCTCGGGCGGGTGGAGGGTGTAGGTGTCGCGCCGGCGGGGGAGGTCGAGGCGTACGACGGACTCCGCGGCGGGCTCGGTGAACACCTCGTCGAGCATGCCGTGCCGGTTCCACAGGGCGAAGCCGTGGGCGAGGTCGCGCAGGGCGTCGGTGGGGCCGGGCACGGTGGCGCGGTAGCGGATCTCGACCGCGTGGGCGGTGTCCGCGGTGAACTCCAACCGCACCCCGATGGGCAGGGTGGCCCGCTCGCCGGTGTCCCAGGGCAGCCGCATGGTGTCGGCCGGGTCGGCCCGCACGGGGCGCCCCTCGTCCATCCAGGCGACCCCGCGCAGGAACGGTCCGGGGTCCAGCCACCGCTCGTCAGGGTCCGCTGCTCTCACTGTGTGCCTCCGATGGTCGCTACGCCGTTGGCCGCTGCGGGATCTCTCGTCGGCTCCGCCCCGTTCACCCGTACCCCGGCCCGGTCACCTTGACCCCGCCGGGGCGGGGTCGCGAAGTGGCCCAGGTCACACGGGTGTCGCGCGCGATTCCCTCCGGTGCGGCACGCTGCGGCAGATCTGACGAGGTGTCAATGAAAGGGCCTCGAAGGGCCTCGGAGGGGGTCTGCGCAGTGATCGATCGTCCATGCGCAACAAAGGACCATCCAGGACAGATTCGCGCAACGATCGTCCGCCAATGTGCAAGGATGGTGCATTACGGGCGGTATCTATCAGCTCGTAGGCTCACTCGCTGTACGTGGAGTGGCGCGGACCGCCTGCTCGGCGGTCCCCCATGCCCAGGCAGGGCTCACCCCTGCCTGCTCACTGCTCCGGACCGCTGCGGTCGACGCCTGACAGTCCCCATCCGCAGTGTCAAAGGAGTCTTCCGTGCTCGACCAAGGCCAGGCGCCACCGCTCGCGTCCCCGCCCCGCAAGCCGGCCCACCCCCTGCTGCGCCGCAAGCCGGTCGAGAGGCTCGTGGCCGAGGGCGGCCAGGGCGAAGGCGGCTCGCTGCGCCGCTCGCTCACCATGTGGCAGCTGACGATGATCAGCATCGGCGCCACCCTGGGCACCGGCATCTTCGTCGTCCTCGGCGAAGCCGCCCCCAAGGCCGGCCCGGCCGTCACGATCTCCTTCGTCATGGCGGGCCTCACCGCCCTGTTCTCGGCCCTGTCCTACGCCGAGCTGGCCGGCTCCGTGCCCGTCTCCGGCTCGTCGTACTCGTACTCGTACGCCACCATGGGCGAATTCATCGCCTGGATCTGCGGCTGGTGCCTGATCCTGGAGTACGCCGTCTCCGTGGCGGCCGTGGCCGTCGGCTGGGGCCAGTACCTCAACGAGTTGCTCGACGGGACCATAGGCGTCACCCTCCCCGAGGTCATCTCCGCGCCCATGGGCGAGGGCGGGCTGATCAACCTCCCCTCCCTGGTCGTCGTCCTGCTCGCCATGGTCTTCCTGATGCGCGGCGCCAAGGAGAGCGCCCGGATCAACACGATCATGGTCGCGGTCAAGATCGTCACCCTGGTGCTCTTCATCGGCATCGGCGTCATGGGCATCAAGTCCGGCAACTACACCCCGCTCGCCCCCCTCGGCGTCACCGGCATCAGCGCCGCCGCCTCCACCCTCTTCTTCTCCTACATCGGCTTCGACGCCGCCTCCACCGCCGGTGAGGAAGCCAAGAACCCGAAGAAGGACCTGCCCCGCGCGATCATGCTGTCGCTGGGCATCGTCACCGTCCTCTACGTCCTCGTCGCCTTCGTCGCCGTCGGCGCGATGCCCTGGCAGGACTTCGAGGGCACCGAGGCCGCGCTCGCCCAGATCATGACCGACGTCACCGGCCACAGCTTCTGGGGCGTCGTCCTCGCCGCCGGCGCCGTCGTCGCCATCGCCTCCGTGGTCTTCGCCGTCCTCTACGGCCAGACCCGCATCCTGTTCGCCATGTCCCGCGACGGCCTCGTGCCCAAGGTCTTCGCCAAGGTCGACGAGAAGACCGGCGCCCCCCGTGCCAACGTGGTGATCGTCTCCCTCTTCTGCGGCGCGCTCGCGGCCTTCATCCCCCTGGGTGAGTTGGCCAACGCCACCAGCATCGGCACGCTCTTCGCCTTCGCCCTGGTCAACGTCGCCGTCGTCATCCTGCGCCGCACCAAGCCCGACCTGCCGCGCACCTTCAAGGTGGCGCTCTTCCCCGTCACGCCCATCCTCGGCTTCCTCGCCTGCGGCTACATGATGTACAGCCTGCCGGTCGCCACGTGGGTCGCGTTCGGTGGCTGGATGGCCGTCGGCCTCGTGGTCTACTTCCTGTACGGCATCCGCCGCTCCACACTGGCCACAGCAGAGAAGTGATCCACCCGCAGTGCGACTGAACGATCTCGACGAACGCATCGTGCACGCCCTCGCCGAGGACGCCCGCCGTTCCTACGCGGACATCGGCTCCGAAGTCGGACTCTCCGCCCCCGCCGTCAAACGACGCGTGGACCGGCTGCGCGCGGAAGGGGCCATCACCGGCTTCACCGTCCGCGTCGACCCCGCCGCGATGGGCTGGGAGACCGAGGGCTTCATCGAGATCTACTGTCGGCACAACACCTCGCCGGACGACATCCGGCGAGGTCTCGGGCGGTACCCCGAGGTGGTGTCCGCGTCGACCGTCACCGGCGACGCGGACGCCCTCGTCCAGATCTTCGCCTCCGACATGAGGCACTTCGAGCGGGTCCTGGAGCGCATCGCGGGCGAGCCCTTCGTCGAGCGCACCAAATCGGTCCTGGTCCTCTCCCCGCTCCTGCGCCGCTTCACCTCGGGCGCCCCGGCGTAGGGCGTCGTCCCGGCGTAGGGCGTCCTCCGGATCCTGCCGCGCGGCACGGTCCGGACACGGCGGTCTAGACCGAGACGGCTCGGGAAGTACGGGCGCGGCGGGACGGCGGGGCCGTCAGGGCTTTGCGCTCCTCCTCCGTCAGCCCGCCCCAGACCCCGAAGGGCTCGCGGGTGCTCAGCGCGTGCTCCAGGCAGGCCGTCCGGACCGGGCAGCCGGCGCATATCCGCTTGGCGGCCTCGTCCCGGTCCTCGCGCTCGTCGCCCCGCTCGCCGGCGGGGTGGAAGAAGCGGTTCGAGCCGAGACCCCGACAGGCCGCCCGCGTCTGCCACTGCCAGTGGTGGTCCGCGGCGCCGGGCAGATGGGAGACGTCGTTCATGGCAGGTCCTTCCGTGGGTTCCGTGGGTCCTCTCGCGTGTAACCACGCCACGCCCACCGAAACCCCGGACCGCCGTCGAACCCCGGCCCCACCCCGCCGACGGAGCCCGCGCGCCGCCCCGCCCTACCCCCTGCGGGCCCACTCCTCGGCCAACAGCCGGTACGAGCGCACCCGATCGGCGTGCCCGTGCGTGATCGTCGTGATCAACAACTCGTCCGCCCCGGTCGCGTCCCGCAGCCGCTCCAAGTGGTCGGCGACGGTGGCGGGCGAGCCGACGAACTGCGTCTCCACCCGGTCCGCCACCAACGCGTGGTCGGCCTCCGACCAGCCCTCGACCAACGCCCGCGCCTCCTGTGGCGTCGGGAAGGGGATCGCCCCCTCCGCCGTACGGATGCTGCGCACCCACGGCCCGTACCCGGCCGCCAGCTCGCGGGCCTGCGCGTCGTCGGGCGCCACGACCACGTCGGCGGACACGCTCAGGTACGGCCGGTCCAGCGCCGCCGACGGCTTGAACGCGGCCCGGTAGGCCTCCGCCGCCTCCAGCACGCTCGCCGGGCTCACGTGGTAGTTCGCGGCGAACCGCAGCCCGTTGCCACCGGCGGTCTCCGCGCTCACCCCGGCGCTGCTGCCGAGCACCCACACCTGGACGTCGGCCCCCTCCCCGGGGACGGCGTGCGCCTCGATCCCCTCCGGCGAGCGGTAGGTGCCGTCCAGCAGGGCCAGTACGTCGCCCACCTGCTCGGCGTAGTCCTGCGCGCGGGCCCCGGGGAGGCTCAGCAGCCGCTGCTGGAGCGCCACCCGGGGGTGGCCCAGCAGGTGCCCGAAGGAGAACCGGGCCGGTATGCGCAGCCCGTTCGGCGTCCACCCCTCGAACGGCGGCTCCTGTGTCCCCCGCCCGGGCGGCGGCCCGCCCGCCGAGCGGCCCAGACCCAGGTCGAGTCGGCCCGGGTGCAGGGCGTCGATCAGGCCGAACTCCTCCACGGTGTTCAGCGCCGTGCGGTGGCCCAACTGCACGGCTCCGGACCCGATCCGGATCGTGGAGGTGGCCCCGGCGGTCAGGGCCAGCACCACGGCGGGCGAGGTCCCGGCGACGCCCGGGTTCAGGTGGTGTTCGGCGAACCAGTAGCGGGCGTAGCCGAGGCGTTCGGTCTCCCGGGCCAGGTCGAGGGTGTGGTGCAGGGCCTCGGAGGCGGTGGAGCCGGACGAGACGGGGACGAGGTCGAGGACCCCGAGCGGAACTGCGGGCACGACGTCTCCTTTCGGTGGTCGGTCAGGGCGGCCGGTGGGCCTGGGCGGCGGGTGGCGGCCGGCGGAAGGCGGCCGGGGGGCGGGGTCAGGCCGTGGAGCGGGCGTAGCGGCCGGCCGGCCGGCGCAGGCCGAGCAGACCGCGCAGGGTGGAGGCCTCGTAGCCGCGACGGAAGGCGCCCCGCCACTGGAGTTCCGGCACCAGGGCGCGGGTGATCCCCGGAAGGTCGTGGGCCAACACCCCCGGCCGGAGCCGGAACCCCGACAGCCCGGCCCGGCGCCACTCCAGCAACCGGTCCGCGAGCTGCGTGGGCGTGCCCGCGAAGATCGGCGCCGCGCTTGCGTACGCCGTCCCGTACACGGAGTCCAGCCGCCGCAGGCGCCGCTCGGCCCCCTCGGCGGTCCCGTCGAGGAACACCGTCAGCTCCCCGAACAGGTGGAGCGGATCCCCGGCCCGGCCCGCCTCCTCCCGCGCGGGCAGGATCCCGCGGACGGCGGCGCGGACCTGCTCGGCGTCGCGCGGGGTGACGTACCCGATGTCGGCGGCGCCCGCGAGCAGCCCGTACCGCGCCGGGTCCGCGGCCAGGACCCCGACCGGCGGTCTGCCCTGCGGGATGCGGAGCGCGGTCGGTCGGCCGGTCAGGCCTGGGGTCGCCGTCGGTCCGCCGGTCAGGCCCGGGGTCGCCGTCGGTCCGCCGGTCAGGCCCGGGGTCGCCGTCGGTCCGCCGGGCACGCCCCGGAGCGCGGTTTCGTCCTCCCGGCGGTCCCAGAGCCGGCGCACCACCTCGGCGTGGTCCGCGGCCTCCTCCAACAGCCGGGCGAGCGGCTCCAGGGGATCGCGCCGGCCGAAG
The DNA here is from genome assembly GCF_044741845.1 of Streptomyces sp. NPDC088097. Taxonomy (NCBI): domain Bacteria; kingdom Bacillati; phylum Actinomycetota; class Actinomycetes; order Kitasatosporales; family Streptomycetaceae; genus Streptomyces; species Streptomyces sp. NPDC088097. The sequence continues at coordinate 58,700 of NZ_JBIUTJ010000017.1, forward strand.
TGGGGTGTCTCGTCGGGCCGTTCGGACACCTGGAGGTTCAAGCCCGCCCGGCCGCCGCTGACGTGGTCCAGGGTGGCCAGGGCATGGGCGACGTGGAAGGGCTCGGCATGGGTCACGGTTACGGTCGGCACCAGCCCGACGTGCCGCGTCACCGGCGCCACCCGGGCGGCGGTCAGCACGGAGTCGAGTCGGCCCCGTACGAGGTCGGCCCGCCGGGCGGGTCCGGTCGGATCCGCGGAGCGCGGGCCGAGGGAGTCCTCGAAGGTGACGAAGTCCAACAGGCCGGCCTCGGCCTCGGCGACCAGCTCCGCCCAGTAACGGGCGGTCGTCGACCCCCTCGGCCGCGCGCCCGGTTCGCGCCAGGCGGCCGGGTGGGCGCCCGCGCCGTCGAGGGACACGGCGAGGTGGAGGGGAGGGGTGTCCTGCGACGGGGACATGGGTGTGCCGCCTTCCTGATCGGGCGTGGGAGCGAGCGGGGACGCGGTCGCGAACGCTGATCAGGAACGACAGAGGGAGGCGGAGACCCGCTGGAGGTCGATGTGGGTCCGGACGTGCAGCCGGACCAACCCGCGCGGGGCCGACACGGAAGCCGGGCGGAGGGTCGGACGGCCGCTGATCTGCAACGTGTTCACCGCCACAGCCGCCTTTCCCTCTGCCCGGGCTCCCGTTCCGTCGACGCTACGGGAGACTCCGGCGCCACTCAATGAACCCCGTGTTAAGCCGTGTTAAGCCCGGTCGGACCGGGTCACGCCGGGTCGCCGGGGGCGCGCACCCCGATGAACGCCGGCTCGCGGCGCAGGACGAACCCCATCGACTCGTACAGGCGTACGGCGTTGACGTTGCTCGCCGCCGCGTGCAGGAACGGAACGTCCCCACGCTCGCGTATCCCCGCGCCCACCGCCCGCACCAGCCGACCGGCCAGCCCCTCGCCCCGGTGGTCCGGGTGCGTGCAGACCGCGCTGATCTCCGTCCAGCCGGGCGGCTTCATCCGCTCCCCGGCCATCGCGATCAGCCGGCCCCCGCGCCGGATCCCGAGGTACGTACCCAGTTCCACGGTGCGCGGCAGGAAGGGGCCCGGCTCGGTCAGCTCCACCAGCGCCGTCATCTCCGCGACGTCCTCGGGCCCGAGCCGCACCGCCTCGGGCGCCGCCTCGACCCGGACCGCCCGGCCGTCGAGCTGGACCCCGGGGATCGACAGGACCGTCTCCCAGTCGGACGGCGGCGTGAGCAACCCGGTCAGCCACACCGTCGCGCCGGGACCGGCCAGCGCGGCCAGGTCCGCCCAGGCGGCGGGGTCGTCCGGGTCGCAGAGGGCGGCGAAGGGGTTCGCCGAGGGGAGGTAGCGGGCCGCGCGCCCGAGGCGTTCGGAGAAGGCGCGGTGCGGACCGTTCAGCGCCTCCCACACCGGATTGTCGAGCGGGGTCGTGGAACCGGTGGTGGGCATGCGTGCGGAGGTCCTTCCCTAGGGCGGTCGTGGCCGGGGGGTGGACGCCTTCTTGACGGCCCCGTGAGACGCCACGACACTGCGGGGTGAGCGCCCCGCGAGGGGCAGGGTAAGGCCCGAAGGCCCCGGGGAGCAGGTCGATTTCGATGGCACCGATGCACAGGACCGGGACACCCGGCGCGCAGGAGCGACCGCTCCGCCGCTGGTGGCTGACCCGACGCCTGCACATCGACCTCCAGCGCACCTCCAGCGCGACCGCCCTCCCGGCCCCGCCCCACCCGTAACCGCCTCCCGCCCCGCGCCGCCCGACCCCGCGCCGTCCGGTCGGCCCCGGCACGCGGGGTCGTGCTCGTGCTCCGGTACGGGACCACTCCCGCCGGGCTGCCGTGCGGTGCCGGACCGTCCCGTCGGGTCGCCCTCCGGTGCCGGGAGCCCGACGGCGTCGCGGTGGCCACCACGGGCCGGCCCGCCGGATCCGGATCCGGGGCGCCTCCCCGTCACCGGTCCGACCACCCCACCGGGCGCGCGCCCGGGACCCCCGCAGCCCCACGAGGGCCGGCCCGCCGGCCCCCGGGCGAGTCCGATCCACCGTCCGACCCCCGGCCAGGGGACACGTCGACACCGAGGAGAGACATGCCGCTCACCGTCCTGCCCCGCACCACCCCCCGCGGACGGATCGGCGCCGGGTTCTCGCCCGCCGCGCACCGCTACCGCCTGTACCTCTCCGCCGGCTGTCCGCGCTCCACCCGCGTCCGGACAGCCGTCGCCTTCCTCGGGATCGAGCGCTGCGTCGGGATCACCCTCCTCGCCGCTCCCGCCGCACACGAGGCCCTCCGCCGCGCCTACGAGGCCGCCGGACACCCCTACGACCCCGCCGCCTCGACCACCCCCGCCCTGTGTGACGACTGGAGCGGCCGGGTCATCAGCGACCACACCCCGCACATCCTCGAAGACCTCGCCGTCCGCCTCGCCGGGCACCCCGAGCTGGCCCCGACCGCCCCCGCCGCCCACGCCCGGGCCGTGCTGACGCTGTCCGACGCGACCGCCGCCCGCCCCGAGCGCGAGGACGCCCTCGACCTGCTGGAGCGGTCGCTCGCGGTGCGGCCGTACGCCCTGGGGGACCGGCCGACCCTCGCCGACGTGGACCTGTGGGTCGCCCTGCGCCACCCCGCCCCGCTCCCCGCCACGGGCCCGCACCTGCGCGCGTACCTGCACCGTCTCGCGGCCCTCCCCGCCTTCACGACGGCTCCGTAACACCCCCCACGCAACGAATCGCCGGACACCTCGCGGAACGCGCAACGAATCGACGCGTCCGGGGCCATGCTCACGGCTTGTCGCAGTCGAACGCCCGAACGTACCGTTTTACGACCCCCGCCCCACCTGTCACCGAGGTACGCCCATGCCCCCGCTGCGCACCGCCCTCCTCCAGAGCTCCGGACGGATCGGCGACCCCGCCTCCAACCTGAAGCAGCTCGACGAGGCCGCGGCGCGCGCCGCACAGGGCGGGGCCGGGCTCCTCGTGACCTCGGAGATGTTCCTGACCGGCTACGCGCTGGACCTCCAGGAGATCCCCGACATCGCCGAACCGGCCGACGGTCCGTCCGCCGTCGCCATCGGCGAGATCGCCCGCCGCCACGGGGTCGCCGTCCTGTACGGCTACCCCGAGCGGTCGGGTGCGGTGGTCCACAATGCGGCGCAGCTCATCGGCCCCGACGGGACCGCGCTCGCCAATTACCGCAAGACCCACCTCTTCGGCGGCTTCGAGCGGGACGCCTTCACCCCCGGCGACGCCCCCGTCGTCCAGGTGGACCTGAACGGCCTGCGCGTCGGCATCATGATCTGCTACGACGTGGAGTTCCCCGAGAACGTACGGGCCCACGCGCTGGCCGGGACCGACCTCCTCCTGGTCCCGACCGCGCAGATGCACCCGTTCCAGTTCGTCGCCGAACAGGTGGTGCCCGTCCGGGCCTTCGAGAACCAGATGTACATCGCGTACGTCAACAGGACCGGCCCCGAGGGCGAGTTCGAGTTCGTCGGCCTCAGCTGCCTGGCGAGCCCCGACGGCATCACCCGGACCCGGGCCGGCCGCGGCGAGGAGCTGGTGTTCGGCGAGGTCGACCCCGAGCTGCTCGCGGCCTCGCGCGAGACCAACCCGTACCTGCGCGACCGCCGCCCCGGGCTCTACGCCTCCCTCGTCTGAGACGTCCCGGACCCTCCCCCCGCCCTGCCTCTCGTTCCGCCCGCAAGGAGACGTACCCCCATGACGTCCACGGTGCCCACCACCGCCGTCCCGCACAGCGACGGTCAGCCCCCGATCACCATGTTCGGGCCGGACTTCCCGTACGCGTACGACGACTTCCTCGCCCACCCGGCGGGGCTGGGTCAGATACCGGCGACCGAGCTCGGCACCGAGGTCGCCGTCATCGGCGGCGGGCTCTCGGGGATCATCTCCGCGTACGAGCTGATGAAGATGGGCCTCAAGCCAGTCGTGTACGAGGCCGACCAGATCGGCGGCCGGCTGCGCACGGTGGGCTTCGAGGGCGCCGGGACCGAGGGCCTGACCGCGGAGATGGGCGCCATGCGCTTCCCGCCGTCCTCCACCGCGCTCCAGCACTACATCGACCTGGTGGGCCTGGTCACCGAGCCCTTCCCGAACCCGCTCTCCGAGGCCACCCCCTCCACGGTCGTCGACCTCAAGGGCGAGAGCCACTACGCCGAGACCATCGCCGACCTCCCGCAGGTCTACCGCGACGTGTCCGCCGCGTGGAACGCCTGCCTGGACGAGGGCGCGGACTTCTCCGACATGAACACCGCGATGCGCGAGCGGGACGTCCCGCGCATCCGCGAGATCTGGGCGAAGCTCGTCGAGAAGCTCGACGACGAGACCTTCTACGGCTTCCTCTGCAAGTCCGAGGCCTTCAAGTCCTTCCGCAAGCGCGAGATCTTCGGCCAGGTCGGCTTCGGCACGGGCGGCTGGGACACCGACTTCCCGAACTCCATCCTGGAGATCCTGCGCGTCGTCTACACCGAGGCCGACGACCACCACCGCGGCATCGTCGGCGGCTCGCAGCAGCTGCCGCTGCGGCTGTGGGAGCGCGAGCCCGAGAAGATCGTCCACTGGGCGCAGGGCACCTCCCTCTCCACCCTCCACGGGGGCACCCCCCGCCCGGCGGTGACCCGCCTGCACCGCACCGCGGGCAACCGCATCACGGTCACGGACGCCTCCGGCGACATCCGCACGTACCGCGCCGCGATCTTCACGGCCCAGTCCTGGATGCTGCTGTCCAAGATCGCCTGTGACGACACGCTCTTCCCGATCGACCACTGGACGGCGATCGAGCGGACCCACTACATGGAGTCCAGCAAGCTCTTCGTACCGGTGGACCGGCCGTTCTGGCTGGACAAGGATGAGGAGACGGGGCGCGACGTCATGTCGATGACGCTGACGGACCGCATGACCCGCGGCACCTACCTCCTGGACAACGGCCCGGACAAGCCGGCCGTCATCTGCCTCTCGTACACGTGGTGCGACGACAGCCTGAAGTGGCTGCCGCTGTCCGCGAACGAGCGGATGGAGGTCATGCTGAAGTCGCTGGGCGAGATCTACCCCAAGGTCGACATCCGCCGTCACGTCATCGGCAACCCGGTCACCGTGTCCTGGGAGAACGAGCCGTACTTCATGGGCGCGTTCAAGGCCAACCTGCCGGGTCACTACCGCTACCAGCGCCGCCTGTTCACGCACTTCATGCAGGACCGCCTCCCCGAGGACAAGCGCGGCATCTTCCTCGCGGGCGACGACATCTCCTGGACGGCCGGCTGGGCCGAGGGCGCCGTGCAGACCGCGCTGAACGCGGTCTGGGGCGTCATGCACCACCTCGGCGGCACGACCGACTCCACCAACCCCGGTCCGGGCGACGTCTACGAGGACATCGCACCGGTCGAGCTCCCGGAGGACTGACCGCTCCCGGACCCCCGTGACCACGGGCCGCCCCCGCGTACGAACGCGGCGGCGGCCCGTCTCCATGCCCACGCCTTCCCGCGCCCCGCCCCCGACCCCGCCGGACCGCGCCCCCCGGCGCGACCGTACGCCGGGTCACACCATCCGCCGCCACACCATCCGCCAACGCTCCGCACGCAGGGCCAATGCCTCCGGGTCGGGATCGGTGAGCCGGTGGGCCAGACTCGCCCCGCACCCCGCGCAGAGCCGGTGGGCGGCGTGCCCGTCGTGCCACGCCCGCGTGGTGGGGCCCGGTCCGCACACCGGGCAGTGGTCGGCCCCGCCCGCCGGGGCGCACAGGATCCTCGGCATCACGTCGGGGAGAGGTTCGCCGGGGTGCCGCTCGGGATCCGGGTACCAGAGCCGGCGCACCGGCTCGGGCGGGTCCGGTACGCGCACGCCGGCCGCCTTCTGCGCCCGGCGCCGGTGCTTCCAGGCGGCGAACTCGTCCCGCCAGAGCTCCCGGGCGGCGTCGAGCTCGTCCACCGCGCGCACCACCGCCTCCGGATCCTCCTCCGGCTCGGGAGGGATCCCGGCGCTGCGGGTCAGGTGATGGTAGGTGGCGTGGAACCCGTACGGGGCGAACTCCGCGAGACACGTGCGGAGCGCCGCGAACCGCTGTCCGGGCGAACGGGCAGGGTCGCGCGCACGAAGCCGGTGCGTCGCGTAGCTGGGCATCGGGCGACCCTAGCCGACGGGCGACCCTAAGGGCTGTCCCGTAATCCGTGCTGGATCAGCGTGCGGCGTCGGATGCGGTGCATCGCAAGGCGGAGGGACGCCCGAATACCGGACGTATTCGGGCGTTCCGACAACGCGGCGAGGTGCCGTAGCCGGCGCCGCGCGCCCACCAGGGATTACGGGACAGCCCTTAGCCGACGGGGGACCAGCCGGCCGGGGACCGGACCGCGTTCGCGGGCGGTCGGGACGGGGTGGTCAGGATCGGGGTCAGCAGGCAGCGCCCCACCAGGCCGACCCCCGCGTCCAGGGACTCTGCGAACTCCTCGGCCAGCTCCGGGGCGCGGCGCAGCGCCCACAGCAGGCGGGCCGCCGACCAGGCCCCGGCGCGGGCCCGCTCCAGGCTCCAGGAGCCGAGCAGGTGCGTCAGCGGGTCGGCGACTTCGAGGAGGTCCGGGCCCGGCATCAGCTCCTCCCGGATGCGCTCCTCCAGGGAGACCAGGGTGTCCCCGACCCGGCCGAAGTCGGCTTCGAGGGCGGCGGGTTCGCACCCTAGGTGCCGGCAGGTCGACACCACCGCCAGGGCCAGGTCGTGCCCGATGTGGGCGTTGATCCCGGCCAGGGCGTACTGGAGGGGCCGCACGCCCGGGTGGCGCCGGGCCTGGAGGAGCGGACGCCAGCAGGCCGGGGCCCGGCCGTCCGTCTCCACCGCGCGCAGGTAGCGCTCGGCGAACCGGACGCTCAGCGTCTCGGCCCGCCGGGGCGCGGGGAAGCCCCCGTGCCCGATCCGGTGGTGCAGGGTCTGCGTCACCGTCAGGTACACCCGGTTGAAGACGGCCACACCGTCCTGCGCGGGGAGCCGCTCGTCGAGGGCGCGCATCCGCGCGAGTACCGCTTCCATGAAGGGCAGCGTCGCAGGCCGCGCGCCCCGTGCGGGCGACTTGGCCGCAGGCTTCGCCGGTTCGGGCGAAGGACCGTCAACCCCGCTTGTCCCCGCCGTCCGTCGCCGTGTGGTCGTCGTACGCGGAGGTGCCCTCGTCCAGGAGCGGCTCCTGCGTCTTGAGGTGCGGCGGGGCGAAGTAGCGCAGTACGTGGTAGCCGGTGATCACGACGATCGTGCCGAGCGCGATGCCGCCCAGCTCGAAGCTGTCCGAGAAGCGCAGCCGCACCCCGCCGATGCCGATGATGATGCCCGCCGCCGCCGGCACCAGGTTCAGCGGGTTGCGCAGGTCCACCCGGCCGTTGATCCAGATCTGGGCGCCGAGCAGGCCGATCATGCCGTAGAGGATCACGGTGATCCCGCCGAGCACCCCGCCGGGGATCGCGGCGACGATCGCGCCGAACTTCGGGCACAGGCCGAAGAGCAGCGCGAAGCCGGCCGCTGCCCAGTAGGCGGCCGTGGAGTAGACCCGGGTGGCGGCCATGACCCCGATGTTCTCGGAGTACGTGGTGTTGGGCGGGCCGCCGACCGCCGTGGACAGCATGGACGCGGCGCCGTCGGCGGCGATGGCCGTGCCGAGCTTGTCGTCGAGGGAGTCGCCGGTCATCTCGCCGACGGCCTTGATGTGCCCGGCGTTCTCGGCGATCAGCGCGATCACGACCGGCAGGGCGATCAGGATGGCGGACCACTCGAAGGCCGGGGCGTGGAAGCTCGGCAGGCCGATCCAGTCGGCCTTGGCCACCCCGGAGAGGTCCAGGCGCCAGTGGTCCACGGCCTCGGCCCCGCCCGTCGTCGAGTGGATCCTGCCGAAGACCAGATCGAAGATCCAGGAGACCGCGTACCCGAAGATCAGGCCGAGGAAGATCGCGATCCGCGACCAGAAGCCGCGCAGGCAGACCACGGCCAGCCCGGTGAACGCCATGGTCAGCAGGGCCGTCCACTGGTCCTGGGGCCAGTACGTGGAGGCCGTCACCGGGGCCAGGTTGAAGCCGATCAGCATCACGACCGCGCCCGTCACCACCGGCGGCATCGCCGCGTGGATGATCCGCGCCCCGAACCGCTGGACGGCCAGACCCACCAGGAACAGCGCCGCGCCGACCACGAACACCGCGCCCGTGACCACCGCGCTGTTCCCGCCACCCGCCCGGATGGCCGCCGCGACCCCCACGAAGGAGAGCGAGCAGCCCAGGTACGAGGGCACCCGGCCACGCGTGGCCAGCAGGAAGATGACGGTGGCCACGCCCGACATCATGATCGCCAGGTTCGGGTCCAGGCCCATGAGGACCGGAGCCACGAAGCTCGCGCCGAACATCGCGACGACGTGCTGGGCACCGAGCCCGGCCGTGCGCGGCCACGAGAGCCGCTCGTCCGGGCGGACCACCGCGCCGGGGGCGGGGGTCCGCCCGTCTCCGTGCAGGGTCCAGCGCACGCCGAAGCCCATGTGCCACCACTTCCGTTTCACCGATACGTCGTCCGTGTCTTCGCCGAGGACCCGACAAGGATCCGTCACGGATCACCAGGTCTCCAGGCCGTCGCACGGCCAGCCGATATATTACGGCCGGATAGTGGCGGGTTCGTCCTGATTGGCGGCGCCGTCCACCTCGGCCGCCGGCTTCGACCGCAGTACGGCCGCCCCCGCGACCAGGGCGAACGCGAGCAGGGTGACCAGCCCGAAGGAGACCACGAGGGAGCTGGCGTCCGCCACCGCGCCGATCGCCGACGGGGCGATCAACCCCGAGGTGTACGTGATCGTCGCGACCCCCGCGATCGCCTGCGCCGGAGCCGGCCCGCTGCGCGCCGCCGCGGCGAAGGCGAGCGGGACCACCACCGCGATGCCCAGCCCGATCAGCCCGAAGCCCGCCATTGCCGCGGCCGGTTCCCGCACCGTGACCACGAGCATCCCGCCCGCGGTGGCCAGGAGCCCGCCCGCGCGCACCGTCGCCACCGCCCCGAACCGGTCCACCACCCGGTCCCCGACCAGCCGGGCCACGGCCATGGTCAGCGCGAACGCCGTGGTGGAGGCCGCCGCCAGACCCGCGTTCGTGTGCAGCACGTCCCGCAGGTACACCGCCGACCAGTCCAGGCTCGCCCCCTCGGCGAAGACCGCGCAGAAGCCGACGGCGCCGATCAGCAGCGCCGACTTCGGCGGCAGCGCGAAGTGCGGCGGGGCCTCGGCCTCCTGGTCGCCCCGCAGGTCCAACACCCCCCGTACGGCCACCAGTCCGGCCACCGTGAGCGCGAGCGCGGCCACCAGGTGGTGCGCCCGGGCATCGGCCCCCGCGTGCGCGGCCAGGGTGCCGACGGCCGAACCGAGGAGCGCGCCCACGCTCCACATGCCGTGCAGGGAGGACATGATCGAGCGGCCGAGCCGGTTCTCCGTCTCCACCCCGAGCGCGTTCATCGCCACGTCCGACATCCCGGAGGTGGCCCCGTACACGAAGAGCGCCCCGCACAGGACGACCAGGTTCGGGGCGAGGCTCGGCAGGATCAGCGACAGCGTCCACATCGCCAACAACCCGCGCAGCGCCGTCCGGGCGCCGAAACGGTGGTTGATCCGCCCGGCCAGCGGCATCGCGAGCGCCGCGCCGAGGGCGGGGAAGGCGAGGGCCAGACCCAGGGTGCCCGCACTGAGCCCGGCGTGGTCCTGGATCCAGGGGATGCGGGTGGCGAAGGAGCCGGTGACCGCGCCGTGGGCGCAGAAGACGGCGGCGATGGCGAAGCGGGCGCGCCGCAGTCGCGCCGGGCTGAGGGCGGGTTCCCCGCTCGTGGGCCGTATCATGGCCGTAAACTATCAGGAACCCTGCCTGATAGATATCGTCCGTGAGTCCCTAGGATGGGCGCCGTGACCCCAGCCCCCGCCCCGGCGCCGTCCCCCGCCTCACCGAGCACGGCGCGCGCCATCAACGACCGCCTCGCCCTGCAACTCCTCCAGGAGACAGGCCCGTTGACGGCCACCCAACTCAAGACCCGGACCGGCCTCTCCCGCCCCTCGGTCGCCGACCTCGTCGAGAGGCTCACCGAAGCCGGACTCGTCGAGGTCGTCGGGGAGTCCGGGGAGCAACGCCGGGGCCCCAACGCCAAGCTGTACGGGATCGTCGCCCGCCGCGCCCACCTGGCCGCCCTCGACGTACGCACCGACAGCGTCACCGCCGTCGTCACCGACCTCCTCGGCCACCCCCTCGCCGAAGCCGCCCTGCCCGTCGGCGCCCCCGAGGACGCCGTCGAGGCCCTGCTGCGCACCGCCCACGAGGCGGGCGCCACCCCCCTGCACACCGTCGTCGTCGGCGCCCCCGGACTGGTCGCCCCCGGCACCGGGGAACTGCGCGGCACCACCGGCCTGCCCGCCTGGCACCGGGACCTGGTCGCGGCCCTGCGGCGGAGCCTGCCGGCCGTGGTGGTCGTCGAGAACGAGACCAACCTCGCCGCCCTCGCCGAGCAGCGCCTCGGCTCCGCCCGCGATCTCGACTCCTTCGTCCTGCTCTGGCTGGGCGCGGGGGTCGGCGCCGCCGTGATCCTGGACGGCCGGCTGCGCCGGGGAGCCTCCGGCGGGGCGGGCGAGATCGGCTTCCTCCCCGTCCCCGGCACCGGCGGGCTGCCCTCCGCCACCGGATGCGGCGACGGCTTCCACTCCCTGGCCGGCCGGGACGCCGTCACGGCCCTGGCCCGCCTGCACGGCTTCGACGGCCCGGCGGAGCAGGCGGTGGCCGGGGCGGCGGGGGAGCCCTTCCTCGACACCCTCGCCGAACGCCTCGCGCTGGGCGCGGCGGCCGTCGCGGCCGTCCTGGACCCCGGCTGCGTGGTCCTGGGCGGCGAACTGGGCCTCGCGGGCGGCCCGCCCCTGGCCGCCAGGGTGGCCCACCGCCTGGCCACCCTGACCCCCCTCCCGACGGAGGTCCGCGCCACCACCCTGGGCGGCACGGCAGTCCTGACGGGCGCCCGCCTGGCCGCCCGCGAGGCCGCGCAGGAAGTGCTGTTCGGGGGGTAGGGGGGCGGGGCGGGGTCGGGGGGAACCTCGGCGGTATGCGGTGGGGCGGTCTCGCGGATGGTGTGGGGGTTTCCCGCCAGTCCACTGTCCTTCCGTGCCGGTCCGGTCCCTCAAGGGCGCTCACTGCGTTCGCGTCGCTACGCGATTTCGCTGCGCTCAACCCTTGACCGACCGGCCCGTCCCGGAATGCCAAAGACTGTCGGGAAGCCCCCAAAAGAACGGGCTGGTCTGAAGTGACGAGGAGCGGCCCCGTCATGGGCAGAGGGACGGGCGCTTCGGCGACCAGACCGGGCATCGGGTCCCTCACAGCCCCTTTCGGGACGGTGGAGACGGCCCACGCACCAGGTCGTGACCCCTTCCACTCGGCTTAGCGTCTGCGGTCCGTCTGTGGCCGGACATAAGCCGCACCAGGCCTCTCCTGTCCCCCTCGGCTCAGCGACTGCGACCCGAAGGAACTCAACGGCCCACTGACCGCACGGAATGACGAAGTCATCAACCGTGGATGTGGAGAAGCGGCCATGGGGCGGCGACAGACCTCCGATCTGCGCTTAAAGGCCCTCACATACCCACCACAGAAGCCCAGATACACAGAAGCCCAGATACACAGAAGCCCAGATACACGAAGCGCAGATGCGCGGAAGCACAGAACACAGACGGGCCGCAGACACTGAGCCGAGTGAGAGATGAGAGGCCTCATGTGGCCTATGTCCAGCCACAGACGGGTCGCAGCCGCTGGGCCGAGTAGGAGTGCGTAGCGATCCGATGCGCCCTCGGTGCCGTCCGCCGTCCTGATCAACCTGTGGTGTGGAGAAGTCTGGGCCCGGTCCTGAAAGGTTCTGCGAGGGACCCGAATGCCCGGCCTGCCGGCCGAAGCGCCCGTCCCATCGCCCCTGAGAGACCCGCTCCTCGTCACTTCAGACCAGCCCGTTCTTTTGGGGGCTTCCCGACAGTCTTTGGCATTCCGGGACGGGCCGGTCGGTCAAGGGTTGAGCGCAGCGAAATCGCGTAGCGACGCGACGAAGGAGCGCCCTTGAGGGACCGGACCGGCACGGAAGGACAGTGGACTGGCGGGAAACCCCCAAACGTTCCGAGAGCCCGCCCCACACGCACTCCGCCGGGTTTCCCCCCCACCCCGCCCCACCGTCCCGTACCGCCCCCCACCGCCCCCGCCCCCTACCGCCCCCGCCCTCGCTTCGCCAGGAACTCCGCGAACGTGCCGTGGCCCACCGCGTGGGTCGGGGTCAGGTGGCCGCCGCGCTTGAACGCCGCGTACGTCTTGCCCGGGAGGGGGAGCCGGACGATGCGGCGGCGCCTTCCCGTCGAGGCCAGGTAGGCGCGGGCCGCCTCGTCGAAGCCGAGGACCTCGGGGCCGCCCATGTCCGGGACCCGGCCGGCCGGCGGCCCCGCCGCGAGTTCCGCCAGGCGGTCCGCGACCTCCTCCACCGCGATCGGCTGCCCGCCCACTCCGGCGGGCAGGGGCATCACCGGCAGCTTCGCGAGGGTGGCGAGCGCCTGCGCGACCAGGTCGTGGAACTGGGTGGTCCGCAGGACGGTCACGCCGAGCCCCGACGCCTCCAGCATCCGCTCGACCTTGAGCTTGATCTTGTAGTAGGGGAGCGGGACCACGTCCACGCCCACGATCGAGATGTAGACGAGGTGCCGGACCCCCGCCCGCTCCGCCGCCCCGATCAGGTGCCCGGCGGCCACGTCGTCCCCGCCCCTCGGGCTGCTGGCGCAGTGCACGACGACCTCCACCCCCGCCAGCGCCGCGTCGAGCCCGGTGCCCTCCCGCAGGTCCACGGGGAAGTCCGGCGCGTGCCGGCTGAGGACGCGGACCTCGTGGTCCGCCCCCCGCAGCCGCTCCACGACGAGGCGGCCCAACGTTCCGGTGCCTCCGGTGACGAGGATGATGCCCATGGTGTCCGTTCCTTCCCTGCGGCCGACGCGTTCGTCAGCTGAGACCGGACAGCCCCCGGGAATGTGACAGCTGTCGCCGTACGAATTCCAGCTTCTCCGGATTCAGCACCGCCCGCAGTCCGCCGACCATCCCCTCCTCGTCGAACTCCAGCACCACCAGGGCCGTCTCCCCGAACAGCAGCGCGGGCGCCCCGTTGCACTCCACGACGGAGACGGGCAGCCCGGCCACGTACTTCTCCAGCGCCCCCAGCAGGAACCGCGCCACGCGGTCCGGGCCCTCGACGGGCCGCCGCGCCGCGTTGACGACCCCGCCGCCATCGCTCACGTAGCGGACGTCCGCCGTCAGCATCCCCTCCAGCCGGGACAGGTCCCCGCTCGTCGCCGCCGCGAGGAAGGCCTCCACCAGGCCCTGCCACCGATCCGGTGCGGGGCTCGCGAAGCGGGCTTCGGGGGCCGCGACACGGGCGACGGCCCGCCCGTACAGCCGGCGGCAGTTGGGTTCCGTCAGGTCGAGCAGGTCGGCGATCTCCCGGTGGCCGTACGCGAAGGCCTCGCGCAGCACGTACACCGCGCGTTCCACCGGCGTGAGCCGTTCCAGCAGCACCAGCAGTGCCATCGACACGCTGTCGCGCTGCTCGGCCGACTCCAACGGGCCCAGTGCCCCGTCGCCGGTCAGCACCGGTTCCGGCAGCCAGGGGCCCACGTACTTCTCGCGCCGGACCCGCGCGGAGTCAAGGACGTTGAGGCACAGGCGGGTGACGACCTTGGCGAGCCAGGCGCCGAGGTGCTCGATCCGGTCGCGGTCGGCGGCGCGGCTCCAGCGCAGGTACGCCTCCTGGACGACGTCCTCCGCCTCGGCCGCCGAGCCGAGCATCCGGTAGGCGACGGCGAACATGCGAGGCCGGTGTTCCTCGAAGTCCGCGACGGGCGCGGCGCTCTGCGTACTCACGGGGCCAGCCTACGAACCGCTCCCGGCCGCACCACCCCCGGCCGGACGCGCGAGGACCCGGTGGCCGCCGGGCCACCGGGTCCTCACGTGCGTTCAGGTGCGTTCAGGGGAGATCAGGGGAGATCAGCAGGCTCCCTGGTCCTTCCAGACGCCCCAGTCACCGGTGGTGCCGGGCTCCTCGTTCTGCGTCCACCACTGCGCCTTCCAGTTGTGGCCCTTGTGCGAGACGAGGTTTCCGCTGTTGTAGACGGAGCCCGCCACGTACGCCGGGTTGGCGCAGGTCCCGCCCGGCGGCGTGGTCGGCGGCGTCGTCGGGGGAGTGGTGGGCGGAGTGGTCGGCGGGGTCGTGGGCGGGGTGGTGGGCGGGGTGGTCGGGGGCTGCGTGCCGCCCGGCTCCACCACCGTCGTACCGCGCGCCAGGTCGCCGGCCAGGGCGTAGGTCGTGCCGGAGATGTTCACCGTCCAGTTGGAGGGCGTGGACACCGGCAGGTAGTAGTTGAACGCCAGGTCGACGGAGGCGCCCGGGGCCAGGGTCTGCCAGGCCGGGAGCTTCAGGGAGACCCGGTTGAAGTCGCCCTTGAGACCGCCGACGTTGCTGCCGGTGTGGTCGCTGCTGATCACCTTGGTGCCGAAGCCGGACTGGTCCGAGGCGTTGGCGGGGGCCGAGGTGCCGTAGTCGAACTGGAACTCGGTGCCGCCGGGCAGCGTGCCCTTGGTGTTGTTGGTGATCTTGATCTTCGGGGTGATCGGGTAGTTGGAGTCGCCGAGCTTGAACTCGTTGAACTCCGTCTTGATGTCCACGGCCTTCGTCGGCAGCGTCGCGTTCGACTTCTTCGCGCCGTACGGGGAGGCGGCCTTGAACTTGTCGTACATGACCGAGGTGAGCGTGTCACCGATCTCGTACTGGCCCTTGGCGGCGTTCCAGCCGTAGTCGCCGGCCATCTCCCAGACCATGGTGCCGCCGATGCCGCGGTTGACCACGTAGTCGGCCTTGGCCGCCACCGACTGCTCGTCCTCGGTGGAGAGGAAGACCTTCTTCTGCGCGTTCCACAGCCACGGGGCGACCAGGTTCGCGTCGTACTTGCGGACGTAGGTGCCGGTGAGGGTGGTGTTGGCGGGGAAGCCGTACTTGGTGATGTAGTCGCCGACGATCCCCTTCTCCAGGTTCTTGGCGTGCCACATCGGGTTGGAGCCGGCGGGGGACTCGACCCCGTTGGTGTCCTTGTCGTGCCACAGGTTGTCGATGCCGACCGCGCCGTCGCCGCACTTGGTCAGACCCGCGCCGGCCGGGCAGGTGGTCGTGGACGCCTTGCCCCACAGACCGTCGGTGCCCCCCTCGACGTTCTTGAAGCCGCGGGTGTAGTAGGGCAGGCCGATGTTGATGCGGCCGGCCGGCATGGAGCCGCGGAAGTAGTGGTAGGCCCAGTCGGTGTTGAGGTAACCGATGTTGCCGTACTGGGAACTGCCGTAGACGTTGGCGGCGGCCAGCTCGGCGTCCTTGCCGTCGTCGAAGAGCGAGGCGTTGGGGCCGACGTACTCGTTCCAGGCGCCGTGCAGGTCGTAGGACATGATGTTGACGTAGTCCAGGTACTTCTGCATCTGGAACGTCTCCATGCCGCGCAGCAGGTAGCCGGAGGAGGGGGCGGCGACGGTGAGCAGGTAGTGCTTGCCGTCGGCGGCGCCGGCCCGGTCCAGCTTCTCGCGCAGGGACTTCATCAGGACGTCGTAGCCCTTGACGAGGCCGGCCCGGCGGGCGTTGGAGAGCTGCCAGTCGAGCGGGTTGCCGGCGTCCTTCATGGTGGTCGGGTACTCGTAGTCGATGTCGACGCCGTTGAACCCGTACTTGCGGATGAAGTCGACGGAGGAGGCCGCGAAGGTGTCGATGCCGGCCTGGTTGACGGAGCCGTCGGCGTTGGTGGCCATCGAGTAGAAGCCGCCGGAGGCCACACGGTTGCCGTCGTCGCCGAAGTAGCCGCCGGTCTCGGCCCAACCGCCGACGGAGATCAGCGTCTTGACGTTCGGGTACTGCTTCTTGAACTTGTTCAGCAGGTTGAAGTTTCCCTTGTACGGGAGGGCGGGGTCCATCTCGGCGCCCGCGACGCCCGGCCAGGTCATCCCGGTGGCGGAGTTGTTCGCGTTGTCCGAGCCGACCGAGATCTTGTTGTCGGAGCCGACGTGCGCGAAGGCGTAGTTCAGGTGGGTGACCTTGGACCACGGGATGTTGTTCGGCAGGTAGGCGGGGGTGCCGTCCTTGCCGGTGCGCCAGCCCGTGAAGTAGCCGATGACGCGCCGCTGGTGGTCGGCGCCCATCTTCTCGCGGCCCTCGGAGTCGTAGACCGAGCAGTAGGGGACGTCCACGCCGGCTGTCTTGTAGAGGCCGTCGGGGCGACAGCTCTCGTTGTCGGCGGCGTGCGAGACGCCCGCAGAGAGGCCGCCAACCAGCATTCCGGCGATTGCGGCGCCGGATGCCAGGAGCATCGCTCTCGTACGAGTGGGGGAAGGCATGGTGCCTCCTGGGGAGGGGAGGATGGCAGGACACGAAAGGCAACAACTGGCGAAAACGTGACGCTGGTTGGCCCGTGACGTGCGCACGTCGGCTGGGCCGGCTCCCGGGGAAGATGAAGGGAACGTTAAGAGGACTAGACCAACCCGTCAATAGGTCTGGACCAAAGCGCCCGGCATCGGGGCGAGGCGTCACGGACGGCGGACGCGCGAAGGGGGGTCGGGTCGCGGAAGAACGGCCGGTTTGTGACCCAGGCCACATTGCATCACCCGCATGGCCGCCGATCACGCGTGGCACACTGGCCCTAGTACCAGTAGCAGCGCACTCCGGGGTCGGTGTAATTCCGAACCGGCGGTATAGTCCGCGACCCGTCCGCAGCCAGCGGCCGGTTGACCAGGTGAAATTCCTGGACCGACGGTTAAAGTCCGGATGGGAGGCAGTGCGCGGCGGGCCAGTCACCGGTACGCCGCCGTCGGCGGTCCATCGGCGTATCCCCAGCGGATACGTCTCGAACGGATCGCGCCATCGGCCTCGGCGTCCCCGCGTGTGCTTTCCCGCTTCATCTGTCGTATCCCGACAGGCCCCGGAGTCCGTGCCCGATGAGGCAGGAGGACCCGGTGGCGACACACGCCGCGCACGCACCATCCGACCCGAGCGCCACCGCCATGCGCCGAGCCGTAGAGCTCGCCGCCCGCGGACTCGGTTCCACCAGCCCCAACCCCGTCGTCGGCTGCGTCATCACCGACGCGTCGGGCACGGTCGTGGGCGAGGGATGGCACCAGCGGGCCGGCGGCCCGCACGCCGAGGTCCATGCCCTGCGCGCGGCGGGAGCGGCCGCCCGGGGCGGCACCGCCTACGTCACCCTCGAACCCTGCAACCACACCGGCCGCACCGGCCCCTGTGCCCAGGCCCTCGTCGAGGCCGGGATCGCCCGGGTCCTCTACGCCGTGGCCGACCCGAACCCGCAGGCTCGGGGCGGTGGCGACACCCTGCGCGCCGCCGGGATCCCCGCCGAGGCCGGACTGCTGGCCGCCGAGGCCGAGGAGGGCAACGCCGACTGGCTGACCTCCGTACGCCTGGGCCGTCCCCGCGTCACCTGGAAGTACGCCGCCACCCTCGACGGCCGCACCGCGGCCGCCGACGGCACCAGCCGCTGGATCAGCTCGGCCGAGTCCCGCGCCGACGTCCACCGGCTGCGCGCCGAGGCCGACGCGGTCCTCGTCGGCGCGGGCACCCTGCGCGCCGACGACCCCCACCTCGCCGTCCGCGGCGTCGACGGGGTCACCCAGCCGCTCCGGGTCGTCCTCGACACCCGCGCCACGATCCGGCCCTCCGCCCGGGTCCTGGACGACGCGGCCCCCACCCTGATCGCCGTCTCCGAGGACGCCGACACCCGCCACCTCGCGGAAGCGGGCGTGGACACCGTCCGCCTCCCGTACGGCAAGGAGGGGGCCGGCCTCAGCGTCGAAGCCCTCCTCGCCGAACTGCACCGGCGCGGGGTCCGCTCGGTCCTCCTCGAAGGCGGATCCCTCCTCGCCGGCGCCTTCGTCGCCGCCGGGGCCGTCGACCGGGTGATCGGCTACCTGGCCCCCGTCCTCCTCGGCGCGGGCCCCGCCGCCCTCGCCGACGCAGGCGTCACCACCCTCACCGAAGCGCTGCGCCTCACGATCACCGACACCGCGCGCATCGGCACGGACCTCCGCATCACCGCCGTCCCCACCCTCCACACGCCCCTCAAGGAGCACTGAGTGTTCACCGGAATCGTCGAAGAACTGGGCGAGGTCACCGCCGTCGAGCAGCTCGCCGAAGCCTCCCGCTTCCGCCTGCGCGGCCCCGTCGTCACCGAAGGCGCCAAGCACGGCGACTCGATCGCCGTCAACGGGGTCTGCCTGACCGTCGTGGAGACCACCGACGGGGAGTTCACGGCCGACGTGATGCAGGAGACCCTCGACCGCTCCAGCCTGGGCGCCCTGACCGCCGGCTCCCGCGTCAACCTGGAGCGCCCCATGGCCCTCGGCGGACGGCTCGGCGGCCACCTGGTCCAGGGACACGTGGACGGCACCGGCGAGATCGTCTCGCGCACCCCCTCCGAGCACTGGGAGCTGGTGAAGGTCGCCCTCCCGGCGCACCTGGCCCGCTACGTGGTCGAGAAGGGCTCCATCACCGTCGACGGGGTCAGCCTCACCGTCGTCGACGCCGCGGCCGATCACTTCACCATCAGCCTCATCCCCACCACCCTCGCGCTGACCACCCTGGGCACCAAGCAGCCCGGCGATCCGGTCAACCTGGAGGTGGACGTCCTCGCCAAGTACGTCGAGCGTCTCCTCGCCGCCGGCGTGAACCCCCTCCACGCCGCAGGAGAGCAGCAGTGAGCGCCCTGACCTGGCTCAACACCGAGGCGTTCGCCGTCTTCGGGCAGAAGGTCATCTGGTCCGACATGATCGGCAACCTGATGGGCCTGGCCGCCCTCGCCCTCGGCTGGCGCCGCTCCATATGGACCTGGCCCGCCCAGCTCCTCTCCGGCCTGATCCTCGTCGCCGCCTACGCCTCCGCGCACCTCGCCGGCGGCGTCGGCAAGCAGATCCTGGTCGTCGTCGTGGCCGTCTGGGGCTGGCGCGCCTGGCAGCTCGGCCGGCAGAAGGCCCAGGACGGATCCATCGCGGTGCGCACCGCGACCTGGAAGGAACGCGGGCTGCTCCTCGCCGGAGCGGCCGTCGGCACCCTCGCCGTCGGCGGGCTGTTCACCCTCTTCCCCAAGCTGTCCTGGAGCCCGTGGGCCGACGCCTACATCTTCGTCGGCACCATCGTGGCGATGGTGGCCCAGGCCCGCGGCCTCGTCGAGTTCTGGTTCGCCTGGCTCCTCGTCGACCTCGTCGGCGTCCCCCTCGCCTTCAACAGCGGCCTGGCCTTCTCCGGCCTCGTCTACGTCGTCTACTTCGCCCTCGTCGTGTGGGGCGCCTACGACTGGTACCAGCGCTCGCGCACCACCCCCGCCCCGGCCCTCGAAGGAGCAACGGCATGACCACCCTCAAGCCCGTGCCCGACGCGTCCGCGTTCGACGCCGAGGAGAGCTTCCGCCTCGACCCCGTCGAGCACGCCATCCGCGACATCGCCGCCGGCCGCCCCGTGGTGGTCGTCGACGACGAGGACCGCGAGAACGAGGGCGACCTCGTCATCGCCGCCGAGAAGGCCACCCCCGAGATCATCGCCTTCATGATGAGCGAGTGCCGCGGCCTGATCTGCGCCCCCATGGAGGGCCCCGAGCTGGACCGCCTGGAACTCCCGCAGATGGTCCAGAACAACACCGAGTCGATGAAGACCGCCTTCACGGTCTCCGTGGACGCGAGCGCCGCGCACGGCGTGAGCACCGGCATCTCCGCCGCCGACCGCGCCACCACCCTGCGCCTGCTGGCCGACGGCGCCGCGGGCGCCGGGGACTTCGTCCGGCCGGGCCACATCTTCCCGCTGCGCGCCAAGCCCGGGGGCGTCCTGGTCCGGGGCGGCCACACCGAGGCCGCCGTCGACCTCGCCCGTCTCGCGGGCCTGCGCCCAGCCGGCGCCATCGTGGAGATCGCCGGCGAGGACGGGGTCATGCTGCGACTGCCCGAGCTGGTCCCCTTCGCCCGCAAGCACGGACTGACGATCATCTCCATCGAGGACCTGATCGCCTACCGCCGCTCCGCCGAACCCACGGTGCGCCGCGAGGCCGAGGTCAGCCTCCCGACCACCGCCGGCGCGTTCACCGCGTACGGGTACCGCTCCACCGTCGACGGGGTCGAGCACGTCGCCCTCGTCCACGGCGAGATCGGCGACGGCGAGGGCGTTCTGGTCCGGATGCACTCCGAATGCCTGACCGGCGACATCTTCCAGTCCCAGCGCTGCGACTGCGGCCCCCAGCTGCAGGCCTCCATGGCCCGCATCCAGGACGAGGGGCGCGGCGTGGTCGTCTACCTGCGCGGCCACGAGGGCCGCGGCATCGGCCTGCTGTCCAAGCTGCGCGCCTACGAACTCCAGGAGCGCGGCCGCGACACCCTGGACGCCAACCTGGAGCTGGGTCTGCCGGCCGACGCCCGCGACTACGGGGCCGGCGCCCAGATGCTCGCCGACCTCGGCGTCCACAGCGTCCGCCTGCTGACCAACAACCCGGACAAGTCCGACGCCCTGGTCCGCCACGGGATCGCCGTCCAGGGCCGGGAGCCCATGCCCGTCGAGGCGGGCGAGCACAATCTGCGGTACCTGCGCACCAAGCGGGACCGGATGGGCCACGACCTGCCCTGGCTGGAGGGGCCCGTGACCACCTCCGCCTGCGGCAACCAGTAACCACGTCCCCACCACACCCGTACACCCACCACCACCACGAAACACCGAGGAGCAGAGCTGTGAGCGGCAAGGGCGCACCCGAACTGAGCGTGAAGAACTGTGGAGACCTGCGGGTGGCGGTGATCGCGGCCCAGTGGCACGAGAAGGTCATGGACGGCCTCGTGGACGGCGCCCTGCGCGCCCTGCACGAGTTGGGCATCGACGAGCCCACGCTGCTCCGCGTCCCCGGCAGCTTCGAGCTGCCGGTCGTGGCGAAGGTACTGGCCGGTCGCGGTTACGATGCCATCGTCGCCCTCGGAGTGGTCATCCGCGGCGGCACCCCGCACTTCGACTACGTCTGCCAGGGCGTCACCCAGGGCCTGGTGCAGGTGTCGATCGACACCGGAGTCCCCGTCGGCTTCGGCGTCCTGACCTGCGACAACGACGAGCAGGCGCTGGACCGCGCCGGACTCGAAGGGTCGAATGAGGACAAGGGGCACGAAGCGGTCACCGCCGCCGTCTCCACCGCCATGACCCTGCGCACCGTCAGCGAACCCTGGCGCTGAGTGGCGACGGGGGACCCCCTATCCTGAGGACCATCATGGCGAACAAACCCTCCAAGAGCTTCGAAGAGCTCTTCACCGAGCTCCAGCTCAAGGCCGCCAACGGCGACCCCACCTCGTCCCGCACCGCCGAACTCGTCGGCAAGGGCGTCCATGCCATCGGCAAGAAGGTCGTCGAAGAGGCCGCCGAGGTCTGGATGGCCGCCGAGTACGAGGGCAAGGAGGCCGCCGCCGAGGAGATCTCCCAGCTGCTCTACCACGTCCAGGTGATGATGGTGGCGCGCGGGATCTCCCTCGACGACGTCTACGCCCACCTCTAGGCCGGCCCGCACCCCCCGTTCCGTTCCAAGCACCCACGCCCCAAAGGAAGCCCCATGCTGCGCATCGCCGTCCCCAACAAGGGTTCACTCTCCGGACCGGCGGCGGCGATGCTCCATGAGGCCGGCTACCGGATGCGCAAGGAGTCCAAGGAACTCGTGGTCGTCGACCCCGAGAACGAGGTGGAGTTCTTCTACCTCCGTCCCAAGGACATCGCGATCTACGTCTCCTCGGGCCGCCTCGACATCGGCATCACCGGGCGTGACCTGCTGCTCGACTCCGGCGCCAGCGCCGAGGAGATCCTGCCGCTGAACTTCGGGCGCTCCACCTTCCGCTACGCCACCATTCCCGGCACGGCGAAGGGCCCCGAGGACTTCACCGGGATGACGATCGCCACCTCTTACGAGGGAATCGTCGCCAAGCACCTCGCCGAGAAGGGGATCGACGCCTCCGTCGTCCACCTCGACGGCGCGGTCGAGACCGCGATCCAGCTCGGCGTGGCCCAGATCATCGCGGACGTCGTCGAGACCGGCACCAGCCTGCGCAACGCCGGCCTGGAGGTCATCGGCGAGCCGATCATGACCTCCGAGGCCGTCGTCATCCGCAGCAACGCCTCCGACCCCGAGGACCCGCGCGCGCAGCAGTTCCTGCGCCGCCTCCAAGGCGTCCTGGTGGCCCGCAGCTACGTGATGATGGACTACGACTGCCGCGCCGAGCACCTGGAGCGGGCGGTCGCCCTCACCCCGGGCCTGGAGTCGCCGACCGTCTCGCCCCTTCACAACGAGGGCTGGGTCGCCGTCCGCGCCATGGTCCCCGCCAAGGAGGCCCAGCGGATCATGGACGACCTGTACGAGCTCGGCGCGCGCGCGATCCTCACCACCTCCATCCACGCCTGCCGTCTCTGACCCGCACCACCACGAAGAAGGCATCACCAGCGCCATGAGCGAGCCCGCCGCCCCCTCCGTCCCGCCCACCCTGCCGGTCACCTTCCGGCCGACCCGCACCCGGGCGGTGCTGCTGGGCGTCGGGCTCGCCATGTTCGTCACCATCACGGCCATCGCCGTGATCCTGGAGACCCTCAGCCCCGGTGAGCGCGTCAGCTTCGTCTTCACCGCCGTACTGCTCAGTTCCGTCCTCGTCCTGCTCAGCCGCCCCAAGGTGGTCGCCGACGAGGACGGGGTCACCGTCGTCAACCTGACCACCACCCGCCGCCTGGAATGGGCGCAGATCCTGCGCGTCAACCTCCGCCCCGGCGACGCGTGGGTCTTCCTGGACCTCAACGACGGCACCAGCCTCCCCGCACTCGGGATCCAGCCCGGCGTGGCCAGGGCCCAGGCGATCAGTGACGCCCGCGCCCTGCGCGCACTGGCCGAAACCAGGGGAACCGGCGCAAACGACCACTGAGCGGGCCGAGCCTCGTCGCTGCGTCCCATTGCGGCCGCGACCTCAGTGACTACCCTGGTGGCGGGACGCGACACCGCGCCCTCCACACCGCCCCGGGACCCCGTGGCCCGTGGGCACCATCGACCAGAGGAGTGACTCCCTCCAGCAATGGACGGATCGTCCGGTAGTACACGCGCCGCCCTCCCTCCGGAGGCGGCGGCATGACCATCCCGCTACTCCTGCTCCTGGCGGCCTTCGCCCTGATCCTCGCCAACGGTTTCTTCGTGGCGGCCGAATTCGGCCTCGTCACCGTGGAGAGACCCGAGGCCGAACGCGCCGCCGCCGAAGGCGACCGCCGTGCCCGTACGGTCGTCAGTGCCCTGAGCGAGTTGTCCTTCCAGCTCTCCGGCACCCAGCTCGGCATCACCATCACCTCCCTCGTCGTCGGCATGCTCGCCGAACCGGCCCTGGCGGTCCTGCTGTCCGGACCCCTCGCCGCGACCGGACTGCCCGAGGGCGCCGTCCCCGGCGTGGCCGTGGTCATCGGCATGCTCCTCGCCTCCGCCGTCCAGATGGTCGTCGGGGAACTCGTCCCGAAGAACTGGGCGGTCTCCCGGCCGCTCCAGGTGGCCCGCTTCGTGGCCGGACCGCAGCAGGTCTTCTCCCGGGCCTTCCGGCCCGTCATCGCCGCGCTCAACGCCGTCGCGAACCGTCTCGTACGGGCGCTCGGAGTGGAGCCCACCGAGGAGATGGCCTCGGCCCGCACCCCCGGCGAACTGGTCTCCCTGGTCCGCCATTCGGCCCAGGCAGGCGCCCTCGAACAGGACACCGCCGACCTCTTCGTACGGACCCTCTCGCTGGGCGAGCTGACCGCCCAGCACGTCATGACCCCCCGGGTGAAGGTCAGCGCCCTCCAGCACACGGCCACCGCGGCCGACGTGCTGAACCTGACCCGCGCCACCGGGCTGTCCCGCTTCCCCGTCTACCGCGACCGCATCGACGAGGTCACCGGCGTCGTCCACCTCAAGGACGCCCTCGCCGTGCCCGAGTCCGAACGCGCCCGCACCACGGTCGCCCGGATCTGCGTCGCCCCGCTCCTCGTACCCGGCTCCCTGCCGGTGCAGCCCCTCCTGGAGCGGCTGCGCAGCGAGCAGCCCATGGCCGTCGTGGTCGACGAGTACGGCGGCACCGCCGGAGTCGTCACCCTGGAGGACATCGTGGAGGAACTCGTCGGCGAGGTCCGCGACGAGCACGACGTCGCCGAGGACCGCACCCCCGAGCTGGCCGCCGTGGCCGCCGAGGACGGCCGCCCCTCCTGGGAGGCCGACGGCAGCTGCCGCGTCCAGACCCTGCGCCGCATAGGCCTCGAAGTCCCCGAAGGCCCCTACGAGACCGTCGCCGGCCTCGTCGCCGACCTGCTCGGACGCATCCCCGCCCCCGGGGACCGCGCCGAGCTGCCCGGCTGGAAGCTGTCCGTCCGCCAGGTCGGCCGCTACCGCGCCGAACGGGTCCGGCTGGTGCGCACCGCGCCCGCCACGGATTCCGCCGAACTCCTCGGGGCGCACGCGCAACTGCAGTCGGTGGGTGGCCGGTGAACGTCCTCCAGCTCCTGTTCGCCCTGCTCCTCGTCCTGGCCAACGGCTTCTTCGTCGGCGCCGAGTTCGCACTCGTCTCCGTACGCCGCAGTCAGATCGAGCCCCTCGCCGCCGAGTCCAAGCGGGCCCGCCAGGTGCTGTACGGCCTGGAGAACCTGCCGCGCATGATGGCCGCCGCGCAGTTCGGCATCACCATCTGCTCGCTGACCCTCGGCGCGGTCGCCGAGCCCACCGTGGCCCGGCTCCTGGAGCCCCTCTTCCACGCGGTGCACGTCCCCGAGGGGCTCGTCCACCCGCTGGGGTACGCCGTCGCGCTGGCAGCGGTGATCTTCCTGCACTTGGTCATCGGCGAGATGGTCCCCAAGAACCTCGCCATGGCCGCCCCCGAGAAGACCTCCCTCTGGTTCAGCCCCGGCCTGGTCGCCTTCGCCCGCGTGTGCGGGCCGGTGACCAGCGCGCTGGGCTCCTGCGCCGCGTTCGTCCTGCGGCTCTTCAAGGTGGAGCCCAAGGACGAGGTCGAGGCCGTCTACACCAGGGCCCAGCTCGGCCGGCTGCTCAAGGACTCCCGGCAGGCCGGGCTCCTCGAACCGGTCGAGCAGGAACGCCTGGAGGACGCCCTCGAACTGGGCAGCCGCCCGGTCACCGACGTCCTGCTGTCCCCGGGCAAGCTGGTCACCGTCGGCCCGGCGGTCACCCCGCGCCAGATCGAGCAGCTGACGGTGCGCACCGGCTACTCCCGCTTCCCCGTCCGAGCCGAGAGCGGCGCCTTCATGGGCTACCTCCACGTCAAGGACGTCCTCGACCTGGAGGAGCGCGAGCGGGCCGTGCCCCAGCGGGTGTGGCGCCGGATGACCACCCTGTGCTCCACCCTGCCGCTGGACGACGCCCTGAGCGTCATGCGGCGCGACGCCACCCATCTGGCCCAGGTCGCCGACCCGGGCGGACGGGTGCTGGGGCTGGTCGCCCTGGAGGACGTCCTCGAAATGCTGGTCGGCGAGGTGCGCGACCCCTCGCACCGCGTGTACGTCCGCAGCGCGTAGGCCGTCTCCTTCGACCGGGGGCGACGCCGCCCCTCGGCCGCCCGGAACACGTCCGAAGGCCCGTACCACCCCGGAACGCCGGGGCGGTGCGGGCCTTCGTCAGGCCAGGGGGTCCTGGCGGTCCTGCGGGCCGCGGCCCGACAGGACCTCCCCGTACGCCTGCATCAGGTCGGCCAGCCGCAGGGTGGCGAGGTCGTCGCGCGAGGGCTCTCCGGCGAAGCCCGCCAGCCGCAGGTCCCGGTAGGCGCAGCTCTTCTCGTAGAGGGTGCGCAGGAAACGGCCGTTGCCCAGCTCGTCGATCCAGCCCTGCTCGACCACGTGCCCGCTGATGCTGCGCAGCTCCTCCAGGGCCTCGTCGTCCCAGTGGTCGCCGTTCGCGTCGGCCAGCACCCCGCCGATGGAGGTCAGCTCCGCCGGCCGGTAGCTGGGGAAGTCCACCCGGGTGGTGAACCGCGAGGACAGGCCCGGGTTGGTGTTGAGCAGCCGGTCCATCCCCGCCGGGTAGCCGGCCAGGATCACCACCAGGTGGTCCCGGTTGTCCTCGGCCCGCTTGAGCAGCACCTGGAGGGCCTCGTCCCCGTACGCGTCGCCCTTGCTGTAGCCCGAGTTGGACAGGCTGTAGGCCTCGTCCACGAAGAGCACCCCGCCGATCGCCGAATCGATCAGATCGTTCGCCTTCACCGCCGTCTGCCCGAGGAACTCGCCGACCAGATCGGCCCGTTGGGCCTCCACCAGATGGTCCCCGCCCAGCAGGCCGAGCGCGTAGAACACCCGGCCCAGGATCCGCGCCACCGTGGTCTTGCCGGTACCGGACGGTCCCGAGAAGACGAAGTGCCGCTTGGGCGGCTGGACCGGGAGCCCCTGGGCCGCCCGCAACCTGGCCATGTGCAACTGCGCCGACAGGGCCTTCACCTGCCGCTTCACCGGCTCCAGCCCCACCATCCGCTCCAGCTCCGCCAGGGCGTCGGCCAGCGCCCGCGGATCGGAGGGCCCGGGGGGCAGCCCGCCGGGGGCGCCCTGCGGGGGCACGGACACCTTGTGCCGTACGTCCACGGGCCGGCCCGCGCCCGGCCCGACGGGACCGAACCTCGGGTCCTGCGGGTCCCCGGGCAGCGGCGAATCCGCCTCCGCCTGGCCGTCCGGGGCGATGTCCTGGACGGGACCGCCGCCGGGACCGCCCCCGATGCCCCCGCCGGGGCCCAACGCCACCGCCGTGAAGTCTCCGCCGGCGGGGAACAGGCCCTGCCCGGCGAAGCCCTCGACGCTGTGGCCGCCATAGCCCGCGTACCCGGCCAGCCCGGCCATGCCGTCGCCGTCGTCACCGTCCTCGATGGCCGTCAGGCGCGCCGCCGTGTCCATGAACGCCGGATCCACCCGGTGCACCGCCCGGTACAGCGGCAGGGCGGCGGCGCTGCGCCCGGTGCCCTCGTGGGCGCGCGCCAGCCAGTAGCGCAGCTCCTTGCGCTGCGGCTGCTCGCTGCGACAGCGCATCAGGGCCGCCGACAGCATGGGCTCGGCCTGCCCGTACATTTCCAGGCGGACCCGGGCCATCCCGCCGAAGAGCCCGGCCTCGATGCCGAGGAGCGGGTCGTCCACCAGCGGCTCGGTGTGGCGTACGAGTTGCTCCCAGTCCTTGACCAGGTAGGCCCGACAGGCGTGCAGGAAGCGCACCTGCGGGTCGGTGTCCACGGGCGGGAGCGCCGCCAGGGCCTGGTCCAGCTCGGGCACGTGCCGTCCGTCCAGCCAGTGCGAGGCGTGGGCCAGCAGCAGGTCGCGGCGGCTCTCCAGTACCGGCTGCACCCACCAGCCCAGCCAGTACCAGGAGTTGAGGGTCCGCCGGTGGCGGGTTCGTTGTTCCCCGAAGCGGTCCCGGTGGGCGTACATGCGCAATAACGCGTTGGTGGTGTCCACGCGCAGCGCGTGGAGCCCCAGCCAGGCGTCCGCCATGGTGGGATCCAACCCGACTGCCGTGCGGAACTCCTCCTCGGCCTGGGGATAGGCGCCCATCGTGCAGGCGTCCACCCCGCGCAGCCAGGCGAGTTCGGCCGGGGCGGGTGCGCTGCCCGGCATGCCGAAGTCCATCACATCCCCCACAAGCCTGCCCCGTGGTGCGCGGCAACCCGCGCGCGGAGCGCGTGAGTTGCCCACTCCGCCGATGAAATCAGGGGTGCATCGTACCTGCGGTGACGCACCTTACCCAGGGTGCGGTGGGCTCGGTTCGAGGGTGCGCCCCGGACCGGCAGGGTAACGCAGGGTGAGGATCGGGCGGTACGGCGACCCGCCGGGCGCCCGGACCGGGTCGCTCCGGGACGGGGCGAAGCCCCCGATCACGGGGGAACAACCGGGGGCTCCGCGTCCGCGGCGGCCTTTGCAGGCCCCGCCTTCAGAACGTAAGGCCGTTCCCGGGGCGCGGTCAAGCGGCTCGGAGGAGGCCCGTGATGGCGCGTTCCCGGGCCGGCTCAGGCCTGGGGGAGTCCGTCACCTTCCGTCACCGAAGCGGCGTTTTCAGCCGTCGCAGTGGTCACGGAAGTCCACTCGTATCCCGTACCGCTCTGGCGTACCAGAGCGTTCGCGTAGGGGCGCGAAGGATCGTCTGAGAAGTGCGCGAGCTCGGCGCGCTCCCATCCGTCCCAGAAGTCGGAAAGTTCGCGCCCGTCCCGGTTTCGCCCGCGCCCCCACGACTGCGCACGCGGGGTCTCCATCCACAGCAGCCGCGCCAGCCACGGGCGCAGCGCCCGCCTCCCGGCTCCGACCCCCTCGACGATCAGCACCGGCGCCGGTTCCAACGCGCGCGGCGGACCGAAGCGCCGCTCCACCCAGTCGTACGGGGCCCAGTGCGCGGTGCGACCCGCCGACAGGGGCTCCAAGACCTCCTCCCGCAGCCGCCGCTCCCAGCCGAACAGCTCCTCGTGGGTGGCCACGTCGTCCAGGCGCAGCACCGGAGCCCCGCCCAGTGCCTGCGCGAGCCGGCCCGCGAACGTGCTCTTCCCGGACCCGGCGTGCCCGTCGACGCCGATCACCCGGACCGGCCCGAGGGAGGGCGGCAGGGCGGCAAGCTCCCGCGCGAGTGATTCGAGTGACTGCTGTGGCTCCACCCGGCCAGCGTACGGCGCCCGGACCGCCCGCCCGGCAGACCGCCCGCCCGGCAGTCCCGGCCCGCCGGCCGCGCCCGCCCGCCCGCCTGCCCGCGCCGACCGGTTCCGCCCGTGCTCGCCCCCGACACGGCCGCGCGGCTTCGGCGCCCGGGGGTCGGGAACTGGAAGGGTGGACGCGCCGATCCACCGCACCGAGCCCTGGGGGCCACACCGATGACCGCATCCACGCCGCGCCGCGCCCTGCTGGCCGTCGCCCTCGCCGCCGCCACCGCCACCGCGCTCCCCGCCGGGGGCCGGGCCTCGGCCGCCCCCGCCCGGGGCGCGGCCCCGGCCCGGAGCGTCGACAACCGCTTCTGGTCCACGTACGAGCACTGGCTGGCCGGCACCCACCGGGGAACCGCCGCCGTCGCGGGGACCCGCCCCGGCCTGGAACTCACCACCCCGGCCGGCCGCTCCGCATACACCGACCCGCACACCGGGAGGAAGTCCACCTGGGAGTACGCCTCCTGGACCTCGCCCCTCCACCGCTCCGCCGTCCCGGCCACCGAGGTCATCGCCTCCTGGAACGCCCGCACCCCCGCCGGCACCTGGATCCGGATCGAGCTGCGCGGCACCTACGCCGACGGCGCGACCACCCCCTGGTACGTCATGGGCCGCTGGGCCTCTTCGGAGACCGACGTCCGCCGCACCTCGGTCGACGGCCAGAGCGACGGCCGCAGCACGGTGTGGACCGACACCCTGGCCGTGGACGCCCCCGCGGGCGGGGCGCGCGTCGCCCGCTGGCAGCTCCGGCTGACCCTGTACCGCAAGCCCGGCACCGACGTGACCCCCCGGGTGTGGCTGGCCGGAGCCATGGCCTCGGACGTCCCGGACCGCTTCACCGTCCCGGCCTCGGCCCCCTCCGGAACGGCGCACGAGCTGAAGGTCCCGCGCTACTCCCAGGAGGTGCACGCCGGCCGCTACCCCGAGTACGACAACGGCGGCGAGGCCTGGTGCAGTCCGACCTCCTCGCAGATGATCGTCGAGTTCTGGGGAGGGCGGGCCAGTGCCAAGGCCGTGGCCTGGGTGAACCCGCGCTACAGCGATCCCCAGGTCTGTCACGCGGCCCGCTCCACCTACGACGCCGCGTACAAGGGCTGCGGCAACTGGTCCTTCAACGCCGCCTACGCGGCCACCTACAGCGGCCTCGGCGGGGTCGTCACCCGGCTCGACTCCCTCTCCGACCTGGAGGCCCTCGTACGGGCGGGCGTCCCCGCCATCACCTCCCAGTCCTTCCTTCCCGGCGAACTGACCGGAGCGGGCTACGGCACGGCGGGCCACCTGATGACGGTGATCGGCTTCACCGCCGCCGGGGACGTCGTCGCCAACGACCCCAACTCCGCCGACAACCAGGCCGTGCGCCGGGTCTACAAGCGCCGGGAATTCGAGAACATCTGGCTGCGGACCAAGCGCCTCAACGCCGCCGGGAAGACCGTCTCGGGCAGCGGCGGGGTCTGCTACCTCTACGGACCGGCCCGCCCGAACCAGGCCCAGCTGACCGCGCTCCGAGCGGTCGGAGTGCTCTGAAAATCGCACTGACCCATAGGGCTGAATCGGGGCAATCTGGGAATAAAGGGCGTGTAAGGGTTCTCAGGAGGAGGAAGCCCATCATGACCACCCATCCGAGCATCGAACACCACCCCGACCTCGCCGAGATGCGCACCCGGTTCGAGCGGGTGACGAGCACTCCCGCCGCGCAGGCCGTGGAGGCACTGGCCCTGATCACGGGCCTGTACCTGGCCGCGTCGCCGTGGATCGCCGGGTTCAGCGTCCTGGGCCCGCTCGCCGTCAACAACCTCATCGCCGGCTTGGCGTTCTGCCTGTGCATGGGCGGGCTGGGTTCGGCGTACGAGCGCACCCACGCCATGGCGTGGACCGCGGTCGCCATCGGCGCGTGGACGATCGTCGCGCCCTGGGTCATCGCCGGGGAGATGGACACGACCCGCAGCGTCGTCAGCAACGTCATCACCGGCGCGATCGCCCTGTGCCTGGGCCTCGCCATGGTGGCCATGGGCGGGAACCGGCGCGAAGGGGCCGTCTGACCGGGAACCGCCACGCGCGGCGGGGCCCCGGAGGATCCTCGGACCCTCCGGGGCCCCGCCGCGTGACGCGCGCCACCCGTGACGATCGTCTCTTCCGCGAATGCCGCGAACGCCGGCACATTGGACGGCATGACCGCACACACCGCCGCCCTCACCGCCCGCGCCCGCAGCCTCGTCGGCACCGGCGGCCCCAAGGAAGACTCCTCCTGGCTGGAGCACGTGCTCGGCTGGACCCTGGTGGTCGTCCTCGCCATGTTCGTCACCCAGATCGGCTGGCTGTAGCCCCCGCCTCCAGCCGCAGCCCGTCGGTGACGATCACGTCCGAGGTGACCAGCGCCTGCTCCGCGCTCACCCGGGTCATGAACACGAACGGCGGGATCACCGGGGGAGCGGGCAGCCCGTCCGGGCTGAAGGTCACGCACAGCAGCCCCTCGATGCAGCCGCTGAAGCGGGTCAGGTAGAGCGTGACGTCCCCGCGCAGCTCCAGGGAGTCCGCCGAGAGTCCGTACTCGTCGCCGCCGTCCCGGGTGCGCAGCCGGTAGTCGCGCAGCGAAGCCGCCGCCATCTTCAGCACGAGCACCCTGCGCGGACCGTCCGCCGTGGGCACCTCGGTGATCCCGGCCAGGGCGAACCCCTGCGGCGCGAAGAGCGAGGTGGTCACCGTCGGGGGAGTCCGGGCGGCCGACGGAGGCCCCTGGGTCGACGCGGCCCGCGCCTGCGGCGCCCCCGTGGCCATCCCCGCCAGCAGCACCACCGGCAGCGCGGCGGCCAGGGCGCGCCGCCCCCCGCCGTCCGGCCGGGCCGCGTACGGATCCTCCTCCCCGGCCTCCGGTCCGGGCACCGGCGTCCAGCCGAAGGCCAGCGCGCTCCCCGCGATGCCGAGCAGCATGCCGACGAGGAACCCGCCCAGGTTGGTGGCCACGAACGACAGCACCGACAGCAGCAGCGCGTGCACCGACACGTAGGCCCGGGCCTGCGGCAGGAACCACAGGAACAGCCCCGCAGCGATCAGCGCGACCCCGATCCCGATGGCCGCGATCCCGCCCAGCCCCAGGCTGACCAGCACCGTCAGCGGGGAGAGCGGTACGAGCAGCAGCTCGGCCCCGCCCAGCACCAGCAGCAGCCCGCCCCAGAAGGGCCGGGTACGCCGCCACGCGCGCAGCCGCGCCCGGTGGCCGGGCCACGGGAGCCGCCGCTCCAGCCACCCGCCGCCCCGCCGCCCGCCCGGCGCGGGCCGCCCGCCCCGCAGCCGGCCCCGCTCGGTCCGCCCGGCCCCGCTGTGCACTACGCGCGGAGCGTCCGCGTCCCGGGGGCGGGAACCCCCGAGCGGTGCACGTCCCCGGGGTCCCGGGCCGCGCCTCGGGCCTAGAAGCACGTCTTGCCGTCCAGGTTGACGCTCAGCTTCATGCCCTTGAGCCGGAAGTTCCCGCCGGTCGCCGACCAGGCGTGCGAGCGCACGCCGGCGACCTCGATGTTCCCGGCCTGGAGCCCGAACTTGCCCGCCTCGCCCTTGACCCCGTCGACCTGGTCGAGGGTGGAGGCGTCCCTCCCGATCTGCGCCGTGCCGAAGACGGCGTCGCCTTCGAGGTCCTCCCCGTCGATGACCAGGCTGCCGGCGGTCACCTCCCCGGCGGGGCCGCCGGCGGTCAGTTTGAAGACCACCTTGCCCACCGGGGTGTCCACCACGGCGGACTGGCAGATGTCGCTGAGCGTGGCCTCGCCGATGCCGAGCAGGGCGACGGGGTGCCCCTTGCCGTCGGCGGAGCGGTCCGTCTGCACGTAGGAGGCGAGCCCCTTGCTGCTCAACTTCGAGGAGGAGACCTGGAAACTGGTCCCCGAGACGGCGAACGACGCGGCGAGCGCGCCCTGCGCCATGACCACGGCCATCGCCCCGACGGCGAGCACCGCGGGTACGGCGACGACGGCCGTCCTCTTCCAGTGGACCCGGCCCTCGACGGCCGCTCTCGTGTCCTTGCCCATGTCGGTGCCTCCCGTACGTCTTGGTGGGAATCAGCGCGGTGACGTGCGAAACGAGCGGGGCACGCAGGTCTGCCATACTTCGGGCATCCTGTGGCAGTTCGAGGCTAGGGCCGAATTTGAATAATAGTCAACAGCGCGGCACGACCGAGCGATCGCAGGTTCGGAAGGCCGAACTCATAGCCATCGGGCGCAAGTTGTTCGCCGACACCTCGTACGACGCCCTTTCCGTGGACGACATCGCCCGGCAGGCCGGCGTCGCCAAGGGGCTCATCTACTACTACTTCACGAGCAAGCGCGGCTACTACCTCGCCATCGTCGAGGACTCCGTGGCCGAACTCGTGGCCCGCGCGGGCGGGGAGCCCGACCTGCCGAGCGCCGAGCGGGTCCGCCGCACCATCGACGGCTACCTCCACTACGCCGAGCACCACCACGCCGCCTACCGGACCATCGTCACCGGAGGCGTCGGCTCCGACGCCGAGGTCCTGGCGATCCGCGACGCGGTCCGCGAAGAGCTGGTGGTCACCCTCGCCGAAGGGGCCTACGGCCGCCGTACGGTCCCCCCGCTGGCCCGGCTCGCGCTCGTGGGCTGGCTCTCCGGCGTCGAGGGCGCCACCCTCGACTGGATCGGTGCCCCGGACGCGCGGGACAGGCCCGACCGGGCCGCGCTCGGCGCCCTGCTGGTCCGCCAGCTGAGGGCGACCCTCGTCGTGATCGCCGAGTTCGTCCCGGAGTGCCCCGCGCCCCCGACGTCCGACGGGGAGGCCCCGTACGCCCCCGAGAGCGATGCCGATCACCAACCGGTGACGTAAAGCGCCTGATCGGGCATACTCAAGCCGCCGCAGCCGCTCATCGCGCCCTTCCGTGATCCGGAAGGGCAGCATCGGCTGTGAGAGCACCGAGACCCGGTGGCGCGTCCCACACCTCACGCGTCGCCGCCGTGCCCGAACGAGGGAGGAGAGCGCCGCCATGAACGACCGCGCCCCGCAGCCGGTGGACCGTCAGCTGCCCACCGAGGAGTCCCGGGACCTCCTCACGCTCGTACGAGAGATCGCCCAGCGTGAGATCCGCCCCCGGGCCGCCGACGAGGAGGAGACCGGCCGCTTCCCCCGCGAGGTCTTCACCCTGCTGTCCGAGTCCGGACTGCTCGGGCTGCCCTACGCCGGAGAGTACGGCGGCGGAGACCAGCCCTACGAGGTCTACCTCCAGGTGCTGGAGGAACTCGCCGCGGCCCGCCTGACCGTCGGGCTCGGGGTCAGCGTCCACTCCCTGGCCTGCCACGGCCTCGCCGGGTACGGCACCAAGGAGCAGCGCGCCGCCCACCTGCCCGACATGCTCGGCGGCGGGCTGCTCGGCGCCTACTGCCTCTCCGAGCCGGCCGCCGGCTCGGACGCGGCCTCGCTGACCACCAAGGCCGTCCGGGACGGCGACGACTGGGTGATCACCGGCACCAAGGCGTGGATCACCCACGGCGGGGTCGCCGACTTCTACACCGTCCTCGCGCGCACCGGAGCCCCGGGCCCCAAGGGCATCACCGCCTTCCTCGTGCCCGGTGACGCGGCGGGCCTCACGGCCGCCGTCCCGGAGAAGAAGATGGGCATGAAGGGCTCGCCCACCGCCCAGCTGCACTTCGACGGGGTCCGCGTGCCCGACGCGCGCCGCATCGGCGAGGAGGGCCAGGGCTTCACCATCGCCCTCGCCGCCCTCGACGCCGGCCGTCTCGGGATCGCGGCCTGCGCGGTGGGCGTGGCCCAGGCGGCCCTGGACGAGGCCCTGGAGTACGCGCTCGGCCGCAAGCAGTTCGGGCATCCCATCGCGGACTTCCAGGGGCTGCGGTTCATGCTGGCCGACATGGCCACCAAGATCGAGGCGGGCCGGGCGCTCTACCTCGCGGCGGCGCGGCTGCGGGACGCGGGCAAGCCGTTCTCCCGGCAGGCGGCGATGGCCAAGCTGTTCTGCACGGACGCGGCCATGTCCGTCACCACCGACGCGGTGCAGATCCTCGGCGGCTACGGCTACACCGCGGACTTCCCCGTCGAGCGCCTGATGCGCGAGGCGAAGGTGCTCCAGATCGTCGAGGGCACCAACCAGATCCAGCGCATGGTCATCGCCCGCCACCTGGCCGGTCCCGAGACCCGCTGAGGCCGCCGCCGGTCGGGCCCGCCTCGGCGCGCGGCCCGGCCTCGCGCGCGGTCCGTCCCGGTGTGCGGCCCGGCCCGGCCCACCGCGCGGCCGGACGGCGGTCGGTTCACGGGCCCCCGTAGAGGGGCCCGGTCGGCCAGATCGGGGAGGAGGCGATCCGGGACCACTCCGGATCGCGCCGCCCCGGCAGGGTGCGCCCCTCGGCGGCCCAGTGGGCCAGGAGGGCCCCGTAGATCGGCGGGTCGGGGTGCCGCTGCTGAACCGATTCTTCGGAGCCGGGTCCCGTGACGCGCCTACGGCGCCCCGCTCTCGGCGTCGACGTATCGATGATGGTCATGCCCGGCCAACGCGACACGCGCGCGCCGGGTCACCCCCGCCCGCCAGGGCCCATCCGTTCGAGGGGTCCCACCAGCCCGGCCCGTCCCGTGCGCCGCGCCCAGCCGCAGCCCGGCCCGTTCCGCGCCCGGCTCGTCCCGCCGGCTCCGCCCGTTCCGCCCGTTCCGCCCGTTCCGCGCCCCGTCGGCTCGGGGCGCCCTTCGTGGTGGCGGGGGACGGTGGCCGGGCGCGGTCCGTGGCCAGACGTGCCGCACTGTCAGGATGTGCCAGAACCCTGGTCCCGCGTACGGTTTCTGACGTACCGTCATATCCGCTCGGCCGTCGCCCACCCCTGCGCCCAGGAGGTTTGCCATGCCCGCGGACCGACCCGTCCCTCTCGACGAATACCCCATCCACCAGGCCCCGTTGTCGATGAAGCACCTGGTCACCGGGGACCGGAACGCCTATGACCGCTGCATCTTCCACGTCTTCGACCACACGGGCCGCGCCGTCCTGATCCTCGGCCTCGGCGTCTACCCCAACGCCGGCGTCATCGACGCCTACGCCACCCTGCGCCTGGGCGACGAACTCCACGCCGTCCGCGCCTCCGACGCCCTCACCGACGACCGCACGGACCTCTCCGTCGGCCCGCTCTCCATCACCGTCGACGTCCCCCTCAAGCAGCTCACCCTGCGCTGCGCGCCCGACCCCGAGGACCCCGACGGACTGTCCTTCGAGGTCACCTGGACCGCCGAGTTCCCCGCCGTCTGGGAGCCCCACCACACCCAACGGCGCGGCGACCGCCTGATGCTGGAGGGGCGCCGCTTCGTCCAGGTGGGCAACGTCACCGGCACTCTCCGCGCCAAGGGCGAGGAGACGACCCTCACCCGCGAGGAGTGGACCGGCACCCGGGACCGCAGCTGGGGCGTGCGCCCCATACCCGGCGAGGACGGCGGCCGGGCCGCCGAGGAGAACCGCCCCGAGGGCTTCCACTGGCTCTGGATCCCCGTCCGCTTCGAGGACCGCTTCGTCATGGTCATCGCCCAGGAGGACGCCGACGGGCACCGCACCCTCAACGAGGCCGTCCAGGTCTTCCCCGAGGACAGCGGCCGTCACGACGTCCAACTCGGCTGGCCGCACACCGACATCCGCTACCGCCCCGGCAGCCGCCACCCCGAGAGCGCGGTCGTCCACCTCACCGACCCCGCCGACCGCAAGCCCCTGGAACTCGGCGTCGAGATCCTCGCTTCCTCCCCGCTCGCCGTCGGCGCCGGCTACCCGCCCGCCTCCGACTGGCAGCACGGCACCTGGCAGGGCCGCGGCTGGATCGACCGCCGCGTCTACGACCTCTCCGACCCGGCCGCGCACCCCATGGCCGCCTTCGGAGTCACCGACCACGCGGCCCGCTTCACCCTCGACGGCCGCACCGGCTTCGGCATCTTCGAGCACGGCAGCTTCGGCCGCCACGACCCCAGCGGCTTCACCGACTACGGCTCCGTCGCGCCCTGACCGGCGTCGCCGCCGTTACCGCCGCCACCACCGGGACAAGGAAACAGGAAGAGGGGCTCACTCATGGCCACGGCACCACGTCCCCGCACCTCCACCCGCGAGCCCGAGGAACTCGGCCGCCGCCTCGCCGCCTGGCTCGACGGCCGCCTCCCCGGCGCGAAGGTCGCCAACACCTCCGTGCCCGGCTCCAACGGCATGTCCAGCGAGACCCTGCTCTTCGACATCGAGCACCCCGACGCCCCCGTCCGCGGCTGCGCCCTGCGCCTGGCGGCCGACCCTGCCGCCTACACCGTCTTCCCCACCTACGACATGCCCCGCCAGCACCGCGTGATGAGCCTGGTCGCCGAACACACCGACCTCCCCGTCCCGCGTGTGCTGTGGCTGGAGGAGGACCCGGCTCCCCTCGGCGCGCCGTTCTTCGTCATGGCCCGCGTCGAGGGCCGCGTACCGCCCGACGTCATGCCGTACACCTACGAGGGCAACTGGCTGCACGCCGCCGACGACACCCAACGCGCCCGGCTCCAGGAAGCGAGCATCTCCCTCCTGGCCCGGCTGCACGACCAGTTCCCCGCCGAGGAGGCGCGCTTCCTCCTCCCGCCCGGCCCGGGAAGCCCGCTGCGCCGGCACGTCGACGCGAGCCGCGCCCACTACGCCTGGGTCGTCGAAGGACTGGCCCCCTCGCCCCTGCTGGAGCGGGCCTTCGCCCGGCTGGAGGAACTCTGGCCGGCGGAAGAGGGCACCGCCGTCCTCAACTGGGGGGACGCCCGCATCGGCAACGTCGTCTACCGGCCCGACGGCTTCGAGCCCGTCGCCGTCCTGGACTGGGAGATGGCGGCCTGCGCCCCGCGCGAGGTGGACCTCGGCTGGACGGTCTACCTCCACCGGTTCTTCCAGGACCTGACCGTCGGCTTCGGCCAGAGCGGTCTGCCGGACTTCCTGCGCCGCGAGGACGTGGAGCGCCGGTACGCCGAACTCACCGGGCACACCCCGCGCGACATGGAGTTCCACACGCTCTACGCGGCCCTGCGGCACGGGATCCTGATGCTCCGCATCGCCTACCGGCAGGCGCACTTCGGGGAGGTCGAGATCCCGGCCGACCCGGACGCGGTGGACGGGCTGATCCTGCACCACGCCAGCCTGGCCGCCATGGTGCGGGGAAGCTATTGGTGAGCCCTCAGGCGGCCTGCGCGTGCTGACGCATCTGGGGCAGCACGGCCTCGGCCGAACGGAGCGGACGCGAGCCCGGACCGCCGACGTGCGAGAAGGGCTGCGTCCGCCAGTCGAGCCCCTGCGGCAGGCTGAGGTGCACGACCTCAAGCTCCTGCTGCTCCGTCGGCAGCAGCCCCACCATCGGCAGCGCGTCCGAGACCGGCCGGCCCG
This sequence comes from Streptomyces sp. NPDC088097, assembly GCF_044741845.1. Taxonomy (NCBI): domain Bacteria; kingdom Bacillati; phylum Actinomycetota; class Actinomycetes; order Kitasatosporales; family Streptomycetaceae; genus Streptomyces; species Streptomyces sp. NPDC088097. Next base: position 96,807 of record NZ_JBIUTJ010000017.1, read on the forward strand.
TGCCCGCGCAGACCGTGAGCCCGAAGGGGTTCCACGGGCTCAGGCACAGCGCGTGCTGCGGCAGGTGCTCCTCGTCCGCGACGAGGGCGATCGGCTGTCCGCAGTCGGGGCAGACCGCGTGGTGGATCTCGAACCCCTCGGCGTCTTCGAGGTACTCCCCGTCGTCCGGGTAGTCGAAGGATTCGAGGGGCTCCGGTTCGGTGCGACCGGAGCGCTTGGTGTTCAGCATGGATGTACTCCCCCTTGGGTGGGCCGGGCGGGCAAGGTTCTTCGGCCACGGCCACAGCAAGCACTTCCCGTCGCGCGGCACGAGTAACCACAAGTGGGGGGAGTACGCCCCCACACCCTTGTGGCCTTGGTCACATGCCCGGCGCAGGTGCCACTTCTGCGTGGACAGCGCTGGGCCTGGAGCGGTTCTGGGCCTAGGTTGAGCGGCTATGAGCGCAATGGAGGAGTTGGACCGCCAGATCGTGGATCTGCTCGTGCGGGACGGGCGGATGAGCTACACGGACCTGGGCAAGGCCACGGGCCTGTCCACGTCGGCGGTCCACCAGCGAGTACGCCGGCTGGAGCAGCGCGGAGTGATCCGCGGCTACGCGGCCGTGGTGGACCCCGAGGCGGTCGGTCTGCCGCTGACCGCCTTCATCTCGGTCAAGCCGTTCGACCCGAGTGCCCCCGACGACATCGCCGACCGGCTGGCGGGCGTACCCGAGATCGAGGCCTGCCACAGCGTGGCGGGCGACGAGAACTACATCCTCAAGGTCCGCGTGGGCTCCCCGCTGGAACTGGAAGACCTCTTGGGCCGCCTGCGCGCCCTGGCCCACGTCTCCACCCGCACCACGGTGGTCCTCTCCACCCCGTACGAATCCCGCCCCCCGCGCGTCTGAGACGGCCGGGGCCCCCTTGTCCGGCGGCCCCCTGTCCGGGGGCCGTCCGCGCAGGGGCGAGACTAGGCCCCATGACTGACCGCACCGCCACCTCCGCCGACGCCGCCGGAGCCGCCGACGCCTTCCCCGTCCGCACCGTCCTGTTGCGCGGCGGCGAGGTCCACAGCCCCGCCGACCCCTTCGCCACGGCGATGGTCGTCGAGCGCGGCCACATCGCCTGGGTCGGCTCCGAGGGTGCGGCCGACGCCTTCGCCCAGGGCGTCGACGAGGTCGTCGACCTCGGCGGGGCGCTCGTCACCCCCGCGTTCACGGACGCCCACGTCCACACCACCTCCGCCGGTCTCGCCCTGACCGGCCTCGACCTGAGCGGCGCCCGCTCCCTCACCGAGGCCCTGGACCGCGTCCGCGCGTACGCCGCCGCCCGCCCCGCCGACCGGGTGCTCCTCGGGCACGGCTGGGACGCCGCCCGCTGGCCCGAGCGCCGGGCCCCGCGCCGGTCCGAGCTGGACGCGGCCACCGCCGGTCGCCCGCTCTACCTGAGCCGGATCGACGTCCACTCCGCCGTGGTCACCACCGCCCTGCTGGACCTCGTCCCCGCGGTGCGCGGCGCCGCCGACGAGCCGTTGACCCGCGAGGACCACCACGCCGTCCGGCGGACCGCCCTGGCCGCCGTCACCCCCGCCCAGCGCGCCGAGGCCCAGCGGGCCGCCCTGGACCGGGCGGCCTCCCTCGGCATCGGCTCCGTCCACGAGTGCGGCGGGCCCGACATCTCCTCCGAGGAGGACTTCACCGCCCTGTTGGCCCTCGCCGCCGAGCGCCCCGGCCCCCGCGTGGCCGGCTACTGGGCCGACCGGGACCTGGAGCGGGCCCGAGCCCTGGGCGCCGTGGGAGCGGCCGGGGACCTCTTCGTCGACGGGGCCCTCGGCTCGCACACCGCCTGCCTGCACGGCCCGTACGCCGACGCCCCGCACACCGGGACGGGCTACCTCGACGCCGCCGCCGTCGCCGAGCACGTGGCGGCCTGCACCGTGGCGGGCCTGCAGGCCGGGTTCCACGCCATAGGGGACGCCGCGATCGACGCCGTGGTCCAGGGCCTGCGGGCCGCCGCCGAGAAGGTGGGCCTCGCCCGCGTCCGGGCCTCCCGGCACCGCGTCGAGCACGCCGAGATGATGACCCCGGCCTCCATCGCCGCCTTCGCCGACCTGGGCCTGACCGCCTCGGTGCAGCCCGCCTTCGACGCGGCCTGGGGCGGCGCCGACGGCATGTACGCCGACCGGCTCGGCGCGGAGCGCGCCCGGACCCTCAACCCGTACGCCGCCCTGCTCAAGGCGGGCGTTCCGCTGGCCTTCGGCTCCGACGCGCCCGTCACCCCGCTCGACCCGTGGGGGACCGTCCGGGCGGCCGCCTTCCACCGCACGCCCGAGCACCGGATCTCCGTACGGGCCGCCTTCGCCGCGCACACCCGGGGCGGCTGGCGGGCGCTGGGCCGGGACGACGCGGGCACGCTCGTCCCCGGAGCCCCCGCCGACTACGCCGTGTGGCGGACCGAGGAGCTGGTGGTCCAGGCCCCCGACGACCGGGTCGCGCGCTGGTCCACCGACCCGCGGTCCGGCACCCCCGGGCTGCCCGATCTGAGCCCCGGGCGGGAGCTTCCGGTGTGCCTGGCGACGGTCGTCGGCGGCCGGGAGGTATTCGTACGCCCACAGGGGTGATCAGTCCGGCCTCGGTTCGATACGGGTGCCAAGACCCGGATAGGTTCGGCCGGGTCCACCCCAGGACGTCCGCACCGGACGGATCCGGCCGCTCAGCCCACCCGCGCCTCGGGGGCGAGGGAAGGTTTCGCCGGGCGGAGGGTGGCCCCAGGTCGGGGGCCCGGCGGCCCAGTAGACAACGGTCACGGTGACCCGCAGCCAGCGGGCACCCCGGCCGGCCCGAAGGACCGCCGGCCCCGATCGCTGTTCTAAAATCGTCCTGCTGTGACGGACGTACGAAGAACACGCAAGGGGACCCAGTGAGCGACGGCGGACAGCGGACCTACGGGCCGCTCGGCACGACCCTGGTGATCATTCCGACCTACAACGAGGCCGAGAACGTCGGGCTGATCGTGGGCCGCGTCCGCGCGGCGGTGCCCGAGGCGCACGTCCTCGTCGCCGACGACAACAGCCCCGACGGCACCGGCAAGCTCGCCGACGAGCTGGCCGCGTCCGACGAACAGGTCCACGTCCTGCACCGCAAGGGCAAGGAGGGCCTCGGCGCCGCGTACCTGGCCGGCTTCGCCTGGGCCCTGGAGCACGGCTACGGCGTCGTCGTGGAGATGGACGCCGACGGCTCCCACCGGCCCGAGGAACTGCCGCGCCTGCTGACCGCACTCGGCGGCGCCGACCTGGTCCTCGGCTCGCGCTGGGTGCCCGGCGGCCGGGTCGTCAACTGGCCCAAGAGCCGCGAGGTCCTCTCCCGCGGCGGCTCCACCTACTCGCGCCTGATGCTCGACATCCCGATCCGCGACGTCACCGGCGGCTACCGCGCCTTCCGCCGAGAGACCCTGGAAGGCCTCGGCCTGGACGAGGTGGCCTCCGCCGGCTACTGCTTCCAGGTGGACCTGGCCCGCCGGGCCGTCCGCAAGGGCTTCCGGGTGGTCGAGGTCCCCATCACCTTCGTCGAACGCGAGTTCGGCGACAGCAAGATGAGCAAGGACATCGTGGTCGAGGCCCTGTGGCGGGTCACCCAGTGGGGCCTCAAGGAGCGCACGGCCAAGCTCACGGGCAAGCGCCGCTCCTGACCCCGCGGCCCCTTAGGGGATGTCCGGTACCTCCGACTGAGGCCGCTTTTAACCCGGCCCAGGCACACTGGTGGTATGACGACCGGCATTTCGACGGCCCCCCGGCGGCGCTCGACCGCCCGTACCTTCGTTCCCCTGGCGGTGGCCGCCTGGCTGATCCTGGAGATCTGGCTGCTCGGCCTGGTCGCCAAGACCGCCGGCGGCCCGACCGTCGCCCTGCTGCTCGTGGGCGGGCTGGTGCTGGGCGCCGTGCTCATCAAGCGGGCCGGGCGACGGGCCTTCAAGAACCTCACGACCACCTTCCAGCAGGCCCAGGCCCAGGCGATGGCCGGCGAGGTGCCGACCGCGCAGCCCCAGAAGGGCACCGGCAACGGCACCACGATGCTGGCCGGCCTGCTGCTGATGCTGCCCGGACTGCTCTCCGACGCCGCCGGGCTGCTCCTGCTGCTCCCGCCCGTACGGACCTTCGCCGCGCGCCGCGTCGAGAAGTCGGTCCAGCGCCGGATGGCGAAGTCCACCCCGGGCGGATTCGGCGACGCCTTCACGCAGGCCCGGATCCACTACCCGGACGGGAAGGTCGTCCCGGGCGAGGTCGTCCGCGAGGACCAGGGCCGCCCCGGAGGCCCGGACACGGCCTACCGGCCGCCGCTGGCCCCGTAGCAACCCGGGCACCCGGGCCCGGGTCTGGCCCGGGTGCCCGGTCCCGCTCCGATCCCGGGAACACGAAACGGGAACACGAAAGCCGAGGGGCCCCGCCACACTGTGTGGCGGGGCCCCTCGGCTTCGTTCGTCCGCCTTAGGCGGACTTGCGGCTGTCGCGCGGATGCACGGCAATGTTCATGGCGCCGGAACGCAGGACGGCCAGCCTCTCGGCCAGCACCTCCTCCAGCTCCTCGCGGGTGCGTCGCTCCATGAGCATGTCCCAGTGCGTTCGCGCAGGCTTGCCCTTCTTCTCTTCGGGCCCGTCCCCGTCCACCAGGAGTGCCATGGCGCCGCACGCCTTGCACTCCCACTCCGGCGGAATTTCTGCCTCAACCGAGAACGGCATCTCAAATCGATGTCCGTTCTGGCATGCGTACTCCACCGCCTGGCGCGGGGCCAGATCGATGCCGCGGTCCGTCTCGTAGCTGGTAACCACGAGCCGCGTACCGCGGAGAGCTCGCTCACTCATGAATCGTGCCTCCCGGGCTTGTCGCCCACAGGACAGGTGTCGCTGTCGTCGTCATCCGGTCAACGTCCGGTCGGCGGTATAGATTCCCGCTCCGGGTGATGCGTCGCCCGTCGTACCGCCCCTTGTTGTACCCACCAGTGCCCGTTTTGTCACATCTGGCAGCAGATGTCACCCAACGTCTGCACTTCTTGAGCGCGCAGTAACGGTCCGCCTGGCAGGCCAAAGGCGTACACTACCGGCCCTTCGCGTCAACGTCGAAATTCGTTCGGAATTCGTTCGCCAGTCCGGACCGGAACGCGTGCCGTGGCGGGCCGGAACCCGTACCGCCACCGCACGCCCGCACGCTCACACGCGCAGGGGAACAGGATTCCCCGCCGCCTCCACCGCACGCCGCACCGGCACCCGCGCGAGGAGCACGAATCCCAGTGCGAAGAACACCACCAGCGAGATGATCGCGTACCGGTAGCTGCCCGTGACCTGGTACGTCAGCCCGAAGACCAGCGGTCCGACCCAACTCAGCCCCCGGTCGCTCATCTCGTACGCGGAGAAGTACTCGGCCTCCTTGCCCGCCGGCACCAGGTGCGAGAACAGCGAGCGCGACAGCGCCTGGCTGCCGCCCAGCACCAGGCCGATCATCGCGGCGAGCGCGAAGAACCACACCGGGGTGCGGGCCGGGAGGAAGTAGCCGGCCGCCAGGGTCAGCGCCCACGCTCCCAGGGAGCCGAGGATCGTCCGCTTCGCCCCGTACGAGCGGGCCAGTCGGCCCATCGCCAGGGCGCCCACGACCGCGAGCACCTGGACCAGCAGCACCGCGACGATCAGCGTGGACTGCTCCAGCTCCAGCTCCTCCGAGCCGTACACCGAGGCCTGGGAGATCACGGTCTGCACGCCGTCGTTGTAGATCAGATAGGCCAGCAGGAAGGACAGGGTCAGCGGATAGCGCCGCATGTCCTTCAGCGTCGCCATCAGCTGCTTCCAGCCGCTGACCGCCGGGCCCTCCTCCCGCACCACCGCCCGGTCGCGCAGCCGGCGCAGCGGGACGATCGTGAACGCCCCCCACCACAGACCGGCCGACGCGAGGCAGATCCGTACCGCCTCGCCCTCGGACAGGCCGAAGGAGTCGTGGCCCTGGAAGAGGATCAGGTTCAGCACGAGCACGAAGGCGCCGGAGGTGTACCCGAAGGCCCAGCCGCGCGAGGAGACGGTGTCCCGCTCGTCCGGCGTGGAGATCTGCGGCAGGAAGGCGTTGTACAGGACCATCGACACCGACAGCGAGGCGTTCGCGACGATCAGCAGCAGCCCGCCCAGCAGGTAGCGGTCGCCGCCCAGGAAGAACATCCCGGCCGTCGCCGCCGCGCCCGTGTACGCGGCGGCCGCCAGCAGCGGCTTCTTGCGGCCCGTGCGGTCGGCCACGGCCCCCGCCAGCGGCATGATCAGCACGGCCACGATGACCGAGGCCGACACGGTGTAGGCGAAGAACGAACCGGCCCGCACCGGGATCCCCAGCGGGTGCACGAAGCCCTCGGCGTCGGCCGCGGCCTTGGCGACCGCGGTCAGGTACGGCCCGAGGAACACCGTCAGCACGCTGGTCGAGTACACCGAGCAGGCGAAGTCGTAGAAGTACCAGCCGTGCTGTTCGCGCTTCCTGGCCTTGGCGGTGGCGGTGGCGGTGGCCGTGTTCGCGGCGGCGTCGGTCGTGGCGGCGTCGGCCGCCCGCCCCGCTCTGCCGTCGTCCGCGCCGGGATCCGCCTCGTTCTCCGTTCGCGCACTCATGAGTGCCCCCTCGCTGGTCCCCGTACAGGCGTGGCCGCCGCACCGGGCGCGGTGGCCCGAGAGCCGGTCAGGCCCAGGCCCCGCGCCGGTCCAGCACCGTGCGCAAGATGTCGATCCGGTCGGTCATGATGCCATCGACACCCAGGTCGAGAAGAGCCTCCATGCGTTCCGGCTCGTTCACGGTCCACACGTGGACCTGGAGTCCCCGTGCGTGGGCCGTCCGCACGAAACGTCCGTCCACCACGCGCACCCCCGCCTGGGTCTCCGGCACCTGGGCCGCCACGGCCCCCGCGCGCAGCGCCGCCGGGATCGCGTAGGACCGCAGCCGCAGCCCCAGGATCCCGCTCACCCCGTACGAGGTCGCCAGCCGGGGGCCGGCGACCTTCTGCGCCCGGGCCACCCGGCTCTCCGAGAAGGAGCCCACGCAGACCCGGTCCCACACGCCGGCGCGGGCTATCAGGTTGACCAGCGGATGCAGGGCCGACTCGTCCTTGAGGTCGATGTTCCAGCGGGCCTCGGGGAACTCCTCCAGCAGCTCCGCGAAGAGCGGCAGCGGTTCGCTGCCCCCCACCCGGGCCTCGCGCACCCGGCTCCAGGGCAGCTCCCGGATCCGGCCGCGCCCGTCGGTCACCCGGTCCAGGGTCGCGTCGTGGAAGGCCACGAGCTTCCCGTCCGCCGTCGCGTGCACGTCGGTCTCGAAGTAGCGGTAGCCCGCCGAGGCCGCCCGGCGGAAGGCGGCGGCGGTGTTCTCCAGCCCGTCGGCGGCCCCGCCGCGGTGGGCGAAGGGGATCGGGGCCGGGTGGTCGAGATACGGGTGGCGCGGGCGTACGAGAGTCACGGCGGCAGTATGCCCGCTGGACCCGGTGGGGCGGGAGCGGTCGGATGGACGGGTGGTGAACGGCCGCGACCCGGCCCCCGACAGGAGGTGGCCCTGGCTCGGACAGCCCCCGCCATGACAGTCTGGCCTTGAGGAACCAATCCAATACCGGCCCCGGATCGCACGAGCCGAGGCCAATTCCCCGAAGGTGGACCGGACGCCATGGCTCAGTGGACCTCAGCGGTCGGTGCCGCGCAGCTCGCCCGCCTCATCACCTCCCAGCAGGAGCGGCCCGGCGCCGCCGGCCCGCGCAAGTCGCCCGCGTACCGCACCCTCGCCGACGGGATCCGCCTCCTCGTCCTCGAAGGCCGGGTCCCGGTCGCCGCGAAGCTCCCCGCCGAACGCGAGCTGGCCGTCTCCCTCTCCCTGAGCCGCACCACCGTCGCCGCCGCCTACGAGGCCCTGCGCGGCGAGGGCTTCCTCGAATCCCGCCGGGGGGCCGGCAGCTGGACCTCCGTGCCGGCGGGGAACCCGCTCCCGGCCCGGGGCCTGGAGCCCCTGCCGCCCGAGTCCCTCGGCTCCATGATCGACCTCGGCTGCGCCGCCCTCCCGGCCCCCGAACCCTGGCTCACCAAGGCCGTCCACGGCGCCCTGGAGGAACTCCCGCCCTACGCGCACACCCACGGGGACTACCCCGCCGGACTGCCCGCGCTGCGCCGCATGCTCGCCGACCGCTACACCGAGCGCGGCATCCCCACCATGCCCGAGCAGATCATGGTCACCACCGGGGCCATGGGCGCCATCGACGCCATCTGCAGCCTCTTCGCCGGTCGCGGCGAACGCATCGCCGTCGAGTCCCCCTCCTACGCCAACATCCTCCAGCTGATGCGCGCCGCCGGGGTGCGCCTCGTACCGGTCGCCATGGGCGAGGGGCTGAGCGGATGGGACATGGACGTCTGGCGGCAGGTGCTGCGCGACGCGGCCCCGCGCCTGGCGTACGTCGTCGCCGACTTCCACAACCCCACCGGCGCGCTGGCCTCCGAGGACCAGCGCCGCGCCATGGTCGAGGCGGCGCGCTCCGCCGGCACGGTGCTGATCGCGGACGAGACGATGATCGAGCTGCCGTTCGACCCGGAGCTGAGGATGCCCCGCCCGGTCTGCTCCTTCGACCCGGCCGGCTCCACCGTGATCACCGTGGGCTCCGCCAGCAAGGCCTTCTGGGCCGGGATGAGGATCGGCTGGGTCCGCGCGGCCCCGGACGTGATCCGCAGCCTGGTCGCGGCACGCGCCTACGCGGACCTCGGCACGCCCGTCCTGGAGCAGCTCGCGGTGAACTGGCTGATGCGGACCGGAGGCTGGCAGGAGGCCGTCGGCATCCGCCGCGAGCAGGCCCGGGACAACCGCGACGCGCTCGTCACGGCGGTGCGCCGGGAGCTGCCCGACTGGGAGTTCGAGGTGCCGCTCGGCGGGCTCACCCTGTGGGCCAAGGCGGGCGGGCTGTCCGGTTCGCGCCTGGCGGAGGTGGGGGAGCGGGTCGGCGTCCGCGTCCCGTCGGGACCCCGCTTCGGGGTGGACGGGGCCTTCGAGGGGTACGTCCGGCTGCCGTTCACCGTCGGCGGTCCGGTCGCCGACGAGGCCGCCGCCCGACTGGCGGCGGCGGCCCGGCTGGTCGGGACGGGTGCGGGAGGCAGTGGGGCGGAGCCCCCGCGCACGTTCGTGGCGTAGGCCGTCCGCTCCGGATCCCGCCGGGTCCTACGCGGGCACCTCGGGGATCTCGGAGGCGTCGATCGCCGTGCCCCCCTGGGGCTGCGCCTGGATCCGGAGCGGCTTGGAGAGGGTCACGTGCCCCTCCGCCGGGGCCCCCTCCCGGTCGCCCCCGCCCGGCGTCTGCCGCTCGGGGAGCAGCTCCAGCACCGCCTGGCGGTGGCCGGGGGGAGCGGCGTCGTCGTACGGGTCCGGGGTGGCCGGGACCTGGAGCCGGTGCACGGGGCCCGTGCCGAGCCGGGCGTACCCGCGCCCCGGCGGGAGCTGGGCGGTCGGGGTGGTGTGCGGCGGGAGCCCCAGCACGTCGGTGACCTGCTGGACGCCGGCCGGTCCGAGGACGATCCGGGCCCGGGTGTGCTGCCAGACGGCGTCGTTCAGGAGCTCCAGGTGGTCGAACTGCTCGGCCACCACCACCGTGATGTGCGCGGCGCGGCCGTGCCGCAGCGGCACCTGGAGTCGCGCGAGCGGGTCGGGCCGACCCTCGGCGGCGGCCAGGTGCGTGAGCACGCTGGGCCGGTCCAACAGGATCCACAGCGGCCGTCGGGTGTCCTCGGGCGCGGGGCGCCCGGCCTCGCGGGCCCGATGGGTGGCGACCAGTCGGCGCTCGGTCTCCTGCGCGGCCCACTCCAGGGTGGCCTGGGCGCCCGTCGGACCGCATTCGACGGCGACGACCCCGGCGCGGCCGGCCAGGCAGGCGTACTCGCCGCTGCCGCCGCCCTCCACGATCAGGACGTCACCGCCGTGGCGCAGGGACTGCAGGGCGATCGAGCGCAGCAGGCTGGAGGTGCCGCTGCCGGGCTGACCGACGGCGAGCAGGTGGGGTTCGGAGGAACGGGGGCCGGTCCGCCAGATCACGGGGGGCACGTCGCGGGAGTCGTCGCCCTCCACGACGGGCAGGGTGCGCTGGACGCTGCCGGGGTCGGTGAAGCCGAGGACGGTCTCGCCCGGCGAGGTGACGAAGGGCTGGGCGGCGATGCCCGTGGGCAGCGCCGCCAGCACCCGGAGGTCGAGCTGGTTTCCCTCCTCGTCCCAGTCGAAGAGATACTCCCGTCCGCGCCCGGACTTGGCGTGCAGCAGTGCCTCGATCCGGGCCCGTGAGGTGGCCTCGCCGTCGGTGAAGTAGGCCGGGTAGCGGATGCGCAGCCGGGTGACGCGGCCCGCCTCGTCGAATTCGTAGCCGCTGAAGGCCTCGTCCCAGTCCCCGCCGTGGGCGAAGAGCGGACTCGGGTCCTCCGGGATGGAGAAGTACGGCACGAGGGCTTCGTAGAGGGAGCCGAGCCGTTCGGCCTCGGCATCGCTGGGCCCGGTCTTCACCGGGGTGCGGTCGCGTCCCTGCCAGGCAGCCGCCGCCATGAGGGTGATCAGGGCGACGACGGGTCCGTAGGGGACGAGCGCGACCACGAGGACGACGGCGGCCCCCAGGAACAGCGCGGGACCACGCTTGTCCTTGGGGGTCGCGGCCCATTTGCGTCGCCCGGCCGAGGCCAGGACACGCAGGCCGCGTCCGATGGTGAGGAGCGGATGGAGGACGTCCGTGGCGTTGTCGGCGGCCGTGCGCGCGAAATCGCGGCCCCTGGCGAGCGACGCGCCGCCGCTGCTGAGGATCTGGGGAAGTGGGCGCCGGGCCACGGGCGTCTCCTGGAGTTGTGGATGTGCGGGACGGTGCGGTCGGGGCGGGCTAGAGCTTGATCCCGCCGAGAAGGCTCGCGAGGCTCGCCGTGCTCGCCGTGATGCTGGGGGCGATGGCGGAGCCGGCGAGGAAGAAGCCGAAGAGCGCGCAGACGAACGCGTGGCTCAGCTTCATCCCGTCCTTCTTGAAGAAGAGGAAGGCGATGATGCCGAGCAGGACGACACCTGAGATGGACAGGACCATGAGCAGTTCTCCTGGTGGGCGGGGGACGGTCACCATCAGTTCTTCCAGGCTCACAGAAAGTATCAATGCGATAAAAGGTGCATACGGGTGAATTTCGCGGTTTTTCACTTGACCGGCCCATCCCGGCTCGCGCACCGGCCGCACATGGTGTCCGACCTGCGCCGACAGGCATCCTTGCCTCGGGCCGCCCCCGTCATGTCCCCGAACGGGCGCTACCCTGACGATTCACCCGTACGGAAGCAGTGCCGTACGCCCCCCTGCCCTCCGGCCTGGGGAAACCCTTGCCACCGAGCAGCGAGCGAAAGGCGGAACGACCCGTGAGCGAGCACCAGGACGCTTCCGACGCACCCGAGGCGGACGTCATCGACGCGGACGTCATCGAACTGGCCACCAAGATCTTCGACCTCGCCCGCCAGGGCCAGACCGAGGCCCTGGCCGCCTACCTCGACGCCGGGGTCCCCGCGAACCTCACCAACGACCGCGGCGACACCCTCGTCATGCTCGCCGCCTACCACGGCCACGCCGACGCCGTCACCGCCCTGCTGACCCGCGGCGCCGAAGCCGACCGCGCCAACGACCGCGGCCAGACCCCCCTCGCCGGCGCCGTCTTCAAGGGCGAGGAGGCCGTGATCCGCGCGCTGCTCGCCGGCGGGGCCGACCCGAACGCCGGAACCCCCTCCGCCGTGGACACGGCCCGCATGTTCGCCAAGGCCGACCTGCTGGAACTCTTCGGAGCCAAGTAATCCGCTTTTTCGCCGGGCTCGGCCGTGCCAGGACCGGCCCGCGACCTCACAGGTTGGTCACGGCGGCCTTAAATGTGGTCGCGGCACACAAACCGCCTGGGTCATCATGGCGACGGATTCGATTCGCGGACATGACGGACGGGCAGGAGCGGGCTGGACACGACGGGTGTCCACACCCCCCTGCCACCACCGGCCCGGCACGGTCGCGAAGCACCGACGAGAGTGAGAAGGCAATGGTCTACATCGAGCGGAACAAGACGGCGGACGTCCTCACATGCTGTTACGCGGCCCTGTGAATTCCGATTCCCGGTTGCGTCCCCAGCTTGATTTGAGGCCAGGCCCATGTTCGAACCAGTCATAGCGCCAAGCGGCACCCTGCTCGGGCTCCTCCAGCGGGGCCGCGGCGACGGCACCCTGCACGCCCTCGCGGCGCCCCGCCCGGAGGCCCTCGCGGCCCTCAACCAGTGCGTGCTCCACGATCCGCGCCAGGACTGGCAGGTCGAGAACCGGTCGTTGTACTACGCCCGGCTCTACTTGGACCTCGACGGCCCCCTCGGCGAGATCGAGACGCACCTCTTCAGTGCCGAGGACCTCTTCGACGAAGAGGACCACCGCACGGGCCTCGCCCTGTCCGTACTCGGCCACCTGGCCTCCTACGGACGCGACGACGCCCTCATGCTGCTGCGCCGCTACGCCGCCTCCGGAACCAATTGGGCCTGGGCCCTCGACGAACTCGCCCTGCGCGACGACGACGAAGGCCTGCGCTCCCTCGCCGCCCCCGTCCTGGCCCGGTTCCCGGCCACGGCCGAGGGTGAGGCGCGGCTCGCCGCCGCCGTCCGCGACGCCTACGAGCCCCGCCCCTGGTGCCTGTGGGAGGAGTCGCCCGCCTACGCGGAGCGCCTGAGCGCCGCCCGACGGCAAGGCTCCTTCGACCGTTGGCAACGCCAGATGACCCCCAACGGCCCCCGCCCCGGCTGGGGCGTCCAGGCCGTCTTCGACTGGGCCGCCGACGGGCTGCGCCGCGGCACCCCGCTGCACGTGCCCGCCGCCCGATGTCTCGCCGCCGTCGCCGCCCCCGAGGACCGCTCCGCCATCCTCGCGGCCGCCGCCGGAGCCTCCGGCGAAGCCGCCCGCGCCACGGCCCTGCACCACCTGGTCCTCGCCGAGCCCGAGAACCCGGCCGTCCTCGACCTCATCGAAGCCGCCGGGGACGAGCCCGCCGTCGCCGCCTACGAGCGCATGTGCGGACCCACCGCCCTCGACCGGGCCCGCCGGTGGGTCCACCGCCCCGACGCCCTCGGAGGCGCCGCCGCGGCCCTCCTGGCGGCCCGGGGCGGCACCGAGGACAGCTCCCTCGTCCTGGGAGCCCTCCGCTCCACCGTCCGCGGCTCCGGCCCGGACAGCCTGCGCCTCTACACCCTGGTCGACGGCGCCGGCCGGCTCTCGATCGGCTGCGCGGCGCCGGTGCTGCGCCACATCTACCGCGAAACGTCCTCGTCCCACCTACGAGGCCGCGCCGCCCGGGCCCTGGCCGGCACGGACCCCGCCTTCGGGGCGGGCTTCGCCGTCGAATGCCTCTGGGACTGCGAGGAGACGACCCGCGAGGTCGCCGCGCACCACGCGGAGACGGCCGACGCCCGCGTCGCCCCCCGCCTGCGCCGCCTGGCGGCGGACCCGGCGGAAGAGGAGGACGTCCAGTCGGCGGTCCGCAGCAGGATCACCCCGGAGTCGGCGGTGTAGGAGGGTGGGGGGCGGGGCGGGACGGTGGGGCGGGGGCTTCGGGGGAACCTCGGCGGGGTGCGTGTGGGGCGGGCTCTCGGAACGTTTGGGGGTTTCCCGCCAGTCCACTGTCCTTCCGTGCCGGTCCGGTCCCTCAAGGGCGCTCCTTCGTCGCGTCGCTACGCGATTTCGCTGCGCTCAACCCTTGACCGACCGGCCCGTCCCGGAATGCCAAAGACTGTCGGGAAGCCCCCAAAAGAACGGGCTGGCCTGAACGAGGGAGGAGCGGCCCCGTCATGAGCAGAGGGGCGGGCGCTTCGGCGAGCCTGCCGGGCATTCGGGTCCCTCGCAGAACCTTTCAGGACTCGGCTCGGACTTCTCCACACCTGCGGTTGATCAGGACAGTGGGAGGGGACCGGGGGCGCACCGGATCGCTGCGCACTTGCTCTCGGCTTGGCGGCTGCGGCCCGTCTGCCGGCCCCACGTATCGAGCCTGATCCCCGTGTGAGCTAATGGGGGTAACGGGCGGCAGGGGGTGGCGAGATGGCCAAGACGGTGCGCAGGAACGTCGTACCCGTGGTGGAGGCGGCAGGCGCGAGCCTCGGGTCCTACGACCACGTCGATGCCGTGGCGGTCGACCTTCCCGACGGCACGGACGCCAAGACCTTCGCCCGACTGCTCTTCGACGGTAGACCACGGTGGACGGGCCGACTGGTGGCCGTACGCGACAAGTTGGTAGCCCCCTTCGGCCTCCGGGTGCAGGAGCGACAGCAGGTGCGGGACACCCGCATCGAGCCGGGCGTGAGGAAGGGGCCCTTCAAGGTCCTCGAAGTCGGTGACGACGAGGTCCTCTGTGGGGACGACGACAAACACCTCGACTTCCGCGCCTCGTTCGCCGTTCGACCCAAGAGCGACGGAGCAGGCCTGGAAGGCGTCTGCACCACGGTCGTTCGCTTCAACCGCCCCCTTGGCCGTGTCTACTTCCGGCTCATAGAGCCCTTCCATCACCTCATCGTCACCTCTCTCGTCGCCCAAGCCCGGCCGCCAAGCGCTACGTGACGGTCCGACGGCCACATCAACCTCTCGACGAGTCTGGCCATCCGGGTCGCAGACGCCAGAAGCCGTTGCCATACCGATCATGGAGCCTGTCGATCGAACGGAGCCTCGCTCGGGTGATCGCGGGCCCTGCCCGGCATGAGTGCAGAGCCCGGCGGTATGCGCGGAAAACCAAGGGGAGTGGACGGCCGCGCGCTGCTACGGTCGGGCACCATGAGCTGGCTTCCCGATGACTTCGTCCACCCCGTGCTGGTACCGCTGCCGGGCGGTGGTCATCACCTGCGGCCGATCCGGGAGGGGGACACCCCGCTCGACTATCCGGCTGTGATGGGTTCGCGCGAGCGGTTGTGGACCATCTTCGGCCCGGCCTGGGGCTGGCCCGCGGACACCATGACCTACGAGGCCGACCAAGCCGACCTTTTGCGGCACGAGAAGGAGATCGCCGCGCACCAGTCCTTCAACTACGCGCTGTTCGACGCGGCGGAGACGGTTCTGCTCGGCTGTGTCTACATCGACCCGCCGGAGAAGGCCGGCGCGGACGGCGAGATCTCCTGGTGGGTGGTGGACGAGCTGGTGGGCAGCAAGGTCGAGCAGGCCCTCGACGCGCTGGTTCCGCAGTGGATCGCCGCCGACTGGCCGTTCGAGCAGCCGCGCTTCCTCGGCCGTGAGATCTCCTGGTCGGACTGGCTCGCCCTGCCGCAGCATCCCAACGCGTAAATTGCCATGCCTGACCGGCAGAAATTGGATGCTCATGCCCGGTAGGGAAACCGCTTCTCACGCCGACCGGGAGTGAGTGGCTGCCTGGTGCGTGGGTCGTCTCCACCGTCCTGAAAGGGGCTGTGAGGGACCCGGATGCCATGCGTGCTCGCCTAAGCGGCCGTCCCATCGCCTATGACGGGGCCGCTCCTCGTCACTTCAGACCAGCCCGTTCTTTTGGGGGCTTCCCGACAGTCTTTGGCATTCCGTGACGGGCCGGTCGGTCAAGGGTGGAGCGCAGCTCCATCGCGTAGCGACGCGAACGCAGTGAGCGCCCTTGAGGGACCGGACCGACACGGAAGGACAGTGGACTGGCGGGAAACCCCCAAACGTTCCGAGAGGCCGTTCCGCACGGTCCCCGGTGGGGTTCTCAGAAGCCCCCGCCCCCCTACGCGCCCGCCCCCGCCGTCACGAACCTGACGCCCGTCCCCGGTCTTGCCTGGGCCGCCGCGTCCAGGGCGGGGCCCGACGGGACCACGCCGACCACGGGGTAGCCGCCCGTCACGGGGTGGTCCGCCAGGAACAGCACCGGCAGGCCGTCCGGGGGGACCTGCACCGCGCCCAGGACCATGCCCTCGCTCGGCAGTTCCCCGGCCCGGGAGCGGGCCAGGGGCGGGCCCGCCTCGGTGCGCAGGCCGATGCGGTTGGAGGCCGCCGCCACCCGGTACCGCGAGGAGAGCAGCCGGGTCAGCGAAGCCCCCGTGAACCAGTCGGCCCTCGGCCCCAGGCGGAGCGGGAGCACCAGCTCGGTCGGCGGCCCCGGCAGCCGCGAGGTGTCCGCCCCCGCCGCCGGATCCGGGCCCGGCTCGCCCACCGCGAGCACCGCCCCCCGGACGAGGACCGGCGGCCCGAGTCCCGACAGGAGGTCCGTCGCGCGGCTGCCCAGCACCGGCCGGGCGGCGAACCCGCCCCGCACCGCGACGTGGCAGCGCAGCCCGGACTCCGCCCGGCCCACGTCCAGCTCCGCCCCCGCCCGCAGCCGGACCGGTGCCCCCCAGGCCGCAGGGCGCCCGTCGACCCGTACCGCGCAGGGCGCACCCGTGACCGCCACCGTCAGCGGGGCCAGGGCGCGCAGCCGGACCCCGTCGAGGGTGGTCTCCAGGGTGGCGGCGTCGGCCGGGTTGCCCAGCAGCCGGTTGGCCAGGGTGTGCGCGGCGGTGTCCAGGGCCCCCGAGCGGGGTACGCCCAGGTGCGCGTACCCGGGCCGGCCCAGGTCCTGGAGGGTGGTCAGCGTCCCCGGGCGCACCACGAGCAGGCCGCTCACGCCTCCACCGCCTCGAACCGGACCCGTACCCCGGGTGCGAAGAGGGCGGCGGGCTCGCGGTCCGGGTCCCACAGGACGGCGTCGGTGGACCCGATCAGCTGCCAGCCGCCGGGGGAGGAGCGGGGGTAGACCCCGGCGTACTCCCCGGCGAGCGCGAGCGAGCCCGCCGGGACCGCCGTACGGGGCGTCGCCCGGCGGGGGAGGCGCAGCCGCTCCGGCAGCCCGGTGAGGTAGCCGAAGCCGGGGGCGAACCCGCAGAACGCCACCCGGAAGTCGATGCCCCCGATCAGCGCGGCCACTTCCGCCCCGGCGACGCCCCAGGCGGCCGCGACCTCCGCGAGGTCCGGGCCGTCGTAGCGGACCGGAACGGTGACGAGGGGCCCCTCGGTCGGGGCCAGTGGAGGAACCTCCCAGTGTGCGACGCGGGCCGCCAGCGCGGCCGGGTCCCGTACGCCGTCGAGCAGGACGGTCCGGGCGGCAGGCACGAGTTCCCGTACGCCCGTCAGCTCGCCCGCGTCCCGGCGGCGCAGCAGTTCGGCGTGGAGCGCGGCCACCTCGGCGGCGGAGTCCACCTCGATCAGGAGCGCGTCCCGGCCCACCACCAGGCCCCTCACGCGAAGGCCTCCACCCGCACCCCGGCGCCGTCGAGGGCCCCGCGCACCCGGCGGGCCAGCTCCGCCGCGCCCGGGGTGTCGCCGTGCAGGCACAGGGAGCGGGCCCGTACCGCGATCCGGGTTCCGTCGGCGGCGTCGACCACGCCCTCGGCCGCCATGGCCACGGCCCGGGCGACCACCGCGTCCGGGTCGTGGAGCACCGCCCCCGGCTCCCCGCGCGGCACGAGCGTGCCCCGGGGGGTGTACGCGCGATCGGCGAAGGCCTCCGGGACGGGCTCCAGCCCGGCGTCCGAGGCCGCCGCGAGCAACAGCGATCCGGGCAGGCCGAGCACCGGCAGGCCCGCCGCGCCGGCGGCGAGGCGCACTCCGGCGACGACCGCGCCCGCCTGATCCGCGTCGTGGACCGTCCGGTTGTAGAGCGCGCCGTGCGGTTTCACGTAGGACACCCGGGAGCCGGCGGCCCGTGCGAACACCTCCAGCGCGCCGATCTGGTAGGCCACCTCGTCGGCCAGTTCGCCGGGGGGCACGTCCATCGCGCGCCGTCCGAAGCCGGCCAGGTCGCGGTAGGAGACCTGGGCGCCGATCCGTACGTCCCGCTCGGCGGCCAGTTCGCAGACCCGGCGCATGATCGAGGGGTCGCCCGCGTGGAAGCCGCAGGCCACGTTGGCGCTGGTGACCACCGTCAGCAGCGCCTCGTCGTCGGTGAGCGTCCACCGCCCGAAGCCCTCGCCGAGGTCGGCGTTGAGGTCGATCGGGCCCGCCGGGGGTGTGATCATGGAAGCCATGCGGCGAGCGTAGAGGCGGTCGGGGCGCGGCGCACGCGCCCCTCCCCGGACGCAGGCGGGAGCCGCTCCCCGCACGCACCCTCGGCCCGCTCCCCGGACGCACCCGCGAGCCCCTCCCCGGGCGCACCCGCAAGTCCCTCTCCGCACGCGCCCGTACGCCGCTCCCCGTACGCCCCCGCGCGCCGGGGACGATCCGGCCGAACCATGCCGTTTGGGATGTTGTCCGTGTCACCGCCTAGTCTTTCCGTCGTGACTCTCCCCGCCCCGGCGAAGACCCTTCCGTCCCCGGCTCCGGGCCCGGCCGCCGACGAGGGCCTGGCCCGGCGGCTGCGCGCCCTCGCCTGCACCGCCCCGCTGCACGACCTCGACGTACGCAAGGCCAATCTGGCCGGCGAGTACGGGGTCTACGCGATGGCGGAGGTGGCGCTGTCCGCGATCGACCTGGTCACGCTGAGCATGGACTTCGACACGGGCGCCGACCACGAGCAGATGGTGGCCCGCCTGGCGCCGCGCGTGGCCGCCCAGGCCCCCGGCCGGCCGGCCGCCGAGCACGAGCGGGTCGCGCGCTGGGTCCTGGAGAACCTGATCAACGTCGGCAGCGTGGACCGCGGGTTCCGCGCCGTCTACGGCACCTTCGGCCCCGACGGGGTGTACGTCCGCCGGGACTACGACTTCAAGCTCATCGAGGAAGTGCCCGGCTACGGCGGCGCGGTGTGCCTGCGCACCACCGACGAGGCCGTCAACGTCCTCGTCGGCGCCCTCGACACGGACGTGACGAGCGCGCAGATCGCCGCCGAGGTGAAGCTGGACGTGCTCATCAGCCGGGGCCGCCTCGCGGACGCGCAGCTCGCCGCCGAGCAGGCCCGCTACCGCACCGTCCAGTACGCCGAGACCCTGCGCCGCACCCTCGACGCGACCCGGCGCAACGTGCGCGCCGTCGACTGGCTCCAGACCGTCCCGGACATGATCGCCGAGGCGCTGGACCACGTCGCCGACCGCTACCGGCACGAGAACGCGATCCTCACCAACATCCGCAAGGCGCGCGACGAGGCCGAGGACCCGGGCAACAAGCGGCGCGCCGCCGAGCTCGTCGACATCGTCAAGGACTGCATCCGCCGCCACACCCAGCTCCAGTCCCGCCTGCTGGACGCCGGCCCGCTCTTCCGCGCCGAACAGGACCGCCAGGCCTTCGCCGCGCCCGCCCCGCGCTCCGGCATCGACCTGTACGGCCAACTCGTCGCCCCGCTGCTGCCGTTGCCCGTGGCGCGGGCGACCCGGGTCACCGACGCCTTCTTCGCGGCGGGCACCGGTCTGCGCACCCCCGTCTCGGTGCGGGTGGCCGACCTGGTGGAGATCCTGCTGACCCCGCCGGTGGAGCGCGAGCACCTGGGCGTGGAGATGCCCGAGCCCGACCTGATCGCGACCCCGGACGACAGCCGCTTCAGCGAGGAGCAGCTCGCCGCCGCCACCCGGCTCCTGGACCTTCCGCACGACGCCCCGCGCCGCCTGTCGGGCCTGCTGGCCGAGGCCCGCCGCAGCGACCCCGACCTGCCCTACCTGGTGGCACTGCTGGCCGTCCACGCGGCGAGCCCGGCGGTGGGCACGGCGTACCGCCAGGGCGAGGAGCGGCTGGTGTTCGCGGTGGACGACGGAACCGAGCTGGACGACCCCGAGTTCGGGGGCGCCGACCTGATCGTGGGCACCGCCCTGTTGGACGCCGCCGGCATGGCGGCGGACCGGTCGGAGGCGGCATGACCCCGGCCCGGCCCCGCCGACCGCGACGGTGCCCCCGGCCCGCCGGGCGCACCGCACCGAACCACCACCGCACCGCCGAGGAGACGTACCCGTGAGCGACCACCACGCCGAGCACCCCGCGTGGAGCGAGCCCGACGCGCAGCCGGCCCCCCTCAAGGCCGTCCCCGCCGGGGGCGTCACCCCCGCCGACGCCGCCGACGCGGCGCGGCTCGTCTCCTTCGGGCTCCAACCCAAGCTGCTGCCCGCCCGCGACGCCGAGTACGCCGAACTGCTGCGCCGCTACCGGGAGGAGCCCGCCTTCGGTCGGCTCGCCGACGCCATCGCCACCGGGCTCGGCCTGGTCGTGCTGGAGGTCTCCACGCGGGCCGGCATGGCGGTGGCCGCCGACGAGGACTCCGTCTTCGCCGTCCGCATGGGCGACTACGCCCGCCGCACCGCCGCCGACGGCGGGGACCGCTTCCTGCACGGCCTCGCCCACCTGGCCGTCGCCGCCCTGGCCTTCCCGCGCCCCGAGGACCTCGCCGACGACGGGTACATCGGCCGGGTCACCGTCAACGGCGTCGACGCCTTCGTCCGGCAGACCTGCCGCCGCCTGGAGGAGGGCGCCGAGGAACTCGGCGAGAACACCGACCCCGCCTCCGACGCCCCCGGTCTCGAAGCCGCCTGGCGGGTCTACGCACGGCGCAACGCGACCGGCGCCACCAAGGACGCCCGCCGCCTGGCCGGTTCCACCACCGGCATCGTCGGCAAGGCCGCCGCCTTCCTCACCGAGTCCGGATTCCTCCAGCGCACCGGCGACGACGCGGGCGGCACCTACCGCACCACCCCCCGCTACCAGCTCCAGGTCCGGGACATGGCGGGCAGCGCGGCCATGGCCGAACTCCTCGACCTCGGCGTGGTCCCCGTCAGCGACGGCTCCGCCACCCTGCTCCCGCCGCCCGAGGGCGACGACCTGGACCTGGCCGCCGACGCCGGGCTCCCCTTCCACACCTGAGCCCGCCCCACCCGCCCCACCCGCCACGCCGAACCCCCGCCGCCGAGCCCCTCCCGCCCCGTTCCCCGTACGCCCCCCACGACAGAGCACGAGAGTCCGCCGCCATGTACGAGCTGTCCCGGATCCGCCTCTACTCCATCGGGCCCGCCGGCGCGCGCTACGCCGACACCGTGCTCGACCTGCGCGGAGTCGGCCGGCCGGTGCCCCACCCGGCGCCCGCCCAGGCGGAGTTCTTCGAAGACGAGCCCACCGGCCCGCCCAGGCGCCCCGCGCCCGCCGGCGTGCTGTTCCTGGAGAACGGCGGCGGCAAGTCCGTCCTCCTCAAGCTGATCTTCTCGGTGATGCTCCCCGGCCACCGCAACACCCTGGGCGGCGCCAGCTCCGGCGTGCTCCGCAAGTTCCTGCTCGCCGACGACTGCGGCCACGTCGCCCTGGAGTGGCAGCACACCCAGACCGGCGAGTGCGTGGTCGTCGGCAAGGTCAGCGAATGGCGCGGGCGCCAGGTCTCCAACGACCCCCGCAAGTTCGCCGAGGCCTGGTACTCCTTCCGCCCCGGCCCGGGCCTCAGCCTCGACAACCTCCCCGTCGCCGAGGCCACCTCCGTCCGGCCGCCCGTCGAGGGCGTCTCCGGAGCCCGGGGCCGCCGCCGCACCATGAAGGGCTTCCGCGACGCCCTCACCGAGGCCGGCAAGGCGTACCCGCACCTGGAGGTGTACTTCGAGGAGATCCACGACCGCTGGAACGAACACCTCACCGAGGTCGGCCTCGACCCCGAACTGTTCCGCTACCAGCGCGAGATGAACGCCGACGAGGGCGAAGCCGCCGGCCTCTTCGCGGTGAAGAAGGACTCCGACTTCACCGACCTCCTGCTGCGCGCCGTCACCGACACCCGTGACACCGACGGACTCGCCGACCTCGTCCACGGCTTCGGCAACAAGCTCGGCCGGCGCGCCGAGCTGATGGCCGAACGCGAGTTCACCGCCGGGTCCGTGGACCTCCTCAACCGGATCGTCGAAGCCGCCGAGACCCGCTCCCGGCTCCGCGACGTCCACGCGGGCTCCGAGCGCCGCACCCGCGGACTCGCCCGCCGGCTCTCCGCCCGCGCCGGCGAGGAACGCGGCCTCGCCGCCGACCTCGCCCAACGGGTCACCGGCGCCGCCCACGAGGTCTCCGCCGCGGAGGCGCAGCGCACCCGCAGCGCCGCCGTCTCCGCCGAACTCGCCTACCGGCACGCCTCGCTGGCCCTGACCGTCGCCGACAAGGCCGCCGCCGCCCAGCGCCGCGAGCTCCTCGAAGCCCGCACGCTGCACTCCGCCTGGCAGGCCGCCGAGACCGTGCTGCGCCACCGCGCCGCCGCCGACGCCTCCTCCCGCGTCGCCGTCGCGATCCTGGAGGCCGAACGGGACGCCGCGCCCGCGCTCGCCGCCCGGGCCACGGCCGCCGCCGACCTCGTACGGGCCCTGCACACCGCCGCCGAACAGGGCGAGCGGGCCGCCGACGAGGAAGAGGCGCGGTCCGCCGAGCTCCAGTCCGTCGGCGAGAGCGCCCACCGCGACGCGACCGCCGCCGCCACCGCCGCCCAGCGCGCCCGCAGCGAGACCGAGCACCTGCGCGCCCGTCTCGCCGAGGTCCAACAGGAGACCGCCGAGGCGGTACGGGCCGGCTGGCTCGACGACACCGAACCGGACGCCGACCCGGCCCGCGCCGCCCTCGCCGCCAGCGACGCCGAGAAGACCGCCGTGGCCGCCTGGGACGAGTCCCGCGAGGCCGCCCGCAAGGCCTCCGAGACCGCCCGCGAGGCCGCCGCCGCCGAGTCCCGCGCCGAGCTGACCGCCGCCCGCGCCTCCGACGCGGCCGGGGCCGCCGAGGCCGCCCACGACGCCGAGCACCGCGCCGCCGCTTCCCTCGCCGCCTCCCCGCGCCTGGCCGACCTCCTGGGGCTGCCCGCCGCCCCGGACGGCGGCGGCCTGACCCCCGAGGACCTCGACCGGGGCGCCGAGGAACTGCGGCCCCTGCTCGCCGACGCCGTCACCACCGCCGAACGCCAGCTCTTCGAGCTGCGCACCGCCGCCGCGGACGACGCCCGCATCCTCGGCGCCCTCGGCGACGGCGGACTCCTCCCGCCCGGCCCCGACGTCCTCGCCACCGTCGAGTACCTCGGCGAGCACGGCATCCCGGCCCTGCCCGGCTGGCGCTACCTCGCCCAGTCCGTGGACCCCGCCGACCACGCCGCCGTCCTCGCGGCCCGCCCCGAACTCGTCGACGGCGTCGTCATCACCGACCCCGCCACCCACGGACGGGCCCGCGAGGTGCTCTCCGCCGCCGCGCTGCTGCCCCGCTCCACCGTCGCCGTCGGCACCGCCGCCGCCCTGCTGGCCCCCGTACCGCCGATGGACCGCGCCGACCCGGCCGTCGCCGGCATCTTCATCGTCTCGCCGAACCCGGCCATGCACGACGAACAGGCCGCCGACGAGGAGCGCCAGACCCTGCGCGCCCGCGCCACCGCCCGCGACACCGAGATCCGCGAACTGGCCGGCCGGCTCTCCGGCGACCGTGAACTCGGCGCCCGCCTCGCCTCCTGGCGCACCGGCTGCCCGCCCGGCCGCCTCACCGAACTGGCCCGGCACGCCGAGGCCGCCCGCACCTTCGCCGAGGAGGCCGAGGGCGAGCTGACCCAGACCCGTACCGTCCGCTCCGAGGCGGACGAGGCCGCCACCGACGCGGCCCGGGTCCGCGATGAGCGCCAGGACACCGCCCAGCGCGCCCGCAGGGTCGCCGACGCCCTCGCCGGCCTCGCCCACCGCCTGCGCGAGCGCGCCGGCTGGCAGGCGAAGGTGCGCGAACTCGTGGAGGAGGCCGCTGAATCCGAGGCCCGCGCCGAGGCCTGCCTGGACCGCGCCCGCGCCGCCGACGAGGACCGCCGCGCCGCCCAGCGCGCGGCCGACGACGCCCACCGCACCGCCCGCGCCCTGCGCGCCGAACGCGCCGAGATCGCCGGCGCCCCCGAACCCCTGCCCGAACGGGACGGCGCCCCCAAGGCTCCGCTGCCCGACCTCCGCGAGGCCTACCGCGCCGCCTCCCGGCTCTACGAGAAGGTCGGTGTCGGCGCCGACCTGCGCGCCGAACAGGCCCGCGCCGAGAGCGACGAGAGCGCCGCCCTCGCCGAACTCGACCGGCTCACCAACAAGGTCCGCACCCGGGCGGCCCAACTCCTCGAAGGCACCGACGGAGCGGACGGCCCCTCCCGGCAGGCCGCGGCCGCCCGCGCCGAGGCCCTCGTACAGATGCTGGAGACCCGCGCCTCCACCGCGAGCGAGCAGCTCGGCCG
The DNA here is from genome assembly GCF_044741845.1 of Streptomyces sp. NPDC088097. Classification (NCBI taxonomy): domain Bacteria; kingdom Bacillati; phylum Actinomycetota; class Actinomycetes; order Kitasatosporales; family Streptomycetaceae; genus Streptomyces; species Streptomyces sp. NPDC088097. The sequence continues at coordinate 120,885 of NZ_JBIUTJ010000017.1, forward strand.
GCTGCGCGGCGAGGCCGAACGCCACGCCCCCGGCGAGGGCGGGGCGCACACCGAACTGCCCGAGGAACTCGTCCCGACCGACGTCGAGCAGGCCCAGGGCTTCCTGCGCACCGCCGCCGCCCAGCTCGCCGCGCACTCCGCCGCCGTGGAGTCCGCCCGCTCCGCCCACGCCGACCTGCTGCGCGCCCACCGCGCCGCCGAGGACGGGGCCGCCGGCTTCGATGAGACCGCCGCCCTGCTGCGGGACCTGCTGCGCGACCACGCCCACCCGGACGACGAACAGCAGCCCGTGCCCCACCGGGGAAGCCTGGAGGAGGCCCGCCGGTCGGCCGCCGAGTCCCGCCGCTCCCTGCGCTCCTGCGCCGCCGAACTCTCCGCCGCCGAAACCGCGCTGCGCGAGACGAGCGACATCCTGGTCCGGCACGCCAACGCCAACCGCTACGAGCAGGTACGCACCCCCGCCCGCCAGCAGATCCGCGAACTCCCCGCCTCCGCACTCCCCGAGCACGCGGCCGCCTGGGCGGTGGCCTTCGCGCCCCGGCTGCGCGTCCTCACCGACGAGCTGGCCCAGCTGGAACGCAACCGCGACAGCATCGTCGACCGGCTGCGCGGCCTCGTGGAGTCGGCGCTCGCCACCCTGCGCTCCGCCCAGCGCCTCTCGCAGCTCCCGGAGGGTCTGGGGGAGTGGTCCGGCCAGGAGTTCCTGCGGATCCGCTTCGAGGAACCCGACCAGGCCACCCTCACGGAGCGCCTCGGCGAGGTCATCGACGAGGCCACCCGCGCGGCCGTGAAGAAGAACAGCGCCGCCTCCTTCGGCGAGGGCGGTCGCCGCGACGGCATGTCCCTGCTCCTGCGGGGCGTCCAGGCGGCCCTCGAACCCAAGGGCATCTCCGTGGAGATCCTCAAGCCGGACGCGGTGCTGCGCGCCGAGCGGGTCCCGGTCGGGCAGATGGGTGACGTGTTCTCCGGCGGACAACTACTCACCGCGGCCATCGCGCTGTACTGCACGATGGCGGCGCTGCGCAGCAACGACCGGGGTCGGGACAAGCACCGCCACGCGGGCACGCTCTTCCTCGACAACCCCATCGGCCGCGCCAACGCCACCTACCTGCTGGAGCTCCAGCGGGCCGTTTCCGACGCCCTCGGCGTCCAGCTCCTCTACACCACGGGCCTCTTCGACACCACGGCCCTGGCCGAGTTCCCGCTGGTCATCCGGCTGCGCAACGACGCCGACCTGCGGGCGGGGCTGAAGTACATCAGCGTCGAGGAACACCTGCGTCCGGGCCTGCCCCAGCAGTCCCCGGACGAGGAGACCATCCACGGCGAGATCACGGCCACCCGCATGTTCCGGCGCTCCACCGCCACTTCCTGACGCGCCCCCGCGCCGCCGATCCCACCACGGCCCCCCCTCGGCCCTACCGCGCGCGCGGTACGGCCGTCGGGGGCCGGCCCTCGCCCCAACCTCGGGCGGGGGACGCGGCGCTGCTCGGCTCCGAGACGACCCCGCCCCGCTGGAGCCAGGTCTGACGGGTGATCCACACGTCCAGCACGGCCCAGGTGGCCACCACGGTCCCCGCCACGCCGAGGATCGCCAGGGGGAGGGCCAGCCAGGAGCCGGTCAGCGTGAGGAAGAAGGTGATCGTCGCCTCCGTCAGCGTCACGGCGACGACCAGCACCGCCCGGACCGCCGACGACCGCACCGGGTCCGGCATCCGGCGCCGGCGCGCCGTCTCCTCCACCCACAGGCCCCGCCCCGGCGCCTCGGCCTCCGAGCCGTCGTCCTCGTACATCCTCATGGTCCGCTCATTTCCCTCCGAGCGGTCCGTCATGCCCGCTCGTCGCTCCGCCGCACGTACCCCGTCACTCCGCACTCCCCGCGTGCGCCCCCTCTCCTTGTCAGACGTATGGCGGCGCCGGGAGATTCCCGCATCGCGGACGCCTCCGCCGCGCCCGCACTGTGGCGGAAGGAAGAATTCCAGCCATCCATCCGAACATCGGAACCGACACCCCACCGAGTGTCATGTGCCACATATCGGGCCGGACTTGACCGGAGGTATCGGACAACTGGTGATCTTCGTCGAGGGGTCAGGCCGAAAACGTCCGGACACCCCTTCGAAGGTGCCGCGCGGCAGTAGTAGGCTCACGCCGTTTAAATGACGGAACACCGACCTCCGGCAACGGGGTTGAGCTCGGGGAGGCTGGGGAGGCCATGCGCTTTCGCGGGAAGTCCATCCGCCGGAAGATCGTGGCGTTGCTCTTGGTGCCGCTCGTCTCCCTCACCGCCCTCTGGGGCTTCGCGACCGTCATCACCGGCCGCGAGGCGGTCCAACTGCTCGACGTCGCCTATGTGATCGACAAGGTCGGCTACCCGATCGAGGACGTCGTCCGCGTGATCCAGAAGGAGCGCCGCCAGACCCTCGTGGTCCTCGGCGACCCCCGCTCCTCCGCGGCCAACGCCGAGCTGACCAAGGCGCGTGCCGCCACGGACGTGCAGGTCACGAGCATCAGCCGGGCCGCCGCCGACCCCGAGGTCGTCGACGAGCTGAGCCCCTCGGCCCGCGAGCGCCTGAACTCGATCCACGAGGCCTTCCGCGGCATCTCCACCCTGCGGGTCTCGGTGGACCGCGACACCCTCGACCCGAGCCAGGCCCTGGAGCTCTACAGCCGACTCGTCGACCCCTGCTACGAGTTCCTGATGAACCTCCACGCCCTGGAGGACGTGGAGATGGACAAGCAGGGCCGCGCCCTCATCGGCGTCACCCGGGCCCGCGAGTCCCTCTCCCGCGAGGACGCGGTCATCGCCTCCGCCCTCGCCGCCCGAAACGTCTCCGCCACCGACGTCCGGCGCGTCTCCGACCTCGTCACCAGCCGGAGCCTGCTCTACGACTTCAACCTCGCGGTCCTGCCGGCCGACGAACGCGCCCTCTTCGAGCAGTACTGGAAGGGCCCGGAGACCAAGGCGCTGCGCGACGCGGAGGAACGGTTCATCGTCGGAGGGGCGAGCAAGTCCCCGCGCGTCACCGCCGCCCAGTGGGACGAGGCCGCGGCCAAGGTCCTCGGTGACGTCGAGACCATGGGAACCGCGTCCGGAGACCGCTACCAAAAGCGCGTCCACCCCGTCGCCATGGGCGTCCTCGTCCAGGCCGCCGTCGCCGGAGTGCTCGGCTTCTTCGCCCTCGCCGTCTCGCTGATCCTCTCCGTACGCATCGGCCGCGACCTCATCCGCGACCTCTCCCGGCTCCGCAAGGAGGCCCACGAGGCCTCGGGCGTCCGGCTGCCGGGCGTCATGCGCCGCCTCGCGGCGGGCGAAATCATCGACGTGGAGACCGAGGCGCCCCGCCTGGAGTACGAGAAGGACGAGGTCGGCCAGGTCGGTCAGGCCCTCAACACCCTCCAGCGCGCCGCCGTCGAGGCCGCCGTCAAGCAGGCCGAACTGCGGCGCGGGGTCTCCGAGGTGTTCGTCAACCTCGCCCGCCGCAACCAGGTGCTCCTCCACCGCCAGCTCACCCTCCTCGACACCATGGAACGCCGCACCGAGGACACCGACGAGCTCGCCGACCTCTTCCGCCTCGACCACATGACCACCCGCATGCGCCGGCACGCCGAAGGCCTGGTGATCCTCTCCGGCGCCGCGCCCTCACGGCAGTGGCGCAAGCCCGTCCAGCTCATGGACGTCGTACGGGCCGCCGTGGCCGAGGTCGAGGACTACGAGCGCATCGAGGTGCGCCGGCTGCCGCGCCTGGGCATCGAGGGACCCGGCGTCGCCGACGTCACCCACCTCGTCGCCGAACTCCTGGAGAACGCCACCGTCTTCTCGCCCCCGCACACGGCCGTCCAGGTCCACGGCGAACGCGTCTCGAACGGGTTCACCCTGGAGATCCACGACCGGGGCCTCGGCATGAACCCGGAGGCGCTGCTCGACGCGAACCTCCGCCTCGCCGAGACCCCCGAGTTCGAACTCTCCGACACCGACCGCCTCGGCCTGTTCGTGGTCAGCCGCCTCGCCCGCCGCCACGGCATCAAGGTCGTCCTCCAGCACAGCCCCTACGGAGGCACCACCGCGGTGGTCCTCCTGCCCTCGGCGCTCCTGACCGACGCCCCCGACACCAACGGCACGGGCATCCGCCTCGGCGGCGTCAAGGGCCTCGCCGGCGGCCGGGACGCCAAGGGCGCCAAGGCGGTCAAGGCAGCCCCGGGCGCCAGGAGTTCCGAACGCCCCGCCCCCATCACCCTGGACCGGGTCCCCCCGCCCCGCCCGCTGCCGGCCGGGGCGATCAACGGCCCCGTCGAGCTGGAGGCGCCCCTGGCCGACCTCGGCCCCGACGGCGCCGACGCCCTGCGCGGCATCGGAGCGGTCGACGGCGCGGACGCGCTGCGGGGCATCGGGGTCGACGCCGTGGGGGCGCTCGCGGACCCCGGGGTCCTCGACGACCCGGCACAGGCCCCGGGCATCGCCGGGCTCACCGGCGTCGGCGGCCGCCCGCCCATGGCCACCCTCGACGACGAGACCCCGCCCGGCGGCATCCCGCGCACCGCCCTCCTCGGCCTGCGCACGGCGGCCGGCCGGGCCCAGGGCGACGGCCCGCACAGTGAGCGCCCCCACAGCGAGCGCCCGCGCGGGGACCGCCACTCCGAGCACGGCGCCTGGAAGGGCGACCGGGTCGGCGACCGGAGCGCGGAGCGCCACTGGGACCGCGACCGCGACCGCCGCGAGGCCGAGCGCGAGCCGCAGGCCCCCACCGGCCCGGTCCGCCTGGAACGCTCCCGCCCGGACCCGGTGCGCCCCGACGGCCCGCGCCCCGGCGGTACCGTCCCGCTGCCCCGCCGCCGCCCCACCCCGACCCTGGTCGCCGAGCACGGCCGCCGGGTCGAACCCCGCGCCGTCGCCCCGCAGGCCCCGGCCGAGTCGCGCCGCGGTGCCCCCGAGGCACCCCCGCGCCCCGTCGCGGGACCGGGCGGCCTGCCCCGCCGGGTCCGCCAGGCCAACCTCGCGCCCCAGCTGAAGAACGCCCCGGCCCCCGCCGAGGCGGAAGCCGCCGCGGCCCCGGCGACCGACCGCGACGCGGAGGACGTACGCGCGCGGATGTCCGCCCTCCAGCGCGGCTGGACGGCGGGCCGCGACCAGTACGCCCAGCAGCAGTCCGAGACCGGGGAGGGCACCCCCGCCGCCACCGGTCCCGCGCACGAGAACGAAGGGGACGGTCGATGACCGCACCGCAGACCGGGAACGACACCAGGGGCCGCGGCTCCGGCACGCTGAACTGGCTCCTCGACGAACTCGTCGACAAGGTGGGCAGCATCCGCAAGGCGGTCGTCCTCTCCGGCGACGGCCTGCCGACGGGCAGCTCCAAGGACCTCACCCGCGAGGACAGCGAACACCTCGCCGCCGTGGCCTCCGGCTTCCACAGCCTGGCCAAGGGCGTCGGCCGGCACTTCGAGTCCGGTCGGGTCCGCCAGACCCTCGTCGAGCTCGACGAGGCCTTCCTGTTCGTCATGGCCGCCGGAGACGGCAGCTGCCTCGCCGTCCTGGCCGACGCCGAGTCCGACGTCGGCCAGGTCGCGTACGAGATGACGCTGATGGTCAAGCGCGTCGGCGACCACCTGGCGACCGCCCCGCGCACCGGACTGCCAGCCGGAGGGTGAGACGGACGGCATGAGCGACCCAGGCCAGGACCACCCCGCCGACACCCCAGGCACCCCCGGCACCTCAGGTACTCCCTGGGCCCCCGGCACCGGCGCCGACGGCCACGCGGCCTGGTTCGACGACGACGCGGGCCCCGTCGTGCGCCCCTACGCCATGACCAGGGGCCGCACCAGCCATGCGGGGCAGCACCGCCTCGACCTGATCGCGCTCGTCGTCGCCGAGTCGGCGGCCGACGATCCGGTCTGGGACCTGACCCTGTCCCCGGAACACGCCCACATCCTCGGGCTCTGCCGGGAACGCCCCCAGTCGGTCGCGGAACTCGCCGCGGACCTGGACCTCGCCATCGGCGTGATCCGGGTCCTCATCGGCGACCTCGTGCACGACGAACTGGTCCACGTGACCAGGCCGGTACCACCGGCCGAACTACCCGACGAATCCATACTGCGTGAGGTGATCGATGGCCTTCGGGCGCTCTAGCCGCACCGGCGCGATGCATGCCGTGTCGCCGGTCGAGCCGCTGACCCTGAAGATCCTGGTCGCGGGCGGCTTCGGGGTGGGCAAGACCACCCTGGTAGGAGCGGTGAGCGAGATCCGCCCACTGCGCACCGAGGAACGGCTCTCCGAGCCGGGCATCGGCATCGACGACACCGGGGGAGTGGAGGGGAAGAGCACCACCACCGTGGCGATGGACTTCGGTCGCATCACCCTGCGCGAGGACCTGGTGCTGTACCTGTTCGGCACCCCCGGACAGGACCGCTTCTGGTTCCTCTGGGACGAGTTGGCACAGGGCTCGCTCGGCGCCGTGGTGCTGGCCGACACCCGCCGCCTCGCCGACTGCTTCGCCGCCGTCGACTACTTCGAGAGGCGCGGGATCCCCTTCGTCGTCGCCGTCAACTGCTTCGACGGAGCCGCGCGCCACCCCGTGGTGACCGTGCGGGACGCCCTCGACCTCGCCCCCGAGGTCCCGGTGCTGCTCTGCGACGCCCGGGACCGCGAATCGGTCAAGGACGTCCTCGTCGGGGTCGTGGAACACGCGATGTCCCTGGCCCGCGCCCGCCGCCAGGCCCTCGGCACGGGCACCTGAGGCGCGCCGGAAACGGAGGGCGGCCCGTACCCCCGCCGACTGGGGTACGGGCCGCAGCTCTCATGGGGGGATCCGGAGGTCCGCCGAAGCGGGACCGTGCAGCGAGTGTGAACCCGCCGCCGGAGGCCGTCAAGCCTCCGGACGGCACGCGCGGTCCACGACGTGCCCGGCCGGCCGCGGCCCCCACGGGCCCGCGCCTCAGCGGACCGCCACCACCGCCGAACCGTGCCCGAACAGCCCCTGGTTCGCGGTGATCCCGGCCCGTGCCCCGGGCACTTGCCGGGCCCCGGCCGTGCCGCGCAACTGCCAGGTCAGCTCGCAGACCTGGGCGATGGCCTGCGCCGGCACCGCCTCCCCGAAGGAGGCCAGCCCCCCGCTCGGATTGACGGGCACCCGCCCGCCGAGCGCGGTCGCCCCCTCCCGCACGAGCTTGGCGCCCTCGCCCTCCCCGCACAGGCCGATGTCCTCGTACCACTCCAGTTCCAGGGCGGTGGACAGGTCGTACACCTCGGCCAGCGACAGGTCCCGCGGCCCCAACCCGGCCTCCTCGTACGCGGCCCGCGCGATCGAGGCCCGGAACGAGCCCCCGCCGTCCCCGGCCCCGCCCCCGGCGCCCGCGCCCACCGTCGAGTCGGTCGCGATGTCGGGGAGGTCCAGGACGGTACGCGGATACGTGGGCGTCACCGTCGAGACCGCCCGGATCCGCACCGGGTCGGTCACCCCCCGCGCCCGTGCGAAGTCCATGCTGCTCAGCACCAGCGCCGCGCCCCCGTCGGAGGTCGCGCAGATGTCCAGCAGCCGCAGCGGGTCGGCCACCACCGCCGAGGCGGCGACCTCCTCGGCGGTGACCGCCTTGCGGTAGCGGGCGTTCGGGTTGAGCACGCCGGCCGCCGCGTTCTTCACCTTGACCAGCGCGAAGTCCTCGCCGGTGTCCCCGTACAGGGCCATCCGGCGCCGGGCGTACAGCGCGAAGTACGCCGGGTTGGTCGCGCCCAGGATCCGGAAGCGCAGCCAGTCGGGATCGTCCGGCCGCTCGCCCCCGGCCGGGGCGAAGAACCCCTTGGGCGCGGCGTCGGCGCCGACCACCAGCACCACGTCCGCCAACCCGGCCAGGATCTGGGCCCGCGCCGTCCCGATGGCCTGGGCCCCGGAGGCGCAGGCGGCGTACACGCTCGTCACCCGGGCGCCCTGCCAGCCCAGCGCCCGCGCGAAGGTGGCTCCGGCGACGTAGCCCGGATAGCCCGAGCGCACGGTGTCGGCCCCGACCACCGATCCGACGTCGGTCCACTCCAGGCCGGCGTCGGCCAGCGCGGCCAGGGCGGCAGCGCGCCCGTACTCGACGAAGCCGCGCCCCCACTTCCCCCACGGATGCATGCCGGCCCCGAGCACGGCGACGTCGCCGCCGGTCCCGCTCACGCGGCCGCTCCCGTCGGGCGGAAGCGCCAGGTCGTCCAGGTGGTCCCGGCGTCCTCGTGGAGCACCCCGCCGACCACCTCGACCTCCATGCCGACGGCCAGGTCGGCCGGGGTCACACCGGGCTCCGCCTGCCCGAGCACGACGATCCCCTCTGCCTCCAGCTCCACCGCGAGGAGCGTGTACGGCTCCCAGGGCGCGTCCGGGTCGGACACGTAGGGTGCGGGCGGCCGGTAGCGGCCGTCGGTGTAGGACCAGAGGCGGCCGCGCGGGGACAGCGGAACCTGCGCGAGTTCGCCGCCGCCGGGGCAGTGCGGGTTGCGGCAGTAGGCGTCCTCCCGGGGGAAGAACACGGCGGCGCAGGCGGAACACCGGGTGCCGAGCAGCCGGAAGCCGCCCTCCTCGCCCGTATCGGTGAACCACCCGCTGACGACGGGTGTGCGTGTGCGTTCCAAGGCCCCTCCCGGACAGCAGTTTCTGACGAAGCGTCAGAAGTCTGTCACGGCGGGCCCCCGGTCGACAGGGGTCACCCGCCCGGGGTCACGCGTTCTCCGCGAGCCACTTGCGCGCGATCTCGTCCAGCTCGGCGTCCCGCCCGGCCAGCATCATCCGGATCATCCGGGCGTCTCCGCGCAGCGACCAGGCCGGATTGCCGAAGGTGGCCGGGTTGTTCCCCTCGATCAGGAAGTGGGCGGGCCAGGCCGTCCCGTAGCCGATCAGCGGCAGCGCCGCCAGGTAGCGCCACCGCCCGCGCGCCACCCCGTACCCGGTCAGCGCCAGTCCGGTCAGCGTCCCGGCGAGGTGCACCCAGCGGGTGGCGGCCCGCGAGTGCATGGCGACGTAGTAGGGCCAGAATTCCTCGTACGATCCGAAGGTCATACGGGCACGCTACTCACGGCCGCCCCGACGCGACAGCCACCGGGACGTCGAAGACGGTGTCGGGGAAGGCCTCCGGCCGCAGCGTGAAGTGCCACCACTCCTCGGGCAGGTTCACGAAACCCTGCGCCCCCAACACCCGCCCGAGCAGCCGGCGGTTCTCCCGCGCCGCCCCCGTCACCCGCGGATCCTCCGTGTGCGAGAGCGGGTCGAAGAGGTCGAAGGGCGTCCCCATGTCCACCTCCCCCCGCGCCGGCAGCCGTACGAGGGTCACGTCGACGGTGCTCCCGCGACTGTGCGCCGACTCCGCCGCGATGTACCCCTCCGGAACCAGCCGCTCCTTGGCCACCTCCGGGTAGTACGCGGCCTTCGCCACCGGGTCGTCCGCCTCACCGGCCCACCGCACGAACCGCTCCACCGCCCGCCGGGGCCGGTAGCAGTCGTACACCAGCAGCCCGAACCCCTCCCGCGCCAGCTCCCGCTGCGCCCGCCGCAGGGCCCGCGCCGCCGGCCGGGCCAACAGGCACACCGGCTCCCGGTACCCGTCCACCGGAGCACCCGTGAAGTTCCTCGGACCCGCGTACCGGATGTCCTCGCCGATGCTCGGATCCACGTCCCGCAACAGCACCAACTCCGCGCCGCGCGTCCCCGCGCCCGAGGGCGCCACCAGGACCGCCAGCACCACCACGACCACAGCCATCCTCATGCCCCCTGGCATACCATCGCCGCATGCAGGCACAGCCGAAGGACTCGCACTGCTCCACCTGCGGAGCCCCGTTCGACAGCGCCGACTGGCCCCGCCGGTGCGCCGCGTGCGGAGCCGTCACCTACCGCAACCCGCTCCCGGTCGCCGTGGCCCTGGTCCCCGTCGAGGACGGACCGGACACCGGCCTGGTCGTCATCACCCGGACCATCGAACCGGCCCTCGGCGGGATCGCCCTGCCCGGCGGGTTCATGGACTTCGGCGAGGACTGGCGCGAGGCGGTCGTACGCGAACTCCGCGAGGAGACCGGCATCGAGGCCCCCGCCCACGAGGTCTCCCTCGCCGACGTCCACACCTCCCCGGCCGGCCACCTCCTGGTCTTCGGCCTGCTCCCGCCGCGCCCGCTGGCCGACCTCCCGCTCTCCGTAGCCACCGACGAGACCACCGGCTGGCACGTCCTGCGCGCCCCGGCAGAGCTGGCCTTCCCCCTCCACACCCGCGCGGCCGCCACCTGGTTCGCGACCCGCGCCGGGCAGGACCCGACAGACACCCCCTAGCCGTACGGGTTGAGTACCCGGAAGCGGACGGTGCCGCTGCGACGGTCGAACCACAGGCGGGTGGAGCGGCCGTCGCCGTCGCGGTCGAGCGCGTCCGACCGGATCCACTCCGGGTCCTTCGGCCCCTCGCCCTTGAGCGGCTCCTCGAACCACGAGGAGAAGTCGTCGGCCGGTCCCTCGGAGACGAAGGTGTGGGCCGCCGTCAGCTCGGCGAGCTTCCCCGGCGCCAACTCGGCGAAGCCCGAGATCACCAGCTCCGGAGAGGGCAGGTCCCGGTCGTTGTCCCGGCTGCTCACCCACTTGGCGCCGGTGAGTGGACCCAGCGGCCCGAACGCCTGCTCCAGCGGGGCTGTGTCGGTGTGCCAGTCCCCCCTGGCCCCGTCCGCCCCCTCGCTCAGGGCCCACCAGACGGGCAGCACCGCCAGCCCGGCCCCGATCCCGATGCCGACCCCGATCAACTTCCGTCGCTCCAAGGTGATCCCCCCACCGATTTCGGGGCACTGTATCCGGCTCGAACGTACGGGCCGGGACTGCTTCTAAAGTCTGTCCGGGGCGACGGCTTCGAGGTGGTAGGTCGTGTCCACCCGGAAGTCGCCCGCCCGGGCCTTGACGGACAGGACGTACTCGCCCGGGGCGAGCGGGTCGAGGGTGGTCCACAAACCCCAGGCGACCCGGGGACCCTTCACCCAGAAACGTGGCGAAGCGGCCTCTTCGAGCGGCAACGGGACACCGTTCAGCTGGGCCTCGGCCCGCGCGGTCGGGATCCGCCACGGCTGGGTGGAGGAACGCAGCGCCCTGCGCTGCGTGTTGATGACCGGGAAGAACAGCGGCCGACCGGTCGGCACCGTGCAACGCCGCACCACGCGGCCCCCGTAGGTCCCCGCGAGGAACCAGACGTCGGGCGACTGCCGCCAGTGCGCGTGCTCACCCGTGGTGTCCGCCACCGGACTGCGCCCGCTCGGGGCCGACAGGGCCCACTTCCACCACCGCGCCGCCAGTCGCCCCGCATCGAGTCCGGCCACGGCCGCTCCCCCCTCGTACGCGTGCCCACCAGGCGATCCCGCGGCACGATAGCGCGCCGGCACGGGCGAACCCTCGGGCGGGTGCCCTGCCGAGCGCCCCGCGAGGGCCACCTACATCGCCGCCCCCCCGACAACGCCGCCGCCTACACCGCCACACCCCACACCAGGACCGCCGGTGCCGCCACCGCGAGGGCCGCGCCCGTCGCCACCGCGCCCCGGACCCACAGCACCCGCGCCGGGACCGGCCGCGCCCGCAGGTAGGCGCCGGCCAACAGCGGCAGCACCGCGCTGGCCACGCACGCCGCCCACACCAGGCCGAAGCCCGGCACCGCCGCCGCCCGCTCCCCGAGCCACCACCGCAGCAACACCGCCGGGACCACCGAGACCACGGCCAGCGGAACGCCCACCGCGACCGGCTCCGGCCAGGCGCTCCACCGGGCCGTCCAACGGCCCAGCACGGCAAGGGGCTTGACGAGCAGCAGCCCGTGCAGGAAACCCACCGCGACGCAGGCCACCGCGCCCGCCCCGACCGCCACCAGCGAGCCGATCGGGCCCACCCGAAGCGCCGTCAACAGGGCCCACACCGTGAGCAACTGCCACGCCCCCACGACCTCGGACCCCGGCGCCAGATCCCGCCCCGGCCGCCGCCACCGCCCGGCCGTGCCCACCGCACGCGCCCCCGACGGGCTCACCCACACCATCCCCGACCCCTCCCGTACCGGCCGGCGACGCACACCGCGCCACCCCACCGCCAGCCTGCCCGCCCCCACTTGCGCGAAGCTATAGCCGGGCTCCACCCCCCCCAGACCCCGAGCCTCCAGCCCCGAGCCCCCGCCCCCGCCCCCACACCCGAGCCCCCAGCCCCGAGCCCCGAGCCTCCGACCCCGAGCCCCGAGCCGCGAGCCCACGTCGCCACGCCCCCGCCCCCGCCTCCGGCCCCGAGCCCCGAGCCCCGAGCCTCCGACCCCGAGCCCACGCCGCCCCGCCCCCGCCCCTACCCCCAGCGGCTCAGAGCCCCCGCACCTCCACGTCCCGCACCGCGGCCCCGGCCTCGTCCTCCACCACCACCGCCTCCCCGGCCCACCGCACGGTGTACCGCTCCACGGCACCCGCCTCGAAACCCGGCCCGGGATCCCGCACCACCACCCCGCCACCCGTACGCCCCCGCGCCGGGGCCCACACCTCCAGCCCCACCGAACCGTCCCCGCGCCGCACCGGCACCACCGACCCGGCCCGCGCCAGCACCGGCATCCGCCCCGGCGGCGCCTCGAACAACACCTGCCCGGGCCCCTCGTACGCCTTCCCCGTCGCCGTGTCGTACCAGCGCCCGCGCGGCAACCGCACCGCCCGCCGGTCCGCCCCGCACTCCAGCACCGGAGCCACCAGCAACGCGTCCCCCAGCAGGAACGCGTCCTCGCAGTCCCGCAGCGCCCGGTCCTCCGGCGCGCCCCACCACAGCGGCCGCACGTACGGCGCCCCCGTCCGCCGCGCCAGATGCGCCAGGGTCACGAAGTACGGCCGCAGCCGCTCCCGTTCCGCCAGCAGCTCCCCGGCCCGCTCCAACACCTCCGGCCCGAACTCCCACGGCTCACGCCGCCCCGCCCAGATCGCCGAGTGCGTCCGGAACAACGGCAGGTACGCCCCCAACTGGAACCACCGCAGGTACAACTCCGGCGACGGCGAACCCCCGAACCCGCCCACGTCCGGACCCGAGTACGGCACCCCGCACAGCCCCAGCCCCAACACCAGCGCCAGCGAGGCCCGCAGCCCGTCCCAGCTCGACTCCACGTCCCCCGACCACGTGCCCCCGTACCTCTGCATCCCCGCCCACCCCGACCGGGAGAAGAGGAACGGCCGCTCCTGCGGGCGCAGCCGCACCAGGCCCTCCCAGCCCGCCCGCGCCATGCCGAGCGCGTACACGTTGTGCGCCTCCCGGTGGTCCCCGCCCCGCCCCTCCAGCGCGTGCCGCGCCGACCGCGGCAACGTCGCGTCCCCGAACGGCGCGAACGACACCGGCTCGTTCATGTCGTGCCAGAAACCGGCGAAGCCCCGCGCGAGCCGCTCCTCGTACAGAGCGCCCCACCACTCCCGCACCGCCGGATCGGTGAAGTCCGGGTAGGCGCACTCGCCCGGCCACACCTCGCCCCGCACCTCCCCGCCCCGCGCGTCCCGTACGAAGGCCCCCCGCTCCCCGACTTCAAGCCCGGACGCGTGCACCGCGTCCCCCGCCTTCACCGCCGGGTCCACGATCGACACCAACCGGACCCCCCGCGCCCCCAACTCCGCGGCCAGGCCGGGCAGGTCCGCGAACGCCTCCTGGTCCACCGTGAACACCCGGTGCCCGTCGTAGTGGTCGATGTCCAGGTGTATCGCCGACAGCGCGAGCCCCCGCTCCGCGTACCCGGCCACCACCCGCCGTACCTCCCGCGCGCTCCCGAACCCCCACCGCGCGTGCTGGTGGCCCAGGGCCCACTCCGGCGGCACCGCCGCCGCACCCGTCAGCCCCGACCACCCCTGGAGCACCCGCGCCGGGGTCCCCACCAGCACCCAGCAGCGCGTCGGCCCGCCCTCCGCGCGCAGCTCACTCGTCCCGGGCCGGTCCGCACCCGAGCCGGCGCCCTCCTCGCCCTCCCGCAGGGCCACCCGCCCGTCCCAGGTGTTGTCGTAGAAGGCCAGGTGGGTCCCCGCGTCGGCCACCACCAGCTGCACCGGCATCGTGATGTACAGCGGATCCGTGTCCGGCCCGAAGCCGCCCTTGGGATCCGTGTTCCACAACCGGTACTCCCCGTCCGGCAGCCGGGGCCCCGACGCCCGCCCGCCCAGGCCGAAGAACCGCGCGTCCGCCGGCACCTCCGAGCGCTGCGACCAGCGCGAACCCCCCGGCGGGGCCCCCGCCACCGGATCCCACCAGCGCGGCGGCAACTCCCGCCGCAACACCGCCCCGCCCGGGGTACGCACCTCCAGCGCGCCGTACCGGGACACCGCCACCGTCACCCGCTCCGACACCACCCGCCAACCGCCCCCGGTGTCCGGCTCCAACACCGCCCGCGGATCGGCCTCCGGCCCCCCGCCCGGCACCGCGTACGAGGGCTCCGGCGAAGCCCCGTCCCAGCCCCAGAACACCGCGCCGCCCACGGCGACCCGTACGACCAGCTCCGACCGGGCGAACCGCAGCACGCCCCCGCCCGGCCGGGGCTCCGTCCCCGTCAGCGCCCCCGGCACCCGCGCCCGCTCCGCGCCGGGGCGCACCAGCCCCTCCGCGTCGGCCCGCCGATGACGCCAGGCCGAGCGCCAGGCGCGCCGCCCGCCCGCCGTACCGATGTCCATGACCGCACGCACCAGCTCACGACCGTCCATGGCGGTCACCCTGCCACCGGCGCGGGCCCCGGCGGGGCCCGTTCAGCTCCCGTTCACCCGGAAACGATCACGCGCGAGCGCCCGGGACGGCTCTGGTGCGGATGTCGATCACGTGGCATGGTCCCTGTGAGCCGCGGCGCACACCAAGCCGCCGCGGCGACACCGTACGCACACGAAGCGCGAGCGCCAGACTTGACCGGGAGTCGACCCATGACCTCAGCCACCCCGCCGGAAGCCCTCTGGTCCCCGAGCCCCGACCGGATCGCCGCCGCCCGTGTCACCGCCTTCCAGGCCTGGGCGGCCGACCGCTTCGGAGCCCCCGCCGAAGGCGGCTACCCGGCCCTGCACCGCTGGTCCGTCGATGAACTCGACACCTTCTGGCAGGCCGTGGCCGAGTGGTTCGACGTACGGTTCACCACCCCCTACGAGTCGGTCCTCGCCGACCGCTCCATGCCCGGGGCCCACTGGTTCACCGGCTCCACCCTCAACTACGCGGAGCACGCCCTGCGCGCCGGAGAGGACCCGGCCCGCGCCGGGGACCCGGCCCTGCTCCACGTGGACGAGACCCACGAACCCACCCCGGTCACCTGGGCCGAGCTGCGCCGCCAGGTCGGCTCCCTCGCCGCCGAACTGCGCGCCCTCGGCGTCCGACCCGGCGACCGGATCAGCGGCTACCTGCCCAACGTCCCCGAGGCCGTCGTCGCCCTCCTCGCCACCGCCGCCGTCGGCGGGGTCTGGACCTCCTGCGCCCCCGACTTCGGTGCCCGCAGCGTCCTCGACCGCTTCCAGCAGGTCGAACCCGTCGTCCTCTTCACCGTCGACGGCTACCGCTACGGGGGCAAGGAGCACGACCGCCGCGAAACGGTCGCCGAACTGCGCGCCGAGCTGCCCTCGCTGCGCGCCGTCGTCCACATCCCGCTGCTGGGCACCCCCGCCCCCGAAGGCACCGTGGCCTGGTCGGAGCTCACCTCCGCCGCGACCGAGCCCGTCTTCGAGCCGGTCCCCTTCGAGCACCCGCTGTGGATCCTCTACTCCTCCGGCACCACCGGCGCGCCCAAGGCGATCGTGCAGTCCCAGGGCGGCATCCTCCTCGAACACCTCAAGCAGCTGGGCCTGCACTGCGACCTGGGGCCCGAGGACCGCTTCTTCTGGTACACCTCCACCGGCTGGATGATGTGGAACTTCCTCGTCTCCGGCCTGCTGACCGGCACCACCGTGGTCCTGTACGACGGCAGCCCCGGCTACCCGGACACCGGGGCCCAGTGGCGGATCGCCGAACGCACCGGCGCCACCCTCTACGGCACCTCC
The DNA here is from genome assembly GCF_044741845.1 of Streptomyces sp. NPDC088097. Lineage (NCBI taxonomy): Bacteria > Bacillati > Actinomycetota > Actinomycetes > Kitasatosporales > Streptomycetaceae > Streptomyces > Streptomyces sp. NPDC088097. Next base: position 136,849 of record NZ_JBIUTJ010000017.1, read on the forward strand.
GCCGCCTACGTCATGGCCTGCCGCAAGGCCGAGGTCCACCCGGGCCGGGACTTCGACCTCTCCGCCGTGAAGTGCGTGGCGACCACCGGCTCCCCGCTGCCGCCCGACGGCTTCCGCTGGCTGCACGACGAGGTGGCCGACGACCTCTGGATCGCCTCCGTCAGCGGCGGCACCGACGTCTGCAGCTGTTTCGCCGGCGCCGTCCCCACCCTCCCGGTGCACATCGGCGAACTCCAGGCGGCCTGCCTCGGCACCGACCTCCAGGCCTGGGACCACTCGGGCAAGCCGGTCACCGGGGAGGTCGGCGAGCTGGTCGTCACCAACCCCATGCCCTCCATGCCGATCCACTTCTGGAACGACCCGGACGGCAGCCGCTACCGCGACAGCTACTTCGAGATGTTCCCCGGCGTCTGGCGCCACGGCGACTGGATCACGATCACCGACCGCGGTTCCGTCGTCATCCACGGCCGCTCGGACTCCACCCTGAACCGCCAGGGCGTGCGCATGGGCTCCGCCGACATCTACGAGGTGGTCGAACGCCTCCCCGAGATCAAGGAGTCCCTCGTCATCGGCCTGGAGGAGCCGAACGGCGGCTACTGGATGCCGCTCTTCGTCCACCTCGCCCCCGGCGCCGTCCTCGACGAGGCCCTGCGCAAGAAGATCGCCTCCACCATCCGCGAGCAGCTCTCCCCGCGCCACGTCCCCGACGAGGTCATCGAGGTCCCGGCGGTCCCGCACACCCTCACCGGCAAGCGCATCGAGGTCCCGGTCAAGCGCCTCCTCCAGGGCACCCCCCTGACCAAGGCGGTCAACCCCGGCTCGGTCGACAACCCGGACCTGCTGGCCTTCTACGAGGAGCTGGCCCGCGGCCGAAAGTGACTGTCAGTGCCCGTCGTTACTCTGAGTGAGCAAGCTCTCGCACCACTCAGGGGGAACCATGAAGGGCACGCCCGACACCACACCCGACCGCTCGCCCGACCGCGCACCGGACGACCCGCGCGGCACGGGCGCCGGCAGGAACACCGCACGCCGCCGCCGCACCCTGCGCCGCGAAGTCCCCAGCACCGTCGGCCTCCTCGCCGAAGCCGGGGACTTCGCGGCCATGCGCCGCTACCGCAGCTTCGCCTTCGACGACCATAAGGACTACCTCCACCACGTCGACGCCCTGCTGCGCTCCCTGGCGGCGCGCGGCATCCACACCACCGTCGCCCTCTTCGACCCCGAGGAGTACGCCGACTACTGCGCGGAGCACGGCCTCGACCCCGACAGCGCCCGGACCCGCACCCGCTTCACCGCGGAACTGTCGGGCGGCGCCGCCCTCCCCTATACCGGCCAGCCCATCGAGGAACTCGCGCCCCTCCTCGTGGACGAGGCCGTCCGCCAGGCCACCTGGGAGTACGCCACCACCCTCCTGGCCGGCATGGGCGGCTGCGCGGACTGCGGGGAGGACATCGGCCAGGCCTCCTTCGAACGGGCCTCCCGGATCCTGCGGCGCCTCCTCGACGGAGCCGGACCCGGCCACCACCACCTGGTGTGCAGCGTCCCCACCGACGCGGAGCAGCTCGTGGCCTTCCTGCACGCGGAGGTAGCCGACGAGGGAGGCGGGGGAGCGGGAGGAGCCGGGGGAGCCGGGGGAGCCCCGCCCCGGGCGGACCACCGCGACGGCCTCGACTTCGTGACCGTCCTCGCCGCCGGCATCGCCCTCGGCGGCGCCGGGGGGCTGGTGCTCCGCAGCACCACCGAGGGCCTGCCCGACCGGGTCCACGGCTGGCGCCTCGACCGGGGCCGCGTGGTGGCCCTCCCGGCCGCCGCCGTGTTCGACGCCTACTGCACGGACGCCGACACCGGCGAGCCCGTGTCCCCCGAACCGGGCGTCGACCACTGCCCGGGATACGAGGTGGACCTCCCGGGCCCCCACCACTGACCGGAGGGGGAACGACCGAGGAGCCCTCGCCACCGGCGAGGGCCCCTCGATCCACCACATCCGTTCGGCTACTCGCCGGACAGCACCGCCTGGGCCGCGACCCGGGCCTCCTGCGCGCTGTCCGCGGCGCGCGCGGCGGCAGCCGCACGCTCGCACTGCGCGAGGGTGTACTTGGCGAGCGTCGCCCGCACGTACGGGATCGAAGCGGCACCCATCGACAGGGAGGTGACACCCAGACCGGTCAGGACGCAGGCCAGCAGCGGGTCCGAAGCGGCCTCACCGCACACGCCACAGCTCTTGCCCTCGGCCTTGGCGGCATCCGCCGACATGGCGATCAGATCGAGCAGCGCGGGCTGCCACGGGTCCTGGAGGCGGGACACCGCACCGACCTGACGGTCGGCGGCGAAGGCGTACTGCGCCAGGTCGTTGGTACCCAGCGACAGGAACTCGACCTCCTGGAGGATCGAGCGCGCCCGCAGCGCGGCGGAGGGGATCTCCACCATCGCGCCGAACTTCGCCCGCAGACCGGCCTCGCGGCACGCGTCGGCGAAGGCCTTCGCGTCGATCCGGTCGGCCACCATGGGGGCCATGACCTCAAGGTAGACCGGCAGACCCTCGGAGGCCTTGGCCAGCGCGGTGAGCTGGGTGCGCAGCACGTCCGGGTGGTCCAGCAGCGAACGCAGCCCCCGCACGCCCAGAGCCGGGTTCGGCTCGTCGCCCGGGGTCAGGAAGTCCAGCGGCTTGTCGGCGCCGGCGTCCAGGACACGGACGACGACACGACCCTGGGGGAAGGCTTCGAGCACCTTGCGGTACGACTCGACCTGCTTCTCCTCGGACGGCGCCTTCTTGCTGTCGTCCAGGAACAGGAACTCGGTGCGGAACAGACCCACACCTTCGGCCCCGGCCTCCAGAGCGGCGGGAACGTCGGCGGGACCGCCGACGTTCGCCAGCAGCGGCACCTTGTGACCGTCGGAGGTCGCGCCCGGACCGGAGGAGGAGGCGAGCGCCGCCTTCCGCTCTGCGGCCGAGGCCTCCAGCTCGGCCCGCTTCTCGGCGCTCGGCTCCACGAACAGGTCGCCCGTGCTGCCGTCGACGGCGATGACCGTGCCTTCGGCGATCTCACCGGCACCCGGCAGCGCCACGATGGCCGGCACGCCCAGGGCCCGCGCGAGGATGGCGCTGTGGCTGGTCGGCCCGCCCTCCTCGGTCACGAAGCCGAGGACGAGCGTCGGGTCGAGCAGCGCGGTGTCGGCCGGAGCCAGGTCCCGCGCGATCAGCACGTACGGCTCGTCGCTGTCCGGCACACCCGGCATCGGCACGCCCAGCAGGCGCGCCACGATCCGGTTGCGCACGTCGTCCAGGTCCGCGACCCGGCCGGCCATGTACTCGCCCGCCCCCGCGAGCAGGTCGCGGTAGGAGGCGAACGCGTCGTAGACACCGCGCTCGGCGGTGCTTCCGACGGCGATCCGCCGGTCCACGTCAGCCATCAGCTCGGGGTCCGTGGCGATCATCGCCTGGGCCTCCAGCACGTGCTGAGCCTCGCCACCGGCCAACTGGCCGCGCGCGATCAGGTCGGCCGACACAGCTTCCACGGCCTGACGGGCGCGCCCCTGCTCGCGCTCCGCCTCGTCCGCGGTGATCTGCTTCGCCGGCGGTTCCAGGACCGCCGTGCCCATGTGCCGAACCTCGCCGATCGCCACACCGTGGCTCACGCCGACGCCTCGCAGCGTTGTCTCCATTTCACCCGTCTCCGATTGAGCGGCGGGCCCAGCCGCCGCGTTGGATGTCCGTCTCGCCCGCACGGGCGGACGCGTCACTGCCAGCTGAAGAGAACGTCGTCAGCCTTGACATCGCCGGAATCGACGACATCGGAGAGGGAGTCGGCCGTCGCCTCGAGCGCCACGATGGGGCAGACCGGGGACTTGCCGGCGGCCTCGACCGCGGCCGGGTTCCAGCGGATGACCGCCTGGCCGCGCGTCACGGTGTCGCCCTTGTTCACGAGCAGCTCGAAGCCCTCGCCGTTGAGCTGGACGGTGTCGATCCCGAGGTGGGTGAGCACGCCGTGACCTTCGGCGTCCACTACTACGTACGCGTGCGGGTGGAGGGAGACGACCACTCCGTCGACGGGGGCCACCGCCTCCGAGGGCTCGCGCACGGGATCGATGGCGGTGCCCGGTCCCACCATGGCGCCGGAGAACACCGGATCGGGCACTGCCGCGAGTCCGATGGCGTGCCCGGCAAGTGGGGACGTCACGCTGGTCATGGGGGGCCTCCCAGGGGTGGGGCTTTTCGTGTCGCCGTCACTACCTGTCGCGAACGGCGTACTCTTCAGAAGGATAAGTCACAGGATGTGCGGGTTCGCCCGATGTTGGTCCCGATCCGGGCCGGACCTTTGGCACGGAGACTAGTGGACTAGACCGGTGGACTAGACCATACGCGTGAATCGATTTGCCTGGGCACCACAGGGGCTGTACTGTCGGACTCCCGCCGAGACGTGTCGTGTGAACATCTCGCGAACAGTCGGTCGGCGGGAATCCTCCTCCAGCAGTGTCCATCTCCATCTCGCACCTCTTCTTTCCGCATGCCCATTCGGCAAACGGTGAGTGGTCGGAGAGACGGAAAACCACTGATAGAGTCGGACTCGCCGGAAAGGGAAAACGCGAAAGCGAGGAACCTGGAAAGCACCGAGGAAATCGGACACGAAAGAGTCTGATAGAGTCGGAAACGCAAGAACAGAACGAAAAGCCCGGAGGAAAGCCCCAGTAAGTGTTACTGAGGGTGAGTACAA
>NZ_JBIUTJ010000018.1:0-32642 GCF_044741845.1 Streptomyces sp. NPDC088097
AGGCGGTGGAGTTTGGCCCATACCCTGGCCTTCGACCACTCGGAAAAGCGCCGATGGGCGGTTGCTCCGGAGGGTCCGAACGACGCTGTGGGCAGCTGCTGCCAGGTGCAGCCTGAGGTGGCGACGAACACGATCGCCGCGAGTACTTCCCTGTCTCCGTGCCGACGCCGGCCACCGCCCTGAGGCCGCGACGGCGGCTCAGGCACCACTCGCTGGAACAGCTCCCACAACTCATCCGGCACCAGCCGCTCAACGATCCCCACCATGAACGACAGCCTACCCAATCACCCAAATGAGATGACGTCTGAGCAGCCCCCCAACGACTGTGGGCGCCACCGGCGAGGCCGGGGCGCCCACAGTCGTGTGTGCCGACTGAGACGAACGTCAGTCGTTGACGCAGACGTTGCCGAACGCCGGGTTCAGCAGGCCGATGACGTTGACGGAGTTGCCGCAGACGTTCACCGGGACGTGGACCGGAACCTGGGCGAGGTTGCCCGAGAGGACACCGGGGGAACCCACGGCCGCGCCCTCGGCCGAGGAGTCGGCGGAGGCAGCACCGGCGGCACCGGCGACGGCGAGACCAGCGGAGGCCAGGGCCACAGCGGCCTTCTTGGCAGCAGAGTTCATGGGAAGTGCACCTTCTCTTCGATGTCCTGCCCCGGTCCCGGGGCTCACACCGAGCGAAACGGTCCAGCAGGGCGGACGACACGGTCTGGGGCCGGATCAGACCTGTTCAGCCCAATCGTCGTAACCATCCGGCCCGTTTCCAGGTTCTCGGCCTCCCCTTGTTCCCATTCCTCCTAGTCGCGGACGGGGATGTCGGGGATCGCCGGGATGTCGGGGATCAGGCCGGACGCGGGCGGGACCGCAGGGGTCGCCGGTGCCGCAGGGGTCGCCGGCACCGCCGGGATCGCGGGGAGCTTGGGGACGGTCAGGTCCGGCAGGCCGGGGATCTCGGGCAGGGCCGGGAGCGTCGGCAGCTTGATCTCCGGCAGCTTCACCCCGGGCAGGAGGGTCTCCAGGGACTTGAGCAGGTCCGCGAGGGTCTTGCTCACCCCGGCCAGGAGGTCGTCGATGGGGCCGGCCGCCGCGGCGCGGCCCTGGGCCTCCTCCATCTGCTGCTGGACGGCCGCCACTCGTCGCGTGAGCGAGGCGGCATCGCCGTCGGCCGCACTCGCGGGGGCGGCCGCGCCGGACAGTATGGCGACGGCGAGGGCCGACGGGACGAGGACGCGGAGCCGGGACGGCTTGGTGCGGTGCATGGCTGATTCCTTCGGTGGTCACAAAAACGGACCCGAGCGATCCGCTTCCTTACCCACCGTGCGAACACCTTCTACGGAGCGCAACAGGATCTTGGTCGACCCGCCCCCCTCCTGTGGCTGCGTACGGGCTTCGCGCAGGCGTCCGGGGCGGAATCACCCGCCTTGGGGAAAAGCAACCCGCGAACGGGCCGTTTGAGTGAAGAAGCGGAACCAACCCCTCGACCGGGCAGTTGGTCAGGGCGCTCCACTAGCGGGCACTCGTGCGACAAAAGGACCAATGATGTTCAAGAAGTTCATGACCGCCGCCGCGGTCTCCGCCGTTGCCGTCGGCGCGGGCGCGGCCATCGCGACCCCGGCCATGGCCATCGGCAACGACAACGGGATCAACACCGTCAACGGCAACGGTGCCCAGCAGATCTACGGCAACCAGAAGACCCACGGCGACCTGAGCCCGCAGCTCGGTCTGGTCCAGGGCACCCTGAACAAGCCCTGCATCGGCCTGCCGGCCAAGGTCAACGCCCAGTCGCTGGTGGCCCTGGTCAACGTCGGCGTCCAGGACATCAACGTCCTGTCCAACCCGCAGAACCAGCAGTGCACCGAGAACTCCACCCAGGCCAAGGGCGACGAGCCGCTCTCGCACATCCTGGACAACATCCCGGTCCTCTCGGGCAACGCCTCCCTCGGCAGCTGATTTCCGCTCACCCTCACGGTCGGGCCACGTGCCCGTGGAGCGAAGTGACGAGGGCCCCGGCAGCTTCCAGCTGCCGGGGCCCTCGCACGTGCGGAGCGGGTGGGCGCGAGGCGGTCAGCTCGTCCAGAACTCCCACCACCGGGTCAGGATCAGCATCCCGATCACCCCGAGGTGCAGGGCGGGCGGGGCCCAGGCGAAGTCGGTGAAGAAGGCGCGCACGGGGGCGGGCGCGGGCAGCCGCCCGGTGCGGACGTTGTCGGCGGTGACGGCCCAGAACATCAACAGCGTCGCCACCCAGGCCAGGCAGCACCACAGGCAGAGGGCGTTGATCTCGTAGAGGGACTCGACCATCAGCCAGGCGCAGAAGCCGGTGCCGAAGAGGGTGCCGGCGTTCAGTCCCAGCCAGAACCAGCCCCGGTGGCGGGCGCCGGCCAGAAGGCCCGCACCCACGCACACCACGACGGCGTAGGCGGCGAGCCCGAGCATCGGGTTGGGGAAGCCGAAGACGGCGGCCTGGTCGCTCTTCATCACGCTGCCGCAGGAGACCACGGGGTTGAGGCTGCACGCGGGCTTGAAGTCCGGGTCCTCCAACAGGAGGAACTTGTCGAGGGTGATCACCCAGGAGGCCAGCAGCCCGGCGGCGCCGGTGACCACCAGCAGCCAGGCCAACCCCTTCGGAGTCGGGGCCGGTTCGCCGGCGCGGCCGTCCGTACGGCTCTGTTGGCGGGGGACGCCCACAATATTCGTTGCCATACCACCCATGGTCCACCGCACCATGGCAGACCGCCGCGAATCATGCCTATACGTAGGCAAGTTGACCTGAAGGTGTGGCGGGAACCCCTGATACTTCCCGGACGTTTTACCGAACCCCGGACGTGATGTCAGTGCCAGGGGCTACTTTGAGCGTCCGCGAAGTGACTAGCTGCGACGGCCTGGAGACCCACCTTGAGCGATCCGTACGAGACAACCGAGGCGCACCTCGCGCGACTCCTGGGCCGCGCCCTCAACTCCTTCGACCTCCCCGACCCGTTGGTCGAGCGCCTCGGTACGGCGCTCGCCCACAGCTCTTCGCTGTACACCACTCACCACAGCCCCTCCGCCGGGTTGTGGCGGGAGACCCACCGGCACACCTACCTGCTGGCCGACGGGGAGTCGGCCTCCCTGTGGGAGCTGGTCTACCGGCTCGGTGACGACCGCGAGACCCGCCACGAGCTGTTCGCGAGCCGGAGCGGGCTGAGCCCCGCGGTGGCCCGGCTCTTCGACGCCGAGCCCGTCGAGTCCCTGCTCGGTGCCGAGACGGACCCCTGGGACTCCGATGGCGGGGCGGACGCCGATCTGGCCGCGCTGAGCGCCCTGTTCACCGCTTCGGACCCGCGTCGACACCACCGCGAGTACGCGGTGGAACAGTCCGCCGACCACGCCAGGCGAGTCCTGCGCCGCGCCGAGAACGCCGACCGTCCCGGGGAGCGGGTCGCGGCGCTGCTGCGCTCGGCGTACGCGCACCAGATCACCCAGGCCTTCGGCGGTCGGCAGTGCCTGGCGGACGGGCGGGACGCCGGCTTCCGGCTGTACGAGCACTCCTTCGTCCTGTCGGACGGCAGCGAGTACAGCCTGTGGGAGGTCGAGCACACCGCGACCCCGGACGGCCGGCACATGTGCGAGGTCTACGAGGACGAGACGACCGCGCGCGGAGCCATGGAGCTCCGCGCGCGGGTCAGGTGACGGGTCGGTCGGCGGGTCGGGCGCCGACGGTCAGGCGGCAGCGGTGACCTTCCCGGTCTCCACCGGGGCGCCCTGCGGCGCCGTGGCCTCCACCGGGGCGGCGGTGCGGCGCATCCCCTTGAGGAGGATGACCACTCCGGCGGTGGTCGCCGTACCGGCCGCGATGGCGATCAGGTAGAGCAGCGGGTTCCCGATCAGGGGGATCACGAAGATCCCTCCGTGCGGGGCCCGCAGCGTGCACTCGAACAGCATCGACAGGCCGCCGGTGACCGCGCCGCCCACCATGGAGGCGGGGATCACGCGCAGCGGGTCGGCCGCGGCGAAGGGGATGGCGCCTTCGCTGATGAAGGAGGCGCCGAGGAACCAGGCCGCCTTGCCGTTCTCCCGTTCGGTCTTGGAGAAGAGCCGGCCGCGCACGGTGGTGGCCAGGGCCATCGCCAGCGGGGGCACCATGCCGGCGGCCATGACGGCGGCCATGACCTTGAGGCTGCCCTCGTTGGGAGTGGCGAGGCCGCCGATGGCGAAGGCGTAGGCGACCTTGTTGAGCGGTCCGCCGAGGTCGAAGCACATCATCAGGCCGAGGGTCACGCCGAGGATGATCGCGTTGGCGCCGGAAAGGCCGGACAGCCAGTCGGTGAGCGCGTTCTGCAGCGAGGCGACGGGCTTGCCGACCACGAGGAACATCATGAACGCGGTCACGGCGGAGCCGATCAGCGGCAATACGACCACCGGCATGATCCCGCGCAGGGCGGTGGGGATCTTGACCTTCTGGACGGCCAGGACCGTGCCACCGGCGATGAGGCCCGCGATCAGACCGCCGAGGAAACCGGCGTTGATGGTGAGGGCGACGGCGCCGCCGACGAAGCCGGGGACCAGGCCCGGCCGATCGGCCATCCCGTAGGCGATGTAACCGGCCAGGACCGGGACGAGGAAGCCGAAGGCGAGTCCGCCGGTCTGGAAGAGAAGGGCGGCCCAACTCGCGGCCTCGCCCCAGTCGAAGTGCTCCGCCACGGACGGGGCCTCGTTGATCCCGTAGCCGCCGATGGCGAAGGCCAGGGCGATGAGCAGACCGCCGGCCGCGACGAACGGGACCATGTAGCTGACGCCCGACATCAGCCAGGTGCGCAGCCGGGCGCCAAAGCCGTCGGCCTCTTCGCCCGCCTCTTCCGCGGGGGTGGGCTCGGCGGACCGGACCTCGCCCCGCGCGGCCTTCTCGCGGGCCTCGCGCAGGAGTTCGGCGGGGCGGTTGATGCCCGCCTTGACGCCGACGTCGACGGTGGGCTTCCCCGCGAAGCGGGCACGGTCGCGGACGGGGACGTCGTGGGCGAAGACCACGGCGTCGGCGGCGGCGATGGCCTCGGGGGTGAGCTTGGTGAACCCGGCGGAGCCCTGGGTCTCGACGGTGATGCCGATGCCCTCCTCCTCGGCCGCCCGGGTCAGGGACTCGGCCGCCATGTAGGTGTGGGCGATGCCGGTGGGGCAGGAGGTGACGGCGACGACGGTGAACGGCGCCTCGGGGGAAGCCGGAGCGGGGGCCGCCGGGGCGGGGGCGTCCGGGGCGGGGGCCGGGGTCGCCGGGGCGGGGGCGTCCGCGATGAGCGCGGCGGCCTGCTGCGGGGTCTCGGCGGCGCGCAGGGCCGCGACGAACTCCGGCCGCATCAGCCGGCGGGCCAGTGAGGACAGGATGGAGAGGTGGGCATCGTCGGCGCCCGCCGGCGCGGCGATCAGGAAGATCAGGTCCGCCGGTCCGTCCGGGGCTCCGAAGTCCACCGGGGGCACCGCCCGGGCGAAGCCCAGGGTCGGGGCGGTGACGTGGGCGGAGCGGCAGTGCGGAATGCCTATCCCGCCCTCCAGACCGGTCGGCATCTGGGCCTCCCGGGCCGCGACGTCCGCCAGGAAACCGTCCAGGTCGGTGACCCGGCCCAGGTCCGCCATCCGCTGCGCGAGGGCGCGGGCGGCGTCCTCCTTGGTCTCGGCGGCCAGGCCGAGGTCAACCAGCTCGGGGGTGATCATCTCGCTCATCGCGGGCTCCTTCGCACGCTTCAGACCGTGGCGGGTTCGGTCAGGGGGAGGTCCAGCGGCAGGTCCTGGGTGACGCGGACCGCGTCGGGGCGCAGGTCCGCGGGGGTGGGCATGGCGCTGCCGGGGAGTTGGACGGCGGCGGCGCCGTGCGCCAGGGCGGAGGCGAGGGCTGCGGGGCCGCTGCCTCCGGCGATCAGGAAGCCGGCGAGGGAGGCGTCGCCGGCTCCCACGTCGCTCCGTACGGCGGTCACGGGGGCGGTGCCGTACCAGGCGCCGCCCCCGGCCTCGACGAGCAGTTGCCCGTCGGCGCCGAGGGAGGCGAGGACGGCGCCCGCGCCCCGGTCCACGAGTTCCTCGGCGGCCTTGACCACGTCGCCGAGGGTGTCCAGGGGGCGGCCCACGGCCTCGGCCAGCTCCGCCGCGTTGGGCTTGATCACGTCCGGGCGGGCGCTCAGGGCGGCCGGCAGGGCGGGACCGGAGGTGTCCAGGGCGATGCGGGCGCCGGCGGCGTGGGCCCGGGTGACGAGTTCGGCGTACCAGGACGGCTCCAGGCCGCGCGGGAGGCTGCCGCAACAGGCGATCCAGTCGGCGTCGGCCGAGCAGCCGCGGACGGTCTCCAGGAGGAGGTCCGACTCCTCGGGCGAGAGCTGCGGTCCCGGGGCGTTGATCTTCGTCAGGGTGCCGTCCGGTTCGGCGATCGAGATGTTCGAGCGGGTCTGTCCGGCGATGGAGACGGCGGTGACGTCCACCCCCTGGGAGCCGAGGAGTTCGGCGATCAGGGTGCCGGGGGCCCCGCCGAGCGGGAGGACGGCCGTGGTGCGGGCGCCGGCCGCCGCCACGGCGCGGGAGACGTTGACGCCCTTGCCGCCGGGGTCGACCCGCTCGGCGGCGGCCCGCAGGACCGCTCCGCGCTCCAGCGCGGGGACCTCGTAGGTCCGGTCGAGGGAGGGGTTGGGGGTGACGGTGAGGATCATACGAGCGCAACTTCCGTGCCGGCGGCCTCGATCGCCGCCTTGTTGGCCGGGTCGAGCCCGGTGTCGGTGATGAGCAGGTCCACGTCGGCGAAGGTGCCGAAGCGGGCGAAGTGTTCCTGGCCGGCCTTGGCCGAGTCGGCCAGCAGCACCACCCGGCGGGCGGCGGCGATCGCGGCGCGCTTGACGGCGGCCTCGGCCGGGTCGGGGGTGGTCAGGCCGCCCTCGGCGGTGAAGCCGTTGGTGGCGAGGAAGAGGACGTCGGCGCGGATCTCGGCGTACGCGCGCAGCGCCCACGCGTCGACGGCGGCGCGGGTGCGGTGGCGGACACGGCCTCCGACGAGGTGCAGGTCGATGCCGACGTGGTCGGCGAGCCGGGCGGCGGCGGGCAGGGCGTGGGTGACCACGGTGAGGGCGGTCTCGACGGGGATGACGGCCGCGAGGCGGGCGACGGTGCTGCCCGCGTCGAGGATGACGCTGCCGCCGTCGGGCAGCTCGGTCAGGGCGGCGGCCGCGATGCGGTCCTTCTCGTCGGCCGCGGTGCCCTCGCGCTCGGTGAGGTCGGGCTCGAAGTCGAGGCGGCCGGCCGGTATGGCCCCGCCGTGGACGCGGCGGACGAGTCCGGCCCGGTCGAGGGCGGTCAGGTCGCGGCGCACGGTCTCGGCGGTGACCTGGAACAGCTCGGCGAGGGAGAGGACCTCGACCCGGCCCGCTTCGCGGGCGAGGCGGAGGATCTCCTGCTGGCGCTCGGGTGCGTACATGTGGGTTTACATCCGTTCGATGCCCGACTCTGTGGTTCCTCTTTAAGGTACGCCCGATCTGGAGCCGAAACAAACAAAAACGGGCATGCCCGCCAACGAAGGCGGACATGCCCGTGAATCGGGGTCGGAAGGCCTCAGCCGGCCGGGACCTTCTCCGGTCCGGAGACCGCGTCCGGGGCCGTCGGGGCGCCCGGGGACACCGGGGAGGCGGCGCCACCCTGGGCGGGGACCGCGCCCGGGGAGGGGGTCTCGACCTCGTCGGCGCCCTCGCGCTCACCGATCGGGATCGACTTGCGCGGCAGCACGAACATCACCGCGAAGATCACCAGGAGCACCCCGGCCACCCACCACAGCGCGCCGCGGAAGGCCTCCACGTACGGGACGCCGAAGACCAGGTCGTCGTCGATGGAGCCGAAGAAGACGACCGAGGTCAGGCCGAGCCCGAGCGCGTTGCCCATCTGGCCGGTGGTGTTGATCAGACCGGAGGCGGATCCGGCGTGCTCGCGCGGCACCTGCGAGAGCACGGTGTCGTTCAGCGGAGCCACGATCAGGCCCATGCCGATGCCCATGACGATCAGCGGGGCGGCCATCTGCCAGGAGGCGATCCCCATGCCGTAGTGCTGGGACTCCCAGATGTAGAGGAGCAGCCCCGCGGCCATGGCCAGCGCGCCGGCCTGGAGCACCTTGCGGCCGAACCGCGGGACGAGCTTGCCGACGGAGATGCCCGCGGCGAGGGAGACGGCGAGGGAGAAGGGGATGCCGGTGGTGCCGGCGCGCAGGGCGCTCCAGCCGAGGCCCATCTGCATGTAGAGGGTCCACACCAGGAAGAAGATGCCGGTCGCGATGCCGAAGGTGAGCTGGACGGCGACGCCGCCCGCGAAGCTGCGGATCTTGAACAGCGACAGTTCGACGAGCGGGGAGCCGTCCTTCTTGATCTTGTGCTTCTCGTAGGCGACGAAAGCCGCGAAGACCGCCGGCGACGCGATCATGCAGACGAAGCCCCAGGTCGGCCAGTCGTTCTCCCTGCCGTGGGTGAGCGGGAAGATCAGCATGACCAGGGCGAGGGTCGCCAGAACCACGCCGACGATGTCGAGGCGCAGGGCCTTGGGGGCCTTGGACTCGGAGATGTAGATCCGGCCCAGGATCACGCCGGCGATGCCGACGGGCAGGTTGATCAGGAAGATCGGCCTCCATTCGAGGCCGAAGAGGTTCCACTCGGTGAGCAGCGCGCCCAGCATCGGGCCCGAGACCGCGCCGAGGCCGACGATCGCACCGAACAGGCCGAAGACCTTGCCGCGCTCCTGGGGCGGGAAGGTGACGTGGATGATCGCCAGCACCTGGGGGACCATCAGCGCCGCCATGGCGCCCTGGAGGATGCGGGACGCCACGAGCATCGAGGGGTCGGCGGCGACGCCGCAGAGCAGGGAGGCGGCGGTGAACCCGGCGATGCCGAGCAGGAAGACGCGCTTGCGCCCGTAGATGTCGCCGAGGCGGCCACCGGTGATCAGGCCCGCCGCGAAGGCGAGGGCGTATCCGGCGGTGATCCACTGGATGGCGCTGGTGGAGGCGCCGAAGTCCTGGCGCATGCTGGGGATCGCGATGTTGACGATCGTGACGTCGACCAGGTCCATGAAGGCCGCGGTCATCACGATGGTCAGCGCCAGCCAGCGGCGGCGGTCGCCGCTGCTGCTCTCTCTTTCGGGCGGTGTCTGGGACGTCTCGGTGCTCATGGAGAGAAACCTAGACCCCATGTAGGTCAATTGGTGTCCTAGTTCCCTGGCAATCTTGCCCTATGAACGACACCCCCGCCCGGCTCCTGACCCTGCTGTCCCTGCTCCAGACCCCCCGCGAGTGGCCGGGCAGCGAGTTGGCGGAGCGGCTGCGGGTCAGCGCCCGGACGATCCGGCGGGACATCGAGCGGCTGCGGGAACTCGGGTACCCGGTGGAGGCCAGCCTCGGCGCCGAGGGCGGCTACCGGTTGGTCGCCGGGGCGGCGATGCCCCCGCTGCTGCTCGACGACGAGGAGGCGGTCGCCATCGCGGTCGGGCTGCGGGCCGGCGCCGGGCACGCGGTGGAGGGGGTGGAGGAGGCATCCGTACGGGCCCTCGCGAAGCTGGAGCAGGTGCTTCCGGCGCGGCTGCGGCGGCGCGTGGGCGCCTTGCAGTCGGCCACCGTCGCGGTGACCCGAGGGGACGGGCCGCGCGTGGATCCGCGGACCCTGACGACGATGGCGGGGGCGGTGGCCGGGTCCGAGCGACTGCGGTTCTCGTACCGGGCGCGGGACGGGGCGGACTCGCGGCGGCTTGTGGAGCCGTACCGGCTGGTCAGCACGGGCAGCCGCTGGTATCTGGTGGCCTACGACCTGGAGCGGGAGGACTGGCGCACCTTCCGGGTGGACCGGGTGGAGGAGCCCTTCGCGACGGGGGCCCGGTTCACCCCGAGGGAGCTGCCGATGGAGCCGGCCGAGTTCGTGCGGCGCGGGCTGCACGGCCCCCAGACGTACGAGGCGGACGTGTCCTTCGCCGGGCCGGCCGAGCGGCTGCCGGACTGGCTGCGCACGCGGGCCGAGGCGGAGCCGGGCGGGGTCCGGGTGCGCTTCGAGAGCGGGGACGCGCCCGAGTGGCTGGTGGCCCGGCTGGCGCTGGTCGGGGTGCCCTTCACGGTGCGCGGGCCGGAGTTCCTGGTGCGCGGCGCGCGGGAACTGGGGGCACGCCTCTCGGCGGCGGGCCACGAGGGGGGCACTGGGGACGAGGGGGCGGCCGGGCACGAGGGAGCCCCGGCACCTGGGGGGGGTTAGGTACCGGGGCTCGTCTCGGGGGGCTTCCTTCGGCCGGGCCGGTCAGGCCACGGCGTCGAAGCCGGTGTCGCGCGCCATGCGCTTCAGTTCGAGGAGCGCGTGCTTCTCGATCTGTCGGATCCTCTCACGGGTCAGGCCGTGCTGCTTGCCGACTTCCGTGAGTGTCCGCTCGCGTCCGTCCTCGATGCCGTAGCGCATCTTGATGATCGAGGCGGTGCGCTGGTCCAGCTTGCCGAGGAGGTCTTCCAGTTCCTCGCTGCGCAGCAGCGACAGCACCGACTGCTCGGGGGAGATCGCGGAGGTGTCCTCCAGGAGGTCCCCGAACTGCGTGTCGCCGTCGTCGTCCACGGCCATGTTGAGGCTGACCGGGTCGCGGGCCCAGTCCAGGACGTCACCGACGCGCTTCTCGGTGGACTCCAGCTCCTTGGCGATCTCGGCGTGCTCCGGATCGCGGCCGTTCTCACGGTTGAACTCGCGCTGGACCCGGCGGATCCGACCGAGCTCCTCGACCAGGTGGACGGGGAGGCGGATGGTGCGGGACTGGTCGGCGATGGACCGGGTGATGGCCTGCCGGATCCACCAGGTGGCGTACGTGGAGAACTTGAAGCCCTTGGCGTAGTCGAACTTCTCCACGGCGCGGACGAGGCCCGCGTTGCCCTCCTGGATCAGGTCGAGGAGGGGGAGCCCGCTGCGCGGGTAGCGCCGGGCCACGGCGACCACGAGTCGGAGGTTGGACCGGATGAAGACTTCCTTCGCGCGCTCGCCCTCCGCGACCAGCAGCTCCAGCTCTTCGCGGGCCGGGGTCTTTCCGGTGCGCTCTATCGCTCCGTCGAGGATCTGCTGGGCGTAGACGCCCGCCTCGATGATCTGCGAGAGCTCCACTTCCTTGGCGGCGTCGAGCAGCGGTGTGCGCGCGATCTCGTCCAGGTACATGCCGACCAGGTCACGGTCGGCGATCTCCCCGCCCACGGAGCGGGCGCTGCTCGTGGACTGACGACGGGCGACGGCGCGGGTTGCCATGCGTGCTCCCTTGCGATGCGTGAGTCGTTCGCGGTGCGACCGGACGCCCGGTCGGTGGACCGTACGCCCTTCGGACACTCTCCCGAGTGCCCGCTTCCGAAGGAAACAACGACTGGAAACGGGACAGAATTCCCACGTTGCCCCCTGTTTTCCGAGATCTTGCAGTATCCTGCCCCGCCACGCCCTTGCGGCCGGAGCTGCGGGAGTACCGCGAAAGCCCGAAGAGGTGCAGGTCAGACCCTCGGCGAGGGCCGACCCCGCAGCCCTCACGGAGTACTGCCGGGGCGAAGTCCGTGAGACCGCCGTCACACGTGGCACGGACGTCCCGTGACTGCTCTCCTGCCCTGGAAGACGGGTCGTACCGGCTTCTGGTTGCCTGGACCGGCGATCGAACGGTTGAATACGCCGCGAATCGCACATTCAGCCGTATACCCGCACATCACCCCGTATCACCTGTGATCTCCGGGGTGGTCCCTCCGCCGCGCAGGGTGGGCCCTCCGCGCCGCGCACGGAGCCGGAAACGACCGACCCCGCCCCGTTCACCAGGTGAACGGGGCGGGGTCGTGGGTCATCTCCGCACGGGGATCCGGGGGCCGGTCAGTGGGCGATCACCGGGATGGGCAGCTCGGCGTCCTCGGACCCCGAGCCGGAGGCCACGGGGCCGCCGGAGCCGGGGCGGCCGGTGGTGATCAGGGTCAGCGCCAGGGTCGCGCTGACCACCAGGATGCCGACGGCCCACCAGATCGCGGACGAGTAGCCCTCGACCATGGCGCGCGCCTGCACCAGCTGCGCCGCCGGACCGCCCGCCGCGACATCCGCCGCGTGGTCGGTCAGGTACGCGGTGGTCGCCGAGGCGGCGATGGTGTTCAGCAGGGCGGTGCCGATGGCGCCGCCCACCTGCTGCGAGGTGTTGACCATGGCCGAGGCCACGCCGGCGTCGGCCGGGTTCACCCCGTAGGTGGCCAGGGACATCGCCGGCATGAAGGCGGTGCCCATGCCGAGGCCCAGCAGCAGCTGCGCCGGGAGGATCAGCGCCGGGTACGAGGACCCGACCTCCAGCTGCGTCAGCAGCAGCATGCCGGTGGCGGCGAGCAGGAAGCCCGGGCCCATCAGCAGCCGCGGCGGGACGCGGGTCATCAGGCGGGCACCGATCTGGGTGGAGCCCGTGATCATGCCGACGATCATCGGCAGGAAGGCGAAGCCGGTCTTGACGGGCGAGAAGCCCTTCACGACCTGGAGGTAGTAGGTGAGGAAGAGGAACAGGCCGAACATCGAGATGACCGCGAGGCCGAGGGAGAGGTAGACACCGCCGCGGTTGCGCTCCAGCAGGACGCGCAGCGGCAGCAGCGGGTTCTTCACCCGGGACTCGACGAGGACGAAGGCGAGCAGCAGCACGACCGAGGCGCCGAACAGGACCAGGGTGCTGACGTCCAGCCAGCCGTTGGACTCGGCGCGGGTGAAGCCGTAGACGAGCGAGACCAGGCCCAGGGTGGAGAGGATCACGCCGACGACGTCCAGGCGCGCCTTGTTGCGGGAACCGGCGGGCTCGCGGATGACCAGCCAGGCGCCGGTGGCCGCGACGATGGCGAAGGGGATGTTGACGAAGAAGGTCCAGCGCCAGTTGAGGTACTCGGTGAGGAAGCCGCCGAGGATCAGGCCGACGGCGCCGCCGCCGCCCGCGATGGCTCCGTAGATGCCGAAGGCCTTCGCGCGCTCCTTGGCGTCGGTGAAGCTGACGGCCAGCAGGGAGAGCGCGGCCGGGGCCAGCAGTGCGCCGAAGGCGCCCTGGAGGGCGCGGGCGCCCAGCATCATGGCCTCGCCGGTCGCGGCGCCGCCGAGGGCGGAGGCGAGGGCGAAGCCGATCAGGCCGACGATGAAGGCGTTCTTACGGCCCCACTTGTCGGCGATGCGTCCGCCGAAGAGCAGCAGTCCGCCGAAGGCCAGCGCGTACGCGGTGATGACCCACTGGCGGTTGCCGTCGGAGATGCCGAGATCGGTCTGGGCGGAGGGCAGGGCGATGTTCACGATGGTCGCGTCGAGGACGACCATCAGCTGCGCCAGCGCGATGAAGACCAGGGCCTTCCAACGGCTGGGATCGGCGAGGGCCGGCAGGGCCGGCGACGCGCTCGCGGATGTTTTGGACATGGAGGTACCCACTCACTGTGCGAGATGACTTGAAAGCTTTGAAGATCTTGAAAGTCGTGGAGAAGAGGAAGCGTGAAGAAGAGGGGAGGAGGAGCGGAAGCTTGGGCGTCGGATCGGTGCTCGCCTACGTCATGTGGTCGCGGATTTCCGCCTGAGGTCCTGCAACGTGGCTGCGGCGCCCGGCAGTTCGGACCGCGCGGGCGCGCGCAGTCCGTCCAGGAAGAGTTGGAGGTGGCGGTGGACGAACCCGCTCGCGTCCATGCAGCCGATCCCCGGGAGCGGCCGGCTGAGCTGGGACAGGGCGACCATCAGATCGCCGACGCCCACGTCGTCGCGGACCAGCCCCGCGTTCTGACCGGCGGCCAGCAGGGTCTCCACCGCCGCCTCCAGAGCCTCGCGGGCCGCGTGGAGTTCGGGGTGGTCGCCGTCGAAGCCGCTGGAGAGCATCGGGCACAGGGCGCCGATCCGCTCGTCGGCCGCGGCGTGCGTGAAGCGGCACAGGGCGGCGAAGTCGTCGGGCTCCTCGGCGAGGGCGTCCTCGGCCAGCACGGTGACCCGGTCCGTCACGTAGAGCACCACGTGGTGGACGAGGGCGGCCCGGTCGGGGAAGTGCCGGTAGAGGGTGGCGTTGCCGACGCCCGCCCGACGGGCGATCTCGTCGAGCGGCGCCTCCGCGCCGCACTCGACGAACATCTCGCGGGCGGCAGCCAGGATCCGCTCCCGGTTGCGGACGGCGTCGGCCCGCGGCTTGGGCAGTCGCGCGGGAACCTCTCGGCCCCCGGACAACGCCGCCGGAGCCGGCGGGTCGGACGGCTCCGGCGCCGGGCCGCACCGCGCGGAGCCCGATGTCGCCTCGGCGACCGGAGTCGGGAGGAGGTCCACGGTGACGCCCGGGGCGGGCGCCGGCGTGCGGTGCGGGCTCTTCATTCCGGTACCTCTCGCTCCGGGGCCTGCCTGGCGTGGCGACCCGTCTCGACCAGCCAAACGGGGAGCTGGTCCCCGCTTTGCGGGACTCCCTTACAAACGGGGATCCAGTCCCCGGTTATTTCACCCTTGCGCGTGACCTGAGTCACAGCGCGACTTCTGGTGGTTCGTCCCGTTTGGCCCTCTCAGCGCGCGGGCCCGCCGGACCCGTCGGAGGGTGAGCGGACAGAGCGCAGACCGGACCCGGCCGGCTGCCGCGGACCCCGAAGGCGATCTCCATGCCGCAGACCCGCCGCCGGATACGCATACCCTGCCGCACGAGCGCCTACATCGGGCTCACGGCCCTGGCCCTGGGCGTCACCGCCACCGCCAGCGCGGGCATATCCGGCCGCGGTCACTCGGCGGCGGGCCCCGTGGCCATCTCGGCCGAGTCGGTCCTGGCCCCCTGCCGGATCGCCGGGACCCTGGGCGTGCAGATGTCCGAGGGCCTTCCGACGCCTCCCGGGTACTCCCGCTCCACCGGCGAGATCCGCGCACTGAACCTGATGATCGACTTC
The DNA here is from genome assembly GCF_044741845.1 of Streptomyces sp. NPDC088097. Taxonomy (NCBI): domain Bacteria; kingdom Bacillati; phylum Actinomycetota; class Actinomycetes; order Kitasatosporales; family Streptomycetaceae; genus Streptomyces; species Streptomyces sp. NPDC088097. The sequence continues at coordinate 14,873 of NZ_JBIUTJ010000018.1, forward strand.
CCCGACGCCAAGGGCGAGGGCGCGGCCGCGGACCGGCTGGCGGAGTTCTTCCCCCAGACCTCCGATTGGTTCCGCACCAGTTCCTACGGACGGCTCACCTACCGCGCCGAGGCCCCGATCAGGAACTGGCTGCGCATGCCGATGCCCTTCGCGGCGTACGGGATCGAGCGCGGCTCCCCGTACGACCCGGGTTACCGGCGGCTCGTCGAGCACATGGCGAAGGCCGCCGACGACGAGGTGGACTTCAGCCGCTACGACCTGATCAACGTCCTGGTCACCCCGAACGCCGGCCCCTCCGCCCTGGACACCGTCCTGTCGGTCACCTTCTCCGGCAACGGAGAGGCGCCGATGGCCGACGGGGTGCCGCTCGCCAACACGTCCTTCGTCTTCAGCCGCCAGGACGACGGCTCCGGCACCTACCGGGAGACCGGCTACCGCGTCCTGCCCCACGAGAACGGCCACGTCTTCGGGCTGCCCGACCTCTACACCTCCGACGGGGGCGGCACGGTCGGGCACTGGGACATCATGAGCGAGGACTGGGGAGCCAACAACGACCTCCTCGGCTGGCACAAGTGGAAGCTGGGCTGGCTCGACGGCAGCCAGATCAGCTGCGCCTCCAAGGCCGGGGTCACCGACCACGTCCTGTCGCCGCTGGCCGTCGGGGGTGGCACGAAGCTGGCCTTCGTCCCCCTCTCCGAGAGCACCGGCTTCGCGGTGGAGGTCCGTACTCGGGCCGGCAACGACGAGGCCGTCTGCAAACCGGGCGTCCTCATATACAAGGTGGACTCCGACGTGGACACCGGACGCGGACCCGTCACGGTCGCGGACAGCGCGAGCGCGAGCGGCGGCTGTACGCGCCGGCCCAACGTGCACGCCGAGCTGTCGGACGCCCCGTACGGGCCCGGCGAGACCTTCACCGACGAGAAGTCGGGGATCAGCGTCTCGGTGGTGGGCGAGCTGCGCAACGGCAGCTACCAGGTCCGCGTGACCCGACCCTGAGCCCTCGGACCTCCTACGGGTTCCCCCGGGTCCCGGGTCCCGCCGGGGCCCGGGGTCCCGCCGGGGCCGGGGCGCTCGGCCCCGGAGGTCCGGACCTCCGGCCCCCGCGCGGCCGTGCCCCGGAGGGGAGGCTTGGAGGAGAGAGCCACCACCACCGAGGGAGATGCCGTGAAGGCCTTCGTGCTGCGCCCGAGCGGCGGGCCGACCGTATTGGACCGCCCGGCGCCCAGGCCCCGGCCCGGGGAGGTCCTCGTACGCACCACCGCGGCGCTCGTCTGCGCCTGGGACGGCCACACCCGCTCCGCCCGGGACGCCCGTCCCGGCGCCGCCCCGGACGCCGGGGCGGGCTCCGCGGCCACCGTGCTCGGGCACGAGGCGGTGGGCGTGGTGCGCGCGGTCGGCGAGGGCGTGCCCGGGTCCTACCTCGGCCGGCGGGTCGCCGCCGAGGGGCAGGGGCGGCTCGCCGAGTACTTCCGGGTCCCGGCCGTCGGGGCCGGGCTGGTCCCGCTCCCCGACACGATCACCGACCACCAGGCCCTGTACGCGGCCGGGGCGTTGGCCACCGGCTTCGCCGCCGCCGAGGAGGCCGGGGCGCCGGCCGGCGGGAGCGTCGCGGTGTTCGGGCAGGGCTCCGTCGGGCTGAGCGCGACGGTGGCCGCCGGGCGGCTGCGGGGGGCGCGGGTCATCGCGGTGGAGCCGGACACGAAGCGGCAGTTGCTGGCCCTGCGGTTCGGGGCGGACGTCGTGGTGGACCCGGCGTACGAGGACTCCGCCGAGCGGATCCTGGAGCTGACCGGCGGGGCGGGCGCGGACTGCGCGGTGCTCGCCACGGCCGCTCCCGGCGCCGCGCGGGCGGCCCGCCGGGGCACGGCGCCGGGCGGCCGGGTCGTCCAGGCCCGCTGCCGCGCGACCGGCGGACCGCACGGCGCGCCGGCCGGGGAACGGCTCGCCCGGATGCTGGACCTGATCGGGGGCGGCCTGCTGGACCCGACGGTGATGACCACCCACGAATTCCCCTTCACCCGGGTGGAGGAGGCCTTTCGACGGCTTTCGGCGCGGGAGCCGGGCATGGTCAAACCACTGATCCACTTCCCCCGAAGGAGCCCGTCATGACGACGACCCCCACCACCCCCGAGGAACGGCTCGCCGCGGCCGGGCTGAAGCTGCCGCCGGCCCCCGCGCCCGTCGCCGTCTACGTACCGGCCGTGGTCAGCGGGCACTACGTCCACACCTCCGGCCAACTCCCCATGGTGGAAGGCACGCTCCAGGCCACCGGCAAGGTGGGCGCCGAGGTCACCCCGGAGCAGGGCCGGGAGCTGGCGCGCACGTGCGCGTTGAACGCCCTCGCGGCCGTGGCCTCCGTCGCCGGGGACCTGTCCGCCGTCAAGCGGGTGGTGAAGGTGGTCGGCTTCGTGGCCAGCGCACCGGACTTCACCGGGCAGCCGGGCGTCGTCAACGGTGCGAGCGAGCTGCTGGGGACGGCCTTCGGCGACGCGGGCATCCACGCCCGCAGCGCGGTCGGCGTGGCCGTACTGCCCTTGGACGCCCCCGTGGAGGTGGAGATCACCGTGGAGCTGCACACCCCGATGGGGCTCTGATCCCCGCCGGCCCGAACCCCGCGCCACCTACGATGCGAAGGGCCCGAACGGGCCGCGCGTGTGGCGTCGGGGGCGGGTGGCCGGTGGGTACGGGGGCGGGTGCGTCGGTGGGAGCTTCGGTGGGTGCGTCGGCGGGAGCTTCGGTGGAGCGGCCCCCGGTGTCCCCGAGGGGCCGGCGGCCCCGGCGCGGTCTCGTCCTCGCCGCCCTCGCGGTGCTCACCGCCCTCGCGCTCCCGCTGCACGCGTGGATACCGGCCGGGCCCGCCACCGGCCACCTCGGCAGCCTCGTCGAAACGTTCCTGCCCTGGACCGGCATGCTCGTCGCCCTCCTGCTCGCCGCCGCCCTGCTGCGCCGCTCCCGCCTCGCCCTGATCGCCGCACTGCTCCCCGCGCTGGTGTGGGGCCTGCTCCACGGGACCACCCTGCTCGGCGACCGGAGCACGGGCGGCCCGGCCGACCTGACGGTGGCCACCCACAACGTGGACGACGCCAACCCCGATCCGGCGGGCGCCGCCCGGGTCCTCGTCGCCTCCGGGGCCCAGTTGATCGCCTTGGAGGAACTGACGCAGCCCGCGACCGGCCGCTACGAGCGGGCCCTCGCCGCGAGCCATCCGTACCACGTGGTCAAGGGCACCGTCGGGCTCTGGAGCACCTTCCCGCTGCGCGACGCGGAGGCCGTCCCGATCATGCCGTGGACCCGGGCCCTGCGCGCCACCGCCGACACCCCGAAGGGGCCCGTCACGGTCTACGTGGCCCACCTGGCCTCCGTCCGGCTGCGCGCGACCGGCTTCGCCACCGAGCGGCGCGACGCGGCCGCCCGCGCCCTGGACTCCGCCCTGCGCGCGGGCCCGACGGGTCCGACCCTGCTGCTCGGCGACTTCAACAGCACCACCGACGACCGGGCGTTGGCGCCGGTGACCGCCCGCTTCCGCTCGGCGCAGACGGAAGCGGGAGCGGGCCCGGGCTTCAGCTGGCCGGCGGCCTTCCCTGTGGCCCGGATCGACCAGATCCTCCTGCGCGACCTGACCCCGCTCTCCACCCGAACCCTCCCCCGCACGGCGAGCGACCACCTCCCGGTGGCAGCGACCCTCCGCTTCTGAGGGCGCGGGTCAGAAGGGCTCGACGTGCCAGATCAGGCAGTCGGCCACCTGCTTCGGCTCCTTGCCGAGCAGCTCGCTGATCGTGCCGCTCAGTTCCGCGGAGCGTTCCTGCCTCACCGGAAGGACCAGCACGCCCGCGTTCCAGGCGGCGAGGTCGCGGCGGGCCTCGTCGCGCATGTCGTCGGTGACGGCGGGGGCCGGAATCGTGCCCCAGCGCATGTCCGCCAGCAGGGTGTCCAGCATGCGCGGCTTGGCTCCGTAGATCCCGACGCGGTCGGCGCCGTCGGGCCCGTTGAAGTAGCCGCCGGCCAGCTTGAAGCCGAAGCCGGTGCTGCTCTGCCAGTGCAGGGCGGCCGCGTCGCGCGGGTCGGGCAGCGGTACCGCGACGAGGGAACGGCCGTCCATGACGTAGTCCTCGTAGAGGCCCTGCGTGATGAAGGCGGGGACGGGCTCGCGCTCCTCGGTGACCAGGGGCAGCGGCAGGATCGGGATGATCGCCGCGGCCACGGCCAAGTACCCGACCCAGCGGTGCTCACGGGCACGGAACCCGATGATCCGGTCCAGGGCGAGGGCGATCAGGATGCCGAAGACGGGGGCGCAGATCATCGCCACCCGGCCCTCGATGACGGACTCCAGCAACGGCAGGTGCCGCACGACCCGCCACGGGCCGGGCACGGTGATGCCGAACTTCTCGATCTCGACGCTGGGTCCGAGGGACAGCACGGCCGCGGCAAGGGCGGCGAGGCCGAGGGCCCGTACGAGAGGTCGGCGCCACATCCACAGGGTGATCCCGGTGGCGAGGGCGAGCAGGGGCCAGCCGTAGAAGGCGTTCTGCTCGGTGGTGTTGAGCGACAGCCGACTCGCGGTCTCGGCGTCGCCGAACAGCGAGCGGGCGGAGTACTCGGTCAGCGCCCGCAGCGGGTTGCCCGCGCTGTCGCCGTGCAGCACCGAGTGGTAGCTCTGCGGGCCGAAGAACTGCCAGTACAACGGGAAGATCACCAGCGGTACGGACACGGCGAGGGCGATGAGCAGCCCGAGACCGAGCGGCGCGGCGGACCTGCGGGCGCTGTCGCGGTCGTACAGCGCGTACACGACGGCGAACATGGCCATGCCCATCGCGGCCAGCAGGAAGGGCTCCTCGCCCAGGAAGACCTGGTACGCGGAGAACAGGCCCAACAGGACTCCGTCGCGGACGATGTTCTTGCCCTCGCACAGCCGCAGGGCGCGGTCGATGATGACCGGGATCATGAAGAGCACGACGAAGTTCGGGTGCGCGTTGGCGTGCGAGATCATCGGCGGCGCGAACGCGGCCAGCGCGCCGCCGGCGGCGGCCGCCCAACGGCTCTCCGTCAGCCTGCGGTGGATCAGCCAGTACCAGGACCAGGCCGTGGCGGCGATTCCGAGGGCGAAGACCAGGGCCAGGGTGAAGGTCGGCCCGAAGAGGAGGGTGACCGGAGTGAGCGGAACGGAGAGCCCGAGCATCACCGTATTGCCCATCAGATTCACGCCGTCGGGCATGTTCTGGAAGTCGGTGAAGAGCGGATTGCGCAGGTGTGAAATGTTGTCGGCGGTGACGCCGAAGAACCATTCCCACTGGTTCTGGTCCTGGAGCGAGTGCGCCAGGATCGAACCGTCCAGGTCGCTCCACAATCCCTTGTAGAGGAAGAGCGAACCGAGCAGGTAAAGGGTCGCGACCGCGATGCCGCCGGCGTTCAGACGCATCAGTTCGACGAGTGTGCGCAGGTAGTCCAGGAGTTGGACCTTGGAGCCGTCCTGGTGGGCCCAACGCACCGGAACCTCGGCCACCGGCCACCCCTTGCGACGGTAGTACTGGAGGATCTCCACATCGATGGCCCAGCCGTCGAGGCGGGCGGCGCCGAACGCGGCGCGTGCCTGGTCCCCGTCGAACAGCTTGAACCCGCACTGGGTGTCGCGGATGCCGCGGACGGCCACCAGGCGGATCACCCGGTTGCCGACCCATCCGAGGACCTCGCGCAGCACGCTCTGCTGACGCTCGATCGCGGAGTCCCGGTGCGCGCGGGAGCCTATGGCCGCGTCCAGGTGGCCGTCCTCGGCGAGGGTCTGCTCCAGCTTGGCGAGTTCCTCGATGGGAGTGGCCAGGTCGGCGTCCATGATGAGGACGCGTCGGCCCAACGAGGCCGCCACGCCGAGGCGCAGGGCACTGCCCTTGCCGCGGTTGCCGTCGGACTGCACGAGGCGGATCCGGGGCTCGTCGAGGCCGGCCTCCAGGGCGACGGCCGCGGTCCGGTCCGGGGAGCCGTCGTCGACGACGACGACCTCCCAGTCGGCCCGATCGAGGCCGACGTGCGTGTCGAGGTACTCGCGTACGACCTTGAGGGTGGGAGCGAGCCGCTCCTCTTCCCGGTAGGCCGGAATGACCACGGACAGGCCGACTGACCCGGGCCCTTGGTCGGTGGGTTTCCCCGTGATGGTGGCACCACGGGCCCCGAGTATGCCGTTCTGCATGTTCACCCGTTCAAGCCATTCGTCCAGTCGTCCCGCTCGGTCACGGCACGCTGGAGCGACCCCGATACCCGAGGGGGTCGCGACCTCGTGCCGTCGCACACGTTCGAGTTCGATGTGGGACCAAAGAAGGAATGGGCCCCGCAGATCCGCCCCCAAGAACGCTTCGGTGAAGGGATTCCCGAAGCGGTGAGGCTCGTTCGCGTCGGTGGACGCGCTCGGAACCGATCCGTTTCGGACCATCCCTTTCCCCAGGCCTTCGCACTCACCCCGTATCAAATGCAGTACGTCGTTCCGCACCGCATCGTTCCCCGTCGGAGCGACCGCGAATGTCCGCCTTTCACAGCGGCAAGACCATCAGCCGACCAATATAGAGCAGCGCCCGCAACGCTCCCCCATCGCCGGCGCGCCCCTCACGCCCCCCGAGCCCACCGCGCGCCCCCGTCACCGACCCCGATCGGACTTCCGCACGACCCACCGGTCAAGCCGCTCCCAGAGGTCCGCACGACCGCGCGCAGCTCCGAGACGCGACGTCGTGGAGGGAGCCGGCATCGCTCCGCCGTCCTTTCCGGAACGCATTGCGCATCGGCCCGGATGAGGGCCCCTATGGTTCCCGCACCAGACCAGCAGTGAAGAACGCCAGGGGCTGTGCCCGCGACGATGACCGCTCCGGCGATCTCCCTCTCACACTCGCCTCGAAGCGCACGATGTCCGCGTGTCCTCCCTCGCGCAGCACTCACTGCCTGAGAGCCTGCGCGCAAAACAACCGCCTACCGGCCATGCACCACCCGCTGCACTGACCGCGGTGGATACGCCCTCACGGGCTGCCACCGCGACCTGTCTCCAAGCAAGTCCGAGCGGCCCGCCACCTCGGCAGACCTTCAGACACGTTTTCCGACAGTTCCCCGCCTTCGTCGCCTTCGTGGGGCTTGAGGGAAACCCTAAAGCCGCAGGTCAGAGCTCTGAAACGTGCGCCACGGCGCCATGGCAAAAGTGCCATGAGATACCGGTGCTGCCGAGCGCGCGCAGAGCCTGGGTCAGAGCGCGCAGGAACACCTCACGCTGCTGTGGAGTACGCAGGTCAGTGAGCATCTGGTCAACGAAGTGGATGACCTCACCACGGAGGCGTCACGGTCGGTATCGTGCGGGGCTCTGAGACCCTTCACCCGTTCCTCCAGGTCTCAAGCTTGTCGAGGCGGTCTGGGTGCCGGTCGATCCACCACACGCGGCGGAGGTCGGGGTAACCCAAAAGGCTTTGGAGGAAGACGAGACGGCGCTGGGCATCGTGCTGCTCAAGGTCCGTGATTTGCGCTCCGCGCAGGTGCTCCCGCCCACATTGCGGTCCTCGTCGTCCCCGAGTTCGAGAACCGAGTAGCGGGCGAGAGTACGGCGGGCACCTTCGCGGAGGACGTGGCGAGCCCGTGCCGACAGCGCCACGGAGTCGCATTGCTCCTGCGGCTCCTCGTCTGACACCTGCCAGGATCCGTGGATGTGTGCGGTGAAGAAGATGCTGGGCACACGACTGGCGAACCGTTCGTCATGGAGTTCAACGAGTCGCTCTGCCGCAGAAGCCTCCGAGGCCGCCGCCGGACCGGTTGCGGTTGGCGGAGGCTTCGGACGTCCGAATCGAGGGAGGAGACTCATGCGGATGCGGTGGCAGCCGCTCCGGGGGAAGGGAAGGGGTTGCAGGACCGGATCCCGCCGGCGCTGCCGGGGCGGGTTCGGGCAGCGGGCCTCGTGCACCGGACCTGCGGGGTTGCGGAGCGCCCGGAAGGTAAGACCGAGCCGACTCTCTGACCGGGCCGGTCGGGTATCAAGCGCCAAGGGGTCCGACTACCCGCTACTCATCCCTGGGACTGGTGGAGAAGGATCTCCCGCACATCGGCCAGCCATCGACGCAGCGGTACACCTTGCGGCGGAAGAACGCCGAGCCCCAGCGTCGACGCCGACTCCTTGAGCGACCCGTCCGATTCGTTTATCGTTAGGAAATCGTGGATCTCGTTGGTCACGCTCCGGAGCTCGCCGTCCGAAGCGTCCGAAGCGTAATCGTCCAGAGCCTCCCTGTGCGAGGAATACTCCAACGAGAAATCTTGATGGAAATATGCCGCCAGCAGGTGTCGGAGTCCGGGAAAACGCTCTCTCCATTCCCATGCGGTTTGAGGGAGCGACTGGGAGGGAGTCTCCGGCTCTGCAAGGAACTGCCGGAGGTGCCCGCCGATGACGGCAAGACAGCTCTCCACCGTCTTCCCGTGGGGCGGGTTGATGTGAGGCAAGAGGTCGACGTCATCCGCGATCTCTTCGTTGAACAGGCCTGCCTCGAGGAGGTCGTCGACTTCTGCTGCCGCCTCCGCTGCACGCTCGGGATCGAGCGCGACTTGCCTGAGGTAGGCACTGAGCGCAACCCCGCGCCGGCCCTCCGTGTCATCGAAGATGAAGCCGGTCACTTCATAAGAGCGCAGGAGCCTGCGCAGCTCACGAAAACGATCGGTCGACGGTGTCACCTGTTCACACCTTACTCTCGAGCTATGCAATGGGATACGAAGTGAGGATGCGGTAGCCACTCGCCGCGGACGGATCGCGTTTCAGGACCACTTGTACTCCGTTCACCCACTGTGCGGCGGTTCCGCGCTTGAAGTTCTCCCGGGTCAGACTCATCCCGGTCGCCTCGTCGAAGTACTCAGAAAACGCGATCTTCTTCTTGGGGCTGGCGAGCCATTCGCCGATCTCCTTCTGATGCTTGAGCATCGCCGCATCAGAGAATCTCTGAGCTGACCCCTCGTCTATGTACCTGGATGCCGCGTCCATCCCGGGACTGCTTCGAAGACGCGCACGCAGGTCTCGCGTCGTCATCTCCACGTGCCGCTCGATGGTATGCGAGCCGTTCTGGCCTTCGTCACCCGCGATATCGGCGCGGTACTTGGGACTCAGAGGTCCCTTGCGCTTGCTGCGCGGCCAGGCGTTCGGCTCTCCGTCCCGGAGGAGCATGCCGAGATCGCCGGCCTCGACCGCGAGCCCACTGGGCAGCGCGAATTGCGGGCTGAAGCCCGGCAGACGGGCACCTCCCAGGAGGCTGGTCCAGCCACCCCCCTCACTCGCGAGCTGGAACGTCTTCCCGGCTCCGCCGAAGGCTCCGCCGGTGAGGGCTCCGTAGAATCCTGCGTCCTGCGCCTCGTCGAGGTTGAGGCCACCGGTCTGGAGACCCGCGGCAATCTTGAGCGGCTGGGCGACAGCGAGGTCGACGGTCACGGATTCGATGCCCGCGATGGCCGCGGTCGCGAAGACCGTGCCGGCAATGGTGGCGACTTCCGTCGTGAGTGCTACACCCACCGTCGCGGCCAGCTCGACGATGGTGGCGGTAGCCGCCGCCGCCGCGACTTCGGTGGCACCAAGGGTGAAGAACGCCAGGGCTGTGCCGGCGACAATCACGGTGCCCGCGATCTCCAACTCGCGGTCGAGTTTCTTCTTCGCGTCCGCCACGGCATCCGCGTACTGGTCGATGCCGTCCGCCAGGGAACGGGGGCCCTCGACGAGATCCTGGAACCACCCCCTCTTCTCCCCGTAGTACCGGGCCCAGAAAGGATCGGCGAACGCGGAGATGGCCTCACCGCTGTTGTGGTGAATCAGCTCCTGCGCCGCCTTGTTGGAGGCCGCCGCGATGTCTTCCATGTCGTCGGCGAACTTCCGCCAGGCTTTCGCGATGGCACGCAGCTTGCCCACGTCGGCGGCGGGCCACTCGATTCCGGTGACGTCGGTGACGATCTCCCGAACCTTGTCGCCAGTGCTCACTGTTGGTGCTCCGGGCCGTCAGCCCCTCCGTTTGACGCGGGGCCGTGCTTCCGGAACATGGCTCCGACCAGGTCATCGTTGTCTATGTGGCCGTCCGCCATGTCGACCATCGCCATGTGGATGCTCGCCAGGCCGTCCTTGATGATTCCCGCCGACTTCTCCATCTGGGCGACAATCGGCCCGTACTTCTCGTGGAACTTCTTGCCCGATTCGTCGTCTCCCCAGGCAGCTCCCTCTTTCTCCAGCGACGCGGTCAGCGTGCTCAGAGCCGTGCCCAGCGCCTCGCCCTGGTCGTGGAACACCGGCGCTGTCGTCTTCAGATCAGCCGTCCTGATGTCAAGGATCTTGCCCTCGTCGCCCACCCGTATCCCCTCCCGTTGCCTCGCAGCCGTACGACCCTAATCGCGACCGATCGTTCGCAACTGCGGACGAATCAAAGAACGGGCAAAGGTCGGTTCGCGCTACCCCGGCCGTCTCGGCGCAGATCCGGCGGCGATCCGCCTGATGCCGTCTCAGCAGGGAGGTCAGTCCGCCCAGCCCGCCTTCGACGCCAGGACGACTGCCTCGAAGCTGCTGCGGGCGCCGAGGCGCGGTTTGGCCTCGACCGTCTTCGCCCCTGTGACCTCGGCCTCGGCGAGCAGGAGTTCCGCGAAGTCGGCCGCCGTGCGGATGGTGCGGTCGCCGTTGACCGCCGCGCGCAGCTGGTCCGCAGTGACCTTCAGGCCGGAGCCGGGAGCCGGCCGGACGGGGACGAGGGTGCTGCCGGCGAGGGCGGCGAGGCGGGGGTAGCTGACCCAGTAGGGGGCTGGGAGGAGTACCTCGTCGCCTGGTTCGAGGAGCGCGGTGAAGGCGTAGTGCAGGGCTGCTTGGCGCCTGCCGTGATGACGATGTGGGACGGTTCGTACGTCGTTCCGTGGCGGTTGAGGAAGCCCGCCGCGGCCGCGCGGAGTTCGGGGATCCCGGCGGCCGGGGTGTAACGGGTGAAGTCCTCCGCGACGGCCGCCAATGCGGCCCGGACCGCAGGTTCGACCGTGGGAAGGCGGGCTCGCCACTGGTGAGGTTGATGACGTCCACGCCCTCGGCGATCAGCGCCTTCGCGCGGGCGTCGAGGGCCGCGGTCGCGGAGGGCGGCACGTTCGCCGTCCGGTTCGAAAGCCGGACCGGTTCGCCCTCTCCCAGGACGCCACCAGCCACCAGATCCACCACGAGGCACTGAGCAACGCCCAGCAGGTCCTCCGTATCGCCTGCCCCCCCCCTGACGGCCGCGCCCACTCCAGGACGCGTCCGTCGCCTCGTGCGGAACAGAGCGGACGCTCAGACACCCCTCCACACCCGCGTGATGCCCCCAGCTTCCTCGGCAACCACGTCAGCCAGCCAGAACCTCCCTGGTGACAGCCACACCCTCGCCTCGGCCCCGCTCCCACGGCAATCCATGCGACCACTCCCAGCACGATCCGCTAGGCTGTCAGCGGTCAGACGGCTCCCAAGCACGTGTCAGGGAAAGTGTCCGCAAGGACATCTCCCACACCGCACGTGCATGCCACCTGACCAGCTCGTTTGTCGAGCCGGGTCGCGGAATTCCTCTGGGGTTTCCGGCAAGGATTCCGTCAAGCCCCGCCTTCGTAGCTCAGGGGATAGAGCACCGCTCTCCTAAAGCGGGTGTCGCAGGTTCGAATCCTGCCGGGGGCACAAGGGAAGAGACCCCCAGCCGATCACGGCTGGGGGTCTTTGCCGTCTACGGCCGACGACAACGAGGGCGGCCGTCAGCGCCCCGTCGTTCTCGGCCGTGAGCGCGGACCCGGTCGGTTGGCCGGGGGGTGGGTCAGGGGAGTAGGTCCGCGTAGGGGATGACGTTGTTGGCGCGGTGGCCGGCTTTGATTGCGCCGGCGCAGGTCAGCAGGCGGAGTTTGGGGCGGGGGGTGGGGCCGTAGACCCTGTTCGTCGGGAAGGCCTTCTTGTTGACCTCCTCGATCTCGCGGATCTTGAACCTGGCCGTGGCGCCGTCCGCGCGCGGGACCTCGACGAGGTCGCCGAGCCTGATCTTCTTGACGTCCTTCATCAGCGCCGGTCCGTGCTTCGTGTCGAAGTGGGCGACGAGTACGGCTGGTCCCGGCTCGCCCGGGGTCACGCCCTCGGTCCACCAACCGGGTTGGTCCGCCTCGGTGTCGGGGTGGGGGACGCCCAGTTCGCCGGTGGACGGGTCCACCTTGAGGGCGGCCATCTTCTTGACGTTCACGCCCACCGCGTCGATCTTCATGCCGGTCGGCGCGGACCGCTCCAGCGCCGGGGCACCCCGCGGGCCGGCGCCGTCGTCGTGCTGGTGACCTCGGGGGCCGGCGGGAGCTTGGCGGCGGCCCTGCCGACGCAGGCCGTGCCGGCGACGGCGCGTCGCGGGCGCGCGGGGCGGGGCATGGCGGCCATGGCGGGTGCTCCGGGCGGGGTGGGCGCGCGGGGTCGGCGCTCGCCCGCTTCGGGGGCCGCCCGCGGTCCCGGGCCGGAGGAGCTGTGGGAACGACGCTACGGGGGGCGTGTTCTCGTCGTGCGTAGGCGACGTAACGGTTGCCCGTAAGGACCCGGTCGAAGGCGTCAAGGGCGTACGAAAGCCCTCCCGGCCCGGCCGGGAGGGCTTTCGTGCGTCATGGTCGGGGGCAGTGCGCGCCCGTCAGCTGAGGCCCCGGCTGCGTTCGCCGATGCGGTCGCCCTGCGGGGTTCCCGCGCGCTTGAGGTCCGCCTTGGTGTGGGCTCCGCCCTTCACCTTGCTGCGGATCGGGCCTTCGAAGCCGTGACCGGTCGTACGTGGCGTCTGGAGGTGCTCGGCCGCCTTCGCGACCGCCGCCTGGACGTCGTGCTTCTGCTCTTTGCTCATCCCGCCGTCAACTCCCTCGGGAAGCACCCAATCGGACTACTGGGATCGTATGCAGATATACCGACCATTGCACCTGGACTCCGGGCAAAGAATCCTGGATCAAGGGTCGGGCAAAGAGTGGTCGCGGGTGGGTCAGGGGCGTGGGGGAGCCGGGCGGCGCGGGGTTCCGAGCGACTCGTGCACCAGCTCTTCGGGGCACGGCGTACCCCGTGGGAACTGGTACTTCCCCGCCACCCGGTACTCCCCCGGCGCCGGGGCCAGGAGCTCCGTCCACTCGTCCCCTGCGGCGTCCGGGAAGGCCTTGAAGAGGCAGCCGGACGTGTTCTCGTACTCCTTCAGCGAGCCCGGAGGGAGCCCGGAGGCGGTGCCCCGGGCCTTCGAGGCGGCGGTTTCCTGCGGCGGCTCGACGGGTTTGCCGGCGGCGTCCACCAGCCCCAGCCACGGGGAGTGCGGGATCCGTACGAGGACCCGCCCCGGCGTGCGCACGTCGATGACCAGCTGGTCGGCGCCCGCCCGCACCACGGTCGCCGGCCCGGCCACCAGGTTCGTCGGGGCGTCCACCCGGAACAGCCGCCAGTTCGCGTCGCCCCACACCTGGCGCAGGTACGGGAGCCCCGCGCCCACCAGCTTCGACTCGCTCTCGCCGCCCGAGTCGGGTTTGTCGGCGGGCAGCACCACGTAGTGCACGGCCCAGCGCTCCAGCCAGGCCCGGTAGGTGTCGGCGGTGAGGGTGTCGTCGTAGAAGAGCGGGTTGCGCTCCAAGTCGGCCTGCCGGTTCCAGCCGCGCGCGAGGTTCACGTACGCCGGGAAGGCGGAGGACTCGCGGTGACTGCTGGCCGGGACCACCTCGACGCGCCCCCGGTCGGCGCCGACCTTGCGGAGCTGGTCGACCAGGGGGGCCAGCTCGCGGTTCCAGGCGGCGACGGGGGTGGTCCGGACGATGTCGGTGACGCTGTTGGTGGTGATCCAGGCGTTGATCCCGACGACGGCGACCAGCAGGGCGTACCAGCGGCGCGAGCGCGGAGCGGCGTAGGGCAGGGCGGCGAGGAGCACCGCACCGCCGAACAGCATGATCAGCCGGGTCACGTTCGAGCCGATCTGGGAGTCGATCGCCCAGGTCAGGAAGACGCCGAAGGTGTAGACGGCCGCGGCGGCGCGGACCGTGCGCCAGCCCTTCGGGACGAGCAGGACGATGGCCAGGCCGAAGACGAACGGCAGCCAGGCCGAGCCGATCTTCATCGGCTGTGTCCCGGAGAAGGGGAACAGCCAGGCCGACAGCCCGACCACGGCCACGGGGGCCAGCCCGATGGCGTACGCGCCCGGCCGTCGCCCGTTCAGGAACAGCGCGGCCGCGATCACCCCGAGGAACAGCCCGGCGACCGGGCTCGCGGCGGTGGCCAGCCCGGCGAGCGGGGCGGCGACGGCGGCCTTGGCCCAGCGTTTGCGGGCCCACTTGCGGGGCCAGCAGAAGACGGCGGCGACGGCCGCGAGGCCGAACATCACGCCGAGGCCGAAGGTGACGCGGCCGGAGAGGGCGTTGCAGAACAGCCCGTAGACCCCGGCGAGGGCGGGCCACAGGGGGCGCGCGACGGCGCCCCGGCAGCGGGTCAGGATCAGGGCGAGGAGGGCGGCCGAGCAGGTGCCGGCGATCATCATCGTCGTCCGGACGCCGATCATGTGCATGACGTAAGGCGAAACGATGCTGTACGAGACCGGGTGCATCCCGCCGTACCAGGCGAGGTTGTACGCCGTGTCGGGATGCCTGCCGACGAACTCGGCCCACGCGTCCTGCGCGGCGAGGTCGCCGCCGCTGTTGGCGAAGCAGAAGAACCAGACGAGGTGCAGGACGGCCGCGACGGCGGTGGCCACGACCACGGGGTGGCGGTGCGCGCGGGCCAGGAGGCGGGCGGGCGGCCGGGACGACGGCGCGGGGAACGGCGGCTCGGCGGACGGCGGCCCGGGGAACGACGGCGCGGCGGACGGCGGCGCGGCGGACGGCGGCGCGGCGGGCCGCCCTATGCCCTCGGGGTCGGCGGCGCCGACCGTGGGGGCGCCGGGGGTGCCCGGGGTGCCCGGGGTGCCCGGGGCTCCGGGCGGCGACGGTGCGGGGTCGCCGGCCCGGCCGGACTGCTCGTGCTGATCAGCGCTGGTCACAACCGATGCTCTCTCCCCGGTACGACGACGTGCGGCAGCCCCCGGCCCGCTGGACGCGCCACGGCGCCCCGGAGTCGACCGGGGCGCCGGAGCGTCCACCGTCCGACTAGCCGATACGGGTCAGCTTCGCGCTGACGCCCGGCGTGTCCAGTGCGCCCTTCAGAGCGACCGGAACCTTCACCTGGCTGGCCCCGTCGCCCACGGTCAGCACGCCGACCTCGGCGCCGGCCGGAGCCGACCCGGGGACCGCGGCGCTGCCGGGGCCGAGCTTGATGTCCACGGTCAGGGAGGACCAGCCGACCGCCTGCACGTCGGCGGTGGCCACGACCGGGGTCCGGCCGCCGAGGCCGTCGTCCACGTACCCGACGACCTGGCCCTTCTTCACCACGGTGGCACCCTCGATGGACTTCTGCGTCCCGATCAGCAGGGTCCTGCTCGCGGCGATGACGCTGTCGATGATCGGCGGCTTGTGCTGGCCGAGGACCGCGCCGACGATCAGCTGGTTGGTGTCGCCGACCTTCTTCTGTGCGGCGAAGAGGAGGTTTCCACCGGCCTTGGTCGTCGTACCGGTCTTGATCCCGAGGGAGTCGTTGTACGGAACCAGGCGGTTCCAGTTCGGCCAGTTCTTGCCGGACGGGTCCACCCAGCTGGGCTTGCGGGTGATGTCGACCAGCGCCTCGATCTCGACGATCTTGAGGCCGAGCTTCACCTGGTCCTCGGCGGTGCTGACCGTGGTCGCGTCCAGGCCGGAGGGATCGGTGTAGGTGGTGTTGGTCATGCCGAGTTCCTTGGCGGTGTCGTTCATCTTCTTGACGAACGCCTCCTGGGAACCGGCGTCCCAACGCGCGAGCAGCCGGGCGATGTTGTTGGCCGACGGGATCATGAGGGCGGCGATCGCGTCGTACTCCGAGATCTTGTTGCCCTCCTTGACCGTGTTGAGGGTGGACTCGTTGTCCGACTTGTCCTTCTGCCCCTCGATCTCGGCGGTCTTGTCGATGTCGATCACCGCGCCCTTGTCCCCCATCTTGAAGGGGTGGTCGCGCAGGATGATGTACGCCGTCATCGACTTCGTGACGCTGGCGATCGGCACGGGCTTCTGCTCCCCGGAACTGCCGATGGTGCCGAGGCCGGCGGCGGCCATGGAGGCCTGCCCCTCGGTGGGCCAGGGCAGGTCGGGCTTCCCGCCGGGGAAGGCGTACGAGGACTGCGCGGTCAGCACGAGCTTCGGCGCGGGCAGCGGGCGCACCAGCTGTACGACGGCCAGCACGATCGCCAGGAGCAGCACGATCGGGGCGTAGATCTTGAACCGCCGGACCGTGGTGCGGAGCGGGCTCGGCGGCGGGGGCGGGTTGTTGGTGAGGTCCGCCAGCATGTCGAGCGGCGGCCGGGGCGGCAGCGGCTGCTGGCTGGTCCGCTCGCTCGGGTCGAGCCGGGGGACGGTGGTCTGCGGGGCGGATCCCGGTGCCGGTGCCCGTACGGGGGCGGGGGTGGGCCTGGGCTTCGGCTCCGTGCGGGGCTTGGTGTCGCCGCCCAGCGGTACGAAGGTGCTGGAGCGGGGCTCGGGCTTCTTCGCGTCCGGGGCGGGGGCGGGGGCCGTGCCGGCGGGCTTGACGGCCCGGAACACGGCGGTGCGCTCACTGTCGGCCTCGGCGGCCTTGTCGGCGGGCTTGGCCGCGGGCTTGTCGGCCGGCTTGTCGGCGTCCGCAGAAGCGGAACCCGGCTTGGGGGCGTCGGCGCCGGTCGTGGCGGGCTTCGTGGCCCCGGAGGCAGGCTTGCGGTCGGCGTCCGCCGGAGCGGGCTTCACGGCCCGGAACACGGCCGTGCGCTCGCTGTCCCCGTCGGCGGGCCCGTCGGCGGGCTTGCCGGACCGCGGGTCCGAAGCGGAACTCGACTTGGGCGCGTCACCATCGGCTCTGGCGGGCTTGGCAGGCTCGGAACCCGTCCGGGACCGCGTAGAAGCGGAATCACCCTCGGCCGTGTCGCCGGCGGCCGGGGCGGGCTTCACGACCCCGAACGCCGTCTTGCGGTCGGCGTCCGCCGGAGCCGGCTTCACGGCCCGGAACACGGCCGTGCGCTCGCTGTCCCCGTCGGCGGGCTTGTCGGCGGGCTTGGCCGGGGGCTCGCCGGCGGTCGCCGAAGCGGAACCCGACTTGGGCGCGTCGCCGGAGGGCTTCTCGGCGTCGCCGGAGCCCGCCTTGCGGTCGGCGTCCACCGGAGCGGGCCTCACGGTCCGGAACACGGCCGTGCGCTCGCTCCCGCCATCGGCGGGCTCCGTGGCGGGCTTGTCGGCGGGCTTGGTGGCCGGCTTGTCGGCGTCCCCTGAAGCGGAACTCGGCTCGGCGGCGTCCGAGGCCCCCTGGGCGGGCTTGGAGGGCTCGGACGGGGTCCGGGGCCCCGCCGGCGCGGAGACGGCCTTCCCGGCGCCCTCAGGGGCCGGAGCGGGCTTCACGGTGCGGAACACGGCCGTACGCTCGCTCCCGCCATCGGCGGGCTCGGCCGGCTTGTCGGCGGGCTCATCGGCATCCGCCGAAGCGGAACCAGGCTCGGGCGCGTCATTCGCCGCGTCATCCGAAGCCGGAGCGGGCCTCACGACCCCGAAGGCCGTCGTACGGTCAGCGCTCGCCGCCGGGGCAGAATCCCGCTTCGGAACGTCCTCGGAGCCCGACCCGGAAGGCGTGCGCGACGTCGCCGCGTCATCCGAAGCCGGAGCGGGCCTCACGACCCCGAAGGCCGTCGTACGGTCAGCGCTCGCCGCCGGGGCAGAATCCCGCTTCGGAACGTCC
>NZ_JBIUTJ010000018.1:32734-114582 GCF_044741845.1 Streptomyces sp. NPDC088097
GAACGTCCTCGGAGCCCGACCCGGAAGGCGTGCGCGACGTCGCCGCGTCATCCGAAGCCGGAGCCGGCCTCACGACCCCGAAGGCCGTCGTACGGTCCGCGTTCGGCGTGGAAGTGGAATTCGGCTTCGGCGCGTCGTCGGACGCCGGGGCGGGCTTCACGACGCCGAACGCCGTCGTGCGGTCCGACTGAGGCGTGACGCGGGGGTCGGGGCGGTCCGGGCGGTCCGACGGCTTGACGGCCTTGATGAGCGCGGTCTCGTCGGCGGAGTTGCCCGGGGCGTCCCGCGTGTCCGGGGTGTCCGAGTCGTCGCTCGACCCACCCGCTTCGCCGGGGGCGGCCGTCGCGATCCAGGCCGCCACCGCCTCCTTCAGCGGATCGCGGCGCGGGCGCGGCTGGAAGACCGAGAGCCTCGGGTCCTGTTCACCGGAGGACCCGGAGGACCTTGAGGATCCAGTGGACCCGGAGGACCCGGAAGATTCCGTGGACCCGGAGGGTTCCGTAGGCCCGGAGGACCCGGAGGATTCCGTGGACCCGGAGGGTTCCGTAGACCCGGAGGACCCGGAGGATTCCGTGGACCCCGAGGACTCCGTGGACCCGGAAGGCCGCGAAGGCTCCGCCGCTCCCGACGCTCCTTCATCTACCGACTTGTCGGGGGACTCGCCCGCCACCGTTCCTCCTCGATCGCCGTCCGGTCGCTGTCCGAACCGTCTAACAGTGTCCCGTCTAGGGGGCATCGCCCCCGTGCTAGACGAGAACGACATAGTTGCGGGTTCCCACACAAAGCGACCAGGCGCTCTCGACAGATGAATGTGAGAGGCGTCACCCTGTCACTCATCCACGCGGGGAGGCATGGATGGGCAAGAGCCGCAGAACAATTCCGGAGGAGCTCCTGCTGCTCGCCTTGGACCCGACCACGGGAACCACGGCGCAGCCGCAGTCGCTCGACCTCGGCCTGGCCGGGGCACAGCTAGTGGAGCTGGCTCTGGCAGGACGGATAGCCCCTGACGGGGATCGTATCGCCGTGGTGATGCCACGGCCGACAGGAGATCCGACTCTGGACTCCGCACTGGAACTGCTGCGCAGGCGCGGCAGCCCGGTTCGGGCGGTCCACTGGATCGGTGGACCCCGACTGGGGCTCCGCCAGATCTACCTCGCGCACCTGGAGCGTTGCGGCATGGTCCATGCCGTCGCCGGTCAGATGTGCGGGGTGCTGCCGACGACTCGCTACCAGGCGACCGACACGGCGATCAGCCGGGAGATCCGTGCCCGGCTCGACAGTGCGATCCGCACCGGCGTACCGCCGGACCCGCGGACCGCGGCGCTCGCCGCACTGGCCCACGCGGTCGGACTCGGCAAGCACCTGTACCCCGGCAACGAGGGGCGGTCGTCCAGATCCCGACTGCGGGACCTGATCCGACACGACCCGATGGGCGGACTCGTGGCGCACGCCGTGATGGACGTCCAGAACGGCGTGGCCGCACAGCCGCGCCGCGACCGGGTTCCGGCCCAACCGCCCGCCCGGGCCACGGCGAGCAGCGGAGTACCGCTGCAGCCGCGCCGGACGGGTGCGATGGCCCGCGCGGCCGCGCACTGAGCACCACGCACCACCCAGCACCGCCCCAAGCACCACCGCCCCAAGCACCACCGCACCAAGCACCACCGCAGCACTGCACGAGGAGTACCGGCGCCCGCGACACCCCTTGATCCACTCGTGGGCGCCGGTACGACCAGCTCGGCCAGCACCACCGCGACCGGACGTCCCCCAAAGACCCCGGTGCGGGAGATGCCGGCGCGCGGGACCGCAGGACCGGTACGCCGGTCTCGCCGCCCCGCGCGCCGGCATTTCCCGTTCCCCAGCGCCGTCGCACCCTTCGGTGGCAGTCTGCTGAACATCAAACACGCAGAGAGACAGCTACAGAAGAAGGCGGAGGTGCCGTCCCCGTGGCGACCAATGTCAACCCCACCGTCCGACGCCGCCGACTGGGCATGGAGTTGCGCAAGCTCCGCGAGGACAAGGGCATGACGGCCGAGCAGGTCGCCGAGCGCCTCCTCGTCTCCCAGTCGAAGATCAGCCGTCTGGAGAACGGCCGCCGTTCCATCAGCCAGCGCGACGTGCGCGACCTCTGCGAGGTGTACGAGGTCGACGACCCCCGGCTCGTGGACTCCCTGATGCAGATGGCCAAGGACTCGCGCCAGCAGGGCTGGTGGCACGCCTTCGGCGACATCCCGTACAGCGTCTACATCGGGCTGGAGACCGACGCCGCCAGCCTGCGCACCTACGAACCCCAGATGGTCCCCGGGCTGCTCCAGACCCCCGACTACGCCCAGGCCCTCATCCGCGGTGCCCTGCCCGAGACGGCCCCGACCGACGTGGAGAAGCGCGTCCAGGTCCGGATGCACCGCCAGAAGCGGCTTTCGGAGACGGACAACAACAACCCCGACGTCGGGCCGTTGCGCCTGTGGGCGGTGATCGACGAGGCGGCGCTGCGCCGGCACGTGGGTGACCCGCAGTTGATGATCCGGCAGCTGGAGTACTTGATAGAGCAGTCGCAGCAGCCGTACATCACGGTGCAGGTGATGCCCTTCTCCATGGGCGCGCACCCGGGTGTCAACGGCCAGTACGCCATCCTGGAGTTCCCCGACGCCTCCGACTCGACGGTGGTCTACATCGAAGGCGTCACGAGCGATCTCTATCTGGAGAAGGCCAACGACGTTCAGAAGTACAGCGTGATGTACGAGCACCTGCGCGCCCAGGCGCTCAACGTCGATCAGACCCGGCAGTTCATCGCCGAGATCATCGGGCACTACGCGGAGAAGTCCAAGTAGTCGAGTGGCGGAACGACCGGCCGGAACGAGCCGTCGGCCGCGTGTGACGGGTGGGACGGAAGCGGCTCAGGAGGCCGACGGTGGCGAGGGGGCCAGCACGGTACACCGTCGGTCCCCGGCCACAGAAGGCCTGAATGGAATATGCCACCCGGTCGAGTGAATGGCTCCGTCAGCCGTCGGGCGGTGCGGGTAGCGTCGATCACGTCAGCCGGGGAACTGGCTGGCGGACAACCGGAACCACCGGAACTACTCGCTGAACCGGAGAGCAATCATGGCTATTCGTCAGGGCGCCACGGACAAGTGGACCAAGTCCTCCTACTCCGGCGGAAACGGCGCTTGCGTCGAGGTCAAGTCCCCCGTCATGGAAGCCGTCGCGGTCCGCGACTCGAAGGTTCAGGACGGCCCCGCCCTCACCTTCGCGCCCGGCTCCTGGACCTCCTTCGTCACTCAGGTCACCGAGGGTCGCCTCGTCTGAGGCCGTCCGCCGAAGCCGTCCGCCATCCGTCGACCGCCGGACCGCCCGGCCACCGCTGACGCCCTCTCGTCCGGCCCGCCGTCCTGGCCGAGGGGGACCGGCCGTACCCGGGGATCGGGAAACGGAATCCCGTCCCGGGTGCGACCACGACCTCGACCCCCGAGCCCGATCCGGGTCAGCGCAGCCGGGTCAGCGCAGCCGGTCCACGTACCGGTCCGTCCCCGGCACCGTGGGGACGAACGGCGCCACCAGTTCCACCCGCCCCAGCCCCGACTCCGCGACCTCCGCGTCCAGCCCCTGGAAGCGGTCCCAGCAGGTCCGCGGGTCGGCCTCCAGGAACCACAGCAGCGTGAGGCGGGTGTCGACCCCCTCGACCTGCTTGACGTAGGTCATCCGGTCGCCGGGCAGCGGTGTCGGCCGGAACAGGGTCACCATCGCCGCCGGTGAGCCCGCCAGCCGCCCCGGGAGTGCCCGGGAGCGCAGCCACTCCAGGAGTTCCTCCCGCCGCTCGGGGCCCTCGGCGTCGACGACCTGGAGCACGAGCCCGGCGTAGGGGTGGTCGAGGGCGTGGAAGTCGCGCGGCCCGGCGGCCCCGTCGCGGTAGACCGTCGCCGCGTGGTCCTGGAAGGCCGTGAAGACGTGCGTGCGGTCCTGGTAGA
This sequence comes from Streptomyces sp. NPDC088097, assembly GCF_044741845.1. NCBI lineage: Bacteria > Bacillati > Actinomycetota > Actinomycetes > Kitasatosporales > Streptomycetaceae > Streptomyces > Streptomyces sp. NPDC088097. Next base: position 36,697 of record NZ_JBIUTJ010000018.1, read on the forward strand.
CCCGACCGTCGCGGTTGAGCCGCTTGTTGATGCCGACGGTCCACTTCATGTGCTCGTCGTAGCGGCCCTCGGTCACCCAGTACGTGGAGAGGTAGCACCCGGCCGTGACGGGCTGGGCGACCGCCGACTTCTCCGGGTAGCGCAGTTCCTGGAGGTCCCTGGTGGCCACCCAGCGGCGGCCCGCGTACATCCAGGGCATGGCCATGGCGCCCGCGTAGTAGTGGTCGTCCTCGTACCAGCGGTTGTACGCGTACTCGTGGCCCGGGTGCGGTTCGACCATGGTGATCAGCGCGTGGCCGGGGCGGACCCCGTAGGGGCCGACCGACGCCAGCGCCGCGTACTCCTCGGGGCGGGTGTCCGGCTCCCGTTCGTCTCTCGTCGTCATGGGTCCGGTGTATCTGATGTTGCGTCAGATGGGGAGCCGCGGGGCGGAGTTCGACCCGTGGACAAGTAGGTGCATCCTGCACCTTCCTTCGCTAGGCTGCGCCCACCCGCCGCCCGAAGGAGCCCCCATGACCGTGGACCCCGTGACCATGGACCCCGCGCACGCGACCCCCGCCGTCCCCGCGCACGCGACCCCCGTCGCCCCGCCCGCCTTCGCCGCCCGCGCGTCCACGGTGGGCGGCTCGCCCGTACGGGAGATCCTCGCGCTCACCGAACGCCCCGGGGTGATCTCCTTCGCCGGCGGCCTGCCCGCGCCCGAACTCTTCGACACCGCCGGGCTGCGCGCCGCCTACGCGGCCACCCTGACCGGGCCCGGAGCCGCCCGCGCCCTCCAGTACTCCACCACCGAGGGCGCCCCCGAGCTGCGCGAGGCCGTCGCCGCCCGGGCCCGGGCGCGCGGGCTGGCCACCACCGCCGGGGACGTCCTCGTCACCACCGGCTCCCAACAGGGCCTCACCCTGCTCGCCGCCACCCTCCTGGAACCCGGCGACACGGTGCTCGTCGAGGACCCCACCTACCTGGCGGCCCTCCAGTGCTTCGGCCTGGCCGGGGCCCGCGTGGTGCCGGTCCCCTGCGACGAGGAGGGCCTGCTCCCCGACGCCCTCGCCGAGATCACCGCCCGCGAACGCACGAAGCTGCTCTACACCGTCCCCACCTTCCAGAACCCGACCGGTCGCACCCTGCCCGGAGGCCGCCGGGCCGAGGTCGCCCGGATCGCGGCCCGCCTCGGGCTGTGGCTGGTCGAGGACGACCCGTACGGGGACCTCCGCTACGAGGGCTCCCACCAGCCCTGGATAGCCGCCCACCCGGGCGCCGAGGACCGCACCGCCCTGCTCGGCAGCTTCTCCAAGGTCATGGCCCCGGGGCTGCGGCTGGGCTGGCTGCGCGCGCCGGCCGCCCTGCGCCGGGCGGCGGTCGTCGCCAAGCAGGCGGCCGACCTGCACACCTCGACGGTGGACCAGCTGGCCGTCGCCCACTACCTCGGCGCCACCGACCTCGACGCCCACGTGGCCGGGGTCCGGGAGGCCTACCGGGCCCGTCGGGACGCCCTCCTGGCCGGACTCGGCGCGGCGCTCCCGGCGGGCTCGCAGTGGAACCGCCCCGAGGGCGGCATGTTCGTCTGGGCCCGGCTCCCTGCGGGGTACGACGCGACGGCCCTGCTCAAGTCGGCGCTGGCCCACGACGTGGCCTACGTCCCCGGCGCCCCCTTCCACGCGGGAGCCCCGGACCCCCGCACCCTGCGCCTGTCCTTCACCACCCACACCCCGGACGAGATCGCCGAGGGCCTGCGCCGCCTGCACCGCGCCCTCGGCTGACACCCGCCCGGGCGGGCCGCGAAGTTGCGCCGTGGGGCTACGTCGTCGTCGCGTCCCGGGAGGCGCCGGCGGCGTACAGGGCGTCGATCTCGGAGGCGTAGCGGTCGACCACCGCGCGGCGGCGGAGCTTCAGGGTCGGGGTCAAGGTGCCCGCCGCGACGGAGAACTCCTCGTCCAGGATCCGGAAGGCGCGGATGCCGGCCGGGCGGGAGACGGTGGCGTTCGCCGCGGCCACCGCTTCGGCGACCAGGGCGCGCACCGCCGGGTGTTCGCCGGGGCGGGGGCCGAGGTCGAGGGACTCCCGGGCCGCCCAGGCGGCGGTCTCCTCGGCGTCCAGGGTGATCAGGGCCACCGGGTGGGGCCGCCGGTCGCCGATCAGCACCGCCCGCGACACGAAGCGCGAGGCGGCCTGCACGGCGAACTCCACCTCGGTCGGGGTGATGTTCTTCCCGGCCGAGGTGATGATCAGCTCCTTCTTGCGGCCGGTGATGGAGAGGTAGCCCTCCTCGTCGAGCGCGCCCAGGTCCCCGGTGTGCAGCCAGCCGCCCGCGTCCAGCGCCTCCGCCGTGGCGGCCGGGTCGCCGTGGTAGCCGGGGAACACCATGGGGCCGCGGGCGAGCACCTCCCCGTCGGGCGCGATCCGGACCTCGCAGCCGTCGATGGGGCGGCCCACCGTGCCGGGTCGGGCGGCGCCGGGGTGGTTGAGGCTGATCACCCCGCCCGACTCGGTCATGCCGTAGCCCTCGAACACCGGGATCCCGCAGGCGCGCAGGAGGTCCAAGGTGGCGGGGGCGATCGGGGCGCCGCCGGTGAGCGCCCACTTCACCCGGCCCCCGAAGGCGCCCCTGACCAGGGAGTACAGGGACAGCTCGGCCGCCTCCCAGGCCGCCCGGGACTCCTCGGGCAGCTTTCCGTCGGCCGCGAGCACCCCCAGGCGCACGGCCTCGTCGAAGCGCGTCGCGCCGTCCTCGCCCTGCCCCTCGGCCAGGGCCCGGACCACCGCGTGCACCTTCTCGAACAGCCGGGGCACGGACGGCAGATGGGTGGGTCGGGCCAGCGCCAGTTCGGCGACGACGTCCTCGACCCGGCCGCCGAAGTAGGAGAGTTCCCCGCCCTCCAGCAGGGTGGTGAACTGGATCAGCTGCGCGAGGAGGTGCGCGAGCGGCAGGTACAGGTACGTGGAGTCGCCCGGGCCGCCCCGGATCAGCGGGAGCGTGGCGTCCTGGATGGCCCCGAGGTTGCCGTGGGTGAGGCGGCAGCCCTTGGGCAGGCCGGTGGTCCCGGAGGTGTAGACGATCGCGGCGTCCGCGTCGGGGGTCACCGAGGCGGCCCGCGCCGCGAGTTCGGCCTCACCGACGTGGGCGCCCCGCGGGCCCCCCGCGGGACCGACCGCCCCCGCCACCAGGTCGTCCATCGCCACCACCGCCCGCAGCTCCGGCAGCTTCCCCCGCAGCGCCTCCACCCGGGCCGCCAGGGCCTCGTCCCCGCAGACCGCGACCACCGCCGCCGAGTCGGACAGCACCCAGGCCAGCTCCTCCTCTCCCGCCGTCGGGTAGACCGGCACCAGCACGGCCCCCGCCGCCAGCACCCCGAAGTGCGTGTACGTCCACTCGGGCCGGGTCTCCCCCAGCACCGCGACCCGTTCCCCGGCGGCCACGCCCAGGCCCAGCAGGGCCCGCCCGCAGCGGCGTACGGTCGCGGCGAGTTCGGCGTACGTCCGGGTCCGCGGGGCGCCCCCGTCCGGCGCCCGGAACCGCAGTGCGGGCTCGGGACCGTACCGTTCCGCCGTCCACTCGGTGAACTCCGCCAGCGTGCCCGGCCGTCCGTCCATCGCGCGCCCTCCCCTGCTCGGTGACCTCCGACGCTAGGCACCGACGTACCCGATCCGGCATGACGGGAAGCGTCACCCCCGCTGACCCCAGCGCTCACAGCGGCTACCGTCGGAGCCATGGGGAGGCGGACGATCACCGTGCACCACGTGCGCGCCGTGCTCGCGGGAGCGCGGCGGGCCGGCACCGACCTCGTGCCGTTGCTCCAAGAGGCCCAGATCCCACCGCTGTTGCTCGGCGACGACCGGGCGCGGATCACCCCCGCCCAGTTCGCCCGGCTCTTCCGAGCTTTGTACCGGACCACGCAGGACGAGTTCCTTGGGCTGTCCGCCGTACCGAGCCGTCCCGGCACCTTCGCCATGATGTGTCACGCCTCGCTGGGTTGCCGCGACCTCGGGGCGGCGGTCGAGCGCGCGGCGGCCTTCTACGGACTGTTCGCGGGCGGGCCCGAACTGGTCCTGGAGGTAGACGGCGACGAGGCCCGCTTCACCGTCCGCAACGCCTTCGACGGGGACGAGGAGCGCTTCCTCACGGAGTGCGTGCTCGCGATCTGGCACCGGCTGAGCAGCTGGCTGATCGGCCGCCGCATCCCCCTGGCGCGGGCCTCCTTCGCCTATCCGGCGCCCCCGCACGCCGACGAGTACGCCACCCTCTTCGCCTGCCCGGTCCGCTTCGGCGCCGAGCTGACCGGCGCGAGCTTCGGGGCGCGCTGGCTGACCGCCCCGCTCGTGCGCGACGAGCCCGCGCTCGACGCGATGCTCCGCCGGGCCCCCTTCGACCTGCTCTCGCGCCCCGAGTACGGGACCACGGTCGCCGAGCAGGTGCGCCGGACCCTGACCCGGCGGCTGCGCTCCTCCCCGAGGCTGCCGGAGCTGGGGGAGGTGGCGGCCCTGCTCGCGGTCTCCCCCGCCACCCTGCGGCGCCGGCTCCAGCAGGACGGGACCTCCTTCCAGCAGCTCAAGGACCACGTCCGGCGCGACGCCGCCATCGCCGGCCTCGCCGAGAGCGGGGAGCCGATCGCGGAACTCGCCGCCCGGCTCGGCTTCTCGGAGGACACCGCCTTCCACCGCGCGTTCCGCCGCTGGACGGGCACCACCCCGGGCGCCTACCGCATCGCCTCGGGAACGCGGTCCCCCGGCGCGACGCCTTCCTCGCCCCCGCCCCCGCCCTCGCCACGCCGGGCCGGCTGAGGCCCCCGCCGGACGGGCCCCGGGGCGGCGCGCCGTGGGGGCATGGAAGTCCGGGTCAGCAAAGGTGAGCTGCCCGGTCAGCCACATTCCGACCGGTCGGTCACTACCTTCACCTCACCTACCCCCGCACGGACCCGTTGGGAGAGCCGCCCATGCGTTTCCGAAGCCCCCACACCCGCCGAAGCCCCCACGCCCGCCGCACCGCCCTGGCCGCCGTCGCCGCCCTGGCCCTGTCGGCCTGGATCCCCGCCACCGCCGAGGCCGCCGGCGCCGCCGGGGCAGCCACGGCCCGTCCCGGTGACGTCGTCGCCAGCGCCCCCTCCGCCTTCCACCCGCTGCCCGGCCAACCCACCAACACCAAGGCCTGGAAAATCCAGTACCGCTCCACCACCGCCGACGGCGCCCCGAACGTGGTCTCCGGGACGGTGATCGTCCCGCAGGACGGCCGCACCGGGCCCCGCCCGCTGATCACCTACGCGGTGGGCACCGTCGGCATGGGCGACTCCTGCGCGCCGAGCAACAACCTCCCGTACGGCACCGCCATGGAGGCCAACCTCATCCAGCAGTACACGCTGCGCGGTTGGGCCGTGGTGGTCACCGACTACGAGGGCCTCGGCACCCCGGGCGTCCACACCTACACGGTCGGCCCCTCGGCCGGCCACGCCGTGCTCGACGCCGCCCGCGCCGCGACCCGGCTGCCCGAGGCCGGACTCTCCGCCGACACCCCGGTCGGGATCATGGGCTACTCGCAGGGCGGCCAGGCGAGCGGTTGGGCGGCCGAGCTACAGGGCTCGTACGCGCCCGAGCTGAAGGTGAAGGGCACCGCCACGGGCGGGGTCCCCGCCGACCTGATGAAGGTGGCCGACTTCAACAACGGCTCCTACGGCTCCGGCCTGATCTTCATGGCCGCCGCCGGGCAGGACGCGGCCTTCCCCGAGCTGAAGCTCGACTCCTACCTCAACCCGGCGGGCAAGGTCCTGGTCGGCGCGATGAAGGAAAGCTGCGTCGCCATCGACGCCATCGCCGGGTCCTTCAAGCGCATCTCCGACCTGACCGTGAAGAACCCCCTCGCGCAGCCCGACTGGCAGGCCCGGCTGGGCCAGAGCAGGCTCGGCCGGACCGCCCCGGCCGCGCCCGTGTACCAGTACCACGCGCTCGGCGACGAGCTGATCCCGTACGCGGTCGGGCGGCAGTTGCGCTCCGATTGGTGTGCGAGGGGCGCGAACGTCGAATTCGACACGATCTGGGTCGGCGAGCACGTCAGCGGGGTGATCACGCACTCCCCGGAGGTCGGGAACTGGATGGCGGACCGTTTCGCCGGCCGCTCCCCGCACCCCAACTGCTGAGGCCTGTACGCAGGGCCCCACCGCCCCGCCGGGGTCATTCCCCGGCGGGGCAGGAGCGCGTCCCGGACGGCAGTCGACCGGCCGTCAGGAAGTCGTCCACGTAGCCGCGCACACAGGCGGAGGTGCCGTAACCGGTGTGCCCCTCGCCCTTGTTGTCCACGATCACGGCCGAGCCCAGCCGGCGGGCCGTCTCCTCGGTCCACTCGTACGGGGTCGCCGGGTCCCCGCGGGTGCCGACGAGCAGCATCCGCGGGGCGCCCGGGTGGTCGATCCTGCGGATGAAGTCGGTGCCGGCGGGGCGCCCGTAGCAGGACAGCACGGTCCTCAGTTGGGCCGGTCCGAAGACCTGCGAGGTCGCCCGGAACTCCTCCGCCAGGCCCCCGATCTCCTTCTCGATGGCCGCGGGCGTGGCGGTGTCGTCGCTCCGGTCCGGGTCGTCGGCGCAGTTCACCGCGGTGAGGGCGGCCTCGGCGTTGTCGGCGGGGACGGGGGCGGGGCCGTCTCCGTCGTCGGGGACCGGGCCGGTGGGGCCGCCGAGCTGCATCAGCCCCACCGGGTCGCTCCGGCGCTCGACCAGGGCGAGGGCGGCGGCGAGGTCGGGCCACATGGACTTCGCGTACAGGGCGACGGCGATGGCCGCGACCGCGTCCTGGCCGGTGAAGTGGGAGCCGTCCTCCCCGACGAGGGGTTCCTTGTCGAGCCGCTCCACGAGGTCGTCGACCTTCCGCTTCGCGGTGCGGGTGTTGGTGCCGTAGACGCAGTCGGGCCGGTGGGCGCACCAGGTCAGGAAGTTGTCCAGGGCCCGTTGTTGGCCGCGTGCGGAGACGAGGGCCTGCTCGGCGAGGGGTTCGGTCAGGGTGTCGACCCCGTCGAGGACCATCCGGCCGGTGGTCCGGGGGTACAGCGCGGCGTAGGCGGCGCCCAGCCGGGTCCCGTAGGAGAAGCCCAGGTAGTCGAGCTTGTCCTCGCCGAGGGCCCGGCGCAGGGCCTCCATGTCCCGGGCGACGTTGACGGTGCCCACGTACGGCAGGACGGGCCCGGAGTGCAGGGCGCACCGCTCGGCCACGGCCTTCAGGGCGTCGAGCTGCGAGCGGGCGTCGGCCGGGACCCGGTCGTCGACCTCCTGGGAGCCGCCGCAGGAGACGGGGTCGCTCAGGCCCACGCCCCGGGGGTCGAAGGTGATCAGGTCGAAGCGCTCACCGAGCTTGGCGTAGTCCTTCGTGTCGGCGGCGAGCCCAGCGATCCCGCGTCCGCCGGGGCCGCCGAAGTTCAGCAGCAGCGACCGTCGGGGTCCGCGACCGGGCGCGGTGGCGGGGATCCGGGCGAGGGCGACGCGGGTGGTGCCCTTGGCGGGGTCGGCGTGGTCGAGGGGGACGGTCAGGACCCCGCACCGCATGGCGGCGGGGACGGGCTTCTCCCGACAGGCCCCCCAGCGTATGGAGCTGCCGGGGGCGGGACTCGGCGCCTCGGGCGGGCCGGCCCCCACGACGGAGCCCAGCAGCAGGCAGGCGGCGGCCGGGACGGCCAGGTGGGAACGGACTCGGGTACGGGGCACTGCGCCCTCCTCGGATGGCCCCCCGGGCCGGTCGGCCAACCCACCTTAAGCAGGTCGCCCGCGCACCGCCCCCGGGCTGACCCGTCAGGGTGAAACCCCTGGTCAGAGCCCAATACCCCGCTGCGGGGCGGCCCTCAGCGGGGCCGCCGGTACAGCTCCGCGATCTCCCGCTCGTGGTCGCGGGCGACGGCTCCGCGCCTGAGTTTGAGGGACGGGGTGAGGTGTCCGCGTTCCTCGGTGAAGTCCCCGGGCAGGACGGTGAAGCTGCGGATGGACTCGGCGCGCGAGACCAGCTTGTTCGCCTCGTCGACGGCACGCTGGAGGTCGGCGAGGAGGGCGGGGTCGGTGACCAGCTCGCGGGTCCGCACGTCCTGCTTCTTGTGCATCTGCCGCCAGTGGGCGAGGCCGTCCGGTTCCAGGGTGATCAGGGCGGTGATGTAGGGCCGGTTGTCGCCGACGACCATGCACTGGCCGACGAGGGGGTGGGCGCGGAGCCAGTCCTCCAGGGGCGCGGGGGCGACGTTCTTGCCCCCGGAGGTGATGATCATGTCCTTCTTGCGGCCGGTGATGGTGAGGTAGCCGTCGGCGTCGAGTTCGCCGATGTCCCCCGTGGCCAGCCAGGCCCCGGGCTGCTGCGCGACCACGTTCCAGTAGCCGGCGAAGACGTGCGCCCCGCGCAGCAGGACCTCCCCGTCGTCGGCGATGCGCACGGCCGTGCCGGGCAGCGGCCAGCCGACGGTGCCCAGGCGCGGGCGCAGGGGCGGGGTGACCGTGGAGGCGGCGGTGGTCTCGGTGAGCCCGTAGCCCTCGAAGACCTCGACGCCGGCCCCGGTGTAGAAGGCGGCGAGGCGGCGGCCGAGGGGGGAGCCGCCGCTGAGGACGTAGCGGACCCGACCGCCGAGGGCGGCCCGGATCCGCCGGTAGACGAGGGGATCGTAGAGGGCGTGGGCGGCGCGCAGCCGCAAGCTCGGGTTCTTGCCCTCGACGATCTCGCCGAAGCTGCGCGCGATGCGGGCGGCGCGGTCGAAGGAGGGGCCGCGGCCCATCTTCTCGGCGGTGGCGCGGGCGGTGTTGTAGACCTTCTCCAGCACGTAGGGGATGGCGAGGAGGAAGGTCGGCCGGAAGCCGGCGAGGTCGGCGAGGAGGTCCTCGGTGCGGATGCTCGGGGCGTGTCCGAGCTTGACGCGGGCCCTCATGCAGCCGACGGCGACCATCCGTCCGAAGACGTGGGACAGCGGCAGGAAGAGGAGGGTGGAGGCGGGGTCCTTGCTGACGGACGTGAAGACGGGGTGGAGCAGTCCGACGGCGTTGTCGACCTCGGCGAAGAAGTTGGCGTGGGTGAGCACGCAGCCCTTGGGCCGGCCGGTGGTGCCGGAGGTGTAGACGACGGTGGCGACGGTGTCGGGCGTACGGGCGCTGCGGCGCGCGTGCACGACCGCGTCGGGGAGGTGTTCGCCGGCCTTGACCAGCCGGGCGACGGCCCCGGTGTCGAATTCCCACAGGTGGGCGAGCCAGGGCAGGTTGACGCGCTCGGCGCTGATGATGCGGGCCTGGACGGTGTCCTCGACGGCGCAGGCCACGGCCCCGGAGTCGTGGATGATCCAGCGGGCCTGGAGGGCGGAGGAGGTGGGGTAGATCGGTACGGTGACCAGTCCCGCGGCCCAGCCGGCGAAGTCGAGGAGGGTCCACTCGTAGGTGGTCCGGGCCATGATGGCGAGCCGGTCGCCCTCCTGGAGCCCTTCGGCGATGAGGCCCTTGGCGACGGCGGTGACCTCGGCGGCGAACTCGGCGGCGGTGACGTCGCGCCAGGTGCCGTCGGCCTCCTTGCGGGCGAGGACGGGCTCGGTGGGGGCCTGGCGGGCGTTGTCGTACGGGATGTCCCCGAGGGAGCCGGTGGTCGGCATGCCGACGAGGGCGGGTACCGAGACCTCGCGGACCACCCCGTCGACGATCGTCTTGACGGGCTCGACCAGCTTCGGGCCGGCGGCGTTGGCTGGGGTCGCTACGGCGTCCATGCGCGTGCTCCTCGGTCGGTCGCTCAGAAGTTACCGGCGGTAATCTACGCACGGGTAACCGCCCCGGACCAGCCCCTGAACAGCTTCTCCTCCCTTCCACCACACCTCCCGCCTCCGCCGCACCTCCCTTCACACCTCCCCTCCGGCGGCCCGCCCCGGCGCGACGCGGTCCGCCGCGCCCGTTCGATCTCGGTCGGGTACCGCCCGGGCGGAACGCCTGCGTCATCCGACGCCCGACGGGCATCATCCGAGGGGGCCCGTCCGACGGTTTCCGCCACTTCTCACCCCTAGGAGCTGCCGGTGTCGCCGCAGGAAATCGAATTAACCCTCAGCCCGCAGCAGGCCGCCTCCGGCGTGGTCATCACCGTGAACCTGCCGACCGGTCCGGCCACCCTGCGCATCCCGCCCGCCCGCGACGGAGACCTCGTGCGCGCCATCGTGGCCGGCGAGGAGGTGTCGCTGCGGATACGCGTGGCCGGCCCGCCGCCCGGGTCGGCCAAGAAGGGCGCGCTGGGCTGGCTGATCGCGGTCGGGGCCGTCGCGGCCGTGGTCATCGGGCTCGTCGCGCTGAACAGCGGGAACGACGACGACTCCAAGAACACGGCGTCCTCCTCGGCGTCCCCCTCCTCGTCCTACACCCCGTACAGCCCGTCCTACCCCACGCCCTCCTACACCCCGCCGGTGTACACCCCGGATCCCTCGGTCCCGGTCCTGCCGGTGCTGCCGTCCCTGGATCCGACGACCCCGGCCCCCAGTCCGTTCGACAAGGGCACCTGCCTCAACGGGCAGCTTCCCGACTCCGAGGTCGCGCAGCGGGTCGACAACGTCGAAGAGGTCTCCTGCTCGGCCTCCGACGCGCACTACCGGGTGATCGAGTCCATCCCGGGCACCTCCGACATGAGCCGCTGCGAGAACAACTCCCGTACGGAATACGCCTTCTCCTACAAGTACACCCTCGGCAGCACTGTCCTGAACGAGTACGTGTACTGCCTGGTCGGGCTCGGTTCCTACTCCCGCGCCTGACCGCCCGCCAGGTCCGGGGCGCCACCCCTCGCGAGGTGACGTCCCGGCCCGAATCCGGTGGACAGCGCCGGCGGAGCCGCCGATAGTGCGCCTCATGACTTCTCTCGTACGCCACATCACTTTCGACTGTTCCGACGCCTACGCCCTGGGCACGTTCTGGGCAGCCGTCACGGGCGGCTCGATCGCCGAGGACGACCACCCCGGCGACCCCGAGGCGCTGGTCAAGGCCGAGGGCACGGCCCTCCTCTTCGTGACGGTCCCCGACGTCAAGACCGTCAAGAACCGCGTCCACCTGGACCTCCAGCCGCAGGACCGCACCCGCGACGAAGAGGTGGAACGCCTCCTCACCCTGGGCGCCGTCGTCGCCGGTGACCACCGCCGCCCGGACGGCGCCGGCTGGGTCACGATGGCGGACCCGGAGGGCAACGAGTTCTGCGTCGAACGCTCCTCGAAGGAGCGGCAGTCGGCCTGATCCGGGCCGAGGGGGCGGGGTGCGTCGATCAGGTGCCGGACTCGCGGTCGATCAGGTCCCGGCCTTGCACGTGAGCGTGAACCACGTCGCGCCGAGCCCGACGGGCCCGGGCGGGGATTGGGTACGCTCCCGGTTGGCTTCGAGGCGGCGGCGCGACCCGGCCGGCCACCGCGTACAGGGGGACGGTTCCTTATGACCAGCGCACCTTCGGGTGACCTTTTCCAGCCGCTCGCGCCCAACGACCCCGAAACGGTGGGTGGTTACCGCCTGGCGGCCGTGCTCGGCGCGGGCGGCATGGGGAAGGTGTACCTCTCGTACACCCCGGGCGGGCGCCCGATCGCACTCAAGGTGATCCGGTCCGAGTTCAGCGAGGACCCCGAGTTCCGGCGGCGCTTCGAGCAGGAGGTGCGGTCCGCGCAGCGGGTGCAGGGCCTCTACACGGCGCCCGTCATCGACTTCGACACCGAGGGCGCCCAGCCCTGGCTGGCCACCGCCTACGTGCCCGGCCCCTCGCTCGCGCAGGCCGTGGGCCTGCACGGCCGACTGCCCGTGCGCAGCGTGCTGTTGATGACGGTCGGGTGCGCGGAGGCCCTCCATGTCATCCACGGCGCGGGCATCGTCCACCGCGACCTGAAGCCGGCCAACGTGCTCCTCGCCTCCGACGGCCCCCGCGTGATCGACTTCGGCATCGCCCGCGCGGCCGACGCCACCGCCCTGACGGGCACCGGCGTCAGCGTCGGCACCCCGGCGTTCATGGCTCCGGAGCAGGCGATGTCCGGGACGGTCACGCCCGCCACCGACGTCTTCGCCCTCGGCCAGATCGTGGCCTTCGCCGGCAGCGGCGCCTCCGCCTACGGGGACGGCCCCTCGCACGGGGTGCTGTACCGGATCGTGCACGAGGAGCCCGATCTGAGCGGGCTGCCCGAGGAGCTGCGGCCCCTCGCCGCGCGCTGCCTGGCCCGGGATCCGGCCGACCGCCCGACCCCGGCGGAGATCATCGCGCTGTGCCACGAGCTCTCGTCGGAGCCGCTGCGGCAGGGCGAGGACTGGCTGCCCCGGGCGGTCGCCGGGTCCATCACGGAGCGGCTGCGCCTGCCCGAGCCGGTCCGGACCCCGCCGCCGGTGGCGACCCCGACCGAGGTGTCCGCGCAGCCGCCGGCGCCGACCGTGCACCCGTACGCGCAGCCGACGCAGACGGCGCCGACCCGGCCGGGCGCGGCGCCGCAGCCCGGGTACCCCACGCCGCCTCCGGGGTATCCCGCGCAGTCGCCCGGGTACCCGCCGCACCCCGCCTACGCGCAGGGCCCGCCGACCCCGCCCCCGTCCTACCCGCAGGCCTCCCACCCGCAGGGTTCCTACCCGCCGGCCTCCTACCCGCCGGCCCCCGCGCCGCCCGCGCCGAAGCGCAAGGGGCTGGTCGTGGCCGGGGCGGTCGTGGGCGCGGTCGTCGCCGTCGCGCTGGTCTACTCCCTGCTGCCGGACGGCTCCGGCGGGGGCGGGGACGCCAAGGGCCGCGAGAGCGCGAGCCCGACGGGCAGCGCCTCCCCGGGCAAGGGCGGCAAGCCGGTGGACCCGCAGCCGGCGACGTACGAAGGCATCGACCTGACGGCGAACTACCACCTCATGCTGGCCGACAATCCGCCCCGTCCGATCGACGGCGCCAAGAGCGGCGGCGTGTTGTACGCGCACGGGGACGTCTACTACTACTTCGACTCCCTGTTCGGCACGGAGAAGTTCGGCACCGCGAACGGCAACATGGTCCTGCTGAACAACGCGCAGAAGGGCTCCCTGGAGACCTGCCGCCAGGAGACCCGCTACACGAAGCAGATCGCCTTCGACCAGCTCACCGACGGGCAGCAGATCTGTGTGCTGAGCGATACCGGGCACATCGCGGTGGTGACGTACCGGGGGAAGTCGGGCGCGAGCGACGCCGGCAAGTACATCACCGTGGACCTCACGGTCTGGCGCAACGCCGACCAGCCCAAGAGCGGCAGCTGAGGCACCGCCGGACCGCACCGCCCGTCACGCCGCGGCTTCCGTGGGCGGGCAGTCGCGGCAGCGGCCGGGGGCCGGTGCCCGGAAGGCCCGTTCGCAGCCGTCGCAGTTCTGGAGCGGGTCGGGCCGTCGGGCCCGTGCCGGGGGCGGGGGCGCGGCGGGCAACCGCGGCGGAAGGCCCGACTTCAGCCGGTAGCCGATCAGGGCGGCCGGGTTGCGCAGCTCCGCCGGGAGCCGGTCGGCCAACACCTGCCGTACGGCTTCCGGTTCGGCCCCGCGTTGCAGCCAGAGGGCCAGTCCGGGCGCGAGCTGGTCGACGTCCCGCTCGGCGAGCAGCAGCCGGGGATCGTCGACCCGCAGCCGCGCGAGCAGGTCGGCGGCCTCCCGCCGCGCCTTGGCCTCCGGCCCGGTGGGGCGTACGGGCGCGGGCGGCGGCGCGGTCTCCGGCTCCGGCTCCGGCTCCGGCGGCAACGGGGGCTCCGGATCGGGCTCCGGCTCCGGGTCTGGCTCCGGATCGGGCTCCTTCTCCGGCTCCGGGTCGGGCGGCAGCGGGGGCTCCGGGTCGGGTTCGGGCCTCGGCGGCTTGGCGCCCTTCGGGTGGTTGTAGGACACCGTCCGGGTCAGCAGCCGGCCCTCGTCGGTCCGTACGCGGGTCCGCTCCAGGTAGCCGTACGCCTCCAGCTCCCTCAGGGCGCCGGCGATCCGGACCTCCCCCTCGGGGAAGCGGTCGGCGAGCACCTTGATGCCGATCTTGGCGCCGGTCGGCAGCGACTGGATGTGGAGCGCGAGCCCGATGGCCACCAGCGACAGGGCGCGGTGCTGGGCGAGGTGGTTGCCGACCACGGTGTAGCGGTCGTGGTGCCGCACGTTGATGTGGACCACACCGGATCGGGCGGTCCCGGCGTGAACCCGGGACTTGGCGCGCGAGGGCGCGCTAGGGTGCCTTGAAGCCATTGGGAAGCGACTACTTCCTGGTTGGTCAGGCCCTCGTTCGGGATGCCAGTCCCGGCGGGGGCCGTCTCAGGTCTGTTGTTGTGGGGCGAGCATATGCCGCCCAACCGCCCCGAAATCCAGCCCGGTTGGCACAGTTCACTCGTGTGAGTGAGCGGGGAGCCGGAGGGGTGGGGTTGGTTGGATTTAGCTCCGTACTTGTCAGTAATACGTCGAGCCGGACCGGGTCCCGGACCCCCGCGTCACGGGGCGGAACGTCCGCCGACGAGATCCACCCCGGCCCACGCCACCCTGCCGGGCGGCAGGCCCTCCTCCACCCCCCGACGGTCGCCCACCGCCGCCACCATGACCGGGCCCCGCCCCCCTTCCGCACCCTGCTCCGCGTCGCGAAGACCGGGGATCCGGTCCCGGTGCGTGTCCACCGCCTCGATCCGGCGCACCTCCTCGACCGGGGCTGCTTTTAGGATCTTCGGCATGGCAACACGACTCGTGCAGATCAACATGAAGGCCCATGACGACTCCGCGCTCGGCCGGTTCTGGGCGGAGGCACTCGGTTGGGGTGTCGACAGCGAGGGGCCCGGCGTGACCAACCTCGAACCCGTGGGCTTCGCCTACCCCGACCCCGTGGCCGTGTGCATCGACATCGTCGCCCGCCCGGAACCCAAAACGGTCAAGAACCGCGTGCACCTCGATCTGGCCACCACCTCGACCGCCCATCAGGCGGAGTGGGTCGCGCGCTTGAAGGATCTCGGCGCGACGCTCGCCGACGTGGGGCAGGGCGATGTCCCCTGGACGGTCATGGCCGACCCGGAAGGCAACGAGTTCTGCGTCCTGGAGCCCCGTGCGATCTACCGGGACACCGGGCCGATCGCCGCGGTGGTGGTCGACTGCGCCGACCCGCGGGGGATGGCCCGGTTCTGGGGCGAGGCGACGGACTGGACGCCGCACGCTGTCACCGACGATCAGGCGACCCTGCGCTCCGCCCGAGGCGTCGGGCCCTACCTGGAGTTCCTCCGCACTCCCGACACCAAGAGCGGATGGAACCGCGTCCACCTCGACGTCAGCCCCTACCCCGGTGACGACCTGGCCGCGGAGGCGGCCCGACTGCGCGCCCTGGGCGCCACCGACCCCGATCTCGATCGGTCCGCCATCCACTGGACGGTCCTGGCCGACCCGGAAGGCAACGAGTTCTGCCTCCTCTCGCCGCGCTGACCGCAAGGCCGCACCGGCCACGGGTGCGGGGCGCGCACGGTGACGACGGCGCCTCGCGGACCCGGAAGCGGACGCCGTGAGGGCGGTGTCCGCTTCCGGGTGGGTCCGGCGCGGACCGGATCGCTGTCGAGGGCCGACTGTTCAGCTCTTGCGGGCCAGCGAGGGCCCGGCGAAGGTCACCCCTGCCAGGCCGTGGGCCATGAGGTTGCGGATGTTGCCGTGATCAGTGTCGTTCGGCGTCGCCAGCACACTGCGGTAGTGCTCACCGAAGGCCAGCAGCGCCTCCTGGTCGGTCAGCCCTTCCAGCACGGCCAGTCCCAACGTCTTGCAGGAACCCTCGTTCTCACCCGCCGCGTTTTCCAGGGCCCCGTTGCGGAACGCCTGCGGCTGATACGCGTAGTGCGCCGCGACGAAGGCCAAGGTGTCGGCGAACTCGTGATCACCTGACGCAAGGCTTGTCCGCAGCGAGTTCAGATCGGTCATGTGGGTTCCCCAGGGTTGGACGGACGATCCGATTGCCGTCCGTAACCGGACGACAGTACCCCCCTTGCGTCCGGCCGCCGAGCGTCCGGGTACGCGCCCGAGGCCCCCCCACGACGCCGAACGCAGACCGCAGCCCCCGCCCGGACGGGGGCGGGGGCTGCGGTGGTTGGGCGGCGGAGGATCAGACCCCTACGGGGACCTTCGCCGGCTCGGCGGCGGCCTCCTCGGCCGGCGCCTCGTCGGAGGTGATCTCGTCCAGCGGGGAGGCCGAGGCGGCCGCGTAGGCCTCCTTGTCCAGGATCCCCTCACGCGCCGACACGAGGACCGGGACGAGTGCCTGACCGGCCACGTTGGTGGCGGTGCGCATCATGTCGAGGATCGGGTCGATCGCCATCAGCAGGCCGACACCGGCCAGCGGCAGGCCCAGCGTGGAGAGGGTCAGGGTCAGCATGACGGTCGCGCCGGTCAGACCGGCCGTGGCGGCGGAGCCGACCACCGAGACGAACGCGATGAGCAGGTACTCCTTGATGCCCAGCTGCACGTCGAAGATGTTCGCGATGAAGATCGCGGCGAGCGCCGGGTAGATCGCGGCGCAGCCGTCCATCTTGGTCGTGGCGCCGAACGGGACGGCGAAGGAGGCGTACTCCTTCGGGACGCCGAGACGCTCGGTGACCTTCTGGGTGACCGGCATGGTGCCGACCGAGGAGCGGGAGACGAAGGCCAGCTGGATCGCGGGCCAGGCGCCCTTGTAGAACTGCAGCGGGTTGACCTTGGCGACCGTCGCGAGGAGCAGCGGGTACACGCCGAACATCACCAGGGCGCAACCGATGTAGATGTCGGCGGTGAAGGTGGCGTACTTGCCGATCAGGTCCCAGCCGTAGCTCGCGATGGCGGTGCCGATGAGGCCGACGGTGCCGATCGGGGCGAGGCGGATGACCCACCACAGGGCCTTCTGGAGCAGCTCCAGGACCGACTCGGCGAGGTTCAGGACGGGCTGCGCCTTGCTGCCGAGCTTGAGGGCGGCGATGCCGGCGACGGCGGCCAGGAAGACGATCTGGAGCACGTTCAGCTCGGTGAACGGCGTGATGATGTCCTTCGGCACGATGCCGGTCAGGAAGTCGATCCAGGAGCCGGTGTGCTTGGGCTCCTTGCCGTCCGCCGGGGTGAGGCCGGTGCCGGCGCCCGGGTTGGTCAGCAGGCCGATGCCGAGGCCGATGGCCACCGCGATCAGCGAGGTGATCATGAACCAGAGCAGGGTGCGGGAGGCCAGGCGCGCCGCGTTGTTCACCTTGCGCAGGTTGGTGATCGACACCAGGATCGCGAAGAAGACGAGCGGGGCGACGGCCAGCTTGAGCAGCTGGATGAAGATGTCGCCGACCTGCTCCAGGGTCGTCTTCAGCCAGCTGACGTCCTGGCTGCGGGCCAGCCAGCCGAACAGGACACCGAGCACGAGACCGGCGACTATCTGTGCCCAGAAGGGAAACTTGAAGGAGGCCTTGGCGGGAGCCTGAGCCTGGGGGGACGCGGACACGGACACTCTCCGGGGGTGACGCACGGGCGTGCGGCGGAAGGTTTCTTCAGGGGCGGTGCGCTGCGGCGGCAGCCGGAAAGGGGCCGGGCCGGGCGTGGACCGCTGCCGTATATCGACTCGGTTCAACGCGGTGAACGGGTCAACGGCAACAGCAACAGGCCGCGGACGCGCGGCGGCAGAGGTCGACGTGCAGGCGCGCCACGAGCGGAACGCTCGCGGTCATCGGGTGCGCAACTGGGGTCGACATGTTGAACACGCTAACACTTCTGCTTTGGGAATCTCAAAGTCATTCTTTGACCATGGATTCCGCCCCGCTCCGCACGTCCGACCCCGGGAACGCGAAAGCCCCAGCGTGACGGGCTGTGGACCCGTGGCTGGGGCGGTTCGGTGTCTTCGGTGTGTGAGGAACGCAACCGGGCGGCGGTCAGGCGGGGCCGGCGGCGGTCAGGCCACGCGGGCGGCGTCGTCGGCCGCGTCCTCCTGGCCGCGGTTCGCGGCGAGCTTGACCTTCGCACCCGCGACGCGTCCGCTGATCTGCTGGGACATCTCCTCGCGCTGCTTGCGCAGCAGGACGAAGGAGAGCGGGGCGGAGAGCAGCAGGGCGACCAGCACGACCCAGGCCGGGTTGGCGTCACCGAGTCCGGAGGGCACCCAGCCCAGACGGACGAGCACGGCGGCCAGCACCAGGCATCCGACGAAGATGCCCAGGCGCATCGCGGTGTAGCGGATCGTCGCGCTCGGCTTGAAGGCCACGGTGACCCCTTCTCTCTCGTCGTCCACGGGTCGGCACGTTCCCGTCCAGTGAAGCACGCCGGAGTTAGGGGCACGGCCGTCGGGGGTCATCAACGGGCACAAGCCGCAGCGCGGATAGTGGCACCTTCAGGGCCGCATTGCCTTGCGGGTCCCACAGGACGACGATTCCACCCGCGTCCCCGAGCGACAGGTACGGACGTGAAGGGGCCAGCGTCCCACCGTCAACAGGAACCTGGGCAAGGTCTCGGACTGGGGTCGCGCACACCCACTCGGGCTTGATCCCGTAGTAATGGCCAGGTGTCCGCCCAACGGCGGACGCGGCGACAGCTCGCTGTCCTGCGTCCATGGCCGGGCCGATGACCAGCCCAAGCCATGCCATCAACAGCACACAGGCACTCACAAAGCTGGCGGCGACATATCCGATCCAGCGTGCGCTGATCATGTGGTGGGTGTGCCGCATATACCCGAGGAGAGCGGGAGCCACAAGCCAGATCAGCGACGCGGCAGCAAACTTGAGCGTTGTCAGCAATCGCATGACTGCCGAAACCTCAATGTCCTCCAGATCAACGCCGAATGCACGGAGATAGAGGGTAGGGACCAACAGCCCAAGGCCCGGAAACACTGCCGGCAGAAAGGCCAAGAACGCGGGAAACAGCCAGGGCAAACTCAGGCGCCATCGTGACTGCCGAACCCAAAGCCACACTCCGGTCATCACGACGTAGCTGACGGCGATCCCGTACACGACGAGAACGAAGCCGATCAGCCTGTCGGGGGCGCTCGCAACGCCGAAGGCTCCGAGGGCCGTCGCCAACATTGGGCCGGCGAGTCCCGCCAGCAGCAGCTGCCCCCCAGACAACTCCGGCAGAGCCCACCTCGCGATCAGCCATCCGGCCCTCGCTGCCCCAAGGAGGAACACAGCCGCAGGTAGCACGGCCCACAGGACTCCGACACCCCAGAGGCCAGCCACCCACGCGCCGCAGACAAGCCCGACCAGGGCCGGGAATCTCATCATGCCCATCCGCCGTAGGGGCTCCCGCCGGCGGGGCCAAGCGACCGGCGACTCGGGCCGGCCCACGTATCCGATGCGGCGCAGAACGACAGGAGCGGATGGCCCGGGCACACCGGGGAGCGGCTGCGCCGCGAGGCTGAGGGCCTCACCCTCGCTCCCGGCCCTCACCTGTCGACCTGTGTCCCGGCTTCCAAGGCTGATCTCCGAACGGGCCCTCGCCCTTCCCCACAATCGCCCAGCTCGCGATGCCGTCGAGCCCGCAGGCAACGGGATGTACGCGTGCCACACGGGCAAATACACGGGATCGCGATCAACACACTGCACCGCCTCAACCACCAGGTCCAACAGCAAGCGATCGGAGACCACTTCCAGATGCTCCCGAGCACCGGCAGCCGCCCTGATCGCCGATCCGAGAAGCCTGACCTCAATCGTGAAATGCCAGCCGGTGTCCCCCTCAAGAATTGCCCCCGAAGAGGGGCGGCACTCCAATATCGGCCAGTCGCGGGCCTGCAACTCCGCCTCGAACAGCTCGTAGTCGGTCGAGGTTCCTATTAATCGCACCACCGCCACTGCACGCTGGTCCCAGCGGCGCGTCGACTCCGTCACCACCACCTCAAGCACCTCTCTCCGTAACGATGATCTGTCGCAGAGTAGCCGTCAGTGCAGCGGGAGGAGCATCGTGATGTCGTCGCGGTCGTCGCCGGGGGCCACCCGGATGGCGTCCGGGACGCGGCCGACCTCCTTGTAGCCGCAGGACGCGTAGAAGTGCTCCAGGCCGTGGCCGCCCCGGCAGCCGAGGCGCAGGGCGTCGATGCCGTCGAGGGTGCGGGCGGCGTCCTCGGTGGCGGCCATCAGGGCGCGCCCGAGACCGCGGCCCTGGTGGGCGGGGTGGACCATCACCGTGTACACCCACAGCCAGTGGCGCTGGAGGTGGTGCACGTTGTGGGCGAGGAAGGACGTGGCGGCGACCCTGCCGTCCTCGTCGTGCCCGACGAGCAGCCGCATGCTGCCGTCGGCGACCTTCGCGAGCTGTCCCACCAGCGCGGGGCGGACGTCGGCGGCCGTGACGGGCGGGACGAAGCCGACGGCCCCGCCGGCGTTGGTGACGTCCGTCCACAGGTCCAGGATCCCGTCGCGCAGGGCGGCGTCGATGCTGGGCTCGAAGGTGAAGGTAAGGGTCATTGCCTCATCGTAGCCATTACCTCCGACACCGGGCCACGCAGAACCCCGGCCCGCCGACGAGCGGCGGACCGGGGTTGCGTGGAGCGGTGGGCGCGGGGCGCGACGTCAGAGGCGCATCGCCTGCGGGGTCTCGCGCAGGTCGACCTCCGGGCCGTCGTACTCGCGGATGATCTCGTAGCGCGTGTTGCGCTCGACCGGACGGAAGCCCGCCTCGCGGATCAGGTCGAGGAGGTCCTCGCGACCCAGCTTGTTCGGCGTGCCGTAGTTGTCGGCGTCGTGCGTGATCTTGTACTCGACGACCGAGCCGTCCATGTCGTCCGCGCCATGCTGGAGCGCCAACTGGGCGGTCTGCACGCCGTGCATCACCCAGAAGACCTTCACGTGCGGGACGTTGTCGAAGAGCAGGCGCGAGACCGCGAAGGTCTTCAGCGCCTCCGCGCCCGTCGCCATCGTCGTGCGCGCCTGGAGCTTGTTGCGGACCTTGCCGTCCTTCATGTCCACGAAGTCGTGCTGGTAGCGCAGCGGGATGAAGACCTGGAAGCCGCCGGTCTCGTCCTGGAGCTCGCGCAGCCGCAGCACGTGGTCCACCCGGTGGCGCGGCTCCTCGATGTGCCCGTAGAGCATCGTGCTCGGGGTCTTCAGGCCCTTGGAGTGCGCCAGCCGGTGGATGCGCGACCAGTCTTCCCAGTGGGTGCGGTGGTCCACGATGTGCTGGCGGACCTCCCAGTCGAAGATCTCCGCGCCGCCACCGGTCAGGGACTCCAGACCGGCCTCGATCAGCTCGTCGAGGATGTCGGAGGCCGACATCCCTGAGATCGTCTCGAAGTGGTGGATCTCGGTCGCCGTGAACGCCTTCAGCGAGACGTTCGGCAGCGCCTCCTTGAGGGCGGACAGCGAGCGCGGGTAGTACCGCCACGGCAGCGTGGGGTGCAGCCCGTTGACGATGTGCAGCTCGGTGAGGCTCTCGTTCTCCATGGCCTTGGCCAGGCGGACGGCTTCCTCGATGCGCATCGTGTACGCGTCCTTCTCGCCCGGCTTGCGCTGGAACGAGCAGTACGCGCAGGAGGCGGTGCACACGTTCGTCATGTTCAGGTGACGGTTGACGTTGAAGTGGACCACGTCGCCGTTCTTGCGCGTGCGCACCTCGTGGGCGAGGCCGCCCAGCCAGGCCAGGTCGTCCGACTCGTAGAGGGCGATGCCGTCCTCACGCGTCAGCCGCTCGCCGGAGCGGACCTTCTCCTCCAGCTCGCGCTTGAGCCCAGCATCCATGCCGGTGTCTCCTCTTAAGTGTCCCGTCCTGCGTGCAACCGCCACCCACCGTACTCTCAGCCCTCCTCGGGCAGCGCCCCGACCCGGTTCTCCCACTTCGTGGAGAGCACGATCGTGGTGCGGGTGCGCGAGACGCCCTTGGTGCCGGAGAGCCTGCGGATGATCCGCTCCAGGCCGTCCACGTCGCTGGCACGCACCTTGAGCATGAAGGAGTCGTCGCCGGCGATGAACCAGCAGTCCTCGATCTCCTCCAGGTCCTTCAGCCGGCGCGCCACGTCCTCGTGGTCGGCGGCGTCGGAGAGGGAGATGCCGATCAGGGCGGTGACGCCCATCCCGAGCGAGGCCGAGTGGACGGTCGCGCGGTAACCGGTGATCACTCCCGCCGTCTCCAGGCGGTTGATCCGGTCGGTGACGCTGGGGCCGGAGAGGCCCACGAGACGGCCCAGCTCCGCGTACGAGGCACGACCGTTCTCGCGAAGTGCCTGGATGAGCTGCCTGTCCACCGTGTCCATTACGTGGAGCCTTCCATTATTCGGCGATCCTGCAAGTCTAGGTATAGAATCTAAGGCATGCAGGGTCAACACCCTGCGAATCTTTTCAGCAGATCAATGATGATCTTCACTTCAGGAGTGGTTCACCGTGTACACGATCGAGATGGCCTACGCGCACATGCGACAGCTTCAGGAGCTGGCCAACCGATCCCGCACCGACCAGCCCGCCGCAGCGCACCGCGTCGACAAGACCCGCAAGCCGCGCTCGGCGAAGAAGCGCTAGTCACAGCCCTACTCACCACGGGGGCGGGAGCTTCCCAGCTCCCCCTCCCAACGGCGGTACAGCCGGTGCGGCACACCTGCCGCATCGAGCACCCGCCCCGCGACGAAGTCCACCAGGTCCTGGATGTGCGTCGCACCCGCGTAGAACGCCGGAGAGGCGGGCAGCACGACCGCGCCCGCCTCGTCCAGCGCCACCAGGTGCTTGAGCGTCTGACCGTTCAGCGGGGTCTCCCGCACCGCGACCACCAGCCGGCGCCGTTCCTTGAGCGTGACGCTCGCGACCCGCTGGAGCAGGTCCTTCGACAGCCCGAGCGCCACCCCCGCCACACAGGCCGTGGACGCCGGGACGATCAACATCCCCTTCACCGGGTACGAGCCCGAACTCGGCCCGGCCGCCAGGTCGCCGGCGCCCCAGTACCGCACCCCGTCGAGGTCGAGCCCCGCGAACGTCCCCGGCTTGCCGTCGGCGCCGCGCCCCAGCCACTCGGCCAGGTCGGCCCGCCAGTGCGCGTCGCGGAAGGCGATGCCCGTCTCGTCCAGCAGGGTGAGCCGCGAGGCACGGCTCACCACCAGGTCCACGCTCTCGCCCGCCGCCAGCAGACCCCGGATCACCGAAGCCGCGTACGGCGTCCCCGACGCCCCGGAAACCCCTACCACCCAAGGGGTGCGCTTGCCGTCAGTCATACCTCCGAGCCTATCCGGCCACGGAGCCGAGGCACTCGGTGAGGCGACCGCACGTCCCAGGGGGTGGGACGGCGACCTTCCGGCCACCGGCCGCCGCCGCGCGCGCGGTGGCGGGAGACGGCCGCAGGGGCCGGCTAGACCGTCAGGCCGCGGACGATCAGGTCCAGCAGGGCGCAGACGAACAGCGCGATGCCGATGAAGCCGTTGACCGTGAAGAAGGCCCGGTTGAGCCGGGAGAGGTCGTGCGGCTTCACGATGGTGTGCTCGTAGAGGAACGCCGCGACGACGACCAGCAGGCCGAACCAGAACAGCGGCCCCGCGTCGGTGGCGACGGCGTACCAGGCCAGCAGGCCCGTGGTCACCACGTGCGCACCCCGCGCGCCCCACAGGGCGGCCGGGATCCCGAAGCGCGCCGGGACGGAACGGACGCCCTCCGCGCGGTCGGCCGCCACGTCCTGGCAGCCGAAGATCAGGTCGAAGCCGCCGATCCACACGCCGACGGCCAGGCCCAGGATCACCGCGTCCCCGGACCACTCGCCGGTGACGGCCAGCCAGGCGCCGACCGGCCCCATCGCCTGGGCCAGGCCCAGGATGGCGTGCGGGAAGTCCGTGAACCGCTTCCCGTACGGGTACACGACCATCGGGACGACGGCGAGCGGCGCCAGCATCAGGCAGAGCGGGTTGAGCAGCGCGGCCGAGCCGAGGAACACCGCGAGCGCGACCCCCGCCCCCGTCCACGCCGTACGCACGGACACCGCGCCGGTGACCAGTTCGCGCCCGGCGGTGCGGGGGTTGCGGGAGTCGATCTCCCGGTCGATGATCCGGTTCGCGGCCATCGCGAAGGTCCGCAGGCCCACCATGCACACCGTCACCAGCGCCAGCGTGCCCCAGTGGACGGTGCCGTCGAGACGGAACATGGCGGTGAGCGCGGCGATGTAGGCGAAGGGCAGCGCGAAGACCGAGTGCTCGATCATCACGAGCCGCAGGAAGGCCTTCACCTTCCCGCTGGTCTCCGGCGCGGATCCGGACCCGAGGACGCCCTCGGCGGCCGATGTCATCCGAGGGACCTCCGGAACTGTTCGAGTTCGGCGCGCAGGTCGGTGACCGACTGCGGGCCGATCTCCACCTCCAGCGCCGGCGTCCCCTCGGACGGCGGTGGGACGACGGCGGCCAGGAAGGCGAAGCCCTCGCCCGCGGGCCGGCCGTCGAGGCGCAGCACGTCGTGCGCGGCCACCGTCAGCACGAGCGTGAACGCGGCCTCCGGGTCGGCGGTCGCGGCGAGCAGCCGGTCGGCGAAGGCGGCGGCGTCGGCGGTGGAGAGGTCGTTCAGGGCGATCTCCCGCCCCTCCCCGTCGGTGCGGTCGGCGATCAGCTGCCACAGGTCGGACGGTCCGGCGAACTCCTCGGGGGTGACACCGGCGCGCTCGGCGGCCTCGCGGACCTCCGGCTGGGCGGGGTCGATCGAGGGGCGCACCAGGGCGACACAGGGGGTGTCACTGCCGATGAAGAGGGCGGGACCGCCCACGGCGATGGGGCTCACAGGCCGTACTCCTTCCAGCGGCGGTCCACGAGGGCCGCCGTCGCGGGATCGGACTCCACCATGTCGGGCCAGCCGCCGTCACGCGTGTAGCCCTCCTCCGGGAGTTTCTTCGTGGCGTCGATCCCCGCCTTGCCGCCCCAGAACTGCTGGTACGAGGCGTGGTCCAGATGGTCGACGGGTCCCTCGACCACGGTGAGGTCGCGGGAGTAGTCGGTGTTGCCGAGCGCGCGCCAGGACACCTCGTGGAGGTCGTGGACGTCGCAGTCCTTGTCCACCACGATGATCAGCTTGGTCAGCGACATCATGTGGGCGCCCCAGATGGCGTGCATGACCTTCTGCGCGTGTTTCGGGTACTTCTTGTCGATCGAGACGATCGCGCAGTTGTGGAAGCCGCCCGACTCGGGCAGGTGGTAGTCCACGATGTCCGGCACGATGATCTTGAGCAGGGGCAGGAAGAACCGCTCCGTCGCGCGGCCCAGCGGCCCGTCCTCGGTCGGCGGCCGGCCGACCACGATGGACTGGATCAGCGGGCGCTTGCGCATCGTCACGCAGTCGATCTTCAGCGCGGGGAAGGGTTCCTGCGGGGTGTAGAAGCCGGTGTGATCGCCGAAGGGGCCCTCGGGGAGGGTCTCCCCGGGCTCCAGCCAGCCTTCGATGACGACCTCGGCGTTGGCCGGCACCTGGAGCGGGACCGTCTTGCAGTCGACCATCTCGATGCGCTTGCCCGCGACGAACCCGGCGAAGAGGTACTCGTCGATGTCGCCCGGCAGCGGCGCGGTGGAGGCGTAGGTCACGGCGGGCGGGCAGCCGAAGGCGATGGCGACCGGCAGCCGCTCGCCGCGCGCGGCGGCCACGGCGTAGTGGTTGCGGCTGTCCTTGTGGATCTGCCAGTGCATGCCGATGGTGCGCTTGTCGTGGCGCTGGAGGCGGTAGAGGCCGAGGTTGCGGACGCCCGTCTCGGGGTGCTTGGTGTGGGTGAGGCCGAGGTTGAAGAAGGACCCGCCGTCCTTGGGCCAGGTGAAGAGGGCCGGCAGCCGGTCCAGGTCCACGTCGTCGCCGGTGAGGACGACCTCCTGGACGGGCGCGGACTCGCCCTTCACCTTCTTCGGCGGCACGTGGACCATCGAGCCGAGCTTGCCGAAGGCCTCGCGGACTCCGATGAAGCCCTGGGGCAGCTCGGGCTTGAGCAGGCCGCCGATCTTCTCGCTGATCTCGGCGTACGACTTCAGGCCGAGGGCCTTGAGGAGGCGGCGGTCGGTCCCGAAGACGTTCATGGCGAGCGGCATCGCCGAACCCTTGACGTTCTCGAAGAGCAGGGCCGGACCGCCGGCCTTGTTCACTCTGTCGACGATCTCCCCGACTTCCAGGTACGGGTCGACTTCGGCCTTGATGCGCTTGAGGTCGCCCTCCCGCTCCAGAGCCCGGAGCAGCGAGCGGAGATCGTCGTAAGCCATGGGGCCCAGTATCCGTCACCTACTACGCTGGGAACGTCACCGGGGCCCGAGGCGGTCCCGCCGCCACTGCCCGGGAGTCGGTCCCACACCGTGTTGCGCTATCTGCCCTTCCTGCTGATCCTCGCGCTGACCATCTACGCCTTCATCGACTGCCTGAACACGCCGGAGGAGGAGGTCAAGCACCTCCCCAAGGTGGTGTGGGTGCTCATCATCCTGCTCTTCTCGATCGTCGGTCCGGTGGTGTGGCTCTTCGCGGGCAGGAAGCGCTCCTCGGTCGGCGGCCCGGGCGCCGGCGGCCGGTCGCGCCGCGCGCAGTGGGTGGCGCCGGACGACAACCCGGAGTTCTTGGACTCGCTGCGCGAGGAGCGCAAGGAGCGCACGGAGCGCGAGGAAGCGGACGACGAGGGCGAGAAGGACGAGAAGGACGGCAAGGGAACCAACGGCTGACCCGGTCGTCCGACCCGGCCGGCCCCGCACGCCGTACGAAGGCCCCGCGCCCGCCGGTGCGGGACGCGGGGCCGTTTCCGTACGGGTGCCGTTACTTCTTGACCTTGGTGAGGTGCACCGCGGCGATGTCGCTCGCGCTCACCCCGACCTGGTAGTCCGTGTCGTACCCGGTCGCGGTCACCTTGACCTCGACGTCACCGGCCTGGAAGGGCGTGGTCCCCGTGGGGTCCGCCTCGGCGCTCCACGCGACGGGCGCTCCCGGCACGCAGTTCACCGAGGTCGCGTAGGAACCGCGGATCAGGATGTTCCGCTTGACCTGGGTGACCAGGCCCGACACGTCGACACGGACGGGCTTGTTGCAGGTCACCTCGCCCTTGACGGTGGCCCGCCCGTTGAGGGCACTGGCCGTCCCGTCCACCGACACGCCGACACCGAGCGACAGCTCGACCGGGGGCGCCGGGTTCTTGATGTGCACCCGGCCGCGCAGGGCCGCCGGGCCGCCCTCGCAGTGCTGCTCGTACGTGGCGTCGAGGGCCTCGACGTAGCCGTTGGGGCCCCAGCTGATCTTCGAGATGGTGAAGGAGCCCGTCAGCTGGTTGCAACCGCGCCCGTTGCCGTCGTGGTTGAGACCCGGGGCGTTGCCCTCGTTGAACGGGTGGCGCGTGGCGCCCTCGTACGTCCCGGCCTTGAGCTGCTGCCCGTCGGGCGCGGCGAGCGAGATCGACCACCAGTCGCCGTTGGTACCGCTGACGTTGACGTCGACCAGGCCGCGCGCGGCCGAGCCGACCACCTGGATGCGGTCCGTGTCGGCGGCGTAGGAGTAGCTCCGACCGCCGCTGATGTAGTCCCCCTCGTCACCGTCGAAGGCGACGGTCCCCTCCGTCACCGGTTGCGCGTGGGCCGCGCCCGCCGTCAGCAGCCCGCCGGTGAACAGGGCCAGCGTGAGCCCGAGCCCGGTGACCGTGCGTGCCACGACGTTTCTCGCCTGTCGCTTCAAAATCGTTTCCCCCGTGTGCCGCGTGAACGTCCGGGCGACGGACCGCCGACCGGCTCCGGAGTCTGGCAAGGGGGGATTTCGGCGACAACTTGTTTTAGTGATGGCCCAGTTGACGAAGGCGCGGGGGCCGCGCCCGGTGGGTCGGGGCCGGGCCGTGCGTGGTCATCGGGCCCAGGGCAGGACGCGGGTGCCCTCGGTGCCGGTGACGGTGGCGACCCCGTCCGCGCGCATCGCGACGTACGCCTCGAAGGGCTCGACGGCGGTGATCTGTCGCAGCACGTCGGGCTGGAGCACCAGGGTCTGGCCGGCGGACACCTTCTCGGTGCGGCCGTCGCAGGTGACCTCCAGGGCGCCCGCGGTGAGCAGCCAGACCTGCTCGCGGCTGACGGAGTGCTCGGGGCCGGTGGACCCGGCGGCCATCTCGACGTGCCAGGTGCTGAGTTCGGAGCTGCCCCGGCTGGGGGCGGCGAAGCCGGTCATGGTGGCGTTCGGGGAGGCGGTGACGTTGTCGGGGGAAGAGCTGATCACGTGCAAGGCGGGCCTCGTCTTCTGGGTCGTAGTGAGTCAAGTTGCTTTACTCATCATGAGTAAAGCAGCTTGACCCGCTTGTGTCACCATGTTCGCGTGACCTCCCCCGCAGAAGACGCCCCCGCCGACCCCCCGGCGCGCGCCGCCGCCGCCCCCGCGCACGCGAACGTCGAGCTCGCCTTCCTGCTCGGCATCGGCTTCCAGTTGCTGCTCGGCGAGTTCACCCGCCGCCTCGCCGCCGCCGGCCAGAGCGACCTGCGCCCCGTACACGGCATGGCCTTCCAGGCGCTGCGCGGCCCCGGGGCCACCGCCACGGAGCTGGCCGAGCGGCTCGGGGTGACCAAGCAGGCCGCCGGGCAGCTCGTGGACGAGCTGGAGAAGCGCGGCTACGTCCGGCGCGCGCCGCACCCCGGCGGCGGGCGGCGCAAGCTCGTCGTGCTGACCCCCGCCGCCACCGAACACCTCGACGTCGCCGGCCGGGTCCTGCACGGGCTGGAAGCCGAACTCGGCACCCGCGCCGACCTCCCGGCCCTGCGCCGCGAACTATCCCACCTCATCGGCGCGCTGCACGGGGACGACGGCCTGCCGCCGCTGCGACCCGTGTGGTGAAACGCCGGAACCGCCGGACCGAATCCGTCCGGAAAGATGATTGAACGCGTTCAAGTCCCCTGTCACAATGGCCCCATGCCACCCTCACGGGCCCTGCGGAACACACGGAACACCGGCGGCCCACCGCGGCTCCGGATCGTCGACACGATCCTGCGCAACCTCCTCGCCTACGGGGTGCTCGTCTCCGCCCTGCTCGCCATGACCGGATGGGACCCCCGGAGCTACGCCGCGACCCCCGTTCCCGCCGTCTACGACGCCGACCTCTCCGAGATCGTCGGCACCTGGCGCTGCGTCGAGGGCACCGTGGTCGTCTTCCGGGCCGACGGCAGCTCCTCCGTCACCCTCCTCGACGGCCAGGAACGCGACTACGCCGCCGGCTGGCGGCTCTCCGGCCCCGCCCGTTGGCACCTCACCGAGGACCGGCGGGCGGGCCGCAACCTCGGCCAGCACCTGCGCCTGGTCCTCCCCGCCGCGACCGGCACGGCCACCCGCTCCGGCACCGTCACCAAGGCGCCCGGCCGGTACGCGTGGACCTTCGAACTGCGCCGCGACGAACGCCGGACTCTGGAGCTGTACTTCTTCCTCGACTCCGTGCACCAACGG
Organism: Streptomyces sp. NPDC088097; assembly: GCF_044741845.1. Lineage (NCBI taxonomy): Bacteria > Bacillati > Actinomycetota > Actinomycetes > Kitasatosporales > Streptomycetaceae > Streptomyces > Streptomyces sp. NPDC088097. The sequence goes on from NZ_JBIUTJ010000018.1 coordinate 65,907, forward strand.
GGCTCGTACGTGTTGGAGAAGGACGCGTAGACGCACGCGAAGCGGCCCGGACCGAGGAGGTCCGGGCCGCTTCGCGTGTGCGTGTGTGCGTGCGTGCGTGCGTGCGGTGAAAGCCTGTCGGCGGCTCAGACGCCCGCGTACGAGTGCTTTCCGCTGAGCAGGATGTTCACGCCGTAGTAGTTCCAGATCCAGCAGGCGAAGGCGAACAGGGCCAGGTAGGCGGCCTTGCGGCCCTTCCAGCCGGCCGTGGCGCGCGCGTGCAGGTAGCAGGCGTAGGCCACCCAGGTCACGAAGGACCAGACCTCCTTGGGGTCCCAGCCCCAGTAGCGGCCCCAGGCGTCGCCCGCCCAGATCGCGCCCGCGACGATGGTGAAGGTCCACAGCGGGAAGACGGCCGCGTTGATCCGGTACGAGAACTTGTCGAGCGAGGCCGCCGAGGGCAGCCGCTCCAGCACCGAGGAGCGGAAGCGGCCCGGGGTGCGGCCCTGCTCCAGGTGGCTCTCGTAGGAGTCGCGGAAGAGGTAGAGGACCGCGCCGGCCGCGCCGATGTAGAAGACGGCGCCGCAGAAGATGGCCGTGGAGACATGGATCCACAGCCAGTACGAGTGCAGGGCCGGGACCAGCTGGTCGCTGTCGGTGTAGAGCCAGGTGGTGGCGATGCCGAGGTCAAGCAGGACCGTCGTGATCAGGATCAGGCCGAGCCAGCGGACGTTCTTCTTCAGCGCCAGGAGGGCCAGGTAGGCGCCGACGGCGACCGTGGAGAAGGTCACCGAGAACTCGTACATGTTGCCCCAGGGGGCCCGCTGCACGGACATCGCGCGGGCGACCACGCCCGCGGCCTCGACGAGGAAGCCGAGCACGGTCAGCGAGACCGCGATCCGTCCGTACAGGTCGCCCTTCTCGGTGCCGCCGGCCGCGCCGGGGCCGTCCGGGACGTCCCGGGTGCCGGCGGCGGAGCGGGTGACGACCTGCGGCTTGTCGAGGACCGCGGTGCCGCCGCCCTGGTTCCGTACCAGGACGGCGGGACCGGCTGCGGCCCCGGCTGCGGCCCCGGACGTCGTCAGCGCGGCGGCCGTGCGGCCCACCTTGCTGCGGCTTCCGAAGACCCACTCGGTGATGTGCGCGAGGAAGGCGAGCGTGTAGACCGCCATCGACGCGTAGATCAGCTTGTTGCTGAGATCTGCCAGGCTCTCGTTGGTGGCGGCTGCGAGCAGCGTCATGCGCGCTCTCCTTCGTGGGCTTCTTCTGCTTCTGCGGGGGCCGCGGGATCTGCGGGATCCGCCGGGTCCGTGGGGTCTTGTTCGGGCGCGGGCGCCCGCTCGTACAGGGCGCCGGCCAGCGCCGACAGCTCCTCGGGCAGTTTGGCGGACTCACTGCGGCCGAGCCCGGCCATCTCCACGACGGTGACGCCGTCCTCGCCGCGCACCGCGCGGACCCAGATCCGGCGGCGCTGGATGAACAGGGACGCGGCCAGACCGCCGATGGCGGCGATGGCGCCCGCGAGGGCGAGGCCACTGGCGGGCTGCTGGGTGATGGAGAAGGTCGCCCAGCGCTCGATGCCCTCGAACTTGACGGTTCCCTCACCTCCCGGCAGCTCCATGGCCTCGCCGGGCAGCAGCCGCTTCTTGAACAGCTGCCCGTCCTCGCCCTTGAACTCCTTCAGCTTGGAGGTGTTCAGCTGGTACACGTTCTGCGGCAGGCCCGAGTCCACGCCGAGGCTGCCGTGGTAGGCGCTCAGCGCGAGGACCGGGAAGTCCAGGGCGGGGAACTGCGAGAGCATCGTGCCCTTGCCCTCGCCCGCGAAGGTCGGCACGAACATGGCGTTGAAGCCGAGCTGTTCCTTGTCGCCCTTCTTGTTGCGGTAGCCGTCCGGGACCTTGACGGCGCCGGAGGAGCTGAGGTTCGCGTCGAAGGGCAGCATCGGCACGGCGTCCTTGTAGACCACCTTGCCCGAGGGGTCGGTCACCGAGATGACGGGCGCGTAGCCGTGGCCCAGCAGGAAGATCTTGGAGCCGTCGATCTCCAGCGGCTTGTTGACCTCGATGTCGGTCTTGCGCGGCGCCCCCTCGGCGCCCTCGGTGTAGGTGACGTACGCCTTGAAGTCGCGCGGCGTGCCCTTCTGCGGGCCCGTCTTCTCGTACGTGGCGTCGAACTTGTCCAGGGTGAACGAGAACGGCGGCAGGTTGTCGGAGGAGAAGAGGCTGCCGGACTTGAAGTCGTCGTACTGGGTGAGCGTGTTCGAGAAGCCCTTGCCGCGCAGGACGAGCTTGCCGCCCTCCGACTTGAAGAGCTGACCGGCGGCGAAGGCCACCAGCATCACGATCAACGCGATGTGGAAGGCCAGGTTCCCCGCCTCGCGGAGGTAGCCCTTCTCGGCGGCGACGGCGTTGCCGCTCACGTCCGCACGGAAGCGGCGCCCGCCGAGGACGCCCTTGGCCGAGGCCAGCACCTCGTCGGGGGACTTCTCCGTACGCCACGTCGTGTACGCCGGGAGCCGGTCCAGCCGACGGGGCGCGCCCGGGGGGCGGCCGGTCAGCTGGCCGACGAACTGCCAGGTGCGCGGGATGATGCAGCCGATCAGCGACACGAACAGCAGGATGTAGATCGCGGAGAACCACACCGAGCTGTAGACGTCGAAGAGCTGGAGCTTCTCGGCCATCGGCACCCAGAACTCGTGGGTCCGCTTCCACTCCGCGACCTTCATCGCGTCGACCTGGGTCTGTGGGATGAGGGAGCCGGGGATGGAGCCCAGCGAGAGCAGGAACAGGAGGATCAGCGCCACCCGCATGGAGGTGAGCTGGCGCCAGAACCAGCGCGCCCACCCGAGCACTCCGATGCCCACGGGGGCGCCGGGGGCGTCCTCGACCGGGGCCGTGGAGAGCTGCGCTCCGGCGGCGGCGTCGGTGTCCGCCTCGGCGGTGGAGTCGTGCGGCGCCTCGGTGGACGCCTTGTCGGTCGTACTCATCAGCCTGTAGTCCTCAGATCCCCACCGTGAAGCCATTGGTCCAGCTCTGCATCTCCGACACGATGCTCGTCCACATTCCTGTGACGAGCAGCAGACCGGTCAGGATCAGCATGCCGCCGCCGATGCGCATCACCCACGCGTAGTGCTTCTTCACCCAGCCGAACGCGCCGAGCGCCTTGCGGAAGGCGATCGCGGTGAAGATGAACGGCAGGCCCAGTCCCAGACAGAACACCACGGTGAGCAGCGCGCCGCGGCCGGCCGTGGCCTGGTCGATGGAGAGCGTGTTGACCGCCGCGAGGGTCGGTCCCATGCAGGGGCTCCAGCCGACGCCGAAGAGCACGCCGAGCAGGGGCGCGCCGATCAGACCGGCCGCCGGCTTCTTGTGGAAGCGGAACTCGCGCATCGTCAGGCCGGGGATCAACCCCATGAAGAAGAACCCGAGGAGGATCACCACCCCGCCGAGCACCCGCGAGATGACGTCCTTGTTGGCGGCGAGGCTGTCCCCGAAGTAGCCGAAGAGCGCGCCGGTCGACACGAAGACGGCCGTGAACCCGAGGACGAACAGGCTCGCGCCCGCCACCATCCGGCCGCGGCGGGCCTCCGCGAGGTCGGCCCCGCCGACGCCGGTCACGTACGACAGGTAGCCGGGCACCAGCGGCAGGACGCAGGGGGAGAAGAACGAGACCAGTCCGGCCAGCAGCGAGAGCGGCAGGGCCAGCAGCAGCGCGCCGTTGAGGACGGTGGTGTTCACACCGGTGGATTCGGCGGCGAGGAGGTGCTCGACCACGAGGGCGCTCACCGGGTCACTTCTCCGCGAGGAGCGGGTCGATCATCGACCGCAGCTGCTCCTCGTTGACCGCGACCAGGGTGCGGGCCGCGATCTTACCCTCCTTGTCGAGGACGATGGTGGAGGGGATGGACTGCGGGTTGAGCGTGCCCTTGGGGAAGCGGAGCATCAGCTTGCCGTCCGGGTCGTAGAGGCTCGGGTAGGTGATCCCGAAGTTCTCCTCGAACGAGGTGGCGTTCTGCTTGCTGCTGTCGCGCGTGTTGAGGCCGACGAAGGAGACGTCCTTGCCCGCCTCGCCGAGCTCCTTGGAGACCTTCGCGAAGTACGGGGCCTCGGCCCGGCACGGCGGGCACCAGGAGCCCCACACGTTGAGGACGACGACCTTGCCCTTGAGGGTGGTGGTGTCGAGGGTCTTGCCGTCGACGGTCTCGCCGTCCAGCTTGGGGGCTTCGGCGCGGTCGGCCTTGGCGACGGTGGAGATGCCGTTGGGGCCGGTCACGTAGTTGCCGCCGGCGGAGCCGGAGGTCTTGCCGCCGCCCGAACCGCCGCACGCCGTAAGGGTCAGGGCGCTCGTGAGGGCCACCGCGGTCAGCAGGGCGGCACGGCTGCCGGGTGAGCGGCGGCTGGTGCGACGGACACGGGCGCGGCTAAGGCTCATGTGAAAAGTTTCGCATGGGCGATTTGCGGATCTTCCTCACCCCCCGGCGGGGCGCGCAGGCGCTGGTCAGGTGGCGGAGAGGTACGTGCGCCAGCCACCGACCGGGGACTGACCCGGGGCGAGCCCCCGCAGCCTGGCCACGACCTTCGGATCCTGGACGTCCAGCCAGTCGGTGAACTGCCGGAAGGATACGAGGCGTACGTCCTTTTTGTCCGCCATGCTCTTGAGGGCTTCCTCGACGGCGTCCATGTAGATGCCGCCGTTCCACTCCTCGAAGTGGTTGCCGATGAAGAGGGGCGCGCGGTTGGTCTCGTAGGCGCGACGGAAGCCGCCGATGTAGGTGGAGGTGGCCTGGGTGAGCCAGGACGGGTAGTTGGCGGGCACCCCCTTGGTGCTGCTCTTCGACTGGTTGGCCAGGATGTTGTAGTCCATGCTCAGCACCTCGAAGGCGTGCCCGGGGAAGGGCAGGGACTGCAGGGGCAGGTCCCAGATCCCGTCCTTGCGCTCCGGCCACTGCTGGAGGCCCCCGGAGGAACTGGCGTCGTAGCGCCAACCCAGCTTGCGGGCGGTGGGCAGGAGCGACTCCTGGCCGAGAAGGCAGGGGGTACGGGCGCCGATCAGCTCCTTGCCGTAGTCGAAGGGCAGCGGGGGGAGGTCGGTGAAGCCGGTGTTCGTGCGCCAGTTGGTGACGAACGACACGGCCTGGTCGATCTCGCTCTGCCAGTCGTCCGGGGTCCAGTGGGCGACGGAGCCCTTGCCGCCGCAGAAGTGACCGTTGAAGTGGGTCCCGATCTCGTGGCCGTCCAGCCAGGCCTCCCGCACGTGGCCGAGCGTGCGGCGTACGTTCTCGTCCTTGAGGTAGCCGATGTCGGAGGCGCCGACGGGGTTGTTCGGCGGGTGGTAGAGGTCACGCTTGGACTCGGGGAGGAGGTAGAGCCCCGACAGGAAGAAGGTCATGGCCGCGCCGTGGTCCTTGGCCACCTTGAGGAAGCGCGGGAAGAGGCCGTTGCCGACCTCGCCGGCGCCGTCCCAACTGAAGACGACGAACTGCGGTGGGGTCTCACCGGGCTGGAGGGGCACCGGCTTGGGCGGCTGGTGCGGCTGGGGCCCGGTGTCGGAGGTGGACCCGTCGCCGATCGTCTTGGCCGCGGGGGCCCCCGGCTTGACGGGAGCACCCCCGGCCCCGCCCGGCCCCAACTTCGCCGATCCGCTCCCGCCGCCACTGCAACCGGCGATCCCGGCCGCGGCGGCGACGCCAAGTCCGAGACCGAGCACTCCCCTTCGACTGATGTCGCGCACGTCACTCATGAAAGATCATATAAACGGACAATCCAGCGCCCCGGATAGGTCGACACGTCCAACCCCCCGAACTTGTACGAAAAAAAGCCAACCCATGACTCCCCCATGCCCTTGCCCTCCGGGCGGAGGGCGGGGGGCGGCGGTCGGGGGCGGGGCGGGGGGCGGGGGCCCGGCGGGCGGGGGCCGGGGGCGGGACCGGGCCGGGGCGCAGCCCGGGGGGTGTCCGGGCGGGGGCCGGCGGGCCGAGGCCGGGGGGCGGGGCCGGGGGGGCACAGCCCGGGAGGGGCCGGGGGACGGGGGCCCGGCGGGCCGGCGCGGGGCGGAGCGGGTCCGGGCCGGGGCGGGGCGCAGCCCGGGGGGCCGGGCGATGGCCGGCGGGCCGGCGCGGGGAGGGGCGGGTCCGGGCCGGGGCGCAGCGCAGGGGGGCCGGGGCGGGGCGCAGCCCGGGGGGTGTCCGGGCGGGGGCCGGCGGGCCGGCGCGGGGGACCCGGCGGGCGGGGCCGGGGCCCGGGTGGCAGGCAAGTCCGGTCCGGGCACAGCCCGGGGAACGGGGGAAGGGTGGGGCGGGGAGTGGCTCCGCGCAGCGGCTGCACCGGGCTCAGCCCGAGGGGGGCCGGGCGCGGCCCGAGGGGGCTTCCGGGGGCAGGCCTCAGGGGGCCGGCGGGGGCGGGACGTGTCCCGGGGGCGGGGTGTTGCCCGCCCCCGGGCAGGGGCTACGCCCCGAAGGCCTTCGACTTGCCCTTCACCGGCTTCGCGCCCGCCAGCAAATGACTCGGCACCAGATCCCGCGCCGGCTCGCTGTAGCCGACCGACACCAGCCGGTCCCCCTGGTACGTGAACGAGGTCAGCGAGGCCAACGTGCACTGCCGCCGCCGCGGGTCGTGCCACAGCCGCCGCTTCTCCGCGAAGCTCCGTACGATCCAGATCGGCAGCTGATGGCTGACCGCCACCGCCTCGTGCCCCCGCGCAGCGTCCCTCGCGGACTCGATCGCGCTCATCATCCGCACGACCTGCTCCACGTACGGCTCGCCCCACGACGGCCGGAACGGGTTCGTCAGGTGCTTCCAGTTGCCCGGCTTGCGCAGCGCGCCGTCTCCGACGCCGAAGGTCTTGCCCTCGAAGACGTTGCCCGCCTCGATCAGCCGACCGTCCGTCGCCAGGTCCAGGCCGTGCGTCTTGCCGATCGGCGCCGCCGTCTCCTGGGCCCGCTCCAGCGGCGAGGACACCACGTAGGTGATGTCCCGCTCCTGAAGGTGCTCGGCGACCCGGTCGGCCATCTGCCGACCCAGCTCGGAGAGGTGGTAGCCCGCGCGGCGCCCGTACAGGACCCCGTCGGGGTTGTGCACCTCCCCGTGCCGCATCAGGTGGACGACCGTGATCTCGGCAGACCCGGCAGACCCGGCGGTCTCGCCCGCACCGCCCCGCCCGCTCTCGCGGTCACTCGTGCGCTCGCTCATGCGGTCGCCTCCGCGGCGGCTCGGGCGGCGGCGGGCAGCGCGGCCGCGATGCGCTCGACGGCGCGCTCGTCGTGGGCGGTGGACACGAACCACGACTCGAACGCCGACGGCGGCAGGTAGACGCCCTGCGCCAGCATCGAGTGGAAGAAGCCGTTGAAGCGGAACGCTTCCTGCTTCTTCGCGTCGTCGTAGTCGCGCACCTCGTTCTCGGTGAAGAACACCGAGAACATGTTGGAGGCGGTCTGCAGCCGGTGCGCCACGCCCTCCTTGCTCAGCGCCGCCGTCACCAGGCCCTGGATCTCCTTCGAGACCGCGTCGACCTTCTCGTACGCCGCCGCGTCCAGCAGCCGCAGCTGCGCGAGACCGGCGGCGGTGGCGATCGGGTTACCCGAGAGCGTGCCCGCCTGGTAGACCGGGCCCGCCGGGGCCAGGTGGCCCATGATGTCCGCGCGACCGCCGAACGCCGCCGCCGGGAAGCCGCCGCCCATGACCTTGCCGAAGGTCATCAGGTCGGGCTTGACCCCGTCCACGCCGTACCAGCCGGCCCGCGAGGTACGGAATCCGGTCATCACCTCGTCGGAGATGTACAGGGCGCCGTTCTCGCGGCACAGGTCCGCCAGCCCCTGGTTGAAGCCCTCGCCCGGAGTGACCACGCCCATGTTGCCGGGGGCGGCCTCCGTGATGACGCAGGCGATCTCGCCCGGGTGCGCGGCGAACGCCGCCCGCACCGATTCGAGGTCGTTGTAGGGCAGCACGATCGTGTCGCCGGCCTGCGCGCCGGTCACCCCGGGGGTGTCCGGCAGCGCGAAGGTCGCCAGACCGGAACCGGCGGCGGCCAGCAGCGCGTCGACGTGGCCGTGGTAGCAACCGGCGAACTTGACGATCTTGGCGCGGCCGGTGAAACCGCGCGCCAGACGGATCGCCGACATGGTCGCCTCGGTACCCGAGGAGACCAGGCGCACCTGCTCCACGGGCTCGATGCGGGCGACGATCTCCTCGCCGAGGGCGACCTCGCCCTCACCGGGCGTGCCGAAGGACGTGCCGCGGGCGACCGCCGCCTGGACCGCCTCGATCACCTGCGGGTGGGAGTGGCCGAGAATCATCGGTCCCCACGAGCAGACCAGGTCGACGTACTCACGCCCGTCGGCGTCGGTCAGGTAGGGACCGGTACCGGACACCATGAACCGGGGCGTACCGCCCACGGCACGGAAGGCGCGCACAGGAGAGTTCACGCCGCCGGGGGTCACGAGGGACGCGCGCTCGAAGAGCGTCTGCGAAACTGGGGCTTCATACGGGTACGGGTAGCTCACACCAGCCATGGTCTCAGAGGCCGCGACAGACTTGCGGACGGGCGTTTCACCGCGCCACCGCGGGGGAGGTCACTGCCATGATGATCAGGCTGCGTGGCGGGGGCCGCGGGGCCGGGGCAGGCAATACCAGTCGGGTGGAGATATGCAACGCGGTGGTGGACCGGGCGAGGGCACGGACGGCCTGGACCCGCAGCGCGCCCGTGATGCCCGCCGCCGAGGCAAGCACCGGCGGCGTGGCGCCGAGGCCGCCGATCCCGTACCGGCACCGACCCAGGCCGCCGACGGCCTCCCCAGGGGCCGCGGCATGGGAGTGACGTACAAGTACTTCGGCGCCCCCGACGGCGCCACCGCCGCCCGCGTGCCGGTGACCATGCGCCCCGAGGAGCTGGGCGGCGACGAGCTCGGCATGGGCGGCATGTTCACCAAGATCAAGCCGGAGACGGTGGCCGCGATGGTCCTGACCGGCATCGAGGGCATACCCCTGCACAAGGTGCCCCCACTGGAGCTGGTCGTGCTCCACCCCGACTACGCGGTGGTCAAGCTCCCGACGACGGTGGTCGACCCGCTGCGCGGCATCGGCGAGGAGTCGGTCGGCGCGGCCGCCTTCATCTGGTCGACGGTGCCCGACCGCGGCGGCCCCCGGGACGCCTTCAACGTCTACCAGCTCCTGCACGAGTGGCAGGACTTCTCCCACCGCCTCCACGAGGCGGGCCACCAGCCGTACTGCCTGGTCTGGCCGTGACCGAACCCCCCGGGCACGCCGTTCCCGCCGCGCCCGCGTCGGACCTCGCGCTCACCGCGTGGGCCGAGGGCGACCTCTGGTTGCTGCGACGGCAGAACGAGCCGGAGATGACCCGGTTCCTGGGCGGGCCCGAGTCCGAGGAGAAGCTCGCCGACCGGCAGCGCCGCTACGAGGCCCTGACCGCTCGGGAGCCGGCCGTCGGGCGGATGTTCCGGGTGACGCGGGGCACCGAGACGGTCGGGTCGATCGGCTTCTGGGAACGGGAGTGGCGCGGCGAGCCCGTGTACGAGACCGGCTGGGCGGTGCTCCCCGAGTACCAGGGGCAGCGTCTGGCGGCGGCCGCCCTGCGGGAGCTCGTCGCGTACGTGGCCACCCACGGCACACGGGCCTCCCTGCACGCCTTCCCCGGCTTCGACCACCCGGCCTCCAACTCGGTGTGCCGCCGGGCGGGCTTCACCTGCCTGGGCCGCGTGGACTTCGAGTACCCCCCGGGCACCCCCCACCCGAGCAACGACTGGCACCTCTCCCTCCGCCCCTGAACCCGCACCCCCGGGCCGATCCGGCACCACCGGCCGAGCCCGTACCACCCCAGCCCGCGCCACCACCCGAACCCGCCGCCGGCCAAGCCGGCCCGGCCCGCCCCCGCCGCCCGCACGTCCACCCGCGCACCCGGCCGCCCCCCGTCGGCGCCGACCTCCAGCTCGCCCACCACCCACCCCCCCCACTCCCAGCCCATCCGCCCCGCCCCCGCACGGTAATTCGGCCGCACCCACCCACCCCCGAATGGCATGCTGAGACCGTGAACGGTCCCGGTATCCACCTCACCCTCGCCCCTGAACTGCGCCTCTTCGCCCCGCCCAGCCGGCGCGCGGAACGCGTACCGACCGCCACCGACGGCGCCTCCAGCCTCGGCCACGTCGTCGAGGCTGCGGGAGTCCCGCTCACCGAGGTCGGCCGCCTGCTCGTCGACGGCCACGAGGTGCCCGTCTCCTACGTGCCCCAAGCAGGCCAGTCCGTCGAGGTGTTCGCCGTCGAGCGCCCCCAACAGGTCCCCGGCGCACCCCTGCGCTTCCTCCTCGACGTCCACCTCGGCACCCTCGCCCGCCGCCTGCGCCTGCTCGGCGTCGACGCGGCCTACGAGAACGAGGACATCGGCGACCCCGCCCTCGCCACCCGCTCCGCCACCGAACAGCGTGTCCTGCTCTCCCGCGACCGGGGCCTCCTGCGCCGCCGCGAGCTCTTCGCCGGCGCGTACGTCTACAGCGACAGTCCCGACGAACAACTCCGCGACATCCTCGGCAGGTTCGCCCCCGTCCTCGCCCCGTGGACCCGCTGCACCGCCTGCAACGGCCGCCTGCGCGAGGCCGACAAGGACAGCGTGGGCGACCGTCTGGAGCAGGGCACGCAGCGCTCCTACGACGTATTCGCGCAGTGCGCCGACTGCGAGCGCGTCTACTGGCGCGGTGCCCACCACGCCCGCCTGGAGGACATCGTCGACGAGGCCCTGGCGGAATTCGGCAACGGCGCGCCCCGCTGACGCCCCCCGGCGGCGAACGCCGGCCGGCAGACTCTCGGGACATGACTGCCGCCGCCGAGGACCCCGCGCACGTCGTGAATCCCACCGCCGCCGGGCGCACGGCGGCGCGGCCACCCGGAGCCGATGACACCGTCGATGTGGTGGTCGTCGGCGCCGGGCCCACCGGACTCCTGCTCGCGGGCGATCTCGCCGCCGCCGGACTCTCCGTCACCCTCCTCGAACGACGCGCCCAGACGGCCGCCAACCTCACCCGCGCCTTCGCCGTCCACGCCCGCACCCTCGAACTCCTCGACGCGCGTGGTCTCGCCGACGAACTCGTCTCCACCGGACGGCGGATCGACGGCGTGCGCCCCTTCAACGGCATGGCCCTCTCCCTTCGACGACTGCGCTCCCGCTACCCCTTCGTGCTCATCACGCCTCAATATGAGACAGAGAAACTGCTGGAGCGTCGCGCGTTGTCCACAGGCGTGCACATCCGGTACGACTGTCAGGTCACAGGCCTCCACCAGGACCGCGATACGGACACCGGCACCGTCACCGTCGAGTTCCGTGCCCCCGGCCACACCTCGCCCCACGACACCGCCCTGCTCCACGCCCGTCACGTGGTCGGCGCCGACGGCGTCCGCTCCACCGTCCGCGGGGCCCTCGGCCTGCCCTTCCCCGGCCGGGCCGTCGTCCGTTCCATGGTGCTCGCCGACGTCCGCCTCACCGACCCGCCCCGGGACGTCCTCGCCGTCAACGGCAACGGTGAGGCCTTCGGATTCCTCGCCCCCTTCGGCGACGGCTGGTACCGCGCCATCGGCTGGCGCCGCGACGACCCCCGCACCGGCTCCCCCACCGAGGACGACCCCGTCGACTTCGAAGAGGTCCGCGCCGTGATCCGCGACGCCCTCGGCACCGACCACGGCATGCACGACCCCCGCTGGATGTCCCGCTTCCACAGCGACGAACGCCAGGTCCCGCACTACCGCGTCGGCCGCGTCTTCCTCGCCGGGGACGCCGCCCACGTCCACTCCCCCGCCGGCGGCCTCGGCATGAACACCGGCCTCCAGGACGCCGCCAACCTCTCCTGGAAACTCGCCGCCGTCCTCCACGGCCAGGCCCCGGACCCCGAGTCCCTCCTCGACAGTTACCAGCGCGAACGCCACCCCGTGGGCCGCCTCGTCCTGCGCGCCAGCGGCGCCCTCGTCCGCTCCGTCATGGCCGCCGGGCCCGCCCTGCGCACCGCCCGCACCCTCGGCGCCGCCGTCCTCGCCCGCGTCACCCCGCTCCAGGACCGGGCCCTCGGCCTGGTCTCCGGCATCGGCATCTCCTACCCGCCCCCGCCCGGCACCCGCCGCCCCACCCTCGCCGGCCGCCGCGCCCCCGACATCGCCCTCGCCCCCGCCGACGGACCGGCCGGACCCGGCGCACCAGCCGCCCCCCGCCGGCTCTACGAGGCCCTGCGCGCCGGCGGCTTCGTCCTCATCACCCCGCCCGGCGCCACCACCCCGCCCGGCGCCCCCCTCGCCCACCACCACTGGGCGACCCCCGGACGTACCGCCTGCGCCCTCGTCCGCCCGGACGGGTACCTCGCCTGGAGCGCCCCGCGGGCCACCGACGCCGAGCTCGCCCGGGCGGTCGCCGCATGGCTCCTGCCCCACCGCGCACCCGGCCAGGGGGGTCAGAAGACGTAGGAGTCGCCCGTGTCCAGCGCCAGCACCACGTGCTCGTTGTTGGCGCCGTTGCGGTCGGTCGCCCCGCCGTTCCACCAGGTGTCGACCGTCAGCACCACCTCCGCCGGCCGCTCACGGAAGCCCAGCACCAGCCCGATGTGCCGGCCCCGGCCGTGCTCCGGGAGCGGACCCGTCTCGCACACCACCTCGCGCGGGCCCACCCGCGCGCACCCCGCGGCCAACTCCTGCCGGTCCGCGAGCTCCTCCGACAGCCGCAACCGCAACGTAGCGTTCGCCACCGCGGACGGCCCCTCGTTCTCCGGGACCAGCAGCACCCGCAGCTGCCCCTTCGCCAGGGCCACCCGACCGTGGTACGCCAGATCGGCCTCGGGTCCGGCCCACGCACCCGCCGGCCCGGCCGCGCCCAGCACCAGCAAGCCCGCCACCACCACACTCCGTACGGCACCCACGCGCACCGCGACCACCTCCTCGCGCGGACCGTAGCCACCACGCCCACCGCCCGGTCGGACCATCACACGATCGTGGGCGTGCCCTGCCCCCATTCGCCTGCGTACGCTTCGAGCCATGCCGATCGCCCGCTCCGCCGCCCTCTTCCTCCTCGCCGCCCTCCTGGAGATCGGCGGCGCCTGGCTGGTCTGGCAGGGAGTCCGGGAACACAAGGGCTGGGCGTGGATCGGCGCCGGCGTCATCGCCCTGGGCCTCTACGGATTCGTCGCCACCCTCCAGCCCCAAGGGGATTTCGCCCGCGTCCTGGCGGCCTACGGCGGGGTCTTCGTCGCCGGATCCCTCGTCTGGGGCATGGTCGCCGACGGCTACCGGCCCGACCGCTGGGACATCTCCGGAGCCCTCGTCTGCCTCGCCGGAATGGCCTTGATCATGTACGCGCCGCGCAGCTGAGCACGCCTATGCTGGCCAGGAATCACCCGTACGAACGAACGAGCGCCACCACCCGGCGCCGCGAAGGCGAACGCCACGAGCGGACGTCACGACCGAACGAGGAGCCCCGCCCATGAGCACGCGCCCGGCCACCCGAACCGCCGTAGTCACCGGCGCGAGCAGCGGAATCGGCGCGGCCACCGCCCGGCAGCTCGCCGCGGCCGGCTTCCACGTCGTCCTCACCGCCCGCCGCAAGGACCGCATCGAGGCCCTCGCCGCGGATCTGAACCAGGCCGGCCACGAGGCCACCGCCCACGCCCTCGACGTCACCGACCGCGCCGCCGTGGACGCCTTCGCGAGGTCCCTGGAACGCTTCCCCTCCGTCGACGTCCTCGTCAACAACGCCGGCGGCGCCATCGGCGCCGAGCCCGTCGCCACCGGCGACCCTGCCGACTGGCGCGCGATGTACGAGGTCAACGTCATCGGCACCCTCAACGTCACCCAGGCGCTCCTGCCCGCCCTCGTCGCCTCCGGCGACGGCACGGTGGTCGTCCTCTCCTCCACCGCCGGCCACTCGGCCTACGAGGGCGGCGCCGGCTACGTCGCCGCGAAGAACGGCGCCCGCGTCCTGGCCGAGACGCTCCGCCTGGAGATCGTCGGGCAGCCCGTCCGCGTGATCGAGATCGCCCCCGGCATGGTCAAGACCGAGGAGTTCGCCACCACCCGCTTCCGCGGCGACGCGGCCAAGGCGCAGAAGGTCTACGAGGGGGTCGCGGACCCCCTCTCCGCCGACGACGTGGCCGACACCGTCACCTGGGCGGTGACCCGTCCCAGCCACGTCAACATCGACCTCCTCGTGGTCCGCCCCCGCGCCCAGGCCTCGAACACGAAGGTCCACCGCGAGGCGTAGCCCTACGGGAGAAGTCCGGCCGCCTTCAACTGCGGCATGAGGGCCGCCGGCTTCAGCCCGGCGGCCTTCGCCGCGTCCAGGGCCCGCCGCAGGTCCGCCGCCAACGTCGGCGTGAAGTGGAGCAGCACGATGTCCCCCGCCCGCAGTCGCGGCGTCGGCGGGGTCTCGCTCCAGGTCGTGAAGTCGTACGTCCACGTGACCAGGGCCTTCACCCCGCACGCCTTCGCCGCGAGCCGCACCTCGTCGTTGACCGCCCCGTAGGGCGGCCGCAGCAGCTTCGGCGCCTTCCCGAACGTCGCCCCCAGCTGCTCCCCGGCCCCGCACACCTCGGCGTCCTTCCCGGCCGCGTCGAGGGTGGTCAGGTCGGGGTGGTTGACGGTGTGGTTCTCCACCGTCGCGCGACCCTGCTCGACGAGCCCGGTGAAGTACCCGGTGTCGTACGAGGTCGCCCCCGGCAGCAGGAACAACGAGACGGGCACCCGGTTCTCCGTCAGGATCCTGGCGGCCTCGGGGTCGTGGTTCCATCCGTCGTCGACGGTGATGAAGACGACCTTGTCCTGGGTCGGCACGTGCGACACCACGGGCGGCAACCCCACCCCGGCCTGAGCCGACCCGGTGGCCCCGAGGGTGAGCGACAACGACGCGAGCGCGGCCGAAAGCACGCGAGATCTCCACATGCCGCACACCTTGGTCTAGACCAACCCCACCGTCAACCCTTCGGACGCCCTCCTTCGGCGACACCGAAGTCCGTTGCACCCCATGCCGGTTGGCCCGCCTACCGGGAACCTCGCATTCCGCCACACGTTCGAGTGAAGCCACCCCCAATGGCCCCATACGAGCCGAATCAGCCCTTACGTTCGGAATCACAAGAACGGCCCCCGACCGGGATGGCAGTCCCGGCCGAGGGCCTCGGCACGAGGAAGAAGGGCTTCCCCATGGCTGACCAGGACCCTAGGCGCCCCCACGCACTTCATGGACCTCCAAATACCCTGCTACGCCTACATGTTCGGCTTTCTCCAAGCCGACGGGCACCTCGCGCGCAGGGTCGGACAGAAGGGCAGGCTCACCGTCGAGATCAACGCGCGGGACATCGAGATCCTCCGCGCGTTCCAGCGGCTCACGCCGCACTACAGCTCGATCACCGAGCGCGTCCGGGCCACGAACTTCTCCCCGGAGCACCACTCCGCCACGTGGAGCCTCTACGCAGCGGAGGCGAGGGCCGTCCTCAACGAACTCGGCATGCCCTACGGCAAGAAGTCCCTCACCATCAGGCCTCCGCGACGGGAGTTCTCGCGCCCCGACTACCTTCGCGGAATCATCGACGCGGACGGATCCCT
The DNA here is from genome assembly GCF_044741845.1 of Streptomyces sp. NPDC088097. Lineage (NCBI taxonomy): Bacteria > Bacillati > Actinomycetota > Actinomycetes > Kitasatosporales > Streptomycetaceae > Streptomyces > Streptomyces sp. NPDC088097. The sequence goes on from NZ_JBIUTJ010000018.1 coordinate 81,461, forward strand.
CGGCTGGACCGCACAGGGGTACCCCTACCTCGCGCTGACATCCGCGAGCACCGCCCTCGCCGCCTACCTGTGCCACTACGCCAAGAAGGTCACCGGAACGGCCCGCACCATGTCCCGCAACGCGCGCGACGGCGTCTACAACATCTGCTACTACAAAGAGACGGCACAGCGACTGGCCGCCCACTTCTACTACGACGGCTGCCTGGCCGTCCCCCACAAGAAGGCCAACGCCGAGTCGATCCAGACCTGGGTGCGCCCACCGGACATGAGGGTCGCTCCGCCCCGGCGCCGCTGGACGGCGCGCGAGGACCGCGAGCTGATCCGCCTCGGCCATCCGGACAGGGCCGCCGCCGCCCTGGACAGGACCCCGCAGAGCTGCACCATGCGGCTGTGGCGGATCCGGAGTGGCCAGGTGACGCTCACCCCTCCGCCGGCCCCCTTGCTCAGCCCTTGACGCAGACGACCTGCCGGAGCTTCGCCACGACCTCCACGAGGTCCCGCTGCTGCTCCATCACCTGCTCGATCGGCTTGTACGCGGCCGGGATCTCGTCGACGACCCCGGAATCCTTGCGGCATTCCACGCCCTTGGTCTGCTCCTCCAGATCCCGCGCCGTGAACCGCTTCTTCGCCGCCGTCCGGCTCATCCGACGGCCGGCGCCGTGCGACGCCGAGTTGAAGGCGGCCTTGTTCCCGAGGCCCTTCACGATGTAGGTACCGGTCGCCATCGAGCCGGGGATGATCCCGTATTCCCCGCCGCCCGCACGGATCGCCCCCTTGCGCGTGACCAGCAGGTCCATGCCCTCGTACCGCTCCTCCGCCACGTAGTTGTGGTGGCAGCTGATCTCCTGCGTGAAGGAGACCTTCGCCTTGCGGAACTCCTTGCGGAGCGATTCCTTCATCAGGCTCATCATCACCGCGCGGTTGTACTTCGCGTACTCCTGGGCCCAGTAGAGGTCGTTGCGGTACGCGTCCATCTCGGGGGTGGCCGCGAGGAAGACCGCGAGATCCCGGTCCACGAGACCCTGGTTGTGCGAAAGCGCACGCGCGACGCCGATGTGGTGCTCGGCGAGCTGGTTGCCGATTCCACGGGAGCCGGAGTGCAACGTCAGCCACACCGTGCCCGATTCATCCAGATTGACTTCGATGTGATGATTGCCCGCTCCGAGGCTTCCCATCTGCCGCAACGCCCGGTCCCGCCGGAACTTCACCGCGTCCGCGACGTAGTCGAACCGCTCCCACAGATCCCCGAAACCGGACTCCGAGAAGCCGTACAGCCTCACCGGGTCCACGGCCTCCTTGTGCAGGCCCGCCCCCACCGGGATGGCCTGCTCGATCCGCGATCGGAGTTTCGACAGGTCTCCCGGCAGGTCGTTCGCCGTCAGGGAGGTCTTCACCGCCGACATGCCGCAGCCGATGTCCACCCCGACCGCCGCCGGACAGACCGCGTCCTTCATGGCGATGACGGAGCCGACCGTGGCGCCCTTGCCGTAGTGCACGTCCGGCATCACGGCCAGGCCCTTGATCCACGGCAGACCAGCCGTGTTCTGGAGCTGACGCATCGCGCTGTCCTCGACCGACGCCGGATCCGTCCACATCCGGATCGGGACCCGAGCCCCCGGTACCTCTACATACGACATATGACGTCAATCCCCCGAAAACCATGGAAAAGTCAGAAAACGCAAAAAGCCTCGCTCTTGGCCCCAAAGACGACATCGGACCGGCGCCGGCACCAGCGTGTGCGATAGACATTGTGTCCATCCGTGCCCAAGTCGAGGCAACGGGTTTTCCCAAGGGAACAAGGGAACAAGGGAGCCAAGGGGTGCCAGTGCACGTGGAGCGCAAGGCGGTACGTCGCGGGGTCCTGCCCGGCATCGCGATGCTCACCGCCCTCGCGGCGGCCGTCACCGGCCTGACCGGCTGCACCGACAGCGGCGGACTCGGTGGCGCGACCGACCAGAAGAACAGCGGCAGCACCGCCGTCCCGGCCCAGCCCGGGAAGTACCGCAGCCTGCCCCAACCCTGCAAGGCGGCCGACGGGAAGAAGCTCAAGGCCATGCTCCCGGCCGACGACTCGCTCAGCGCCGAACAGCGCGAGCAGCTCTACGCCGGGACCGCCGACCCCTCCTTCGACGGCGACCGGCGCGTCGGCTGCCGCTGGAGCGCCCAGGCGCCCACGGGCACCCTGCTGCTGTCGGTCGACTTCGAGCGCGTGGTCTCGTACGACCGGGCCACCGCGAGCGACGACGACAAGGCCCACCAGGTCTTCGTGCGCCGGCTGACCGAGGCCCACCTGCCCTTCCCGGGCCCGACCAACAGCCCCGGCGCGAGCCCCGACAGCCCCACCCCGCCCCCCACCGGCACCCCCACCGGCAGCGACCCCGCCTCACCCCAGGCCTCCCCGCCCCCGGAGGCACCCGCGGCCTCGGGCTCCCCCTCCGGCTCCGGCTCCGCGTCCCCCTCCGGGTCCCCCTCCTCCACCGCCCCGCCCGAGCTCGGCTCCCGCGTCCTCGAAGAGCCGGGCGACGAGGCGTTCCTGGAGGACAAGCTGAGCCCGGCCGGCGCCACCGCCGCCCAGACCCGGACCGTGCGGATTGTGTTCCGCACCTCGAACGTCATCGTCACCGTCGAGTACAGCGTCCAGCCGTCCGGCGCCGCCGCGGTCCCCCCGAGCACGGAAACGCAGGAGAAGGCGCGCCAGTTGGCGGTCGCCCTGGCCGAGCGTTTCAACGAGTGACGGACCCGTCGGCCGGGCCCCCACGGGCCCGGCGTGACGGCGGGCACAGCAGCCGGCCGCCCGGTCGGGCTACCGTTGCTCGGGTCCCGTGCCCCTGACCGCGGTCGCCAACGCGTCCGCGAGATGACCCAAGAAGACCCCAACGTCTGAAGGAACCATGCACCGATCAGCCTCGCGCCTCACCCGCGTCCTCGCCTGCGCAGCCGTCCCGGTGATACTCACCGTCGCCGGGTGCTCCTCCGACTCGGGGAAGGGCTCGGCTTCGGGCTCCGGCGGCAAGTCCTCGTCCTCCTCCTCCCCGAAGGCCGGCGCGAAGTCCGCGGCCCCGCTGGAGAAGGCGGTGTACTCGAAGCTCCCGGACCCCTGCAAGGCGGTCACGGCGAAGACCATCGAGTCGATCGTCCCGGAGGCGAAGGACAAGAACGGTACGTCCGCCAAGTCCAACGACCTCGCCAGCCGCGCCAGCTGCTCCTGGAACGGCCTCGACACGGACGGCACGAAGGGCTCGCAGTACCGCTGGCTCTCGGTCTCCATGGTCCGCTACGACTCGCACGCCACCCTCGGCAGCGGCGACAAGCGCGCCGAGGAGCAGTACAACAAGCAGATCGAGGCGGCCAAGGGCACCGAGGGTGCGAAGGACGTCAAGGTCGAGGAGGCCGGCGGCATCGGCGACCAGGGCACCTCGGTCGTATTCGCCTCCAAGAAGGACGTCGACTTCTCCAACAACACCGTCGTGGTCCGCACCCACAACGTCGTCCTGACCCTCGACTACAACGGTGCCGCCTACGAGGGCGCCGGCGCCCCCGACCAGGCCAAGCTGCTCCAGGACGCCATCGCCGCGGTCCGCGAGACGGTCTCCGCGGTCGAGGCCGCCAACAAGCCGGGTGCCTCCGAGGGCGACGCGGGCCAGGCCCCGGCCCCGTCCGGTTCGCCGTCCTCCTCCCCGTCCACGTCGGCCAAGCCCTCCGCCTCCGCCTCGGCCTCGGCCGAGCAGTAGGAGCCCGCGACAGGCGGGCGGCAGGGCGCCGAGGGGGCCTACGGAACGGGTGACATCGAGTCACCCGTACTCTGTGGCTGCCGTAGCACGTCAAGGGGAGGGGACCGCGGGTGGCCGCGATGCAGCTGACTCGTACGCACCGGATACTCATCGGTGTGGTGGTCGCCGGAGCCGTGGTCATCGCGGGCATCGGATTCGCGGGCTCGTACGCGGCCGTGCGCGCCCTGGCCCTGCAGAAGGGTTTCGGCAGCTTCTCGCTGGTGTTCCCGATCGGCATCGACATGGGCATCTGCGTCCTGTTGGCGCTCGACCTGCTGCTGACCTGGATCCGCATTCCGTTCCCCCTGCTGCGCCAGACGGCGTGGCTGCTGACCGCGGCGACGATCGCGTTCAACGGCGCGGCCGCCTGGCCGGACCCCCTCGGCGTGGGCATGCACGCGGTGATCCCGATCCTGTTCGTGGTCACCGTCGAGGCGGCGCGGCACGCGGTCGGCCGGATCGCGGACATCACCGCGGACCGGCACATGGAGGGCGTCCGCATCACCCGCTGGCTGCTGTCCCCGATCCCCACGTTCAAGCTGTGGCGCCGGATGAAGCTGTGGGAGTTGCGCTCCTACCAGCAGGCCGTCTCCATGGAGCAGGACCGGCTGATCTACCAGGCCCGCCTCCAGGCCCGGTACGGGCGGGCCTGGCGCCGCAAGGCCCCCGTGGAAGCGCTGATGCCGCTGCGGCTGGCCCGGATCGGGGTGCCGCTGTCGCAGACCGTCCCGGACGGGCTGGCGGCGGCGGGCATCGAGCCCGCGCTGTTGGCCCCGGCCGCCGCGGTGACCCCCGCCGCCGCTCCCGCCGTGGGACAGGCTCCCGCCCAGCCCGCGCCCGCCCTGGCCGCGGCCCCCGTGCCCGCGACGGCGGAGCCCGCAGGGTCGACGCAGCCCCCGCAGGGCGCACAGGCCCCGCAGGGCGCCCAGCCGGAGCCGCAGGCCACGCAGCAGGCCGCCACCGGCGCCTCGGTCGCGCCCACCCCGTCCGCCGTCGCGGTGGACCCGACGGCGATGCCGGCGGCCCACAACAGCGCCTGGTTCGCGGGGCCGCTCGCGCCCCAGGCGGCGTACCAGGGCGACTACAACCCCCAGTACGTCGAGGGCCTGGAGCCCATCCCGGTCATGCCCCCGTCCGGTCCGGAGACCGGGTCGCCCGTGCCCGCGCCCCGCACCGGGGCCGACCCGGCGGACGCTGCCGACGCGGCGTTCGAGACGGCCTCCGCGGACGAGGCGGACGAGGCCGTCGACCAGGAGAAGTTCGAGGAGGCGGCGTACGAGGCGTTCCGCGCGTACGACGAGGCGTACAACGCCAACCCCAGCGCCCAGCAGCTGAACCAGGCCCTCACCGAGCGGTACGGCTTCATCCACCCGGACAGCGTCGCCATCATCGAGTCGATGCTGCCGGGCCTCAAGCAGCGCTACCAGCGCGACCTGGAGAACAACTTCATCTCCCCCGCCTGACCGACCGGCACCCCCGCGCACGCGGAAGGGCCCGCACCCCCTCGGGGATGCGGGCCCTTCCTGCGTCGGACGCCTACGCCGCCAGCAGCTTGCGCACCCGGTCCGCTCCGACCGCGAGCAGCAGGGTGGGCAGGCGCGGGCCGGTCTCCCGGGTCACGAGCAGCCGGTAGAGCAGCGCGAAGAACTCGCGCTGGGCGACCTTCAGCTCCGGCGTCGGCTTGGCGTCGGGCTCCAGGCCGGCCATGACCTTCGGCACGCCGTAGACCAGGGTGGTGAGCCCGTCGAGGGACCAGTGGGAGTCGAGTCCCTCCAGCAGCAGCCGCAGGGACTCCCGCCCGGAGTCGTCCAGCGAGGACAGCAGCTCGGTGTCGGGCTCCTCGCGGACGAGGGTGCGCTGGTCGGCCGGGACCTGGGTGGTGATCCAGTTCTCGGCGCGGTCCAGACGCGGGCGGACCTCGTCGAGGGAGGTCAGCGGCTGCGTCGGGTCCAGGTCGGTCAGGATCCGCAGGGTCTGCTCGTCGTGCCCGGCGGTGACGTCGACGACCGACGCCAGCGTGCGGTACGGCAGGGGGCGCGGGGTGCGGGGCAGCTCGTGGGCGGCGACGCGTACGGCGCGGGCGTGCGCGGCGGCGTCGGCCGGCAGCACGGAGCCGTCGGCGACCTTGCCCTCCAGCTTGTCCCACTCGTCGTAGAGCCGCTGGATCTCCTGGTCGAAGGCGATCTTGAAGGACTGGTTCGGGCGGCGGCGGGCGTACAGCCAGCGCAGCAGCTGCGGCTCCATGATCTTCAGCGCGTCGGAGGGGGTGGGCACCCCGCCCTTGCTGGAGGACATCTTGGCCATGCCGGAGATGCCGACGAAGGCGTACATCGGGCCGATCGGCTGCTCTCCGCCGAAGATGCCCACGATCTGCCCGCCGACCTGGAAGGACGAACCGGGCGAGGAGTGGTCGACGCCGGAGGGCTCGAAGATCACGCCCTCGTAGGCCCAGCGCATCGGCCAGTCGACCTTCCAGACCAGCTTGCCGCGGTTGAACTCGGAGAGGGCGACCGTCTCGGTGAACTCGTCCTCGGCGCAGACGTAGGTCAGCTCGGTCGTCTCGTCGTCGTAGGCGGTGACCTTGGTGAAGTCCTTGCCGCACCGACCGCAGTAGGGCTTGTACGGGAAGTACCCGCCCTCGCCGACACTGCCGTCGTCCTCGGCGGCCGCGCCCGAGCCTTCGGCGGCCTCCAGCTCGGCCTCGTCGACCTGCTTCTGCTGGGGCTTCTTGCCGCCCGGCTTCTGCTTGGTCCGGTACTGGTCGAGGATCGCGTCGATGTCGGCGCGGTGCTTCATCGCGAACAGCACCTGGTCGCGGTAGACGCCGGTCGTGTACTGCTCGGTCTGGCTGATGGGGTCGTACTCGACGCCCAGCTCGGCCAGGGCCTCGACCATGGCGGCCTTGAAGTGCTCGGCCCAGTTCGGGTACGCGGACCCGGCCGGGGCGGGCACGGCGGTCAGCGGCTTGCCGATGTGCTGCGCCCACGAATCGTCGATGCCGGGGACGCCGGCCGGGACCTTGCGGTACCGGTCGTAGTCGTCCCAGGAGATCAGGTGCCGGACCTCGATGCCGCGGCGGCGGATCTCGTCGGCGACCAGGTGCGGGGTCATGACCTCGCGGAGGTTGCCCAGGTGGATCGGGCCGGAGGGGGAGAGGCCGGACGCGACGACGACGGTTTTGCCCGGCGCTCGGCGCTCCGCCTCGGCGATGACCTCGTCCGCGAAACGGGAGACCCAATCGGTCTCTGTGCTGCTCTGAGCGCTCTGAGCCACGACACGTCCTTCTATCTCGAATGCTGGCTTCGGCCATTCTCCCAGACGGAAGGAGACGCTCCGGGGTTGCGCCCACCCACCGGCCGGCCCGCCGGCGCGCTCGCCCCCGCACACGCCGCACCCGCCCCCGCACCCGCCGGAACGCCCGCCGCTCCGCTCACCGGCCCGCCCGCGATATCCCGGGAGGCGGCCGGCCTCCTCGTGGGATACTCGGCACTTGTCGGAACACCCAAGTGCACCCACAGGCACGACCTCACAGGAACGGCAGCTCATGGCCTCGGTCCCTTCCCTCGCTTCCTCCGTCGAACAGCGCGTCGCGGACGCCCTCGCCTCCGCCCTGCCGGAGGCCGGTGCGACCGACCCGCTGCTGCGACGAAGCGACCGGGCCGACTTCCAGGCCAACGGCATCCTGGCGCTGGCGAAGAAGGCCAAGGCCAACCCGCGCGAGCTGGCGACGACCGTGGTCGACGGCATCCCCACCGGCGGTGAGGGCGACCTGATCAAGGAGATCGAGGTCTCCGGACCCGGCTTCCTCAACATCACCGTCGCCGACCGGGCGATCATCGAGACCCTGGCCGCCCGCGCCGCCGACGACCGCCTCGGCGTGCCGCTGTCCCCGACGGCCGGCACCACGGTGATCGACTACGCGCAGCCGAACGTGGCCAAGGAGATGCACGTCGGCCACCTGCGCTCGGCCGTCATCGGCGCGGCGATGGTGGAGATCCTGGAGTTCACGGGCGAGAGCGTGGTCCGGCGCCACCACATCGGCGACTGGGGCACCCAGTTCGGCATGCTCATCCAGTACCTCCTGGAGCACCCGCACGAGCTGGACCACTCCTCGGAGGGCGACGCCGGCGGCGAGGTCTCCGGCGAGGAGGCCATGTCCAACCTGAACCGCCTCTACAAGGCCTCGCGCGTCCTCTTCGACTCCGACGAGGAGTTCAAGACGCGGGCCCGCGCCCGGGTGGTGGACCTCCAGGCGGGCGATCCGCAGACCCTGGCGCTGTGGCAGCGGTTCGTCGACGAGTCGAAGATCTACTTCTACTCCGTCTTCGACAAGCTGGACATGGACATCCAGGACCCGGACGTGGTCGGCGAGTCCGGCTACAACGACATGCTGGTCGAGACGTGCAAGCTGCTGGAGGACTCGGGCGTCGCCGTCCGCTCCAACGGCGCCCTGTGCGTGTTCTTCGACGAGCACAAGGGCCCGGACGGCAACCCGACCCCGCTGATCGTCCAGAAGTCCGACGGCGGCTTCGGCTACGCCGCGACCGACCTCTCCGCGATCCGCGACCGCGTGGGCAACCTCAAGGCCGACACCCTCATCTACGTGGTGGACGCACGCCAGTCGCTCCACTTCAAGATGGTCTTCGAGACGGCCCGCCGGGCCGGCTGGCTGAACGAGGACGTCAAGGCCGTCCAGCTGGCCTTCGGCACGGTCCTCGGCAAGGACGGCAAGCCGTTCAAGACCCGTGAGGGCGAGACCGTCCGCCTCGTGGACCTCCTCGACGAGGCCGTGGAGCGGGCGACGACCGTGGTCCGGGAGAAGGACGCGGACCGCGGCCTGCTCACGGAGCAAGAGATCGTCGACAACGGCCTCCAGGTCGGCATCGGCGCGGTCAAGTACGCGGACCTCTCCACCTCCGCCGCGCGCGACTACAAGTTCGACCTGGACCAGATGGTGTCGCTGACCGGCGACACGTCCGTGTACCTCCAGTACGCGTACGCGCGGATCCGGTCCATCCTGCGCAACGCGGGCGACCGTTCCCCGGCGGCCCACCCGGAACTGGAGCTGGCTCCGGCCGAGCGTGCGCTGGGCCTGCACCTTGACGCGTTCGGCACGCTGGTCCAAGAGGCGGCCGCGGACTACGCCCCGCACAAGGTGGCGGCGTACCTCTACCAGCTGGCCTCGCTGTTCACGACGTTCTACACCGAGTGCCCGGTCGTCAAGCCCCAGCCGGAGCTCGTCGTCGGCGAGAACCGGCTGTTCCTGTGCGAGCTGACCGCCCGCACCCTCTCGAAGGGCATGTCGCTCCTCGGCATCCGCACCCCCGAGAAGCTCTGACGGTGACCCGGCGCTCGGCCGGGTGAACGCGTACGGCCCCGCCCCCGGCACTGGTTGCCGGGGGCGGGGCCGTACGCATGTCGGATTCGCGTTTCCCTCTACCGGCCCCTCCCCTCTCACTAGCCTGGGCGCGTTCCAAGCGGTTCGGGGTGGGTCCGGGCGTGCGTTCGGAGCCCGGGGAGGGAAGAAACATGCAGCTCAAGCGCATGATGGTGGTGGCAGCGGCTGCGGTGGCGGGTCAAACGCTGCTGATGGCGGCGCCCGCGATGGCCGAAACCCAGCCGTCGGCGACGGTGCCGGACGCCGAACCGACGGCGGAGCCCGGGACGGCGGAGCCCGGGACGGCGGAGCCCGGGACGGCGGAGCCCGGGACGGCGGAGCCCGGGACGGCGGAGACGCAGGCGCCCGCACCGGGGCAGACGCGGGGACAGACGCGGGCCGTCGGGGTCGAGGGGGAGGACTCCGAGCCCTCGGCACGGCTCCTGATGGGCCCCGAGGTGACCGTACGGGGCGTACCGCAGGGCGGCTTCCCGGCCGACGGGAGCTGGACGCCGCTGACGGTGACGGTCGACAACTCGGGGCACGTCACCGTGCCGGGCTACACGCCCGTGCTGGGCGTCGTACAGCCCTCGGGGGCGTTCCTGCCCTCCCACGTCGACGTGGAGTTCCGCACGGCCGGCGGGGCCTGGCAGGCCGCCCCCCGGACTCAGGACCCCGACGCGGCGCCCGCCCTGCGGTACGCCCTGGGCGCCGCAGCGTCGGTGCCGGCCGGTCAGGTACGGACGATCGAGGTCAGGATCGGCTTCGCCGCGGGCACCCCGGTCGTGCCGTTCGACCTGACGGCGGACGGCGCGAACCGCGTCGGGAACACCACCGGCACCTCTCCCACGTCCTCGTACGCGACGAGGATCACCGGCGCACCCGGCGGTGACGAGGAGCCCCTCCACGTCGAGGGACCCGCCCTGACGGTGAGCGGGGTACCGGCGGACATGCGGGCGGGCGGCGACTGGACGGACCTCACGGTCCGCGTGGACAACACCGGGAAGGGGGCGCTGGCGGCGTTCGCGACGGGACTGGTCGTGGCGCGACCGGACTTCGTCTCCATGGAGGCCTCACAGATCTCGGTCGAGGCCCGGCGCGCGGGCGCCGACGGCGCGCCGACCTGGCAGCCGTTGGAGGTCCTGGCGCAGGAGGACGGCTACCTCTTCGCCGCCGGTCTCACGGACGGCCCCGTCGCCGCCGGTCAGGTCCTCGACGTCGAGGTCCGCGTCCGCTTCGCCGCCGACACCCCGACCGGGTCGGTGTCCTTCTTCTCCTGGGGCACGTCCCAGGTCGACGCGGAAACCCCGCCCCCCTGGGCCACCTCCCACTCCCCCCGCCACCTCACCACCCTCCTCACCCCGGCCCCAACCACCGAAACGCCGGGCGGCACGCCGGGCGGAGACCCGGGCGGCACGCCGGGCGGGACCCCCGGCACGGACCCGGGCGGGACACCGGGTGGCACGCCCGGCGGGACCCCCGGCAGCACCGGCGGGATCCCCGGCACCCCCGGCAGCACCGGCGGGATCCCCGGCACCCCCGGCGGCATCCCCGGCAGCGCCGGCAACGCGCCCGTGCCCAACGGCGGGGCGCAGCCGGTCGGCGGGGCGCCGCTCGGCGAACTCGCCGCCACCGGCGGCGCCACCGGCTGGGCCCTCGGCGGCGCCGGCCTCAGCGTGGCCCTCGGAGTCGCCCTCGCGGCCGGCACGGGCCGCCACCGCCGCCGCACCACCACCTGACGCCGACCACCAAGCCCCGGCGCCATCCGCTCGCCCCGCAGGGCCCCGCAGGGCCCCGCCCGTCACCCGTACGGCTCGGTTCAAGCCCCACGGGCCGGGTAGGGGACGGCCCGTCCTTCCCCCAGCGCCTTCCGGAGGCATCCGTGCCCGATATGAACGGCCCCTACAAACCCGGCACCCCGTGCTGGATCGACCTGATGGTCCCCGACCAGCAGGCCGCCATCGACTTCTACCGCGACCTCCTCGGCTGGCAGGGCGAGGTCGGCCCGCCCGAGACGGGCGGGTACGCCGTCTGCACCCTCAAGGGCAAGCCGGTCGCGGGAATCATGAAGGCGATGAGCCCGGACGGCACCGTCCCCGACCCGATGCCCCCGATCGTGTGGACCACCTACCTGGCCACCGACTCCCTCGACTCCACCGTCAAGGCCCTCACCGACGCGCACGGCAAGGTCTTGGCGGGCCCGATGGACGTCATGGACCTGGGGAGGATGGCCGTGGTCGCCGACCCGACCGGCGCCGTCTTCGGCCTGTGGGAGGCCGGCACCTTCGACGGCGCGGGCATCGTCAACGAGCACGGCGCGCTCATCTGGAGCGAGCTGACCACGGGCGACATCCCCGCCGCCGCCGCGTTCTACTCGGCGATCCTGCCCGTCACCACCGCCGCATCGGAGATGCCGGGCGCCGAGGGGTACACGGAGTTCCAGGTCGCCGGCCGGGCGGTCGGCGGGATGATGGACCTCGCTCAACTCCCGCCCGGGGTCCCTCCGCACTGGCAGGCGTACTTCCACGTGGACGACGTCGACGAGGTCCAGGCCGCGGCCGTCCGTGCCGGCGGCAGCGTCCTCGCCCCCGCCTTCGACATGGCGGCCGGCCGCATGGCCGTACTCGCCGACCCCCAGGGCGGAGCCTTCTCGGTGATCACGGCGCGCGAACCCGAGCGGTCCGTCTGAAAAATTGGTGACACGGCCCCGGGAACCTTTCCGGCGCCCACCTCCTCCTCGGGGTGTCAGTTCTTTCTCACACCACCAACACCCCGGGGAGCACCTCATGGTCGACCTCATCACCCGCCGCGCCGGACAGGCCCTCGCCGGCCTCCTCGCCGCCGACGGTCTCGTCCACCTGTACTGGGCCACCGGCTCGACCTGGCCCGCCGGCGACGCCCGAACGCTGTCGCTGGCCGTGCTCGGTACGGAGGTGCCGTTCACCCCGCAGGTCGTACTGCCCTTGGCGGCGGCCCTGTTCACCGCCTCGGCGGCGGTGGGGGCCCGCACGTTCGGGCGGGGCGGGCGGCCGGCCGCGTTCGTCACCGGTGCCGTGGCGGTCGGTCTGGGGACACGAGGCCTCGTGGGGGCCATGTGGGCCCTGGGTCCGGATGCGACCATCGACTCCGCGTCCCCGCTCTTCCACGGGCTGAACCTGCTCCTGTACACACCCCTCTGTCTGGGCTTCGCCTTCGCGGCCCTGCGTGTCCTGAAGGCCCCCCGCCGGGAGAAGGTCTCCCCATGAGCGTCGAACGCCGGGAGCGGGGCGTGACGTTGGCCCGGGCGGCCCGCGCCGGAGACACCCTCGCGCTGCACGAGCTGCTCGACCACCTCACCCCGTACGTGGCCCGGATCTGCGAGCCGATCGCCTTGGCGGACGGCCCCGATGCCACGCAGGAGGCACTGGTGGCCGTTTTCACCTCCCTGCGCTCCCTCAAGGATCCCCAGGCGCTGTACGGGTGGGTGCGGGCCATCGCGGTGCGCGAGGCCGTCCGCACCGCCCGCCGGGCGGCTCGGGCGCGGCCCGCCGAGCTGCCCGAGGTCCCCGAGCGGGGGGATCCGCAACTGGCCGCCGACATCGCCGACGTCCTGGCCCGGCTCTCCCCGGACCACCGGGCGGTCCTCGTGCTGCGGGACGTGGAGGGTTTGGACGAGGAGTCCACCGCGGCCTTCCTCGCCATCGCGCCCGGCACCGCCAAGTCCCGGCTCAGCCGGGCCCGTTCCAGCTTCCGGAAGGCGTGGTCCTCATGACGTACCCCGATGATTCCGTACGGCGGCTGCGCGTCATGGCCGCCGGTGTCCCCGGTGCCCGCGTGGTCGAACGGGTGCTGCCCGCGCCCGTGGAGACCGTGTGGTCGGTGATGGGCGACCTGGAGGGCGGGTTCGGCGCCTTCCAACCGGACATGCGTCATGTGCGGGTGGTCCGGACGCACGGCGATCGGGTGGAGGCGCTCGCCCGCAGCCGTCACGGGTTCCGGGCCCGCCTGCGGGGCTTCGCGCGCCCGGGCTGGTGCTGGCTCCAGAGCAGGTTCCTGATCATAGGGATGGCCGCTGCCCCCGAGCCGGGCGGTGGCACCCGGATCGCCCTGACCGGCGGTGTACGGGTCCCCGGCCGCGCGGCGATCGTCCCGTTCGGGGCCCTCCGCGAGCTGGAGGAGGCGGCGACCCGCCTGGAGGCCCTGCTGGCCGGGGCCCCGGGGCAGCGCGGGTCAGACTGAGTCGCCGCGCCCCGCCTGGTCGAAGGGGTCCCCGCGGTGGCGCGCCGGGACGAGCCCGATGCCAGGGGGCAGCGTCGCGTTGGCGGCGGTGTCCATCTGCATCCGGACGCAGAATTCGGGACCGCTGCCCTCCTCGGGGAAGCGCTCCAGGTAGGACGCCCCGATGAGCCGGTAGCGGGCGTTGCCGGTGTGCAGCTCCGCGTGCTGCTCCTCCTCGGAGGCCAGCGTGGCGATGCCGGGAAGGATGTCCTCGGCATTGAGGAAGTCCACGAAGGGTTCCACGTGTGCGGCCAGCTCGTGGGTCAGGATCTCGACGAGGAAGCCGGGGTGGCGCATGTCCCGGTACGCCTGCACACCCACCTTGACGGCGAACCGTCCGCCGGGATTGCGCTCGCGCCAGGCGCGTACGTCTCCGGCGGTCGCGAAGGTGAGGGGCTCGGGCTCGCCGGACTCCGTCAGGCCCAGCAGCGCCGTGCCTCCGACCGGCTTCGGGGCGTAGGACCCGAGGACGATCACCGCGACACCGCGGTGGCCGGCGAGCTTGGCCGCAAGCGGCTGGTCCAACGGGTCCTGGACGGACGCGATCGCCTGCGGGTCCTCGTCCCACAGCCCCCAGGCCGCGTCCTTCGGTTCCGCGGCCCGGTCGGCCGCCAGGAACTGGATGTGCGCGCGCTTCCAGATGTCGTCGGTGAGGAAGTTCCCAACGAAGGAGATGGTCATGCCGCTGCCCCCAGGCGTTCGCGCCGTGTCCCCGGCACGATATCGCCCCATCGAGCAACTGCCCGAATATTCACGACACTTGAGCGAAAGTGAGGGATCAGTGGTTCAAGGGGTACGAGTGCCTCCCGGTGGCCTCGTCGATCTCTCCGTGAGCCTTCTGGAGCAGTTGGCCCGCGAGGTCCATCAGGGCCCGCGAGCCCGCTATCTCCTCGCCGACCCGGAGCTGTTCCGGGTCGGACGGATGGCGCATGGCGTAGCCGCGCGCCCTCATCTCGGTACCGTCACCGAGCCGGAGCAGGGCCGCCGCACCGGTGCGGGCGCCCTCCTCGGTGAACTCCATCTCGACATGCCACCCGACGAGCGTGGACACGGAAGATCACCTCCACAGTCTCGTTTCTCCCCCCAGCGTGCTCCCGGCGCCCGGCCGGGGCCAGTCGATCAGGCACCCGCCGGGTGCACGTCCGGCGCCCGCTCACACACGCGCGGGCACCGGACGGGGAGGTTGAAAGCAGAGAGGGGCGGGGGGCGGAGGCCGGCCGCCGAGGGCGCGCGGCCCGGATCAGCGCGCTTCGCGCAGCCAGCCGGCGACCTCGGTCGCCCAGTAGGTGAGGATCGTGTCCGCGCCGGCCCGCTTGATGCCGAGGAGGGCCTCCAGGATGGCGCGGTCGCGCTCGATCCAGCCCTTCTCCGCGGCCGCCTCGATCATCGCGAACTCGCCGCTGATCTGGTACGCCGCCACCGGCACGTCCACCGCCTGCGCGACCCGGTACAGGATGTCCAGGTAGGGGCCGGCGGGCTTGACCATGACCATGTCGGCGCCCTCCTCCAGGTCCAGCGCCAGCTCCCGCAGCGACTCCCGGGCGTTCGCCGGGTCCTGCTGGTAGGTCTTGCGGTCGCCCTGGAGGGAAGAGCCGACGGCCTCACGGAAGGGACCGTAGAAGGCGGAGGAGTACTTGGCGGTGTAGGCGAGGATCGCGACGTCCTCGTGGCCCGTCTCGTCCAGCGCGTCACGGACGACGCCGACCTGCCCGTCCATCATCCCGCTCGGCCCCACCACGTGGACGCCCGCGTCGGCCTGGACCTGCGCCATCTCGGCGTACCGCTCCAGCGTCGCGTCGTTGTCGACCCGACCGTGCTCGTCGAGGACCCCGCAGTGACCGTGGTCGGTGTACTCGTCCAGACACAGGTCCGACATGATGATCAGGTCGTCGCCGACCTCCGCCTTCACGTCGCGGATCGCGACCTGGAGGATCCCGTCCGGCTCGGTGCCGGCCGTGCCCCGCGCGTCCTTGTTCTCGTCCGCCGGGACCCCGAAGAGCATGATCCCCGACACCCCGGCCTCGACGGCCTCGACAGCGGCCTTGCGCAGCGTGTCCCGGGTGTGCTGGACCACGCCGGGCATCGCCGAGATGGCGAGGGGCTCACTGATGCCCTCGCGCACGAACGCGGGCAGGATCAGGTCCGACGGGTGCAGCCGGGTCTCCGCGACCATCCGCCGCATCGCCGGGGTGGTGCGCAGCCGGCGGGGCCGCGAGCCGGGAAAGGATCCGTACGCGCTCATTCTCAGTCGCCTCTTCGAGCATCGACAGCAGTCGCGGCCAAGCCTAGGCCCTGGCACGGGGCCGCCCCGCCGGTACCTCCCGGTCGGCGAACTCGCACCGGACCACCCCGCCCGGCACCCGCCCCCCGCCGACGCCCCACCGGTCCACGACCACCACCGCTCTCCGCCCGAGGTCCCGCACCGCCCGCGCCGTCTCGGGGTCCAGCGGTCGGTCGAACAACCCCGGCACCCGGCTCCGCACCCGCGGATCCGGATGCCCGGCGTACCGCGGCCCGTACGCCCGCGCCCGAGAGTGGCCCGCGTCCTCCAGCAGGCCCGGCACGAGCGCCACCATCCCGCCGTCCGACTCCACGTCCGCCCACCCGGGAGGCAGCCCGAGCCGCCGGGACCCTACAGCGACGGCCAGTCGAGGAGGGCCCAAAAGGTCGCGATGGCCACCAGGACCGTGCCCGGTGCGGCCAGGGCGAGGGCCACGCGGCGGCCGGCGTTCGCGCGCCGCCAGGGCAGGGACCAGTCCGCCACCAACAGGACGCCCGCGAGCAGCAGACCGCTCATCAGCAGGGGCCAGGCCGTCTCGAAGCTGTCGGTGAAGGCCCGCGACTCCTCCGTCCCGCACGCGTCGCAGGCCATCGGGGAGATCCCGGCGAAGAACACCGCCACCAGGGCCAGCGGCAGCGTCAGGAGCGTGGACACCAGCGGCGCCACGAAGGCCCGGCGGTCACGATCGGTCTGGGTCTGGGTCTCGGTCATGGGACCACTCAACCGGGCCCGCTCCACCCTGACATGAGCACCCGTACTCAGATACGACCGAGGGCCCGGACGCAGCCGCGTCCGAGCCCCTCGACCCACCGTTCGTCCCTACGTCGTACGACGACGCCGCGCGCCCGGGCGGCGCTCGCTCGGCCGGGCCACCGTCTCGCCCGCGGCCTTGGCCGCGTCGCGGCGGGCCTCGCCGTAGGCCGCGAGGGCCTCCGCCAGCTTGCCGACGCTCGGCTCCGGCGACAGGACGTCGACCCGCAGGCCGTGCTCCTCCGCCGTCTTGGCCGTCGCCGGGCCGATACAGGCGATGACGGTCACGTTGTGCGGCTTGCCGGCGATGCCGACCAGGTTCCGCACGGTCGACGAGGACGTGAACAGCACGGCGTCGAAGCCGCCGCCCTTGATCGCCTCACGGGTGTCCGCCGGCGGCGGCGACGCGCGCACGGTCCGGTAGGCCGTGACGTCGTCGACCTCCCAGCCCAGCTCTATCAACCCGGCCACCAGGGTCTCGGTGGCGATGTCGGCGCGCGGCAGGAAGACGCGGTCGATCGGGTCGAAGACCGGGTCGTAGGGAGGCCAGTCCTCCAGCAGACCGGCGGCCGACTGCTCACCGCTGGGCACCAGGTCCGGCTTCACGCCGAACTCGACCAGCGAGGCCGCGGTCTGCTCGCCCACCGCGGCGACCTTGATGCCCGCGAAGGCACGCGCGTCGAGCCCGTACTCCTCGAACTTCTCCCGCACCGCCTTGACCGCGTTGACGGAGGTGAAGGCGATCCACTCGTAGCGGCCCGTCACCAGGCCCTTGACCGCCCGCTCCATCTGCTGCGGGGTGCGCGGCGGCTCCACGGCGATGGTCGGCACCTCGTGCGGCACCGCGCCGTAGGAACGCAGCTGGTCGGAGAGCGAGGCGGCCTGCTCCTTCGTGCGCGGAACGAGGACCCGCCACCCGAAGAGCGGCTTCGACTCGAACCAGGACATCTCCTCGCGCCGCGCGGCGGCGCTCTGCTCGCCGACCACGGCTATCACCGGTCGGGCGCCCTCGGGCGAGGGGAGCACCTTGCCCTGCTTGAACACCTGGGCGATCGTGCCCAGGGTCGCGCTCCAGGTCCGCTGCCGGGTCGTCGTACCGCCCACGGTCACCGTCAGCGGGGTCTCGGGCTTGCGCCCGGCCGACACCAGCTCGGCCGCCGCGCTCGCGACGGTCTCCAGCGTCGCCGAGACGACGACGCTGCCGTCGCTGGCCCCGACCTCGCTCCAGCAGCGCGCCGAGGCGTGCCGGGCGTCCACGAACCGCACGTCACCGCCGTCGGCCCCGCGCAGCGGAACACCGGCGTACGCGGGCACGCCCACCGCGGTGGCCACACCGGGCACCACCTCGAAGGGGATCCCCTCGCGGGCACAGGCCAGCATCTCCTCGGCCGCGCTCCCGTCCAGACCGGGGTCGCCCGTCACCGCACGCACCACCCGCCTGCCGGCGCGCGCGGCCTCCATGACAAGATTGGTGGTGTCGCGGATCACCGGGACACCGGCGGCTGCTGACTTCTCGTCAGCCACCGTGAGCTGCGGCGTGTCCACACCCGCGCGCGCGTGGGTCCGTACGACGTCGAGCACGTCGGGCTCGGCGACCAGCACGTCCGCGGCGGCGAGTGCCTCCACGGCGCGCAGCGTCAGCAGGCCCGGATCGCCGGGGCCGGCGCCGAGGAAGGTGACGAGCCCTCGGACGGCGACGCCCGGAAAGGCGGAGGTGGTGGAACTTGAGGGGTTCAAAGCGACCGCTCCCCCATCAGACCGGCCGCGCCCTTGGCCAGCATCTCGTCCGCGAGTTCACGGCCGAGTGCCATGGCCTCGTCGTACGACTGGGGCACGGGACCGGTGGTGGACAGCTGCACCAGCGTGGATCCGTCGAGGGTTCCGACGACGCCGCGCAGGCGCATTTCATTGACAATCTGCCCGTCGGCCAGCAGGTCGGCGAGCGCGCCCACGGGCGCGCTGCAGCCGGCCTCCAGGGCGGCGAGCAGGGCACGCTCCGAAGTCACGGCGGCCCGCGTGTGCGGGTCGTCGAGCTCACCGAGTGCGGCGATGAGTTCCACGTTCGAGGCGAGGCACTCCACGGCCAGGGCTCCCTGGCCGGGGGCGGGCAGCACGTTGTCGACGGACAGCAGCTCCGTCGCCTCGTCGCCGCGCCCGATCCGGTTCAGACCGGCGGCGGCCAGCACGACCCCGTCCAGCTCACCGGCGTGGACGAAGCCGATCCGGGTGTCGACGTTGCCGCGGATGGCGACGGTCTCGATCGACTTCCCCAGGTTCCGGGCGTACGCGTTCAGCTGCGCCATGCGGCGCGGCGAACCGGTGCCGATGCGGGCCCCGTCGGGCAGCTGCTCGAAGGTCAGGCCGTCACGGGCGACGAGCGCGTCGCGCGGGTCCTCACGCTTCGGCATGGCCGCGATGACCAGCTCGTCGGGCTGGGTGGTCGGCAGGTCCTTCAGCGAGTGCACGGCGAAGTCGACCTCCCCGCGCACCAGCGCCTCGCGCAGGGCCGTGACGAACACGCCCGTGCCACCGATCTGCGCCAGGTTCTCGCGGGACACGTCACCGTAGGTCGTGATCTCCACGAGCTCGACGGGCCGGCCGGTGACCGCCCGTACCGCCTCGGCGACGTGCCCGGACTGGGACATGGCCAGCTTGCTCCGCCGCGTGCCGAGCCTGAGGGGCTGGTCGGGACGTGTGTTCATGATGCCCGTCCTGGGTCGTCGTTCTTCGGATCGGCCGCGTCCGCCCGGCTGACGGATGCCACCGTCTGAGGGTCGAGGTCGAAGAGTTCGCGCAGCGCCTCGGCGTACCCGGCGCCGCCGGGCTCGCTCGCGAGCTGCTTCACGCGCACGGTCGGCGCGTGGAGGAGCTTGTCGACGACGCGGCGCACGGTCTGGGTGACTTCCGCGCGCTGCCGCTCGTCGAGATCGGGTACCCGACCGTCGAGGCGGGCCACTTCCATGGCCACGACCTCGGCGGCCATCGCGCGCAGCGCGACCACGGTCGGGGTGATGTGGGCGGCCCGCTGGGCGGCGCCGAAGGCGGCCACCTCGTCGGCGACGATCCCGCGTACGGCGTCCACGTCGACGGCCATCGGGGCGTCGACGGAGGCTTCCGCCAGGCTTTCGATGTCCACGAGGCGCACCCCGGGGATCCGGTGCACCGCGGCGTCGATGTCCCTCGGCATGGCCAGGTCCAGCAGGGCCAGCTTCACGGCGGCCCCCTCGACAGTGCTGCGGCCAGTCCGGCGGGGCTGGCGCTGGGCGGCCGCCTCGCCCTGGTCGGCCCAGGTTCCGTGCAGTTCGAGCGAGCCGGCGTCGACCCCGGTCAGCGCGGAGCGGCCGTCGGCGCTGCGCGCGGGGTCCGCGGCGAGCGCGTCCAGCCCGACGGGGCAGGCGTCGCGCTCGACAGTGGTGTTGATGGTCCGCGCGGCCCCGGCGTCGGCCAGCCTGCGGCCACCCTCGGCGGCGGCGACGAGCCGGGCCACGACGGCGGCCTCCACGGCGCATTCGGCGG
The DNA here is from genome assembly GCF_044741845.1 of Streptomyces sp. NPDC088097. Classification (NCBI taxonomy): domain Bacteria; kingdom Bacillati; phylum Actinomycetota; class Actinomycetes; order Kitasatosporales; family Streptomycetaceae; genus Streptomyces; species Streptomyces sp. NPDC088097. Next base: position 101,412 of record NZ_JBIUTJ010000018.1, read on the forward strand.
CCCCGAGACCCGGCCCGGCGGCCTGGGCCCCGGACGCGGCTCCGGACGTCGTCGCGGGCGCGAAGGTGGTCGTGGGCGCTCCGGGCGTGGCGGACCCCTCGGGGCCCGTCTCCACGGCCGCGGCCACGTCGTCCTCGGTCAGGACGAGGCCCGTCGCGCCGGTACAGGAGACGACCACGTCAACACGTGTCAGTTCCTCGGCGACAGCCCCCATCGGCACGGCCCGAGCCGCGACACCGGTGCCCGAGGCAACCAGAATCTCGGCAAGACGCTCCGCCCGCTCCGCGGTCCGGTTCGCCACCGCGATCTCGGCGACGCCAACCCGCGCCAGCGTGGCCGCGGCCAGCGAGGACATCGACCCGGCGCCGATCACCAGCGCCCGCTTGCCCTTGGCCCACTCGGTCACGGGCGTCCGTACGGCGAGCTGCTCCAGCCCGAAGGTCACGAGCGACTGCCCGGCCCGGTCGATCCCGGTCTCCGAGTGCGCCCGCTTGCCGACCCGCAGCGCCTGCTGGAAGAGGTCGTTGATCAGCCGCCCGGCCGTGTGCAGTTCCTGCCCCAGGGCGAGGGCGTCCTTGATCTGGCCGAGGATCTGGCCTTCGCCGACGACCATCGAGTCCAGCCCGCACGCCACCGAGAAGAGGTGGTGCACCGCCCGGTCCTCGTAGTGGACGTACAGGTACGGCGTGAGTTCCTCCAGCGCGACCCCGCTGTGCTGGGCCAGCAACGTGGACAGCTCGGCGACACCGGCGTGGAACTTGTCCACGTCGGCGTACAGCTCGATCCGGTTGCAGGTGGCGAGCACGGTCGCCTCGGTCGCCGGTTCGGCGGCCAGGGTGTCGTGCAGCAGCTTCCCCTTGGCGTCGGCGGACAGCGAGGCCCGCTCCAGGACGCTGACCGGGGCGCTGCGGTGGCTCAGGCCTACGACGAGCAGACTCATGCCGGCATCACCGCCGGGACGTCACCCTCGGGACCGCCCTTGCGCGCGGCGGCGGCGGCCCGACCGGCCGGCGGCTCGACGGCGGCGGCGGGGGCGGCCCCGCCCGCGCCGGGGCCCTGCTCCGGCGCGTCGCCCGCCAGGACGCCCGCACCGGCGCCGGAGGCCGCGGCGGCGGCCGCTTCCTCCCCGGCCTTGCGCTGCTCGTGGAAGGCGAGGATCTGCAGCTCGATCGAGAGGTCGACCTTGCGCACGTCGACGCCGTCCGGGACGGACAGCACGGTCGGCGCGAAGTTCAGGATGGAGGTGACCCCGGCGGCGATGAGCCGCTCGCTCACCTGCTGCGCGGCGCCGGCCGGGGTCGCGATGACCCCGATCGAGACGCCGTTGTCCTCGATGATCTTCTCCAGGTCATCGGTGTGCTGCACGGGCATCCCGGCGACCGGCCGGCCGGCCATGGCCGGGTCGGCGTCGATCAGCGCGGCCACGCGGAAGCCTCGGGAGGCGAAGCCGCCGTAGTTGGCCAGGGCGGCGCCGAGGTTTCCGATGCCGACGATGACGACGGGCCAGTCCTGGGTCAGGCCCAGTTCGCGCGAGATCTGGTAGACGAGGTACTCGACGTCGTAGCCGACGCCGCGGGTCCCGTAGGAACCGAGGTACGAGAAGTCCTTGCGCAGCTTCGCGGAGTTGACTCCGGCGGCCGTCGCGAGCTCCTCGGAGGACACCGTGGGCACCGATCGCTCGGAGAGCGCGGTGAGGGCGCGCAGATACAGCGGAAGCCGGGCGACAGTGGCCTCGGGAATACCTCGGCTGCGGGTCGCCGGTCGGTGAGTTCGGCCAGTTGCCACGATGCTCCTGCGGGATGAGCGGGGCTGCAGGCGGCCACTTGTCCCAGGACCGCCCCGTCGAATGCAGGCTATGTCTTTGTGAACGCGTGCACAAAGATTGTGTCCGCTTTGTCCGAGCAAAGTGACCGGGGTCACGCGGGTCGGGTGCATACGGACCGCACCGGGAGCGGGCCGAACCCGTTCAAATCCCGAAGGGGGCAAAACCGTACACACTCCTCATCGATACGCCCCCGAGTCCGCATAAATCGCCCACGATGGTAACGGGCGAAACGGTCAGGCGCCCAACGCCCGCCGCAGGCGGTCGGGGTTCACCCTCCAGAAGGTGTGCTGCTCGCCGTCCACCAGAACCACCGGGATCTGCTCCCAATGCCGCCGGTAGAGCTCCTCGTCCTGGGAAATGTCCTTCTTCTCCCACTGTGCGCCCGTCTCGGCGCAGATCTTCTCGATCACTTCCTCCGCGTCGTCACAGAGATGGCACCCCGGCTTCCCGATGAGCGTGACCAATCGCTCCTCGGGACGCTTCTTTTCCTTACGGCGCAGCAAAGGGCTCATGCCCCCCATTGTCCCGCGCGGCGGCGCGCGCGACGGCGCCGCCCGAAGTGTTAACCGCTCCGTTTCCCGACGGTTCGGGAAGTCCCGAACACAATGGCTATGCTCGCGTCATGGCCGCTCTGGGATGGCTCACCCCTCGTAGGCGCTCCGCGACGGCGCGGAGCGTGCTGGCAGGCGAGGCCTCGGCCGAGGCCGCGCGCAAGACCGCACAGTCCTCGCGGACTCCACAGACCGAAGCCCCACCTGCGCCGGAGCTCTCGCTCGACGCCGCCGAACCCCTCGCGCCCCGGCCCGAGGCCGCGCGGGCGCGGGAGCCGGAGGAGCCGCAGGCCCCCGAGGAGCCGGAGTTCCCGGTCCCCGGTGACGACCTGGCCGCCGCCTTCTTCGACCTCGACAACACCGTCATGCAGGGCGCCGCGATCTTCCACTTCGGCCGCGGCCTCTACAAGCGCGAGTTCTTCCGCCGCCGCGAGCTGGCCCGCTTCGCCTGGCAACAGGCATGGTTCCGGCTCGCCGGGGTCGAGGACCCCGACCACATGCAGGACGCGCGCGACAGCGCCCTGTCCATCGTCAAGGGCCACAAGGTCTGCGAACTGATGGCCATCGGCGAGGAGATCTACGACGAGTACATGGCCGAGCGGATCTGGCCGGGCACCCGCGCCCTCGCCCAGGCCCACCTCGACGCCGGCCAGAAGGTGTGGCTCGTCACCGCCGCCCCGGTGGAGACGGCCACGATCATCGCCCGCCGCCTCGGCCTGACCGGCGCCCTGGGCACCGTCGCCGAGTCCGTGGACGGCGTCTACACCGGCCGCCTGGTCGGGGAACCGCTGCACGGCCCCGCCAAGGCGGAGGCGGTGCGCGCGCTGGCCGCCGCCGAGGACCTGGACCTCGCGCGCTGCGCCGCGTACAGCGATTCGCACAATGACATCCCGATGCTGTCGCTGGTCGGACATCCGTACGCGATCAATCCCGACACAAAACTTCGCAAGCATGCCCACGCCAACGACTGGCGACTGCGCGACTATCGGACCGGCCGCAAGGCCGTGAAGGTCGGCGTCCCGGCCGCGGCCGGAGTCGGCGCCCTGGCGGGCGGCGCGGCCGCCGCCATCGCCCTGCACCGGCGCCGCAAGTAGCAACACCGGGCCCCGGCCCCTTCCGAGGGCCGCCCGACGGCATTCGCTCACCTCTACCCGCGCTGTCGGCGCGGCACTCCGGCATGCCCGACTCGGTCGCGGGCCCCTCCGGAACGTGGCATTCCGCGTATTGAAGTGATCAAGAATCGATCACCAACCCGTCTTGAATATGCCCTGGACACGCAACAGAAGTGTCGGAAGCGGTGATTTCAGCAACTGGGTGTAGCGCCGCCTGTACGAAGCGTTATTCTCCTCAAACGCATGCCACCGCTCATCTGTCGCCACGACGGGTGAACGGTCCCGCACTGCACGTGATGGAAGCTCTGCCTCTGGGAGTCCCGTGTACCCACCTGTCGGGGTTGACGCCTCGGGCCTGGCTACGCTGCGCGCAACGGTCCTCGACCACCTGCGCGGCTTCGTCCCCACCGCGTACGCCGCCCCCGCCTTCGCCACCGCCGTCCCCGCCGGACTCGGTCCGGCCGGTCCTTGCTATGCCCTGACCGACGGCGGGGCGACGGTGGGCAGACGAGGCCGCACGGGGTCGGCGGCCGGCGCGAGCGCGCCCACCGCACGCCGCCCCACCGCGGACAGCGACCAGGCCCGCATGATGGACCTGGTCGAACGCGCCCAGGCCGGCGAGGCCGAGGCCTTCGGCCGCCTCTACGACCAGTACAGCGACACGGTGTACCGCTACATCTACTACCGAGTCGGCGGCAAGGCGACCGCGGAGGACCTCACCAGTGAGACCTTCCTGCGCGCGCTGCGCCGCATCTCCACCTTCACCTGGCAGGGCCGTGACTTCGGCGCCTGGCTGGTGACCATCGCGCGGAACCTGGTGGCGGACCACTTCAAGTCCAGCCGCTTCCGCCTGGAGGTCACCACCGGCGAGATGCTCGACGCCAACGAGGTGGAGCGCAGTCCGGAGGACTCCGTCCTGGAGTCCCTCTCCAACGCGGCGCTGCTCGAAGCCGTGCGCAAACTCAACCCGCAACAGCAGGAGTGCGTCACCTTGCGCTTCCTCCAGGGCCTCTCGGTCGCCGAGACGGCCCGGGTCATGGGGAAGAACGAGGGCGCCATCAAGACGCTCCAGTACCGGGCGGTCCGCACCCTGGCCCGCCTGCTGCCGGAAGACGCCCGCTGACACCCCTCGGCGACACCCCTTCTGACGCTTACACGACAAAACGACCTCACAACCGGTGACCCCTCGATGACGCTGTGGTCCGATCATCCTTCGTCCGTAACCCAAGTGCCGCGCCGCTCGTTGTGCGGAATGCAGGCTCCCTGTGGACACGCCCTGCCTGAAGCCGCTCACTCGAAAGTGTGGATGTGCTCAAGGCAGGCAACCTTCCGGACACCTTGGGGAGTCGATCGTCATGACGAGAGGAGGTGCCGCCAGTGATCGCGAACGTGACTCCGCACCGGCGGGCGAACGCCTTCGCCCAGGCCCTGGAGGATCGGACCCCGTCCGCTCTTTCGGAACCGGACTCGGCGGCCGAGCAGTCCGAGGCACCTGCCGAACCTGCCGCCGACCACACCCGGCTATTGGCCCTGGCGAACGCGCTCGGCGAGAGAATGCCGCGCCCGGTGCTGGACCCCGAGGTCAAAGTGGTGCAACGAGCCCAGCTCGTTGCCGCCATGGAGGCCATGGTGATGGAGGAAAGGGCCGGCGGCGGTAGTGCCGCGGACCCTCTGGTGCCCGAACAGCGGACCGGCCGCGGCGCCCACCGGGCGACCTCGCTCCGGAAATTGCGGCCACGCTCCCGCTGGTCCAAGGGCATCGCGGCAGGCGGCCTCACCGTGGGTGTGGCCGCAGGGGCATTCAGCGGAGTGGCCGCTGCCAGCACGGACGCCCTGCCCGGTGACTCCCTCTACCCGATCAAACGGGGCATGGAGGATCTGAAGCTGGGCATGACCGACGAGGACGCGGACCGGGGCGAGCTCTACCTCGACCAGGCCTCGAACCGGCTGTCCGAAGCCCGCAGGCTGATGGAACGCGGGCGTACGGGCACCCTGGACCACGAGTCCCTGGGCGCGATCCGCCGCGCCCTGGCCGGGATGAAGCACGACGCGTCGGAGGGCCACCGGCTGCTCCAGGCGGCCTACGAACGGGACGGCTCCCTCGGCCCGATCCAGAAGCTGTCCTCGTTCTCGCGTTCCCACCGCGACGCGTGGGGCCGACTCCGGTCGAACCTCCCCCCGCAGCTCACGGACGTGGGCGATGAGGTGAGTTCGGTCTTCCAGGCCATAGACGCCGATGTGGCGCCGCTCCAGGGACTCCTGCCGAAGCCCCCGGAACAGACACGCGGCGCCGGCTCCGCGAGGCCCAGCACCCCCGCCTCCGGGAAGCAACGCCCCGCCCCGGCACCGGGCGCCCCCACACCGTCGGCATCCCAGGCCACACCCAGCCCCTCCGGCAGCCAACCGGCCGGAGCCACGGGCGGACTCCTGGGCGGTACGGGCGACCTGCTCCACCCCCCGGCACAAGGCCAGTCCAGCCCGCCCCCCGCGGGCCCGGAACTCCCCCAGCCGGACATCACCCTGCCGCCGCTCCTCCCGGGTCTCCTCCCGGGCCTGGGCATCAAGGCGGAGGACGCCGAATAGCACCACAGCCGAACGCCGGCGGAGCCTCCTGGCCCCGCCGGCGTTCCGGTGTGCCCGCGGGAACGCGGGGCCCCCGAGACGCGGCGACCCGGATCAGAAGAACGACGCGGGTCAGAAGAACACGGACCGCCGCTGTACCAGCAGCTTGTACAGGGTGTGCTGGATCTGCTCCCGCACCTGGTCCGTCAGGTTGAACATCAGCATCGGATCCTCCGCGGCCTCGGCCGCGTACCCGTCCGTCGGGATCGGCTCCCCGAACTGGATCGTCCACTTCGTCGGCAACGGCAGCGCCCCCAACGGCCCCAACCAGGGGAACGTCGGCGTCACCGGGAAGTACGGAACCCCCAGCAGCCGCGCGACCGTCTTCGCGTTGCCGATCATCGGGTAGATCTCCTCCGCGCCCACGATCGAGCACGGCACGATCGGCGTCCCCGCCCGCAGCGCCGTCGAGACGAACCCGCCCCGACCGAACCGCTGGAGCTTGTACCGCTCCCCGAAGGGCTTCCCCAGGCCCTTGAACCCCTCCGGCATCACCCCGACCAGCTCCCCGGCCTCCAGGAGCCGCTGCGCGTCCTCCGCGCAGGCCAGCGTGTGCCCGGCCTTGCGGGCGATCTCGTTCACCACCGGCAGCGTGAACACCAGGTCCGCCGCCAACAGCCGCAGGTGCCGCCGCGCGGGGTGGTGGTCGTGCACGGCCACCTGGAGCATCAGCCCGTCCAGGGGCAACGTCCCGGAGTGGTTCGCCACGATCAGCGCGCCGCCCTCCTTCGGGATGTTCTCGATGCCCTTGACCTCGACCCGGAAGTACTTGTCCGCGAGCGGCCGCAGAAGCGACATCAGGACCTGGTCCGTCAGTTCCTCGTCGTAGCCGAACTCGTCGACCTCGTAGTCCCCGGTGATCCGCCGCCGCAGGAACGCCAGCCCGCCCGCGATCCGCCGGTCCCATCCGGCCCCGCGCTCGCCGGACACCGCCGCGGTCTCGCCCGGTTCGACCCGGTCGACGGGCTCCACCGCGGCCACGGCCGCGACCGGCACCGCGGCCGGTACGGCCGTGGGCCCCGAGGCACCCCCGGACGCCGGGACGGGGGCCGGGGCGGAGCGCGCCTTCCGCGCGGCCGAGCCCCCGCCCCGCCGGCGGGGACGGTCCTCGTCGAACGGAATGACCTTGGCGTCCGCGACCACTAGCGCTCCACTCCCTCGTCTACGTTCAGCATCCCCGCCACCCGCGCCACGGCCCGGTCCACCCGCTCCGGCGGCAACAACCCGTTCCCCCGACTGCGCGCGAAGTCCCTGAAGGTCTCGGCGGTCGTGTACATCGGCCGGAAGCCCAACGTGTCCCGCATCTGGGTGGTCTCCACGACCCTCCCGTGCGTCAGCAACCGGATCTGCTCCGGCGAGAAGTCCGTGACCCCGACCGCCCGCAGCGCCGAACCCACCCAGGTCACGGCCGGCAGCGGCAACGGCACCGTCGGCCGTCCCAGCCGCCGCGAGCACTGCGACAACAGGAGCACCCCGTCGCCGGCGATGTTGAAGGTCCCGCTGTTCAGCGTCCCGCGCGTCGGCTCCCCCGACGCCAGCCGCAGCACGTCCACCACGTCGTCCTCGTGGACGAACTGCAACCTCGGGTCGTAGCCCAGCACCGTCGGCATGACCGGCATCGAGAAGTACTCGGCCAGCGCCGAGTCCGCGTAGGGCCCCAGGATGTTCGCGAAGCGCAGCACGCACACCGCCACGTCGGGCCGCCGGCGCGCGAAGCCCCGTACGTAGCCCTCGACCTCGGAGGCGTCCTTGGCGAAACCGGCACTCGGCAGCGACTTGGGCTGGGTGGTCTCGGTGAAGACGGCCGGGTCCCGGGCCGTGCCCCCGTACACACTGGTGCTCGACTTCACCACGAGCCGGCTCACCGTCGGGGACTTCTGGCAGGCCCCGAGCAGCTGCATCGTCCCGATGACGTTCGTTTCCTTGACGGCGCTCCGCGCCCCCGGCGCCCCGGCGGCCCCGCCCGTGACGGCCAAGTGGACCACCGTGTCCACGGCGTGCTCGGCGAGCACCCGGGCGATGGCCGACTGTCTGATGTCCGTACGGACGAACTCGGCCGAGCCGAGTCGGTGCGGCGGCGTCACCGCGTCGACCGCGATGACCCGCTCCACCTCGGGGTCCCGCTGGATCCGCCGGACGAACCGGCCCCCCAGCTGTCTGGCTGCCCCGGTGACGAGCACGACCTTCCCCACGAGCTCAGCGCCTCCCTCGAAGAAGTTCCCCGGCTGCACCGCAGCCCCCCCACCAGGATGGTGGGGGGGCTGCGGTGAACACGTACAGCTGCCGTTTACTTCTTGTTACGGCGCTGGACGCGGGTGCGCTTGAGCAGCTTGCGGTGCTTCTTCTTAGCCATCCGCTTGCGACGCTTCTTGATTACAGAGCCCACGACTACCCTCGCTCACTACTCGAAAAACCCCCGCGCTAGCGGGGATCGGTGCGGGGCGTCTGGGCCCACACGACCTACGTCGGCCTAGCCTACCCGCCCAAGGTCTGAGCTTGTAATCCGAGCCCTCCGCAGGCTGACCCGAGCCCCTATCTCAGGCCGACTGCACCCCCACGAACGACTCACGGAGGTACTCGTGGACCGCGTTCTCGGGGACCCGGAAGGACCGGCCCACCCGGATTGCGGGCAGATGACCGTTGTGCACCAAGCGGTACACGGTCATCTTTGACACTCGCATCACCGAGGCGACCTCCGCCACGGTCAGGAACTGAACCTCACTGAGAGGCCTCTCGCCAGCAGCCATGACACCCACCTTGACCTTCCGCGCGTGACGGGCACCGGCTTCCCCTCCGGTTACTCCTCGTCGTCGCACGCTCACTCCCCAGAGTAGGGGCGTGTGATACGAGTGGGGAAGAGGAGCTACAGCCACTCCTGACGGCCCGGCAGGCGAGCATGCCCCAGCACGAAGCGGGTAAGCGGCGCGTAGTAGTCCGACCGCACCGCGTCATCAAGCGGAACCGTCACCGCGACCCGCCCCTCGGCCTCGCCCACGAACAGCGCCGGATCATCCACATCCGCCAAGCCGATCGCCTCCACGCCCAGCTGACCTGCGCCGCAGACCCACCCGTGGTCACCCACCACCAGTTCCGGCAGCGGCCCCCCGGCCTCCGCCAGAGCCGCCAGGGCGACCCGAACCGGCAGCGGAGAATGGGTGTGCACGCCGGTGGCACTCCCGCCCGACCGTGCGCCGGGTTCCCGCACCAGTGCGACCCCCCGTACGTAATCGATACGGTGCCGGCGTACGCCGAACCGGGTCGGAACGTCCACCCCCGCCCCCTGCGCCGGGGTGAGGACAACACATCCCGCCGCCGACAAGGACCTCGCCAGATCGGCGTAGAACCCCAGGAGCCGGTCCGGGTGTCCCGTCCCGAACAGGACGGGCGACCGCGCCCCGGCCGCCGCCGCCAACCGCTCGGCGAAGCCCCGCAGCGCCACCACCGTCCGCTCCGGATCGATCACGTCGGGCCCGCTGACGTGCGCCGGGTCCGCCGAGACCCCGCAGCGCTCCGCCATCAACCGCAGCAGCTCGCCCTCGTCCCAGCACCCCACCGGATCGAGGCCCAGCAACGCCCGCGGATCCCGCGCCGCGAACAGCCGGTAGCTCCGCAGGCTCCGCTCCCTCGAAGTGGCGACGGGCCCGGCCAGGCGGGCGGCCAGCAGATGCGCACGCAAAGCTCCGGTGCTCAACACCCCACCGATGCTGCCGCACCCGACCCGGGAACACCTCAATTCCCGCGAACAGCCCCACAGTTGGCGTAACGATGCATGCGCTCAGGTCAGCATCCCGCGCAACGGGAACACCGCCCGCCGCGTCGCCAGAACGGCCTGGTCCGTACGGTCCGCCGGATCGTAGCCGGCCTCCCAGTCCCGCCAGACGGGCGTCCGCCCGTCCGTCATCCGCGCCGGAGACGGCTGCCGCGTCCGCGCGTACACCAGCTCCCGCCACTCCTGCGGCACCTCCGCCGAAGGGTCCACCGGCGCGTGCGCCGCGATCCCCACCAGGTGCGTCCACGACCTCGGCACGACGTCCACCACCGCGTACCCTCCACCGCCCAGCGCCAGCCAGCGGCCCTCCGCATGCATGTGCGCCAGCTCGTGACAGGCCTCCTGGACCGCCCGCTGCGCGTCCAACGACACCGCCAGGTGGGCGAGGGGATCCTCGAAATGCGTGTCGGCCCCGTGCTGCGACACCAAAACCTGCGGCCGGAAGTCCGCCAGCAGTTCCGGTACCGTCGCGTGGAAGGCCCGCAGCCACCCCTCGTCGCCCGTCCCGGCCGGCAGCGCCACGTTCACCGCCGAACCCTCCGCCTGCGCGCCTCCGGTCTCCTCCGGCCAGCCCGTCTGCGGGAACAACGTCCGCGGATGCTCGTGCAGCGACACCGTCAACACCCTCGGGTCGTCCCAGAAGGCCGCCTGCACCCCGTCCCCGTGGTGCACGTCCACGTCCACGTACGCGACCCGCTCGGCCCCCAGCTCCAACAGCCGGGCCACGGCCAGCGCCGCGTCGTTGTACACGCAGAACCCGGCCGCCCCGCCCGGCATCGCGTGGTGCAGCCCGCCGGCGAAGTTCACCGCGTGCGCGGCCTCGCCCCGCCACAGCGCCTCCGCCGCCGCCACCGACTGCCCGGCGATCAGCGCCGAGGCCTCGTGGATCCCGTGGAAGGCCGGGTCGTCGACGGTCCCCAGCCCGTACGAACCGTCGGCCACCCCGGGATCCGCCGACACCTCCCGCACCGCCGCCACGTAGTCCTCGCGGTGCACCAGCCTCAAGGTGGAGTCACCGGCCGCGCGGCCCGCCCGTACCTCCATCACCCGGTCCAGCCCGAAGGCCCGCACCAGGCCCATGGTCAGCTCCAGGCGCACCGGATCCATCGGATGGCTCGGTCCGAAGTCATACCTCGTTACCGCCTCGTCCCACATCAACAACCCGCGGCCGCTCATGTCCGACACCGTATCGGGCCCGATCCGCGCCGAACGAGCGGGTGAAGAACAGCGTCACCAGGACCAACACCATCGGCACGAGCATCGCGCCCCGGTAGCTCCAGGCGTCCCCGATCCCCCCGACCAACGGCGAACCCACCAGGAACCCGACGTAATTGAAGATGTTCAGCCGCGCCACGGCCGTGTCCGAGGCCCCCGGGAACAGCCGCCCCGCCGCCGCGAAGGTCTGCGGCACGATCACGCACAGCCCGATCCCCAACAGCGTGAACCCCAGCATCCCCAGCCACGCCCCGGGCGCCGCCGCGACCACCGCGAACCCTCCGGCGGCCACCACCGACCCCACCCGCACCACGGCCACCGCCCCGAACCGGCGCACCCCGAGGTCCCCGGCGGCCCGCCCGATCAGGGTGGTCACCATGTACACGTTGTACGGGACCGTCGCGAGCTGCTCGGAGCTCCCCAGCACGTCCTGGAGGTACTTGGCACTCCAGTTCGCCACCGTCGAATCACCGATGTACGCACATGCCATCACCAGGCACAACGGCAGCAACAGCTTCCCGCCCCCGATGCCCAGCCCCTTCTGCGCGCCCTCCCGGTCCACGGTGACCGCGTCCACGTAGTACCGGCTACCGACGATCACCAGCGGCAGCAGCACGACCACCGCCGGCAGGTATCCGGTGACGAGCGCCAGGTGCCAGTGCGCCCCCGCCCAGGCGGCGGACGCCCCCAGGATCCCCCCGAGGCTGTACGAGGCGTGGAAGCCCAACATGATGCTGCGGCCGTACGTCCGCTGGAGACTGACCCCGAGCATGTTCATCGAGGCGTCCAGCGCGCCCACCGCGAGCCCGAACACCCCGAGGGCCAGGGCCACGTGCCACATGGTGGTGCCCGCTCCCACCCCGAGCAGCGCGAGCAGCACCACGGGCTGCGCCCATCTCAACACCGCACTGGGCGCGACCCTCTTGACCAGGTGCTCGGTGGCGACGCTGGAGACCCCGGCGAGGACGGGCACGGCGGCGAGGAAGGCGGGCAGCAGCCCGTCGGATATCCCGTACTGGTCCTGGATCGCGGGGATACGGGTCACCAGCAGGGCGAAGGCGACGCCCTGCGCGAAGAAGCCGAACCCGAGGGCGCCACGCCCGCGCCGCAGCCGCACGTCAACTGTCATGCCGGCACAGCGTAGGCCCCCGGGCTACCGGTGGGTAGAGCGATCACCCACCCAATCCGAGCAGGGAGTACAGCTCCTTCATCTCTCCGAAGTAGGCGGTGGCCCCGGGCAGTCCTTCGGCGGGGGTCATGGCCGTGAACGCGAGCACGTCCATCCCCGCGGCGCGCGCGGCCTCCACACCGAGCCGGCTGTCCTCGATGACCACGCACCGCGCGGGAGCGACCCCCATCATGTCGGCGGCGTGCAGGAACAGGTCCGGCGCCGGCTTGCCCCGCCCGACGTCCTCCGAGCTGAAGATCCACTCCTCCTCGAACCACTCCCCGAGCCCGGCACTGCGGTGCCCGGCCCTGATCTTCTCGTGGCTCCCGGAGGAGGCGAGGCAGTACGGCACCCCTTGCGCGGACAGCTCGGCCAGCACCTCGGTCACACCGGCGACGGGTCTCAGCTCGCGCTCGAAGGCGGCGAAGGTCCGCTGGTTCAGCGTGTGATCGAACTCCTCGGGCAGTCGCTGCCCGGTCCGCTCGAAGACGAGGTCGTGCACCCGGTGCACGGCGGCACCCATGTAGTCGCGGAGTGACTCCTCATAGGTGGTCGGATGTCCCAGCTCGGTCAGGTAACCGGCGAGGACGGTGTTCGAGAGCGGCTCGCTGTCCACGAGGACGCCGTCGTTGTCGAAGATGACCAGCTCATAGCCCATCCGTCCACCCTACGAGTCGTCAGCGCAGGTTCACGGCAACTCCGTGCCGGTAAACGGACGAACCGTACCCCCGCGGCCACCCACCTCCGGGGCCGACCAGAAAGAATTTCTGGCCGTAAACGCAGAAAAGCCCCGCACCAAACCCGTAAGGGTTGATGCGGGGCTTTCCCACAATGATTGTTCGGCGGCGTCCTACTCTCCCACAGGGTCCCCCCTGCAGTACCATCGGCGCTGAAAGGCTTAGCTTCCGG
>NZ_JBIUTJ010000019.1:0-109957 GCF_044741845.1 Streptomyces sp. NPDC088097
CCTCACCCACACCGGCCTCACCATCCACCCACCACACCCACCGAACTTACGAAAAGATCAGTAAGGGCTGTCCCGTAATCCGTGGTGGATCAGCGTGCGGCGTCGGATGCGGTGCATCGCAAGGCGGAGGGACGCCCGAATACTCGACGTATTCGGGCGTCCCGACAACGCGGCGAGGTGCCGTAGCCGACGCCGCGCGCCCACCAGGGATGACGGGACAGCCCTTAGGCTGTCGCCGAGATCCGATCAAGGAGCAGGGCAGTGGAGATAGAGCGTCACCAGGTGGGCGGGGCCGCTGTGTCGGCGGCACGCGAGGACTTCGCCAACCGCATCGGGGGCCGGGTCCGGTCCATGTCGCGGGCCGGGCGGATGGCCACGTACGACTGGCAGTCGATCGCCGACGAGTTCCTGGACTACCTGGGCGCCCTCTCCATCGAGACGCCCGGCCTCGACACCGCTGAGGCCGAGGCCGCCCTGAAGGACGCCTCCGAAGCCGCGGTCGGCGCCGTCGCGTACGCCGCGTACCACCCCCACTGCAGCTTCCAGGTCTTCCTGGACTACGTGAACTTCGGCATGAGCTACGACCCGGGTGAGGACGCCCCCGAGGAGAGCGTCACGACCGGGGAGTGGATCGACGCACTCTGCCTGACGGTCCTCAGGGACAAGGCCAAGTGGCACGGCGAGGCCTTTCACTTCGCCCGAGCCAAGTTCGCCGCGCAGGCCGAGGGAACGCCCGCCGGCGAACTCGCCACCGGGTTGACGGCCGTGGTCTTGGACGACACCGGCGACGACGAGGAGTACCCGCCGAGCGCGCGAGCCAGGCTCGCCGCCGTCGACGCGGCCTTGGACCGTATCCGTACCCGCGCGGCGGAAACCGGCGAGCCCCTCTTGGACCGGGCCGACAGTGCGGCCCTCCACGCGCTGCGCGCCCTGGTCGGCGAGGATCGGGAGGCCTTCGACGCCGCGCTCGCCGACCTACTGGTCAAGTACGCCGCCCTGCACCGCCCCGGCGCCTCCCCGAGCACCCTGCTCCCGCTCGTTCCCCTCGCTCTCGCCTCGATCGCGTACCGGACGCTGGGCTGGGCGCCGGCCGTCCGCACCGACTACCTCCCGCACGCACTGATCACCGGATTCGAGACGCGGGGGCCGCGGGTCACGGGGTTCGGCCGAAACCGGAGGCCGGATGCGATCGCCGCGCTTGCCGCGGGCCCGCTGGTGGTGGAACGGCCGGCCTGCGAGCACGATGGGATCCGGGAGATCGAGGCCATTTACGAGAAGCACCTCCAAGAGGCGTTCACGCCCGTCGACGGAGGGCCCCCAGCCCTCTGGCGCCTCGGCAGTTCCATGGGCAATCAAGCACGCCTCTTCAAGTGGCGGGCGGGGAACCCCGATGGCGGCGCGGACGCCCAGCTCGCGACCCTTCGGCTGGCCTCACGCATGGGAGCGGCTCTGTTCCGCATCGCGCTTGCGGAGCCCGGCACCGAGACCGAGGTGACCATCGACGGCCGCCCGCTGCGCTACACGGCCAAGCGGGGCGAGGAAGCCGGCGCCGGCAACTGGCAGACGGCCGTTGCCTTTGCCCTGATCACCGGTGCGCGCGAGGACCTCGCGCCGCTGGTCCTCACCGGCCCCACCTTCGCCCGCCCGGACGGCTCCGCCTTCGGCGCGTACCGCGAAGCCCTCCATGCCTACCTCAAGGGTGCCGACCCCGAAGCGGCGGCCCAGCGGGCGCTACAGGAGGCCGAGAAGGCCAAGGACTGGGGCTTCGCGATGCCGCCGACCGTGCTCCTCTCTCAGCTCGTGGAGGGCGACGAGGAGAGCTTCAACCTCGCCCTGGCCGACGCGCTCGAAGCCCACCGCGCCTACTACGACGTCGCCGACCGCGCCGACAGTCCGGATGCCTCCGTCAACCTCGACGTCCTGGCCCTGGCCTGCCACGCCCGCCGCCGCGGCTGGGCCATCCGCGTGGAGTCCCCTTACCTGCCGAAGGATCTGCTGCCGGCCGCCCAACCGTTCTAGCTGAGGCCACAGCCTCGATTGTCGTAGGCCCGTCGCGCTGCCAGGTAGCCCATTCGGACCAGCCCCCGCCGTCGCCGCTTCCCGGTCCCCTTTCAGCCGGCGTCGGTGTCGCCACGTCCAAGGGCTTCGTGGGCGCGTACGGATTCCGCGTGCGCGGCATGTGCCGCGCGGCCGGCCGCGCGCTGCTGTTTGCGGGCCGTCTGTTCGGCGGCCTGAAGGCGGGCGCGTTCGCGCCGGCCTTCACCGAGTTGTTCCCGCAGGTCCGCGATCTTCTTGTCCAGGGCAGTGAGCCCGGCCCGAGCCTGCTCCAACTCCTTCTCCGTGGCTTCCAGGGCCCGCTCTGCCTTCTCCATCACCTGGGCGGCGCGGCGGGCCTCCGCGCGGGCCGATTGTCGGGCCGCTTCACCTTCGCCCTTTCGGGTCGGTCGGGGCGGCGCGGGAACTTCACCGGCGCCGCTGCGGGCCGCGACCGGAGGCAGTGGTGGGGGCGGGGGCGGGGAGGGTGTCGTACCGGGTGCGGGTTCCAGGTCGGTGAAGCCGACCGTCATGTCAGGTGCCTTGGCCAGAACGCCTTCTCGCCAGGCCTTCCCGGCCTTGGGGTCCGACAGGACACCGTGGAGGGTCTGCACGAGGTCGCGCTGCACCGATTCGGAAAGGTCCTGACCCGCTTGTCCGGCCAGCCGTGCGGCTTCGCGGACCATGGCCCCGATCACGCCGTGCTGCTGGTGTGACAGATCCCGCAGTACGGCTCCGTCGAGATTACGGTGCGCCTCCCGCAGCCCCTCCCCCAGTTTCAGCAGCCGAGCAGCCTGGCCGGGGTCGTGGCGGGCGAGGAGGTTCGCCGCCCACACGGCCAGGCCGGGCTTGCGCAGCGCCGCGATCTGCTTGGCCTCCCCCGTACGGCCCTCCTTGCGGGCTCCGCTGACGTGGGCATCCCGGGCAGCGGTGAACTCCGCGGGCACCAGACCGTAGAGCTCGCGCATGACCGCGTCGACATTCACCACCCCTTTACTCTCCCTCGCCGTCCGCCCCGGGGCACGGGCAGCGTGCAGCCGAGGCCCCCGGTGTGGCCGGCCACGGAAGTGACGCCGGTGGGGATGGCGCACGTGGAAGGGGGAAGGCCCCGGGACGAGGGAGCAAGGAAGGCGGTGGTGGTCGTGGCGAGACCGGTGTGGGCCGGAAATCTGTCGTTTGGGCTGGTCAGCTTGCCCGTGGGCCTCTACACGGCCACGGGCAGCCACACGATCCATTTCCACCAACTCCAGCGCGGCACCTCCGACCGGATCCGCAACCGCCGTGTGAACGAACGCACCGGCAAGGAGGTCGAGCTCGACGACATCGTCAAGGGCTACGACACGGGCGGCGAGTACGTCCTGGTCGAGCCGAAAGAGCTGGACGAGATCGCACCGGGCCGCTCACAGGCCCTGGAGATCACCGGATTCGTAGACCTGGACGAGGTCGAACCGATCTTCTTCGACAAGACGTACTACCTGGGCCCCCGCGGGACGGGCTTCGAGAAGGTCTACAACCTGCTGGAGCAGGCCCTGGCGAAGGAGGGAAAGGCGGGCATCGCGACGTTTGTGATGCGCCAGCACGAGTACCTGGTCGCGCTGAAGGCCGAGGACGGCCTCCTGACCCTGCACACCCTGCACTGGGCGGACGAGATCAGGAACCCGAAGGAGGAGATCGACAACCTGCCCAGGAAGGCGAAGGCCTCTGCCAAGGAATTGCGGATGGCCGACCAGCTCATCGAAGCCCTCACGATGACCTGGGACCCGAGCCGGTTCCACGACACCTTCCAGGAGAAGGTCGCGGCCCTGATCGAAGCCAAGCAGGCTGGGGAGGCAGTCGAGAAGGCGGAGCCGGCGGCCGAGCCCACGGGCGCCGTCGACCTCATGGAAGCCCTGCGAACCAGCGTCGAGCGGGCCCGCAGCCCCAAGGAGACGCAGGACACGAAGGACACGAAGGACACCAAAGCGTCCTCCTCCGCGCGACGGGCGCCGGGCGGCTCCGCCGGCAAGAAGCCGGCCGGCAAGAAGCGGATCCACTCCAAGCCCGCCAAGACCGGGGACCTGTCCGAGCTGACGAAGGCCGCCCTCTACAAGAAGGCCACCGCCGCACACATCCCGGGCCGTTCCCACATGACCCGCGACGACCTGGTCGACGCCCTCCAACACGCGTCCTGACCGATCCGCAGTCAGCGGCCGCGCAATCGGGTCCCGGGAAGGGCCTGCGGGAGTGTGGCGGGCGGGGGCCCGGCCCGCTGATGGCGCGGCATTCCGTCAGCCGGGCCGGTGGTGGGGATCTGCATGGCCCGTGTGATCACGGCGGCGGGGGGCGGGCATCGGCGGGTGGCGCGTCACTGTGCGGTGGGGCCCGTCAGGTGCCGTGGGCGCCGGTCGGGCGGGGTGGCGCCCGCTCCGGGCCGACCAAGGCTGCGACGTGCGAGGATTTGAGTGGGCCCGGCAGTGGGTCGGCCCGATGAAAGGTACCGCGACATGGCAGCAGGATTTTCGGACTGGAAAGTCAACCGGCAGTACGCGGCGAACGACCGGGTCTCCTACCAGGGGAAGCAGTACCGCTGCCTGGTGGCGAACAAGTCCAACTCCGCGTCGAACCCGAAGACGGCAGTGAAGCTCTGGCAGGAATACTCGGTGTGACCGGTTGGTTGCTCGGGGCCGGCAGGTCGAAGCCGATCTCCTCGGGCGAGCGGGCGCCCGCCCGGGCCATGGCCTCGGCCGGCTCGGTCCGGTAGGAGTCGGACCAGGGTCTGTACGCCCCCGGGCCCGGACGGCCGGCGCCCACAGGAGCGGCCGCCCGGCCAGTACCGCGTCCGCGGCGCGGGACAGAGCCGTCAGCACGTCCGGACCGGTGCTCAGTCACAGGGGCTGTGCCTGCCTGAGCACCGGTACCTGGGGGGATCCGTCAGGTACCGCGCTGAACAGTGCGGTGGTGGCGAGGGCGGCCGGTCAGTCGCCCACGATGCCCGGCCCTGGCGGGCCGGTGGCCTGTTCAGCCTTGGCGCCAGACTTGCTCTCCGCGCAGCTCGCTCAGTTCTGCCTCCACGGCGTCGAGCAGCTGGGGTCCCCACACGGTCGGTGTCCGCGGTCCGGCATGGGAGAACAAACCTGCCCACGCGGACGTCCGCTGGGACCCGACTGAGGACGGGTACCTCGCCCCGGAGACGAGCACTGGCGGCGCGGGGTGGAGACCGCCGTCATCTACGCCCGCGAGCACGGCGACCTGCGCCCCCGGCCCACCTCCCTCGCGGATTTCCCGCTCGGGCAGTGGCCCTCCGGGACGTGAACGACGGCGGCGGAGGAGCGGTCCTCGGCGACGGCGAGGAGACGGCGAGGAGATGGCAAGGAGACGGCGCTCCGCCGGGTCTGGGTCCTGGCGTGAGGGCGCGGGGCGCGCAATCGTTCGTCATTTCACCTCGTGTGACGTGCGGTTCAGGGTTCCGCCAACGAAGGCGGGGCGTGGTTTCGGTGCACAGGCGACGCGAAGGGCATGGCCGGGGGGTGCGGTTGCCAAGGGAGCGGTGAATGGGTGATGGTTGCCTGACGGCAAGTGTTTTTCGTCTAGGCAATTGAGGTGAGGGGTCCGCGCAGCGGGCCTTCGACGTTTGCTGAATACCCCCCAGGCCGATTCCACCCCAACCGCGGTTCACATCCCGTGGGGTGACGCCCCCTACCCGGTCCTCGTCGCGGATGCCCAGTCGGTGCTGGTGTTCGTCAACGACGCGGCAGGCCTCGTCTTCCCCGGCGCCCGCTCGGGCTCGCCGATGGCCGATACGGTGCCCGACTGGCTGTCGTCGGCCCACGCCCGCCGCCTCTCCCCCGCTCCGACGCGACCCGTGCCGGGCTCCGTCGCGGATGCGTTGGCGCGAGGCCCGGTGGGTGAGCGTACGTACGAGGCACATCCGACGGCCCGTCACGACGGCACGGTGGTGTGGTGGCTGGTCGATGACACCGATCACCGCCTGGCCCGCGAGGCCCTTCGGACAGAGCGGGAGCGCACCGCGTTCCTGACGGAGGCGTCGAACCTGCTGCTTTCGTCACTGAATGTGGAGCGGTGCATGGACGTCACGGCGCAGATGGCCGCAGAGCACCTCGCCGACGCCGCCCTGGTGATCGCGCCCTCGCGCGGCCGCGAGCTTCCGCTGGTGACCTGCCTACGCGGCGAAAGACCGTCCACGTCCCGGGTGTCCGCCGCCCCGGAGGAGGTGCCGGGGCTCGGCGAGGCCCTCCAGGGTTTCCCGCCCGTGCCCTCCCGGTGGATCGATCCCGGCGCGGCGCCGGACTGGCTGATCCCGGAGGGCTTCGGGCCGGTGCGGTCGATCGTGATCACGCCGCTGCCGGGGCACGGTGTGCCGGCGGGCGCCCTGGTCCTCCTGCGCCGTGCCGAAAGCCCCGCCTTCACGGAGGACGAGGAAGTCTTCGCCAGGTTGTTCGCCGCCCGCGCGGGCGCGGCGATGTCGGCGGCCCGCCTGTACGCGGAGCAGGCGGCGATCACCGAGACGCTGATGCGGGAGTTGCTGCCGCCGTCGCTGCACCAGGTCTCGGGGGTCGAGTACGCGGGCGGCTACCGGCCCTCGCTGGACCACGAGCGGATCGGCGGGGACTTCTACGACGTCCATCCCGCGGCGGTGCGGGGCGACCCCTCGCTGGTCGTGCTGGGGGACGTGTGCGGCAAGGGCCTGGAAGCGGCGGTGATGACGGGGAAGATCCGCAACACCCTGCAGGCACTGCTGCCGATGGCGGAGGACCACCAGCGGATGTTGGCCCTGCTGAACACCTCGTTGCTGAACACGCACAACGCCCGGTTCGCGACCATGGTGCTGGCTTCCGCCGCCCGCGAGGGCAACGCCGTGAAGCTGCGGCTGACCAGCGCCGGCCATCCCGCTCCGTTGATCCTGCGTGCCGACGGCCGCGTCGACGAGGCGCCCACCCAGGGCACCCTGGTCGGTGCGCTGCCCCACGTCACCGCCGCGACGGTGCTCATGACACTGGCGCCCGGTGAGACGTGCGTGCTGTACACGGACGGGATCACCGAGGCACGGGGCGGACCGCTGGGCGACGCCATGTTCGGCGAGGCCCGGCTGCGCCGGGTCCTGTCGGAATGCGGGGGAATGCCCGCCGAAGCCGTCGTGGAACGCGTCCAGATGCTCGCCTCCCAGTGGGTGGGCACCGGCCACCACGACGACATGGCCGTCGTCGTCATCTCCGCCCCCCGCACCAACCACCTGAGCGCGGTGAACGGCCACACTCGGGGCAGGTTCACCGCATGACCATGGATTTCGTAACCCCGCTCGACCACCTGCCGAGACGGCTGTGGGACGCCGTCATCGACGGGGACGAGCATGCCGCGACCGGAGCGGTCCGGCGGGCGCTGGACGACGGGGCGGACCCGGAGGGCGTCCTGCTCGACGTGATCGCCCCCGTTCAGGGCCGGGTGGGCCGGGAGTGGGCCGCCAATCGCATCAGCGTCGCCCAGGAGCACGCCGCGACCGCCATCAACGAACGGGCGGTCGCCGCCGTCGCGGGGCACCCCGCAGTCCGTACGGAGCCCACCCTCGGCCGCATCACGGTCGCCTGCGTGGACGGGGAATGGCACGGCCTGCCGGCCCGGCTGCTGGCCGAGGTCCTGCGGCTGCGCGGCTGGTACGTCGACTACCTCGGCGCCCAAGTCCCCACCCCCCACCTGGTCACGCACATCCATCGCACCGGGCCCGACGCCGTGGCGCTGTCCGGTTCTATCGCCACCCGCCTGCCCACCGCGCACGCCACGATCACCGCCTGCCAGGCCGCCGGCACGCCCGTTCTCGTCGGCGGAGCCGCCTTCGGGCCCGACGGGCGCCATGCCCGCCTGCTGGGCGCAGACGCCTGGGCGCCGGACGCTCGCAGCGCCGCCGACGAGCTGGCCCGGCGACCGCTGCCCCGGCCGCGCCCCGACCACCAGCCGATGGACGACCTCCCGCACCTGAGCGATCAGGAGTACACCTACGTCGCCCGCAGCCGCCCCCGGCTCGTTCGGGCGGTCTTCGACGGGCTGGAGGCCGCCTACCCCGCGATGCGCGGCTACGACGAACTCCAGCGGGAACACACGGCCGAAGACCTCTCCCACATCGTCGAGTTCCTCGCCACCGCCCTCTACACCGACGACGGGGAGCTCTTCGGTGAGTTCCTCCTGTGGACCGCGGGCGTCCTCGCCGCCCGCGGTGTCCCCGCGAGCAGCCTCCTGCCCGCTCTGGAACTCCTCAGCCGCGAGCTGCAGGAGTTCCCCCGCGCCGCCGGCGTCCTCCGAGCCGGCTCGGCGCGCCTGACCCGTACCCCTCTCACCACCGCCGGGACAACCGAATGACCATGCTGCCCACCGGCCGGCTCCGGCTGACGCGCGTCGACGCGGACGCCACTGTGCGCATCGAGCTGCACGGCGACCTCGACCACGAGAGCGCGGGCGCCCTGTTGGACGCCGTCGACGGTGTGCTGGCCGAGGCCGTCGGCCCGCGCGAACTGCATCTGGGCTGCGCGGACCTCGCGGCGGTCGATTCGAGCGGACTGTCGACGTTGCTGATGATCCGGCGGCTGACCGATGCGGCGGACGTACGCCTCCGCCTGGGCGAGCGGCCCGTGCGACTGGACCGCATGCTGCGCGTGACCGGTACGTTGGACCACCTCACGGCACCGGAGGCAGGAGGCCGCTCCGGATCCTCGTCGGAGCAGAGCCCGTCCGCTGCTTCGGAGGAATCCATACCGGCCCACTCCAGCAGCCCGGACACCAGCAGCTGAATGGGAAAGCGCCCGCCAGTCTGAACCGACCCCTGTTGCGCGGAAGGGACGGCCGCCGGGCGCCCGGTCACGGAGTGCTGCTCACCTTTCGTGGCGCGATGGTGAGCCGTACCCGGACCTCGTCCGTGCCTCCGAACCACGGGTAGGGGCGGCCGAGGTACCTCTGGGAGAGGTCCTCGATGTGCTCGACGGCGCCCTCCGTCGTGGTGTCCACGACTTCCCCGCGTACCTGGAAGTAGCGGGCGGGCGCCGCGGGGTCGGAGATCGTGACGGCCACACGCGGGTCGCGGCGGACGTTGCGCACCTTCACGTGGGTGTCCACGCTGTTGATGACGATGTTCACCCCGTCCGTGTCCACCCAGGTCTGGGTGAGCTGCGGAGAACCGTCCGCCATCAAGGTGGCCAGGTAGCAGGTGCTCGGGCCGCGCAGCAAAGCCACGAGCTCAGGGGGCAGAACGCTCACAGAAGACTCCTCACGCCATGGGGCCGGGGCGAGTTCCGGGTCACCCCCGGTCGCCCCGCACGGAGATCACGCTAACCAGTGGTGCCTGGCCCGGCCACCACAACACAGCCCGCAGGCCCTGTGGGCTGCGTGGGAACGGTCGGCCGGACCCGCGAGTTCGGGCACTCCGTGTCCGCCGCGACATCATCGTCTCCGCCGCCGGCCCGCATCCCCCTCTGCCCCGGTTCGGGCGCCCGGGGGAGGGGGCCGGCACCTACGGGGCGATGACCACCTGGTACGCCTCGCCGTCGAGGATGCGCTCGTACTGCACCTCGCGGCCTACTTCCCGCCCCGCGTTCTGGTTGTCGTTGGAGGGGACATGGGCCCTGACGCACGGCGCGACCGGTTCGCCACGTACGACATCCACCCTCCATGCGCCGCCGCCCACGTAGCGGGGGATGATCTCCGTGCACAGCGAGCCGAGCGTGCCGCCCTGACGGGTCTTGGCGAAGGGGAACTCGTCACATTCATCGTCCACGACGGTGAGGTCGGCCACGAAGGGCTTCGGTGGAGCCTTGCAGCTGTAGTAACGCCTGCTCTTCTCCCGCGGCTCGTCGGCGTCACGCGTGAGCGGCCTTTTTTCGGTGCCCATGGCGTTGTTGTCGCTCAGGTTGTTCTGCGCCCATTCGTAGGCCACCGCGGCGGCCCCGAATTGGGACTTGCTGAGGGTCACCCTGGCCAGATCCTCGGTGACGATGCAGCCGGGGTTCCCGCCGACCTGCCCGTCACAGCGCAGTGAGGGGCCCGCCCACTGCCCGTAGCTGATGACGGGCTCCGCGTTGCTGCTCTCCGTCTGGCTCTGGTACGCGATCTGGCTGCGCTGGCGCGGGCCGCCGCCCCGGACGGTGGAGTCGTAGGAGAGGGTTCCGGTGTGGTCCTCCTCGCCCTGACCCAGCTCGATGCTCCCGCCGCCCCATGCGGGCGGCCCCGCTATGCACTCGGTGCAGGACGATGACAGAGCGAGTCTCATCCTGGAAATGTTGGAGTACCCGCCGGCATAGACGGAGACGCGCTCCTGCCACCGCGTGCTGTAGGGGTTTGTATCGGATGCGGCCGTGATCGTGAGTAGGGCCGAGCCGATCGTCTCGCCCCCGCGGTCGACGAGCACGTACACGATGTTGTGCCGCGTGCAGTAGGCGTGGCGGTTGGAGACGACATCCTGTTGTTTCTTGGAGGCGCACAGGGCCGTCGAGTTGTCCCCGGGGGCGCCGCCGCCGTCCAGGGGGGCGGCGACGCGGATACGGGCGAGATCCTCGGCGGTGACGGGCCGCTCCTTGATACAGGTCCATGCCGCGCCTTGGCGCGCGAGGCCGGAGCCGGGGGTGGTAGCCGTGCAGGTGCCGTGGCCCTCGGGAGCCGCCGATAGTGGTGCGGCGGCGGCCGGTGAGACGCCCAGGGTGAGGAGAGCGGCGGTCACGGCGAGCGAGGCCATCGCCGCGAGCAGCCGTATGACGTGTTTCAAAGGGTGGCCCCCCTGTTCGGTGGCGTACGGGTCCGTCAGGGATGGAACCGGTTCGGCGCCCGTGCGCGCTAGGGGCGGAATAGGCCCCTCTATGACCATTTCTGTGATCATTTTTGGCCCGTTGCGAGCTCACGCCCCCACCCGCGTGGCCACTACGTTCACCCCTTGACCGAACACACACCACCAGGGGGAAAGGGCAACGATGCGCCCCACAAAACCCGTCAGCCGCATAGGCACAACACTCATGGCCTGCGCTGCCTCGGCCGCTGTAGCCACCGTCGGCCTTGCCGTCTCACCGGCCTCGGCCGCACCCGCGAAGTCCGCCACGGCCACGCAGGTCAAGCCCGGTGACGCCTGTACGGCGGCCGACCTCGGTACACGCCATCCGTACATCAAGACGACCGAAGTCACGCCGGAGATCACCCACTTCAAGGGCTGGTACGTCACCGAGGGCGCGACCGGCTACCAGAACGTCACCACCAGCACCCAGACCACCATCTCGGTTTCCGTCGGCCTCAACGGCAACGTCCAGGGCAGCTTCGCCGTCGAGACCCTCGGCACCGTCGGCGCGAGCCTGGGCCTGAACGTTCAGGTCACCTACTCCTCCACCAGCAGCGAGTCGAACTCGGTCACGTGGAATTTCAACCGGCCCGGCTACTACGGCGTCTACAAGGGAACCAAGAAGGTCACCGGTACGTACGCGAGCCTCAACTGCAACCGCTCCCAACAGGGCGACGGCACATGGGTGTTGCGGTGGAACGAGGGGGCCGGTGGCGGCAGCTTCACCACCTACACCACCCTCGAAGAAGGCGCGGTGCGCTGCCAGGACAAGGTGCCCGCCAACAGCATCATGGCCAAGGCGCAAGGCCTCCTCGACTGCGGCTCGGCCGCCGCGAAGGCCGAACACCCGGCGGGTTCGGTGGCCCCGACAGCGAAGCAGACGCAGGACCGCCTCGCGCAGCGCCCGGCTCCCACCGGCGGCACGTCCGCCGAACAGCCCGAGGCCACCGGGCGCAGCGCGCAGGCCGCGCTCAACTGCGAACCCGGCGCCTACAAGATCGACGTCCCCGGCAAGCCCCTGAACTGGAGCGCACCGCTCCTGGCCAACGACGGCATCCGCCTGCGCGAATCCAACTTCTTCAGCGCCCACCTGGACAACTGGCGTTTGTGCAACGTCACGGAGGCCAACGGAGTCATCGAGGCGTCCCTGTGGAACTGGGGCAACGGCGGATGCGCGACCATCCCGGCGAACATCGCCAACCAGGAGCAGGCCTACCTGACGACGGCCACCTGCGGGGAGGACGACCTCCAGCGGTTCTACATCTACCGTGACGTACCCGGTAGCTCGAAGATCGGTGTGCAGAACAAGCACACCGGCTCCATGATGGGCCACGACCGGTACGCGGACGGGGAGTTGATCCGCCAGTACTCCAGTGGCAGGCAGGACGGTACGGGTACGTACACCCTGACCGGAGTCTGACGGCCCGCACCCCGTGAGCGGCCCCGCACGTGAGCCCCCGACCTCCGGGTTCCGTGCGGGGCCCTTCGCGTCCCTACTCCGGCCCTTCGTCGGGCGTTGGAGGCCCCGGGTCGCGAACGAGACAGCCAAGGTCGGATGGCCGGCCCGGCCGGAAGTGGCTGACGAAGTCCGGAAAGTCCGCACAGAGATACTGCGGATCGCACGGCTTCAGCCGGATCTGCTTGCGGCTGTCGGCCCACCAGGTCTCGGGACGTCGCGGGTGCTGAAGGCTTCGATCCGCCCCCGTGTCCGACAGTCACGCGCCGCGTGGTCAGGTTGCTTGCCGCCGGACGACCTAAGCGACCGTGAGCACGATCTTGCCCTGGATGTGCCCTCGGGCGGCGCGTTCGTGTGCGGCTCGGGCATCCGCGAGCGCGAACGTGCTGTCGATCGCGACGCGGACCGTGCCCGCGTCGAGCAGGCGCCCCAGTTCGGCAAGCTGCGCGCCGTTCGAGCGGACTTGGGCGCTGGAGACCGTCACTCCCAGCTTCGCGATCTCCTCCTCGTCGAAGTCCCCCGGGAGTACGGGGAACTGGACGCCGCCGTGCTTGAGCGTGCGCAGCAGGCGTTTGCTGTCGGGGCCGCCGACGGTGTCGAGAACGAGGTCGATGTCGTGCACGCGTTCCTCGGGGCGACTCTGGGTGTAGTCGATGAACCGCTCGGCGCCGAGTCCCCTCAGGAACGTTTCGTGCGCGCCCGATGCCACTGCGATGACACGTGCACCCTTCCATTTCGCGAGCTGTACTGCGAAGTGGCCCACGCCGCCCGCGGCGCCGTTGACGAGCACCGTCGTGTCGGCGTCGAGTGCCGTCGGGCGATGCCGCCCTTCCTGGAACGGCGAGGGGTGATCGTGTCCGACCTCGATCAGGAACTGCCAGGCGGTGAGCCCTGCCATGGGCGCCCCGGCGGCGTGCACGTGATCGATGCCGGCCGGCTTGTGTGCGAGGTCCGATGCCGGCGCGGCCACGTACTCGGCGTACGCGCTGCCCCCGAAGCTGGGAAAACGCAGGAGACCGAAGACTTCATCGCCTACGGCGAAGCCGTCCACGTCCGGGGCGACGGCCTCGACGACGCCGGACACGTCCGTCCCCGGAATCACCGGCAGGCTGACCGCCGATTCCGTCTCTCCGGGCATGGTGGTCATCCCGCCGCGCAGGTACCAGTCGGGAGGATTGACGCCGGCCGCGTGAACGCGGACGAGCACCTCGCCCGGCCCCGGCTCGGGAACCGGGACCTCCTCGAAGAGGAGAACTTCGGGGCCGCCGTGCTCATGGAGCCTGACCGCCTTCATCGTGCGTGTAGGCATCGCACTTCTCCTGCCCTCGGTGCGGGATAGACTGATTCGGATCAGCGATCCACATAAACGGACCACTGGTGCGAATATATGGACCACTGATCCGGATAGTCAAGGGGACACATGCGGGCCGACGCCAGGAAGAACCGCGACCACCTGCTCGCAGTAGCGGGCACCGCCATCACCGAGCAAGGCGTGGACGTGTCGCTGCGCGACATCGCACGCCGGGCCGATGTCGGGCTCGCGACGCTGCTGCGTCACTTCCCGACGCGCGAGGCGCTGCTCGAAGCCCTGCTCCGCACGAGCTTCGACGAGCTGACGGCGCGGGCGGCCGAACTCGAAACGTCGAGCTCGCCCGTGGACGCTCTCGTTGCGTGGCTGAGCGACTGCGTCGCGTGGACGACCGAGTACCGGGGAGTGACCGTACTGATGGCGGCCGCCATCGACGACGCCGAATCCGCACTCCACGCCTCGTGCGTCACCCTGCGCGCAGCCGGCGCGCGGCTCCTCACCCGAGCCCAGGCCGCCGGCATGGCGCGGAGCGACATCGATGGCGCCGATCTGTTCGCGCTGGTGGCGATGCTCGCTTGGCTCGGCGATCAACCCTCGCTCGCGCCACGCGCCGATCGCCTCTTCGAGGTTGTCGCGAGCGCGATTCTGACGACCCCCGGGAACAGCGATCCCGACGCGGAACGCCGCTCTCGGGGCTGAGGGGCGACCGCAGCGGTCAGAGGCCGGGCACATCGCCCCCCGGCGGTGCGACGCGGTCCGCCGCAACGCCGATCTTGTGGGGGTGTACGCAGGCCGGAAGTCCGTCAGCGGTGTACCGGTAGCCGTCGGCCGGGTCGAACGGGCACGCGCGGGAGGGACGGTCGTAGACCACGAACGCAGGGCGCGGCATCCGTCTGCCCGGGCAGGTCCCGCACGCGGGATGGTCCGGGTCCGTCACGAACGGCATCTCCATGGCGGGACGATAGCGCTACCGGCGCCAAGCCGGGAGACAACGGACGTTCCCCCAACCCCCAGGCCTGCGCACCCGGGCCGAATTCGGTCACGCACTCACGGGTGGTTTCGGTTCTCCGTGGGAGGAGGGGACGCGACGTCCGGGGGAATCGGGGACCGCGAGCCGGCGTTTTCGCACGCATGGGCGACACATCACCGCACGACCAGGACGACCGCGGCCCGGCCCCCCTCGCGATCGCCCGCGCACGCCTCGCGGCCGACCGCGCCGACACCCTCGCCCGCACGGCCGCGCTCGGCCGTGATTTCGACGCGATCGTCGCCGCGAACGCACTCGTCGCCGTCGACGATGAGCACGACCCCGAAGGAGCCAGCACCGCCTTCGAGCGCGCTCACGTGGCCGCCCTCATAGCGCGGGCGAACGAGCACCTGGAAGAACTCGACCAAGCCCTGGAACGCCTCGAACGAGGCGAGTACGGACGGTGCGAAAGCTGCGGCCGGACGATCCCGACCGAGCGCCTGGAGATCCGTCCGGCGGCGACCACCTGCGTCCACTGCGCCCAATCCCACTCGCGCCGGCCACCGCGCCCCGCCTGACGGACGGCGCTGCCCCGCCCCGAGGGAGCGGATCGCCGAGCTGTCGTGGTGCGCGACTTCCGCCCCCCGATCGCGCGATCGGCCGACGAACCTTCCGAACGAACCACTAAATGGATGGGTTATCCATATGCGTGCTACGGTCGCCCTAACCGGATAGAACATCCGGATGCGTATCAGGGGTGAGTGAGTCATGAAGAGGACCGCTGTGGTCACGGCCGGAACAGCCGGCATCGGCCTGGAGACGGCGGTGGGGCTGGCCGCTGCCGGGTTCTCGGTCACGGTCGTCGGACGCGACGCCGACCGAGGCGCCCGGGCGGTCGACCGGATCAACGCGACGAGTCCGGCACACCCTGCCCGGTTCCTGCCCACCGACCTCGCCGCGCTCGACGAAGTGCGCGCGCTCGCCGACCGGATCGCCTCCGAACACGCCGCCTCGGGTGAACCGCTGAGCGTGCTCGTCAACAACGTCGGGGCGATGTTCGCGGACCGACGGGACCTGGACGGCGTCGAGGCGTCGTTCGTCGTCAACCATCTCTCGCCCTACCTGCTGACCGAGCTGCTGCTCCCCACGCTGACGGCAGGTGCGCCGAGCAGGATCGTGAACGTGACCTCGGGTGCGGTCGGGGCCGCGAAGCGGGTGTTCGATGCCGTCGAACCACCCGGCGGCTACTACGGATTCCACTGGTACGGCCGCGCCAAGCTGGCCAACCTCGCCTACACGCTCGACCTGGCCGGTCGGCTGGACGGCACGGGCGTATCGGTCTTCGCCGCCGACCCCGGAGGCGCCGCGACCGACATGACCAACGGCACCATGACCGACCCGAAGATCGTCTCACCCGCCCTGCGGGTGCTGTGGCCCCTGGTGCGCCGCACGTTCGAACGCTCGACTTCCGGCCCCGCGTCCTCAGCGGCCAGATCCTCGGTCACCGCCGCCACCGACGACGCCCTGACAGACCGTACCGGCATCGTCATCGACGCCCAGGCACGCCCCGTCGCGCCGCCTCGCGCCGCGACCGACCCGCGCGTCGCCGCCGCCGTCCGGCGGCTCAGCGAGCGGTACGCGCCCCTTGCGGCCACCTGATCCGTCCCGCCGTGCGGCATCGGCACGGGCGACGCGGTTTCCGGATGGAGCATCCGATTAACATGTCCGTCATGACGACGACGCCACTGCGCAAGGACGCCGCCCGCAACCGGGACCGGATCGTCGCCGTTGCCCGCGCCCTCGTCGATGAGGGCACCCCGTTGCAGCTCAACGACGTCGCCCGGCGCGCCGGAACCGGTGTGGCCACCGTCTACCGGCACTTCGCCACGCCCGAGGCGCTGCTGGAGACGGTCGCCACCCCCTGTCTGGAAGCCCTGACCACCTACGGCGAGCAGGCCCTCGCCGACCCCGACGCCTGGGGCGCACTGGAGGCCTTCTTGACCCGCACGGTCGAAGCCCAGGTCGGCGACGTCTCCCTGGCGCCCGTCACCGCCGCACCCGAGAACGCCCTGCCGCGCACCACCGAACTCAAGACGTCGCTGTGGTCGACCGGGCGTACGCTCCTCGACCGGGCTCGCGAGGCCGGGACGGTCCGCCCCGATCTGAGCCCGGCCGACCTGGTCCCGCTCATGTGCGGCATCGCCTACGCCGTACACGTCCACGGCGGCACTCCGGCCGACCGGATCGACACCGCGCATCGCTACCTGGCCACCCTCCTCGGGGGCCTGCGAGCCACACCGCCGGCCGTGTGACATGCGCCCCGCATGACGCGGAACGCGCCTCAGCCCTGGGCCGGGATGTCCAAGGCGGTCCCGTACAGCCGGGAGACCCGAATGAGGATCACCACGCGTCGGTCGGGCAGCGGCTGTTCGCCGGAATCCGCCCCGTCGGCCGGGTCCACGATCTCCGCCTCGCCCTCCGCCACGGCGAAGGACCAGACGTCCGGACCGCTGACATGCAGTGAGGTGTGCGGGTCACGGCGCAGCTGGCGCACCTTGAGGCGGTCGGCGGTGGAGGAGACGCGCAGTACGCGCTGCTCGGCGTTCCAGTCGTAGAGGACGGTCGACAGGTGCGGGTGGCCGGTGCTCCGGACGCTCGCGAGTACGCCGAACTGCTGCTGCCCCAACAGTCGGGAAAGCTCTCCGTCGGTGAGCACCCGAGGGGCCGGGCCGTCGTTCTTGGTGCCGGCAGTGGTCTCGGTGGTGGTGTTCTCGCTCATGAGGGTCAGCCTTTCGCGGGTCGGGGCCGGGCGGGGCAACAAGAGAGACCGTAGCAGATGGTTTCGTTGCGGACTATCTTGTTTTTGCCCCGCTCCGGTCGCGACCTTCGAGCCGAGTGCGATGCGGCCGTCCTGCACGTAGGGGATGACCCGGTTGGCCATGAGGCCGGGGGTGGAGGGACGCCGATGTCGGCGGGGGTGTCAGGTGCCCACGGCCTCGCGCTCGGCCATTGACTGGAATTGGCCCAGGTCGTAGTTGGCCAGGACCGAGTCGAGGTTCGTGAGGGCGCCCAGGTGCTCGACGAAGCCCTGCGGGTCGTACTCGACCTGAAGGGTGACCCGGCTCTCCGTGTCACTGAGGCGGTGGAACGTCACCACGCCCGCGTGGTGCACCCCCTCGGTGGTGCGCCAGGCGATGCGCTCTTCGGGCATCACCTCGGTCAGCTCTGCCACGAACCGCTTGTCGGCCCCGGGCAGGGAGACCTGCCAGGCGAAGGTGGTCCCGTCGATCCGCTCGACGTGCCGGACGTGGCTGAGGAAGGAGGGCCAGCGCTCGACGTCCTGCCAGAGGGCCCAGCTCACGGAGACCGGCGCCTTGATGTCGACCGCTTCGAGCAATGAGGATGCCATGGACTTCTTCTCCTTCGTGCGGGGCGACTTGTGCTCGCGCGGCTACCCGCGAGAGGGGCTTTCACCGCGTGCGAACGCACCCGCTTGCACCACGACCCGTTCCGCCCGGATCAGAGTTCCCTGAGGAACTGTCGTTGGTCGTCCAGGAACCCGTCCGCGAAGAGCGAGCGGGGCGAGAGGAGCGCGGTGAGTGTGATCTTGAGGTCCGACCGCTCGATGGACTGCTTGAGCAGTGAATGGGACGCGTCCGGGTAGCGCTTGACCGTCATCGCACCGCCCGTGTCCAGCGCCTCGCGGTAGGTGCGCTCCGTGTCGGCGGTGTCCACGTTGACGTCCTGGCCCGCGAGAGTCAACAGCACCGGTACGCCTCGCAGGGCGTGGAGTTCTCGCGTGGCGTCAGCGGTGTAGTTCTTGGAGATGAAGCCCCAGCGATCGGCGGTCATGCCGTCCGCGTCGCCGCCCATCGCCTTGACGTACGCCTCGAAGGTCGCGTGGCGCTCCAGCAGCCCACGAGTGGTGTCGCTCTTGGCGATCGCCGCGTGGGTACGGGCCGTTGACGCATGGTCGGCGCGCAGCTCGGCGAGGAGGTTGTAGCGACCCTGCCGGAGCCAGTTGATCGCGGGCGAGACGGCGATGACGAAGCTCACGGGCGTCTTGGCGGCGACCTTCGGCAGGACCCAGCCCGCCTGGCTGACGCCCCAGAGCCCGATGCGGTCTCCGTCGATGTCCGGGCGGGCGCGCACCCAGGCGATGGCGGCG
Organism: Streptomyces sp. NPDC088097; assembly: GCF_044741845.1. NCBI lineage: Bacteria > Bacillati > Actinomycetota > Actinomycetes > Kitasatosporales > Streptomycetaceae > Streptomyces > Streptomyces sp. NPDC088097. The sequence continues at coordinate 18,735 of NZ_JBIUTJ010000019.1, forward strand.
GCCGCCTCGTCGGCCCGGTCGTCCATGGATTGGTCGAGCCAGTTCCCGGGTGCGCCGGCAACCCCGGGCTTGTCCCAGGACAGGGAGGCGTAGCCGGCCTCGGCGTTCGCTTCCCACATGGGCTTGTACCCCTCGTCATGGGTGGCATCGACGGGCCCGTCGCCGTGGACGTACACGACCAAGCCGTGCCGCCTGCGGCCGTCCTTGGGGGTGACCAGCACACCGTTCAGGGTGTGGCCACCGTGGCGGATCGAAACCCGCTGCTCGTCCATGTCGTAGGAGTGCTGCCACAGCAGCACGCCGAAGAGCCCGGCGACCACGACCAGGGCCGCGACGAGTGACCACACGACGATGCGGAGTCCGCGTCGACCGGGCCGGAACTGTGGATGCATGGGATCTGACCGCCTCGGTTCGAGTAAGCGTCGCGCCCTGAAACTATCAGAGCAAGGACGATCGTCCGAGAAGTGATAGTTTTCTGTCTCGGGTACTGAGCGAGAGCAGAGGGGGGACGGCATGGGACGGGACGCGACGGACGCCGGTGCGGGACCGGTGACGCTCCGGCGGGGCCTTCCGGCGGGCGCCGAGCGGCGGGCGGCCGAGCTGTACTGGGACGCTTTCGGCCGCAAACTCGGCCCCGCGCTCAACCCGCCGGAGAAGGCAGTGCCCTTCATCGCCGCCCACCTGAACGGCGATCGCGCGGTGTGCGCGTTCCTCGACGGGCAGCTCGTCGGGCTCGCCGGCTATCAGCTCGGCGGGCGTGCCCTCACCGGGGGCTCGGCCTCCGCCGTGCTGCGCGCGTACGGACACGTGCGAGGACTGCACCGACTCCTGCTCCTCGCCCTGTTCGAACGCCACCCGACCCCCGGACAGCTCCTCATGGACGGCATCGCCGTGGACCCGGGCATGCGTGGCCGTGGCGTCGGGAGCCTGCTCATCGAGGAAGTGGCCGCCATCGCGGCGGAGCAGCACTGCCGGGAGATCAGACTCGATGTGATAGACACCAATCCGCGAGCCAGGGCCTTGTACGAGCGGCGCGGCTTCACGGCCGCGGGGACCGAGCGCACGCCCTGGCTGCGCGGACTGCTGGGGTTCGGAGCGGTGACCACCATGCGCCGCGCCGTCGGAACGAGAGGGGCGAAGGAACTGTGAGCGCCGAGACGGACCACGTCGAGGTCCCCACCCGCATGCTCGTCCACGCGCTGATCCGCGAGGACGGCAGTGTCGGCGCGGACGAGCTCTACACCGTCGCCAACACGCTGGGCATGAGCGACCAGCAGGTGCGGTTGTGCGTCAAACGGCTGGTGGCCGAAGGCCGGTTCACCCACGAGGGCCGTGGTCGCAAGGCGGTGCTGCACGCGACCGGGGACACCACGCGCGCCTTGGCCCCCAACGTCGACTTCCTCCGGCACGCGTTCCGGCAAGACGCCGGGCTCGCACCCTGGGACGGCGTCTGGCACCTGGCCGCCTTCGCGGTGCCCGAATCGGCGCGCACGGCCCGTGACGCGCTGCGCGAGACGCTCGTCCACCTCGGGGGCGCACCGCTCCAGGGCGGGCTGTACGTCTGCGCCAACGCCTGGGAACCGTACGTGGAAGAAGCGGCCCGGCGTCTCGGCGCCCTCGACGCGCTCACCCTCCTCACCACGACGGACCTGCGCAGGGGCGACGCCCAAGAGCCTGCCGAACTCGCCCGCCGCCTGTGGTCCTTGCCGGAGATCGCCGACCGCTACCACCGGCTGAGCCGCGTGGCCCGTCCTCGCCTCGCCCGGCTCACCGGCCCTGCCGAACTCTCCCCGTCCGCACTCCTCACCATCGCGGTCGAGCTGGCTGCCGAACTCACCCGCGCCATGGAGCCCGACCCGCTGTTGCCGCCCCAACTCCTCCCCCAGCCCTGGGCCGGCGCCCAGGCCCGGGAACTGATCGCCCGGTGTTGGGCGGCTCTACACGAACGAGAAGGCGCAGAAGCCCGACCTGTCCTCTTCCGCCTCTACGCCGACATCACCCGCGAAGCGGCGGACCGGGCGACGCCGAGCGTGACGGGGGCCCCATAACCGCCGGCCTCCTCCTCTCCCTCCCCTTCGCCGTCCTCGGAACCGGGCTGTACATGTCGGGGACCTCGACGGTCCGCACCGCCGCGTACGCCGCGGACATCGCCCGCCTGAACGCCACCAAGGAGATCTGAGCCTTCGGTCCCCGACAGCCCAAAACGAGCCGGTGCCCCGGGGAGACTGGAGGGTCCTCCCGGGGCAGGGTGTCGGCTACTCGAAGGAGAGGGTGCCCTGACCGGGCTGGCTGAGGTAGTTCTGCCAGCCCGAGGAGAGCGGGACGTTCGCGCCGAAGCTGGTGCCCGAGCCGAGGTGGGTGGCGACGGTGCCGTCGGTGCCCTGGATCACCAGGTCGGCCTTCTTGTCACCGTTGATGTCGGCGTAGTACAGCCGACCCTGACCGGGCTGGCTGAGGTAGTTCTGCCAGCCGGAGGACAGGGGGACGTTCGCGCCGAAGCTGGTGCCCGAGCCGAGGTGGGTGGCGATCGAACCGTCGGTGCCCTGGATCACCAGGTCCGCCTTGCCGTCACCGTTGATGTCCGGGAAGGACAGCCGCCCCTGACCGGCCTGACTCAGGTAGTTCTGCCAACCCGAGGAAAGCGGGACGTTCGCGCCGAAACTGGTCCCCGAACCGAGGTGCGTGGCGATCGAACCGTCAGTGCCCTGGATCACCAAGTCGGCCTTGCCGTCACCGTTGATGTCCGGGAAGGACAGCCGACCCTGACCGGGCTGGCTCAGGTAGTTCTGCCAACCCGAGGAGAGCGGGATGTTGGCGCCGAAACTGGTCCCCGAACCGTTGTTGAGGTGCACACCGATCGTGCCGTCGACACCCTGCACCACCAGGTCCTTCTTGCCGTCACCGTTGATGTCGGCGTAGTACAAGCGCCCCTGACCCGCCCCACCCAGGAAGTTCTGCCAACCCGACGACACCGTCGTGCTCCCACCGAAGCTCGTCCCCGACCCCGGACGCAACCCCACCGACCCGTCCGGACTCAGCACCATCAAGTCCGCCTTGCCATCACCCGTGATGTCCGCACCGATGGAGGCAGGGGGGTACGGGTCGGCATGGTCGCCGGCCAGTCCGGCCGCGGGACCGCAGGTGGGCCAGGCGCCTTCGCCCTGGGAGGCCAGCACCTTCTCGGCGATGAGTATCTGCTGCTGCTTGGTCGCCAGGTCGGCGCGGGCGGCGTAGGCCGTTCCACCGTACGAGTTCCAGGTACCGGAGGTGAACTGCAGTCCGCCGTAGAAGCCGTTGCCGGTGTTGATCGACCAGTTGCCACCGCTCTCACAGCCGGCGACCTTGTCCCAGGTGGTGACGGACGCGGCCTGCGCGGTAACGGAGCCGAGCAGCGGCAGGAGCGCGAGAGGGGCGACGGCCAGGGCGAGGACGGCCTTGCGGACACCGGGGGTTGTTGACACAGGAGTTCTTCCCATCAGGGTGCGGAGGGTGAGTGGGCGGGGCTGGACGAGGCGGCGCCCCGGGGGACTCGACGGTCCCCCGGGGCAGGGTGTCGGCTACTCGAAGGAGAGGGTGCCCTGACCGGGCTGGCTGAGGTAGTTCTGCCAGCCCGAGGAGAGCGGGACGTTCGCGCCGAAGCTGGTGCCCGAGCCGAGGTGGGTGGCGACGGTGCCGTCGGTGCCCTGGATCACCAGGTCGGCCTTCTTGTCACCGTTGATGTCGGCGTAGTACAGCCGACCCTGACCGGGCTGGCTGAGGTAGTTCTGCCAGCCGGAGGACAGGGGGACGTTCGCGCCGAAGCTGGTGCCCGAGCCGAGGTGGGTGGCGATCGAACCGTCGGTGCCCTGGATCACCAGGTCCGCCTTGCCGTCACCGTTGATGTCCGGGAAGGACAGCCGACCTTGGCCGGCCTGACTCAGGTAGTTCTGCCAACCCGAGGAGAGCGGGACGTTCGCGCCGAAACTGGTCCCCGAACCGAGGTGCGTGGCGATCGAACCGTCAGTGCCCTGGATCACCAAGTCGGCCTTGCCGTCACCGTTGATGTCCGGGAAGGACAGCCGACCCTGACCGGGCTGGCTCAGGTAGTTCTGCCAACCCGACGACAGGGGGATGTTGGCGCCGAAACTGGTCCCCGAACCGTTGTTGAGGTGCACACCGATCGTGCCGTCGACACCCTGCACCACCAGGTCCTTCTTGCCGTCACCGTTGATGTCGGCGTAGTACAAGCGCCCCTGCCCGGCCCCACCCAGGAAGTTCTGCCAACCCGACGACACCGTCGTGCTCCCACCGAAGCTCGTCCCCGACCCCGGACGCAACCCCACCGACCCGTCCGGACTCAGCACCATCAAGTCCGCCTTGCCATCACCCGTGATGTCCGCACCGGTGTCGGTTCCGGTGTCCTGGATGTTGTCGTAGCGACGGGGGCTGAAGGTGCCGTGGCCGCTGTAGTACGGGTAGGGGATGCTGTGGCGGACGGCACCGCTACTGCCGGACTCCTCCAGAGCGTCGTACGTGGAGTGGTCGGAGCTGGTCCACCCGTTGAAGATGACGACGTGGCCGTCGGCGCCCGAGTCGGGGTTGAGGAGGACATCGCCCGGCTTGAGGGACTCCTTGGCGATCGAGGAGGTGTAGTTCAGCAACGTGCCGGTGGTCTCACCCCAGTTGTTGCCGCCGGAGGCTGCCAGGTGCCAGGCCATGGAGACGAAGCCGGAACAGTCCGTGCGGTAGCTGCCGTTGGAGTCCGTGCGGTAGGTGTTCCAGTTGTACGGCACCCCGGCGTCGACCCACGACTGGGCCCGGCTTATGACCTCCGCCCGGCTGATGCTGCCGCCCACCGAGGAGCTCGCGGTCAGGGCGAAGGCGCCGAAGGGTGCGGAGGCGGCGGCCTTCCCCGATCTGGCGGCGGCGGCCAGCTGCGCCGCGGAGGCGGTGGTGGGGTTGGGCACGGTCGGAGTGAAGGCGGTCAGGAAACCCTGCGTGGCCGGGCTGGACACCGCGGCGTTCGGCCTGGGGGTGTCGGCGACAGCCTGGCCGAGCGTCGGCACGGTGACCGCACCGACGACCGCGATGGACAGGGCGAGACGAGTGACCATGTACATGTCAGAATCCTGATGGTGTGAGAGCGAGGAGGGCCCTGCGGATGCGCCAGGCCCAAAGGGACGGAACTGCGAAGGATGTGCGGGGATCGCTGTCCTGCAGGTGCAGCGATCCGAACGGTCGGCACGACCGGGAAGGGGGGGTCCACCCCGCATGAGAGTGGTGTTGCGGGCGGCTCCGGACACGGGACTCGGGTCGGGACTTCAACACCGCCGGGCGAGCGTCAGCCGAAAGTGCGGCCGATGACATAGCCGAGGCCGCTGATCGGCGTGACCGCGCCGGACAGGAGGCTGCGAGCTCGGGCCGTCGCGATGGCTTCGGTTTCGGCACGGACGAACAGGACGAGTTCGATGCCGTGCGGTGCGGCGCGGACGCGGATGTGTTCCACAGCGTGTTCCGGGCCGGCGTGGGCCCAGAGGAGGTCCTGCATCAGGTGGGCGTCGTCGCGGGTGCCCGCGCCGCCGGCCTCACTGAAGAGACGGGTGTGGACCAGTCGCAAGGGCCTCAGTCCCAACCGATGCCGTCGTCGAAGGAGGCGCCCTGGACGGTGACGGTCGGGGCTCCGGCGTCGTCCCACCCGATGCCGCCGAGCGGTCCGCTGCTCGCGGACACGGCGGATGCCGGCTTGCCGTCCCAGCCGATTCCCGTCGCCCCGGTGGTGACCGCCCCGTTCAGTGCCACGGATGCGGCGAGTCCGGACAGCGTCAGCGCGACGGCGGTAGCGGTGACAGCGGGCAGGCGAGTGGTCCAAGACATGGCGGTCCCCCGGGATGGCTGTGCGGCGATTGAGTCACGTACGGAACGTTGCGGTTCAGCGTCCCTGCGACCGGTCGGCCGGCGGGGGTGTGTTCCCCGCCGCCCTTCCGGTGAGCACCATCCTGTTCGACCGCTCCACCGCACGGAAGGCAATCAGCCTGGCAGCAATGGGGCTGGCCGGATGGTGCCAAGTCTCCTTGTGGCAAAGGAGTTTCGTCCGCGCTTGCGGTTCACTTCCGCGCCTTGAGAAGATCACGCGACAGACGGCACCCTTGGTCTGTTCGATACAGCTGGGGGGCTGAACGCATGCTGGAGTTCTTGGGGTTGGACAGTCGCACAGAGGCGGTCTACCGGGAGATGGTCGCCGCCCCCGTGGGTGGAGTCGCCGAACTGTGCGACGCGCTCGGCCTCTCGGAGAACGAGGTCAGGGCATGCCTGGACCAGCTCGCCGATCTACAGCTCTTGCGATCCTCGCGCGACGACCCGGGCGCGCTGCGAGCGGTCAGTCCGGAACGCGGACTGGAACTGATCCTGCGCCGACAGGAGGACGAACTCCTGCGCCGCCAACAGGAGTTGATACTCGGCAAGGTGGCCGCGGCGCGGGCCGTGACCGAGTACGCCCGCGCCCACCCCTCCCCCGGCAGCCTTACGGAACGCCTGGACGGGCTCGACGCCATCCAGGCCAAGCTCGAAGTACTCGCGGAGTCGCTCACGCGGGAGTGCCTGTCCGTCATGCCCGGTGCGGCGCAGTCCCAGTCAAGCCTCGACGCGTCGCGCCCGCTGGACCAAGAGGCGATGGAACGCGGCGTGACCATGCTGACCCTCTACCAGGACAGTGCGAGGAACGACCCCGCGACGTACGCGTACGCCCGGTGGATGACGGAGCAGGGCGGCATGGTCCGCACGTGTCCCGTACTGCCGCCCCGTTTGCTCGTCTTCGACCGCGAGGTCGCGATCGTGCCCATCGACCCCACGAACAGCCGACTGGGTGCGCTGTGCACCCGGGAGCCCGGCATCGTGGCGTCCCTGATCGCCCTCTTCGAACAGACCTGGCACACCGCCGTCCCGCTCGGCACCAGTCAGCCGCAGGACACCCGGAGCGGGCTCACTCCCGGCGAGAAGGAACTGCTGAGGCTCCTCTCGACCGGAATGACCGACGAGAACGCCGGCCGGCACCTGGGCATCTCCATGCGTACCGTCCGCAGACAGATGGCCGCGCTCATGGAACGCCTCAACGCCTCCAGCCGCTTCGAAGCGGGACTGAAGGCCGCGCAGCACGGCTGGCTCTAGGGGTGTTGCGGGCCGTCTCCGGACCAGCCGGTCAGCGGGCTCTGCGTGAGGGGCGGGGGCGGTCCGGGTGGGTTGGCTCGATGTAGCGGGACTGGACGTGCTCGTAGACCATCGTGGTCTGCACGTCGGCGACTTCGCGGCGCTCGGTGAGGCGGTCGATGACGAAGGCGTACACGCCCTCCACGTCGGGGACGGCCACGTGGATGAGGAAGTCGTGAGCCCCCGAGGTGACGAACAGGCCGATCACCTCCGGCAGCCGTGCCGCCCATTCCCGGAACCCCTCGATGACGGGGCGGGCCGGAGGCCGGATGCGTACCGAGATGAGTGCCTGGACCGGCCGACCGACCGTGTCCAGGTCCAGGGCGGCGTGGTAGCCGGTGATCACGCCGCGCTCGCGCAGCAGCCGTACCCGCTCCAGCGATGTGGAGGGTGACACCCCGGTCTTGGCCGCGAGGTCCCGATTGGTCTGGCGTGCATCGTTCTGCAGCTCCCGCAACAGGGCCCGGTCCAGCGCATCAAGTTCCATGAAATCGACTTTATGGCGTACGAAGTGCGGACGCCGACGGCATCGCTCGGAGTTTTGCCTAGTCTCGTGAGCCATGGACACACGAACGAACAGCCCGCCGTCCGGCACGGGGCTCGTGCTCGGCGGCCTCGGGGGCCGGGCCTCCGGGCCTCTCGTAGCCGGCGAACGAAGTTCGGGCCGGACGTCGTAGCTCCGCACACCTGCCTAGGCCTTCGCCACTTGACCGAACAAGCAAAGAGGATGACATGTCTGCAGTGAACGCTCCCGAGGCGACAGCGGTCGGCTTCGCGCCCGAGGAGAGGGACTACTCCCTGTCCACCCGCCAGGCCCGGCTGAAGTGGGTCGTGGTCGTCAACTCCGACCTTCCGCCCGGCCGGGCCGCCAACGCCGCCATCTGTGCCGCCGCCCCCACGGCGACCGCGGTTCCCGGTCTGCTGGGCGACGGCGCGGCCGACGGGGCGGGCGCCGTGCACCCGGGCCTGCCCTGGGCGGGCTGCTCGGTGCTCGTCGCCGACTCCGCGACACTGCGCACCATCCGGGCGAAGGCGACCTCCCGTCCGGACGTCTTCGTGGCCGATGTGCCCACCGCGGCCCAGAGCACCCGCGTCTACAGCGACTTCATGGCCGCCGTGGGCGAGACCCGGACCGAGGACATGGACTACTGCGCGATCAGCATCGTCGGTCCGCGCAACCCGGTCGACAAGATCGTCGGCAAGCTCCCCCTCATGCCCTGAACCCCTCATGCCCTGAACCGGGCACGCGCGGGCGGGGGAACCGCGTGAGGAGCACGGCCGGGGAAGCCGGGGCCCGGCTCCCCCGGCCGCCACCGGGTCAGGCGGAGAGCGCCGTCGAGACCACGGACCGTGCCGCTTCCTGGACCTCGGCGAGGTGCTCGGGGCCGTCGAACGACTCCGCGTAGATCTTGTACACGTCCTCGGTGCCCGAGGGGCGCGCCGCGAACCAGGCGCGGTCGGTACTCACCTTGATCCCGCCGAACGCCGCGCCGTTGCCCGGGGCGCTCGTCAGTACGCCGGTGACCGGGTCTCCGGCCAGGGTGTCCGCGGTGACCTGGTCCGGGGAGAGCCGGCTCAGCACGGCCTTCTCCTCCCGGGTGGCCGGTGCGTCGATGCGCGCGTAGGCGGGCTCGCCGAACCGGGCGGTGAGCGCGGCGTACCGCTCGGAGGGGCTCTGTTCCGTCACCGCCAGGATCTCCGAGGCGAGCAGGGCGAGCAGGATGCCGTCCTTGTCGGTCGTCCACACCGAGCCGTCGCGGCGCAGGAAGGAGGCGCCGGCGGACTCCTCGCCGCCGAACCCAAGGGTGCCGTCGGCCAGTCCGTCCACGAACCACTTGAAGCCGACGGGTACTTCGACCAGTTCGCGGCCGAGGTCGGCGGCCACCCGGTCGATCATCCGCGAGGACACGAGCGTCTTGCCGATGCCCGCGGCGTCCGGCCAGCCCTCGCGGTGGCGGTAGAGGTAGTCGATCGCGGTGGCGAGGTAGTGGTTGGGGTTCATCAGCCCGCCGTCCGGGGTGACGATGCCGTGCCGGTCGGCGTCCGCGTCGTTGCCGGTCGTGAGGTCGAAGCGGTCCCTGCCCTCGATCAGCGAGGCCATCGCGTACGGGGAGGAGCAGTCCATCCGGATCTTGCCGTCCCAGTCCAGCGTCATGAAGCGCCAGGTGGGGTCGGTTTCCGGATTGACGACGGTCAGGTCCAGGCGGTGTTCCTCGGCGATGCGCCCCCAGTAGGCCACGGAGGCGCCACCCAGCGGATCGGCGCCGATGCGCACGCCCGCCGCTCGGACGGCGTCCAGGTCCAGTACGGAGGGGAGGTCGCGGACGTAGGTGCCGAGGAAGTCGTACCCACCGGTGGTGGCGGCCGCGAGGGCCCGCGCGTAGGGCACCCTCCGCACCTCCTTCGAGCCGCCGGTGATGATCTCGTTGGCGCGGTCCTGGATCCAGCCGGTCGCCTCGGACCCGGCGGGTCCGCCATGGGGCGGGTTGTACTTGAACCCGCCGTCGCCGGGCGGGTTGTGCGAGGGGGTGACGACCACCCCGTCCGCCAGGGCCGCGGTGCGGCCGCGGTTGTGGGTCAGGATGGCGTGGGAGACCGCGGGGGTGGGGGTGTACCCGTCGGCGGTGTCGACGAGGACGCTCACGCCGTTGGCGGCGAAGACCTCCAGGGCCGTGACCCGGGCGGGTTCGGACAGCGCGTGCGTGTCGACGCCGAGGAACAGCGGCCCGTCCACGCCCTGGCGGGCCCGGTACTCGCAGATGGCCTGGCTCGTCGCGGCGATGTGGTCCTCGTTGAAGGCCGTGTCGAGGGACGAACCCCGGTGGCCCGAGGTGCCGAAACTGACGCGCTGGGCCGGATCGGCGGGGTCCGGGTGCAGGGCGTAGTACGCGGTCACCAGGCGGGACACGTCGATGAGGTCCCCGGCTCGCGCCTGCTGCCCCGCTCGCTCATTCGGCATCCGTTCGCTCCTCCGTACTGGTCGGGACCCCGACGGGGCCCACCGCTCCATGATCGTGCGGGCGGCGCCCGCGACCGGGCCCGACGCCCCGACCGCCACGACCCGCCCTCCACACGCTCTACCCGGTGGGGGCCGCTCCTACCAACCCGGGACGTCTCGAAAGGCGCGTACGTCGTCCGACCGTTCGGGCGGCGGAAGCGACGTGCATCCCCGGGTGGCGCCCGGGTATCCGCGCGGCATGCCTTCCTTCAGTGACAGTACGGTCGGGCTCCTGACCAGCGGTTACGCCTGGCTGCCCAACCGGATGCGCGTGACGTCGGACATCGCGTTCAGGACCCGGCTGCTGGGGCGGCCGACCATCGCCCTGCGCGGCCCGGAGGCTGTCGGGTTCTTCTACGACGAGCGCCACGTCCTACGGACGGCGGCGCTGCCCGATCCGGTCCTCGACACCCTGTTCGGGCAGGGCGCCGTAGACGCCGTCGCCGGCGGTGCGCACCGGGTCCGCGAGGAGCTGTTCTTCGCCCTCCTCAAGGACCAGACGGGCATCGCGGCGTTCGGTGGCCATGTCACCTGGCGGTGGCGCGAGGCGGTCGCCGGCTGGGAGCGAGGCCGGGTGGTCCTCTTCGACGAGGCCGCCACGGTTCTCGCCCGGGCCGTCTGTGACTGGGCCGGTCTCCCACTCTCCGAAGCCGGGACCGCCGCGCTGGCACGTGACTGCACGGCCATGGTCGACGGGTTCGCCTCCCCGGGCCTCAGGCACCTGCGCGCCCGCCGGGCCCGCGACCGTCAGGAGAAGGTTCTCGCCGCCCTGATCGTCAACGTGCGCGACGGGCCTGAGGTCGACGCCAAGAAGTCGGCCTTGGAGGCGGTGGCGTGGCACCGTGGCGCGGACGGCGCCCTCCTGGCCCCGCGCATGGCCGCGGCGGAACTGCTGAACGTCATCCGGCCGACGGTCGCCATCGCCTGGTTCGCGGTCTTCGCCGCCCACGCCCTGTACCGCCGGCCGCACCACCGGGACCGTCTGAACTCCGACACCGAGGGCGCGTACGCCGAGGCGTTCGCCCACGAGGTACGGCGCTTCTATCCCTTCACCCCGTTCGTCGGCGGCCTCGCCGCCCGCGACCTGACCTGGCGGGGCAAGGAGATACGGAAGGGCAGCCTGATCCTGCTCGACATCTACGGTCAGAACCACGATCCGGGTCTGTGGGATCACCCGTACCGCTTCGACCCGCACCGGTTCATCAGCGCCAACGTCTCGCTCGACCACCTGATCCACCAAGGTGGCGGCGACCCGGCCGGCAGCCACCGGTGGCCCGCCGAAGTCATCACCGTGACGGCCCTCGCGGCCTTCGCCGCGGAACTCGCACGGCTCGACTACGAGGTGCCCGACCAAGACCTGACCATCCCCTTGTCCCGCATGCCGACCGCTCCCCGCAGCGGCTTCGTCCTGAACCTGCCGTGAGGCCGTGAGGGTCGGCCGGGAGCCGTGCGGCGGCCCTGACGAGGTGGCGTCCACCCGTTGCCGCGGCCCTGATGCGTGAGGTGACGTCCGGGCAGGCTAGTTTGCTCGGATGAGTCTTCTTGATGATGTGGCCGAGCGCGACGGCTGGCGGTGCTGGGTGTGCGACGAACCGGTCGACCCCGACAAGTCCGTGAACGACGCGCAGGGGCCCAGCGTGGACAGCCGGACCGCCGAGCGGAAGACCAAGGTCGCCGAGCGGCTCGCGCACCGCGGGTGCAACAGCCGCAAGGGCGCGGTCAAGGTGGTCATCGCCTGGCCCGACCGCCTGTACGTGGTCGAACCCGCGCCGCTAATCGCCGTTGCCGCGAGGCTGGAGCGCAAGGGGGGCCGCGAGATGGTGGGCCGTTGTCCGAGCAAGCGGGACGCCCAGGAAGCGGCGGATTGGCTGGTGGACCGGTTCTCCCGACTGGTGCCGGGGCTGCCGGTGACCGCCGACGTCGAGCCGGGCGGCGGCCAGTTCCTCGTCATCCTGGCGACCGGCCGCCGCTGAGCGGAATCCACCGGCGCACGCGCGCGCCGAGCTGACGGTCGGCGCACGTCGAGCTGAACGGTCGGCGCGCGTCGGCCGGCTTCGACCCGACGGTTGGCGGGGAGACTTCGGGACACACGCGAGAGGTGCTGAAGATACCTTTCGTGGTCCTGCTCGCCCTCCTCGCCCTGGGTGCCTCGGCCGCCGCCGCCCTTGCCTCGCCCTGGTTCGGCGTCCTGGCCGTCCCCCTGGTCCTGCTCGCACTGGTGGCGGTGTACGACCTCGTACAACGTCGTCACTCGATCCTGCGGAACTATCCGCTGCTCGGGCACCTCCGCTTTGCCCTGGAAGCCCTGCGGCCGGAGATCCAGCAGTACTTCGTCGAGCGGAACTTCGACGGGCGTCCCTTCGACCGGGACACCCGAAGCATCGTCTACGAGCGGGCCAAGGGCACCGATGCCGAGGAGCCGTTCGGCACCGAGTTCGACCTGTACAGGCCCGGCAGCGAGTACCTCACTCCTTCGATGGCGCCGAGGCCGGTCCACACGGACCCGCCCCGGGTTCGGATCGGCGGACCCGACTGCACCCGCCCGTACGACATGGCCCTGCTCAACGTGTCGGCGATGAGCTTCGGCTCGCTGTCGGGCAACGCGGTACTCGCCCTCAACGCCGGCGCGCAGTTGGGCGGCTTCGCCCACGACACCGGCGAGGGCGGCCTGTCGGAGTACCACCTGCGCCCGGGCGGGGACCTGATCTGGGAGATCGGCACCGGCTACTTCGGGTGCCGCACCGACGACGGGCGGTTCGACGCGCGACAGTTCGCCGAGAAGGCCGCGCACGAACAGGTCAAATGCGTCTCACTGAAGATCAGCCAGGGCGCCAAACCGGGTATCGGCGGTGTCCTGCCGGGCGCCAAGGTCAATGCCGAGATCGCCGAGGTACGCGGCGTCCCCCAAGGGAAGACCATCGTGTCGCCGCCCTTCCACCACGTCTACTCCACTCCGCGCGAGCTGGTGCGCTTCCTGGCCCGGATGCGTGAACTCGCCGACGGCAAACCGGTCGGCTTCAAGCTGTGCGTCGGCTCCCGCCGGGAGTTCCTCGCCGTGTGCAAGGCCATGCTGGAGGAGGGCACCACGCCGGACTTCATCATCGTCGACGGCGCGGAGGGCGGAACGGGCGCCGCACCCCTCGAATTCGCCGACAATGTCGGGCTGCCGCTCGGGGAGGGGCTGATGACCGTCCACAACGCGCTCGTCGGCACGGGGCTGCGCGACCGGATCCGGATCGGGGCCAGCGGCAAGGTCGCCACGGGCAGTGACCTGGTCAAACGGCTCCTCCAAGGCGCCGACTACACCAATGCCGCGCGGGCCATGATGTTCGCGGTCGGTTGCATCCAGGCCCAGCGCTGCCACACGAACACCTGCCCCGTCGGCGTCGCCACCCAGGACGAGCGGCGCGCCCGCGCCCTCGACGTCGGCGACAAGGCGCAGCGGGTGCGGCGCTATCAGGAGGCGACCGTCAAGAGCGCCCTGCAGATCATGGCCGCGATGGGGGTCGACGACCCGTCCGGGCTGCGCCCGCACCAGCTGGTCCAGCGGGTGGACGCGCACACGGTCCGGTCCTACGCGGACCTGTACGCATGGCTCACCCCGGGACAGCTCCTCGCCTCGCCGCCCGAGGACTGGACGGCCGACTGGCAGGCGGCCGACCCGGACCGCTTCGCGCTCTGACGGGCGCGTCCGGCGTCTACTCCGGGGCGCGCTCGATGAGCGTTTCGAGCCCCGCGCACAACAGCCGGACGCTGCGGAGGAACTTCTCGTCCTCGGTGAGGGTTCCGGCTTCGGTCATGGTCATCGGGAAGCGCTCGCGCATGGCGGTGACGTCTTCGGCGCTGATGGTGATCGTGTGCGTCTGGCTCTGTTCTTGAAGGACGAAGCCGGTGACGTGGCTGAGCAGCATGTCGGCGCCGACGCCCCGGTGTTCGGCGGGGACGCGGGCCTCGCGCAGGGTCTCAAGGAGTCGTTCCATCAGGGACAGTGCGCCGGGGCTGAGGACCTTGGGGCTGTCGGCGAGCATGACCGCACCCCCCGGGTGGCTGCGGATGCTCGCGCGGAGCGTCGTGAGCTGGGCTTCGATGCGCTGTCGCCAGTCCGCCCCGGCGGGCAGTCCGTCCAGGGCGGTGCCGGCGGCCTCGTACGCCTGGCGGGCGACGCGGTCGGCCATCAGCCGGACCAGGGCGCTCTTGTTGGGGACGTGGTAGTAGAGGCTTCCCGCCTGGGCGTCGAGTCGCTGCGCGACTCCCCTCATGGACAGCCCGTGGTAGCCGGATTCGGCGAACACCGCCATACCGGCGTCGATGATCCGCTCCTTGGTCAACTTCATGGGACCACTCTACCCCGCATTTTCTAACACTGTTTGAATTTGAGTGGCGGGCGGGCTACTGTCGCTCTCGCAAGCGGCGATGGCGACTGAAGGGGGGTGGTGGCGGTGGGCGCTCTGGTGTTCAACGTGACCACGGCGGCGTTGATGGTCCTGATGTTCAAGGGCGGCTCGGCCCTGCTGGGAGAGGGCGGAGCGCGCGGGCGGAGCGTGCCGTGGGCGGCGGTGGTCTTGACCGGGATCGCGCTCGTCGGGGTGGCGGTGCAGATCGGCTGGTCCGGTGCGATGGACGCCCTCGACGCCGACCCGGCCAAGTCCGGCTGGTGGCGGGAGTTCACCTCGGTCTTCATGCAGAACGGCGGCCTGTTCGGCGGTGCCTGGAACATCGCCACGCTCGCCGTCATCGCCGCCTTGGCCACCTGGTGGTGGGGTACGCCCCTCACTCTGGGGCTGTTCCTCGCGGGGATCGTCCTGCCCGAGCACATCGACGCCTTGCTGGGCGCCGGCGGCCAGCACAGCACCGATCCGCGCAATTTCGCGGGCAGTTCGGGCGCCACCTACTTCCTCGGCGCGACCCTGGCCGCCGCCCTCCTCGTACGCGCCGTCCGGACCGGCCGCGCCCGGTCCGAACGCAAGGAGGTCCTCTTGGCCGCGGCCGTCCCCGTACTGGGGCTCGCCATGTGGTGCGCGCAGTCCAACGGCCACGGCCTCGTGGCCGCGTACGGCTTCCTCCTGGGCGCCCTGACCTGCCCGCTGTACCAGCGCGTCACGGACGTGCGGGCACGCCGGGCCGTCGCCGCGTAACCGCGCCGCCCCTCCAAGCGATGCCGCCGCCCCGTTCCCGTGCCGCTTCGTCGGCCCGTGCGGATCTGCCGCTACTTCTCCACGGTGTACCGCAACTGTGCGAAGCCGCCGATGTCGGTGACGGAGTCCAGGCGCAGGGGTACGTCCTGAAGGAGTTCGCCGAAGAGCCGGTGACCGGTGCCGATGAGGACCGGGGCGACGCTGATGACGAACCGGTCGACGTGTCCGGCGCGGATGAAGGTCTGGACGAGGCGGCCGCCGTCGGGGTAGACGTGCTTGATTCCGCGCTGGTCGAGGTCGGCGACGAGACTGCCCATGTCGCGGTAGACGGTGACGCGCGGGTCGACGTCCTCGGGGAGGGTGGTGCTCAGGACGCCGACGTGACGGCCGCCGTAGTGCCAGTTCTCCTCGCCGAAGCCGATGACCTTGTCGTAGGTGTTGCGGCCCATGATCACGGCGTCGACCGTGTCGAGGAACTCGAAGAAGCCCAGGTCGCCGGCCTTCTCGCCGCGCGAGGTCAACCACTCGATGTCATCGTCGGAGCGGGCGATGTGGCCGTCGAGGCTGGTACCGATGAAGACGGTGGAGCGGAAGGTCACCGGGTCCTCCTGAGCAGGTGGTCGAGGTCGTCGTGGAGAAGGGTGGCGGGATCGCCGTCGCCGGTGAGGGCCCACCGCAGAAGTGAGCCGTCGGTGGTGATCTGGACCGCGCGCGCCAGGCGTGGCACGTCCGTGTCCGTCGGGAGCTCGCCACCGGCGACGGCGTCGGCGAGCAGCTCTCGCAACGCCGCGTCGACCGCGCGGGTGTGCGCGGCGGCATGGAGGCGGAACTCGGGATCGGAGAGGTCGAGTTGGAGCATTCCGAGATGGTTGGCCATCTCCTCGGGGGTGGACATGTGCCCGGCGAACTCGTCGGCGACGGCGTGCAGCGCCGCCACCGGTGAGTCGTACGCGGCCCGCGCCCTGCGGTAGGGATCGGCGGCGGTCGCGGCGGCGCCCGCGGCGAACGCGAGCAGCAGCCCCCGCTTGGACCCGAAGCGCTGAGACAGCGTCGCCGGGGAAATTCCGGCCTCGGCGCCGACCTGCGCGAGGGTGAGCCTGCCGGGGCCGTGAGCGCCGATGGCCCGCCCGGTGGCGGCGAGGATCTCGACGTCGCTGATGGTGCGTGGTCTTGGCATGCGTTCCTCCCTTCGGACGCGAACGTAGCACGTTTATAAATGACGGTTCACTTACTAACCGGCGAACTGTGCGCCGCACCCTCGGACTGGATGGGGGCAGGGGCTCCGCGGGAGTTCGTGGAGGGGAGCCGAGCCCGCGATCGACGACCGGCGGGTGTGGCGGATGAAAACCCGATGCACGTCATCTGCCTGATCGGCAGACTCGCCCCCATGACAGCCGAGATCACTCGAATCAACCCTGCTCAACTCCAACCGACCCCGGGTTATCACCACATCACGGTGGTGGAGGCGGGCCGGACGGCCTTCCTGGCCGGGCAGTGCCCTCTTGATCGTTCCGACGCGCTGGTGGGTCCGGGTGATCTCGACGCGCAGATCGACCAGGTGGCCGCCAACTCCCTGATCGCCCTGAGCGCGGTCGGTGCCCGGCCCGATCACGTCGTCCGTTCGGTGATCTATGTGGTCAGCGCCGATGTCACGGTCCTGGGCTCGGCCTGGCGGCGCCTCACCGATTCGGTGATCGGACCCGCGTTCACCACCGCGAGCACGCTGCTGGGAGTCACGCGGCTCGGCTTTTCCGGGCAGCTGGTCGAGGTCGATCTCACGGCGGCACTGCCCACGTAGGCGACGGGACGGCCGGCGGAGGCCGGGGCCGCGGCGGAATTGAACGGGCGTCCGGGTGGCGGCTGCGGCGACGGCTGCCTCATGAGACCCGCGCCCCGGGGCCGGTTTGCCGCGCGTGACGAGAAGCCTGCCCTCCACGGTGTCCCCGTGAGTGACCGGTCTACCGGGGTCTGCCGAACCGTCGCCGGACGCCCTCGATGCGGGCCCGCCCGGCATGCCGGAGGCTCCGTACGCCGACGCGGCGTACGGGTCGCGCGAGCGCACGTACACTCGGTCCATGAACCGCACACGAAGCGTCACGGGAGAGGGCCTGCCGCAGGCCGCACCCGCCGCGCGTGCGGCCCGCGCGCGTCGGGCGGGCGTCAGCCCCCGGACCGCCGCCGACGGCCAGGCCCCCACGGTCGGCCGCGGCGCCCTGCACGGCCACGGCTAGCGCTTCCCCACCGCGCCCGCGCTCACTCGCTCCCGCCGCACCGCTTCCGCGACGGGACCCTCGCGGCAGCCCGGCCCTCACCGCGCCCCCGACCGGCCACCGCCGCCTCGCGGGCGACGCATCACCCCTTCCCACCGCACCACCGCAGCCCCGATGCTCCGTCGGCGCTGCCTCCAGGCGAGGGCCGCACACCCGGGCCGTAGCCGTCTTCGAAGGGACCACCGTGAAGTTGAGCGGGTTGTTGACCGGCCATGAGCACCACGTCATCCAGGGCGACACCGAGGCGACGGGAATCACCGCGGGCACCACCTTCGACGTCGAGCGGGTGGTGCCGGGGTCGCTCTTCATCGCCGTACCCGGCCATCGTGGCGGCGGCCCCGCCTCCATCGGTGCGGCGCTCGCGCGCGGGGCGGTCGCGGTCCTCGTCGACGCGGCGGGCGCCGCCGCCGCGCCCCCGGGGCGGGAGCTGCTGCCCGCGGTGTGCGTCGTACGGGTGCCCGACACCCGCAAGGCGGCCGCGGTCGTCTCCTCCCGCTACTTCGGCGAGCCGGGCCGGCACATGGACCTGGTGGCCGTCACCGGTACCAACGGGAAGACGTCCATCTCCTACATGGTCGAGTCGCTCCTGAGGATCTCCGAGGGCGCCTCGGTGGGCGTGATCGGTACGGCGGGCAGCCGGATCGGCGACGAGGTGATCCCGATGCCGCCCTCCGTGCTGACCACACCGGAATCGCCCGACCTGCAGTACCTCCTGGGCCGCATGCGGGACCGGGGCACCGGCAGCGTGGTGTTGGAGGCCACCTCGATGGCGCTGCAGACGTACCGGATGGACAGGACCTTCGTCGACGTCGGCGTCTTCACCAACCTCACCCAGGACCACCTGGACGACCACGGCACGATGGCCCACTACACGGACGCCAAACTGCGGCTGTTCCAGGGGCTGTGCCGACACGCCGTGGTCAACGTGGACGACGCCGTGGGAGCCGGCATCCGCGCGATGATGCCGGACGCGGTGACGACCTACGGCCTCGACGAGCAGGCGGACTTCCGGGCCACGGATCTGATCGCGGACGCCTCGGGCACCCGGTTCACCCTGCACCACGCCGGCCGGGCGTACCCGGCGGCGATCCCGGTCCCGGGCCGCTTCTCCGTGTCCAACGGGCTGGCGGCCGTCGCGGCCTGCCACGTCCTCGGGCACGACCTGGACGGACTGGTCGCCGCGCTCGCCCAAATGCCCCCCGTACCGGGTCGGTTCGAGCGCTTCGTGACCTCCGCGGGCACCTCGGTGATCGTGGACTACGCGCACTCGCCCGACTCCCTCGACAAGGTCCTCACGGCCATCCGCGGCTTCGCCCGGGGCCGGATCATCACCGTCTTCGGCTGCGGCGGGGACCGCGACACCACCAAGCGCGCCGAAATGGGCCGCATCGCCGGCACCCACTCCGACCTGTGCGTCCTGACCTCGGACAACCCCCGCACCGAGAACCCCGAGGCGATCCTGGACCAGATCACCCCCGGCATCGAGGCCACCGGGACACCCTACGAACGCTCCGCCGACCGCCGCCGGGCCATCGCCCTCGCCCTGTCCGCGGCTCAGCCCGAGGACATCGTCCTCATCGCCGGAAAGGGCAGCGAACCGCACCAGATCGTCGGCGAGGAGCTGCTCCCCTTCAGCGACATGGCAACCGTCCGCGACCTGGCCTCACGCCTGCTCCTCTGACAGGCGTCACGGAACTCCGACGGCCAGGGCCGCATCCACGACGAGGACCCCGCCCCCAGCCGATGTGCCACGAGGCCCACGGCCGGAGCGGGGCCGGGGCACCGCCGCAGACACCCCCTAGAGCCCGGACTGATCGGCGCCGACCGCCCGCCGGTACGCCACGTGTCCGCCCAGCGCCCCGGTGAGGGCCACAGCCGCCAGTCCGGCCGCCGACCACAGCCGGCCCTTCGCGGAGCGACCGCCCAGGCGGTTCGCCAGGGCGGCCGCGTAGCAGGTGACCGCCACCGCGTTGGAGGCCGCGTGCGCGAGCCCCACCCGGGCCTGCTCCGGTGGCAGATCCGCCCAGTCGACCCAACCCGCCACCGCCGCCGGCGCCACACCGGCCAGCCCCACCGCCGTGAGGACCGTCCCCACACGCCGGGATCCCGGTACGAAGTCCGCCACCGCGGCCGACAACCAACAGCCGATCGGCACCTGCACCAGAACGGGGTGGACGGGGTGACCCAGCGGCCGTCCACGGAGCAGATCACGGGCCCCGCCCAACGGCAGAGAGCGGATCCGCTTCTGCAGCACCCGGATCACCGGGTCCGCCTTGGTCGACTGCTCGACGCGGTCCAGGCCCCTCAGCCACCACACCGACGCCCTACCGGCCGCGGATCCGGGTGAAACGAAGTCGTCAAAACTTTGTGTGTCCATGCGCTGCCCCTACCCGCCATTCCACGACATCCCCGCACGGGAAACGATGCACAAAGGGTGCAAATCGCCACCCGCTCGTCCCGTGGATAGGTTCGGTTCCACCGGAGCCCCTCCGAAGGCCCGGACGACGCTTCTCCCGCACACCGCACCGATCAGAAGGAGACTCCATCATGATCGTCAAGAAGCTGCACGACGCAGGGGTCAAGAGTGAGCACGCCTACCTGGCGGCCACCCTGTCCATCGGTCTGTCTCTCGCATCGTGGCTCGCCTCCAACAGTCGCGAGGACATCGAGCGCGCGGACCGGTGGGGCATCTTCGTCGGAGAGTGGGCGCCCACGTTCTTCGGCCTCGGCCTGGCCCTCGCGAACTACGAGAAGTGAGAACGGCGCCCCACGAAAGACACCCGAGGAGTCCCCGTGAAGATGAGTGACGAGCTACCCATCAACCATCGACTGGCGACCGTCTACCGGTACGGCGCCCTGCTCTGTGGCCTGGTCCTGATCGGGTTCGGGGTCCTTGGATTCGCCAACGCCCTCAGCCCCTTCGACACCTACGGCGAGACCATCGCGGGCCTGGCCACCAACACCGCGCTCAGCGTGATCTCCGTCGTCGTCGGGCTCGCACTCGCCGCGGGCGCCTTCGTCGGCGGGAACTTCGCCTCCAGCCTCAACATCACGGTGGGGGCCCTGTTCCTGATCAGCGGGTTCGCACACATCTTCATCCTCGACAAGGGCGCCAACATCCTGGGCTTCGGCATGACGAACGTGATGTTCAGCTTCGTCATGGGGCTGATCATCATGACCTTCGGGATGTACGGCCGCGTTTCGAGCAAGCTCCCCCACGACAACCCGTACTGGCAACACCGCCACGCGGGCCACACCGACCACCCGGGCCACTCCGGCCGCAACGACGAACCGGCCGCACGGGCGCACCCCGCTACCGCCGGTCGGGCGGCCGACCCCGCCGCTCGGATCGCACACACACGCCCGACCCGCCCCCTCGGAGCCGACGACTCCGCACGCTGAGCGCGTGGGGAGCATGCCGAGACCGGCGCACTCCCCCCACACGCTCCTCGCGTGCGCGGCAAGCACACCTCGTGGGGAGGGAATCAGTTGCCCGGCACACCGGAAAATCTGATTCCTTGATCAAGAATTCCATTCGAACGCGGGTGTTGTGACAGGTGCCTCCGTTCGATACGATCGCAACCCTCAAGGCCGTAAGTCCGCTTATCAAAGGGGGCATTGTGGGTGCGTTAGCGTCGGCAATACCCTCGGGGCGGAATTCTTGATGGGCGAGGCCGATGAGAAAGTAAAACACTCCGGCCCTTTATTACCCGAAGCCCCGTCCTCGTCCCCATTCCGTAGACGGGACTTCACGCTCTTCTGGACGGCGGGTGCCGTCGACGGCCTCGGCACCTGCGCGTCCTCCCTCTTTCTCCCGCTGATCCTGCTGGGCGCCGGATATCCCGCCGGACTCGCCGGACTCGTCGCCTCGGTGGCACTGGTCAGCGGCCTGGTGGTCGCACCGGTCGCGGGCGTGTACGCCGACCGGTGGCCGCGCAAGCCGATGATGTACGTGGCGGCCCTGGTCGCGGCGGGCGCCATGGGATCGGTGTTCGTGGCCGTGGCCCTCGGCCACGTCGTCCTCGTCCACGTCCTCCTCGCGGCCGTCGTCGAGCAGGCCGCCGGCGCCACCTACGGGGCGGCGGCCTCGGGGACGATCCGACGGCTGGTGCCGCCCGAGGGGTACTCCCGGGCGATCGGGTACCTCCAGGCGCGGGACCAGGGCGTGCAGATCGTCGGCCCGACCTTGGGCGGGGTGCTCTACCAGTTGGCGCGGTGGGTCCCGCTGCTCGCGGACGCGGTGTCGTTCCTGCTCGTGGCGGTGTTGAGCAAGGCGATCCGCACGGACCTGACACCCGAACGGGACGGTCCGCCCCCGTCGTTCACCCGCGACCTCGCCGAAGGGCTGCGCTTCGTGTGCGCCGAGCCCTTCCTGCGCTTCGTCGTGGTGTGGACCGCCGGGATCAACGCGCTGCTCGGCGCGCTGTACTTCCACGCGGTGTTCGCCTCCCACGCCCGGGGGGCCGGCCCCTCCTCGATCGGGCTCATCCTCACCCTGGCGGGCGTCGGCGGGCTGCTGGGCGCGCTGGCCCCGCCGTGGCTGGTGCGGCGGGTTCCGCCGGCCCGGATCGTGACGGGTGCGTCGTGGGCCATGGTGCCCACCGCCGCCGGGCTCGCCTTCGCCTCCCGGACCTGGGCCTACGGGCTGCTGTTGGGCGGGGTGTCGCTGATCGTGCCGTCCGTGGTCGTCGTGGTGCAGACCCGGGCGATGCTGGTCACGCCCGACCGGCTGCTGGCCCGGATGGGGACGGTGCTGGGCACCGCCGGCCAAGCCGTCGCGGTGCTCTCGCCGCTGGCCGCGGGGGTCCTGGTGGCGGCGTACGGGGGTCGTACGGTGGCACTCGGCTGCGCGGGCGCATTCGCCGGGCTGGCGTTGTACGCGACCGTCAGGGCCGGGCTCGTGACAGGGGAGGCGCCGTGACTCCGGCCCCGCCGAAAGCGGCCGCGCGCACCTACGGCGTCTACCGGCCGGTACTGCCGGTGGCCGGCCCCCGGCACCCGGACCGGATGGTGTACACCGGGGACGCCGACGGCCGCTGCGAGATCTTCACGTGGGACCGCTCCACCGGCGTCGGACGGCAGTTGACGGACCGTCCGCACGGCACACTGCTGTGCGCCATCGACGAGGACGACGCCGTCTGGTGGTTCGACGAGGACCCCGGCGGCAGCGGCGGCTGGCGCACCCAGGACTTCGACGGCGGCCCGGACCGTCCGGCGCTGACCGGGGTGCCGTACGGACGGCCCGCCGGACTGGCCCTGGCGGCAGGGGGCATGGTGGCCGTCGGCATCCGCGGTCCCGAGGGACTCGGCATCCATGTGGGGCGGCGCGGGGGCACCGCCACGTCCGTCCTGCACACGACGGAATCCGGGACGCTCTGCGACCTGGCACCGGACGGCGGGCTGCTGGCGGTGTCCGGGCCCGCGCACTCCGCGCGCGCCGTGACGCTGCTGCGCCCGGACGGGACCACCGCCGCGGTGCTCTCCGGCACCGGGGAACGCACCTGGGCGCTCGGCTTCGCGCCCGCCCTCGCACCGTTGCCCGACACCCCGCCGTTGCCCGACACCCCGCCCTTACCCGGATCCACGTCACGACCCGGTACCCCGCCGTTACTCGGATCCGCTTCGTCATCCGGCTCCCCGTCGTCACCCGGCCCGACGCCCGGTCGTACCCTGCTGCTGGTCATGCGGGAGCGGGCCGGCCGCTACCACCTCGGCACCTGGGCCCCCGGGCGCGGCGTGGAGCTGCTGTCGTGGTGCTCGTTCGACACCGAGACGACCGCCCGCTGGTACCCGGGCCCGGGTGGGGCGCGGGTCCTGCTCCGGCAGGACCGGCACGGCCGTAGCCGGCTGTTCACCGCCGATCTGGACCGCCGCGAGCTGACCCCGGTGCCCACCCCGGAGGGCAGCATCCTGGACGCGTCACCGGCCGCCGACGGTGACGTGCACTTCATCTGGACCGACGCGGTGAACGTGCCGCGCGCGCTGTCCCTGTCGGGTGCGCCGCTGCCCGGGCAGAGCCAGTGGCGCCTCCCCCGGTTCGGCCGGCGCCAAGACCTGTGGACGCCCGGGCCCGACGGCCCGGTGCACACCTTCGTCACCACACCCGCCGACCGGCCCGCGCCGTACCCCCTGGTCTTCCTCGTCCACGGGGGCCCCGCCGATCACGACCGTGACGCCTACGACCCCATGGTGCAGGCCCTCGTGGGCTCGGGCTACGCCGTGGCCCGGGTCAACTACCGGGGCTCGACGGGCTACGGACCGCGCTGGCGCTCCGCCTACTCCGAGGGAGTCGGCCACACCCAGGTCGCCGACCTGGTGCGGGCCCGGGCCGACTTGCTGGACCGGGGCATCGGCCGCGAGGGCGCCGTGGGCCTGTGCGGCACCTCGTGGGGCGGCTATCTGACGCTGCTGGCCATGGGAACCCGTCCGGACCTGTGGAACGTCGGGGTCGCCGTCAAACCGCTCGCCGACTGCGTCACGGCGTTCCGGCACTCCACCCCCGCCCTCCAGGCGCTGGACACCGCCCTGTTCGGCGGCACTCCGGACGAGGTGCCCGAGGCCTACGCCCACGCCTCCCCGTCCTCGTACGCGGCCGCCATCCGCTCCCCGCTGCTGGTCGTCGCCGCGCGGCGGGACGCCAAGTGCCCGCCGGAACAGGTCGAGGCGTACCTGGAGGTGCTGCGTGCCGGTGGTGTGGCCCACGAGCTGATGTGGCTGGACTCGGGCCACGACGGCTACGACGGCGCGGACCACCTGGCCGTCATCCGGCGGTCCCTCAGATTTCTCGGCCGCGGGCTGCCTCCGGCACCCGAGCGGGCCGAGCCGTCCCCGCACCCGGAGAGGAGGTGAACATCATGCAGAAGGACATCATCCACGGCGACCCGCTCGACGGCGACGAGGAGAGCCGCAAGCCGGGCGTCGGCGTCGTCGTCTACCTCCGCTCCGCGGAGGAGATGGAAGACGAGGACAAGTAGCACCTGGGGGCCGGTTCCGCACCTGGTGCGCGACCGGCCCCGACCAATCCGGCGCATGCCCGACCCGACGACGGACCCGAGACCGACTCGACGACCGACTCGACACCTGACTCCGCACCCGCGCCCGCACCCGCACCCGCACCCGCATTCGCACCCCGATCACATGAGAAGAGGCCAGCCATGCGCGTACTCCTGGTGAACATGCCCTGGGCCCCGATCGACCTCCCGTCGCTGGCTCTCGGAATTCTCAAACGCAGTGTCGACGAGCGCGTTCCGAACGGAACGGCGGACGTCCTCCACGCCAATCTCGAATACGTGGACTGGATCACCAAGAACACGGAATTCACCCTGGAGGACTACTCTTACTACGCGCTCGGATCCTATTTCCTCGGCTGCGGCGACTGGGTTTTCTCCTCGGCCCTTTACGACGACCCCGAGTGGCGGGTTCCGGAGTTCACCGAAGCGATGAGAGGCCGGGTCCGCGGGGCTCGCATGGAGATGACGAAGGCGCTGCACGTGTCCGCGCCCGACTTCGTTCAGCACATCGCCGAACGCATCGTCGAACTCGCCCCGGACGTGGTCGGTTTCACCTCGACGTTCCAGCAGAACACGGCCGCCCTGGCGGCCGCCAAGTACGTCAAGCGCCTCGCCCCGCACATCGCGACGGCCATGGGTGGCGCCAACTGCGACGGCAAGCAGGGCGAGGCCGTCCACCGCAACTTTCCCTTCGTCGACTACGTGCTGCGCGGCGAGGGAGAGGTGTCGTTCCCCGCGCTGCTGAAGGCACTGGACGCCGACGAGCCGCTGTCGGAGGTACCCGGGCTGTGCCGGCGCGACACGGACGGCACGTCCGTCGTCAATGCCATGAGCACCAAGCCGCTGCCGCCCGCCTCCATCCTGCCTCCGGACTACGCCGGTTACTTCGAGCGGCTCGCCTCCTCCCACGCACGGAACTGGGTCGAGCCCAAGCTGGTGGTCGAGGGCGCGCGGGGCTGCTGGTGGGGCGAGAAGCACCACTGCACCTTCTGCGGACTGAACGGCTCGTTCATGCAGTTCCGCAGCAAGAGCCCGGACGTGTTCTACGACGAGATCATCGAACTGGCCCGCAGGCACCGGGTCCTGGACATGTACGTCGTCGACAACATCCTGGACATGGGGTACGTGAACACGGTGCTGCCGCGCATCATCGACAGCGGGTTCGACCTGCGCATGCACATCGAGATCAAGTCCAACATGCGGCAGAAGCAGCTCCAGACCCTCGCCGACGCGGGCCTGATCTTCGTCCAACCGGGCATCGAGAGCCTCAACAGCCGGGTGCTGACACTGATGGACAAGGGCGTGACCGGCGGGCAGAACGTCCGGATGCTCCGCGACGCCGCCACCGTCGGACTCTCGGTGGCATGGAACTACCTGCACGGATTCCCCGGCGAGGACGCCGAGGACTACGACGACGTGGTGGCCCAACTCGCCGCGCTGGAGCACCTCAACCCACCGGTGGGTCCGTCCTCCCGGATCGCGATCGAGCGGTTCAGCCCGTACTTCAACAACCCCGGGCTCGGATTCTCCGAACTGCGCGCCGCCGAACCGTACCGGCTCACCTACGACCTCCCCGACGCCGAGATGTTCGACCTGGCGTACGTGTTCGACGTGCCGCCGCGCGGGATCGGCGAGGACGTCGTCGCCCGCCTGGACAAGGGCATCTCGCACTGGAAGCGCAACTACTCCGGCAGCCGCCTCACCCACTGCGACTTGGAGGACCGGATCGTCCTGGTCAGCAGGCGCCGGGCCTTCGACTGGACGCACATGGAGCTGACCGACCCGTTCGAGCTGGCCCTCTTCAGGCTGCTCGACCAACCGCACACGGTGAAGGCGGCCGCCCGAAAGCTGCACGGGGACCACCACGTGGGCGAGGACGCCCTGAGGGAGGTACTGGCGCGGTGGCGGGCGCTCGGGGTGGTCTTCGAGGACAGCGGCCAATTCGTGCAGATCGCGCCGCCCGCCCGCAACGAGGAGTTCCTGCGGATCGACTTCATGCGGCACACCTCCGCCCGCGACGCCGAACTCGCCGCGACGACCGCCTGACGACCGCCGGACAACCGCCAGACCGAAGGACGACGATGACTCCCACGCTCACCGGCACCGGACGCTTCACCGTGACCGCCTCACGGGACTACGACCCCGAGGTGGGCGCGCTGCCCGGCATGTTCCTGGGCCGCTACGAGATCGACCTCGCCGGCGGCGAAGCCGCCCGTCGGCTCTTCGCCGCCGGGGCCCGGCACGTCACCCTCCCCCGCCCGGTCGACGTGACGGACACCGCCGACGCGGACTGGTCGGTGCGGGCGTTGAGTTTCGTGGGCGACCTGTCCAGCCTGGCCATCTCGGTCGACTGGCAGCTGCACACCGGCCCGGACCCGGACGCCTGGCGCCACTACGGCCACCTCCACCCGCCGACCGCCGTCCTCGGAACCGCCGACCCGGCTGCGACGGCCCTTGAGTGGCGCAACGCGTACTACATCTGCAAGTGCGTCTTCCGCTACGGCCCCGGGTTCATCCAGGTGCGCGACCGGCGCTTCGGCGAGCTGCGCCGCTTCACCATCGACGAGCCGGAGTACCACGAGGCCATCGAGGCGCTCACCGACGGCGCCCGCGCCGACGCGATCCCGCGGCCGGTCCTGGACGACCTCATGGGCGAGGGCCTCGTCCTGCGGTTCGGCGACCACCTGTGGTGGGCCCCGTACCGGGTCCGCCGTTGGTCGGAGGCGCCGATGGTGATCTGACGTCGACCGCGCTCGCCCACGAGCCCACCGATCGAGTCCGTAACCGGCAAACGCCGGACCCGCGCCCCTCGCGCGCTCTACCTTACGGACAGACCGCGCGCCTACCCGCGGTCACACGAGGAGGACTCTGTGGCATCACCCTGCGACCCCCAGCACGCTCCTGCCGGTGACGTGGGCACGGCCCTCATGTTGATCGACTCTCGGCTCAAGACCATCTACGAGGGCGGGACCGGCGCGGATCCCGAACAGCGGGAGTTGATCGAACACCTCACCGCGTCCTGGGGCGACCAGGAGATCCACGACGTGCTCGACGGCGCGTGCACGGTCATCTTCATGTTCACGCAATGGCTGCGCCAAGCGTACGAGCACCACGACAAGGACGTCATCGAGTACGTGGTCCCCAACCTCGTGGCCTCGATGCGCATGATGCCCAAGAGCGTCCGCGCCGAGGCCATCCCCACCATGGCCGGTCTGGTCATCGCGGCCGGCACCGGCCTGAGCCCGAGCCTCTGGCGCAGGCAGTACGGGGACTGGACCGAGACCGAGATGAACCCGCTGGAGGCGACGGCCTTCATCCTCGCCGAACACATCAACCGGCTCACCGACGACCGCGAGTTCGCGACCCGCATGATCGCCGAGGCCCTGTCCAGCGCGGAGCGGGACAATGTGGCGCCATAAATCGAACACGTGTTTCACTTAGGGGATGACGTTCCGCTTCCCCGACGACCTGATGGCGCTCCAGACCTCGTGGCTCGAGACCTACGACGCCCTGGCCGCGTCCCCCCTCAGCGTCGGCACCACCACGCTCCGACGGCGCCTGATCACCCTGTCCCGCCTGATCCACTCCCACCCCTACTGGACCGCGCCGGGCCACTCACGGGCGGCGGGGGCCGAGCTACGACGCCGGGCCCGTGCCCGCGCCTGGGTCCGCGCGGCGTGAACGGGCAGTACGACTTCAACGGCCACGCGTACGGCGATGGAGCCGGGCGGCCGGACGCCGCCCCACCCCCTATCCAGTGGAGATCAACCGGCGGCGCGGGCGGCGCGTGCGGTGCCGTGGCGGTCGGGGGTGAGGAGGTAGGCGATCGCCATCTCGCCGAGGTCGTCCGCGTACCGGTACCTGGCCGCCTCCCCGGCGGCGGGGTCAGGGCGTACGGAGTTGTGGAAGCAGGCGCCCAGGACGGCGCGGGCCGCCGTGTCCAGCGCCGCCTGCGGGTCGGAGCGCCTGATCTCGCCGACGTGGGGGGCCGCGGCTTCGAGCAGGAGGCGGTGGATTTCCGTGATGGTGCGCGCCCCGCGGTCCAGTGACCCGGCTCCCCGCGCGCGCAGCAGTTCGGGGAAGAGGTTGCTGCTGTCGGCGAAGGACTGCAGCAGGGCGTGCGCGTAGGCGTCCATGACGTGCGAGAGCGACGGCCCGGCGGCGCTCAGTTGCTCGGCCACGTAACGCTCGCGCCGTTCCAGCATCCGCTCGGTCAGGGCGGCGATCAGCTGCTCTTTGTCCTCGAAGCGGCGGTAGATCGTCCCGACCGAGACGCCGGCGCGTTCCGCGACCCCGGCCATCGTCATCTCGTCCAAGCCGGATGTGGAGGCGATCTCCTCGGCGGCCTGAAGGACGCGAGCCAGAGTGGCGGCGCTGCGTGCCTGCCGGGGCTCCCGGTAGGGCAGTGGTCGATCTGGCTCCTCGGTCATGAGCGGCATCGTATCGGCGCCGGTCTCGGCCGGATCTGTTGACAAGGGGCGCACCTCCCTGGGTACTCTCGATATGTGAATGCGAATTCGCATTCACATTCTACCCGGGAGGTCCCCATGTCCGACATCCAGACTCCCCCGCCCGTCGCCGTGACGCTCGTGTCAGGACCGACCGGGTCGGGGAGCATCGACGACTTCGAGCTGTTCTACGCACGCCGCGCCCTGGACCGCTTCCGGGTGCGACTGGGACGCCAAGGCCTGCTCGACCTCCTGGCCGCGGACATCAAGGAGGGCAACGCCTTCCTGCGCGAGAGCGCCATCGTCTCCGGCGGCAGCTTCAAGGCGGGCACGACGGTCCTGACGACCCGGGGCCTGACCTCGGGCGCGTTCCTTGCCTGGATGGACAAGGCCTTCTCGGGCGACGAGAAGGCACTTCTGACGGCGCATCCCGAGCACTACGTGATGACTCCCGGACCCGACGGGGCGTTCAACGTCGTGGAGAACATCGGCCCCCACGTCTGCTCCTTCTTCATGGGCGGCTGGGGAACGGACGCGATGGCCTGGGCCGTGGACGCGGACGAGCTCCTCCCGGAGTCGGAGTTTCCGCACAAGATGTCCTCGAACCTCTTCCTGCCGGACGGCACGGTCGTCGGGCGGGCACTGACGCAGTTCGGCGACACCGCCGACGGATTTACCGCGAGCCTGACGGTCTACGTGCCCACCGCGTGCCCGCAGGACGTCCTGGAGCACCACCTGCGGCACTACGCCGTCGAGTTCAGGAACTGGATCATCGCCGCCGCGACGGTACGCGCCTGAGGGGCGCGGTCCCCGCCGGGGTGGCTACTGAAGGGCAGGCGCGCCTGCGAACGGCACAGGATGCGCACCGCACCGGAGTGCGCCACCACCGCCACCCTTGACCTGAGGGCACCCGCGTTCGCCCACGGCGGCCCCATCCCGCCACGGCACGCCTCCAGGGATCTGGGGCCCCACATCTCCCCCGCCCTGAACTGGGGAGCACTGCCCGAGGGGACCGCGCAACTCCTTCTCGTCATGGAGGACATCGACGTGCCCACGAGTCGGCCCGCCGTCCACCTGACCGCCCTGTTCGCTCCCGACACCGCGGGATTCGACGAGGGCGAGCTGACCGCCGACAACCCGCGGGTCAGGCACGTACCCGGCCCCTTCGCCCGTACCGGTTACACCGGCCCGCGCCCGCTGCCCCGCCACGGCCCGCACCGCTACGGCTTCCACCTCCACGGCCTGGACCGGGCGATCCTCACCACCACGCCGCTGACCGGCCGTACCGACCTGCCGGCCCTGGTCGCCGGCCACGTCCTCGCCTCCGGGTTCCTCGAAGGCGTCCACCAGGGCTGACCCGACCGCGCTCCCGCCGCGTCCCCGGGCTGACCGGCCCTACGGCCCGGCCCAGTACGCGGCCCGTACCTCCCCCTCCGCGAAGTCACGGCGCGGCAGGCTCAGGCCGAGGGAGTCCTCCAAGGCGTGGAAGTACAGCTCGAACGTGCTGGTCAGCTCGGGGTGGTCCAGCTCGGCGCGGCGCAGGGCACGGTTGAGGAACTCCAGCTCACCGCCCCGCCGGTAGGGGGCGCGCCCGCGCTCGTACCAGCTCAGTTCCAGCGCGCCATCGTCGTCGGCGACGCGGCGACCGTCCCGCATGTAGTCGAAGGTGTAGATGGCCTTCGCGGAGGTGGCGCTCAGCCACACGCTCTCCTCGATGCCGAGCGCCGCCCACGCCTCCTTGTCGGCGAAGGATCTCGGCGGCGTTGCGTGGTGCAGCAGAAACGTCCACCCGCCTGCCCGACCGAAACAGCAGCTCTTCCACTGGCGGTCCCAGTGGGTCCGGCCACCGTCCACGGCCTGTAGGTCCTTCAGACGCGTACCGGCCGCGATGTGCGCCGGATCGGCTCCGTACAGCAGGGCCAGCCGCTCGGCGTCGACGGTCCGCCCCGGCGCCGCGCGGAAGAAGGCGAGAGTGGTGTAAGGGTCCTGCTCCTTCCAGGAGCCGGCCATCCAGGCAAGCCCCTCCAACGGGTCACGCCCGCACGCCTCGACCGACCCGGTGTCGTCAAGCCCGCCACGGCGAAACCGTCTGCCCCACCCAGGATCGATCCGCTCCAGCGCGACAGCCACGTCCTCCAGGCTCCCGCCGCGCCCTCGCACCTCGGCCTCGGCAATGAGGTAGAGCGCCTGCGGGAGGTCGCGGGTGGCGAAGACCTCGCCGTAGGGACCGTGACGCCCGTGCACCGTGCCGTCCTCGTCCAGCAGCAGGCACAGGCCGCCTTCCCCCGTCTCCTCGGCGTTCTCGGCCCACTCGTCGAGCTCGTCCTCCGAGAGCGCCACGGGCGGCAGTCCGACCTCTGCGAGCAGGTCGTGTCCGGCGGCCGTCCGCTGCCAGGCATCCGCGAGTATGTGCTGGGTGATCTTCATGGCGTCAATATAGGAAGGATCACTGACAACCGGCCGACCCGCGTTGCCGGTTCGGCACCCCTTCCCCCCTGCGTCCGGCTCACCGCCTCAGGCGGGTGGTCGCGTGCGTGTCAGTGTCCGGAGCGGCCTTCCCGACGGAATGCGCACCGGGACCACAGGAGGGTCGAGCGCGATCGTGTGTGCTGGTCGGGTGATGGTGGCCCTCCCCCGGGGCGTCGGCGCGCGCGCGGCGTCCCCGGCGCCGACGATGAGCCTCCCCCGCCCGTTCTCCTCACGTGGAGCCCCGATGTTGGAGCGCACCGCCCGCAAGGACCGCACCAAGGTCACCTTCGTCCTGCCCGCCGACACCCCGCCCGGGCCGGTCAGCGTCGTCGGCGACTTCAACGACTGGCAGCCCGGCGTCCACACCCTGACCCCGCGCAAGGACGGCAAGCGGGCCGTCAGCGTCGAGCTGGACGCCAAGTCCAGTCATTCCTTCCGCTACCTCGCCGCCGGCGACTACTGGTTCAACGACGAGGCCGCGGGCGACCACGACGGCCCCAACAGCCGCCTGCACACCTAGAAAGCCCTCGGGTCCTCCTCGCGGGGCACTCCGGGCGCGCGCGACCGGGCGCAGAGGCCGGGGCGGCAACCCGATGGTTGCCGCCCCGTGGTCCTGCCCGCCCGTACCGTCAGAGACGGTTGGACAGGTCGCCGTAGTAGCCGCCGACCTGGCGGTGATACTCCGGGTTGCCCAGATGGGAGCCCTTGTCGAACTCCGGAGCCGCCTTGATCTGCTCCTTCGTCCGGCTGACGTAGATCTTCTCCTCCTGCGCGTCGATCCGCTCGACCGTGCCCGCGGGCAGGAGGACCTCCTTGCCGAAGATCCACGGCCCCGTGTCGACGACGAGGTACGCGGAGCCGGCCTCGTCGGAGTGCTTGTCGACCTTGCCGATGGAGCCGTCCGTGGCCTCGACCTTGTAGCCCGTCAGGTCAGCACCGGCCGTACGGCCGGACGTCTCTCGGTAACCCCACACGTTCTCAGTCATACGAACAACCCCTTCTTGAAGAAAGTCGGAACAGGCGGGCGACTCATCTTCGGCATCATCGACAACCGGAGAATGCCGCGCCGCCGAAACCGCGCCTGCCCAGACGAATCCTGCCTACACATCAGGCGAGACGCGGAGACAAGTGTGGGCCCCGCACCTGAACGATACGGGACCCACACCATGCCTGACCGGCGCTTACGCCTGCTCTACCAGCGGTACCAGCGGCCGCTGCCACCCTTCGGGCGGGCCACGAAGCCGACCAGCCAGAGCACCAGAACGGCGATCGCGACCCACCAAAGGATCTTCACCGCGAAACCGGCACCGAAAAGAATCAGAGCGAGCAGAAGAACAAGAAGCAGGGGAACCATGGTTATCAACCTCCGAACAGTCGATTGCCCTGACGGTCGGCACCCATGCGTTCGAATTTCACTCGTTTCTTATTCCTCCGGGCGGGAAGCCGCGTTCGCCCTCCGCACGTCGTCCGACAGTCGCGACGCGGCGCGCACGCTCCTCTCGGCGCCGGCGGGTGCGACGACGGCACGAGGCGGAGCCGGGTGGTTCAGGTGCCGGGGGAGGCGGTGAGCGGCACGAACGCGGTGATCGTCTTTCCGGCCTGGCCGGCACTGATCTCCGTACGGGCGGCCAGCCGGTTGACCAGCAGCCAGCCGAACCCGCCCGGCACGGCGGCCGGCGTGCCCGGCGTGTGGGGCAGGAGCGAAGAGGCGTCGGACACCTCGACCGCCACCGCGTCCGGGAGACGCCTGACGTTGAAGTCGGTCACCCCGCCCGCGTGACGGATCGCGTTGCTCACCAATTCCGCGACCACCGTCAGCACGTCGTCCATCACCCGCTCCCCCACACCATGGGAAGACAGGATCTCCCGGGCGACCTGCCGGGCGTCCGCGCCTCTGAGTCCGGCCATGCGGCGTGACCTCCCTGGCATCGCCGCTCCTCTCACCACTCGCGTCTTCCCCGTCTCTTCCACGAATCCCACCCCGCTGACGGTTCCCGTCCTCGCCGAGCGATGCCCGCCCCACGCCGACCGTCGACGCGGTTCTCGTGGGGTGCGCTCCCGGCTCCTACCGCACACCCTGCCAGTAGCCACTGACTCACGCCCTGTGTCCGGGGCAGAACGCACGCGGCCCGAGGCTCATGTTCCCGGCCGGCGCGGGCACGGTCCACCGGAATCCCGGGCGGCGCTTCGCCATCCGGGCGGCGGAAAGGGCCGGTCAGCGGCACGGCGCACAGGTGGCGCGTGGCGGACGGTGAGGAGAAGCCGAGCCACCGGCTCGTTTCCGAGGTCGAACGAGAAGGTAGGACGAGAGGGGGCCGGTCGGCGCCACGGGACGCGGGCCGCGCCGGCGACGTATCCCGGTCGCCACGGCTTCTTTCCGGGGGGCGTAGGCATTGCGGTCGGGGGCGGTGCCGGCCGCCTCGGGGAGGACGGCCGGCGCCGCGGGCGCTCAGCCCGGCCAGGCGCCCGTCAGGCGGCGTACGGCCACGGCAGCCGAGCGGTCGACCGGGGCCTTGATCACCCCGGAGATCTCGACGGGCTCGTAGGCAACCTGGGCGGCGTTCATCGGCGACGCCCGCGGCTACGACGCACCAGCACGAGCGAGAGCGCGACGATCACGGCGCCCGCGGCAAGAAGCGGGGTGCGGTTGGCACGGGCCACCGTCGCGGCCCGACCCGCCTTCTCCAATAGCGGGTCAGGCGTCTTGTCCACCGCGTACTGACCGGCGCGGGTCGCGGTGTCCCACGCCTGCGCCGCTGCCTGCGCGGTCTTCTCCCGGACGGGGTCCGGCAGCTTCTCCTGAACCAGCTGCGCGGCCTGTCCCGCCTTCTCGCGGATCTGGTCGACGACCAGGGACGCCTTCCCAGCGGCTACTTCCTTCATGACGGTGGTCTCCTCCTTGGTCCGGGCCCTGATGTCGGCCTTGGGGCCGGAGCCTCGATGCTCCGGCCGAGTTCGGCATGGGAGCCGTGGTCGTGGCACGTTTACCCCGCCATCGCCTCGACAGCCGTGCCACGGAAGGGAGTTCCACCCAGACCGGTGCGGCCCGCGCGAGCACGCCGACAATCGAGCGCGACCGCGAGGCGTCGCGCCACGCGCCGCGACCTGCGCGAACGGCGTCCCTCCTTGCGGACGTTTGCCTCGGAGCCGTGGGGCAGACGGGCCTGGGGAGGTGATCGGCCATGGCCACACGGGTGGATGTGTCCGGAAGCATCCGGATGGCCGTCGCCGGAAGGGCCGACTACCTACGTCGCGCCGTGCGTGGGCGGGGAAGCGAGCGCGACGAGTTGCTCCTCGGCGCCAAGTCCGTGCTCGCCGCCATGGCCGCGTGGGTGCTGGCCCGCTACCTCCTGCCGCCCACGGTCTCGACCTTCGCGCCCTTCACCGCGCTGGTCGCGCTGCAGGCCACCGTGTACCGCTCGGTGCGCGACTGCATCCAGTACCTGCTGGCCATCGTGGCCGGGACGGCTTTGGCCGCCGCCCTCGCCGCCGTGGTCGGCATCCACGGGTGGTCCTTCGGTCTGCTCACCCTGATCGCCCTTTGCGTCGGACGGATCCGCCGCCTGGGCCGGCAGGGCATCCAGGTCACCATCATCGGCTTCTTTGCTTTCTCCTCCGGCCAGGGACGCATCGACTACATCGGCCACCTCGCCGCCTCCGTATTCATCGGTGCCCTGTGCGGTCTCGCCGCGCATCTCGTCCTCGCACCCGCCCGTCACGTCCACCACCGGCAGCAGGCCGTCGCCGACCTCTACGCGGCGATGAGCGAGCGCGTGGACGGCCTGGCCGAGACCTTCGAGGGAAGCGACACCGATCCCGAACGCGTCCGGGAATGGCGCCGGGACTGGCGCAGGCTGTCCGCCGACTGCGAGCACGTCCGGCGCACCATCGACACCGAGGTCGAGAACAGCCGTCTCCACCCACGACCCCACCCCGCCGGCACGGACCTGGCGCTGCCCCGGGCCCGCGACGCCATCACCGTGGCCGAACGCAGCATGGACCACCTGCGCTCCATGACGCGCACCCTCGACTACGCCCTCGACAGCGAAGAGCTAACGAACCTGCCCGGTTCCTTCCGTACCGCCTTCGGCTCGGTGTTGCGCGAAATCGCCACCACCATGCGGGAGATCGGTCAGATCCCCCCCACCGACCCTGACGGCCTGGCCGACAGGATCGACGACGCCGCGGCGGAACTCGATCGTGTCCAGGTACACGAGCGAGCCGCGGCCGAGGCCCCGCCTGCCGCGCACACCCTCCAGGGCACGCTCCTGACCGACGCCGGCCGTCTCCTGGCCGAACTCCGCACGGGTCACCACACCCTCGCCCACCGCCCCTGACCGGCATGGCCCACGGCGGGCCCCCGCTCTGCTCGGACGTCGCGCGGTACGCCGTACGAGCGTTCCCCGCTCCCCGGGCGACCCATACCCCGACGGCGAACGGGATACGACTCAGGTCTGCGGGTAACCGAAATCCATGGTCACCACAGAGAACACCCCGCTGCGCGCTGTCGCACTGGTCTGCACGCTGTCCCCGTCCCCGAAGGCCTCCAGCTCACAGTTGCTGGCTGAGCAGACGATGGCCGCCTTGGCGGATCACGGCGTCACCGGAAAGGTGATCCGGATCGCCGACCACGACGTCAAGCCCGGCGTGGAGAAGGACATGGGCGACGGCGATGCCTGGCCGGAGATCCGGGACACCGTCCTGGGCGCCGACATCCTGGTCCTGTCCACGCCGATCTGGCTCGGCCACGCCTCCAGCATCGCCCAGCGAGTACTGGAGCGTCTGGACGCCGAAATCTCCGAGACCGACGACGAGGGCCGCATGCTCACCTACGGCAAGGTCGCCGCGGTGTGCGTCGTCGGCAATGAGGACGGCGCCCACAAGGCGAGCGCCGACCTCTTCCAGGGCCTCAACGACGTCGGTTTCTCCCTCGCCCCCAACGCCGTCACCTACTGGGTCGGCGAAGCCATGCAGGGCACCGACTACCAAGACCTCGACAAGACCCCCGAGAAGACCGCGGCAACGACCGCCACCCTCGCGGCCAACGCCGCCCACCTCGCCCGCCGACTCAAGGCGGCCCCCTACCCGCCTTCCTCCTGACCCCGCGACGTCATGTGAAGTCCTACCGGCTGCCGGGCTGTCTCCGGTTCTCCCCGGCCGCAGTCCCGGCCGCCGGCAGGCCGGCCGGTCGCCGGTCGGGACCTCACCCGGCATAGGCCTGAGCGCGCACCCGAAGCTGAAGGAGTGATCCCCGTATGAGTTCCGAGACGCCGCCCCCGGTCCCCACCCGCCGGCACGCGCACACCCCCGACCTGCCGCCCCGCACCCCGGCCCCCGACATACCCCGAGCCCGTCGACAATCCGCCGACGGTGACGCGAGCCCGGCGGAGTCCGCCGACGGCAGAGGCAACCCGGACGGGGGCGGCCCGCGGCCGGACGAGCAACGGTCCGGGCAGGACGCCGAGCCGGACCCCGCGCCCACCGGCTGACGGTGGCTCCCGGCGCGACGCGGGCGCGACCCGGAGGCGACGTCCGGTCACCGAGGGGTAGTCGCCGCCTGCGTTGGGGCATGCTGTGGCCATGGATGAGAAGCACCTCACGGCCCACATGGCCCACACCGCGATCGTCACCGCGGTCGGCGAGTACGACATCGACACCCTCGGCCCGATCGGCGACGAGCTGACCACCGCAGCCGGCACCCACCAGGTCGTGATCTTGGACACCAGCGGCCTCGTCTTCGCCGACTCCATGTTCCTGAACATGCTCCTGCGGATCCACC
Organism: Streptomyces sp. NPDC088097; assembly: GCF_044741845.1. Lineage (NCBI taxonomy): Bacteria > Bacillati > Actinomycetota > Actinomycetes > Kitasatosporales > Streptomycetaceae > Streptomyces > Streptomyces sp. NPDC088097. Next base: position 56,026 of record NZ_JBIUTJ010000019.1, read on the forward strand.
CCACCACCACCCTCAGGATCGCCGCACCCCCCAGGCAACTCACCCGCCTGCTCGCCATGACCGGAGCCGATACCGTCCTCGACATCCATCCCACCGTCCAGGAGGCCCTCGCCGCCTAGGCCGTCTCTTTCGGATCTCGGCGGGATCTTGCCGGTTGAGCGCGCGCCGCCCGGTGCCGGGCGGCGCGCGCTCGCTCACACCCGTGCGGCCTTCGTGTGCGGGGTGCCCGCAGGGGCCTGCACCGTCTGGCTGTACCGGTTGTCCTTCGACGCGGGGCGCACCTTCTCGGCGTCGACGTGGTCGGTGCCGGGGGCGGCCTGCACCGTCCGGCTGTACGCCTTGTCCTTCGATGCGGGCCGGTCCTTCTTGCCGTCGATGTGTGCGGTACCCGCGGGGGCCTCGATGGTCTGCCGGTGGGCGGGGTGGGCGGCCTTGGCGTCCGCGGCGTGCGCGACACCACCGAGGGCGAGAGTCCCGATCAGGACGGTGGCCGAGGCTGCGGCAATGCGGTGGAGCTTCATGGGGGGGCTTCCTTGTCTTCGGTGTTGGGGTCTTCGATGTTGGGTCTTCGGTGTCTGACTGACACCCAGAACCTAGAACAACCAGACATTTCGTCGCCATAACGGCCAGGCGGGCCGTTCAAAATCCGGTGGATCCTCCGCCGCGGACGCGGCACGATGCGCGGTAACCGCGCCGAGGGGGAGCTTGTGTGGACGTGTTCGCGTGTGCCGGGTGCGGTACGGAACTGACGGCGCCGGTGTCCCGGGTCGCCCTCCCTGTCCACACCCACCACGGGGGGGTGGGAGGAACTCCATCCTCCGCTGATGGCGTCCGCGACGTACGCCGTCGATCCCCGACCCACCGGCCCGCCTTGGCGGGCGTGGGAGGAGGTCGGAGAGGAAGCGGCTGCCCGGCAGGGTGTGTACGCGCCGCACTCCGTCTCCTTCGGCGCGCGGAACAGGATCGTCATCGCCCCGGGCGACTCCCGGTCCATGGCCCTGATCCTGGAGAAGTGCGAAGGCTACTGCCGGGGTGTGGACGGCCGGGCCGGTCCCCATCTGGCGTGTGAGGGGTGCGGGCGGGCCGTGGCGACCCGCGTGGACGACTGCGGGATGTGGCAGACGGTGTGGCTGGAGCCCGGCGCGGTGGTACGTCGCCCCTCCGGGCACCCGGCCGGTCCGCCTCCCGACTGGGACGAGCTGGAGCGTCCCGAGCACCGCGTCCCGCCCGTCGAGCCCGACGGGTCGTGGAGCCGGCGTTGGGAGGCGGCGGTCGGGGTCGCGTTGGCCCACCTCGTGGTGGCCGCCGAGGGCCGCCCGGTGGCCCTCTCCGCCGGCCCCGTCGCCGAGTTGCTCGGCCATGCCGTCGGTCTGTACCTCCCCACCGGGCCCGGCGCCCGGTCCGTAGCACCGGCCGGCCCGGGGATCCGCCCGCCCCGGCCTCGGCCCGACGTCCTCCTGGTCCCCCGCCACCCCCTCACGGGCGCGCCGTGGCGCCCGGCCGGCGACCGGGGTGCTTCCGGAGGGCGTCCTGCGCGACGACTACCCGCTTCCGCCGCGCCCCTGGTGCCCGTTGACGCCCCACCACGACGCCTTCGCCTGCACCCTGGTCGGGCTGCCCGCCGCACGCGCCCCCCGACCGCGCGGGCACTACCGCGCGGACCACGGATGAGCTGCGGGCCCACGTCCTCCTCCGACTCAGGTCACCGGGGGCGGGGGGTGTCGGCCGAATCGCCCGGGGAGACGAGTCCCGTCTCGTAGGCGAGGACGACGGCTTGGGCGCGGTCACGCAGGGTCAGCTTGGCGAAGATCCGGGCCACGTGGGTCTTCACCGTCGCCTCGCTCAGGGTCAGTTGCCGCGCGAGTTCGGTGTTGGACAGGGCCCGGCCCATCAGCGTCAGCACCTCGCGTTCGCGCGGCGTCAGCGCGGCCAGGTCGCGGTGGACGGCCGGGGCCGCGGGGGCCGGGCCGGTGGCCGGGGCTCCGGGGGCTCCGGGGGCTCCGGGGGCTCCGGGGGCGAAGCGTTCCACCAGGCGGCGGGTGATCGAGGGTGCGAGCAGGGCGTCGCCGGTGGCGACCAGGCGTACGGCGGACGCCAGGTGCGCGGGGGTGACGTCCTTCAACAGGAAGCCGCTGGCTCCGGCGGCGAGGGCGGCGTAGACGTACCGGTCGAGGTCGAAGGTGGTCAGCATGATCACCCGGCAGTCGGGGGCCTGGGCGAGGACGCGGCGGGCTGCCTCCAGGCCGTCCATGACGGGCATCCGGATGTCCATCAGCACGACGTCGGGCCGGAGCCCGCGCACGGCGGCGACGGCCTCTGCCCCGTCGGCGGCCTCGCCCACCACGTCGATGCCGCGGGCGGTCAGGATCAGGCGGAAGCCGGTGCGCACCAACTCCTGGTCGTCTGCGATCACGACGCGCGGGGCGCGCTCGGTGTGCGCCGTCACGGCCGGTCCAGCGGGATGCGGGCGCGGACCCGGTATCCGCCGCCGAGGCGGCGGCGTGCGTCGAGGTCGCCGCCGTAGACGGCGACCCGCTCGCGCAGGCCGAGCAGCCCGCGTCCCGTTCCGGCCGCCCGGCCACGGCCCGGCTCCGGCCGCGCGGGCGCGTCGCCCGACAGGACGCTCGGTCCGCTGTTCAGCACTTCGACGCGCAGGTAGTGGTCCGCGTACCGCACCGTCACTTCGGCCTTCGCCCCGTCCCCGTGTTTGAGCGCGTTGGTCAGTGCCTCCTGGACGATCCGGTAGGCGGTGACGTCGATCCCGGTCGGCAGGGGGCGCGGCTCGCCCGAGACGCGCATCTCCACGGGCAGTCCGGCGAAGGCGATCCGGTCGACCAGCGGGCCGAGGCGGCTCATGCTCGGCTGCGGCGAGAGGTCCACCCGGTACGGCTCGTCCTCGCCGTCCTGCGCGGGTGCGAGCAGGCCCAGCAGGTGCCGCAGTTCGGTCATTGTGTTCCGTCCGGCGGTCTCGACGGCGCTCATCGCGGCCGCCGCCTCCTCGGGCATCGTGGTCAGCACCTCGCGGGCGGCTCCGGCCTGGACCACCATGACGCTCACGTTGTGGCTGACGATGTCGTGGAGTTCGGCCGCGATCCTGGCCCGCTCGGCGTCCACGGCGGTCCGTGTCGCGCTCTCACGTTCCCGCTCCAGCAGCCAGCCGCGTTCCTCGATGGCCGCCCGGTGTCGCCGCCGCGCCCGCGCGGCTGCCACGTACAGCCAACCGGCGGCGCCAACTGCCGCCGCCAGGGCGGTGATCAGCCCGATCGTCGTCCAGGATTCCCCCATCTGATCATCTTCTCAGACGGAGGACGCGCTCAGGGCCGGCCCGGGTGGCGGGACGCGGCGCCGTACATCTCCGGGATGACCCGCCCGGACGGATACATCCGGGGGGTGACGTCCCGTCATCGACCCCGGACCTAGGTTCGAGCCATGACAACTGATCACGACGGTGCCCGGCAGGTAGTGGTGCGGCTGGACGGCGTACACAAGGAGTACGGCGACGCGAAGGCGCTGGACGGGCTTTCGCTGGAGATACGGGCCGGGGAGGCGGTCGCCGTCATGGGCCCCTCCGGCTGCGGCAAGTCCACGCTCCTCAACATGGTGGCCGGCCTGGACCGGCCGACCTCGGGCACGGTCGAGGTGCGGGGCCACGACCTCGGCGGCCTCAACGAGACCGGTCTGGCGCTGTTCCGGCGGCGGAACGTGGGCATGATCTTCCAGTTCTTCAACCTCATCGACGATCTGCCGGCCTTGGACAACGTGGCGCTGGCCGCCCAGCTGACGGGTACCCCGGCCCGTCAGGCACGACGCCGCGCCCTGGAACTCCTGGACGAACTCGGTGTCGCCGAGCGGCGGAACAACTACCCGGCGACGCTGAGCGGCGGCGAGCGCCAACGCGTCGCCGTGGCAAGGGCCTTGATGAACCGCCCCGCGCTGCTGTTGGCCGACGAGCCGACCGGCGCCCTCGACAGTCGCTCCGGCGAGCAGGTGATGGACCTGCTGATCGACCTCAACCAGATCGGCCAGACCCTGTTGATCGTCACCCACGACCCGCGGTTGGCCACCCGCTGCGCCGGTCGCCTGGTCGAGGTCGCCGACGGCCGGGTCGCCCGCGACAGCCGTGTGGAGGCGACCGCGTGAGCGCCGTGTGGAGGGCCTCGCGCGCGGCCGTGAAGCGCCGCCGGCTCCAGACCTTCGTCATCGGACTCGTCGTGTTGTGTTCCACCACGACCGTCCTGCTCGCGCTGGCCCTGCTGACCGCCGCCTCGGACCCCTTCGACAAGGCCTACGCCGCACAGCGCGGTGCCCACGCGGTGGCGACCTTCGACACCATGAAGGTCTCGCCGGAGCAGCTGGCGCGGACCGCCGACCGGCCCGGGGTGGGGGCCGCGGCCGGACCGTTCGGACAGGCCGTCGTCGACATCCCCGCAGGCCGGCTCTGGATGGCGGGCGGCACCCTGACCGTGGTGGGGCGGGCCGATCCGGCGGGCCCCGTGGACCGGATCGAGCTGCTGGAGGGCCACTGGGCCACCGCGCCCGGCGAGATCGTCGTCAACTGGGCGGCCCAGGGCTCCCCCGGTGCGGAGTTGCTCGGCACCGAGTTGCGGACCTCGGGCGGGCCGGCGCTGAAGGTCGTCGGATTCGCCACCAGCATGAGCAGGTCCGCGAGCGCCTGGGTCTCGCCCGAGCAGATGACCGCGCTGCAGCCGACCTCCGCCCAGATGCTCTACCGCTTCACGGACTCCGCGACGGAGGACCGGCTCGGTGCCGGACTGGCGCGGGCCACCGCCGGACTGCCCGAGGACGCGCTGACCGGCGCGCAGACCTACCTCACCCTCAAGCGGGCGTTCTCCGCGATGGCCGACTCCTACCTCCCGTTCATGACCCTCTTCGGTGTCCTCGGCCTGTTGGTCTCCACCCTGATCGTCGGCAACGTCGTCAGCGGGGCGGTCGTGTCCGGGTACCGGCACATCGGGGTGCTCAAGGCCCTGGGCTTCACCCCGAACCAGGTCGTCGCCGTCTACCTGACCATGCTCTCCGTACCGGCGGTGGCGGGCAGCGTCCTGGGCACGCTGGCGGGCAACGCGCTGGCCGGGCCGATCATGAAGGTCGCGTTCACGGGCATCGAGGTGGGCCGGGCCCCGGTCGGCGACTTCAGCCCGTGGGTGTCCGTGGCCTGCCTGGTGGGCATGCCCGCCCTCGTCCTGCTGGTCGCGCTGGTGCCCGCCCTGCGGGCCCACCGCCTGTCCGCCGCGCAGGCGATCAGCGCGGGCGGAGCGCCGCGGACCGGGCGCGGACTGCGCGTCCAGCGGATGTTGGGCGCCACCCGCCTGCCGCGCCCGGTCAGTCTGGGCCTGGGTCAGCCGTTCGCCCGCCCCGGCCGCACCCTGCTGACCATGGCGGCCATCGTCCTCGGTGTCACCACGGTGACCCTGTCGACCGGGCTGACCGACACCTTGCTGGCGTACGCCGACATGGGGCGGGCCGGCGGGGGCGCCCGGATCCAGGTGACGGCCGGCACGTCGGGCGACGACGGGGCCGCGCCGCCCCGGCTCGGCGACGCGCAGATCGAGGAACGGCTGCGCTCCCTGCCCGGTGCGCGAGCGGTGCGCGCCCGCGCGTTGGCCCAGGCGAACATGACCGGGCAGACCCAGCCGGTCTTCGCCGACTTCTACCGCGGGGACGCCTCCTCGTACGAGCGCTCCATCGTCCGGGGCCGGGCGCCGGCCGCGGCGGGCGAGATCGTGGCCGGGCCGGCCTTCCTGACCCAGCGCGGACTCGTGCTGGGCGACCGGGTCACGCTGGAACTGAACGGCAGGAAGATCACCGCAACGGTCGTGGGCCAGGTCATCGAGGGCAACGCCCGCGCCCTGGAGGCCACTTGGCAGACCCTCGACCAACTCTCGCCGGACGCCCACGCCACCGAGTACACGGTGCGACTCGCCCCCGGCGCCGACGCGCACGCCTACACCGAGGCGGTCGAGGCCCTGGAACCGGGCCTGCGCGCGTCGGTCCTGGACTCCGGCAACGCCGGCGCCGCCGCCGTCATCACCTTCGCCACGGTGTTCACCGTGCTGCTGACCCTCGTCGCCTCGCTCGGCGTCTTCAACACCGTCCTGCTGAACACCCGTGAGCGGCGGCGGGACCTGGGCATGCTGAAGTCGATCGGGATGACCCCCCGGCAGGTGGTGGTGATGACGGTGACCTCGGTGGCCGGGCTGGGCGCGGTCGGCGGACTGCTCGGCATCCCGCTCGGGATCGCTGCCCACCGCCTCGTCGTGGACCACGTCGGAGTGGTCGACTTCCCGGAGTACATGAAGGACGTGTGGCACGCGCCGCAGTTGGCCGCGATGCTCCTGTCCGGTGTGGTGATCGCCGTCCTGGGCGCCCTGGTCCCGGCCCGGTCGGCGGCCCGCACGACCATCGCCACGGTGCTGCACACCGAGTAGGGCGCCGGTCGGTGGACCTTTCGTCGCTCCGGCTCAGGCCCGGTCCGCCGGGAGGACGTACAGCCCGGGGAGGTTGACGACGATCGCCTCCTGCGTGCTGCGCGCGATGACGACGACGGCCTCCTCGGCGGGGTCCGGGTTCTCCTCCCGGTGGGGGACGAACGGCGGGACGAAGACGTAGTCGCCGGGGGCGGTGCGCAGCCGCACCTCGGCGGGCGGGTCGGAGGCGTCGTCCAGGAAGACGAACTCGGGATGTCCGCTCACCACGTAGATGGCGGTCTCGGACTCTCCGTGATGGTGGTCGGAGGAGGCGGTCGACGGTGCCACGTGGGTCTGGCCCATCCACAGCTTCTCCGAGCCGACCGTCTTCCCGCTGACGGCGGCGAAGCGGCGCATGCCGCCGCTCTGGGCGGTCCCGCCGTCCAGGGAGTCGGCCCGGAGGTGGTGCAGGCGGGTGTGCAGCGGCGCCGCGGAACGGTCCGGGGCGTTGTGGAGATGCGGGTGGAATCCTTCACCGGCGGTGGTCAGCGGCTCGCTCATGGCCGGGACGCTAGAGGGGTTCCGGAAAGGATGTCAAGAGGTGTCCTTTGCCGTTCACCTGCGGCAATGTTGCCGCAATGAGGGACGGGGAGCGATGGGAGCCCCGTGGCGGCAGGACGGGTCGGGCATGATGGGCGCATGCATATCTCCGCGAAGGCGGACTACGCCACGCGCGCTCTCCTGGAGCTCGCCTGTGAGCCCGCCCGTCCGCTCACCTGCGAGGCCATCGCCTCCTCGCAGCAGATCCCGTTCCGGTTCCTGAAGTCCGTGGTGGGCGAACTGCGGAAGGCCGGTCTCGTGCGCAGCCAGCGCGGTTGCGAGGGGGGCTACTGGCTCGGCCGGCCCGCCACCGAGATCACCCTGTTGGACGTGGCGCGCGCCGTGGACGGCGAGCTGATCTCGCTGCGCGGCGAGCCACTGGCCGGACTCGACTACCCCGGCCCCGCGGCGGGCCTGCCCGGGCTGTGGCGGCGGATCGAGGCGGACGCGGCCGCGCTGCTGGGCGGGGCGACGCTGGCCTCCCTGCTGCCGGCGGGAGCACGCGGGCTGCCGGTCCGCGAAGGTGCCGCGTGACGGGCCGGCCCGAGGGGGAGCCCGCGCTCGAAGTCGTCGAGTACACCGACCCGTTGTGCCCGTGGGCCTGGGGATCGGAGCCGGTCTTCCGCACGCTGCGGGCGGCGTTGGGCGATCGGGTGCGGTGGCGCCGGGTATTCTGCATCCTGTTCGACGAGGGCGACGACCCACCACCCGACCCGGCGGCGGAGACGGCCTGGTACGCACGGTACGTCGAGGAGATCACCGCACACACACGGGCGCCCCGGGCGGTGCGGTTGAGTCGTGTGGCGGCCGGTTCGTGGCCCGCCTCGCTGGTCGCCAAGGCCGCCGAACGCCAGGGTGTCGAGGTGGCCGACCGGGTGTTGCGGCGACTACGGGAGAGCGTCTTCGTGCTCGGTGAGCCGGCGGACACGACCGCCCTGGCCCTGGCCGCGGTACGAGGCGTTCCGGGCCTGGATCCGGATCGGTTGTCGGCGGACGCCGCCGGCGCCGCGGTCCTCGGGCTGGTGCGCGCGGACCACCGCGAGGCCCGCCGCCCGGTGTCCGAAGTGCTGTCCGTACGGGGCGGATCGCCACATCCCGGCGCCGCGAAGGAGACCGACACCGGGCACCGGTACGCCCTGCCGACCCTGCTGTTCCTCGCCCCGGGGAGCTACCGCGCGGTGCCCGGCCGGCGCACGTTCGAGGAGTACGCGCAGGCGCTCCGGGAACTGGACCCGGCCTTGCCGCCGGCCTTCGCCCCGCTGTCCCCGACGCGGACGCTGGAGCGCTACCGGAGCCTGAGCGGGCCCGAGTTGCTGATGTTGACGGGCGCCGCGTCACCGCCCCCGGGGGCGGTGCGGGTGGAGACCGGGAACGGCCCGTTGTGGCTGCACCCCGAGGAGGCCGCCGTCCACCCGGCCACCGCTCCTGGGAGCCCTTCCGCGCGCTGAAGAGGCCTCCGTAGGCCCCCAGAAGCACTTTGGAAGCGCTCCCCAGGGGCTCTGACCAGCGGTGGAACGCGTCCCGGCCAATGAGACACCAATTGGTGTCCATTGACAGCCGTCGACCCCTGCCCCCAGGATGTGCCCCATGCTTACGACGCACCCCGGTGTGGTGTGCCGCTACGTGGACCTGCGGCGCACGTCCAGCGCTCTCTGTCGCTGACCGCCCCGCCCTCCCCGGCCCACAGGTAACGGACCACTGCCGGCCGTTCCGGCCGTCCGCCCTCCTGTAGAGCCGCATCCGCTCCGCCTGAGCCCGCCCCCTTCCGGGCCCCGCCGCACCCTCCTCCGCCTTCGCCCTCCCGGCCCGTTGACGGCCCGCCCCGCACAGCCCCGCCGACGCCCCGCGCCGGCGGTGCGGGGCGGTGGGCCTCGCACGGCCCCAAGCCGTCGACCCCCGCACTTCCGCCTGCCCTTCCCCTCGCCCCTCCCCCTGCCCGTCGGCGTACCCGGCGCCGACCGGGGCGTGGGCAACGAGCCTTTTCCCGCCCCGCCCCTCCGCCTTCCTGCCCGGCCGGCCCGGGACCGATTCCAAGGAATACAGCGATGTCCGCACGACTCACGATCCGCCGCCCCAGACTCGACGCCCCGCCGGTGCGGCGCTCCGGACGGCCGCGCCTCGCGGTGCTCTCCGCCGCGCTCGTCGCCGTGCTGACCCCCGCCCTCAGCGCCTGCGGCGGCGACGCCGCCACGGCCGCAGGCGGCGGGACCGGCAGCGCCACGCTGAAGTGGACCTCCTCCTACTTCCCGTCCCACTGGGACCCGGTCGTCTCCGGAAGCGGTGCCCAGTTCCGCGAACTCGCCCTGGTGTACGCCTCCTTGACCCGTACGGACGAGAACGGCAAGGCCGTCCCCGACCTCGCCCGGAGCTGGGACTACAACGACAAGGGGGACCAGGTCACCTTCCACCTGCGCCCCGGGCTGAAGTTCGGGGACGGCGAACCCCTCGACGCCACGGCCGTCAAGGCCGCCGTCGAGCGGGCCAAGCAGCAGAAGAACTCCGCACTGTTCGGCGACCTGACCTCCATCGCCTCGGTGGACGCCAACGGCTTGGACGCGGTCGTCCACCTGACCCAAGTCGACTATCAGATACCTCAGTTGCTCGGTCAGCGGGTGCTCCAGATCGCGAGCCCCAAGGCGGCCGCGTCCCCGGAGAAGCTGGACCAGAACCCCGTCGGCGCCGGTCCGTTCACCATCACCCAACTGGTGCCGGGCACCAAGGCGGTGCTGAAGAAGAACCCCGCGTACTGGGACGCGAAGAACATTCACATCGACAACGTCGAGCTGACCTCGGCGCCGGACTCCTCCACGGTCGTCGCCGGCCTCCAGACCGGGGTGTACAACTTCGCCGACATCAAGCCCAGTCAGGCGGACGCGGCCAAGAAGGCCGGCCTGGACGTCTTCGTCCAGCCGGGCTTCAACGCCTCGAACATCAGCCTCAACATCAACAAGGCGCCGTTCGACGACGAGAGGGTGGTCGACGCGGTCCGCCACGCGATCAACCGTCAGGAGTTCGTCGACAAGCTCACCTTCGGCTACGGCTCGGTGACCAACCAGCCGTTCCCCAAGGGGTACGTGGCGTACGACCCGGAGTCCGAGAAGGCCTTCCCGTACGACCCGGCGAAGGCGGAGAAGCTCTTGGCCGAGGCGGGCCACAAACCAGGGGACATCAAGCTCACCCTGGTCGTCCCCACCGAGGACCCCCAGGCAGAGATCGTCCAGTCGCAGCTGGCCAAGGTCGGCATCACCGTGACCATCAAGATCGACAAGAACTGGTCCGTCCCCTTCTTCGCCAAGGACCTGACGTTCTCCCTGTACGGGACCACCGGCCGCGACTCGGCGGCGCAGACCCTCACCGCCCACTTCGGGCCCAACGGCCCGCTCAACCTCAGCTCGCCCTACCAGCCGGCCGACTTCGAGGCCGCCATCGCCAAGGTCCGCCAGACCCCGCTGGACTCGCCCGACTACTCGAAGGTCCTGCAGTCGGCGACCCGGGCCGGTCTGGCGAGCAAGGCGCTCGTCTTCACGTACTCCTCGCCGAACCTGATCGCCAAGAGCAAGTCGATCTCCGGCCTGCCCGCGAACCCGGCCCACATCGACTGGACCGGCGTCACCATCTCCGGCAACTGACACCCGTCCACGACAGAAAGGAGGCGACCTCGTGACCACGATCGCGCCACATGCCGCCGCCCGCGGCCGCGGGGTCGCCGCGGCCGGCGTGCGGCACGCGGCCGGCCGCGTCCTGGCCGCCCTCGCCCGCTCCACCGCGATCTTCGTGCCCGTCTTCCTGGTCGCGACGTTCGTGACGTTCTCCCTGCGGTCGCTCAGCGGCCTCAGTCCGGCCCGGATCCAGCTGGGCGAAGAGGCCACCCCCGAGGCGATCGCGCGGGTGGAGGCCCAGTGGGGCCTGGACGATCCCTTCCTGGTCCAGTACTGGGACTGGTTCAGCGGAGTCCTGCACGGTCGGCTCGGCACCAGTTGGAGCAACGGCGCCGACATCTCCACGCTCATCGGCCTCGGCCTGGGTGTGAGCCTGTCCATCGCGACGTTCGCTCTGCTCATCGGGGTCACCGCCGGCTTCGTCCTCGGCACCGTGGCCGCACTGCGCCGCACCACGTGGATCGACCGGGCGATCACGGGCTTCGTCACCTTGATCTCGGTGATGCCGGCCTTCGTCGTCGGCATCGTGCTGGTCGCGGTGTTCGCGGTCGGACTCCACTGGTTTCCCTCCGCCGGGTACGTCCCCGCCGAACAGGGATTCGAGCCGTGGCTCGCGCACATCACCCTCCCGGCGATCGCGCTGAGCTTCGACGTCGTCGCCGACGTCGCACGCCAACTGCGCGGCAGCCTCGTCGCGGCCTACCGCGAGAACTACGTGACGGGCGCGCTGGTAAGGGGCCTGAGCCCACGCCGGATCTTCTTCGGACACGTCCTGCGCAACGGGATCGGACCGGCGCTCGCCACCCTCGGACTCAAGTTCCCCGCCCTGGTCGGCGCGTCCGTCGTCACGGAGTGGATCTTCGGGCTCCAGGGATTCGGCCGGTTCGCCAACGACGCGGCCCAAGCCGGCGACGTCCCTGCCGTACAGGGCGTGCTCGTGGTGTCGATCGCCCTGGTCGTCACCTTCAACCTCATCGTCAACCTGGTGCTGGCCCGCGTGACGCCGGCCTCCCAACGGGGGGTGTGACCATGGTGCGTCGCGTTCTCGCGCTCACGTCCGGACGGATCTCCGTCGCCGTCCTCACCCTGATCGCCCTGCTGGCGCTCCTCGGCCCGCTCCTGGCCCCCGTGGATCCGCTGGCCACCAGCGACCAACTCCTCGGGGCCACCTCGGGCGCCCACTGGCTGGGTACGGACCACCTCGGCCGGGACGTGTTGAGCCGCCTCCTGGACGGCTCACGCGTCAGCGTGCTGGGTTCGCTGGAAGTCGCGCTGACGGCGCTGGCCGTCGGCGCCGTTCCCGGCATCCTGTCCGTCTACCTGGGCCGGGGCTTCGAGTGGCTCACGCTCCGACTGGCCGACACCCTCGTCGCGCTGCCGTTCCTGCTGTTCGCCGTCGCCGTGATCGCCCTCCTCGGCAACGGCCTCACCCAGGCCATGCTCGTCACGGGGACACTGGTCTCCCCGCTGTTCTACCGGGTGGCCCGCGCCGCCACCCTCGCCGTGGCACGTTCCCCGTACGTGGAGGCCGCGCTCATCGCCGGCGCCTCCATCGGCTGGGTGGTGCGCCGGCACGTCTGGGCGAAGGTGCTCCCCCCGATCGCCGTCGCGTTCGCGCAGACGATCGGCGTCGGCTTCATCATCGTCTCCAGCCTGACCTTCCTCGGCATCGGCATCCAACCGCCCGCGCCCACCTGGGGTGGCCTCCTCGCCTCCGACCTGGGCTACCTGAGCCGGCGGCCGTGGGCGCCGCTCGCACCCGCACTGCTGATCATGGTCACCGTCTGGGGCGCGAACCTGCTGGCCGACGCGATCCGCGACGTCTCCGGCGAGGCGGGCCAAGCCCTGATCAACAGCCGCAGGGCCCGCGCCAACCGGACCGAGAAGTCCGACCCCGTACCCTCCGGAGGCACGCGATGACGACCCTCTCCCCCCGCACCGCGCCCGGCCCCGTCCGGAACGCCGAGTTCCCCGACCGGCCGGCGCCGCACGACCCGGCCCGCCCTGCCGATCCCGCCCAGCCGGCCGACGCCGCCGACGCGGCGGCAGAGGTGGTCCTCTCCGTCCGCGACGTGCGCATCAGCGACCACGTCACCGAACGCGAGATCGTCCACGGCGTGAGTTTCGACCTCACGCCGGGCAAGACCGTGGGCATCGTCGGCGAGTCGGGCAGCGGCAAGACCCTCACCTGCCGCGCCGTGCTCGGCATCCTGCCGCCGCACTTCGAGGTCACCGGCGGCTCCGTCGAGATCACCGGCACCGACATCGCCACCCTGACTCCCCCGCGGTGGGCCTCCCTGCGCGGCACCACCATCAGCGCGGTCTTCCAGGACCCCGCCTCCTACCTCAATCCCTCGATCCGTGTGGGACCGCAGATCGCGGAGGTCATCCGGGTCAAGAAGGGGCTCAATCGGCGCGAGGCGCGCCGGCGGGCCGTCGAGCTGCTGCGGGCGGTCCACCTGCGCGATCCGGAACTGGTCTACACCCAGTACGCCCACGAGTTGTCCGGCGGCATGCTCCAGCGGGTCCTGATCGCCGCGGCGATCAGCGCCGAGCCCCGGATCCTCATCGCCGACGAGGCCACGACCGCCCTCGACGTTACCGTCCAGGCGGAGATCCTCGACCTCCTCGCCGACCTTCGCACCCGCGCCGGTCTGGCCCTCGTGGTCGTCTCCCACGACCTGGCCGTCGTCGCCCAACTCTGTGACGAGGTGCTGGTGATGCGCCGGGGCGAGGTGGTCGAGCAGGGCCCGACGCGGGAGGTGCTCCACCACCCGCGCCACGAGTACACCCGGCTGCTCATCGCCGAACACGAGCAGTACGGACTCGACAAGTTCCTCGCACCGCAGGAGACACCGTGACCACCGGATCCGCGCCGGACCGCTCTCCCGAACCCCACGGCTCCCCCGAGCCCCACGGCGCCCCCGCCACCACCGCCCGGTCCTCGGGCGCCGTTCTGGAACTCACCGACCTGGAGGTGCACTACGGCTCCCGCCGGCGCCGCCACCGCGCCCTGCACGGGGTGTCGCTGAGCGTCGCCCCGGGCGAGACCCTCGGGGTCATCGGCGAGACGGGCTCGGGGAAGTCCACCCTCGCCCGCGCCGCCCTGGGACTGGTGCGCGCTTCGGCGGGCTCGATCCGCATCGCCGGCGAGGAGGTCGGCGCGTACGACCACCGCCAGTGGCGCGCCCTGCGCCGGCGCGGGGTCGTCCAGTACGTCTTCCAGGACCCGTTGCGCAGCCTCGACCCGGACCTCACCATCGAGGAGTCCCTGGCCGAACCGCTGCTCATCCAGGGCGTCGCGCACGGCGAGGCCGCCCGGCGGGTCCGCTCGTTCCTGCCCCGCGTCCGCCTCTCCGAGGACCTGCTCGGCCGGTTGCCGGGAGAGCTGTCGGGCGGTCAGCGCCAGCGGGTCTCTGTGGCCCGGGCCCTGGTCACCGACCCGAAGCTGGTCATCCTCGACGAACCCGTCAGCGCGCTGGACTCCGCCAACCGGGTCCAGGTCCTGGAGATCCTCAAGGAGCTGCGCGCCACCGGGGTGGCCCTCGTGTTCATCTCCCACGACCTCGGCTCCGTGGCCGGCATCGCCGACCGCGTCGCCGTGCTCTACCGCGGCGAGCTCGTCGAGAGCGGGGAGACCCGTGACCTCGTACGCGACCCCCGCCACCCGTACACGCGCCTGCTCATCGGCTCGGCCCCCACCCTGCGCGGCGCGGCGGCCGACGGAGCCGAACGCGAGGCTCTGCGGGCCCTGCTGCACGTCTGAACCACCGGCCCGTCCCAAACGGTCACACCATCCCACCCGGCTCACCAACTCACCGACTCACCGCCTCACCCACAGACAGGAACGACATGTCCCGCACGATCCACCTCGCACTGCACCCGTACGGCGTCGGAGGCCCCGGCCAGCACGGCCTGTGGAAGGACCCGCGCGTCGCGAAGAACGCCAGCATCGACATCAACTACTACATCGCGCAGGCCCAGGCGGCCGAGCACGCCCTCTTCGACGCCCTGTTCGTCGTCGACAGCCAGTTCATCAACTCGACCTACCCGGCGCACTACCTCAACCGCCTCGAACCGCTCACCCTGCTGTCGGCCGTCGCCACGCACACCCGGCACATCGGCCTGGTGGGCACGGCCAGCTCGACGTACAACTCGCCGTTCAACCTCGCCCGCAGGTTCGCGTCCCTCGACCACATCAGCGCGGGGCGCGCCGGCTGGAACGTCGTGACCAGCTTCGACACCGGTACGTCCAAGAACTTCGGGCTCGACGAGCACCTCGACTACACCACCCGCTACGGCCGCGCGCTGGAGTTCGTCCAGGTCGCCCGGGGCCTGTGGGACTCCTACGAGGACGACGCGTTCCCGGCCGACGTGGAGCGGAACCTCTTCCTGGACCCCAGCAGGCTGCACGCGCTCGACCACCGGGGCGAGCACTTCGACGTGGCCGGACCGCTCAACCTCTCCCGCTCCCCGCAGGGCCAGCCGGTGATCTTCCAGGCCGGGGTCTCCGAGGAGGGCCGGGACCTGGCCGCGCGGGTGGCCGAGGGCATCTACGCACCGGGCGGTTCCCTCCAGCAGGCGCAGGAGTACTACGCCGACATCAAGACGCGCACCGCGGCGTACGGCCGCGACCCCGAGCACATCAAGATCTTCATCCACGGCAGCCCGGTCGTCGCCGCGACCGACGAGGCGGCCCGGCGACGCGAGCGGGAGATACACGAGGAGGACAACGACTTCGACCGCAACCTCGCCCTGCTCGGCCGGGCCTTCGGCGCCTACGACTTCAGCGTGCACGACCTGGACGCGCCCTTCCCCGACGTCGCGCACCTCGCGGAGAAGGGTGGCCGCACGGGCGCCACGAAGCTCATCGAGCGCGCCCGCGAGCAGCACCTGACGCTGCGCCAGGTGGCGTCGACCGTCAACGAGTTCCACCGTTCGCCCTTCGTCGGCGCTCCGGAAACCGTGGCCGACACCATCGAGCAGTGGTTCGATGCCGGCACCTTCGACGGCATCAACCTGGCCTTCCGTACCGGCGACGACCTCGAACTCTTCGTGGACGGCGTCGTCCCGCTGCTGCAGAAGCGCGGCCTGTTCCGCACCGAGTACGAGGCGGACACGCTGCGGGGCAACCTGGGGCTGCCGATCCCGGCCAACCGCCACACCCACGCCCGCCCGTCCCACAACGGCTGAGGGGCGGGCCGTGACCGAGCATTCGGCAACGGGCGGACGCGACGTCCACACCGTCCGCTTTCCGAGCGCCACCCCGCCCTCGACGGTCGACGTGCTGATCGTCGGGGCCGGGCCCGTCGGACTCTCCGCGGCCGTCGAGCTGACCGCCCGCGGTGTCCGGGTGGCCGTCGTCGACCGCGCCCGCACCGCCACTCTGGTCCGGGCCGGCGCGATGGGGCACACCCCTCGCGTGGTGGAGCACTTCCACCGCTGGGGTCTCCTCCAGCGCATCCGTGCCGCCTGGACCTACCCCCCGGAGTGGAACCGGGGCATCAGAGTCGTGACCTCGCTCGCCGGTCACGAACTCGTGCCGGTGCCTCGCCCGTCATTCACAGGGCCCGGCGGCGCCCGGTACGGCTCGCAGGAGGCGCTCCGGCGCCCCCAGACGGTGCTCCAGCAGGTCTTCCTCGACCACCTCCGGGAGCAGGGGGTGAACGTGGCCGGCGGCTGGGAACTGCGGGACCTGCACGAGGACGCCGGCTCCGTCTCCGCCCGGGTCGTCGAGGTCGACTCCGGCGAGCGGCGCACCTTGCGCGCGACGTACGTCCTGGGCGCCGACGGCGGCTCCAGCACCACCCGTCGGCTGGCCGGCATCGGGCGCGAGGGGGAGCGCGCCACGGAGAAGCGGCTGCGTCTGATCGTGCGCACCGAAGACATCTCCGCCCGGGTCGGGGCGGCGCCCAGCGGTACCAACATCGTCGTCAACCAGGAGGCGTCGGGCTTCCTCGCCGCCGTGAGCACCCGTGAGTGGCGGGTGTACGCGGGTCCGTACCCGCTCGCGTACGAGCCGTCGGAGGAGGAGTTGCTGAAGGTGGCCCGGGCCGCCTTCGGATTCGACCTGCCGCTCGAACTCGTCTCGGCCACGACCTTCCACCACGCCACCCGGATCGCGGAGACCTTCCGCCGCGGCCGGATCCTGCTCGCCGGTGACGCCGCCCATGTGCGGACGCCCGGCGGGAACCTCGGCGAGGGCTTCGGGGACGTGGTCAACCTCGGCTGGAAGCTGGCGGCGGTGCTGGCCGGCCACGCTCCCGACGCCCTCCTCGACTCCTACGACGAGGAACGCCGTCCGCACAACCGGCGCGTCGCCGACCACGCGCTGGAGCGCTCCCGGCGTGCGCAGACCGCGCTGGCGGAGATCCGGCGGGGCGGCGTCCCCGACGACGCGGAAAACGGTCCCGACGCCGCCCTTCGCCGTGTCGAGATCGGCGAACGGCTGCGGCGGGACCATGTGGACGCGGTCGGCGTCACCTTCGACGAGCGGTACGACGCGTCGTCCGCGATCCGGTACGAGCCGGACCAGCTCGACTCGGAGCCCCGGTGGCGCGCGGACGTCTACGAGGACGATCCGCGACCGGGCCACCGTGCGCCGAACGGCCCCGTCGATCCGTACGGCAGCACGCTCCACGACCGGGTCGGCGACTCCTTCGCCCTGCTCGTCCTCACGGAGGGCCGGGCCGTGGAGGACGCCTTCGTCGCGCAGGCCGCGGCCCGGTCCCTGCCCCTCACCGTGATCCACCTGACCGATCCCGGCGCCCGCGCCGTGTACGGCAGCGCCCACGTGCTCGTCCGCCCCGACCAGCACGTCGCCTGGCGGGGAGCGGAGCTACCGGACGGAGGCGCGGGCGCCGTCCTGGACCACGTACTGGGTCACGGCTCCGCCGAGGACGGCGCGCCCGGTCTCGTCGCCGCCGGAACGGCCCCCTCTCGGGACGGCGGCCGGCCGTGACCGCCGGGACACCGCGCTTCCGGCTCGGGTTCCTCACCCACGTCCAAGGGCGCGGCGAGGACCGGCGGCAGACGTACCGGCACGCGCAGGAACTCTTCGTCGCCGCGGACGAACTCGGCTTCGACGTGGGCTGGGTGGCGCAACACCACGACCCGCTCGGCGGGGGCGGCCTCTCCTCGCCGTGGACCTTCCTCGCCCACGCCGCCGCGAGGACACGGCGGATCCGGCTCGGCACCGCCGTCACGGTCCTCCCGTTGGAGGATCCCGTCCGCCTCGCCGAGGACGTCTCCAGCGTGGACGTCCTCAGTGGGGGCCGCGTCGAGATCGGCGTCGGCAGCGGGTCCAGCGCGTTGGAGTACGCCGCCTTCGGCCGGGACGTCGCCCGCAAGCGCGAGCTGACCAGCGAGAACCTCGGCGTGTTGCGTCGGGCCCTGGCCAACGCGGAGGTCGGTGCGCCGGGCTTCCGGATCCAGCCGCCCGCCGCCGACTTCTCCGACCGGATCTGGCAGGGGGTCTTCAGCCACGAGGGGGCCCGGCACGCGGCGACGGCCGGTTCGAACCTGCTGCTCAACCGCGCCGCCTACGGCTACGACGCGCCCACCGACGAGGTACAGCGCCCGTGGGCGGACGGCTACCTCGCCGCCTGGGAGGGGGCCCGGCGCCCCCGGATCGGCCTGTCCCGCTTCGTGTTCCCGGCGCGGGACCGGCGCACCGCGCTGGACCTGATCGGTGACGACGTCCACCGGGCGGCCCTGCGCATGGCCGACAGCGGCGCCTTCCCCAAGGGGCTGGACACCGAGGAGGCGCTGCGTCGCTTCCACGCGTTCCACGGCCACCCCGACGAGATCGTCACCGCTCTGCGGCAGGAGAAGGTCCTGCCCGTGGCGACGGACCTGATCACCCAGTTCAACCCGGCCGTTCCCGACCACGACGCGACCCTGCGCGCCCTCGAACTCATCGCGACGCAGGTGGCGCCGGCTCTGGGCTGGAAGCCCGCGACCGGCGCCACGCCCGGCCCCGTGTCCCCCACCACGCCGCACACCGCGGCGGCAGGAGTATGAGATGACCCCGTACGAGTACACCGACCACCACGCCCCCGAAGGCCTCCTCACCCGCGGCACGGTCCTCGTGGTGCCCGGTCGGGGAGAGACCCGCGCGACCTATGCCCGCTTCGGCCGGCGGCTCGCCTCCGACGCCTATCGCGTACGGGTCGTCGACGCCCCGCCGACCGACGCCGACGACCCGGCCGCCGCACTGGACGCCTTCGGTGCCCGGCTCGAAGAAGCCGTCGCGGGCGCCGCCGAGGCGGACGGCCTCGCCCGTCCGCTGGTCCTGGTGGGGGCCGACTCCGGCGCCGCGCTGGTCGCGGCGATCCTCGCGCGGGCCGAGGGGGCGACGGCGACCACCGGTCCGCGCCCGGACGCGGTCGTCCTGGCGGGGCTCCCGGGCTCCGGTGCCGGCTCCGGCTCCGGCTCCGGCTCCGGCTCCGGCTCCGAGGGCACTTGGGACGCCGAGCTCGACGTACGCACCTCCTGCCCCACGCACCGGGGTGTGCTGAGCAACGACGACCAGGTGCGCCGGGGGTCGCTCGGCGACCCGGTTCCGGGCACCCTGCTCGACGCCGTCCACGACGGCGTCGTGGCCGTGCCGACGCTGCTCCTCATCGGGGACGCCGACCCGCTCGCGGACCGCGAGGAGCTGGCCCGGGTCGTGAAGTCCCTCCCCCGCGCCCGGCTCGCTGTGGTCCGCGGCGCCCACCACGACGTCCTCAACGACCTGCAGCACCGGTCCGTGGCGGCGGAGGTCGTCACGTTCCTGGAGGCCCTGCGCGGCGGGCTGGTGCCGGCGGTCGTCGTGGAGTCGAGCGCCTGGTGACCGCCCGACCGCCCGCACCGTCGCACATCCCGATCCGCCGTCCGATCCCCCGAAGGGAACCGGTATGACCATCTCGATCGACCCCGCCACCCAGCCGTCCACCGCACCCGCCGCCGACGAAGTGCTCCGCCGTGCCCTGCGCCGCCACGCGGCCGGCGTCACGGTGATCACCGTCCCCGGGCCGGCCGGATTCACCGCCACGTCCTTCACCTCCGTGTCCCTGGAGCCGCCCCTGGTCTCCTTCTACCTGGGCCTCGGCGCCTCCACCGCTCCCGCCGTCCACGGCGCCGACCGGTTCGCCGTCCACATCCTCGGCACACACAACAGCGCCTTGGCGGGACAGTTCGCCCGCAGCGGCACCGACCGTTTCGCGGGCGTCGCGTGGACCGCGTACGCCGACGGCCTCCCGCTGCTGGACGGCGTCCCCGCCCGGCTCGTCGCCCGTGTGACCCTGCGCCAGCGGGTCGGTGACCACCTCCTCGTCGTGGGCGAGGTCGAGACCGGCTCCTTCCAGGAGGAGGCCACCGCACTGGTCCACCACGACGGGGCGTTCGCCGCGGCGCGGCGCCTGCCCACCTGAGACCGGCGCGGGCGCCGGCGGTCGGCGTCCCGGTTGATCGCCTCGGGCCTGGGTAGCGGAGCGGCATGGCACCCCAGAACGCTTCCGCCCCCGCGACCGGCTACGCACGGCCCGAGATCGACGTCTCCTCGTTGACCGAGGTGCTCGACGGCCGGTACGCCGGGATCCGTGACCTCGTCCGTACCAACCTGGTGACGCACGCCTCCGTCCTCGAAGACGCCGAGGAGCTCGGCTTCGACGCGTTCCGCGAGCGGGTGCGTGAGATCGTCGTCGACATGGCCGCGACGGGGCAGACCGGCATGGGTTTCCCCGTCGAGTACGGCGGGGGCGGTGACGTGGGGGCCTCGATCGCCGCGTTCGAGACGTTGGCCTTCGGCGATCTGTCGGTCCTGGTGAAGGTCGGCGTGCAGTTCGGCCTCTTCGGCGGCGCGATCCTCCATCTGGGCACCGCGCGCCACCACGACACCCACCTTCCGGACCTGATCACCGGGGAGCTCGTGGGCTGCTTCGCGATGACGGAGACCGGTCACGGCTCCAATGTCCAGGCGCTCGGCACCGTCGCGCGGTACGACCCCGCGAGCGACGAGTTCGTCATCACCACCCCCGACGACCAGGCCCGCAAGGACTACATCGGCAACGCGGCTCGCCACGCGGAACTGGCCGTCGTGTTCGCCCAGTTGGAGGTGGGCGGCCAGTCCCGGGGTGTGCACGCCTTCGTCGTCCCCCTCCGGGTCGACGGCGAGACCGCGCCCGGCGTCCGGATCGAGGACGACGGCCGCAAGATGGGGCTCAACGGTGTGGACAACGGACGCATCTGGTTCGACGGTGTGCGCGTGCCGCGCGAGGCACTGCTCAACAGGTTCGCCGACGTCACCCCGGAGGGCGTCTACGAGAGCCCGATCGACAACCCCAACCGGCGCTTCTTCACGATGCTCGGCACCCTGGTGCAGGGCCGGGTCAGCGTCGCGGGCGCCGGGATCAACGTCGCCAAGGTCGCCCTGACGATCGCCACGAAGTACGCCGTGCGCCGCCGACAGTTCGAAGCGGCCCCGGACACCGAGGAGCAGGTGCTCCTCGACTACGGCCTGCACCAGCGCCGTCTGCTGCCGCTCATCGCCCGCACGTACGCCCTGCACTTCGCGCAGGACGTCGTGCGCGGGCAGCTGCACGAGGTCTTCTCCGGCATCGAGGACGACGCGCAGGCGCGGCGCCGGCTCGAAGCGCGGGCCGCGGGCATCAAGGCGCTCGGCACCTGGCACGCCACCCGGGTCGTCCAGGAGTGTCGCGAGGCGTGCGGCGGCGCGGGCTATCTCGCCGTCAACCGGTTCGCCGCCCTCAAGAGCGACAGCGACGTCTTCACCACCTTCGAGGGTGACAACCACGTCCTGCTGCAGCTCGTGGCCAAGGGGCTGCTCACCGACCACGCGAGCGAGTTCGAGGACCTCGACCAGATCGGCGTGGTCCGCCACGTCACGGGCCTCGCCGTCGAGACGGTCATCGAGCGGACGTCCGCCCACAAACTGCTCGAACGCGTACGCGACCTGCTGCCCGGCGGTGACGAGTGGGACCGGGAAGCCGGCCTGCTCGACTCGGAGTACCAACTCGCCATGGTCCGCTTCCGCGAGGAGCACATGCTCGCCGGTCTGGCCCGGCGGATCAAACGCGGGATCGACCAGAAGCGCGGTCCGGGCGCCGTCTTCTCGCAGGTGCAGGACCACGTCAACGCGCTCGCGCGCGCTCACGTCGAGCGGCTCGTCACGGAGGCCTTCGTCGACAAGGTGCGCGCGCTGCCCGAGGGGGGCGAGAAGGTGGCGCTCGCCCTCCTGTGCGACCTGTTCGCCCTGTCGACGATCGAGGCGGACCGGGCCTGGTTCATGGAGCACGGGCGGCTGACCGTTCAACGTTCCAAGGCGATCAGCCGCGAGGTGAACGACCTCTGCGGCAAGGTGCGTCCCCTCGCGGTCGACCTCGTCGACGCATGGGGCATCCCGTCGCCCGTGCTGCGGGCGCCGGACCTCGTGGGCTGACCCGGGCACGGAGGTCAGCCGCCCTGACCGAAGTTCCCGATCGGGCCGACCTTCACCGGAGAGCCGGAGCCGTCCGTGACGGGCAACGTGGCGGCGCCCGGCCAGGCGAGAGTCACCGACTTCGTCTCACCCGGCGGGGTCACCACCAGTCCCGTGATGCGGACACCGGAGCCCCCCGAGGTGTTGAACGGGTAGGTGATCCCGAAGGCCACCGAGTCCCCCTTCTTGAGGGTGCCCGGATTGGCCTTCTCCGCCGTGCGCTGGGCGGACAGCGTTCCCGCACCGGTCTTCAGGTCCACGCCCGCGAACCCGGAGACGGCACAATCCCGGGCGCCGCGGTTCTTCAACGTCACCGCGACGGTGCCCTCGGGATCGCCGTCGATGGTGCGGTCCGCGGCAGTGATCGTCAGCTCGTCGGTACGGCACTTGTCGCCCTTGCCGTTCTCCGACGGGGCGGTCCGGGCGGCCGTACCCTTCCCGCCGGAACCAGCCCCGGCGGAGCCCGTCCCGGCATCCGTGGCGGACGCGGAGGAGCCGGACGGCGCGGCGGACGGGGGCGAGACGGATGGCGTGCCGGCCGCGGACGACGGGCCGCTCTGCGCCGCGCCGTCAGCGCCGTTCTGACAGGCCGTGAGTGAGAGACCCGCGACAACGGCCAGGGCCGCGAAGGACAGCTTCTGAACACGCATCGTTTCCACCTCGGTGGCGGTTGGGGGTGCCGGGCTTCTGACCATCAGGAGGACCCGGGACGGCCATTCGTTCCCCCGAACCACCCGGTCATACATTCCTGTTACACACGCCCCCGCGCGCGGCGCGAACCACCGCTCGGCGGCGGTGCGGGCTCCGGGCCTCGGCGGTCGCCTTCGGGTCACTCGGCCACGATTCCAGTCCAGTCCTCGGGTCGGTCACCCCTCGGGTAACCGACTCGCGATCGGAGGTTCGTGAGGGCGCGTCATGATCGCGTGGCGGCTTGTTCCTGGGCTCGGGCGCGCAGGAGGAGGGCGACCCAGCTGCGGTAGGGGCGCCAGGCGTCGGCGATCTGCGCAAGGCGGGCGGGGCTGCGGGCCGCGGTGTCGTCGAGGCCGTACTGGGTGGCGATCGCCTGGTGGACGCGGGGTTCGGCCGCGGGGAAGACATCGGGGTGGCCGGCTCCTCGGATGAGGATGAGTTCGGCGGAAAAGGGGCCGATGCCCGGCAGTTCCCGCAGGTCGGTGAGGGCGAATTCGGCAGGCTGGGCGCGGAGGGCGATGGCGTCGAGACGACCGTCGAGGGCGGCGTCGGCGAGTGCGTGGAGGCGTTCGACCTTGAGGTCCGTCAGGCCGGCGAGGCGCTCCAGGCGCCTCAAGGCGTGAGGGGTGGGGAAGGCGTGGAGGGTGTGTCCTGCCACGTCCAGGGCCTGGCCGTGCTCGCGGGCGATGCGGGCCTTGACGGCGGCGGCCTGGGTCATGCGGATGCGGTTGCCGATGATGGTCCAGGCGGCTGCTTCGTAGGGCGAGTAGAAGCAGACGGGCCGCAGCCCCGGGTAGTCCGCCTGGAGTCCTGCCACGACAGGATCGGCCTTACCGAGGGCCGGGAAGTCCGCGCCGTCGACGTCCAGGGACAGGATGCGGGCGATCTGCGCCGTCGCGGCCTGGGTTTCGGTGGTGCGGGCGGCCCGGACGGAACCGTCTTCGGCGTACACGGTGAAATCCGCCGTCACCGGGCCGGACCCACCGCTCGCCGCCTCCTCCTGCCGCACCGCGCAGCCGATCACGCCGGCACCGTCGTCGGTGGGAAAGGCCATGCGCAGCACGCCGTCGGCCGCCTGGTCGTAGGAGGCGGGGGTGAAGCCCTCCAGGAACCGGATGGACGAGGCGAGGGAGAACGGCCCCTCGGGGGTGAAGGAAGCGGCGGTCACGGTCAGGCTCCGTGGGCGGTCAGGACGTAGCCCTCGGGGCCGACGAAGGAGAACATCGGGCCGAAGGGGCTGTCGACGATCGGGGTGAGGATCTTGACGTCCGCCTCGGAGAGCTGGTCGTACAGCGCCTGCGCGTCGGGGGTGGAGAACCACAGGGCGACGCCGAGCCCCGGACGTCCGGAGTCGAGGTCGGTGCCGGGCAGCGGCTCGCGCACGGCCAGCGGGCAGGGCTTGGTGTCGAACACGACCGCGCCCGGCGGAGAGGCGGGGGTGCGGCGCAGGCCGAGGCGCTTGTCGCAGAACTCCGCCGCCGCCTCCACGTCACGGACCTGGAGGGCCACGAAAGTGGGGCCGTCGATGCTGACAGACATGGTGTCCTCCTCTAAGCAATGTCAGGACTTTGACATACCCGACCCTAGATGCGCTGCCGACTGATGTCAAAATGTTGACATGAAGGACATGCAGCCAGTGGAACCGCCGCACCCGGCCCAAGACGTGCTCGACCACGTGGGCTACCGGCTCAAACGCGCCCACGCCGCGCTGCGGGGCGCCATGGACAAAGCCCTGCGCGAGCACGGCCTGACCGTGCCGCAGTACGCCTGCCTGGAAGTCCTCGCCGCCCGCCCAGGCCTCTCCAACGCCGACCTCGCCCGCGCCACCTTCGTCACCCGCCAGTCCATGAACGTGGTCCTGCGCGGCCTCCACAGCACTGAGCTCATCGACCGCCCGGCCACCGTCGACCACGGCCGCGCGCGTCCCGTCCACCTCACCGAAGAAGGCCGGCGCCGCCTCACCGCGGCCCAGCAGTCCGTCTACGCCATCGAAGCCCGCATGATCAGCGCCATCCCGCCCGACCGTCTGGACGCTCTCCTCGAAGACCTGGACCGCGTGGCAAGAGCCCTTGACGGCTGACCCCCGGCGCGCACGGGTCGGCGCCTCCGACGCGGCGCTCGTACGGGGCAGGCGGGGTACCCGATACCCGCCATCGGCAGCGCAGCGGCTGCACGATCAGCAACGTGCACGTGAACGACCGTGGCCGATCTCTTGGACGAAGGCAGTGATGGACTGTACGGCGGGCCGGCGCTCGTCCTTGATGCAGGGCGGGCAGACCGAAGCGGTCCGGACCTTCTGCTCCGTTTCCGGCTCAGGCAGTCCGAGGTGGGCCCAGAGGGTGGCCGTGGTGTACGTCTTGGGGTCGCGCGGGGCGTCAATCCGGAGGGCATCCTCGGGGCGCAGGTCGGTGACGAACGTTTCGGCGTCGACCGTCGGCGCCATGAAGGCAATCAGGTAGGTGATGTCCTGGAAGCCGTGTCGCACCGCCCCTGTGACGTCGGCGGCGCCGGCCGGTGTCCGAACGCGCATGAACTGGGCCGCCTCGGGAGCCCCTTGGCCCTCAACCCAGACGGGTCCCCCGCCGCGACCCCTTCGAGGTGCCGCTGTCGGTGCAGGCGGTGGCCGACAGGACAGGGCCACCAGACCCGTCAACCCAGCCAACGCAATACGGACGGCGAGGGAGTTCGTACGTTTCACCGACTCCCCTCCTCACCCCGGGCGGGGTCGCCTGCGGGCATCTCCGGCGTGCCGGCGCCCCCGAGGTCGTACTGTCGGGCCGAGCTGGTCCCGTGCATGTCGAATTCCTGGGCAAGGCCAACGGTGTGGAGGCGGGCCATGTCGGTGTCTTTGATCGTTGCCGGGCCGATCGGGGTCTCTTTGCCCGCGCCCCAGGAAGCGTTTAGCTGCAGTCCCACATGAACCGGCCTTCAAGGTGATCGGAGCTGACGAAGAGGAAGCCGCTTCCGTAGCCGAAGTTGAGGAAGAACGGATCTTCCTTCGCCTCGCCCCGGTCCTCGAACTGGCAGAGGAACAGCCAGGAGGGCTCGATGCCGAAGGCCTGGTTGTTGGGGTAGACGGCCTCGCCCCCCATGAAGTCCTTGGGCCAGTCCTCTTCGGGGAATTGGACGTCTGGCCCCTCGCCCCGCAGGTACCGGGAGCAGGCCGCGGCCTGGTTCGCCGCCTCCACGAGTTCCGGTGGCATCGGAGTCAGGTCCGTCAGCCATTCAACGGGAACCTCCGTGTAGTCCGGACCCCACCGCCACAGCGTTCGCCCCCGAGTGCCGGGAGCCCCGATCGACGCGAAGGCCGGTATCCGCCCACCCGGCTGGACCAGAACGACGGCCTCGCCGTCCTCCGGAGTGTCGCCGCCCATGACCACGTTCTCCTCGTGCAGGAACAGGTATGCGAGGCGCACCTCGTCGCCCGGTACCCGGAACTGCCCGATGAACACAAGGGGCTCGCCCGAACTCGGATGCACCGGCCAGGCCGGGCCGTCCAGCCAGACCGGTTGCCCACCAAACTTCGACACCGGTTCCATGACCGACTCGCGCGCAGCCCGGAAGGACATCCGCAGTCGCGGCAAGAAAGCTGCGTCGTAGGGGCCTGCGGCCTGGCCCGTCGGCTCGGAGATCATCTCTCCGACGCTACGTCACCCCATCGACAGGACCCAGCCTGGCCGGTCTCCTTTGGTCATGCCTGTCCTGCAAGATCCGAAAGAGACGGCCTAGGCGGACCCGCGGCGCCGCGCCTTGCGGACTCCGTACAGGACCACGAGCAGGACGATAACGATGACCACGACGATCAGGAGGTTCTTGAAGAGCCCGCCCTTCTTCTTGCTCTTCTTGCTCTTCTTGTTCCCGGCGACCGCTTGAGCAGGTGAGGACTTCGTCGCCTGGAGACCGGTCACCGCGCCCGTGCCGGTAGGGAGCGCGCCCTGCGCAATCGCCGCCGAGGCGGGAGCCTGCCGCAGGGCCGGTACGGCTGCCGTCGCGGTCGTCGCAGGACCTAGCAACAGGCCGGCGAGCACGAAGAGCGGTACGGATACCGCCGCTACGGGGCGCATTCCTGAGATGCTGCGCTTCGTCACTATCTCCCCTATTCCGTGGCGGTCCGACCGGGCCCGGCGAAATCCGGGCGGCCATGGCCAGTAAGCATCGTCGGCGAGTTCGGCCGCCCCGGCAAGGGCCTGCGTGGTGCAACAGCGCCACGCGGGCGGTCAACCTGCTGCACCCTGCCGAACGCGACCGCGGGTCATGGGCACCGTTCGCGCCACGCACCCCGCCAGCGACCTGGACGCACCCGCGGCCCGGTGTGCGCGGCCGCGGGACGGCGTTCTCGGTCGTCCCCAGCACTCGATCAGCCATCAGGCCGGCCAGGACCCTTACCGAGCGTCAGCTCTGGAAGTCGTCCAGTCGAGCGCCGATGTTCAGGTCGCTGCTGAGCTTGGCGATCAGGACGGGCGCCAGCGTGGGCGCGTGGTGGTGAGCCCATCGGTCGGCGAGGGTGAGGAACCCGTTCAGCCGCTCGTGCACGGTTCGCACGAGGGCCGGCAGCTCGACCAGAGGGATCTCTATCGGGATCTCCGTCGGTGGGTCCGTGTCGGGCCATACCTTGACGAGGGTCCCCAGGTACTCAACGCGTGTGACGGTTCCGTGCCCGAGCCAAAGCTCTTCGGCTTTCATGAGGACGAGCCAGTCGCGCCAGTTCTCCAGGCCGAAGCAGCATCCGGGGGCGATTGTCACACCGGTCGCGGTGTCTTTCACGAGGATGCCGCCCGGAGCCGTCACGAGATCGACATCCAGCAGGTTCTGGATGGACCGGAGGACGGTTTCGGTGTCCGAGACCGGGTCGTCGGCGTCATCGGGGTGGTAGCCGGTCAAGGCCGCCATCGCCGTTCCGACCTCATCCGGAGACATGTGGCCGGAGAGGGCCAGGAGGTGATCTGCACGCGGTGCAGCGGTGGGCCACAGCCCAAAGTCGACAACATCGTAGGTCTCGACGACGGCGTCCATGATCAGCATGGTGGTCATTGTCGCTGTCCAGAGGTGCGTTGGTTTCTCCGTTGCACTGGCGTGGAACTGGCCGCCCTCCTGCGCTCCACGTTCCACAGCCGCGAACTCCTCAGCTGTCCATTTCGCCAAGTAGGACGCCGGCAGGAGCTTGGAGGAGCTCGCCAGGGAGGCGGCCCGGCCGACTCGCCCCGTGGTTGCGGACATCCCTCGGGACGAACTCGTTGAGATCGCACTCTGACGCGCCTCTGAACTACCGGGGAAGGTCGGCCGGCCCTGGGCTTCGGCAGCATCCGGGGCCCCTTCATCGTGCAGGCCGCATCCCTACCGTCAACCTCGTCAAGAGCCGCCGCGCCATCCCTTCAGCAGCGGTGGCCGTGGGGGGACCTGGAGAAGGGACACGGAGGTCCAGAGCATGAGCGCGGCGCCACCCGTGGCACCAACGAGGGCGACCGCGAGGTTCCGACGTCCTACGTGCCCGATCAGTACACCGTCCAGGCCCTTCGATCGCCTTTCCGGGCCGCTCTCGCGCTCGGACACTTTCAGTCCCTTCCTCCCGTCGACCGACTGTCATCGTAGGCAGGAAGGTTGCCTGCCTGCTCACCTGCCTGAATGGGGCACCGCTCGCAGCACGGCACGCCGAACTCAAGCAGCGGCAGGCCCCGTCGGAGCGTAGGGGCGGAGGACCATGAGCGAGTTTTCGGAGGTCGCGATCATGGCGAAGGGGAACCGGTCCAGCTCAAGGCAGAGTTCGACGTCATCGGGATGGACTCCTTGACGCACCCCTTCCGCCAGTTCGGCGGCGGCGCGTGAGTCGCCGGCGCGGCGGAGGAAATCGGACGGATCCGTCGCGGACCCGGTGGCCCGCCGAGCGATGTACTGGGCGCACGCCAGGTCTTCATCCGCGCGCCCGTCCTCGCCGGTGACGACGAACGTGACGGCGCCACACGCGCGGGTCCGCAAGAGCCGGGCCGTTGCCTCCGCCACCACGAAGCTCGCGCACAGCACCAGCGACGCGTCCTTGACCGCAAGGGCGCCGACCGTCCCCGCCGTGGTCTTGTGCACGACGGTTCGTCCGCCGAGGTCGAGGGAGCGCAGCAGGCCCGGCGAGTTGACGGTGTCGAACCCGGGAGCGAGCGGACCGTCCTTGATCGCCACCCACTCCGGGTGACGAGCCTTGAGCGCCAGGGCTTCGTCCAGCGAACCAGCGAGAACGATCTTTTCGGCCCCCTGCGCGAAGGCCCAGGCGGCCACCGTGAAGGCACGCATGACGTCGACCACGACCGCCACGGAGGGGGCTTCGACCAATTCGGCGATGCCGAGGAAACGAGCGTCCATCCGGTCATGATCACGCACTCCCGGCCCCGAGCAACCAGACGGTGACGGGCGTCACTTCGAGGACCTCGGAACGCGACACTTCCGGCTCGCCCGCCCGCAGGTCGTGGCGGCGCCATGCCTCGGCCGGCCACGGGGGGGCGGCCGACGGACAGGGGGTACCGGTCGAAGCACACGACCGCGGCATCGGTGGCAGCGGAGGGGCGCCCCCGCCCGGTGGGTGGTGGGCGATGGGTGGTGGCTGCTGACTGCCATGGCGTCGGCGAGTTGCGCGACGGGGTCGCCGGCGATCCGGCCATGGGACCGCTGCGGGGGCCAGGTGGAGAACGCGTCATCCAACCAGCGGGGGAACTCGTGGAAGCGCGGGCGCGGTGCGGGCTGTTCCGAGCCGGGGCCACCGGCGCTCAGGATGTTCACGCGCCCGGCCCGCGATCCGGTCCACGTCTTCTCGGCGAGGCCGTCAGGGGCCGTAGTACGGAAGCGCGAACCCCTTTTCCCGGGAAGCCGCCTCGTACACCGACAGCATGTCCGAGATGACGGATGCAACTTCGCCCGCTAGGAAACGAGCCTCGCTCAGATCACCTGCGTCAAGGTTTTCGGCGAGCTCCTGCAAGGTCCCCTGAAGGATTTTCAGAGAATCGCCTTGGATCGCCGCGGCGGGGAAGTTCCTCTTGGGCAGTTTGACCACTGCGTAGTTCCCTGCGACTGCCAAAACCGAGGCGGTTTCGCCCTCTGCGTCCACTGCTCTCCTCACGGTGGTGTTCGCCTCGTGCTACACGGGGCGAAGAACGGGATCTATCTCTACGAGCGTCTCGTACAGCTGACGCGCCCCTCGGGCAACGCGGACGTCAGTGCCCGACATCAACTCCTCGCAGCCTCGCATCGCGTTGTCGCGGTCCCTGGAGAAGATGCCGAGCACGTCGGTGATCGCCGTGTGAATCCAATCGCTGTGGTTCGCGTCCGCCACTGCCAGGGCGGACGCGACGATCCTCAGCCCAGCCCGGTCGTGCCGTCGCAGCGAAACCCCCGCTGTCGCTCGTGTCACCAAGGTGTCGCGCGGGGCGATCACGAGTTCCAGCAGCGGTCCCCGGGCTTCCGGCATCTCGGCGAAGGCCGCCAGGCCGTGGCCCGCATCGGCTCGGTCGCGGTAGTGACGGCTACGCCCGAGCGCGCTCAGGGCCACAACAGCCTCAAGCCGCAGGTGACTGTCCACCGAACCACTCACCCCTCCCCCATGATCGGGTCAAAGTACCATCGGGGCGCCCGGGGCCGCCTGGCAATTGCCGCCTCGCCCCCAGCCCGAGAACGCACTCCGGTCGGTGCCGTCGAGTGGGCCGTCACCGCGCTCAACACTGCCCGGGAAAGAGGAACGATCATGCCGCGACGAGGTCAGGTCCAACACGCGTACGGTGCCGTTCTCCCGCAGCTCTCGTAGGGCGGGCATGATCTCGCCGTTGAACCGGTTGTCTTCGAAGGCGACGACGGCGACGTCCACCGGTCCGACGGAGTCAGCCTCGTCGACCGAGTCGTCGTCGAGCTCGGCAACCGTGACAGCTCCCAGCAGCAGCCGGCGCCCCCGGCAGCACCGCCGCCGGCGCCCGCCGCTCCGGAGACACGACGACCGACCGAGCCACGACGGACCGGAGACGCGACCGAACACGGCAGGCGTGGGGGCGGGCACGGCCGGGCGGACCGGCGCGCTCCCGCAATCGGGCCCGACAGCCGTGCGCGCTGCTCCCGGAAGGCACGGCATGCGGGGGCGACGACCTCGAACTCCATGCGTCAAGGGACGGCGTCAGCGAACGGCGTCAAGGTGTCCCCCGGAAGGGCAACCGCCCTAAGTGAACAGGCGTTCCCTCGCTCCTCCGGTTGCCGAGCAGCCCGATTCCGCTCCAGGGCGGCGCGATGGCGCGCGGCGGGGAGGGCCCCGGAGGGTGGGGAGCCCGACGGGCAGGGAGGAGGAACGGTCCTGCCGAGGGGCCGTGACCTGGTGTGCCATCACGCGAGGGGCAAGTCGAGCAGCATCAGGAAGTACCCACCCGAACGGGTGACGGAGTTGCCCCGTGGCCCGGGGTTGCTTCCAATGGGCCGCCGATGTACGTCCGAATCGACGCAGTTGAGCGCCCTGCCCGGGGAACCCCATGGCCGGCGACCGACCGCCCCGCAGTCGGCCGGCGGAACGGCGGACGACACGCCATCCATGGAGGAGCAGCCCCACGTGACCAGGAAGACGCGGCCCGAGGCGAACACCGGCCCCACGGGGGCCCGGAAGGACGCGAGCGGGCCCGCCGTGGCCGCGAGCGGGGCCGAGGCCATCATCCCCAAGCAGCATCGAGACGCGGACGGCACGGGTGGCAGAGGTGACGCGGGCGCGGGGAACGGCCCCGGCGACGGCCGGGTGTCCGCTTCCCCTGTGGTGGCGCCCCACCCTGACGGGCCGTCCGCAGTCCCTGCCCCCGCCGACGCCCTCCCGGCCGATGCCGGCTCCGCCGATGCCGGCCCCGCCGACGCCCTCCCCACCGTCGGCCGCAACGGTCGGGTGATCGCACGCACCGCGAGCATCACCGCGTCGGCACCCGCACCGTCGGTGAGCACCCCCGCCCCGGCCGACGCAGACGCCGACCCAGACGAACCGGCGTCCGGGAGGCGCCGGTCGCGGCGGGCCGGGGTGGCGCTCATGGCCGGTTGCGGTGTCGCCCTCGCGGCCGTCGCCACGCCGTTCGTGCTCGACGCCGTGAACGGCGACGACGACAGGGCCGTGGCCGGCGGCTCCGTCGCGCAGGACCTCGGCTCCGGCCCGTCCGGGCACGAGGCCGGGG
The DNA here is from genome assembly GCF_044741845.1 of Streptomyces sp. NPDC088097. Lineage (NCBI taxonomy): Bacteria > Bacillati > Actinomycetota > Actinomycetes > Kitasatosporales > Streptomycetaceae > Streptomyces > Streptomyces sp. NPDC088097. Next base: position 88,049 of record NZ_JBIUTJ010000019.1, read on the forward strand.
CGATGCTCCGCGCGATGGCACTCACCACCACCGCGCTCGGTTACGCCCCCGGGGCCACGGGCGGCAGCCCCGCCGAGCGAAGCGCGCTCGGCAAGGCCCGTCACGAAGGCCGTCGTTACGCGCTCGCCGCCTGGGCCGCGTCCGGTCGTCCGACCGGCGACGACGCCCTGTACGGCGCGCTGCTGCGCTCCAGCGGAGCGTACAAGGATGCCGTGACGACGCACTCCGGGCTCGCTCCGGTCGGCGAGGTGTTGGCCGCCGATGTCGCGCCGGAGGGGCACAAGTTGGCCGTCCTGACCCGCCAGAGGGGTTCCGACCTGGCACGGATGCAGGTGTTGGTATTCGGCGAGGACGCCACCGACCCGAAGTGGTCGACGATCGGCCCCGCCGTCGACCCGTCCTCCGCCTTCGCCATCAGCGACTGTGGCGGAATGCTCGCCTTCGCCGAGCCGAACGGCCACCGCGAGGTGTGGAACATGATGGGCGCCGAACCGGTGAAGACCTTCGAGTCGAACGGCGACGGCGTGAACCGCTCGGCGGGCGAGCGCCAGTTCCTCGACTTCAACAACGACACCCACCGCCTCCTGTACGCGCACGGTCCGCGCGACGCGCTCCGCGGCGAGGTGGTCGCGGTGCACCAGGCCGTGCCGATCGTCGAGGCCGACGTCGCCCTCCCCCACGGCCGGGAGGTCGGCGACGTCCGGCTCGACGGTCTGAAGCCCACGGCGGTCACCCTGGTCACGGGCGCCGAGGGTGAGGTCCTGAGCCGCTACGGCGACCGCCTCGCGGTCGGCTCCGCGAGCGGGACCCGCAGCGACGCATCGCACCGGTACGTCGTGGAACGCCGCGGGTCCGCCGACGACGTCTACGCCGTACGCGTCACCGTCCCGCGGCTGGGCCGCACCTACCGCGCGACGCTTCCGACCGGCTCCCGCGCGGCGGACGTCGCCGGAAGCGGGCAGACCATGGTGGTGCCCGTCCGCGAGGACGGGAAGACGCTGCGGATGATCGTCATCACGGACGACGGCCTCACTGTCGTCGATGCCGTCCGCGTCGATGGCACGCAGGAACGCGGGCTGCCCGACGGCGACGCCCTCGTCGCCGAAGCCTGCAAGGCCGGTCCCGAGCGACTCACCGCCCGGGAGCTCTCCGCCCTCCCCACCGAGGACCGCAAGGCTGCCGCCGCAGCGTGGCCGTGCGCCTGAGCCGACGCCGACGCCGAAGCCGAAGCCGCACCAACGGCACACCAACGACGGACCAGCGGGTCGCCAACGCCTCCCGACGGACGCCCGGGGGGCCTGGCCCAGGCCGGGCTCAGGCCTGTGCCCTCAAGGCCACGAAGCACCGCTCGCCACGAGGGCCGGTCCACGTCTCGCCCGCGGACCAGCCGCAGTCCCGGGCACGCCGTTCCAGCGCGGACGCGCCGACGGCGGCCCAGGAGAACACCGGACTCGCCGCCTGCTGTCCGGCGTAGAGGCGGACCCGCCGGCGTTCGTCCACCTCACCGGGAGACACCTCCACGATCAGCAGCCCCCGGTCACGGACCAGGTCCCGGACCCGGGACAGGAGCCGCCCCGGGTCACCGCCGATGCCGATGTTGCCGTCGATCAGCAGCGCCGTGCCCCAGCTTCCCTCGCCGGGCAACGGGTCGAACACCGAGCCGCTGCGCGCGGGCCCGCCCCGACACACGGTGGAGATCACCGCAGTGGTGCAGACGTCGATGCCGAGCACCTCCAGCCCGCGCCGGGCCAAGGCCCCGACCAGGCGGCCGGCCCCGCAGCCGATGTCCAGCACCCTGCCCTCACAGCGCGCCAGCACCGACTCGTCCCCCACGTCCGTGGGCCCGGTCCACCGCGGCACGTCGAGGGGTAGACACCAGCCCTCACCGTCCCTGAGCGAGAGATCACTTCCCTGAGCGTCCAACGCCTCCGCGTACGGCCTGGCGTTCCAAGGCTCAGACTTCGCGGCCGTCGCCGTAGCGGCAGTACTCACACCCGACTCCTCGTCCTGCATGCTCATCGTTCGCGGAACGCAATTCATTGCCGGAGAACTCCCCGCCAGTCTTGCTTGCCCGACCCCTGATTTCCGGTCGGAGCCACGGCGCAATCGGGGGCCAGACCGAAAATCAGAAGGACCGCGCGTCGATCTGATCGGGGGGTGGGACGACCGAGGGCCGGTGCCGTAAAGGGCCGGTGCCGTAAGGGGACCGTTCTTATTGTTTTGCGCCATCGATGGACGAACGGGTCGAAGCTGGGCTCATGGACACCACCGTGAACGACCTGGCAGTGGACATGAAACTGACGAACATCGCGTGGTTCCTGTTCGTCGGGCTCCTCCTCGTCGGATTCCTGATCAGCGCCTTCATCGTCGGCAGACGTGTGCGCGTACGCGAACCGGCGCCGCCCGACCCCGGCACTCAGCCGCACCTCCCGGCCGGCGGCCCCGTGTACGAGGTACGCGAGGAACGCGAGCACGTGGGCTTCCCGCCGGAGGGGCTGGGTCCGCACCAGATGCTCGGCTACGGCAACCTGGGCTCCCGTACCTCCACCCACCCGGAGGAAACCCGGGCCGCCCGCGACGCCGGCTGAAGTCCCGGCGGCCCCGCAGAGTCCGCGAAGCACGGCCGAAGCGCCCCGCCGGTCAGCCACGACGAGGAGGTGGTCGAGGCGTTCCGGCCTGACCGGGTCCTCGTGCTTCCGGATGCCGTGGAGGGCTGCTGGAACTCCCGTGCTCTCCCCATCAGGCAAGCAAAGAAGGCTACTTGGGGACCTTGGTGATCTCGGGGACGACCTGGTCGAGGGCGTAGGACACGGAGAGGACGGAGTCGGTCGCGAAGGTGGTGCCGAGGGTCGACTGGGGTTCGAAGACGATGTCGTGCCCGGCCTTGACGGCGGGCACCTCCGGTAGAGGGTGTCGTCCTTGATCTTGGCGGCGGGAACGCCGATCGGCGCCATGATCGGGAGGTCGGCGTCGAGCATGTCCAGGTCCTCGCGGGAGACCTCGGTGAAGAAGGAGGCGCCGGCCTTGGCGTCGACCTTGCGGGTTGTTCGTGAATCCAAGCCGCTGAAGGAAGTCGACGCGGCCGCTGCCGCGGACGTAGGCGCCGTAGCCGACGCTGGTGAGGGAGCCGGCGGTGACGGTACGGCCCCGGAACCGCGGGTGTTGCTCGACCGCGGCATTGAACTTGCCCTCGACCTGCGTGATGAGCTCGCGGCCCTTGTCGTGCAGACCGAGGGCGTCGGCGACCATGGTGGTCTGCGTCTCCCAGTTGGTGAGGTACTGATCACCGCCCCGGGGGACGCCCACGGTCGGGGCGATCTTGCTGAGGGTGTCGTAGCGCTTCTGGTCGCCGCTGGACTTGGTGTCGAGGATCAGGTCCGGCTTCAGGGCAGCGATCTTCTCGTATTCGGGCTCCAGGGTGCCGATCTTCTCGGGGCTCTTGGCGTACAGGTCCTTGACCCAGGGGCCCACGCCGTCGCCACCGAAGGCGAGCCAGTCGCCGGCGCCGACCGGCTGCACCCCCAGGGCCGGCGCGGTCTCGGCGTCGCCCCAGCCCGGCGCGACGACCCGTTGGGGCTTCCGGTTCACGGTGATCTCACCGAACTTGGTGGCGACCTTGGCGGGGAACCCGTCGCCGGAGCCCGGGCGGCAGCCTTGTCGTCCGTGGCCCGGCCGGACTTTCGTCCCTACTCGGCGGCCCTTGTGCCCGTAGCCGTGGATCCCCGTGGCGTGCCCGTGGCCGTGGATGCCCACGGCTACCCGTGCCCGTGCCCGTGGGGCACCCGTGCCTCTTATGGCAATCCGTGCCACGCCATGCGGGTAATCTGTGCGAGGTCCGTCGTGAGGCCGCCGACCGGCGATCCCGACAGCCGTGGGCAGAGCGTTCTGGTCCGCGATCACCGCGCAGTCCCTCCGCACGGCCCCGAATGATCCCGGCGCAGCGACGACCGCCCCCAACTACCTCCGACGTACCAGCCCTGCCCGCACGCGGGCAGTCACCCCAGGAGCGCCCCGCCTTGTCCCACCCGTCGCACAACCCCCAAGAGCCGTCGGGCCCCTCCTACGGATACCCGGGGCACGTACCGCCCCAGGCGTCGGCCCCGTACGGCCACCCGAGCCCGCCGGTCGGGCCCTTGCCGCCGGTTTCCGCTCCTCCCCGGCAGCCGCTCAGCCGTGGGCAGCGGGTCGGGCTCGGCGGCTGCGCAATCGTCGTCGGGGGCTTCGTCGCCCTCGTGATCGCGGCCCTGGCGCTGGGTCCGGAGACCGTGGTCAAGGTCAAGGAGAAGCCGGTGCCCGGCCCTACGGTGACCGCCGCCGGCCCCACCGTCACCGTGACCGCCTCTCCCAACTCGGCGCCTCCCGGCATCCCCCAACTCGCCGGCGGCACCTGGAAGGACGCCCAGGCCCGTACGGTGAAACTGGAGGCCCGCAGCGCCTACTCGGACGTGAACCTCCCGGCCGATTACCTCACTTGGAAGGTCTGCGCGCAGGAGGGCGGGCTCGTCGAAGGCTCGCCCGCCACGGTCGTGCTCCACCTCGCCGAGAACTCCTGCCCCACCAAGATCGGCGATCGACTCACTCCCGAGCCCGCCCCCGCTCCCCCCGGCAACAAGCCCGAAACCGCGGCCGCGGCCCCGCCGAACACCCCTACCGGCAGCGGAACTTCCGGAGCCGGGACCAACGGCGGCGGCTCGGACGGCGGGACGTCCGGCGGCGGGAGCAGTTCGTCCGGCGGCTCCTCCTCCACCGGCGGTGATTCCTCCGGAGGGTCCTCGGGGGGCGGTTCCTCCCCCGTAGTCCACCCGGGTTCGTTCTGCTCCCCCGCCGGAGCGAGCGGCGTGACCTCGGCCGGGACGGCCATGGTCTGCGGTCCCGGCTCCGACGGCCGCAACCGCTGGAAGAAGTCCTGACCCCACCCGGGGGCTTGCGCGAAGGCCGGTCGCCCCGGCCGGCCTTCAGCCCTGCTCCCGCTCCACCGGAAGCCACAGCTCGGCCTCGGCTTCGGTGTGGTCCGGGGACGGGCGGACGCGCAGGATCTCGGGGCCGGGGCGGCTGCGGTACGGGTTGGACGGGAACCACTGCGTGAACACGTCCCGCCACAGCTCCTGGATGGCCTGCGGGGCCGGTACGGAGGCCATGAAGACGCCCCAGGTGCCTGCCCGAACGGGAAGGACCGAGCAGCCGTCGAGGGTGGCCCCCGAGGTGATCACCGCCTGGTGGTAGTCGAGTTCGGTGCCCTCGGCGCGACTCGGGTCCAAGTCGTCGCAGACCGCGACGATGCCCTGCGGCTCCTGGTCCGACACGTCCGACAGGCCCGTGAGTCGCTCGGTGACCCGTGGGTCGATCCCGCGCACGAAATCAATGATCGCCTGGTTCGGCCCCGCGTGCACCAGTGGCACCCGGGCCTTGAGACCGACGATGCTGAACTCCGTCCCGTCCACGACGCGATAGCGCATGCTACTGCTCCCCTCGACGGTGAGCCGGCGGCGCCGTACGTACTCTGACAGCGGCATGCCGGCGAGCGCGGAGACCATCCGGCGCAGGTGGTACTCCGAGGTGGCCGCGACGCGCGCCGGCTCGGCCACGTCCACGTGCCGGTCGAGGCGGTGCTCGATGTGCTCCAGCGACTGGTTGAGACGCTCCAGCACTCCCGGCCTCCTTCCAATGTGCTGATCACCACGCTACGGACCGGGCGCCTGCCGGACCCGACATCCTGTGCCCGATCGGGTCGGGTGCACGCACGCCGGTCGCACGGCCGATGTTCTTCCACTCCGGCTCCCGTGCCTGGGGCGGGGCGAAGACATCGCGGCGGTCGATCGTTCGTCGATCAGTCGCAGCAGGACGGCGAACTCAAGTGGCGTCGTCACACTCACTCCCCACCACCGCGATCGGACCATCGGACAACCATTTTCGCTGCTCGGGCGGCGTGCAGGCGGTCCGGGCACCGGCGTGGCCGGACGTCCCCGGACCGCACGGCACCCTGCTCGGAAGTGCCGGCCGGGTGGTGACACGGTCGGGTTCGGACATCGGCGCGGCAAGAGTCCGGAGGCCATTTATTCTCTCCTCTGAAGGGTGGGCGGGCGCCCGCGAGAGGGGCCTTGACCAGGCCCGGAAGAGAGCGCAAGAGAGGGGCAGCGGATGGGGCACGCCGGCGAGCCGGAGGACCGCATCGACGTCGAGACCGGCGAACGGATCAACGTGGTCCGGCCGTACGGGGAGATGGACATGTCCCGCGCTCCGGAGCTTCACCGGGTGCTCGTGAAGGCCCTCGCGCGGGGTGTCGACGTCGTGGTGGACCTCCAGCACCTCACCTTCTGTGACTCCTCCGGTCTCAACGCCCTCCTGACCGCCCGCAGCGCGGCCGCCGCCGACGGCCGCACCCTGTACCTCGCCGCCCCCACCGTCCAGGTCGCCCGCCTGTTGGAGATGACCGGCAGCGACGCGATCTTCAGCATCGACCCCGCCCCTCCCCTCCCGTGACGACCTCTCCGCGTCGACCCTCGCCCGCGCGTCGACCGCGGCCGGCGCGTGCCGGGCCCGGCCCTGTCAAGGGGCTCGATAGGCTCTCGTAGCCGTAGCCGTAGCCGCACCCAGGCCCAGGCCGCACCACACCCAGGAGGCCCCGCATGGCGATCCAGCGGATGGACAACGTCCTCATCGTCGTCGACGACCTCGACGCCGCCATCGCGTTCTTCGTCGAACTCGGCATGGAGCTGGAGGGGCGGTCGCCGATCGAGGGGCGGTGGGTGGAGCGTGTCATCGGGCTCGACAATGTCCGGCAGGACATCGCGATGCTGCGCATCCCCGGCGCTCCCGGCCGAATCGAGCTGGCGATGTTCCACGCGCCCAAGGCGCTCCGTGCCGAGCCGAGGGAGGCGCCGACGAACACGCTGGGCATCCGTCGCATCATGTTCGCCGTCGACGACATCGACGATGTCGTCACCCGTCTGCGCACTCACGGTGCCGAGTTGGTCGGCGAGATCGCGCAGTACGAGGACAGCTACCGGATGTGTTACGTCCGGGGCCCCGAGGGCATCATCGTCGGGCTGGCCGAGCAGCTCGACTGACCGAGGGCTGCCAACCGTGGCACTTGCCGGTCCACGCCCTCGACTGTGACGGCGAGTTGGCGATCCACACCAGGCACGGTGTCCCGGACTCCCCGCTGCGGCCGGGCCGCGCCGCCTACATCCGCTTCGACGGAAGCGGCCACCACTCCGTGCGGGGCAAACGGCACCCGTGCGGGGCGGGGCAGGCGGGGGTCACCCCGAGCCGCCCTTGAGGAGCGGGCGGGCCCTTTCAGGGCGCGAGGGCCTTCGCCAGTAGGGCGGCGGTTCGGGCGATGAGGGGGGAGTCGGGTGCGGCCTCGGGGTCGTGCTTCGTGGTCAGGACGGCGATCACGACGGGCGGCCGGCCGGGGGGCCAGGCGAGGCCGACGTCGTGGCTGGTGCCGTACCGACCGCTGCCGGTCTTGTCCGCGACGCTCCAGCCCGACGGTAGTCCCGCCCGCAACTTCTCCTCCCCCGTGGTGGTGGCCCGGAGCCAGCCGGTGAGCCGCGTACGGTCAGCGGGCGCGAGGGCGGAGCCGAGGGTGAGTTCTTCGTACGTCCGGCCGATGGCGTACGGGCTGGTGGTATCGGTCGTGCGAGTCGGCTCGGCGCTGTTCAGCTCGGGCTCCCACCGGTCGAGACGGGTCGTCGGATCCCCGATCGAGCGGCAGAAGCGCGTGACCGCCGACGGTCCACCCAACGCGCGGAGCAGCAGGTTCGCGGCGGCGTTGTCGCTGGAGGAGATCGCGGCGGCGCACAGGTCCGCGACCGTCATGCCTCCGGCGAGGTTCTCGGGACGGCCGGTGACGGGGGCGTATCCCGAATCGGCCACGTCCTGGGCGGTGTAGCGGATGCGCCCCGCCAGGAATTCGCCGTCGTGATCGAGGTCGCGCAGCACCGCGGCGACGGCCGGCGCCTTGAAGACCGAGCACATGGGGAAGAGTTCGTCCGCCCGGTAGCTCACGGTGCGACCGGTGGCGGTGTCCCGGGCGTAGACCCCGAGGCGGGCGGAATGCTCCCGCTCGATCGCCTCAAGTGCGTACGCGACAAGGGCGTCCGCCCCGGCCGGTGCGGCCAACGCACTCGGACTCGGACTCGCACTCGCACTCGCACTCGCACTTGAGCTTGCGGGCAGGGACGCCGCCAGCAGCGCTCCGACTCCCCACCCCATGGCCCTGCGCCGGGAAGCGGGCTGTCCGTTGGTACCGAAGGCGGCTGTCCTCTTGTCGATCACATTCTTGAAGACGCGCATACGGACGCATTCGTTCCGCCGTTCACCCGTATGGCCCCGGCGGAAATCGGTCGCTCGACGTGATCTCGATCGCGGTCGAGGACGAAGACGAGGACGAGGTCGAGGACGAATCCTTCGGGACCGTCGTACAACCCTTCCGGGCTCGGCGGAGGCCACGATACTGACGCCCATGACGAGCACACCCGACAGCCCGGCGGCCCCGTTCTCCCGCATCAAGATCCGGGCCGGGGCCTTGATCTTCTGCGGCACCGAGGTCGCCCTCATCCGCCGCGACCGCGCCGACTCCACGCACTACACGCCCCCCGGCGGCAACGTCGAAGACGGCGAGGACCTCGACCAGGCCCTGCGCCGGGAACTCGCCGAAGAGCTGGACCTCGACATCGACCAAGCCGAAGGCGGAGACCTCCTGTGGGTCATCGACCAGCGCGTCACCCGCCCCGGCCCCACCCCGCCTCCGCGCAAGCTCCACCTGATCTACCGCCTCCACATCACCCCCGAACTCCGTGCCACCCTCGCCGAGGTGGAACTGGACGAACTCCCCGACGGCAGCCACGAACCCGGCGTCATCGAATGGATCGACCATCGGAAGACCGCCGAACTGCCGATCTTCCCGCCCATCGGCCCCGGCCTCGCCGCCTTGGCCGACCCCCGCGCTCCCGTGGCCGATGCCGCCCTCGAAGCGGTCACCGACGCGAACTACGCCTGGGTCTGATCTCCCCCTCGCCTGCCGGACGGTTGCCACCGGCGGGCGGGCGAGGCGGATGGTCCCCCGATCCGGGCCATCCGCCGCCCCCGCCGCCCCGTCCGCACACCCCCTCCGAGCAGGGGGAAGGAACCAAGAGGGGGAAACCCCTGTCTGACGGGGGCTTCGGGTGGCAGTCTCTAGTCCTCGGATACGTCGTCCTGGGGGGGATCACGCGTGAGGGAGTCGGGTACGGGCATGGGCCTGCGGGGCCGTAGTGGCATCCTGTCGCTGGTCGACGCGTGCCTCAAGGAGGGCCCGGCGGCCGAGCGGCCCCTGACCATGCTCCTCGGCCCGGCCGGCAGCGGGGCCAGCGAGGCCCACAGCGCGCTCATGGAACACTTCGGGCCCGACTACCCCTTCGCCTACGTCAACTTCGCCGGGGCCCAGTCCCTGCTGCCGCGCTACGCCCTCGGGCTCCTCGCCCGCCAGCTCGAACGCAAGCTCCCCCGCTACGGCCGCTCCCACTTCCCCCTGCTCAGCCTCGGGCTGCTCGCCTCCGACCAGGAGCTGCGCATGCGCAGCCTCGTCGAGGGCCGGCGCGCGGTGCAGCGGCAGCTCGACCGGTTCCAGGAGGAGAACGAGGCCCGGCACGGGGACTACCTGGCCGCGTTCTTCGAAGTGGGCATGGGCGCGCTCGGCATGCCCGAAGGCGCCTCCACCGCCGCTCTCGCCCTCTTCCAGGACGCCCTGAGACGCGGCCGGCGCACCGTGCCTGGCCTGTTCGCCGGCCGTCTGGGCGGTCGGCTCACCACCGGGGCCCACTGGTACGGACGCCACCCCATGACCCGCAGCGCGGACCCCATGGAAGCCCTCGTGGAACTCAACCTCTGGCGCCACGAGGGCGACGAGACCGAACAGGAGCGGCTCGACCTCGTCCTCTTCTCGGCCTTCCTGGAGGACCTCAGACGCAACACCGCCCGCAACTTCATGCCCCGCTCCTACCTCCTGCTCCTCGACAACTCGCACACCGAGTACGGCCGTCACTTCCTCGACCTGCTGCTCCGCTCCCGGCACGACGAGACGGTCGTGGCCGGCCACACCAGCGACCCCCTGACCGTCGTCGCCAGCTCCAACCGCTGGTTGCCCCGCTGGGGGCCGGCCACCGGGGACTCCTGGCCCTGGCAGCTGCGCGGCCCCGACCGGGCGTCCCTGGCCGACTGGAACGCCCACCGGCCGAACCGCGACAGCGAGGACACCTGGTGGTACCCGTTACGTCTGCGGGACCTCAACCTGGACGAGGTGCGGATACGGATAGAGCTGCAGCTCGGCGGGAACAGCGACCTGGCCCCGCTGACCCGCCTGACCCCGTTCGTGCACCGGCTCACCGGGGGCCTGCCGCGCGCCGTCCATCAGGTGCTCGACGTACTGCGTCAGGCCGGGCCGCCCCCGGACTCGGGTCCGCAGCAGGACCGTTGGCTGCGCACCCTGCCCGACCGGGCGCTGCGCACCGGGGAGGAGTCCGCCACCCTCGCCGACACCGCCCTGGGCCACCTCCTGCGCGACTTCGACGGGACACAACGCGCCGCCCTCGCCGAATGCGCCGCCGCCCGGGACTTCTCCGTCGGCACGCGGCTGCTCAGCCCCGACGACTCCCTCTTCGGCGAGGTCCGCTCCCGTTGGCTGCTGACGGGACCGGTCGCCGTCGTCCCCGTACTCCACCCGTGGCTGCGCCGGCTGCTCCTGTGGCGGCTGGCCGCACGTCCCGACGGCTGGGACGACGCGCACGAACTCCTCGCCGAGTACTACCGCATCGAGGGCAAGCCGGTGCAGGAGATGTACCACCAGCTCGCCCGGGGGCGGACCGAGGAGGTCACCGCCCATCTGACGCGGCGCTTCACCGCCGTCCCGGCCGCGCAGTGGATCTCCGAGTTCGACGCGATCACCGCCGCCCCCAACCGGCTGCCCGCCGACAGCGGACCGTTGGAGCTCCTCGCCGGGCTCGTCCCGCGCCGGCCCGGCCGCGTGATGGACACCGAGTCGGTGATCCACACACTGGTCACCACCCGCTGGGTGTGGAGCGATCCGCTCGCCGACCCGGCCATGCGCCTCAACGACATGATCGCCGACGGCTACACCCAACTGTCGCAACTGCGGAGGAACGACATCGTGTCCCTGTTCAACGAGGCGGAACGCTACCGCCATTGGCGCGATCCACAGACCGCGGGCTGGGAGGGCTGAGCACGTGGCCAGAATCGAATGGCCCCTCCATGTGGTGCGTCGCGTGGTGCTCGCCACCGCGGCCGCCGTCGTCCTGGTCGCGGCGCTCTGGTTCGGTGTCGGCTGGTTGCAGGACCGCCAGGCCAGGTGCGCCGACGGGGTCGTCGAGATGGGCCCGGGCGACGAGTGCGTGGGCGTGTCCGACGGCTCCTACGTCTTCGCCCAGGACCTCGACGCCGTCAGCGGCAAGATCGAGGAGGAGAACCGCCGGGTCCTGGCCAACGCGGACAAGGAACCGTACGTCAGCGTCGCCTACTTCACCTCCTTCACCGGAACCGCCGAGGACAGCAACTCGGCCGAGGGCGTCCGCCACGAACTCCAGGGCGCCTACCTCGCCCAGTACCGACACAACCAGGGCGATCTGGCCGCCACCCCCAAGATCCGCCTGCTGATAGCCAATCCGGGCAGTCAGTCCACGCAGTGGAAGCACACCGTGGACGAGCTGGTGGCCCGCAAGGACGCCCCGGACCGGCTCGTCGCGGTGGCGGGCCTCGGCCCCAGCAACGACGAGAACCTCGCGGCGATCAAGCGGCTCTCCGAACACGGCATCGCGATGGTCGGCGCCACCGTGACCGCCACGAACATCCAGGGCATCGACAACTTCGTACGCATCGCGCCCACCAACGAGGACGAGGCGTACGCGGGCGCCGGCTACCTCAAGCGGCACGGCATCGCCACCGCCGTCGTCATCCAGGACGTGGCGAAGGGAGACCTCTACGCCTCCACCCTCGGCACCGCCTTCACCAAGGCGTTCCAGGACGGGGACAAGCACAAGCTCGTCGCCGAACGCATGACCTACGACTCGTCCGTCAGCAGCGCCTGGCAGAACGAACTGCGCTACATGCCGGGCCAGTTGTGCCAGCAGCGCCCGCAACTCGTCTACTTCGCGGGACGCGGCCAGCACCTCACCCACTTCCTCGACGCGCTCGCCAACCGCAGTTGCACCGACCAGCGGTTCACCGTGTTCACCGGGGACGACACCACCAACCTGAGCCCCGAGCAGCTCGCGCGGGCCGCCGGGACGGGCATCGAGGTCCTCTACACCGGTCTCTCCCACCCCGACATGTACCGTTCGGCGCCGCAGACGGTATCGGCGCCGTCAGCGAAGAACTTCCAGCCGGGCGGACTGTTGGACCAGTGGTTCCCGCGCGACCCCCGGGAGGACGGCGGGGCCCTGATGGGCCACGACGCGGTCCTCGCGGCGGCCCACGGCATCCAGATGGCCGCCCGCTGGCAGGGTCAGGTCGTCGGCGACGCGGTGGCCCGGATGTTCCACCAGATGGACGGCAGCCAGCAGGTGCCCGGGGCCGGCGGCTTCATCTCCTTCCAGAACAACGGCAATCCGCGCAACAAGGCCGTCCCGATCCTGCGCCTCAACGCCAAGGGCCAGGTCGAGTTCGTCGAGGTGTCGGCGGCGGAGGGCAAGCCACCGCAGGAGCAGTGACGCGAGCGGGCCCGTCACCCGCCCCGTCACCCGCCCCGCCACCCCGCACCGGCGCCCGCCCCGTCACCCGATCGACGTTCCCGGTGCGCGCAGGGTCCGGCGCACGGCTTCGCGCAGCCAGTGGTGGCCCGCGTCGGCCGCGTGACGGGGGTGCCACGCCATGCCGATGGTCAGCGGCGGCAGGGGCAGCGGGATGTCGAGGAGTCGCAGGCCGAGATGGGTGGCGACGTCGGTCAGGGGGGAAGGGGCGGCCCCGCGAGGTGCCGTGGGGACGAGGCAGACGACGTCGCTTCGGGCGGCGAGGGCCATGGCGGCCATGTGGCCGGGAAGGACGACCGCGACCCGCCGGTGGAGCTCCCGCTCGGCCAGGGCGGTGTCCAGCGGGCCGGTGAAGCGACCGCGGCGGCTCACGACGACGTGTTCGGCGGCGGCCAGCCGGTCCGGGGTGAGCGTCCCTTCGGTGAGGGGGTGGTCGGGCCGGACGGCCGCCGCCATCCGGAGGGTGACCAGTTCCTCGACCTCCGTCTCGGGGTCGACGTGGTCGATGGATCCGATCTCCAGATCGATCCGGCCCTCCCGCAGGGCGGGTCCGGCCTCCAACTCCTCGGCCCGGAACCGCAACGACACCCCGGGCGCCTCCTGCCGGGCCAGCCGCAGCAGTCCGGGAGCCAACGCCGCACCCACCAGGTCGGCCGCCTGGAGGGTGAAGGTGGCGCGCAGGGTGGCGGGGTCGACGCTGCCGCCTGCGGAGAGGAGGGTTTCCAGGCCGCGCACCACCGCGGCTGCCTCGTCACGCAGGGCCTGGGCGCGGGGTGTCGGGACCAGGGCCTGGCCGGCGCGCACCAGCAAGGGGTCCTGGAGGATGCGGCGGAGGCGGGCGAGGGTGCGGCTCATGGCGGCGGGGGACGTGTGCAGGCGGGCGGCGGCGCGGGTAACGCTCTGCTCGGACAACAGGGCGTCCAGCGCCACGGCGAGATTGGCGTCGACAACCGGCTTGGAACTGCTGCTCATGGGCGTTATTCCATTTCGGGCAATGATCCTGTGCTGGAGTTCCCATTGTGGCAACAATGTGGGCTCCGCAGGATGAGGGACGTACCGATCCGGCACGACCCACGAGGTTTTCATGATCGTCATCACTGCTCCCACCGGCAACATCGGCCGCCGACTCCTGCCCCTGCTGCTGGACTCCACCCCCGCCGAGGCGCTGCGCGTCATCGTGCGCGACCCCGCCCGCCTGCCCGACGCGGTGCGCGAACGCGTCGAGGTGGTCACCGGTTCGCACGGCGACCCCGAGGTCGTCGACCGGGCCTTCGAAGGCGCCGACGCCGTCTTCTGGCTCGTCCCCCCGGACGCCTCCATGACCCCGGACGACGCGTACTGCGGTTTCACCCGGCCCGCCGCGAAGAGCCTCGTCGCTCACGGTGTCGGGCACGTCGTCGGCGTCTCCGCGCTCGGCCGCGGCACCCCGGTCGCCGGCGGCGCGGGGCTCGTCACCGCGTCCCTGGCCATGGACGACCTCATCGCCGACACCGGGGTCGCCTACCGGGCCCTGGCCAACGCGTCCTTCTTCGAGAACCTCCTGGAGGAGGTCGATTCGATCCGCGAGAGGGGCGTCTTCACCGACGCCGCCGACGCCGCCCGCAAGGCCCCCCTGGTCGCCGTCGCCGACATCGCGGCCGTCGCCGCCGGCCTCCTGCTGGAGCGCTCCTGGACCGGCACGGACAGCGTCCCGGTCCTCGGGCCGCAGGACCTGTCCCCCGACGACGTGGCCCGCATCATGACCGAACAGCTCGGCCGCCCCGTCCGCTACGAGCGCCAGCCGCTCGACGAGCTGTACGCCACCCTCGTCGGCTACCGCCTCGACGAAGCGTTCGCGCAGGGCGTGGTGGACATGAAGCGGGCCAAGAACGAGGGCCTCGACGCGGGCGTCACCCGCACCCCGCACACCACCTCCCCCACCACCTTCGAACAGTGGTGCGCCCAAACCCTCAAGCCCGCCACCCTCTCCTGACCCCCCGGCCCCACTCGGCCACCGGAACACAACACCCGCCACGTCGCTGCCACCCACCCCCTGCCGGCCGCCACCTGCCGGCCGCCACCTGAAAGGCACCCGTCATGCCCGTCGAGGAAGCCGCACCGCCGGTCACCGCGTTCATGCTCATCAAGACCACGCCCGAATGGCTCGCCATGACCCCCCGCGAACGGGGCGACGCCTTCGCCACCCACGTCATCCCGGCGATCAAGGCCAAGACCACCGGCGTCCGATCACGCTTTTACGACACCGAGTTCTACTCCACCCGCGTCACCGACGTCTGGGTGTGGGAGGCCGACGACCACCAGGCCTACCAACTGCTCATCGACGCCCTGCGCGAAACCCGTTTCTGGGACCGCTACTTCGAGATCGTCGACCTCCTCGTCGGTACGGAGAACGGCTACGCCCGCACCTACGGCCTCGCCCCCGTAGCCACCGTCAGCACCTGACACACGGTCCGGCCCGCTTCGGACGCCGGTGGGCGGCGCTCCCGACGGGCCTCCGGCCACGGCGGCGCGAAGGCACTCCGTGACGCACGTGTGGGCCCCCGGCCGTAGCCGGGGGCCCACGCGCTTCGCGCAACGAAGTGGAGCGTCAGTGCTTGAAGGTGTCCTTGATCTTTTCCTTGGCCTGGCGGGCATCGCCCTTCGCCTGCTCGGCGCGGCCCTCCGCCGTGAGGCGCTCGTTGCCGACGACACGGCCGGCGGCCTCCTTGATCTTGCCCTTGGCCTGCTCGCCCTTGGCCTGGCTCTTCTCGTCAGCCGACACAACCATCACTCCCAAAGAATCGGGTCAACGTCTTGCCTCCATCCGTCTGACCCGTCCGGAGATCCTCAAACGGACCGGTGGAATTCTCGTCCGCACAAAATCTCCGGTGCGGGCCGGATCGGCTTCCCGCCTGCGGCGATAAGAAACAGGTAAATTTCGAGCGCATGCCCGAAGAGGTGCCGGGCAGAAGCCGCCTTGGAGGTTGATAATCATGGTTCCCCTGCTTCTCGTTCTTCTGCTCGTCCTGATCCTCTTCGGTGCCGGTTTCGCGCTGAAGATCCTTTGGTGGATCGCCATCGCGGTCCTGGTCCTGTGGCTCATCGGGTTCGTCGCCCGCCCCAAGGGCGGCAGCGGCCGCTGGTACCGCTGGTAGTACGCGCACGACAGCACAGTCGCAGCAACGGCCGTGGGGTCCCGTCCGACCGGACGGGACCCCACACCCATGTCCGCGACCTCACCGCCACCCCGCGGTGCACGTCGTCGATCCCTGACGAGCACCTCCGGCGCGAGGCCCTGCCGGCTCGGACCGTGTGTGTTCAAGCGCACCAGCACACCCGGAGCGGACCACCGTGGTCCCGCTCCGGCCGCCGTCGGCAGGTCATTCGGTCGGTGTGCTCAGCAGTGAGGTGGGGACGTACCCGGACCGTACGTCCGGTTCCCATCCGTGGACCCGTCGGGCGAGGGTGACCAGTGCGAGGGTGCCGAGGGGGAGGAGGGTGCGCGGAGCCGGGTCGGGTTCTTGGCCGTCCCGGTGCTGGACGAGGCGGGACGCGAGGGCCGCTTCGAAGGCCGGCCGGTCGTCGTCGAGGAGGACCCGCAGCAGCCGCTGGTCCGGCGTCAGCGGGCCCGCCCCGTCCAGCTTCGCGGCCGCCTGCGCCCGCTCCCCGGCGTCCGGCGCGCACAGCGGGGCCGTAGGCCAGGTGCGCGGCCGGTCGGCCGGGGGCCGGGCCACGTACGCACACAGCGCGTCCATCTCGGCGAGGTCCGCGGGGGCCGAGGTCGAGATCAACTCCGAGTGGGGCACTCCGGCGCGGATCTCGGGCGCGAAGTCGTCCACCAGGAGCGGGGCGACCATCCGCCGGCTCTCATCGATCAGGCCGCTGAACGTACAGATCGCGAACGTGTCGACCCATGTCCGGGCGTTGGGGGCCACTTTGGCGAGGCGGCTGAGGATGAGGTCGTCGCTGCTGAGCTTCTCGTCGAGGAACGAGAAGGTGATCTCCTGGTCCCCGTTGGGAAAGCATCCGACGGACAGCAGGCCCAGGTCGCACTCCGCCGCGGTCCGCAGCGCCGCGCGCGTCGACCGGTCCGGCAGGGCGTTCCCCGCGGTCCCCGCCGCGACGTGGTCAAGGAGCTCGTCGCGCATGGTGCGCAGCCGCTCGCCCGACGTGTACCCGTAGCGCAGGTCGTGCCAACGGCCGAAAGCCCGGGTCCTGATGTCGTCGAGAGCCTGTGCCAGGTACTCGCTGTCGACCTCGTGACACGCCACTTCCCGCACCATCGTCGCCCCCCTCGTCATCTCTCCTGCCGGTCGCGCACGCTACCAGCGGCCACGGACATGCCCCGCGCGCAGGGAGCCGTTCGGCACTCGTGACGGGCCCGGCGGGAGGCGGTGTTGCCGGACCGTCGCACGGCGGGGGCCGCCGCACGAGGCGGTCTACTTCCGACGGAACCAGCCGCGGGGGCCGGTGGCGCGCGCGGGGGGATCGGGTACGGCCGCCGCCTGCGGGGCGAAGGGCGGGAGGGTCTTGAAGGTCTCGTGCAGGCCGATGGTGGGGGTGATGCGCGCGAGGACCTCTCGTACGCGGGTGAGCGGGTGGTCGGGGAACTCCGCGTCCCACTGCTCGTGGTCCGCGACGTGGTGGGGCGGGCCGCCCGTGACGTCCGGCCCGTACGGGTGCGGGGTGAAGTACGCCTCCGGGCCGACGCGTCCGAGGATCACGGCCTCGCGCAGGCCCGTCATGCCGCCCTCGGCGGCCTGCGCCTTGACCACGGTGCTGGAGCCCGCCCTCGGGATGGTCCAGGATCCGAGGAAGACCTGCCCCTGACCGTTCGGGCGGGGGACTTTGACGAACTGTCGGAGGGCGGGAAGGGTGTCCACCCGGCCCACCACCGCCTCGATCAGTCCGGCTCCCGCGCCGGCGACGGACCGTGCCAGGGCGTACCGGAGGGGCTCGGGGCTGTCCAGGGGCGCGGGCAGGTCCGGCACGAGGGGGAAGAAGTGAACCGACAGGACGAGACCGCTCGCGTCCGTCCACACCCCCGGCTCCTGTTCCGTGAATCCGGTGAGGTCCATGTGGGTGATGGGTGTCATGGCCCCATGATCGAGCATCGTCCGACCGCCGTGCGCGCCGGGGCCGAGCACCGCCGCCCGGCCTTCGGGCCTTCCGCCCAGCGTGGCACGAGCCGTCACCACGGCGCGCGCGAGGGCCCGTCCCGATCGCTCGTAAGCCATCGCCTCGCCCTGCACCTCGCCGCCCCGCGCCCCGCCGCCCCCCGCCCCGGGCGTCCCGCCGCCGGGCGGCAAGGCGTTGTCCACCCTCATCGCCGAAGCAGGGCCCAACGCGGCGCGACCTCGGGACGTTTGACCTCCTTTGCCGTCGCTTTACCTCGTCAAGACTGAGGTCACTCGGGACGACGGAGTTCCGGGCGAGCCCAGCGCGATGCAGGGAGAACTTGTCGTGGATTACGGAAAGACGGCGCTCGCCGTCATCGAAGGAGTCGGCGGGGAATCCAATGTCGATTCCCTGGGTCATTGCGCGACACGATTGCGCTTCGTTCTCAAGGATCCGTCGAAAGCGGATCGGGCAGCCGTCGAACGGGCGCCCGGGGTCATCACCGTCGTCGAGAGCGGCGGCCAGTTCCAAGTGGTCATCGGCAACGACGTCGCCGCGGCGTACAAGGCGATCACCGCGGTCTCCCGGCTGGGCTCGGACCGTCCGGCGAGATCCGGTGGTCCCGCCGGCCCCGCGAAGGAGCGGCACGGCAGTCCGTTGGCGCGGCTGGTCGACGTCATCTCCAGCATCTTCACACCGTTCCTGTGGACGTTGGCGGGTGCGGGCCTGCTCAAGGCCACGATCGTGCTGGTCACCAAGCTCGGGCTGGTGGCCGAGACCTCCCAGGAGTTCACGGTCCTCAACGCCGCCGGTGACGGTGTGTTCTTCTTTCTTCCCGTGCTGCTGTCGGTCACCGCCGCCAAGCGGTTCGGTGCCAACCAGTGGACGGCGATGGCCATCGCCGGGTCCCTGGTCTACCCGTCGATCGGCGCCCTGACCGAGTCCGGCGAGGGCGTCTCCTTCTTCGGCGTCCCGATGGTGATGGTCGCGTACGCCTCCTCCGTCATCCCCATCATCTGCGCGGTGTACGTGCAGAGCTTCCTGGAACGCGGCCTCGACCGGGTCCTGCCTTCGAGCCTGCGCAACTTCATCACGCCGATGTTCACCATCGCGGTGATGGTCCCGCTCACCCTGCTCACCATCGGCCCCGCCTCGGACTGGGCGGGCCAGGGCGCCTCCGGCGTGATCGGCTGGCTGTTCGGTCTGAGCCCGGCCATCGCCGGAGCCGTCCTCGGCGGCACCTGGCAGATCATGGTGGTTTTCGGGATCCACTGGGGCCTGGTCCCGATGATGGCCAACGACCTTGCCGTGCAAGGGCATTCGCTGCTCTACGGCCCCCTGGTGGCCGCTTCGGCCGCCCAGGGCGCGGCGGTCATCGCGGTCATGCTGCGTACCCGCAACCGCGGTCTGAGGAAGCTCGCCGGCCCGGCCGCGGTCAGCGGTTTCCTGGCCGGCATCACCGAGCCCGCCGTCTACGGGGTGAACCTGCGGCTGAAGAAGCCGTTCGTCTACGCCTGTATCGCGGGCGCGGTCGGCGGCGGCATCGCCTCCGCGGGTGGATCGGCGTCGACCGCCTACATCATGCCGGGGCTGCTCTCGCTCTCCGCCTACCTGGAAGTCGGCAGTTTCACCCTCCAGCTGATCGGTGTCGGCGTCGCCACCGTCCTCTCCTTCGGACTGACCACGGCGCTCGGCTTCAAGGACGTCGCCGAGGAGCCCGAGGACGCCGAGGGTGCCGATGACGCCGGGGGATCCGAGGCGCGAGACACCGGGACCACGGGCTCGGAATCGGACTCGGACTCGACGGCCGCGCTCTGTGGGGTCTTCGAAGTCGCCACTCCGGTCGAGGGCAGGGTCGTGACGTTGGCCGATGTCCGGGACCCGGCCTTCGCGTCCGGCGCGCTCGGGACGGGCCTGGCCGTGGCTCCCACCTCGGGCACCGTCCACTCCCCCATCGACGGCACCGTGGTCAGCGCGATGCCGCACGCCTACGGGCTGCGCTCTCCCGAGGGGGTCGAGATCCTGGTTCACATCGGCATCGACACCGTCCGCCTCGCCGGCGAGCACTTCACCCCGTCCGTGGCCCAGGGCGATCGGATCCGGATGGGCGATCCGCTCACCGAGGTCGACCTGGCCGCCGTCCAACGGGCGGGGTACGACACCACCACGATGGTGATCGTCGTGGATCCGGCCGGCGCCGGCGTGATGTACCCCACCGCCGCGGTCGAGGTCGAGGCGCACGCCGTGCTCTTCTCCCTGGGCCCGGAGACCACGCCCGGTCAGGAGCGGGAACCGGCGCTCGCCGCGGCCGGCTGACACCCCCGGGCACGCCCGACCGGACCGGGTCCCGCCGGCCCCCGCTCCAGGACCCGGTCCCCTCCCAGCGGCACCACACCCCTGACGACCCACCCCACCACCGAGGAGTTCCACCATGGACCACAAGACCCCCGCCGACTTCCGCCCCGACTTCCTGTGGGGCGCCGCCACCTCCGCCTACCAGGTGGAGGGCGCCTGGAACGAGGGCGGCAAGGGACCCTCCGTCCAGGACGCCCGTACCAACCACCCCGAGGGCACCACCGACTTCAAGGTCGCCTCGGACCACTACCACCGCTTCGAGCAGGACGTGGAACTGTTCGCGGAGCTCGGCCTGAAGGCCTACCGGCTCTCGATCGCCTGGAGCCGGATCGTCCCCGACGGCGACGGCCCGGTGAACCCCGAGGGCATCGCCTTCTACCACCGGCTCTTCGACGCCCTCCTCGCGCACGGCATCGAACCGGTCCTCACCGTCTACCACTTCGACCTGCCGCAGGCCCTCCAGGACAAGGGGGGCTGGTCCTCGCGGGTCACCATCGACGCGTTCGAGCGGTACTGCAAGGTGCTGTTCGAGGAGTACGGCGACAAGATCAAGTACTGGCTGACCATCAACGAGCAGAACATGATGATCCTCCACGGGGCAGCCATCGGCACCACCGCCGCCGGCCCCGGCCCCGGCTCCGGCTCCGGCTCCGGCTCCGGCTCGGAGAACCCCAAGCGCGAGCTGTACCGGCAGAACCACCACATGATGCTGGCCCAGGCGCGCGTGACGAGGCTGTGCCACGACATGCTCCAGACGGCCAAGATCGGCCCGGCGCCGAACATCTCCGTCGTCTACCCCGCCGGCAGCCACCCCGACGACGTCCTGGCCGCCTCCGACTTCAACGCCATCCGCAACTGGCTCTACCTCGACATGGCCGTGTACGGCACCTACAACCCCACCGCCTGGGCCTGGATGACCGCCGAAGGCATCGCCCCGGAGATCGCGGAGGGGGACCTGGAGACGCTGTCGGCCGGACGGCCCGACTTCCTGGCGCTGAACTACTACACCACCGCCACCGTGGCCGCCCCCCTCGAAGGAGAAGCCGGCGCCGTCGAGGGCGGGGACCAGCAACTCGCCGTAGGTGAACGGGGGGTCTTCCGCACCGTGAGCAACCCGCACCTGGCCCGGACCGAGTTCGGTTGGGAGATCGACCCGGTCGGATTCCGCTCCACCCTGCGCGATGTCCACGACCGCTACCGGCTCCCGATCATGGTCACCGAGAACGGTCTCGGCGGGTACGACACCGTCGAGGACGGCAAGGTCCACGACGACTACCGCGTCGCCTACCTCTCGGCCCACATCGAGCAGATGCGCCTGGCGGTGTCCGACGGTGTCGACGTGATCGGCTACCACCCGTGGTCCGCCATCGACCTGATCTCCACCCACCAGGGCGTCTCCAAGCGGTACGGCTTCATTCACGTGGACCGCGAGGAGTTCGACCTGAAGGACCTCGGGCGCCTGCGCAAGGACAGCTTCTTCTGGTACCAGCAGCTGATCAAGAGCAACGGTTCCGCCTGACCGGACCACTGACAGCTGACGGCTGACGGCTGACGGCTGACGGCTGACGGCTGAGGAGACGGCGGTGGGGGGGGGGGCGGCGGCGGGGCCCCCCCCCCCCGGGGCGGGGGGCCCCCCCCCCCCGCCCCCCCCCGCGCCGGCCCCCGCCCCGGCCCCCGCGGCGGGGGCGCGGGTTTTGATTACGGTGGCGGAGGG
>NZ_JBIUTJ010000020.1:0-18430 GCF_044741845.1 Streptomyces sp. NPDC088097
CCCCAAAAAAAATCGGGTGACGGCCCGCCCCCCCCTGACCCCGGGGCTGCCCCCGGTTGGGGGCCCCGCCCCCCGGGTGGGCGGGCGTGGACGCGTACCGCGTCCACGGCCCCCGCCGGATAGGGTGGTACAGACCAGAGGCCCCAGAGGTCAGAGGCCCCGCAGAGCGGAGAACAGTCCCGTGGCAGAGCGCAAGCCGATCGATTCCTGGCTGACGGACATGGACGGGGTCCTCATCCACGAGGGCACTCCGATCCCCGGAGCCGACGCCTTCATCAAGCGGCTGCGCGAGTCCGGGAAGCCCTTCCTGGTGCTGACCAACAACTCGATCTACACCCCGCGCGACCTCCAGGCCCGACTCAGCCGGATGGGCCTGGACGTGCCGGTCGAGAACATCTGGACCTCGGCCCTCGCCACCGCCAAGTTCCTCGACGACCAGCGGCCGGGCGGCACGGCGTACGTCATCGGCGAGGCGGGCCTGACCACCGCCCTGCACGACATCGGCTACATCCTCACCGACCACGAGCCCGACTACGTGGTCCTCGGCGAGACCCGCACCTACAGCTTCGAGGCCATGACCAAGGCCGTCCGGCTGATCAACGGCGGTGCCCGCTTCATCTGCACCAACCCCGACGAGACCGGCCCCTCCACCGAGGGCCCGCTGCCGGCCACGGGCGCGGTCGCCGCGCTGATCACCAAGGCGACGGGCAAGCAGCCGTACTTCGCGGGCAAGCCCAACCCGCTGATGATGCGCACCGGCCTCAATGCCATCGGCGCGCACTCCGAGACCAGCGCCATGATCGGCGACCGGATGGACACGGACGTCCTGGCCGGCCTGGAGGCGGGCATGCAGACCTTCCTCGTGCTGACCGGTCTGACCTCGGCGGCGGACACCGAGAAGTTCCCGTACCGCCCGACGAAGACGGTCAACTCGATCGCCGACCTCGTCGACCTGGTCTGAGCGCGCGCCCCGAACGGCCCAGCGGGCGGTTCCCCCACGGGCCCCGCGTTAGCGCGTACGGCTGACACATACGGGCCAAGAGAGCGCCGCTCCGGATGCGGAGCGGCGCGTCGCGCGTGAATCTCCTTGTAGAGGAGGTTCACCATGCGCAGTTCACTGATCGCTCTCCGTGTCGCGGGGGTGGCCGTCGCCCTGACGGCGTCCACCGCTGTGACCGCCCCCGCCGCGCTCGCGAACGAGTGGGACCGCGGCAACGTCTCGGCGGAGCCGAACCCGGCCGAACCAGGGACGCACGTCAAGATCCGCGTCCGCGGCTGCCACGCGGACTGGGCGGTGGCCCACTCGCCCGTCTTCGTGTCGGAGGCCCGCCTGTCCGGCGGCCGCGACGACGGCAAGACCCTGTGGGGCGAAGCCCGGATCGCCTCGCACGCCCAGGGCGGATGGCACGAGATCCGGGTGAAGTGCGGCGACCGCGACGAGGGCCTGCGCGGCTCCATCGAGGTCCGCCCCGACCACCGCCCCGAACCGCACCACTCCCCGGTCTGGCCCGTCCACGCGGGCGGCGGCGGCATGGCCGCCCAGGTCGCGGAGAGCACCCAACTGGCCGCCGCCACCAAGAAGAGCCACACCGGCGACGGTCCCGGACTCCCGCAGACCGTCATCGGCGCGGTCCTCGCGGCCGCGGCCACCCTGGCGGTCGCGGGCCGGGCCCTGACCCTGCGCCGCCGACGCAACGGCGGATGAGCGAGGCGAGGTCCACCCCCGGCGGTCGGATGGCGACCTTCGTCGCCTGGTCGGTGCTGGTGCTCGGCCTGTGGCTGTGGGGCAAGCACATCACCGGCGTCCCCGAGACCGGCGCGCCGTCCGGGCAGGCCGGAACCCCGGTCGGCGCGGGGCTCCCGGCGCCGCGCGCGCCCCTGTCGGCGGCGATGCCCGCACGGATCGACGTACCGTCCATGGGGATCCAGGCGCCGGTGATCGCGCGCGGCCTGGACCGCGACGGCGCGATCGAGCCGCCGCCGTACGAGCTGCCGGGCACGGTCGGCTGGTGGGGCGCGGGCGCCGCGCCCGGAGCGGCCGGGACGGCGCTGATGGTCGGGCACGTGGACACGAAGTCGAAGCCTGCGGTGTTCTTCGGCCTGAGCGCGGTCAAGGCCGGGGAGAAGATCAGCGTGGCCCGGGCGGACGGCACGGTCGCCGAGTTCACGATCGAGGACGTACGCGTCTACGAGCGGGCCGGCTTCGACCCGGGCAAGGCCTACGGCCCCCGGGTCCGGGGACGCGCCGAACTGCGGCTCGTGACCTGCGGCGGCAGCTACGACAAGGCGGCCCGGCAGTACTCGGCCAACGTGGTGGTCTCGGCCTACCTGACGGGCGCGGGATCCCGCCCCGGAGCGGCGGCGTAGAGCGCCCCCGGACACGCGGTACCGGTACGACGAAGAAGCCCCCCGCAGCTTTCGCTGCGGGGGGCTTCTTCGTCGTCTGTGCGCCGCCAGGGACTCGAACCCCGGACCCGCTGATTAAGAGTCAGCTGCTCTAACCAACTGAGCTAGCGGCGCTTGGTGACAGGGAAAACTCTACCCCACCTGCCGAGGTGCTCGTGACGGGCCGCGCCCACGTTGTCCGATTAACCCATGTTTGGGGGGTTTGTCGTGCACGATATGTCTGGGCCGAGCGGTATCTGACGCCTCGACAGACGTGTGCCCGGCCGACCAGTGACGAGCAGGGGAGTGGACGGAACCGCATGACGATGCAGCCCCCGACGCATGTGCAGATGCCTCCGCCCGTGTCCACGAAGGCGTCGACGGCGATGCCCGTGCCGATCTTCGAGGAGTACGAGCCCGCGCGCGACTGCGCGTGCCCGGGGTGTGCGCACCGACGCCGCACCCTCGCGCGCGGGCGGGCCATAACGCTGCGGGACGGCGGGCACCCGGCCGCGCGCGGAGCGCGCCGGGCCCTGGTGCTGGCCACCGCCGCCGGTGTGGTCCTCGGCGCGGGCACCCCGTCCGCGCCGGCCGCGGCCAAGCCGGCGCCCGGCCCCCGAACCGTGGCCTCCGATGACCCCGGCACCCCGCAGGGCGGCCGGTCCCCGCTGCACGGCCGTCCGGCCTCCGGCCCCGTCGGCCGGCCCGGGGCGCCCGCGCTCGCCAAGCGGATCGACCGGACCACGATCATCAACCGGGCCAAGACCTGGTTGGACGCCCGGGTGCCGTACAGCATGTCCGAGTACTGGTCGGACGGTTACCGGCAGGACTGCTCGGGCTACGTCTCCATGGCCTGGAACCTGGGCACGAACGAGTGGACCGGCAGCCTCGACACCTTCGCGACGAAGATCACGAAGGAGGAGCTGCTGCCGGGGGACATGCTGCTCTTCCACAACCCGGCGGACCCCAACAAGGGCTCGCACGTGGTGCTCTTCGGTGGCTGGGCCGACGAGACGCGCACGCACTACGTCGCCTACGAGCAGACCCGCCCGACGACACGGAAGCAGGCCACGCCGTACGGGTACTGGAACAACTCCACCAAGTACGTCCCCTACCGGTTCAACGGGGTGACGGGCGGAGTGCCCGGTGCCCCGGCCCCCGGCCCCCAGCCGGCCCCCTCCGCCTTCCCCGGCGCGGGGAAGTTCGCGGCGGGAGCCGACAACCCCTACGTCGCCGAGCTGGGGAAGATGCTGATCGGGCGCGGGGCCACCCGCTTCTACCCCAAGGGCGCGAGCACGAAGTGGTCCGACGCCGACCGGGCGGCCACCCTCGCCTTCCAGCAGGCGCAGGGCTGGACGGGCGCCGACGCCGACGGCGTCCCCGGCGAGCACACCTGGCGGCTGCTGGTCCAGGGCCAGGGCAAGGACATCCCGCCGCTCGTGGGCCAGGCGGGGCCGGCCGGGAAGCCGGCCTATCCCGGGGCGGTGTACTTCCGTCCGGGGCAGTCCCATCCGGCCGTCGCCGCCCTCGGCCGGCAGTTGCTGAAGAAGGGCTTCGGCACGTACTACACGTCCGGCCCGGGGCCCCGCTGGGGCGAGGCCGACCGCCGCAACGTCGAGGCGTTCCAGCGTGCCCAGGGGTGGCGCGGGGCCTCGGCCGACGGCTTCCCGGGCCCGGAAACCTGGCGCCGGCTGTTCGCATGACGGAGGCAACGATGTACCCCACGCGCACCACATTCACCACGGGCACCTTCCACCTCCGCCCGTCGCCGGCCCGGCCCGAGGTCGCCCCCCGCCCGGCGGACCCGTCCCCGCGGGCCGCTATCGAGCCGTTCGCTTACGCGGAGCAGGCCCCGTACGGGGAGCGGGCCCCGGCGCGGGCCGGCTCCGCCGACGCGCGTCCCGCACCACCGGCCGCCGCCGACCCGGCCGGTAGCGCGTACGGCGCCGACCCGGCCGCTGCCGCTGCCGCGTACGGCGCTGCCCCGGCTTCGACCGCGTACGCCGACGCGCGGTCGGAGCCGGTCGCCGCGTGGGTCGGCGGCCACGCCGAGCCCGCCCCGGCCCTCCTCGTCCGGGCCGAGCCGCACCCCCGGGCCCCGTACGCGGACCCGGCTCCGACCGGGTACGGCCACGGGGAGTCGGAGTTCGCCGCCCGGCCCCGTGCCGCGCACGCGGACCCCGTCCCGGCGTGGGCCGGTCCTGCCGAGCGGCAGCCCGTGACGGTGGCCGCCGAGGCGGTCCCGGCCGGGATCCCGTACGCCGGTGGGCGGTCGGAGCCGGCCGCCCCGTGGCCCGGGAGCGCCGGGCCGGAGACCGGGGCCCGCCCCCGCGCGGCGGAGCCGGTCCCGCACCCGCAGACCGCCGAGCCGGTCGCGGCCCGGTTCGGGTTCGGGGAGTCGGAGTTCGCCGGCCGGCCCCGGACCCCGTACGCCGACCCGCCGGCCGGGCCCGCGCCCGTGCCCGCCGCCGTGGGGGCGCAGGCCCCGGCCGGGTTCGCCGAAGCGTCGGCGGAGCCGCCGGCGCGGGCCGCCGCCGAGCCGGTCCCGGCCGGGTTCGGGTACGCCGGAGCGGACTTCGAGGCCCGCCCCGCGCACACGACCACACCGTCGGACCCGGGCCCGGCGTGGGCCGGTCCCGACGGGCCGGGGTTCGGCGAGCCGACCCCCTCCGGCACGGCGCGCGGCGCGCACCCCGAGCAGGAGCCCCGGATCCCGGTCCCCACCGGGCACGCCGAACCGGAGGTTCCGGCCCAGGCCGCGCCGTACCCCGAGCCCGCCCCCCGCCCCGGGCGGTGGGTCGACGCCGAGGTTCCCGCCGCGCGGGTCCGGGCGGAGCCCGAGCCGGCCGTCCACCCCCGCCAGGACGGCCCCTGGCCCGCACCGCCCGCCCCACCTGCCGCCGCGATCGCCGCCTCCGGAATCCCCGGCCCCGGCGTCGCCGACCTCGTCGCGCGGGCCGTGACCCGGGGCATGCGGGACACCGCCCAGGAGGACGACACCCAGGACATCCCGCTGCTCGCGCCCCCGCTCCGGGGCGCGGCCGTCACCGAGGTCCCGGTGCACCTCCCCTTCCTGGGCCGGCCCGAGCACCGGCCGGAGCCCCGTATCGAACCCCGGCCGGAGCCCCGACCGCACCCGGCGCCCCGCACGGACGCGCCGATCCGCACCGCCCCCCGCCCGAAGGCCCCCGCCGGGCGCCGCGTTCCCCAGGGTGACGACCGGCTCCGCGAGCACTGCGGCCCGGTGCTGCCCGGCTGGGTCGCCGTGGCCGTCGGCGGACTCGCCCTGGCCGGCTGCGCGACCGTGCTCTGGCGGGCCGGCGTCGTGCCGCCGGTCGTGGTCGAGGCCTTCGGGGTGCCGCCCCGGCCCTACCAGGGGCTCCGCGCCGGCCACTGGCCCCCGCTCGCCTTCCTGGGGATCGTCGCGCTCCTCGCGCTCGGCGGCCTCGGCCGGGCGCGGGCCGGCCACGCCTGGGTGCTCACCCTCTTCGGCCGCTACCGCGGCACGGTCCGTCGTACGGGCCTGACCTGGGTCAGCCCGCTCCTGCTGCGCCGGCGGGTCGACGTACGCCTGCGCCATTGGCGCAGCGAGCCCATGGCGGCCGTGGACTCCGGCGGGCTCGCCCTCCGGGTGGTCGTCCAGGTGGTCTGGCAGGTCAAGGACACGGCCCGGGCGACCCTCGCCGTCGAGGACCACGTCGAGTACCTCGCCGAGCAGGTGGAGTCGGCGATGGCGCGGGTGCTGTCCCAGCTCCCCGCCGACGCCTTCCACGAGGACGCCCCGACCCTGCGCGACGCCGAGGCCGTCGGCGACGCCCTGACCCGGATGCTCGCGGCCGAGACGGAGGCCGTCGGCGTGGAGGTGTTCTCGGCCCAGCCCATCAGGATCGAGTACGCCCCCGAGGTGGCCGAGGCCATGCGCCGCCGCCGGGTCGCCGCGATCGACGCCAGGCACCGGGACACCGTCCTGACCTCGGTGGTCGACGCGGTGGACGACACCGTGCACCGCCTGACCTCGCGCGGGATCGTCGAGCTCGACGACTACGAGCGCAAGGCCCTGGTGAAGGACCTCACCGTCGCCTTCTACACGGGGCGCGGGGAGCAGTAGGCGGGTAGACGGGGGACGCAGGGGACGCGGGGGGATCCGCGACGGCGGAGAACGGGTGGCCGGGAACGACCGGACCACCCGTTCTTCCGTTGGTATGGACACGGCCAACTCCCGTCAATACTGTGGGACTTGGTCTAGACCTGAAGATCCTCGCCGGCGCCCTCCCCACGGGTGCCTCCCGACGCGCGCGCACGAACCCGTCAGGTTCCCCCCACGTCCCAAGGAGCACCATGCGTTCCTTCCGCATGCCCACCCGCCCCGCCGGCCCCGACCGTCCCGCTCGGGGCGTACGCCCCGGCAGAGCCGCCGCCGCCGCGCTCGGCCTCGGCGGTCTCCTCGCCGGCGTCGCCCTCCTCGGGGCGCCCTCCGCGAGCGGTCACGGCTACACCGACACCCCCATCAGCCGCCAGAAGCTCTGCGCCAACAAGACCGTCTCGGACTGCGGGCCCATCCAGTGGGAGCCCCAGAGCGTCGAGGGGCTCAAGGGCTTCCCCGCGGCCGGACCCGCCGACGGGCAGATATGTGCCGGCGGCCACAGCGAGTTCGCCCAGCTCGACGCCCCCCGCGGGGGCGCCTGGCCCGCGACCCGGGTGACCTCCGGCCAGAGCTACGACTTCCGCTGGCAGTTCACCGCGAACCACTCCACGACCGACTTCAAGTACTACGTCACCAAGACGGGCTGGGACCCCACCAAGCCCCTCACCCGCGCCTCGCTCGACCCCCAGCCCTTCCTCGTCGTCCCCTACAACGGCGGTCGCCCGGACATGACCACCATCCACCGCGGCACCATGCCCAGCGGCAAGACGGGCCGGCACATGATCCTCGCGGTCTGGACGGTCAACGACACCCCGATGGCCTTCTACTCCTGCTCCGACGTTCAGTTCTGACGTAACGTCAGCTAACCTCCGGCGGCATGCGGACGACGACAGCGCGCGATGCCGAATCCGATGCCGGCGCACCCCGGACCGTCGCGGAACTCATCGCGCGCCAATGGGGCGACCACCGGCCGGGGCTGAAGTACGGGGCCGAGGCCGCCGGGGTCACCGTGCTCAGTCGGCACCGGACCGCCCGGGAGGCCGCGGCCCGCGCCGCGCTCCTCGTGGACCTGCTGCCGCCGGGGGCGCAGCCGCATGTGGGGGTGTTGCTCGACAACACCCCCGAGTTCCCCTTCTGGCTCGGCGCGGCGGCCCTGGCCGGGGCCGCCGTCGCCGGGATCAACCCCACGCGGCGCGGCCCCGAGCTGGCCCGCGACATCCTGCACACCGACTGCCGGATCCTGGTCACCGAGCCCGCCCACCTCCCGCTGCTGCGCGGCCTCGATCTGCCCGGCGTACGGATCCTGGTCACGGGGACCGAGAAGTACGAGGCCCTCCTCGCCCCCTACGCGGGCGCCAAGCCCGGCGAGGCGAGCGTCACCCCGCCCGGACCCGACAGCCGGCTCCTCCTCTACTTCACCTCCGGCTCCACCGGTGCGCCCAAGGCCGCGATCTGCACCCAGGGCCGGCTCGCCGCCGCGGGTCACTCCCTGGCCCGGAGCTTCTCCGTCACCCCGGACGACGTGCACTACGTCTGCATGCCGCTCTTCCACGGCAACGCCGTCATCGCCGACTGGCTGCCCGCCCTGTGCGGCGCCGCCGCGGTCGCCCTGCGCCCCCGCTTCTCGGCCTCCGCGTTCCTGGACGACGTACGGGACTACGGGGCGACGTACTTCACCTACGTCGGCCGGGCCGTCCAGTACCTCCTCGCCACCGAGCCCCGCCCCGACGACCGGGACCACCCGCTGCGCCTCGGCTTCGGCACCGAGGCCGGGGCCGTGGACGCGGCCCGCTTCGCCGAGCGGTTCGGGGTCCGGCTCGTGGAGGGCTACGGGGCCACCGAGGGCGGCGCCTCCGTCCAGCGCACCCCCGACACACCGCCGGGCGCCCTCGGCCGGGCCGGGGCCGGCGACGACCTCGCCGTGATCGATGCGGAGACCGGCCGCGTCTGCCCCCCGGCCCTCCTCGACGCCGAGGGCCGGCTGACCAACGGGGACGAGGCCATCGGCGAGCTGGTCAACCGCGGCCGCAGCCTCTTCGAGGGCTACTGGCGCAACCCGGAGGCCGAGGCCGCCCGCACCCGCGACGGCTGGTACTGGACCGGGGACCTCTTCTTCCGCGATCCGGACGGCTTCCTCTACTTCGCGGGCCGCACCGACGACCGGCTGAGGGTCGACAGCGAGAACCTGGCCGCCGCCGTGATCGAGAACGTCCTGGCCCGCTGGGACGCGGCGGCGGCCGTCGCCGTGTACGCCGTCCCGGACGAGGTCGCCGGGGACCAGGTGATGGCCGCCCTGGCCCTGCGCGAGGGGGCCGACTTCGATCCGGAGGCCTTCGCCGCCTTCCTCGCCGCGCAGCCGGACCTCGGCACGAAGATGGCCCCGCGCTACGTCCGGATCCTGCGCGCCATGCCCGTCACCGCCACGAACAAGGTCCACCGGGTCGCACTGCGCCGGGCCGGCTTCCGGTGCCCGGATCCGGTCTGGCTGCGGACCGGTACGGAGTACCGCCCGCTGGACGCACCCACCCTGGACGCGCTGCTGGCGGCGTACGAGACCCAGGGCCGCCGGGACCTCCTGGACCGCTGAGGGGATCGACGCCCCCGGCGCCGGGACCGGGGGGTATCGGTTTTGAGCACCCCCGGGGACCAGGTAGTATTTTTTCTGTGAGGCGCCGCTAGCTCAGTTGGTTAGAGCAGCTGACTCTTAATCAGCGGGTCCGGGGTTCGAGTCCCTGGCGGCGCACCTCTACTTCGGGCGGTTTCCGGTTCACCGGGAACCGCCCGAAGTGTTTTCCCCCTGTCGCGCCCCGCCTCGCGCCCCCATCGCGCACCCTTCGCGCGATCAGAGGGTGAGCGACAGCAGCAGCGGCGCGGCCTTCCGGTTCAGCGCGTCGGCCGCGGCCCGCAGTCGGTGGGCGTGCTCGACCGGCATCGACAGGGCCAGGCAACCGACGGCGGCGCCCGCGGTGATCGGTACGGCCGCGCAGACCGTGCCCACCGCGTACTCCTGGAGGTCCAGCATGGGCACGGTGGCCGGCTGGCTGTCGAGCTTGGAGAAGAGGATCCGCTCGTTCACGATCGTCTTCGACGTGAGACGGGCGATCTTGTGCCGGGACAGGTGGTCACGGCGGCCGTTCTGGTCGAGCTGGGTCAGCAGGCACTTGCCGACCGCGCTGGCGTGCGCCGCCGAGCGGAAGTCGACCCACTCGTGCACCTTGGGGGTGCGCGGACTGTCCGCGAACTGCGTGATGCGGACCTCGCCGTCCACGTACCGGCTGATGTAGACGGCCGCGCCCACGGAGTCGCGGAGCCGGTCCAGGGTGTCCTGGAGCTTCTCCTGAAGGGCCTGCTGGCGGTCGACGCCGGAGCCGAGCAGGACGAGGGAATCCCCTATGGCGTAGGCGCCGTCGGAGACCTGGAGGACGTAGCCCTCCCGGCGGAGCATGAGCAGCATCGGTGTGAGATGGGCCGCGGGCAGGCCGGTCTCACGCGCGATCTGCACGTCGGTCACACCACCGGTGTGCCGCGAGATCGTTTCGAGTACGCGCAGGGCGTACTGCACCGAGTGGAACGGCGCGGTCGGCTCGGGCTTCAGCGCCACGGTCTCCCCCTACCAGGTTGTTACCGCTTGCTCTACCACGATAGCCATCAAGAGGCCCACGTGGAGCGTCTGTTGAGGAGATTGATGGCTTAATCATGTCCCTCTGCCTGTATCTACTCTCCTGGCATATGCCGCAGGCATGACCTCATCCGGTCTGCCGGGAATGCCCCGGGGCCCGCGACGGTTCGAATTCTTCGTACGAACACGAACGAGGCGAACGAGCCGACTGGGACGGGAGCGACGATGAGCGACACCGCAGAGGCGGGCGGGCACACGGGCGGACGGACGGGCGAGGGGATGGACGCGGCCGATCCGATCCGGGGCACGATCCGGGGCGGGGCGCCCGTGCCGCTGTCGGTGCTCGACCTGGTCACCGTCGGCAGCGGCAGTACGGCCCACGCCTCCCTGCGCACCAGCGTCGACCTCTCCCGCCTGGCCGAATCCCGTGGGTTTCACCGCCACTGGGTCGCGGAACACCACTCCATGCCCGGGGTCGCCAGCTCCTCCCCGGCCGTGATCCTGGCCCACCTCGCCGCCCACACCTCCCGGATCCGGCTCGGCTCCGGCGGGGTCATGCTGCCCAACCACGCCCCGCTGGCCGTCGCCGAGCAGTTCGGCACCCTGGAGGCCCTCGCCCCCGGCCGCGTCGA
This sequence comes from Streptomyces sp. NPDC088097, assembly GCF_044741845.1. Lineage (NCBI taxonomy): Bacteria > Bacillati > Actinomycetota > Actinomycetes > Kitasatosporales > Streptomycetaceae > Streptomyces > Streptomyces sp. NPDC088097. Next base: position 10,781 of record NZ_JBIUTJ010000020.1, read on the forward strand.
CCTCGGCCTCGGCCGCGCCCCCGGCACCGACCAGCGCACGGCGGCCGCGCTGCGCGGGACCGGGCGGCTGGACGAGTCCGCCGACGGCTTCCCCCGCCAGCTCATGGAGCTGACCCGCTTCCTCGACGACGAGTTCCCCGACGGCCACCCCTACGCCCGGGTGCACGCCGTGCCCGGCCCCGTGCAGGGGCCGGCCGGGCGACCCCCGATCTGGCTGCTCGGCTCCTCCGGCTTCAGCGCCCAGCTCGCCGGCGAGCTGGGCCTGCCCTTCGCGTACGCCCACCACTTCTCCGCCGCCGGCACCCTGCCCGCCCTCGACCTCTACCGCCAGAGCTTCCGGCCCTCCGCCGTCCTGGACGCCCCGTACGCCCTCATCGGCGTCTCGGCGCTGGCCGCCGACACGCAGGAGGAGGCCCGTGCCCAGGTGCTCACCGGTGCGCTGTCGATGCTCCGGCTGCGCAGCGGCCGGCCCGGACTCGTCCCGACGCCTCAGGAGGCGGCCGCGTACGACTTCTCCGCGCCGGAGCGGGAGTTCGTGGACGGCTGGCTCGCCAACATCGCCCACGGCACCCCCGACGAGGTCCGCTCGGGGCTCGACGCCCTCGTGAAGCGGACCGGCGCCGACGAGCTGATGCTGACCGCCAACGCCCACGGCGGCGAGGCCCGGTTGCGCTCCTATGCGCTCATCGCAGATGCGTACGGGATGCCGACGCAGGGCGCGGAAGCGGCCTGAGGGCGCAAGAACGGGGTTTGGCTGGTTTGTTGCCTAAACCTTGCCGGAGCATGACCTAAGGGAGCCTTAAACCGCTCGTCACCCGGGGTGGCGGGCGGTTTTCCATGTCCGCCCACCGCTCTGACGAGCACATTTGTCCGCGCAGTGGTCTAGTCCTTCTTTGGTCCAAACCATTGACTGCGGGCCCGGGTGATCGCTATCACTTCTCTCACCTGAAGCTGATGCTCCCCCCTCCCACCCCCCGGAGGCAGTTCATGCACATCCGTAAACCCCTCATCGCGGCCGCCGCCACGGCCGCGCTTGCAGCCGGAGCGCTGGCCGGCTTCGCGGGGCTCGGCACCGCCCAGGCGGCCGACACCTCCACCAACGTCAGCAGCGGCGGCGTGAAGATCGCCTACTACGACCAGTGGAGCGTGTACGGCAGCGCGTTCTACCCCAAGCACCTCGACACGCGGGGCATAGCGGGGAAGCTGGACGTGCTGAACTACTCGTTCGGCAACATCCACCCCACCAACCTCACCTGTTTCGAGGCCAACAAGGCGGCGGGTGACGACAACAACCCCAACGCCGGTGACGGCGCGGGCGACTCGTACGCCGACTACCAGAAGTCCTTCGGCGCGGCCGACAGCGTCAGCGGGGTCGCCGACAAGTGGGACCAGCCGATCGTCGGCGTCTTCAACCAGTTCAAGCAGTTGAAGGCCAAGTACCCCCACCTGAAGATCAACCTTTCGCTCGGTGGCTGGACGTACTCGAAGTACTTCAGCGACGCGGCGAAGACCGACGCCTCCCGCAAGAAGCTGGTCTCCTCCTGCATCGACCAGTACATCAAGGGCAACCTGCCGGTCGAGGGCGGCTACGGCGGCCAGGGCGCGGCGGCCGGCATCTTCGACGGCATCGACATCGACTGGGAGTACCCGGGCTCGTCGGGCGGCCACCTCGGCAACCACTACGCCCCCGAGGACAAGCAGAACTTCACGCTCCTGCTCAAGGAGTTCCGCGAGCAGCTCGACGCCTACGGCCAGGCCAACGGCGGCAAGAAGTACCTGCTGACCTCGGCCCTCCCGGCCGGCCAGGACAAGATCAAGTACATCGAGACGGACAAGATCGGCGCGTACCTCGACTACGCGAACATCATGACGTACGACATGCACGGCGCCTGGGACAGCGACGGCCCGACGTACCACCAGTCCCCGCTGTACTCCCCGGCCGGTGACCCGACCGACCCGATCGCCCCGGGCACGCAGAAGTACAGCATCGACAACGCCATCGACTCCTGGATCGACGGCAACCCGGCCTACGGGATCACCGGCGGCTTCCCCGCCAACAAGCTGACCCTGGGCTACGAGTTCTACTACCGCGGCTGGAAGGGCGTCCCCGCCGGGGCGAACAACGGCCTCGCGCAGAGCGCCACCGGTGCCTCCGGCGCCCGGCCCACCAGCCAGCAGGCCGGCATCGCCAACTACAAGGAACTCGGCGGGATCGTCGACAACCCGGCGAGCACCTTCTGGGACGACCAGGCCAAGGCCTCGTACTTCTACAAGGACGGCGAGTTCTTCACCGGCCTGAACCAGAAGTCCATCCAGGCCCGGGTCGACTACGGCAAGCAGCGCGGCCTGGCCGGCGCGATGATGTACTCCCTGCTCGGCCTGGACAACAACACCACGCTGCTCAACCAGATCTCGGACGCCCTGGGCGGCGGCACGCAGCCGCCGACCACCCCGCCGACGACGCCTCCCACCACGCCTCCGACCACCCCGCCCACGACCCCTCCGACCACGCCTCCGACGACGCCGCCCACCGGCTGCGGTTCCGTCCCGGCCTACGTCGCGGGAACCGTCTACAACGGCGGCAACCAGGTCGCGCACAACGGGCACAAGTGGCAGGCCCAGTGGTGGACTCAGAACGAGACGCCGGGCACCACGGGTCAATGGGGTGTCTGGAAGGACCTCGGCGCCTGCTGATCTCCCCCCACCCCGCGCCGAGCGCCGACCGCCCTGCCCCCGTCCGGGGGCAGGGCGGTTCCGGTTCTCCCCGGCGGCGGGGCCCCGGGGCGCGGTGTCTCAGGCCGAGCCGGCCCCGGACGTCGGCGCCCCGGCGGCGAACCGGGCCCCGTTGGCGGGGGCGATCATCTTGGCGATCTGGTCGGGCGGCACCGCGCGGGAGTAGAGCCAGCCCTGACCCGTGTCACAGCCCACGCGCCGCAGCCGCGCGGCCTGACCCGCCGTCTCCACGCACTCGGCGGTCACCGTGAGGCCCAGCCGGTGCGCGAGCTGGACCAGGGCCTCGACGATCGTCTCGTCGGCCGGGTTGGGGTGCGCGCCCTCCTCGTAGCGGAAGCCGCGCACGAAGGAACCGTCGAGCTTGAGCACGGACACCGGGAGCCGGCTCAGGTAGGCCAGGTTCGAGTAGCCGGTGCCGAAGTCGTCGATCGCGATCCGCACGCCCATGTCGCTGAGGGCCTGGAGGGCCTGGAGGGGACGCCCGGCCGAGCCCATCACCGCCGACTCCGTCAGCTCCAACTGGAGCAGCTGCGGGGCGAGTCCGGTCTCGGCGAGGATCTCCGCGACGTCGCCCACCAGGTCGGAGTCCCAGACCTGGCGCACGGCCACGTTCACCGAGACGAAGACGGGCGAGTCGCTGGGCTGCTCGATCTGCCAGCGCCGCGCCTGCCGGCAGGCGGTCCGCAGTACCCACTGCCCCAACTGGACGATGGAGCCGTCCTCTTCGGCGATGCCGATGAACCGATTCGGCGTGAGCGTGCCGAACTGCGGGTGGTTCCAGCGGACCAGGGCCTCGACCCCGCGCACGGTGCCGCTCTCCAGATCGACCAACGGCTGGTACTCCAGCGCGAACTCCTCGCGCTCGACCGCCGGGCGCAGGGTGGAGGAGAGGGCCTGGCGCGTCATCCGGTGCGCGTTGCGCTCGGGGTCGAAGAGGGTCCAGCGGGCCTTCCCGTCGGCCTTGGCCCAGTACAGGGTGGTGTCGGCGGCCTGCATCAGCCCGGTCGCCGAGGTTCCGGCCGCGGCCCGCTCGACCACGCCGATGGAGGCGGAGACCGACAGCCGCTGCCCGGCCAGGTCGAAGGGTTCCTGTACGGCGCTCAGCACGTCGCGCGCGAGGTCCGCGAGCTGATCGGTGCCGGTGGAGTCCTCGACCAGCAGGGCGAACTCGTCGCCGCCGAGCCGGGCGACCAGGTGGCCGCCCGAACGCCCGTAGCCGGACCGGTCGGCGCACTGGGTGAGGCGGGCGCCGACGGCGGTCAACAGTCGGTCCCCGACCCGGTGGCCGAGGGTGTCGTTGACCGCCTTGAAGCCGTCGAGATCGAGGTAGCAGAGCCCGATCCGGCCCGTCCCGCCGCCCGTCCCGTACGAGGAGGCCTCCAGCGCGGCGGAGAGCCGCTCGAAGAACAGTGCACGGTTGGGCAGTCGGGTCACGGGGTCGTGCATCTGGAGGTGGCGCAGCCGCGCCTGGAGGTCGCGCCGGTCGCTGATGTCGGCGACCGACAGCAGGACGTCGCCGGTGCCGGGGACGGGTCCGAGGGTGACCTCGGTCCACAGCGAGTGTCCGTCGGGGTGCTTGAGGCGGCGGGTGCAGCGCAGCCGGGCCTGCCGTCCGCGCAGCACCTCCTGGTACGCCTGCCAGGTGCGGGCCTCGGCGGCCAGGTCGACCAGGTCGGCGGCGCACTGGCCGACGAGCCGGTGCGGCTCGGTGCCCAGGAGGCCGGAGAAGGCCCGGTTGGCGACGACGACCGAGCCCTCGCGGTCGACGACCGCCATCGCGAGGTGGGCCGCGTCGAAGGCGGCCCGATAGTCGCGCGCCGACATGCCGGGCACGTCCGGCACTGCCGGGTGACGCTCCGTAAGGGCCGATCGGGTGCTGTCGGCCGCCGAACCGGTTCCCTCTGAGGTTGCGCTCACCGTTGGCTCCCGCAGTGCTCGTAAGTGTCCGTGCAGGAAAGTGTGCCGATCATAGAGGCTGCCGGGAGGCCCTATCCAGCGGCGTCGCCGTGCGGGACCGGCTTCGTCGGCATGATGACGGTCCGTCGGCACGGTACTGACGGTGTGTCGCCTCCGGGCCGGGTGATCGTTTCTGCGCGTCTGTGAGCGACTCGGGGGCGGGGCTGATCTCACGTGATCAGTCGTGACGTTCTGTAGGTGGAGCCGTGAAGTCAGGGGGTCACCGGGTTGCCGTATTGCTCACTCGTGTGGGGCAGCGGAACAGGGCATTAGTAAGACAATCGACAGAAGGTGGTGCGAGACGGGACGAATCCACCACCGGAGGTCGATGTGCCGCCACAGGAGACACCCGGGGGAGTGGACCGCTCGCGCATGCGCAGCGCGGCGGCCGTGCTCACCTCCATGACGGCGCTCGCCGCCATGTCGCTCGTCGCGGGGCCGGCGGTGGCCGAGTCCCGGGGCGGGCCGTGCGCGTTGACCCGTACGGGGGCGCACCACTCCCTGGGTCTCGACACCTGGAACCGGGCCTACCCCAAGCCCGAGCGCACCCTCAGGGCCGTCATGGTCTTCCTGTCCTTCCCCGACCACGCGCCGGCCGTCACCCCCGACGAGCTGGCGGCCGACTACTTCCCGACGACCAGCGAGTTCTTCGAGCGGGCCTCCTACGGGCGCTTCCACCTGGTCCCCTACCCGCAGAAGACGTGGGTCCGGATGCCCCACCCGTCGGTGCGGTACGGGATACGGCGCGACTGGGCCCCGGAGAACCGGGCGGCCTACCTGCGCGACGCGGTGGCCGCCGCCGACCCCGGGGTGGACTTCTCCGCGTACGACGTCGTCTACTTCGTCGCCGACCCGAACGCCCCCGGCGTGGACTCCGACGCCACCAAGGTGGTGAACTTCGAGCGCCCGCTGCGGGCCGACGGCACGGACCTGCGCAGGATCGTCACCGTCTTCGAGAAGCACCCGCCGGACCGCAACGTCCTCGCCCACGAGACCGGGCACGTCTTCGACCTGCCCGACCTCTACCACCGGCCGACGGACGGCAAGGGCGACTGGGACACGTACGTGGGCGACTGGGACGTCATGGGCAGCCAGTTCGGGATGGCCCCCGACCTGTTCGCCTGGCAGAAGTGGAAGCTGGGCTGGCTGGACCGGGCCCAGGTGGACTGCGTACGGTCCGGCACCTCCCTGCACACCCTCCAGCCGCTCTCGCAGACCCCGAAGCCCGGCGGGACCGGCGGGACCCGGCTCGCGGTGATCCGTACGGGGCAGGGCAGCGCCATCGCCGTCGAGGCCCGGGGCTCCGTCGGGAACGACGGGGACACCTGTAGCGAGGGGGTCCTCGTCTACCGGGTCCGCAACGAGGCGTCCTCGGGCGGCGGTCCGATCGAGGTGCTGGACGGGCACCCGCGGTCGGAGGCCTGCTGGGATCGCTCGGTGTACCCGGCGCTGGCGGACGCGCCCCTGGAGGTGGGGGAAACGTTCACGGTGCCGGGCGAGCGCATCACCATCGAGGTGGCGGACCGCACCCAGTCGGGGGCCTACACGGTCAAGATCACGACCTGACGGACCGGGGCCCGGGTACGAAGAAGGCCCCCACTCGATGAGTGGGGGCCTTCGACCGTCTGTGCGCCGCCAGGGACTCGAACCCCGGACCCGCTGATTAAGAGTCAGCTGCTCTAACCAACTGAGCTAGCGGCGCTTGCCGACGTGGAAGACATTAGCATCCGATTCGGCCGGAGGAAAAATCGATACCGGACCACGGGCGGCGTGCAGGAACGCCCAGAGCAGGGCGTCCGGCCCGGGGAGCCACGGCAGCCGGGTGTCGGGGGCCACCAGCCACCGGGACGGACCGGGCCCGCCGGTCAGCGGGGGCACGGTGACGGCGTCGCCGTGGCCGTGGCACAGCGGGGCGGGGGTGGTCGTGCCCCACTCCTCCCAGGCCAGCAGGGCCGGGAGTCGCTGGGCGGTGCCGGGGGTCGCGAAGAGCAGCATCCGGCCGCGGTGCACGGCGGCCGGGCCGGAGCCGGGTCCCCGTTCCCAGAGCAGGTCGAGCATCCGGCGGCCGAGCACCAGGGGGACGTTGACGACGTCGAAGGCGGTTCCGCAGGGCAGCGCCGCGGGCGCGGCGGGGCGCTCCCGCCAGGCGGCGAGGGCGCGGTCCGGGTGGGCGCAGGCGGAGGTGAGCCAGGCGGAGCCCTGGGGGGTGACGTGGGTGGCGGGCGCGGTGCGCGCGTCGATGCCGTCGAGAGCGGGGCAGCGGGTGGCCGTCGTCAGGGTCGTCATATGCCAAGGTCTACCCGGCGTAGTGCGGTGGTTCCCGGGAGTTACCGAAAACCGGGACAGGGTGGGTGGTCCTGGGGTATGTTGCGCCGCGCATATGCCAGAGGGGTCCACCGGAACCCGTGCCCCGGCGGAGCACCCGGTGGTTTCCGAAGGGTCGGTCGGCCGGGTCGGCCGGGTCGACCCTTCGGTCCGTGCGCGGGTCAGTCGGTTTCGGGGGCGGTACCGCTCTGGAGGTCCTCGCCGAACTCGATCATCTTGCGGGCGTAGTCCTCGGTCCACTCGGCGATCGAGGCGATGGCCTCCGGCGCGAGCCGGTCGAACCGCCGGGGGTCGGCCAGCTGGGCCGCGGCGAGTGCCTGGAACTCCACCGCTCTGTCCTGCGCGGCCCGGAAGGCGAGCGTCAGCTCGGTGGCGCGGGCGAGCAGCTCGCGGGGGTCCTCGATGGACTCCAGGTCGAAGAAGTGCTCCGGGTCCGTGGCGGCCGCCGAGGGTTCGAAGAGCAACGGCGCGGGCCGCAGCCTCCGCTCGGTCCGCTCGGGCTCTGCCATGCGTGTCCTCCTGCTGCGCTGTGATTCCTCCGGGCCGCGTCGTCCGGGCCACCCTCCATTGTCCAGCGTCGCGCAAGGGTGCCGGGAGTCCGGCGGCGGCGGGCGCCCCGCCGACGCTTACGGTCGC
>NZ_JBIUTJ010000020.1:18526-99622 GCF_044741845.1 Streptomyces sp. NPDC088097
TCGCCAGGGGACGCGGTGTTCCGCGAGGTGGGCCAGGACCGAGTGGTTCGCCTCCCAGCCGTCGGGGCTGTGTCGGTCGGCCGCCCGCGGCGGCGTGTCGGACTCCGTCCGGCGGGGCTACGGTCGCCAGGGGACGCGGTGTTCCGCGAGGTGGGCCAGGACCGAGTGGTTCGCCTCCCAGCCGTCGGGGCTGTGTCGGTCGGCCGCCCGCGGCGGCGTGCCGGACTCCGTCCGGCGGGGCTACGGTCGCCAGGGGACGCGGTGTTCCGCGAGGTGGGCCAGGACCGAGTGGTTCGCCTCCCAGCCGTCGGGGAACTTCACGGTCACGCCCAGCTGGACCGGCTCCGAGGACGGGTGTTCGTCCAGGAGTTCCGCTATGCCCGCCCGGGCCACCACCACACAGGCGTGCCGGTGCCGGGAGGCGAGCACGCACAGGCGGCCCGTCTCCAGGTGGAAGGCGGTGGCGTCGGGGCGGCCCGACAGGGGGTGCAGGACCACCGTGAGGTCGTACTCGCGGCCCTGGAGGCGGTTCGCGGTGTCCACCGTGACCCCCGTGACGCCGAGGGCGGTCAGCGCCGAGCGGACGGCGGCGGCCTGGTCCCGGTGGGCGGTGCCCACGGCGATCCGGGCGGCCGTCAGCGGGGACGGCCGGGGGGACTGCTCGTCGGCGGTGACCGCGCCCCGGTCCAACGCCCGCCGGACCACCAGGGCCACCGCCCGCACCGCCTCCGGATCCGTGCGCGGGGTGTGCCGGGCGGGCAGCTCCAGCAGGCCCCAGCCCGAAGCGGCGGCCTCGTCCAGCACCCGGTCCGGACCCGAACCGTCCGAGGTCACCCCGTAGGTCAACCGGCGCTCGCCCGGGCCCGTGCCGCTGCGGAACCGCGTGTACGGGTAGAAGGCGCGCGAGACCAGCGGCGCGGCCGTCGCCGGGAGCCGCCACGACACCGGCAACCGGTGCTGCGGCAGGTGCGGGTTGTGCGCCAGCAGCGTGCTGACGGCGCTCGCCGAGGGGTCGTACGACAGCCCCGCCCACTGCTCGGCGCCGACCACGCTGAACGGGTCCAGCTGCCCCGGGTCGCCCACGAACAGCGCCCGGTCGAACAGGCCGGCGACGGCCAGCAGCGCGTCGGAGCGCATCTGGTACGCCTCGTCGACGATCGCGTGCTCCCAGGGCTCCGTGTCCTTGACGTACGCCCACTTCGCGGCCGTGGAGATGGTCACCGGCAGCTCCGCGAGGTCCGCCGGCTTCGAGGACAGGGTCACCGAGGCCAGCTCGCGCAGGGCGGGGTCGTAGGCCTCGCCGTCGCTGCTGTGCAGCCGGCCCACCTTCAGCCCGGGATCCTTCTCGGCGAGCCGCAGCACCAGGTCGTCGACCTGCGCGTTGGTCTGCGCCACCACCATCAGCCGGCGTCCGGCGGCGGCCAGTTCCCGCGCCGCCCGCACCACGAGGGTGGACTTGCCGGCCCCGGGCGGGGAGTCCACGACGACGCCCCGCGCGGTGCCGTGCAGGGTGTCGCGCAGGATGGCGGCGGTCGCCTGGGCGGCTGCCGCGCCCGGGTCGAAGGCGGTCACAGGAGGTCCTCGTCGGTCACGGCGTCGGTCGGGGCGAGGGCGGCGGCGGCGCCGGGCGGGCCGCCGTGCGTCCAGGGGGTGTTCTCCGCGTCGGGCAGCTTCGGGCCGCTGCGCGTCTCGTGCTCGAACAGGGTCCAGCACACCCGGTCGCCCTTCTCCGGCACCGAGCCCGCCGCCGGCTCCCGGCCCGCGCCCATCTTGTCGAGCACGCGCAGCACCAACTGCCCGTCCTCCTCGAACCGGACGAACGCGAAGGACTGCTGGCGCCCGTCCAGCGAGCGGTACGCCTTCCCGCCGCCCTCCTCGGCCAGTTGCGGCCGGTCCTCGGTGGCCACGGTCACCCTCGGGCGGGGGCGCGGTCGCTTGCCCTCCGTCCACTCCATCACCACCTCGGTGACCTCGCCGGTGAAGGCCTCGCCCGCCAGCCGCCGCCCCGCCATCACCAGGGGGTCGTCGAGGGCCTGCTGGGCGTCCAACCGGCCCTGCTCGGTCTCCCGCATCGACAGCTTCCGCGCCGCCGTCACCGCGTCGTCGCGCCGCGGCTGCGGGGGCTCGCCCGAGCGGACGCGGTCCCGGTGCCCGGTGAAGGACCACCGGTCGGAGGTCCAGCGCTCCTCGGTGCGCTCCCCGGGGGGCAGGGTCCGCACCAGATCGATCGCCTCCCAGGTCTGCCGCCAGGCCGTGGCCATCTGGGACTCGACCAGCTCCCGGACGACCCGCTCCGCCCGCAGCACGGACGCGCTCCCGCCCGCCGTCCGGGCCGCGTCGTACTTCGAGATCGCCGGCGCGAGGAGCCCGTTGTCGAAGGCCGGGTCGGTGGCCGGGCCGGCCGGGGGCACCAGCAGCTGCCCCCGCGCGTCCCGCGCCAGCTCCGCCCGCAGCGCCCACTCGGCGCCCGAGAGCCCCTCGGGCGGGCTGATCCAGGCCAGCAGCGCGCCGAGGTGCTGGTCCTCCAGGTTGCTCTGCCCGGTGGCCCAGTGCTGCCCGAGCAGCTCCGTCGCCGACAGCAGCATCGAGGAGCCCGGCACCCGGGAGCGCTCGGCGAGGTGGGTGAACCAGCGGCCCAGCAGCGGGACCTGCGTGGGCACCGGGTACGGGTTCTCCGGGTCGTCCTCGGCCGTCCGCCGGAACCGCATGGAACGCCCGAGCAGGCGTACGTACTCCACGGCCGCCCGGCCGGGCACCAGGATCTGCGGGGCGTCCACGCACAGCTCCGCCTCGACCTTGACCCGCTTACCGCTCTCCGGGTCGGTCTCGGTCCGCTCGGCCGGCTCCACCACGTCCGCGTACGCGTCCAGGTACGGCATCAGCTCCCGGGCCAGCTCGGCCAGGAACGCCCAGCGCAGGTCCCGGTCGCGCGGCTGCGGTATGACGAGGATCCGGGGGTCCTCCCGCTCGGTGCCCAGCATCGCGCCGAGCGGCGCCCCCGCCTCGCCGGCCGTCGTCAGCGGTACGAGGACCAGCGGGCGCTCGCCCAGGTGGCGGTGGCGCACGGTCGCGAGGGGCTGGGCGCGGCCCGCGCGGACCGCCTCCAGCCGGGCCAGGGTGCTCAGCAGGGGCATGCGGGGTTCTCCGGGGCGTCGTGCGGGGGTCGGACGCCGGCCGCCTCCAGGGCCTCGGCGCGCAGCCGGGCCGCCCGGCGCAGGGCGGCGGCGGTGGGGTCGTCGGCGTCCCCCGGACCGGGCTCCGCGCCGCGGGCCGCGGTCAGGGCCGCCTCGACGGTGGTGAGCCCGCCCAACTCCCCGCGCAGGGACCGGCCCAGGGCGGCCGGCTCCCCGGCGGCGCGGGACCGCTGCCGACAGTGGAAGGCCAGCTCGCAGGCGGCCAGGCACTCGGGGGCGTAGGCGGCGGAGACCGCGGAGACGGCCTCCGTCAGCTCCTCGGCGGACCGCGAGGGGTCGAAGCAGGTCCCCTCGGGAAGCGACCCGGCCAGCTCCTCGACCCGGGTCAGCCGCTCCAACTGGCGCCGGGTCACCGACCGCTCCCGGCGGACGTCCACGGCGGCGGCGGTGGGCAGGTTGGAGAAGTCCTTCGGGCAGACGAGCAGCACCCGGTGGTCCACCCGGGCGCCCTCCAGCTTGGCGGCGGTCTGTTCCAGGGCCAGCACGTAGACGGCGGCCTGCCGGGCGGCGGCCCCCACCTTCGCGGAGTCGGCGGCCCCGTCGATCATCGGGAACGACTTGATCTCCACCACGGTCCAGCGGCCGTCGGGGTGCACCACGACGGCGTCGGGCTCCAGGTAGGCGGGGGTGCCCGCCACCTCCAGGGCCAGCATCGGATGGTCCAGCAGGCTCCAGGCCCCCGCGCCGGTGGCCTCGCGCAGGGCCAGCGCCGTGCGGGCGGCGCGCCCCTCGGGTCCGGCGGCGGTCAGCTCGGGCAGCCGGGCGTCGGCGCCGGGCGGTTCCGCGTCGGCGTCGAGCCGGTCGTGGACCAGGCGCAGCAGCTCCGCTCCGCCGTCGCCCTTCACCTTGGCCTCGAAGGAGTTCCCGCGGACGATCGCGAACTGGGACTGGCCGAAGGCGGCCGGTGAGCCCAGGGCCTCGGCGAGCCGGGTCTTGTCCACCCCGGCGCCGTCCAGCAGGGCCCGTCTGCCGCAGCCGGGGTTGGCCGCCAGCGCGGCGAGCGCGCGGGCGTCCATGGGACGCGGCGGGACGGCGGAACCGCGCAGGTCAGCGAGCCGCTGCCGCAGTGTCGTCGGCGGCGCGGTCGCCGCGGTCGGCGCGGTCGGCGTCGCGGTCCGCGGCACGGTCGGTCGTGCGGCCTGCGGGGGACCGGCGGGCGGGTAGGAGCTCACGGGCGGAAGTGTCCCATCCGCCACTGACAATCGTGGACTTACGGCGGAAACGGGCCGGTAGTGCCTCCCACCGGTCGGCGCGGGCCCCCGCCCAGGTCGCCACCCGGGGCCCGAGCACCCACCCCGCGCCCAGCACCGCGGCGCCCGCGACGGCGTCGAGGAAGTAGTGGTTGGCCGTCCCCATCACCACGAGCGTGGTCAGCACCGGATAGGCGGCGCCCAGGGTCCGCACGAGGGGGTGCCGGGCGTGGCGCCACAGCAGGATCCCGCACCACAGGGCCCAGCCGACGTGCAGGCTCGGCATGGCCGCGTACTGGTTGGTGAGGGCGCCGAGCCCGCGCGGGGCGCTCGCCTCCCCGCCCCACCAGCCGTAGGCGCTGTAGCGGGCCATCGTGTCGGTGAACCCGTACGAGGCCTCCAGCAGCCGGGGCGGGCAGGTGGGCGCCAGGGCGAAGCCGACCAGGCCGAGGACGGTGGCCGCGACGAGACCCGAGCGGGCGTCGCGGTAGTGCCGGGGGCGGCGCCGGTAGAGCCAGACCAGGACGGCCGGGGTGATCAGGTAGTGCAGGGAGGCGTAGAAGAAGTCGGCGGGTATCCCGAGCACGCCGGAGCGGGAGAAGAGCCGGTTCAGGGGTCTCTCGAAGTCGATCCGCAGGAGTTCCTCGACGCGCAGGAGCGCGAGCCCGTGGCCGACGGCGAGGTCCACGTCCCCCCGCGCGAGGAGCCGTCCGCCCGAGTAGGCCCCGTAGAGGAGGCCGAGGAGCAGGAGTTCCGCCCACCATCGCGTGGGCCGCCGCCGGTCCGTCATACGGTGTATGACTCCGGCGCCGGCGGCATGGTTGCCCGGTGTTCACGTCGTGGATGATGGACCGACGATCGAATCGCCGTATCTACGAGCGAACACCCACGGACCGGGAGAAATGACATGGCCCCCCGCATCCTGCTGGCCCGGCACGGCCAGACGGCATGGTCGAAGCTCGGCAAGCACACCGGGCGCACCGACGTGCCGCTGCTGGAGGAGGGCAGGCAGGGCGCCAAGCTGCTCGGCGAGCGCCTGGCCCGCGAGCCCTGGTCGAGCCTGCGCGGCCTGGAGGTGCGCACCAGCCCCCTGGTCCGCGCCAGCGAGAGCTGCGACCTGGCCGGTTTCGGGCTCCAGGCGGACCCGTGGGACACCCTCATGGAATGGGACTACGGCGACTACGAGGGCATGACCCCCGCCGAGATCCAGGCGGTCCGTCCCGGCTGGCTGATCTGGCGCGACGGGGTGCCCGGCGGCGAGGCCGTCGCCGACATCGCGGCGCGCGCGGACGAGGTGGTCACCTGGGCCCGTTCGGCGGAACGCGACGTCCTGGTCTTCGCCCACGGCCACGTCCTGCGCACCCTGGCCGCCCGCTGGTTGGGCTTCGAGGCCTCCTTCGGCGCCCGCGTCCGCCTGGACCCCACCTCCCTCTCGGTCCTCGGCTGGGCCTACGGAGCCCCCGCGCTGGAACGCTGGAACGACACGGGCCACCTGGACGTCTGACCCGGGCCCGGCACCCGAGGGGGCCCGCGGTCGCACCCGACGGGGCCCGGGCGTCGCACCAGGTCGGGCCCGGGCGGTGGCGGTCAGGCCCGCGCGTGGCGGGTCAGGAAGGCGCCCACGCGCGGGGATCGCTGGTGCGGGACCAGCACGGCGGCCGTGCCCGCCAGCATCGACTGGATCCGGGTCGACCGGACCTCCTCCAGGAGGTCCAGCACCCGACCGCCCGCCCAGGCGGCCTCGTCCGGGGCGCCCGCGCGAGCCAGGTCGTCGGCCAGCTCGGCGGTGTAGAGGGCCACGTTCCGTGCGAAGTGCGGGTCTTGGAGGTCGGCCGCCCGCCGGGCGTGCCGCGCCGCGCGGGCGTGCTCCCCGAGGTCCGCCCAGCAGCGGGACTCCAGCGACTCCAACTCGGCCTCGCCGAAGAAGGACATCCACTCCGGTTCGGCGCCCGAGGGGCCCCGTCCGAACTCCGTGTGCGCCCGGGTCAGGGCCTCCTCACAGGACTTGCGGTCGGACATCCCCGACCAGCCGCCCGCCTCGCGCAGGGCCAGCAGCGACAGCAGCCGGGGAGAGCCCAGCGAGCGGGCCGCGAGCCGGCCCGCCTGGGCCGCCCGGACCGACTCGCGCGGGCGCCCGCGGTCCCGGGCCAGGAAGGCCATGTTGCTGAAGGCGTGCGCCTCCAGCCCCGCGTCCCCGGAGACCCGGGCGGTGGCCAGGGCCTCCGCGTAGTGCGAGCGGGCGTCCTCGAAGCGGCCGGAGTCGTGGGCCAACCAGCCCACGGAGACGGCCAGTTCTCCGGCGCCCGCGTGCAGGCGGTCCTCGGTGGACTGCCGGGTGGCCCCCGCGTCGAGCAGCGCGTACGCGGTCCGCAGGGGCTGGGCCGCCCGCCGGTAGAGGGAGTCGGCGCCGTGCCGGTCGTCCAGCAGCCGGATCTGGCGCACGGCGTCCTCGACGGCGGCGGCCTCGGCCTCGCCGGCGCGGGAGGGGATCCTGCGGGAGTCCCCGAGCAGGGTGAGGCTGAGCGTCGCTGCCGCCACGGTCGCGGAGCCGCCCGCCATGAACGCGCGACGCAGCACGTCGCTCTCCTTGGAACGGTGGGTGGGGTGGTCGGAGCCGGAAGGGGCGGTCCTGGCCCGTTGTGCGGAACGCCCGCGGACCGCCTCGCGCGGGGAGAAGCCCAGGTCGGCCAGGGTGCGGCCGGGGAACATGTGCAGGAAGACCCGCTCGTAGGCGTAGTTGGGGCAGCGGATCTCGCCCGACTCCACCCTCCCGATGTAACGGGCGTCGCAGGAAACCGTTTCGCCGATCTCCCGTGCGGCCCGGCGCACCAGGGCCGCGAACTCGGCCGGCGAGTGCTGTCCGCGCAGCCGCCGGAAGGAGGAGTTGGGTGAGTGGGGGAACGCCGCCATGGACGTGGCCTCTCTGGACAATCTCAGGTGATCCCGCTGAGTCGGACGGACCCGGTGATCGTGTCGGCGGTCCCGTCGCGCTCGGTCCGGGGGCGGGGCTCCCGGCGCGCATGAACGTACCGCCGGCGAGGGGGTGTTCATGCACTGTTTGGCTACAAAACGGATATCTCACCCGTGATCCGCCATGAACTGCCATCCTTTGCGGCGGCTTCTCGCCGCACCTGTTGACGCCCCCGTGCGTTGAACCCATGCGGATACGGATCGAGGAGGGGTTCCCCTTGGTGGAGGCCGGCATGGACAGTACTGGAACGAACACCGCGCTCACGCCCGGCGCGGCCCCCGGCCCGGTGCGGGTCGCTCCGGGGCTCCCGGCGCCCACCTTCGTGGCGGCCCCCGACCTGGTCACCGTGCCCACCCGGCAGGGGCTGGAGGCGGTCGACATCATCCGCCGGGGGGCCGGACGCGCCCCCGGAGTCGGCCCCGTCCTGCACGACTGCTCCGGCGCGACCCTCGGCTTCCTCGTCCCGCCCGGCACCGCCGACGCCTGGGACCTGCCCGGCAGCGCCTGTACGCAGACCAACGGGCGCGGCATGCGCTTCGGCGACGCCGTCTCGCCCACCTCGGGAGGCACCGGCTGGCTGCTGCCCCCCGAGGCCGTGGGCCCGGTCACCGACCCCGAGGTCCTGCGCGCGGCCCTGGGCGAGGCCGCCCGTCTGATCGAAGCGGCCGACAACTGCCGCTGAAGCCCTGACCAGGCACAATGGTGGGGTGGCAGGGAAGAGCAAGCGCAGCAGGGGCAACGCCGGGGCGGAGCGCGGGGGCGGTGACGCCGGTCCGGCCTCCGGGCAAGTGGGCGGCGGGCTGGCCGAGCTGGTCCCCGACCGGGAGCGCTCGCGCGCCTGGACCCTGCTGATCGACGGGGCCCCGCAGTCCCACGTGGACCTCGACGACCCCGGCCACCTCGACTTCTCGTACCAGCGGCGCATCGGCCACCTCATTGACCTGGTCGCCCCCGCCCGGCAACCCCTCAACGTGCTCCACCTCGGCGGCGGCGCCTTCACCCTGGCCCGGTACGCGGCCGCCGCCAGGCCCCGCTCCACGCAGCAGGTGGTGGAGATCGACGCCGCTCTGGTGGCCTTCGTACGGGAACACCTGCCGCTGGACCCGCAGGCGCGGATCCGCGTACGGGCCGTGGACGCGCGCGCCGGGCTCGCCAAGGTGCCGGACGGCTGGGCGGACCTCGTCATCGCGGACGTGTTCAGCGGCGCCCGCACCCCCGCGCACCTGACCAGCGTCGAGTTCCTGGACGAGGTGCGCCGGGCCCTGGCGCCCACCGGCTGGTACGTGGCCAACCTCGCGGACGGTCCGCCGCTGACCCACCTGCGGGGCCAGATCGCCACGGCCGCCTCCCGGTTCGCGGAACTGGCGGTGGCCGCCGACCCGGTGGTGTGGCGGGGCAAACGCTTCGGCAACGCGGTGCTCGTCGCCGCCGACCGGCCGCTCCCCGTGGCGGAGTTCACCCGCCGCGTGGCGAGCGACCCGCACCCCGGCCGGGTCGAACACGGCCGCTCCCTGGCCGACTTCACGGGCGGCGCGACCCCCGTCGCGGACGCCTCGGCGGTCGATTCGCCCCAGCCGCCGGAGTCCGTGTTCCGCTAGGCCGTCTCCAGGCCCTCTACAGGCCGTCTTCAGCCGTCCCTCAGGTCCCGCCGGGCGGACGCCTCAGGGGTCGACGATCTCCACCACCGGCGGGTGGTCGTGCCAGGTGCAGAACACCGACACCTCGCGGCCGTCGCGGGTGAAGGTGACCCGGATCCAGAAGTCCTGCTTCCACACCTGCATCCGCCAGCCCGCCTCCGGGGTCGCCGAGACCAGCCCGGCCGAGGAGGCGCCCAGGTCGAAGACGACCCGGCCGCCCGAGACCGAGTACCCCGCGACCTTCCCGGAGCCGCCACCCCCGTCCGCCCCCTGGTACGGCCGCGGGCCGGTCGGGGCGGCCGGCTTGGGCCGCGCGGACGGGGAGGACGACGCCGGGGCGGAGGGCGGCGTCGAAGCGGAGGGAGACGCGGAGACGGAGGCGGAGGGCGACGGCGACCTCGACGGTTCCTCGCCGTGCGTGGAGGACGACAGGGGCAGCGTGGCCAGCGGAACGGCGCGCGGCGCGTCGTAGGCCGTCCCGGACATCACTGAGTGCACGCCCCACCACGACAGGGTCACGGCGGCGGCCGTCGCCAGGATCCAGGCCAGGGTGTGCAGAAGTCCTCGTCGCATCGAGGGACATACTGCACCACCCGCCCCAGAGCCGGCCCGACACCTCCCGGGGTCCCTCGAATGGACTACGGTGCCGCCATGGCAAGTGTGCTCGTGGTCGAGGACGACCAGTTCGTACGTTCCGCCCTGATCCGGCACCTGACCGAGGCCTCCCACACCGTGCGGAGCGTCGGCACGGCCCTTGAGGCCCTGCGCGAGGTCGCGCACAACCGCTTCGACGTGGTGATCCTCGACCTCGGTCTGCCCGACCTCGACGGCGCCGAGGCGCTCAAGATGCTGCGCGGCATCACGGACGTGCCCGTCATCATCGCCACCGCCCGCGACGACGAGGCCGAGATCGTCCGGCTGCTCAACGACGGCGCCGACGACTACCTCACGAAACCGTTCTCCGTCGAGCACCTCTCCGCCCGGATGGCCGCCGTCCTGCGCCGCTCCCAGGCCGCCGCCGCCGAACCCCCCTCGCGGGTCCTGCGCGTGGGCGGTCTCGCCATCGACCCGCTGCGCCGCCAGGCCGAACTGGACGGCGCCGTCCTCGACCTCACCCGTCGGGAGTTCGACCTGCTCGCCTTCCTCGCCGGGCGACCCGGGGTGGTCGTGGCCCGGCGCGAGCTGCTGGCCGAGGTCTGGCAGCAGTCGTACGGGGACGACCAGACCATCGACGTGCACCTGTCCTGGCTGCGCCGCAAGCTCGGCGAGACGGCCGCCCGCCCGCGCTACCTGCACACGCTGCGGGGGGTCGGGGTCAAGCTGGAACCGCCCCGGTGAGCGGGACCGCCCGGGTGAGCGGGACCGCCCGGGGGACGGCGGCATGAGGTGGGCGCTGGTCAAGGTGTGTCTCGCCGTCACCACCATGGTGGTGCTGGCCTTCGCCGTCCCCCTCGGCCTGGTGATCCGGGAGATGGCGAGCGACCGGGCCTTCTCCAACGCCGAACGGCAGGCCGCCACCATGGGGCCGACCCTGTCCATCACCACCGAACCGCTGCAACTGCGCAAGGCGGTGGAGTCCACCGAGATGGGCGCCGCCCGACGGATGGCCGTCCACGTGCCCGGCATCGGCGCCGCCGCCCCGGTCGACATCGGCGGCGGCTGGGCCGGAGCGCACGCGGTGGAGGAGACCCGCCGCCTGGGGCGGGCCACCACCGCCGGGCTGGCCGGCGGGGGATCCGCGCTGCTCCAGCCCACGGCGCTGGCGTCCGGGGACATCGCCGTCATCGAGATCCTGGTCCCGGAGAGCGAGGTCAGCAACGGGGTCACCACCGCCTGGCTGGTCCTCGCCGGAGTCGGGCTCGCACTGGTCGTCGGCTCCGTCGCGGTCGCCGACCGGCTCGGCGCCCGCCTCGTACGGCCCGCCGAACGGCTGGCGGGGGCCGCGCAGCAGCTGGGCGAGGGAAAGCTCGGGGCGCGCGTCCCGGAGGACGGCCCGAAGGAACTCCGCTCGGCGGCCGTCGCGTTCAACGCCATGGCCGACCAGGTCGTGGAACTCCTCGCCAACGAACGGGAACTGGCCGCCGACCTCTCGCACCGGCTCCGCACGCCCCTGACCGTGCTCCGGCTCAACGCGGCCTCCCTCGGTGAGGGTCCGGCCGCCGAGCACACCCGGACGGCGGTCGAGCAGTTGGAGCGGGAGGTCGACACGATCATCCGTACCGCCCGTGAACAGCGGCCGGCGACCGGCGGGTTCAGCGGAGCCGGCTGCGACGCCTCCGAGGTGATCCGCGACCGGATGTCCTTCTGGTCGGCGCTCGCCGAGGACGAGGGCCGCGAGGTCCGGCTCGCCGGCGTGGACCGTCCCGTACGGATCCCCGTGGCCCGACCGGAGCTGGCCGCCGCCCTCGACGCCCTCCTCGGCAACGTGTTCCGGCACACCCCCGAGGCCACGCCCTTCGCGGTGGACGTGCACGACGCCGGGGACGCCGTCATCGTCCTCGTCTCCGACGCGGGGCCGGGCATCGCCGACCCGGACGAGGCCCTGCGGCGCGGCAACGACGGCGCCCGGGACGGCTCGACGGGCCTCGGCCTGGACATCGTCCGCCGGGTCGCCGAGTCCACCGGCGGTGACGTCCGGCTGGGCCGTTCGGTCCTGGGCGGGACCGAGGTGCGGATCTGGATCGCCCTCGACGACCGGGCCCGCGGTGAGGGGCGCGGGGCGGCCGGCCGGCGCGGGCGCCGCAAACGGCGGGGCGACTGACGGGGCGGCCGGGGAGTCGCCGGGCCCCGGGCCGGGCAACCGACTGACCCCGGGGGCGCGCCTCGCGGGGCGGAAGTCCGCAGGTCGGTACGGTCCGCCCCATGGACACCCTCATCTTCGGCGGCCTCCTCGCCACCCTGATCGCCATGTACCGGGACACCTCCCGGGCCGTGGTCCTCGGTGCCTGGTGGATCCTGCTGATCGCCGTCATCCTCCTGATGGCACACCACATCACCGGCGGCCTCGCCCTCACCCTGAGCTACTGACCGCGGTGGCGCTGAACAGCCTCGTGCCGGAGACCGCGCTCGAAGGCGGACTGCTGGGGAGGGTCCAGTACTGGTTCGCCTGCCTCTTCGTCGTCGGTTGGGCGGGGGTCGTCTGCGGAGGGCTCTACTTCCAGCTCGGGCTGGGGGAGCACCCCTGTCCGCTGTGCGTCGTCCAGCGGATGTTCATGCTGCTCGCGGCGCTCGGCGCCGGCTACGTCGTCCGTACCGCCCTGGCGACGGGCGCGGTCACGGGGCGGGACTACATGACGGGTTGGGGCCTCGCGCTGGTCGCCGTGACGGGGGGCTCGTTCGCCTCCTGGCGGCAGACCTCGCTGCACCTCCTGCCCGGCGACAAGGGCTACGGCAGCGAGGTGTTCGGCCTCCACCTGTACGTGTGGGCGTGGATCCTCTTCACCCTGGCGGCCCTCGCGATCGGAGTGGTCCTGGCCTTCGCCCACGCCACCGCCGACCGCGCCGTCCCGACCTCGGGCCGGGGCCCGTACCGCCTGGTGGGAACCTTCGCCCTGGGCTTCCTGGGCCTGGTCATGGGCGCCAACCTGGTCGCCGTCTTCCTTGAGGAGGGCCTGCACTGGTTCCTCCCGGACGACCCGACGCGCTACGAGTTCTTCCACGACATCGGGATCCGGCCCTAAGGGCTGTCGCCGAATCGGACCTTGAACGACGCCACCGCGAGCCCCGCCGAGCACGACGCCGCCACGCAGGACACGGTGAACGCGGCCTGGTAGCCGTACCGCGCCGCCAGTGGCCCGGACACCGCCGCGGCCAACGCCTGGCCGACGATCAGCCCGCTGCCCAACACGGTCATGGCCTCGCCCATCCGTTCCGCCGGGCCGGTCCGTTCCACCAGCCCGAACAGGGCGATCAGGTGCGGGGCCACGGCCAGCCCGACGACGGCGACGGCCGCCGCCGCGCCCCACAGCTCGGACACGCCCCACAGGGACAAGGTGAGCGCGGCCTGGACCCAAATCGTCCACCGCAGCCGCACCACGAGGTCCGCCGAGCCCGGCCGGGCCACGGTCGCGAAGCCGGCGATCGAGCTGGTCACCGCCATCGACGCCCACACCAGACCCGCCGCCCCGGGCTGCCCGACGGACTCGGCGAGGGCGTTGACCCCGGTGTTGGCCCCGCTCCACGCCGCACCCTGCAGCACGGCCATGGCGAACAGCAGGGCCAGCCCCGGCGACCACAGCCGTACGTCGCCTCGCGCGCCCGCGCCCACGCCCTCGACCGGCCCGGGGGCCGTCGGGTGGACGGCGAACAGGGTGCCGAACACCAGGATCAGCACGGCCGCCAGGACCAGCGCCGAGGCCGGGTGCACGGTCACCGCGAGGATCCCGGCCAGCGCGGGCCCCACCATGAACCCGACCTCGTCCAGGGTGGTGTCGAAGGACAGCGCGGAGCCCAGCGCGGCCTTGTCCCTCCCGGCCAGCCGCGCCCACCGGGCCCGGGCCAGCGGCCCGACCTGCGGGACGGTGAGCCCGGCCGCGACGGCCAGTCCCATCCGGGCCGCCAGCGGCAGCCCGCCGAGGACGGCGGCGACCAGGGCGGCGAGGACGGCGGCGTTCGCGACGCAGGCGGCGAGCAGCACCGGGCGGTGGCCGCGCCGGTCGGCGAGCCGGCCGATGACCGGGCCGCCGAGGGCCTGGCCCAGCCAGAGCGAGGCCGCGACGGCGCCGGCCTCGCCGATGCCGTCGCGCTGGTTGATCAGCAGCAGCGTGCCGATGGGGCAGAGCGCGGCGGGGAGCCGGGCGAGGAACGCGTACACGGGCAGGGCCGTGCCGCCGAGGGCGAACACGGCGCGGAAGCCGGTCGGGCGCGGCGGCGCGAGCGCGCCTGCCGACCCGGGCACGGGCTCGGCTCCGGGTGTGGATCGGGTCACGGGGCAACCTCCATCCGCACGCCGACCCTCCCGTGTCTCCGGCGCGCGTCGTTGCCCGTTACGGGGACAGTAGCCGCCGCGCCCCGCCCCCGGAAGGCTCTTCCGAGCGGGGCTACGGGCGCGGGTGCCCTCAGGCGGGCTCTGTGGAGTTCAGCCGCCGGGCCTGCGCCCGCCCCACCTCGGCGGACCGGTGGAGGTAGTCGCCGATGACGGACAACTCGGCGTCGGAGTAGCCCTCCAGCAGCGCGTCGAACGCCCGGCCCGGGACCTCCCGGGCCGCGCCGACGCGCTCGCGGGCGGTGGGGGTCAGGACGACGAGGGAGCGGCGGCGGTCGTTCGGGTCGGCCTGCCGCTCGACGATGCAGGCCTTGACCAGCCGGTCGACGAGGCGGGTCGCGGAGCCCGAGGTCAGGCCGGTGAGGCGGGCGACGTCCCCGGTGCTCACGGGGCCGGGCTCGATGTCCAGGAGGGCCACGCACTGCAGGTCGGTCGGGTGCAGTCCCACGCGGTCGGCCAGGGCCTGGTCGAGGAGGGAGTGGTCGGCGTGGTGGCGTCGGCTCCCGATGGCGATGCGGGTCAGCAGCTCGGCGCGGCTCCGGGCGCCCGCGGCGGGGGAAACGATCGACATCGGATGCTCCATGGCTCAGGTGTGCCTGTGTGACGCAGAGGTTCGAGACGGGTACGCGGAAGGCCCCGTTCCGCTGTCGCGGAACGGGGCCTTCCATCAGGGTGAGTGACGGGACTTGAACCCGCGGCCACCTGGACCACAACCAGGTGCTCTACCAACTGAGCTACACCCACCATGCCCGGTCGCAGAACGACCGGCCGAAGAAAAGCGTACAGGGTTCGGAAGGGTGCTCGCTCCCTCCTTTTCCCGCGCCCCCCTCCGGAAGGTGGCGCGGTGCCCTACTCGCTGCCCACCACGTGCTTCGCGGCGATCGAGCGGGCCGTGTCCGAGTCCGGCCCCGGCTGCGGGACGAAGACCGCCTCGCGGTAGTAGCGCAGCTCGGCGATGGACTCCTTGATGTCCGCCAGCGCCCGGTGGTTGCCGTTCTTCGGCGGGCTGTTGAAGTAGGCCCGGGGGTACCAGCGGCGCGCCAGCTCCTTGACCGAGGACACGTCCACGATCCGGTAGTGGAGGAAGCCCTCCAGCGCGGCCATGTCCCGCAGCAGGAAGCCGCGGTCGGTACCGACCGAGTTCCCGCACAGCGGGGCCTTGCGGGGTTCCTTGACGTGCTCGCGGACGTAGGCCAAGACCTGCGCCTCCGCGTCGGCCAGGGTGGTGCCCGCGGCCAGCTCGTCGAGCAGGCCGGAGTTGGTGTGCATCTCGCGCACCACGTCCGGCATGGTCTCCAAGGCCGCGTCCGGCGGGCGGATCACGATGTCCACGCCTTCGCCGAGCACGTTGAGCTCCGAGTCGGTGACCAGTGCGGCCACCTCGATAAGTGCGTCGTCCGTCAACGAGAGCCCGGTCATCTCGCAGTCGATCCACACCATGCGATCGTTCATGCGCCCCACCTTATGCCGAAGGTCCCCCACATCGGCGCTCGGCCGATGTGGGGGACCCGGATCGGGCGGCCGCCCGGAGCGTGCGACTACGCGTGCTCGCGCAGCACCCGGCCCGGGGAGTACAGCTCCGTCACGCTCGGACCGGAGGCGGCCAGGGCCGCCGCCGTCCGCTGCGGCTGCGGAGTGCGCTGGTGCGGCAGCGGAGATCCGGACAGCTCCGAGATCTGGGACACGTCGGCCTGCGGCCGGCGCGCCCGGTAGGCGGAGCGGTAGGCGGCGGGGGAGGACCCCAGCTGCCGACGGAAGTGCCCGCGCAGCGCGACCGGCGAGCGGAACCCGCAGCGCCCGGCGACCTCGTCGACCGAGTAGTCGGAGGTCTCCAGAAGCCGCTGTGCCTGGAGCACCCGCTGGGTGATCAGCCACTGGAGCGGAGCGCTGCCGGTGAGCGAACGGAACCGCCGGTCGAAGGTGCGCCTGCTCATGTAGGCGCGGGCGGCCAGCGTCTCCACGTCGAACTGCTCGTGGAGGTGTTCCAGCGCCCAGGCGACGACCTCGGCGAGCGGGTCGGCGCCGATCTCCTCGGGCAGCGACCGGTCGAGGTAGCGCTCCTGGCCGCCCGTGCGGCGCGGTGGGACGACGAGCCTGCGGGCCAGTGCCCCGGCCGCCTCGCTCCCGTGGTCCGTGCGCACGATGTGGAGGCACAGGTCGATTCCGGCCGCGGTGCCGGCCGACGTCAGCACGTCGCCGTCGTCGACGAACAGCTCGCGCGGATCGACGTGGACGGACGGGTACCGCTTGGCCAGCGTCGGCGCGTACATCCAGTGCGTCGTCGCGGGCCGGCCGTCCAGCAGTCCGGCGGCGGCGAGCACGAAGGCTCCCGTGCACAGACCGACGATCCGGGCCCCCTCCTCGTGCGCCAGACGCAGTGCGTCGAGCGCCTCCGGCGGCGGCGGTGAGGTGATGGAGCGCCATGCGGGCACGACGACCGTGCCTGCCCGGGCGATCGCCTCCAACCCGTACGGCGCGGTCAGTTCGAGTCCGCCGGTGGTCCGCAGCGGACCGTCCTCCCCGGCGCACACGAGTAGTCGATAGCGTGGAACTCCCGCGTCCTGCCGGTCGATGCCGAACACGGAGAGTGGAATGGAACTCTCGAAGATCGGTCCGCCGCTGAACAGCAGCACCGCGACGATCTCCCTGCGGCGACGCCCCGCGAGCTTCCGGCCCGCGTCCGCGACGACGGCGGTGGAATCCTGGCTCATGGCGCTAAGCCCCCCTTGGGTGTCGCGACTCCTTGGTCTGGTCGCACCTGCACGTTTCCCCTCGGCCTTGCACGTGGATCCCCCGCCGTAAATACATGATCGAATCTACTGCGTCCCGTGGTGTCGGCGTGACAAGTTCAGCACGCAGCGCTATGTCGACTTGGCAACTTGGCGAAAAGCATTCGATCAGGAAGCGTTCCACTCCGCTACCCGGGTGGGAAGCTCGCCGTCCGGCCATGGCCAGTACTCATGGGGGCGAGACGCCCCCCGGGCTCTGTAGTCGCTGGTGGTAGGGGGGTTGGGGGGACATTCCGGCAAGGTGGGCACCCGGTCGGGAAGTTGGCTGAAAACAACCGGGTGTGTACGTGCGAATCGGTCAGTCGTGAGGGGAAAGCCCCCCGGAGCCGTGGCATCCGCGGTGCGATCCGGCTCCGCCGCGGGAGTGCCGACCTCGGTGGCCCAGGGGCAGCGGCTCCTGCGTGCGCACCCGGGCGGCGGCCCGTTCCGCCTTCTCGGAGTACCGCAGCAACACCCGGCAGGCGGCGGTGACGGCGGCCAGCCCGAGGGTCGCCACGGCCGCCCCGCCGTACGAGGTCCCGTAGACGACGAGGACGACGGGGACGAGCAGGCAGCTGAACGCGGCCCAACGGACCACGTCACCCGCCGGGTCGTCGGGGACGCGCCCGGCGTGCTGCACGGACGGGTGAACAGTGGAGTGCCCGGGCGACGCCCCGGAGCGGGGCGGCGGGGCGTGATTCGTCGGCGGAGCGGGCTGGACGGGTTGGACGGGGTGAACCGGATGGCCGGGCACGGCGTACTCCCTGCGGGCTCTTCCTGGACGGTCGGACTCCTGTCCAACGTCCCGGTGCGGGGCTCGGTCACTGCGCGCACGGGTGGCAGGCGGCCCGGTCGTCACTGGCTGTAGGGGACAGCGGACATTGCCAACGCGGCGCCGCTCCGGCATGCTCCCTGGGACGCTCTCCAAGGGCGGCATGACCTGTGCAGGACGGGAGTGTCGCCGTACCCTGGTGGGTAAGGGCTTGGGAAGATGCTTCCCGGACAGAGCTCCGTAACACTGCGTCGTCAACCTGCGCCGCCGAAACCGCCCCTGCCGCTTCCCCCTGAGGACCCTTCGCCGAGACACTCATGGCCGGTCACGAACTCCCCGAACCCGCGGACCGCAAGCGCAAACCCCTCGCCGATTCCGCATCGAGCGACCTGCGCGCGGTGGAACAGACACGCCTGCCCTGCGACCCTGCCTTCCGGCACGGCGTGGTGGTGGGCTTCGACGGCTCCACGTCCAGCGAGCGCGCGCTCGCGTACGCGATCGGAATGGCCCGGCGATCGGGTTCCGGTCTGATCATCGTGCACGTGGCCAACCGTCTCCCCACCACCGTCTGGGCCGGCTGTGAGCCGCCCGTCTTCGTCGACGTCCCGGACCACCGCACCGAGGTGCTGGGGCTGGAGCTGGCCTGCGCGGACTACCTGGCCGAGGTGCCGTGGATCCTCGTCGAGCGCGGCGGGGACATCTGCCACGAGCTGGAGGAGGTCGGCCGGGAGTACTCGGCGGACGCCATCGTGGTCGGCTCCACGCACGGGATCGTGGGCCGGATCTTCGGATCCGTTGCCGGACGGCTGGCGAAGCGGGCACAGCGACCCGTTGTTGTCATTCCGTAACCCACTGTGTGTCGATCGTGCGGTTGTGAACCCCCTTGTAAAGGGTAGATAAATGCTGCTGGGACGCAGCAAACAACTGCAGATCGAAGGGAGCCCGCCGTGGACAATGACGTCTCTGCGGGAAGCACGGCCTCGATTTCGACCCTGGGGCACATCGCCCTGGGGCTGACCCTTCTCGCGTTCGGCATCGGCTACACCGGCATCATCGACGGTGTGACCGCGGCCAACTCCGTGTCGCTCGCGACCTACGTCGGCGGACTCGCCCTTTTCGTCCTCGGGATCCTGGAGTTCCGGGGCGGCAACGGCTTCAACGGCACGGCGTTCGCGGGCCTCGGCGCCTTCTGGTTCACCTGGGCGACGGGCGCCGACGGAAAGGTTTCGGCGGATGCCGCCGGAGCCTTCCTCGTCCTGTTCGCGCTGCTCGGCCTGACCCTCACGGTGGGTGCGGCGCGCGGACCGTTCGGACAGGGCGTGTACGGCCTGTTCACCCTCGCCCTGGTGCTCCTCGCGATCGGCGCCTTCGCGGACAGCGGCATGCTCGCCAAGATCGCCGGCTGGGTCGCGGCGGTCTCCGGGCTGCTGGCCTGGTACGGGGCCACCGCGGCCCTGGCGCACTGGCCCGTGGCCTTCGGGAAGACCTCGCGGGGCGGCGCCGTCGCCACGGGCTGACGACTACGGCCGGTGGCTACGGCCGGCGGTCGGCGGTCGGCGGGAAGAGGTAAGCGGAGAAGAGGGAGCGGCCCCCCGGGAGATCCCGGGGGGCCGCTTCGTGCGTCGTGCCGTGACCGGCGGCGCGGCTACTCGACGGTGACGGACTTCGCCAGGTTGCGCGGCTTGTCGATGTCCCGGCCCAGGGCCAGGGCCGTGTGGTACGCCAGCAGCTGGAGCGGGATGCCCATCAGGATCGGGTCCAGCTCGTCCTCGTTCTTGGGAA
The DNA here is from genome assembly GCF_044741845.1 of Streptomyces sp. NPDC088097. NCBI lineage: Bacteria > Bacillati > Actinomycetota > Actinomycetes > Kitasatosporales > Streptomycetaceae > Streptomyces > Streptomyces sp. NPDC088097. The sequence continues at coordinate 37,825 of NZ_JBIUTJ010000020.1, forward strand.
CGAGGATGGTGTGGTCGGCCTTCTCCTGCTCACGGTGGGCGACCGCCAGGATCCGACCGCTGCGGGCCTTGATCTCCTCCAGGGCCGCGCGGTTCTTCTCCAGCAGGTCGTCGTCCGGGACGATCGCGACCGTCGGCATCGCCGGCTCGATCAGGGCGAGGGGGCCGTGCTTGAGCTCGGAGGCGGGGTAGGCCTCGGCGTGGATGTAGGAGATCTCCTTGAGCTTCAGGGAGGCCTCCAGGGCGACCGGGTAGCCGCGCACCCGGCCGATGAACATCATCGACTTGGCCTCGGCGTACTCGGCGGCCAGCTTCTTGATGTCCTCCTCGCCTTCGAGGATCTCCTGGATCTGCGCGGGCAGCTTGCGCAGGCCCTCGATGATCCGCTTGCCGTCGGTGACCGACAGGTCGCGGATGCGGCCGAGGTGGACGGCGAGCAGCGCGAAGGCGACCACCGTGTTGGTGAAGCACTTGGTGGAGACGACGCAGACCTCGGGACCGGCGTGCACGTACACGCCGCCGTCGGCCTCGCGGGCGATGGCCGAGCCGACCACGTTGACCACGCCGAGGACGCGGGCGCCCTTGCGCTTGAGCTCCTGGACGGCCGCGAGGACGTCGTAGGTCTCGCCGGACTGGGAGACGGCGATGTAGAGGGTGTCGGGGTCCACGACCGGGTTGCGGTAGCGGAACTCGGAGGCCGGCTCGGCGTCGGCGGGGATCCGGGCCAGGCTCTCGATCAGGCCGGCTCCGATGAGACCGGCGTGGTACGAGGTGCCGCAGCCCAGGATCTTGACGCGGCGGATGCCGCGCGCCTCGCGCGGGTCCAGGTTCAGGCCGCCGAGGTGGACGGTGTTGAAGCGGTCGTCGATCCGGCCGCGCAGGACGCGGTCGACCGCGTCGGCCTGCTCGGAGATCTCCTTGTGCATGTAGGTGTCGTGGCCGCCCATGTCGTAGGAGGCGGCCTCCCACTCGACGGTCTCCGGGGTGGCGGTGGTGGACGCGCCGCTCGTCGTGTAGGTGCGGAAGTCGTCGGCCTTCAGGGTGGCCATCTCGCCGTCGTCGAGGGTGACGACCTGGCGGGTGTGGGCGACGAGGGCGGCGACGTCCGAGGCGACGAACATCTCCTTCTCGCCGATGCCGAGGACCACGGGAGAGCCGTTGCGGGCGACGACGATGCGGTCGGCGAAGTCGGCGTGCATGACGGCGATGCCGTAGGTGCCCTCGATCGCCTTGACCGCCTCGCGGACCTTCTCCTCCAGGGTGTCGGCCTCGGAGCGGGCGACGAGGTGGACGATGACCTCGGTGTCGGTCTCCGAGAGGAAGACCACACCCTCGGCCTCCAGCTTGGCGCGCAGCTCGGAGGCGTTGTCGACGATGCCGTTGTGGACGACCGCGACCTTGTGGTCGGCGTCCAGGTGCGGGTGCGAGTTGATGTCGCTCGGGGCGCCGTGGGTGGCCCAGCGGGTGTGGGCGATGCCGGTGGTGCCGGCGAAGCGCTTGGGGACGCGGGACTCCAGCTCGCGGACCCGGCCCTTGGCCTTGACGACCTTCAGGGCCGCCGACTTCGGGCTGTTGACGACGATGCCCGCCGAGTCGTACCCGCGGTACTCCAGGCGCTGGAGACCCTCCAGCAGCAGCGGTGCCACGTCACGCTTGCCGATGTAACCCACGATTCCGCACATACGGTTGCCCCTCCTGAAGTTCGGTGTCCGTGCCCGGACGGTTCGGCCCCGCGGGCCGGTCAGCCGTAGACGATGCGGCGCAGCTGCCGGAGCGAGAGCTCCGGGGGCGCCACCGCGCGGTGCGGCAGTTCGGCCGCGACGCGCTCGAAGATCTCCGTGTTGACCGCCCCGCCGGACTGCAGCTCGCGGTGGCGGCGGCGGACGAACTCCTCGGTCGTCTCGTCGAAGTACGCCAGCACGTCGAGCACCACCCGGGCGGCTTCCCCGCGCTGGAGCGCGGTGCTGCGGACCAGGTGGTCGACGAGGTCGTCATGCGACGGGCGGCGGTCGGGCACCCGTAGATACTGACGGCCCACAGGCCGGAACGCAAAGATCCTGCCCGATTTCGGGCAGGATCAGGCTGGTCTGGACCAGCGGAGTGGGTCATTCCGGCCCCGGTCGGTCAGAAACGACCCAAAATGGCGGCCTTGGCCGCCGAGAACTCCTCCGCGGTGAGGATGCCCGCCTGGTGCAGTTCCCCGAGGTCGCGCAGCCGCCGCAGCAGCGTGTCGTGGTCCGCCGCCTCGCCGGCCAGGGCCGGGCCGGAGTCGGCCAGGGCCGGCGGTGCGGGTGCGGCCGGAGCGGGGAGTGCGGCCGGTGGGGCCGGGACGCGGGCCGAGGGGTGTGGCATCCGTACCACCACGGCCGCCGCGACCAGGGCCATCAGCGGGTCCTTCTTGAGCCCGAACAGCTCCACCGCGTGCGGGTCGTACTTCGGCGGGCCGGCCTGCCGCACCCCCGCCAGGGAGAAGCGCAGCCAGCCGTTCTCCAGCCCCCGCGACGGGAACCACTCCACCGCGCGCAGGTCCGCGAGGCGGAAGTCGCGCGGTCCCCCGGCCGTCTTGGCCGACTCCGCCGTCCAGCTCCACTTCAGCGTGACGCGGTCCCCGTCGAAGGAGGCCGTCCCGTCACCCGCGCTCACGGACAGGGGCACGGACGGCCCGGGCAGCAGGTACGCGTCCACAGGCCCCGGGTCCACCCGGTCCAGGAGCAGGGCGTTCCGCACCTCGTCCACGAAGTACTCCGCCACCCCGGTCCGGTCGTTCTCCACGGTCAGCCGGTACGGGTCGGAGGCCTCCGGCAGCAGTCCACCCGTCACCTGGAGGAGCGGATCGGCCCCGTCGCGCAGCCGCAGCCGCAACCGGCCGGCCTTGCGCCCCGGCTCGTGGCTGATCCCCGCCACCGCGCGCAGCGGTACGGCCACCTCGCCGAGCTGCTGCCGGAGCAGCCCCACCCCCTTGTCGCGGCCCGGCACGATGCGCACCGTGTCCCCGTCGAAGGTCCACGTACCGTCCTTCTGGATGATTTCCGCCATCCCGTGATTCTCCCACCGCCCCTTCCCCCACCATCGGGGCCCCGATTGGCCTATACCTGGGCGCATGAGAGTCCTGCGACGCACGCTCGGCACCCTCCTCGCCCTCGGCGCCCTCGGCGTCTGCGTCTCCTGCACCCCGGCCCGCGGCGACGCGGGGCCCGATGACGGCAGACCCGGCGGTCCGCGCCCCGCCGCCCTCGGTCCCTACGAACGGCTCGTGCCCGCGCCCGCCTCCGCGCGGGCCGACGGCCCCGGCTACCTCTTCGGCGCGGGCACGGTGATCCGTACCGGCGCCGACGCCTCCGAGGAGGTCCGGCGGGTCGGCGAACTCCTCGCGGAGCAACTGCGCGGGCCGAGCGGGCTCCCGCTGCCCGTGGTCGACGGGCAGGACGGGGACGGCATCCGGCTGCTGCTCGACGGGGCGGCCGAGGGGACGGGGGAGGAGGGCTACCGGCTGCGGACCGACCCCACCGGGATCACCCTGACCGCCCGCACCCCGACCGGCCTCTTCCACGCCGGGCAGACCCTGAGGCAGTTGCTGCCGGTGCGGGGCACGGGGACGGTGCCCGGCGGGACGGTCACCGACGCGCCGCGCTTCGCGTACCGGGGGGCGATGGTCGACGTCGCCCGGCACTTCTTCCCGTTGGAGCAGGTCGAGCGGTACGTGGACCAGCTCGCCCGGTACAAGGTCAACACCCTCCACGTGCACCTCACCGACGACCAGGGTTGGCGCCTGGCGGTCGATTCCTGGCCGAAGCTCGCCGAGTACGGCGGGGGCAGCGAGGTCGGGGGCGGCCCGGGCGGCCACTGGACGAAGGAGGAGTACCGCGAGCTGGTGGCGTACGCCGCCGAACGGTACGTGGACGTGGTCCCGGAGATCGACATGCCCGGTCACGTCAACGCGGCGCAGGCCTCCTACGCCGAGCTGAACTGCGACGGCAAGGCGCCCGAGCGCTACACCGGGATCAAGGTCGGCTTCAGCTCGCTGTGCGTGGGCGACGAACTGACCTACCGCTTCATCGACGAGGTGCTCGGCGAACTGGCCGAGCTGACCCCGGGGAAGTACCTCCACATCGGCGGCGACGAGGCGCACTCCACCCCGGCGGCCGACTACGCGGCCTTCATGGACCGGGCCCAGCAGGTCGTGGCCCGGCACGGCAAGACGGTCGTGGCCTGGCACCAACTCGCGACGGCCCGCCCGGCGCCGGGCGCGGTGCTCCAGTACTGGGGCCACGACAGGACCGCCGCGGCGGAGAAGGCGGCCGTGGTGGCGGCCGGCAAGGCGGGCCACCCGGTGATCCTGTCGCCGGCGGACCGGGCCTACCTGGACATGAAGTACGACGCGACCACGAAGCCGGGCCTGGCCTGGGCCGGCTACGTCCCGGTGGAGCGGTCCTACTCCTGGGATCCGGGGAGCTACCTGGCCGGGCTGCCGGAATCGGCCGTGCTCGGGGTCGAGGCCCCGCTGTGGACGGAGACGATCGCGAACCGGGGCGACTGGGAACTGATGGCGTTCCCGCGCGTCCTGGGCCTGGCCGAACTGGGCTGGTCCCCCAAGAGCGCGCTGGGCTGGGACGGCTACGCCCGCCGGCTGGCCGCGCAGGGGCCCCGCCTGGACGCGCAGGACATCGCCTACCACCGGGCGCCGGACGTCCCCTGGGGCGAGTAGGTACGAGGCGGGGGTTTTGGGGCGGCGGGGGTTTCGAGGGACCGTGTCGAAACCCCCGCCGCGACGACGGGGCCCGGAAGGCCCGAGGGTCAGCTGACCTTCTTGGCGCTCTGGACGGACGCGGCCAGGTTCTCCAGGAGCTGGGCGCAGCGGTCGTAGGAGTAGATCGGCTCCGTCACGCGCGGGACGACCTGGCCGGCCTTGACCGCGGGCAGCTCGGCCCAGGTCGGCTTGGCCTTCAGCTCGTCCGGCTGGAGGGTGCCGGTGCGGTTGTCGAGCATGATGACGTCGGCCTTGTACTTGCCGGCGTTCTCCCAGCTGAGGCTCTCGAAGAAGCCGCCCTGGTCGAGCTTGTCGGGTGTGACGAACTCGACGCCGAGGCTCTCGAAGTACTTCAGGTCGGCGGAGGTCTTCGGGGTGGAGGCGTAGAACAGGTTGGCGGAGCCCGATCCGACGAGGACCTTGATGCCCGGGTTCGCCTTGGTGGCCTCGCGGAGCTTGGCCGCGGCGGCCTCGAAGCGGGCCTTGGCGTCGACGGTCTTCTTGCTGTTCAGGTCCGCGCCCAGGGACTTGGCGAGGTCGGCGGTGCGGGCCAGCGCGGCGTCGAGGGAGGCGTCGCCGCCGACCTTGATCGCGGCGGCCGGGGCCAGCTTGAGGATCTTGTCCTTGGAGGCCTCGGGGACGTACCAGTACGAGCCGTCCCAGGTGTTGGTGACCAGCAGGTCGGGCTGGAGGGCCGCGTACTTCTCGACGTTGAACTCGTCGTAGACGTTGCCGAGGATCTGGACCTTGCCGATGTCCAGCGAGCCGGCCTGGACGTCGGGCTTGCCGTCGGCGGTCTTCGTCGGGCCGAAGACGCCCTTGACCTTGACGCCGTAGTCGTCGAGCGCGGCGGCGGTGCCGGTGAAGGCGACGATGTTCTTCGGGGTGGACTTCGCCGTGACGGTCTTGCCCAGGTCGTCCTTGAAGGACCAGGCGCCCGAGGAGGCGGCCCCCTGGTCGCCCGCGCCGTCCTTGGCCCCGTCGGTCCCGCCGCAGGCCGTGAGCGCGGCGACGAGGCCGAGGGCGCCGCCGGTGGCGATCAGGCCGCGGCGGGTGAGGAAGGAGCTTCGGGGCATGGCGGTGTCCACTTTCGTACGAGCACGTCACGGCCGTCGGGGGTGCGCGGCCATCGTTAGGAAGGCTAGCCTAACCTCACTACCGACCTGCTCGTGGGCTATAACGGACCCCTGACAGTGCCGCCGCCTGGGAGTACGGGAGCAGCGATGGGCCTTGACGACGTGTCGGAGAACCACGACCGGATCCCGGGCGAACGGTGACGCCACCGATGGCGGGCGAGCGCACCGCCCGGGCGGGCGGATGGAGGTGGCCGGCGGCCGTCGGCGTGAACCTCCTACTGGGCGTGCCGGGGGTCGTGCCGGCGTGGCTGCTGTGGTACTTCGCCGCCAACTGGCCGCTCAAGGCCCTGGGATGGACCGTGGGGGAGCCCACGGAGAACGACGGCGCGCTGCCGTGGGTGATCGTCGCCGCTCCGGTCCTGGCCCTGTTCGCCCTGGCGTGGGGCCTGGTCAACCGCTCCCTGCGCCGCGGGACCGGCCTGCCTCCCGGCCGCTACTGGCCGGTCTGCGCGGTGGCGACACTGACGCCGACGCTCGCGCTCGTGATCGCCTCGATCCCCTCGACGCACTGAGCCCGGACGCCCCTCGACGCACCGAGCCGGCGCACTCCCCCGACGCACCGAGCCGGCGCACCCGCGGGGGCGCGCCGGCTCGGTGCGGGTGCTTCGCCCGACTCAGGCGGTGAAGCCCAGCTCGCGGGCGATCAGCATGCGCTGCACCTCGCTGGTGCCCTCGCCGATCTCCAGGATCTTGGAGTCCCGCCACATCCGGGCCACCGGGTACTCGTTCATGAACCCGTACCCGCCGTGGATCTGGGTGGCCTCGCGCGCGTTGTCCACGGCCACCGTGGAGGAGTACAGCTTCGCGATCGCCGCCTCCTTCTTGAAGGGCTCCCCGGCCACCAGCCGCGAGGCGGCGTCCCGCCAGCCGACGCGGGCCATGTGGGCGCGCATCTCCATGTCGGCCAGCTTGAACTGGATGGCCTGGTTGTCGCCGATCGGGCGGCCGAAGGCCTTGCGCTCCCTGGCGTACTTCACCGACTCGTCCACGCAGCCCTGCGCGAGGCCCGTGGCCAGCGCGGAGATGGCGATCCGGCCCTCGTCCAGGATCCGCAGGAACTGCGCGTAGCCGCGGCCCTCCTGGCCGACCAGGTTGGCGAGCGGCACCCGTACGTCCTGGAAGGACAGCTCGCGGGTGTCCGAGGAGTTCCAGCCGACCTTCGAGTACGGGGCGGCGACCGTGAAGCCGGGGGTGCCCGACGGGACGATGATCGAGGAGATCTCGGGGCGTCCGTCGGCCTTGCGGCCCGTCACGGCGGTGACGGTGACCAGCCCGGTGATGTCGGTGCCGGAATTGGTGATGAAGCACTTCGAGCCGTTGATCACCCACTCGTCGCCGTCCTTGACGGCGGTGGTGCGGGTGCCGCCCGCGTCCGAGCCGCCGTCGGGCTCGGTCAGGCCGAAGGCGCCGAGCACCTCGCCGGAGCACATCTTCGGCAGCCACTGCCGCTTCTGCTCCTCGGTGCCGAACAGGTGGATCGGCATGGCCCCCAGGGAGACGCCCGCCTCCAGGGTGATGGCGACCGAGGAGTCGACGCGGGCCAGCTCCTCCAGGGCGATGCCGAGGGCGAGGTAGTCGCCGCCCATGCCGCCGTACTCCTCCGGGAAGGGCAGGCCGAACAGGCCCATGCGGCCCATCTCGCGGACGATCTCGTACGGGAACTCGTGCCGTTCGTAGAGGTCGCCGATCTTCGGAGCGACGACGTCGTGCGCGAACGCCTCGACGGTGCGGCGGAGTTCCTCGTGCTCGGGGGTGAGCCGGTGGTCGAGGGACATGTCTTCGTTACTCCTTGTGGGAGAGGGCGCGGACGGTGCGGGAGGGGCTCGGGCGCCCCAGCTGTTCGGCCATCCACACGCTCGTGGCGGTGAGGGCGGCCAGGTCGACCCCGGTCTCGATGCCGAGGCCGTCGAGCATCCAGACCAGGTCCTCCGTGGCGAGGTTTCCGGTGGCGCTCTTGGCGTACGGGCAGCCGCCCAGGCCGCCCGCCGAGGCGTCGACGGTGCTCACGCCGTGCTGGAGGGCGGCGAGGGTGTTGGACAGGGCCTGGCCGTAGGTGTCGTGGAAGTGCACGCCGATCCGGTCGGTCGGCACGCCCTCCTCGTTCAGCGCGTCCAGCAGGGCCCGTACGTGGCCCGGCGTGGCCACGCCGATGGTGTCGCCGAGGCTCAGCTCGTCGCAGCCGAGGTCGAGCAGGGCCTTGGCGACGCGGACCACCTGGTCGACCGGGACGGCCCCCTCCCAGGGGTCCCCGAAGCACATCGAGAGGTAGCCGCGCACGTGCGCCCGGTCCTGCTTGGCCCGGGCCACTACGGGCTCGAACATGGCGAGGGACTCGGCGACGGTCCGGTTGAGGTTGCGGGCGGCGAAGGTCTCGGTGGCCGACCCGAACACCGCGATGCGCGTCGCCCCGAGGGCCAGCGCCCGGTCGAGCCCGCGCTCGTTGGGAACCAGGACGGGCAGCCGCGCCGGGACGTCCGACAGCAGCGGGAAGAGCTGCTCGGCGTCGGCCAGTTGGGGCACCCACTTGGGGTGCACGAAGCTGGTCGCCTCGATGGTGGTGAGGCCGGCGGCGGCCAGCCGGTGCACGAACTCGGCCTTGACCCCGGTGGGGACGGTCGTCTTCTCGTTCTGCAGCCCGTCGCGGGCGCCGACCTCGTGGATCCTGACGCGGGCCGGCAGCCCGGCCGCCGGGACGGTCATGGGAAGCCCGTTCACGCGCTCTCCTCCTCCGCGTCGGGGGTGACCACGGCCAGCACCTGGTCCATGGCCACGGTGGTCCCGGGGACGACGTCGAGCCCGGTGACCGTGCCGGCGTGCGGGGCGGAGATGACGTGCTCCATCTTCATCGCCTCGACCACCAGCAGGCTCTGCCCGGCCGCCACCCGGTCCCCGACGGCCACCTTGACGACGGTGACGGTGCCGGGCATCGGGGCGGCCAGGGTGTCGGCGCCCGAGCCCGCCGAGGCGTTCGCCGTGACGGGGTCGTGGTGCTGGACGTGCCAGCTGTCGCCGTCGCGGCCGAGCCAGAGCCCGTCCGGGGAGTCGGCGTGGGAGAACCGGTGCGTGACGCCGGCCAGCTCGATCGTGACCAGGTCCGCGGTGCGGGACACGATCCGGCCCGCGGCCGGACCGCGCCGGGCGTCGGCCCCGGCTCCGGTTCCGGCTTCGGCCAGGAGGATCTCGGTGGAGCCCGCGGCCCGACGGGTGCGGACCTCCACCGGGTCCGTACCCGGCAGGCGGAAGTGGTGGACCGTCCAGGCGGGGACGCCGCCCAGGCGCCAGCCGGAGCGGGCGTCGAAGGGGTCGGCCCAGGAGGCGACGTCCGCCGGAGCGGCCGGCCGGTCGGCCAGCAGCGCGGCCGCCGCGTACACCTCCGGCGGGACCCCCTCGGGCAGCAGCTCCGCGAGGTCCCGCTCCACCAGGCCGGTGTCCAGCTCGCCCGAGACCACGTCCGGGTGGGCCAGGAGCCGCCGCAGGAAGCCCGCGTTGGTCTGGACGCCCAGGATCACGGTGTCGGCGAGGGCCCCGCGCAGGAGCCGCAGGGCGCTCGCGCGGTCGGGCCCGTACGCGATGACCTTGGACAGCATCGGGTCGTAGGCGGAGCCCACGGGGACCCCCGCCGTCAGCCCGGAGTCGGTGCGCACGGCGCCGCCGGAGGGCTCCGACAGGGCCAGCACCGTCCCGCCGGACGGCAGGAACCCGCGCGCCGGGTCCTCGGCGCACACCCGGGCCTCGATCGCGTGGCCGGTCAGGCGCACCTCGTCCTGGCCGAAGCCGAGCGGGGCTCCCGCGGCCACCCGCAGCTGCTGCTCCACCAGGTCGAGCCCGGTGATCAGCTCCGTCACCGGGTGCTCGACCTGGAGGCGGGTGTTCATCTCCATGAAGTAGTAGGAGGAGGGGTCCTTGCCCGGGACGATGAACTCCACCGTGCCCGCCCCGACGTACCCGCAGGAGCGGGCCGCCTCCACGGCCGCCGCGCCCATCGCCGCCCGGGTCTCCTCGTCGAGCAGGACCGAGGGGGCCTCCTCGATGACCTTCTGGTGGCGCCGCTGGAGGGAGCACTCGCGCTCGCCCAGGTGCACCACGTTGCCGTGGGCGTCGGCCAGCACCTGGATCTCGATGTGCCGGGGCCGGTCCACCCACCGCTCCACCAGGAGGGTGTCGTCGCCGAAGGAGGAGCGCGCCTCGCGCCGGGCCGCCGCGATCTCCTCGGCGAGCAGCCCCGCGTCGCGCACCAGCCGCATGCCCTTGCCGCCGCCGCCCGCCGAGGGCTTGAGCAGCACCGGCATGCCGATCTCGGCGGCGGCCGACGCCAGCTCGGCGTCGGTCAGGCCGCTGCCGGAGGAGCCGGGGACCACGGGCACGCCCGCGGCCTTGACGGTCTCCTTGGCCCGGATCTTGTCGCCCATCAGGGAGATCGCGCTCGCCGGGGGCCCGATGAAGGTCAGTCCCGCCTCGGCGCAGGCCGCCGCGAAGGCGGCGTTCTCCGCGAGGAACCCGTAGCCGGGGTGGACGGCCTCCGCGCCCGTGCGGCGGGCGGCGTCCAGGAGCCGCTCCACCGACAGGTAGCTCTCGGCGGCCGCCTCGGGGCCGATCCGCACGGCTGTGTCGGCTTCCCGGACGTGCCGGGCGTCGGCGTCGGCGTCGCTGAACACGGCGACCGAGCGCACGCCGAGCTGCCGCAGGGTGCGGATGACCCGTACCGCGATCTCGCCCCGGTTCGCCACCAGAACAGTGCTGAACATCTGCATGGTCCTCACGTCACCTGTCACCCGTCACATACGGAAGATGCCGAAGCGGGAATCGCCCAGCGGGGCGTTCGCGCACGCGGTCAGGGCCAGTCCCAGCACCTGCCGGGTCTCCATCGGGTCGATGACCCCGTCGTCCCACAGCCGCGCGGTGGCGTAGTAGGCGTTGCCCTGCTCCTCGTACTGCTCCCGGACGGGGGCCTTGAAGGCCTCCTCGTCCTCGGCGGGCCAGTCCTGGCCCGCGCCCTCGATCTGGTCGCGCTTGACGGTCGCCAGCACCGAGGCGGCCTGCTCGCCGCCCATCACCGAGATCTTGGCGTTGGGCCACATCCACAGGAAGCGCGGCGAGTACGCCCGCCCGCACATCGAGTAGTTGCCCGCGCCGTAGCTGCCGCCGACGACCACCGTGAGCTTCGGGACCCGGGCGCAGGCCACGGCGGTGACCATCTTGGCGCCGTGCTTGGCGATGCCGCCCGCCTCGTAGTCACGGCCGACCATGAAGCCGGAGATGTTCTGGAGGAAGAGGAGCGGGATGCCGCGCTGGTCGCACAGCTCGATGAAGTGCGCGCCCTTCTGGGCGGACTCCGAGAAGAGGATGCCGTTGTTCGCGATGATCCCGACCGGGTGGCCGTGGATCCGGGCGAAGCCGGTGACCAGGGTCTGCCCGAACTCCGACTTGAACTCCTGGAAGCGGGAGCCGTCGGTGATCCGGGCGATGATCTCGCGGGCGTCGTAGGGGGTCCGGGAGTCGACGGGGACCGCGCCGTACAGGCCGTACGGGTCCACCTTCGGTTCCTCGGGGGCCTCCACCGACCAGGGCAGGGCCCCGCGCTCGGGCAGGGTCGCCACGATGTTCCGAACGATCCGCAGCGCGTGCGCGTCGTCCTCCGCGAGGTGGTCGGTGACCCCGGAGGTCCGGGAGTGCACCTCGCCGCCGCCCAGCTCCTCGGCGGTGACCACCTCGCCGGTGGCGGCCTTCACCAGCGGCGGACCGCCCAGGAAGATCGTGCCCTGGCCGCGCACGATGACGGCCTCGTCGCTCATCGCGGGCACGTAGGCGCCACCCGCCGTGCAGGACCCCAGGACGGCGGCGATCTGCGGGATGCCGGCGCCCGACATGCGGGCCTGGTTGTAGAAGATCCGGCCGAAGTGGTCCCGGTCGGGGAAGACCTCGTCCTGCATGGGGAGGAAGGCGCCGCCCGAGTCGACCAGGTAGAGGCAGGGGAGACGATTCTCCAGCGCCACCTCCTGGGCCCGGAGGTGCTTCTTGACGGTCATCGGGTAGTACGTGCCGCCCTTGACGGTGGCGTCGTTCGCGACGATGACGCACTCGCGACCGCTGACCCGGCCGATGCCCGCGATCACCCCGGCGGCGGGGGCCGAGCCCCCGTACATCCCCTCGGCGGCCAGCGGGGCCAGCTCCAGGAAGGGCGAACCCGGGTCGAGGAGGGCGTCCACGCGGTCGCGGGGCAGGAGCTTGCCGCGCGCGGTGTGGCGGGCGCGGGCCTTCTCGCCCCCGCCCAGACGGGCCGCCTCCAGCCGGGCGCGCAGACCCTCGGCGAGCGCGCGGTGGGCGGCCTCGTTGGTCCGCCAGGCCTCGGACGCCGGATCGGCGGCGCTCGTCAGCGCTGGTGCCTGCTGCATCGGTCGAGCTCCCTTGCTCGGTGCATGCTGTGTTAATACTCGTTAACCCTCAGGGAGCCTAGGTTAACGACCGCTAACCGCCCTGTCTAGAATGGATTTCCATGAGCACCAGAGCGGCCGCCCCGACCCGTCGCGAGCAGATCCTCAGTGAGGCCGCCCGACTCTTCGCCGAGCGCGGATTCCACGGCGTGGGCGTGGACGAGATAGGGGCCGCGGTCGGCATCAGCGGCCCCGGCCTGTACCGGCACTTCGCGGGCAAGGACGCCATGCTCGCCGAGCTGCTGGTGGGCATCAGCGAGCGACTGCTCACGGGCGGCCGGCGCCGCGTGGACGAGGCGGCCGGGGACCCGGAGGCGCTGCTCGCCTCCCTCATCGAGGGGCACGTCGACTTCGCCTTGGACGATCGGGCGCTGATCACCCTGCACGACCGCGAGCTGGACCGGCTGCGCGACGCCGACCGCAAGCTGGTGCGCCAGCTCCAGCGGCAGTACGTGGAGCTGTGGGTCGAGACCGTGCGCGAGCTGCACCCCCGGGTGGGGGAGGCGGAGGTACGGATCTGCGTGCACGCGGTCTTCGGCCTGCTGAACTCCACCCCGCACCTGGCGGCGCCCGGCCGCGAGGCGACGGAGTCCCTGCTGCGCAGACTGGCGAACGGGGCCTTCGGGGCCCTGTCGGGCTGACCGCACTGCGGGACGGACATCACGGCCCGGCCCCGGCGGCGGCAGAATGGGCCGCATGCCGATAGAGACGCCCGTACCCAGCCGCGCCGAACTCGTCGAACACCTGGTCCGCACGCGGATCGCGGGGGAGGTCGCGACCCCGCGCGAGAACAACCTGAGCCACTACCGCAAGCTCGCCAACGGAGACCGGCACTACTGGCTGGGCCTGGAGCTCGGCGACCGCTGGACGGACGAGCAGGACGTCCTCGCGGTGATGGCGGAACGGTGCGGGGTCGTGGACGACCCCGAACACCGATTCGGTCAGGACACCATCGACCCCGAGCTGACCATCGCCGGCCTGGACCGGCTCGCGGCCCGGCTGCGCAAGGCGGCCCTCGACCGGCAGAGCGTGCTGCTGGCCACCGGTCACCCGGGCGGCCTCCTCGACGTCCACCGGGCCACGGGCGAGGCCCTGCGCGCGGCGGGCTGCGAGATCGTCCGCATCCCCGCCGGGCTGACCGCCGACGAGGGCTCCGTGTGGCAGTTCGCGGACGTCGCCGTGCAGGAACGCGGGGCCACCCTGTGGCACACCCACTCCCCGGCCCCGATGGCCGCGATCCTGGACGGCCTCGCGGCGCAGGACCGCCCGCGGCCGGACCTGGTCCTCGCCGACCACGGCTGGGCGGGCTGCGCCGCGCAGCGCGGGATCGACGCGGCCGGGTACGCGGACTGCAACGACCCGGCGCTCTTCCTCGCCGAGGCCGAGGGCACCCTCCAGGTGGCGATCCCGCTGGACGACCACGTCCGCGACCCGCGCCACTACGACCCGATGGTCGCCTACCTGCTGGACGCCGCGGGCCTCGGCTGACCCGCGCCCCGCGCCGTACGGGGCGGGGCCGCGGCCCCGCCCGACGCGGCGGCGCTACCTCAGCCAGTCGGAGGTGAGGGCCTGGACGGCCGAACCGTCGAGGTCCGCCAGCTTGATCCCGACGAACTCCCGCGCCCAGTCGGTGGTCTGCACCCGGAACGGCATGACCTCGGCCTCCAGCAGGGCGACGATCGGCTCCGCGGCCCCGGCCGCGGTCTGGGCGCCCTCGAAGGACCGCGTGGTGCGCTCGATGTAGGACCGCAGGGCGGGGGCGTACGGACCGGCCTCGGCGAGCATCGCCGCCGCGTCGATGCCGATGCTCGCGACGAACTCGCTGGCGACGGCCCCCGGTTCGACGAGGGCCACCTGCACGCCGGTGGTCGCGGCGACCGGCGCGAGCGACTCCATGAACCCCTCGACGGCGAACTTGGCCGCGCAGTAGGCCTCGTTGAACGGCTGGCCGACCACCCCGCCGACGCTGGTGACCGTGACGATCCGGCCCCGCGAGGCGCGCAGGTGGGGCAGGGCGACCCGGGTCAGCTCGACGACGCCGAAGTAGTTGACCTCCATCGCGGCCCGCACCGGCTCCATGCCGTGCTGCTCGACGGTGCCGACGAAACCGGCCCCCGCGTTGTTCACCACCGCGTCGAGCCGGCCGTACTCGGCCACCACCCGGGCCACGCAGGCCGCCACGGAGGCCGGGTCGGTCACGTCCAACCGCTCGACCCGCACGAGGTCGGCGACCCCCGCCTCCTCGGCCGCGGCCAGCAGGGCCCCCGCGCGGGCGGGGTCGCGCAGGGTGGCGACGGTGCGCCGGCCGGCCCGGGCGCAGGCGACGGCGGTGGCCAGGCCGATGCCCGAGGACGTGCCGGTGACGAGGACGGTCCGGGTCGGGGAGGGGGAGGTGCTCACGAGGGGCTCCAGGGCGGGGAGGGGGGAGGGGGAACGGTGCGTGTGGAGGGCGGGGGAGCTGGTGTCGACGGCGTCGGCCCGGGGGAATGGGTCGGGTCCAGGTAGACCCGTCGGACCGCCGGGAAGCGCTCGCGCAACTGCTCCTCGGCCTGCTCGCAGGCCGCCTCCACCTGCCGGGCCGAGGCCAGGTCGTGGAAGTCGACCTTCGCCGCGATCAGCACCTCGTTCGGCCCCTGCACCAGGGTGGTCAGCTCCAGCACCCCTTCGATGTGGAGCACCGACAGCAGTTCCTCGCGCACCTCGGCCCGCGTCGCGGCCGGCAGCGGCCGTCCGATCAGGTACTGCGCGTTCGAGCGCCCCAGCTCCCAGGCCACCCACACCAGCAGCAGTCCGATCAGCAGCGAGGCCACCCCGTCGTAGGCCCCGGAGCCGGTCAGCTGGGCGCCCAGCAGGCCGCCCGCCGCCAGCACGAGGCCGATCAGCGCGGCGACGTTCTCCAGCAGGACGGCCTTCACGGCCATGTCCGGGGTGTGCTTCACGTACAGCCCGAACGGCGCCCGCATCCGGACCGCCTCGGCCCTCATCTGCCGCCAGGCCACCAGCAGCGAGTAGCCCTCCAGCAGGAAGGCGACCCCGAGGATGACGTACGACACCGTCGGATCGCCCGGCTCCTCCCCGTGGACCAGGGTGTGGATCCCGTCGTACACCGCGAAGACCGCGCCGCCGACGAAGGTGGCGATGGAGGCGAGCAGCGCCCAGATGTACCGCTCGGGGCCGTACCCCAGCGGGTGCGCCTCGTCGGCCGGTCGGGCGCTGCGCCTGAGGGAGGTCAGCAGCAGCAGTTCGGTGACCGTGTCGGCCACCGAGTGCGCGGCCTCGGAGAGCATCGCGCTCGACCCGCTGACGACCCCGCCGAACGCCTTCGCGACGGCGATGCCGAGGTTGGTGACGACGGCCACGACGACCGTGCCGACGCTCTCCCCACCGGGCTCGTGTACGGATTCCGTCACTGCCGCGTCGCTGTTGGACATGAAGCTGACGGTATGTCCGACTCGTCCGTCACGCGAGCGACATACCGTGCGACCCATGCTCACAGACGCGCTCGGGGTGGTCCCCGGCTACGTGCATCCGGTGCTCGCCGGCCTGGTCGTCGCGATCCTGCTGGCCGCGGCGGGAGCGGTCACGCTCGCGGTACGCGCACGACGCCTTCCTGGATGACGGTGACGGCCAGTCGGCCGTCCTGCGTCCAGATGCGGGCCTGCCCCAGGCCTCGACCGGCGGAGGCCGAGGGGGACTCCTGGTCGTAGAGGAGCCACTCGTCGGCGCGGAAGGGGCGGTGGAACCACATGGCGTGGTCCAGCGAGGCGCCGACCACGTCGCCGACCGCCCAGCCGCCCCGGCCGTGCGCGAGCAGCACCGAGTCGAGCAGGGTCATGTCCGAGACGTATGTGGCCAGGCAGGTGTGCAGCAGCGCGTCGTCGCGCTCCAGCTTGCCCGCCGTACGGAACCACACCTGCGTGCGCGGCTCCACGGGCTCGCCCACGCTGCCCCACGGCGGGGTCGTCGCGTAGCGCAGGTCCACCGCGCCCCGGGCCTCGATCAGCCGCTCCACCGTCCCCGGGTCGCGGAAGATCGCGCGGTACGCGGGCAGGGACTCGGCGGCCGTCGGCAGGGTCTCCGGGTCCGGGGCGGAGGGCATGGGGGCCTGGTGGTCGAGGCCCTCCTCGTACGTCTGGAAGGACGCCGAGAGGTGGAAGATCGGCTGCCCGTGCTGGACGGCGACGACCCGGCGCGTGGTGAAGGAGCGCCCGTCGCGGATCCGGTCCACGGAGTAGACGATGGGCGCGCCGGGGTCGCCGGCGCGCAGGAAGTACGAGTGCAGCGAGTGCGCCGTACGGTCCGCGGGCACGGTGCGCCCGGCGGCGACCAGTGCCTGTGCGGCGACCTGGCCGCCGAACACCCGCGGTACCAGCGCCGAACGGCTGGTACCGCGGAAGATGTTCTCCTCGATCTGCTCCAGGTCGAGCAGGTCGAGGAGTGTCGTCAGTGCCTCGTTCATGGGGCTGAGACTAGGTCCCTCACAGGCCCATGGACTTGGCGATGATGGACTTCATGACCTCGCTGGTGCCGCCGTAGATGCGGTTGACGCGGTTGTCGGCGTACAGGCGCGCGATCGGGTACTCGTTCATGTAGCCGTAGCCGCCGTGCAGCTGGAGGCACTTGTCGATGACGCGGTGCGCGACCTCGGTGCAGAACAGCTTCGCGGAGGCGGCCTCGGCGGCGGTCAGCTCGCCGGCGTCCAGGGCCTCCAGGGCGCGGTCGGCGACGGCCTCGGCGGCGTCCACCTCGGCCTGGCAGGCGGCCAGTTCGAACTTGGTGTTCTGGAAGTGCGCGACCGGCTTGCCGAAGACGGTGCGGTCGGTCACGTACTGCTGGGCGAACCGGACGGCGGCCTTGGCCTGCGCGTACGCGC
The DNA here is from genome assembly GCF_044741845.1 of Streptomyces sp. NPDC088097. Taxonomy (NCBI): domain Bacteria; kingdom Bacillati; phylum Actinomycetota; class Actinomycetes; order Kitasatosporales; family Streptomycetaceae; genus Streptomyces; species Streptomyces sp. NPDC088097. Next base: position 55,011 of record NZ_JBIUTJ010000020.1, read on the forward strand.
CGAAGGCGATGCCCCAGCGCTCGGACGGCAGGTTGGCGCCGAGGTAGTGGAAGCCCTTGTTCTCCTCGCCCATCAGGTCCTCGACCGGGACCTTCACGTCGACGAACGCCAGCTCGGCGGTGTCGGAGGTGCGCAGGCCCAGCTTGTCCAGCTTGCGGCCGATCGAGTAGCCGGCGGACTTGGTGTCCACGGCGAAGAGGGAGATGCCGAAGCGGCGGTCGTCCTCGCGCGGGGCGGAGGTGCGGGCGCAGACGATGACGCGGTCGGCGTGGACGCCACCCGTGATGAAGGTCTTCGAGCCGTTGAGGACGTAGTGCGTGCCGTCCTCGGAGAGCTTCGCGGTGGTCTTCATGCCCGCGACGTCGGAGCCGGTGCCCGGCTCGGTCATCGCGAGGGCCCACATCTCCTCGCCGGTGACGAACTTCGGCAGGTAGCGCTTCTTCTGCTCGTCCGTGGAGAGCATCTTGATGTAGGGGAGGGCCAGCAGCACGTGGACGCCGGAGCCGCCGAAGTTCACGCCGGCGCGCGAGGTCTCCTCGTAGAGGACGGCCTCGAACTTGTGCGTGTCCAGGCCCGCGCCACCGAACTCCTCGGGCACGTTGATGCCGAAGACGCCCAGCTCGCCGAGCTTGTAGTAGAACTCGCGCGGGGCCTGGCCGGCCTGGAACCACTCGTCGTAGACGGGGACGACCTCGGCCTCGACGAAGGCCCGGATGGTCTCGCGGAACGCCTCGTGGTCCTCGTTGAAAACGGTACGGCGCACGGCCGGCCCCTCTCTGCGGCTAAACCGCCGCCGCTGTCGCGGAGGCGGTTGCGCGCCGTCGTGGTTGCTCGATCTTTGGCGGGCGCCTAAGCGCTTGCTCAGATTAAGTTACCGGCGGGTTGCTCATCGTGTCCAGAGTGAGGCGCGGCACGCTCGAAGTCGAGGGGTCGGTAGGAGGGGGCCGGGGTTCAGTAGGAGAAGGCCAGGGGTCGGTCGGCGTCGCCGTCGCCGCCGATCTTCGTCGGGGGGTTGAGGTCGTCGTCGGTGAGTTCGGGCGGGCCGGCCTTGACGTACTTCACCAGGAGCTTGACCTCGATCAGGGCGAGCAGGGCGTAGAGCAGGGTGTAGATGGTCATCGAGGTGATGACCTCGCCCTGGGAGACGCCCGGCGAGACGCCGTCGGCGGTGCGCAGGACCCCGTAGACCACCCAGGGCTGGCGACCCGTCTCGGTGAAGATCCAGCCCCAGGAGTTGGCGATCAGCGGGAAGGCGAGCGTCCACACGGCGGCGCGCCAGTACCAGGTGGTCAGCCGGGAGCCGAGGGTCCTGCCGCGCGTCAGGGCCAGGTGGGGCACCTCGTCCTCGCCGGTCCGCAGCCCGGGGGCGAGCCAGAACTTCCGGCGGGTCAGCCACAGCCCCGCCATCCCGACGCCGAGGGAGGCCATGCCGAAGCCCATCATCCAACGGAAGGCCCAGAAGGCGACGGGGATGTCGGGCCGGTAGTCGCCCGGACCGTACTTGGCCTGCTCGGCCGCCTGCGTGTCGTTGATGCCCGGCACGTACGCGGTGAAGTTTCCCTCGGCGAGGTAGGAGAGCAGGCCCGGGATGGACCACTCCACGGTGTTGTGGCCCTCGGCCACGTTTCCCACGGCGAAGATCGAGAACGGCGCGCTGGTCTGGCCCTCCCACAGTGCCTCGGCGGCGGCCATCTTCATCGGCTGCTGCTGGAACATCACCTTCCCCAGCGTGTCGCCGCTGAGCGCCACCAGGACCCCCGCGAGCACCATCGTCACCAGGCCCAGCCGCAGCGAGGCGCGCATCACGGGCACGTGCCGGCCGCGCCGCAGGTGGATCACCGCGATGCCGGCCATGAACGTGCCGCCGGTCAGGAACGCGGCCGAGAGGGTGTGGTAGACGACGACGAGGGTGGTGTCCTGGGTCAGGATGAGCCAGAAGTCGGTGAGTTCCGCCCGGCCGCGCTGTTCGTTGATGCGGTAGCCGACGGGGTGCTGCATCCAGGAGTTCGCCGCCAGGATGAAGTAGGCGGACAGGGCGGCGCCGAACGCGACCATCCAGGCGCAGGCCAGGTGCAGGCGCTTGGGCAGACGGTCCCAGCCGAAGATCCACAGGCCGATGAAGGTCGACTCGAAGAAGAAGGCGATCAGGGCCTCGAAGGCCAGCGGGGCCCCGAAGATGTCACCGACGAAGCGCGAGTAGTCCGACCAGTTCATGCCGAACTGGAACTCCTGCACGATGCCGGTGACCACGCCCATCGCGACGTTGATCAGGAAGAGGGTGCCCCAGAACTTGGTGGCCTTGAGGTACTTCTCCTTGTCCGTCCGCACCCAGGCCGTCTGCAGGACGGCGACCAGAGTGGCGAGCGAGATCGTCAGCGGCACGAACAGGAAGTGGTAGACGGTCGTGATGCCGAACTGCCAGCGGGCCATCGTGTCGTAGGCCAGAGCCAGGTCCAATCGGGTTCGCCTCATCTCGTCTCGTCGCGCCCCGTGTCCGGTGCCCACTCTCCCGTTCGGACGGGCGGTCGGCCCGCCGGCTCCGGTCGACCGCCCGAGGGTTACGCCGGACGGCCGACCCCGAGGGGCGCGTACGGGGTCGGCGCGCTCAGGCGGGCGGGGCGGCGAGGTGATCCGCGAGGGCCTCGTGGGTGAGGTGCAGCCCCGCGCGCAGGGCGGCGTCCCGTCGTGCGGGGTGGGCGGCCCGGTGCGCGGCTTCCAGCTCCCGGGCGCGGAGCAGCCCGGGCCCGCAGTCGGCGCCGCGCAGGGCCGCGTCCAGGGCGCGGGCGGTCGCGTCCACCAGCGGTGCGAGGGCGCGCACCGCCCCGTCGTCCCCGCCCGGGGCGCGGGACTCCAGCTCCCGGCCGAAGAAGTGGAGGGCCGGCGCCGTGCGCCCGGCCAGCCGCAGCCGGGGCCGGACCGGGTGCGGGCCTTCGTCCGGGGCGCGGGTCGGGGTCCGCCGGGCCAGGGGTGACAGCCGGCGGGCCGTCATGCGGTCCAGGGCGGCGGAGACCTCGTACGGGCGGTGCCACAGGGCGTAGGCGCCTGCGGTGGCGGTGGCGGTGGCGGTGGCGGTGGCGGCGGTGGCGGCGGTGGCGGCCGGCGCGCCGGTGCCTGCCGCGAGCCGCCCGGAGATCCCCTCCAGGCGGGCGAGGAGGGCGACGCGGTACGCCTCCAGGCCCCGCGCCGCCTCCCGGTACGGGTCGGGCGGCCAGAGCAGCGGGCCGAGGAGCGTCACGACGGCGACGCCGACCGCGCTCTCCCACAGCCGGGCCAGCGGATAGCCGGGATCGGCGGTCCCGTAGATCACCAGGGCGGTGATCAGCACCTGCTGGTTGGCCGAGCCCCCGGTGCCGAGCAGGTACATCCCGGCGCAGCCGCACACCAACACCACCGGGAACGTCAGCGGGCCGGTCGGCAGCCAGTGCAGGACGGCCACGGTCAGCAGCACGCCGGCGATCACCCCCACCAGCCGCTCGAAGGCCAGCCGGGGCGCCGCGAACACGTCCTGGCGCAGGACCAGTACGGCGGGCAGGGCCGCCGCCACCGGCGCCGTGGTCGTACCGATCCACACGCACACGTACCAGGGGAGCGCGGCGCACACGACCATCCGGGCGGCCGGCGCGAACCATCCTCCGGGAACGCGCCCGAACACCGCGAACACCGGTGCGGACATGCGGGACATGTCGAGCATGGCGGACATCGTAGGGGGTGGGGAGGCGACGGGCGGGCGGTCAGTCGCCGGAGCCGACCGGGGGTGTCGGGCGGGTGTCCCAGCGCAGCGCGAACCACAGCTCCATCCGGGTGTCCGGGTCGTCCAGGTCGGTGCCCAGCAGCTCGGCGGCGCGGGCGACGCGCTGGCGGACCGTGTTGCGGTGCACGCCCAGGGCGGTGGCCGTACGGTCCCAGCCGCCGTGGTGGGCGAGCCAGCCGCGCAGGGTCGCGCGCAGCGCGGGGGACAGGGGCCCCAGGAGCGCCTCGGCGTGGGCGCGCGCCTCCGCCCCGCCGACCAGGCCCGCGAAGCCGGAGTCGGCGTGGCGGGCCAGGGGGGCGCGGGCCGCCTCCGCCCGTTCGAGCGCCCGCCGGGCCTGCCCGTCCGCGGCGGCGAGGGCGTCCGGGGCCGCCGGCGCGCTCACCCCCAGCCGCCAGCCCGGCTGCGCGGCGGGCTCCCGGTCGGTGAGCAGGCGCGGGTCGGGGCCGTGCGGGTCCAGCAGTACGGTGCCGAGCGCGTCGGCCAGGGCCCGCGCGTCGCCGGCCCCCCGGGCGTGGACGGCGTACCAGGGCCCGGGAGCGAGGGCGTCGGCCGGATCCCCGTCGAGCAGCAGCCGGGTCAGGGCGGCGGCCTCGTCCCCCGCCGGGCGGGTCGCGGTGAGCAGGCTCAGCAGCACGGCCCCGGCGGAGGCGATGGTGTGGTCCCCGGGGGCCCGGTCGGGGGTGGCCAGGGCCAGCACCCGGCCGCCCCCGACGGCGTAGGCGGCCAGGTGGGTCCCGGCCAGGGAGTCGGTGGCGGTCGCGGCGGCGCCCGACCCCACCCGCCGCGCCAGCGCCTCCAGGGCCTCCCGGACGGCCCCGGCGGCGGGCCCGGCCTCCAGGGGACCCGCTCCCGGACCCGGACCCGCTCCCGGACCCGTGCCCGCTCCCGGACCCGTGCCCGCCCAGCGCTCCCCGCCCGGGGCCGCCCCCGCCCCCGCGCCCGGTGGCGGGGCGTCGGTCGGGGTGGCCGAGGGGGCGGAGGGCGCCGACCCCGCCGGCTCCAGGAGCGCCGCCCGGCCGCCCAGGGTCGCCGCCAGGCGGGACAGGACCGCCGCGACCGGGTCCGGGCGGGCCGCCGCCGAGGCCAGGGACCGCTGGGCTTCGGCCACCCGGCGCAGTTCCCGGGTCCGGGCCTCCGCCATCAGCCGCCACACCGCCCGGCCCACCGCCGCGAACGGGGTCCCGGGCGGCACCTCCACCAGCGGCAACCCCTGCGTCGCGCAGGCCCCGACCAGCGCCCGCGGCACCGTCGCGTGCACCGGGGTCACCCCGAAGCCGACCGCGCCGACCCCGGCCCGGACCAGCCGTGCCACGTAGGCCCGGGCCTGCGGTTCCGCCCACTGCGCCCCCGCCGTCAGCAGCAGCTCCCCGCCCAGCAGGTACGGCGACGGGTCGGTCATCTCGGAGGCGTGGACCCCGTACACGTCGGCCTCGCCGGGGCCCGCGAGGAGCCGCAGCCCCAGCTCCCGGTCGGCGAGCAGGGCGGCCAGCGGGACCGGCGGGGTGGGCGGGGCCTCCATGGATACTCCGTACACATCGTGGGGCGACAGTGGATGAAACGTACACTTCGCGCCCCCGGGGTGTCCGCTTACGCTCGAAGGACCGCACCGCAGGACCCCGTAAGACCCGCAGGACCCCGTCAGACCCGCACGACCCCCGCACGACCCCCGCACGACCCACGCAGGACCACCGGAAGGGCACCCCCTCATGAGCACGCAGCCGCGCGGCCCCGTCGACTCCTCCCGCATCCCGCGCTACGCGGGCCCGGCGACCTTCGCCCGGCTGCCCCGCCTCGACGAGGTCGGCGGCAAGACGGACGTGGCCGTCGTCGGCGTGCCCTTCGACTCCGGCGTCTCCTACCGCCCCGGCGCCCGCTTCGGCGGCAACGCCATCCGCGAGGCCTCCCGCCTGCTGCGCCCGTACAACCCGGCCCAGGACGCCTCCCCGTTCGCCCTCGCGCAGGTCGCGGACGCCGGCGACATCGCCGTGAACCCCTTCAACATCAACGAGGCCGTCGACCAGGTCGAGGCCGCCGCCGACGAGCTGCTGTCCGCCGGCTCCCGCCTGATGACCCTGGGCGGCGACCACACCATCGCCCTGCCGCTGCTGCGCTCGGTCGCCAAGAAGCACGGCCCCGTCGCCCTGCTCCACTTCGACGCGCACCTCGACACCTGGGACACCTACTTCGGCGCCGAGTACACGCACGGCACCCCGTTCCGCCGCGCCGTCGAGGAGGGCATCCTCGACACCGAGGCCCTCTCCCACGTCGGCACGCGCGGCCCGCTGTACGGCAAGCAGGACCTGGACGACGACGCCAAGATGGGCTTCGGCATCGTCACCTCCGCCGACGTCTACCGGCGCGGCGCCGACGAGGTCGCCGACCAGCTGCGCCAGCGCATCGGCGACCGTCCGCTGTACATCTCGATCGACATCGACGTGCTCGACCCGGCCCACGCGCCCGGCACCGGCACCCCCGAGGCGGGCGGCATGACCTCCCGCGAGCTGCTGGAAATCATCCGCGGCCTGTCGTCCTGCAACCTGGTTTCGGCCGACGTGGTCGAGGTCGCCCCGGCGTACGATCACGCGGAGATCACCTCGGTCGCGGCCTCGCACACCGCGTACGAGCTGACCACGATCATGAGCCGTCAGATCGCGGCGGCGAAGGCGAAGGGCAAGTAAGACACGTGACGCACGACCACGACCTGGTACTCCGTCCCACCGAGGCCCAGACGGCCGCCGCCCTGGCGCCGCCACCGGGCCGCACGGGCGGGGACCTGGTCGTGGAAACGCTGCGCGGGCTCGGCGCGACCACCGTCTTCGGTCTGCCCGGCCAGCACGCCCTGGCCCTGTTCGAGGCGGTCGGCCGCTCCGGACTGCGCCTGGTGGGCCTGCGTACGGAGAACAACGCGGGCTTCGCCGCCGACGGGTACGGCCGGATCACCGGCGAGGCCGTCCCGCTCCTGCTGTCCACGGGGCCGGGCGCGCTGATGGCGCTGCCCGCCCTCGCCGAGGCGGCGGCGGCCTCCGCCCCCGTCCTGGCGATCTCCTCCCAGGTGCCGACCTCGGGGCTGGGCGGCGGCCGGCGCGGCCACCTGCACGAGCTGCGCGATCAGTCCGCGTCCTTCCGCGAGGTGGTCAAGTCCGTCCACCTCGCCCGCACCCCCTCGCAGATCCCGTCCGTGATCGCCGAGGCCTGGGAGTCGGCGCTGAGCGCCCCCTTCGGCCCGGTGTGGGTGGAGATCCCCGAGGACGTGCTGCGCGCGGAAACGGTCATCCCCGAGGTGACCGGCATGGACGCGACCCCGCACGAGCTCGCCCCGCGCCCGGAGCTGACCGCGCTGGCCGCGCACTGGCTCTCGAACGCCTCCCGCCCCGTGATCGTCGCCGGCGGCGGGGTGATCCGCGCCGACGCGGCCGGCAAGCTCAAGCAGCTCGCGGAGCGCCTCGACGCGCCGGTGGTCACCACCTTCGGCGGCAAGGGCGCCTTCCCCTGGACACACCCCCTCTCCCTGGGGTCCTGGCTGGAGGACCGGCACACCACCGACTTCCTGGAGGACGCGGACGTCGTCCTCGTCGTCGGTTCGGGACTCGGGGAACTCACCTCGAACTACCACACGTTCTTCCCCACGGGCCGGGTCGTCCAGATCGAGGCCGACCTCGGCAAGCTGGAGTCCAACCACCCCGCGCTGGGCATCCACGCGGACGCCCGCCTCGCCCTCCAGGCCCTCCTGGAGACGGTCGAGCCCCGCGAGGACGAGCAGGCGCCCGAGCGCGTCCGGCTGCTCCTCGCCGCCGTCGCGGAGCGCCTCGCCGGCCAGGACCTGGCCCTGGAGCAGGACCTCCTGACCTCGATCCGGGCCGCGCTGCCGCCCCGCTCCCCGTCCTTCTGGGACATGACGATGCTGTCCTACTGGGCCTGGTCCGCCTTCGACCCCAAGCACCCGAACACGATGCACTCCGCCCAGGGCGCGGGCGGCCTCGGCTACGCCTTCCCGGCGGCCCTCGGCGCGGCCGTGGCCGAGCCCGACACCCCCGTCCTGGCCGTCTCCGGCGACGGCGGGGCCATGTACTCGATCGCCGACCTGGCCACCGCCCGCCAACACGACCTCGACGTGACCTGGTTGATCGTGGACGACGGCGGCTACGGCATCCTGCGCGAGTACGGCTGTGCCACGGGCACCGACCTCACCCGCCCCGACTTCGTCGCCCTGGCCGCCTCCTTCGACGTCCCGGCGACGACCACCACCCCGCAATCCCTGCGCGCGGACCTCACCAAGGCCCTCAGGACCCCGGGCCCCTCGGTGGTGGTACTTCCGGTCACGCTCAGGATGTTCGCCCCGACGCATGTCTGAGGTCGCGCCGGAGGCTCGTTAGGCTGGGCGCTCTTGATCAGCCGGGCGAGGTGCGAGGGGGAACGATGTCGTTCGAGGAAGAGTGGAGCCGTTCGAAGCCGACGGCCACCGGCGACGGTCCGCCCCCGCAGATGCGCCTGAACCAACTCTCCGCCGATCAGGGCGGTTCGACGGCGCCCGGCTTCGGGGTACTGGCCACGGCCCCGCCCGCCAAGAAGAAGGCGGCCAACACCATCGAGAACGTCCTCCAGCCCGGCACGAAGAAGGCCGCCGACGCGGCCGACGAACCGACCAAGGGCGCGGTCACGGCGTTCAGCGGATGGGAGACGGCCACCGGCCTGACGAAGGCGCACGCGCATTGGGACGACCAGGTGAAGCGGCTGATGGGGCGCCTGGATTCGGAGAAGACGGCTCTGCGCGGGGCCTCGAACCTGTTCACGGGCAACGACCAGCTGACGGGCCGCACCTTCCAGCCGGTGCCGTCCAAGGTCAAGGGCCTGTAGGGGAGACGTCGTGCCGAACTATGCCGAGATCCTGCAGACGAACCTCTCCGCGCTCACCACCGCCGCCGACGGCTGGAAGGCCATGGCGACCCAGCTCAAGACCATGGAGGACGTCTACAAGGACGAGGTCCAGAGCGTCTCCGCGGGCAACAACTGGCTGGGCTCCAGTCAGCAGACCGCCGCCACGGGCTCGGCCATGACGCGCCACGAGTTCGCGTCGGCGCAGAAGGAGGCCCTGGCCATGGAGTCGCTCCTGCGTGACGCGCACACCCGGTTCACGGACCTCAAGGGACGCGTGACATCGGCCGCCGCGGACGCCGTCGCGGCGGGCATGAAGGTCTCCGACGCGGGCGTGGCGAGCTACGACTTCGCCAAGGCCGATCCGGCCACCGTGAACGCCGTCCGCCACGACCCCGACCTCCCGGGGGTCGAGCGGTCCTGGACGCAGCGGATCTCGGACACGGTCAAGGCCGTCACGGAGTTCGACGAGGACGTCAAGGTCGCCCTGTTGAACGCCTCCGGCGCGGACGGCACGGCGCTGTTCGGCTTCAACGCGAAACCCGTCAACGACGTCGAGGCGGTGGAGGCGCTCGCCCTCACCGACAAGATCCGCGCGGGGGAAGCCTCCCCGGAGGAGCTGCGGCACTACGACGAGATCCTGAAGCAGAACTCAGGGGACAAGCACTTCGGCGAGGCCTACCTGAACTCGCTGGGGGCGAAGGACACCCTGCTGCTGGCCGACCAGTTGAACCTGGCGTCGAACGACCGCGGCGCGTCTGCGGGCGACCGCAAGCTCTACGAGTCGATCAACTCCGGCCTCGCGGGGACGATCGCCTCCGGAACCAAGGACCCGGGCGGTTACGCCTACAAGCCCTTCGTCGACGGGCTCAAGGAGCACGGCAGGGAGCTGGTCGCCGAAGGCGTTCGGCCGACGTACGGCTATCAGGCCCTGGTCACCCTCATGTCGAACGGCGACGGCTACGGCAAGCAGTTCCTCAACGACATCGGCGACGGCATGATCGAGGCCGAGAAGTCGAAGCCGCACATGTACGACCACGCCTACGATCCCCAGCGCCCGAACCTGGTCTTCGACCCGCTGGACGGCCTGCTGGGCATCATGGCCAAGGACCCGGACTCGGCGACGTTCTTCCTCGACCCCGAGGCGCCCGGCAACAAGAACGAGCACCTGAAGTACATGCTCAACGAGCGGGACATGCCGGACCCCTGGATCTCGACCGGCGTCGGCCAACCGCGCGGCATCGACGGTGACAAGACGGCGGGCCTGGGCGCCGCCCTCCAGGCGGCGGCGACCGGCCACACGGACGGCGAGAAGCTCGGCCCTCCCGGCCCCCACACCGAAGGCCAGGCGCGGGTGATGCACCACGCGATCCGGATCCTCGACGACGGCATGAGCGGCGACGAGTTCAAGGAGGACCTCCAGGGCCTGCGCCAACCGATGGCGAAGGCACTGGTCGACTACGTGGGCGACACCCACGAGATCCTCGGCGGGAAGAACTCCGACCTGGGTGGCATCAACGGCAGCGACTCGATCCACGGTTCGGCGGACAAGGCCCAGATCGCGGTCGGTCAGGGAAGCCTGATCCGGGTGATGCGTGGCATCGCCGACGACGGCCCGGCGTTCGCCCTGATGGTCGAGGCGGAGCGCGCCCACTCGGCGGAGCAACTCGCGACAGCCGCCCCGTACAAGGGCGACCTTCACGGAGTCAGCGCGGACTGGGACAACCGCGCCCATGACATCGGCGCGGCGAGCGGAGCCCTCAACGGCATCGGGGCGGACGTCTACAAGGACAAGGAAGACGACCAGGGCACATGGGCGGAAGGCACGTCGGAGCACGCGGCTGCCGGAGTGAACGGTCTCATCGGTGAAATTCCGGTCGTGGGCACGATCGGAGGCTCGTTGATCGACTCGGCCAAGTACGAGTGGGTCGAGGGGATCAAGGACGAGGCGGAGGCACAGAGCAAGAAAGATTCCAGCAACAACTACGGGTCCGGCGTGCAGGCAACCAACCTGCTGTTCGACGCCTGGCGAGACCAGCGACACATCGGCGACGAACCCGCCTTCGAGCACGCCAAGAACGAATCGGGCGACGCCTACACCACCGGACGGGATGCTGCTCGTGCACACCTCAGGCCCTGACGTGCTCAGGAATCTCGGACGGCCGGCGCTTGCGTTCATCAGCGTGCTGATGCTCGCGTCGTGCACTTCGGGCGGCTCCGAGACGAAAGCCGCCGACCCGTGCGGGATCAGCCCGACCTCGCAAGAGGGAGAGCTGGTGCGCAGCGTCCTGGGCACGGAGGACTTCTCCACGAAGGCCTACGGTCCCACGAGCAGCTTGGTGGACAAGGCGGAACGCGCACTGCGGGTGATGGGGCCCGAGAAGGACACGTTCTACACGAACGTGTGCGGGTACGGCACGGAAGACGAGCGCCGGGACGCCCGTGTGATCTTCCTGGCCGGATGGTCCCTCCGGACTTCCGCAGTGCCTTCCGCCCCCAACGACGCGTCCTACGCGTGGAACGGCGCGCGTGGCGTGACGAACGAGAGCCGGTCGTCATTGCTGGTCCCGTGTGACATGCCGGGTGAACTCAAGACGCAGTCACAGAAGGTGTGGCTCACAGCGGACATGACGTACACGTTCGGCCCGACCCGGCCGGATGTGAACCAGGCGGTCAAAGACCGACGGATGACCTTCGCCTACCTCATGGCCCGCCGTGTCACCGAGGCCCTCGGCTGCGAGAACGAGCCCCTTTCCAAGCCTCCTGTGGTGTCGCCGGTCCCCACCCCCTGACCGCCACCTCGGCCCACACCGCTTTACCGATGCCGTGGAGCCGGGGGCACTGCCCCCACCGTTCGGCCAAGGCGGCCACGATGGCGAGGCCCCGGCCCTGCTCGTCCGCCTCGCCGGCGGCCTGCGGGGCCAGTTCCACGGGATCCCCCGCGTCGGCCACCTCCACCCGCAGCACGCCTCCGTACCGCGCGACCCGCACCCCGATCTGCCGGCCGCGCGGCGCCCGTGCGTGCCGGAGGGCGTTGGTCACCAGCTCGGAGAGCAACAGCTCGGCGGTGTCGGCGGTGTCGACGTCGACCTTCCACTCGGTGAGCTGTGCGCGCAGCAGCGCGCGGGCCCGGCCGGGGGCGCGGGGGCCGCACGGAAGGATCCGGAAGACCTCGTCGGAAGACGGCACTGTCATGGGACCTCACCTATCTAGATACCTGAGGAGAGTGAAGCGGTCGCCCTCCGCATCCGTCAATAGGTATCTAGATAGGTTCAGCCGTGCGTGGCGGGCCGGACTGATGGCGCCCGTGGTCCCTGACGCGCCTAGGCTGTCGGCACGTGATCGGGAGGATCGGCATGGCGAAGGACGGGGCTGCCGGGCGGCAGCCCAAATATCTGCGCATCGCCGCCGCGTTGAAGGACGCGATCGCTTCCGGTGAATACGGCCCCGGTGACCGGCTGCCCGGCGAGAGCGACCTGATGGCCGCCTACGGTGTCGCGCGGATGACCGCTCGGCAGGCCTTCGGCGTCCTGCAGTCGGAAGGGCTGGCCGAGGCGCGCAAGGGCGCGGGGGTCTTCGTGCGCGAATTCCGGGTCGGGATCCGGCGCCGCGGGATCCAACGGCTCGCCGTCGAGGTGTGGGGTGCCGGAGGGTCGATCTGGGCCGCCGACGGCAAGGGCCGCGATCCCGAGGTCGAGTTCCTCGGAGTGGCCGAAGAGGCCGTCCCGGCGGCCGTCGCCGCCGCGCTCGACCTCGCCGGAGGCGGACCGGCATGCGTGCGTCGCCGCCGCTTCCTGCTCGACGGCAAGCCGGTCCTGTTGGCCACCTCGTACCTCGACGCGGCGCTGGTCGCCGGCACCGCCATCGCCGAGCCGAACACCGGACCCGGCGGGATCTACGCCCGCCTCGCGGAGATCGGGCACAAGCCCGCCCGGTTCCGGGAGGAGATCCGCTCGCGGATGCCCAGCGGGGACGAGGCCACCCGCCTCGGTCTCGCGGCCGGCACCCCCGTCGTCCTGATCTGCCGGACCGCCCTCACGGCGGACGGGCGCGTCGTCGAGGTCAACGAGATGGTCCTCGACGCCTCCGCGTACGTGCTGGAGTACGAGTTCGACGCCCCGTAGACCGACCCGACCCGACCCGCTCAGGCCCGACCCGCTGAGGCCGCCTCGTGCTCCCGGGCCCTTCGGCGACCTTCCGGTCTCGGGTGGGCTTCCCGTGTCCGTGACCGACCAGCACGGCGTCGGAACGTGGGGACGCTCCGGCGTACGAGTGGGCGAAAATCGCCGCCACCCCCCGGTCGGATGAACCCCGCGTGCCGGCCCCGTACCCCAGTGCGATTGTTGCAGCGGGATGAAATCCGCCGGTCGGAGCGTTGGGGGAGGCGGCAGGACAGGACCAACGGGGAGGCATCACGTGACGGCGGGACAGACGGCCAAGGGCGAGAAATCGGGCTGGGGCAGGCGGCTGGCCGGCTACACCTGGCGCTACAAGGCCAACGTGTTGCTCGCGCTCGGGTCCTCGCTGGCCGGCATGGCCGTCATGGCGCTGGTGCCGCTCGTCACCCGCGTGATCATCGACGACGTCATCGGGGACAAGACCAAGGACATGGGTCCCTGGGCGGGCGCCCTCATAGGCGCCGCCGTCCTCGTCTACGCGCTCACCTACATACGCAGGTACTACGGCGGCCGTCTCGCCCTCGACGTCCAGCACGACCTCCGCATCGACATGTACGACGCCATCGCCCGCCTCGACGGCCGGCGCCAGGACGAACTGTCGACCGGCCAGGTGATCGGGCGGGCCACCAGCGACCTCCAGCTCATCCAGGGTCTGCTGTTCATGCTCCCGATGACCATCGGGAACTTCCTCCTCTTCGGGATATCCCTCGGCATCATGCTGTGGCTGTCCCCGCTGCTGACCCTCGTCGCCCTGCTGATGGCCCCCGCCCTCTGGTTCATCGCCAAGCGCAGCCGCAAGAAGCTCTTCCCCGCCACCTGGTACGCCCAGGCGCAGGCCGCGGCCGTCGCCGGCGTCGTCGAGGGAGCCGTCACCGGCGTCCGCGTCGTCAAGGGCTTCGGGCAGGAGGAGCAGGAGACCGGCAAGCTCCGCGAGGCCGGCCGCAAGCTGTTCGGCGGCCGGATGCGCGCCATCCGGATGAACTCCCGCTACACCCCGGCGCTCCAGGCCGTTCCCGCCCTCGGGCAGGTCGCCATGCTGGCGCTCGGCGGTTGGATGGCCACCAAGGGGCAGGTCACCCTCGGCACCTTCGTCGCCTTCTCCACCTACCTCGCCCAGCTCGTCGGCCCCGTCCGCATGCTCGCCATGGTCCTCACCGTCGGCCAGCAGGCCCGCGCCGGCGTCGAGCGCGTCTACGAGCTGATCGACACCGAGCCGGTCATCCGGGACGGCACCCTCGCCCTGCCCGCCGACGCCCCCGCCACCGTCGAGTTCGACGACGTCCGCTTCGGCTACGACCCCGAGCGGCCCGTCCTCGACGGGTTCTCCCTCAGCATCGCCGAGGGCGAGACCGTCGCCGTCGTCGGCGCCTCCGGCAGCGGCAAGTCCACCGTCTCGCTGCTCCTGCCGCGCTTCTACGACGCGGACCACGGCGCCGTCCGCGTCGGCGGCCACGACGTGCGCGAGCTGACGTACGACTCCCTGCGCGCGGCCATCGGGCTCGTCCCCGAGGACTCCTTCCTCTTCTCCGACACCATCCGCGCCAACATCGCCTACGGGCGCCCCGACGCCGGTGACGAGCAGGTCCGGGCCGCCGCCCGCGCCGCCCAGGCCGAATCCTTCATCGAGGCGCTGCCCGCCGGCTACGACACCAAGGTCGGCGAACAGGGGTTGACGCTCTCCGGCGGTCAGCGCCAGCGCGTCGCGCTCGCCCGCGCCATCCTCACCGACCCCCGCCTGCTCCTCCTCGACGACGCCACCTCCGCCGTGGACGCCCGCGTCGAGCACGAGATCCACGAGGCACTGCGCTCCGTCATGGCGGGCCGCACCACCCTCCTCATCGCCCACCGCCGCTCCACCCTCGCCCTCGCCGACCGGATCGCCGTCCTCGACGGGGGCCGTCTGGCGGCCGTCGGCACCCACGAGGAGCTGGAGCGCGGCTCCGCCCTCTACCGGCGGCTGCTCACCGACCCCGATGCCCTCGGCGGCGGTTCCCCGCGGGTCCCCGAGTCCCCGGTCATGACCGAGTTCGAGCGGGACCTGGAGCGGGACCTCGACGGCGCCCTGGAACGGGACATCGAGCTGGAAGCGGAGATCGACTCCGAGCCGGTCAGCGCCAAGCGGCGCGTCGTCGACGGGGTCACCCCCGAGCTGTGGCGACGCGAGGAGGGCCGGGGCGCCGGCCCCGAGTCCGTCGCCGGGATGCCCGCGACCCCCGAACTCCTCGCCCAGGTGGCCGCGCTGCCGCCCGTCGAGGACCGGCCGGACGTGGACGAGGACCGGGCCGCCTCCGCCGAGGTGAGCTACGGACTGCGCCGCCTGCTGCGCGGCTTCTGGGCCCCCCTCGCCATCAGCCTCGGCCTCGTCGCCCTCGACGCCGGCTCCGGGCTGCTCCTGCCGATCCTGATCCGCCACGGCATCGACCAGGGCGTCGAGCAGGCCGCCCTCGGCGCCGTCTGGGTGGCCTCCGGGCTCGCGCTCGTCCTCGTCCTCGCCCAGTGGGTCGCGCAGTTCGCCGAGATCCGGATGACGGGCCGCACCGGCGAGCGCGTGCTGTACGCCCTGCGCGTCAAGATCTTCGCCCAACTCCAGCGCCTCGGCCTGGACTATTACGAGCGCGAGCTCACCGGCAAGATCATGACCAGGATGACCACGGACGTCGACTCCCTGTCCTCGTTCCTGCAGACCGGTCTCGTCACCGCCGTCGTCTCCGTCCTGACCTTCTTCGGCATCCTCGTCGCCCTCCTCGTCCTCGACGTGGAACTCGCGCTGATCGTCTTCGCGACCCTGCCCGTGCTCGTCATCGGCACGATGATCTTCCGCCGCAAGTCCGTCGCCGCCTACGAGCTGGCCCGCGACCGGGTCAGCGTGGTCAACGCCGACCTCCAGGAGTCCGTCGCGGGCCTGCGCCTGGTGCAGGCCTTCCGCCGGCAGACCACCGGAGCCACCCGCTTCGCCGAGCGCAGCGACTCCTACCGGCAGGCCCGCGTGCGCGGACAGTGGCTGATATCGGTCTACTTCCCCTTCGTGCAGCTGCTGGCCTCGGGCGCGGCGGCCGCCGTGCTGATCGTCGGCGCGGGCCGGGTGGAGGCCGCCACCCTCACCACGGGCGCGCTCGTCGCCTACCTGCTCTACATCGACCTGTTCTTCGCACCCGTCCAGCAGCTCTCCCAGGTCTTCGACGGCTACCAGCAGGCCACCGTCTCCCTCGGCCGGATCCAGGACCTGCTGCGCGAGCCCACCACCACCCCCCGCTCCGCCGAAGCCGCCGGGGTGGAGCGGCTGCGCGGCGAGATCGCCTTCGAGGACGTCCGCTTCCAGTACGGCACCGCCGAGGAGCGCGGGGAGAAGGGTGACGCGCTGGGCGGGATCACCCTGCGCATACCCGCCGGGCAGACCGTCGCCTTCGTCGGTGAGACCGGAGCGGGCAAGTCCACGCTGGTCAAGATGGTGGCCCGGTTCTACGACCCCACCTCCGGCCGGGTCACCGCCGACGGGGCCGACCTGCGCGAGCTGGATCTGACGGCCTACCGCCACCGGCTGGGGGTCGTCCCCCAGGAGTCGTACCTCTTCCCGGGGACGGTCCGTGACGCCATCGCCTACGGGCGACCCGGCGCGAGCGACGCCGAGGTGGAGGCGGCCGCCCGCGCGGTCGGCGCCCACGACATGGTCGCCACCCTCGACGGGGGCTACCTGCACACCGTCGCCGAACGGGGCCGCAACCTCTCGGCCGGTCAGCGCCAGCTGATCGCGCTGGCCCGGGCCGAACTCGTCGACCCGGACGTGCTGCTCCTCGACGAGGCCACCGCGGCCCTGGACCTGGCCACCGAGGCCCAGGTCAACCGGGCCACCGAGCGGCTCGCGGGCAAGCGCACCACCCTGGTCGTCGCCCACCGCCTCACCACCGCGGCCCGCGCCGACCGGGTGGTGGTCATGGACAGCGGCCGGGTCGTCGAGGACGGCACCCACGCCGAACTGCTGGCCCGCGGCGGCCGGTACGCGCGCCTGTGGCGGACCTTCGTCGGCGAGGACGAGGGCGAGCGGGCCGCCGCCTAGGCCGCCTAGGCCGCCCGGGTCGTCTAGGCCGCCTAGGCCGTTCCTTCCGGATCCTGCCGGGCCCCGGCTCGGACGACCAGGACCCGGCGCCCCCGGGTGTGGCCGGCGCGGCTGTCGGCGTGCGCCGCCGCCGCTTCGGTGAGCGGGTACGACCTCTCGACCGGGATGTGGAGCCTGCCCCGGGTGATGAGGTCGACGGCCTCGGCGAGCGCGTCCGGCACGCTCCCGGCCACGCCGGAGAACCGGACGCCCAGCCGCGGCGCACCGAGGTCGGCGATGGAGACGACCTTGCGCGGGTCCCCCGTCAGCTCGACGAGTTCGCGGATCACCCCCGAGCCGGCCAGGTCGAGGGCCGCGTCGACCCGGCCCAGCTGCCGCACCCGTGCGACCCAGCCCTCGTCGTAGGTCGTGGCGAGGGCGCCCAGGCCGCGCAGGTAGTCCTGGTTCGCGGCCCCGGCCGTGCCGGCCACCGTGATGCCGCGCGCGCGGGCGATCTGCAGCACCGCCGACCCGACGCCGCCGGACGCTCCGCTGACCAACAGGGTCTGCCCGGGCCGCACGCCGACCTCCCGTATGACGCGCAGCGCGGTCTCCACCACCGACGGGTACCCGGCCGCCTCCTCGAAGGCCAGTCCCTCGGGCATCCGGGCCCAGGCCGACAGCACGGCGAATTCGGCGTACGTGTCGACGCCTTCGCCGAACACCCGGTCGCCGACATCGACCCCCTCGACGCCCTCGCCGACCTCGTCCACCACCCCGGCGGCGTCCAGTCCGACCCCGGAGGGCAGTTCGACCGGATGGGCTCCCAGGACCTGGCCCTCCCGGATCCTCCAGTCGACGGGGTTGACGCCCGCCGCCCGTACCGCGATGCGTATCCGACCGGGGCCCGCGTGGGGCTCATCGGCTTCCACCAGTCGCAGGACCTCGGGACCGCCGAACTCGCCGAAGCTGATTTTCCTCATGCGGCCGACAGTAACGCTAACTGTTAGGGTTTCACAACAGTTCGGGATTCATACCTGGTAGTGTCAGGCCATGACCGAGCCCTCCGGACGCCGCGAACGCAAGAAGGCCGCGACCCGTCAGAAGATCGCCGACACCGCGCTGCGCCTCTTCCTGGAGCGCGGGTACGACGCCGTGGGCATCCGCGATGTGGCGGCCGAGGCCGACGTGGCCGTCACCACCGTCTTCGCCCACTTCGCCACGAAGGAGGCCCTGGTGTTCGAGCGTGACCAGGACTTCGAGCAGCGCCTCACGCGAGCGGTGACGGACCGGCCTCCGCACGAGCCGCTGATCCCGGCGCTGCACCGCGAGGTCCAGGCCCTGGTGCGGCACTGCACGGCGGAGGGCGCCGCCCCCGTCCGACGCATGATCGAGGGGTCACCCGCCCTGCGGGAGTACGAGGAGTCGATGGGCCTGCGTCACGCGCAGGCGCTGGCGGCGTCGCTGGCCGCCGATCCCCACCTGTCCCGGAGTGCGACGGCCTGCCGGGCGACCGCGCGGTTCGCCATCGACGCCTACGCGCTGGCCTGTCGGGCGGACGATCCCGAGGTCACGGTGGACGAGGTCTTCCGGATGATCGATGCGGCCTGGGAAGCCACCGCGCCCTGAGCCGTCGGCTCGGGCGTCGGGCGCACCGCGGAACGTACGGCGGCCGGGCGGAACAGGTGCGGGGGGTCCTGTTCCGCCCGGCCGGGTTCGAGAGGGGCTCGCGCCCCTAAGTCGCTTCGGGCTGCGGCGCCTTCGGGCTGCGCCGCCTTCGGGCTACAGCTCGCCGAAGAGCAGGTTGCCGGGGGCTTCCTCGTCGTCACCGGTGTAGTACTCGCGCACCGCTTCGAGGAGTTCGTCCACCGACAGGTAGCCGTCGTGGTTCTTGTCGATCTTCGCGAAGAGGGCGTCCGCGGCGGCCGGCTCCAGCTTCGTGTCGAAGGCCAGCTGCGCCTTGTGGAACTCCTCCGGGCTGACGTGCCCGTCGCCGTTGGTGTCCACCACGGTCAGGATGGCCTTCACCATCGGGCGGAAGGACTTCTCGTAGGCGGGCCCGCCGTCCTTGTACAGCCGGGTCATGCCGTCCCGGTACTGCTCCGGGGTCAACTTCTGGTCCTGGCCCACGCCCAGCTCGTTGAAGAGGTCGACCCAGAAGTCGGTGAGCCCGCGGAAGACCTCGACGGCCTTGGGGGAGTCGGCGGGCTCGGCGAGGGCCGTGAGCAGCCGGGACCCGAGCGCGATCATGTCCTGCTCGTCGATCACGCCGTTGGAGTCGGCGTCGAGGTGCGCGAACGCGCGCTCCAGCTTCCGGTCGAGCAGGTCGTTCGTCACGGCGGGCGCCCTTCGGGGTGGGAGTGCGAAGCGGCTACGGTGAGCGGCCCTTCGATCGCTTAGCGTAATCTCTCCGGTGATCGTGAACTCCCCATCTCCGGCAACGAAGTTGTGGATGCACTCGTACGAGCGACGCGTGGCCGGATCCGGGTGGCCCGCCCCCACCCCTACCCCTGGGGCGTGTGGCCCGTGCAACCTTCCGGCGGGATGGCGCGTCGTACTCGTGTACGTGTTACGTACGACGGATCGGGGGGCCAGGGTGTTGCGGGACGGAAGGGTGTCGGGGAAGCGGGGGCTGTGGCGCGGCGGCCGGTGGGGCCGGTGTCTGGGGGTGTTCGGGACGGCGCTCTGGCTCGTGGTCGGGGGGCTGTTCGCGGCGGCGCCCGCGCACGCGGCGACGGGCGGGTGTGCGGGGCGGCTGGTCAAGACGCTGCTCTTCGACACGGGTGAGGTGCGCGTGTACAAGAGCCGCACCCAGGCCTGCGCGGTGACCGTGGCCCTGGGGCCCGGACAGCGCCGCCACATGTCCGTCAGCATTCAGCCACGCGGCGGTGTCCCCGTGGGCGATTCGGGGCAATTCACCCGCTACGCGGGCCCCGTCAGCGTCGGCGCGATCAACCGCTGTGTGTATGTGAAGGGGAGCGTGGCGGCCGGATCGGTGCGTTCCGGCTGGATCCTGTGCTGAGAGAGCGGCCCAACTGAGGCTGTTCGAACGTGCGTTGGCCCCGCTAGGTTCACGGTGACCACAGTGAACTCAAGGGGAGGGTGAATGCGCAAGACGCTCGGATGGCTGCTGTCGCTCGTGGTGCTCATCGGCGCCATGGGCACGGCAGGCGCCACGGCACAAGCGGCCACCGCCGCGGGGCCGACCGCCGCCACGGACATCAAGGACCGGATCCTCGGCATCCCGGGGATGAGCCTGATCGAGGAGAAGCCGTACCCGGGGTACCGCTTCTTCGTCCTGAACTACGAGCAGCCGGTCGATCACCGGCAGCCCTTCAAGGGCACCTTCAAGCAGCGCCTGACCCTGCTGCACAAGGACGTCTCCCGTCCGACCGTGTTCTTCACCTCGGGCTACAACGTCAACACGAGCCCGCGCCGGAGCGAGCCGACGACCATCGTCGACGGCAACCAGATCTCCCTGGAGTACCGGTTCTTCACCCCGTCGCGGCCCGACCCGGCCAACTGGGCCACGCTGGACATCTGGCAGGCCGCCAGTGACCAGCACCGCCTCTTCACCGCCCTCAAGAAGGTCTACCCGAAGAACTGGCTGGCCACGGGCGGCAGCAAGGGCGGCATGACGGCGACGTACTACGAGCGCTACTACCCGCGCGACATGGACGGCGTCGTCGCGTACGTCGCGCCCAACGACGTCGTCAACAACGAGGACTCGGCGTACGACCGGTTCTTCACCAAGGTCGGCACCAAGGAGTGCCGCGACAAGCTGAACAACGTGCAGCGCGAGGCGCTGATCCGGCGGGCACCCCTGGAGGCCACGTACACGGCCGCCGCCGCCGAGAACGGCTGGACCTTCACCACCATCGGCAGCCTCGACAAGGCCTTCGAAGCCGTGGTCCTGGACTACGCCTGGGCCTTCTGGCAGTACAGCCTGCTGTCCGACTGCGCCTCCGTCCCGGTCGCGGCCACCGCCTCCGACCAAGAGATCTGGGACACCGTCGACGCGATCTCCGGCTTCTCGGCCTACGCCGACCAGGGCCTGGAGACGTACACGCCTTACTACTACCAGGCGGGTACACAGCTCGGATCGCCCGACATCAAGCAGCCGCACCTCAAGGGCCTGAGCCGCTACGGCTACCAGCCGCCGCGCGACTTCGTGCCGCGCTCGATCCCGATGACCTTCCAGCCGGGGGTCATGGCGGACGTGGACCAGTGGGTCCGCACCCACGCGAACCAGATGCTGTTCGTGTACGGGCAGAACGACCCGTGGGGCGCCGAGCCCTTCCGCCTCGGGTACGGGGTGCGCGACAGCTACGTGATGATCGCGCCCGGCGCCAACCACGGCGCGAGCGTCGCCAAGCTCCAGGAGGGCGAGCGCGACCTCGCCACCGCGAGGATCCTCCAGTGGGCCGGAGTGGCGCCCGCCGCCGCCCTGTTCGGCGCCGCCCCGGCCGCCAGGCCGCTGGCAGCGCCGGACGCCGTGCTCGACCGCAACGACCTGGAGCGCGAGCCGCAGTTGCGGCCGTAGCCCCACCGTCGCACGGAGGGGGTCACGGGCCGTACGACAGCCCGTGGCCCAGCGGGTAGCGGCCCGGGACCGCGACGGGGAGCCGGCCCACGGGCCGCCGCTCCCCGGTCAGCACCCGAGCCGCCGCCCGCATCTCCACGTCCGTCCAGGTGTACGTGGCCAGCTCGGCCGCGCACGCGGGCAGCCGCGCCGGGTCGTACGGATTGCGGATCGCCACCAGGACCACCGGCACGCCCGTCGCGATCAGGTCCGCGACCAGGGTGCGCTGCGGGCTCTCCCCCTCCGGGACGTTGTAGGAGCACACGAGCACCGCCGCGTGCCCCGCGACCGCGGCCACCGCCTGGGCGGGCGCGAACGCGGTCGCCCGGCAGCCCAGCGCGGTCAGCTCCCGGGCCAGGACCGTCGTAGGGGGTCCCGTCGTACCCGTGGGGGAGACCGGGTCCGTCCCGGTGACCAGCAGCCGCGGAGCGGTCGCCCGGTCGAAGGGCAGCAACCCGCGCGGATTGGCCAGCAGGGTGGTGGTGGCCGCCGCGATCTCGTCGGCCGCCTCCAGGTGCCCGGCCGAGCCCACCACCGAGTCCACCTCCGGGGCCGTGGTGTACGGGTCCTCCAGCAGGCCCCGGCGGGCCTTCAGCTCCAGGATCCGCAGCACGGACTCCTCGATCCGCCCCCGCGACAGCTCGCCCGACTCCACCGCCGCCAGCACCCCGCGCTGGGCCAGGGCCAGGTCCGGCGGGTTCAGCAGTTGGTCGCACCCCGCCTTGAGGGCCAGCACCGGGATCCGTTCGTCCCCGTACTTCTGGCGGACCCCGGCCATGTCGAGGGCGTCGGTGACCACCACCCCCCGGAAGCCGAGGCGTTCGCGCAGGATCCCGGTGACGATGGGCCGCGAGAGGGTCGCGGGGTCCCCCGAGGGATCGAGCGCGGGGAAGACGATGTGCGCCGTCATCACCACGTCCACGCCCGCCTCCACCACCGCCCGGAACGGCGGCTCGTCCAGCTCCTCCCACTGCGCCCGGCTGTGCCGCATCACCGGCAGCCCGACGTGACTGTCGGTCTCGGTGTCCCCGTGGCCCGGGAAGTGCTTCGCCGTCGCGGCCACCCCCGCCGCCTGGTAGCCGCGCACCTGGGCGGCGGCCAGCGCCGCCACCGCGCCCGGGTCGGACCCGAAGGACCGTACGCCGATCACCGGGTTGGCCGGGTTCACGTTCACGTCCGCCACCGGGGCGTAGTCCTGGCGGATCCCCAGCGCGGCCAGCTCGGTCCCGGCGATGCCGGCCGCCCGGCGGGCGTCGGCCGTGGAGCCGCCCGCGCCCAGGGCCATCGCCCCGGGCAGCAGGGTGGCGGGCCGGCCGATGCGGGCGACTGCCCCGTGTTCCTGGTCGGTGGAGATCAGCAGCGGCACGCCGGCGCCGGAGCCCGTCGCCGCCCGCTGGAGGTCGTCCGAGAGTGCGGCGATCTGCCGCGGGGCGCGGGTGTTGTGGGCCCACGCGAAGTAGACCACCCCGCCCAGGTGGTAGCGGGAGACCAACTCGGCGGCGGTGCGCACGCCGAACTGGGCCAGGTTCGCCTCGGCGTCCTCGGGGTCGGGGTCGGTCGCCGAATGTCCGTACGCGCGGGACACGAACAGCTGGCCCACCTGCTCGGCAAGGCTCATCGCGGCGACCCTGGCGCGCAGTCGGGCCCGGTCCGGGTAGCGCCCCGCGGACCCTTCGGGGTTGCGGGCGTCGTCGGGGGCGCGGTGGCCCCCCACGGCGAAGGAGGCGGCTCCGGCGGCCGTGACGGCGGCCATGGCTGCGGCGGCGAGCAGGGCCCGGCGGGAGGCGTGGTTCGACACCCGCCGGACCCTACTGGGGTAGTCCGCCCGGAGGTCGACGGACACTCGGGAGGTCCCCCGGAAGGGGCTCCGCCCGCCGCCAGTGCTCCTGGAGGGTCCGCACCGCCTCGGTGATCGCGGGCCGGCGGGCCGCGCCCGTTCGCCACAGGGCGTACAACCGGCGTACGGGGCCCGGCTCCAGGCGTACGGCCACCGCGCCCGCCGGCAGGGCGCCCGTGCCGAGCCGGGGCACCACGGCGACGCCCAGTCCGGCCGCGACCAGGGCGACGATGGTGTGGTTCTCCTCGGCCACGTGCGCGATCTCCGGCTCGAACCCGGCCGTGCGCATCGTCCGCACCAGCCAGGTGTGGCAGACCCGGCCGGGCGGCTGGCACACCCAGCGCTGCCCGCCGAGGTCGGCCCGGCGCACCACGCGGCGGGCGGTGAAGGGGTGCCCGGCCGGGACCACCAGGTCGCAGGGGTCGTCCCCGATGACCGCCTGCTCGACCCCCTCCGGGGTGGGCAGGGGGGCGATGTCCCAGTCGTGGGCCACCGCCAGATCGGTCACGCCGCGGGCCACCAGGTCCACCGACAGGTGCGGGTCCACCTCGGTGAGGCGTACCTCCAGCGCCGGGTGCAGGGCGGCCAGTTCGGCCAACACCCCGGGCAGCAGCCCGCGCGCCGCCGAGGCGAACGCGGCCACCGTCAGCAGCCCGCTCGGCCGGCCGCGCCGCTGCTCCAGGGTGGTCTCGGCCCGCTCCACGATCGTCAGCAACTCGTGGGCGGTGTCGGCCAGGTGGCGGGCCTCCTCGGTGAGCGCGACCCCGCGGCCGCGCCGCTCCAGCAGGGTGGTGCGGGTCTCGCGCTCCAGTTTGGCGATCTGCTGCGAGACGGCGGAGGGCGTGTAGCCGAGGGCGGCCGCCGCGCCGGCGACCGAACCGTGGACGGAGACGGCGTGCAGGGCGCGGAGCCGGGAGAGGTCGAGCATGCCCGAATCGTAAGCACTGCTTCATCCATCGGGGAAGGGATCCGCGCTGGTGCTACACGGTTGCAGGGCCGATGCTCGGAGCATGCGTCCCGTACACACCGCCCTCGCCGTCCTCGTAGCCGCCGTGTGGGGCTTCAACTTCGTCGTCATCGAGATCGGCCTCGGCCACTTCCCGCCGCTGCTGCTGTCCGCCCTGCGCTTCCTGGTCGCCGCCCTGCCCGCGATCTTCTTCGTCGGGCCGCCCAAGGTCGCCTGGAAGTGGATCGTCGGGGTCGGAGTGAGCCTGGGCATCGCCAAGTTCGGCCTGCTGTTCACCGGCATGGCCGCCGGGATGCCCGCGGGGCTCTCCTCCCTGGTGCTCCAGATCCAGGCTGTCTTCACCGCCGTCATCGCCGCTGTCGTCCTGCGCGAACGGCCCGGCCGGGTCAGGGCGCTGGGCATGGGCGTGGCGCTGGCCGGGATCGCCGTCGCCGCCGTGGACCGGGGGGTCTCCGGGCCCGCGACCGGATTCACCCTGGTCGTCGCGGCCGCCGCCTGCTGGGGCGTGTCCAACGTGCTCACCCGCAAGGCGGCCCCGCCGGACGCCCTGAACTTCATGGTGTGGGTGTGCGCGGTCCCCGTACTCCCGCTGTTCGGGCTCTCCCTGCTGATCGAGGGACCCGAGCGGGACGTGGCCGCCCTGAGCGCCCTGGACTGGTCCGGAGCCGCCGTCATCCTCTACGTGGCCTGGGTGTCCACCGTCTTCGGCTTCGGGGCCTGGGGCTACCTCCTGCGCCGCTACCCGGCCTCCTCGGTGGCGCCGTTCTCGCTCCTGGTGCCGGTCTTCGGGATGTCCTCGGCCGCGCTGGTCCTCGGCGAGGGGATCTCCGGCCCGCGCTGGGTGGCGGCGGCGCTCCTCGTCGGCGGGGTCGGCCTGACCTCCCTGGGCCCCGCGCGCGCGAAGGCCCGTACGGAGGAGGTCGGCGTGACGGACCGTCCGGCGGTGGCGGCCGTCGCCGGCCCGGTCCGATGAGCGCGGTCCGCGGAACCCGCCGGGCACTGCTCCGTACGGGTTCCGCGGGCCGTTCAGCGGGTCGGGGTCACTTCTTCCCGCCGCCCAGGATCTGGCCCAGGATGTCGCCGAGCCCGCCGCCGGCCGGGGCCGCGCCGCCCGCCGGAGCCGCGCCGGGGGCCCCGCCGGCCGAGGCCGCTCCGCCCTTGCCGGCCGCCGCGCGCTTGGCGAAGACGGCCAGGAGGACCGGGATCAGCAGCTCGATGACCCGGGCGATGGTGGGCGCGGGGATGCCCGTCTTCTTGGAGACGGCGTTGGCCACGGGCTTGCTCACCTTGGCGAGCACCCCGGCCATCATGCCGCCGCCGAGCATGCCGCCCAGGCCGCCGCCGAGGGTGGCCACGCCCTGGAGCGGGGGCTCGGGGGGCTGCGCCACCTCGGCGAAGGCCTGACGCACCTCGGTGCCGTCGTCGTCGTCGGCACCGGCCTTCTGCTGGAGGTCGCCGGTCATGGCGCCCACGGTCTCGGCCACGGTCTCGCGCGCGCCGTTCGCGTCGGTGCCGAGCAGTCCGGCGATCTCGGTCAGCCTGTCGTCGCCGAGTTCGCCGAGGACGTCGTCCTGGAATGAAGATTCGCTCATGCCGGAAACGCTACTTGTGCGGCGTTTTGGTGGCACCTCGGAGGTCCGCGAGAGGGCCGCCGGGTAACGAATGGATAAAGCGGAGGGGAGTCGTGCAACCGAACCGGCGGAACGGGGGTCGTACTGTGCGTCGGCACTTCCGGGAGGGGATCTGGGGGGATCGGGAAGTCCGACGAGGGAGGGGTAACCGTGAGGGGGTCCGGCCGCGAGGCCGGACCCCCTTCGGTTTGTCCACAGCCCCCGGCTCCCTGTCGGCGCGGGACGGTAGCGTCACCCCATGACGACCAACGCGGTGGTGCGACCGGCCGTGGTGGAAGGGGTGCTGGAACGCATCACCTACGCCAACGAGGAGAGCGGGTACACGGTCGCCCGGGTCGACACCGGCCGGGGCGCGGGCGACCTGCTGACCGTCGTCGGCTCCCTGCTCGGCGCGCAGCCCGGCGAGTCCCTGCGCATGGAGGGTCGTTGGGGATCGCACCCCCAGTTCGGCCGGCAGTTCAGCGTCGACAACTACACGACGGTCCTGCCCGCCACCATCCAGGGCATCCGGCGCTACCTCGGCTCCGGCCTCATCAAGGGCATCGGCCCGAAGATCGCCGACCGGATCGTGGAGCACTTCGGCACCGACACCCTCGACGTCATCGAGAGCGAGCCGAAGCGCCTGATCGAGGTGCCGGGCCTCGGACCCAAGCGGACCAAGCTGATCGGAGCCGCCTGGGAGGAGCAGAAGGCCATCAAGGAGGTCATGGTCTTCCTCCAGGGCGTCGGCGTCTCCACCTCCATCGCGGTCCGGATCTACAAGAAGTACGGGGACGCCTCCATCTCCGTGGTGCGCAACCAGCCCTACCGGCTCGCCGCCGACGTCTGGGGCATCGGCTTCCTCACCGCCGACCGCATCGCCCAGGCCGTGGGCATCCCGCACGACAGCCCCGAGCGGGTCAAGGCCGGCCTCCAGTACGCCCTGTCCCAGTCCACCGACCAGGGACACTGCTTCCTCCCGGAGGAGCGGCTCATCACCGAGGGGGTCAAGCTGCTCCAGGTCGACACCGGCCTGGTCATCGACTGCCTCGCCGAACTCGCCGCCGACCCGGAAGGGGTCGTACGGGAACGCGTGCCCGACCCCCAGGGAGGGCCGGACCCCCTCACCGCCGTCTACCTGGTCCCCTTCCATCGGGCCGAACTCTCGCTGGTCGGCCAGGTCCGCCGGCTCCTGAGCGCCGAGGAGGACCGGATGCCGGGCTTCGGCGACGTGGACTGGGAGAAGGCCCTCGGCTGGCTGGCCGGCCGCACCGGCGCCACCCTGGCCCCCGAACAGCGTGACGCCGTACGCCTGGCCCTCACCCGCCGGGTCGCCGTCCTCACCGGCGGCCCCGGCTGCGGCAAGTCCTTCACGGTGCGCTCCATCGTGGAGTTGGCCCGCGCCAAGAAGGCCAAGGTGGTTCTTGCTGCCCCCACCGGCCGGGCGGCGAAGCGGCTGTCCGAGCTGACCGGGGCCGAGGCCTCCACCGTGCACCGGCTGTTGGAGTTGAAGCCGGGCGGGGACGCGGCGTACGACCGCGACCGGCCGCTGGACGCGGACCTCGTCGTGGTGGACGAGGCCTCGATGCTGGACCTGCTCCTCGCCAACAAGCTGGTCAAGGCGGTGGCCCCGGGGGCGCACCTGCTGCTCGTCGGGGACGTGGACCAACTGCCGTCCGTCGGCGCGGGGGAGGTGCTGCGGGACCTGCTGGCCGAGGGCGGGCCGGTGCCCGCCGTCCGGCTGACCCGGATCTTCCGCCAGGCCCAGCAGTCCGGCGTGGTCACCAACGCCCACCGCATCAACACCGGCCTGCCGCCCCTGACCGACGGCCTGCCGGACTTCTTCCTCTTCCCCGAGGAGGACACCGAGGCGGCCGGGGTGCTCGCCGTGGACGTGGCCGCCCGTCGAATTCCGGCCAGATTCGGGCTCGACCCCCGGCGGGACATCCAGGTGCTGGCGCCGATGCACCGGGGCCCGGCCGGCGCCGGGAACCTCAACGGCCTGCTCCAGCAGGCCATTACCCCGGCGCGCCCCGATCTGCCCGAGAAGAGGTTCGGCGGCCGGGTCTTCCGGGTGGGCGACAAGGTGACCCAGATCCGGAACAACTACGAGAAGGGCGCCAACGGCGTCTTCAACGGCACGGTCGGCGTGGTCACCGCCCTCGACCTGGACGAACAGCGCCTGACCGTCCGTACGGAGGAGGACGAGGAGGTGGGGTACGAGTTCACCGAACTCGACGAGCTGGCCCACGCCTACGCCGTCACCATCCACCGCTCCCAGGGGAGTGAATATCCGGCCGTCGTGATCCCGGTCACCACGGGAGCTTGGATGATGCTCCAGCGCAATCTGCTCTACACGGCGGTGACCAGGGCGAAGAAACTGGTCGTCCTGGTCGGGTCACGCAGGGCTCTCGGCCAAGCGGTGCGTACCGTTTCCGCTGGCAGGAGGTACACGGCGGTCGCTGCCCGGCTCGCCGGCCGCATACCGGTGGGAAACATCACCTAGATGATCGATCATTTGGGGTATCCGCCACGGTGGCGAGGGGGCAGGATGAGCAGCTTGAAGGCACTCAGTGCCGTCAAAAACACCAAACCCCGACCCCGAGTGCACTCACCTGTGCCAAATGGGGGAAGGTAGAGGCAGTCAGGGCACCTCGAAGAAGAGGCACTACGTCGGTGAGGGATGACGTGAGCGACAACTCTGTAGTACTCCGGTACGCGGACGGTGAATACACCTACCCGGTGGTCGAGAGCACCGTCGGTGACCAGGGCTTCGACATCTCGAAGCTCCGGGCCCAGACCGGGCTCGTCACTCTGGACAGCGGCTACGGCAACACCGCCGCCTACAAGTCCGCGATTACCTACCTCGACGGCGAGCAGGGCATCCTGCGTTACCGCGGTTACCCGATCGAGCAGCTGGCGGAGCGCTCGACCTTCATCGAGGTCGCCTACCTGCTGATCAACGGTGAGCTGCCGACCGTCGACCAGCTCGCGTCGTTCCGCAACGAGATCACCCAGCACACGCTGCTGCACGAGGACGTCAAGCGGTTCTACGACGGCTTCCCGCGTGACGCGCACCCGATGGCCATGCTGTCGTCCGTGGTGAGCGCGCTGTCCACGTTCTACCAGGACAGCCACAACCCGTTCGACGACAAGCAGCGCCACCTGTCGACCATCCGACTGCTGGCCAAGCTCCCGACGATCGCGGCCTACGCGTACAAGAAGTCGGTCGGCCACCCGGTGGTCTACCCGCGCAACGACCTCGGCTATGTCGAGAACTTCCTGCGCATGACGTTCTCCGTGCCGGCCCAGGAGTACGACCTGGACCCGGTCGTCGTCTCGGCGCTGGACAAGCTGCTGATCCTGCACGCGGACCACGAGCAGAACTGCTCGACCTCCACCGTGCGCCTGGTCGGCTCCTCGCAGGCGAACATGTTCGCCTCGATCTCCGCCGGCATCTCCGCGCTGTGGGGCCCGCTGCACGGCGGCGCCAACCAGTCCGTCCTGGAGATGCTCGAAGGCATCAAGAACGACGGCGGCGACGTCGACGCCTTCATCCGCAAGGTGAAGAACAAGGAAGACGGCGTCCGCCTCATGGGCTTCGGACACCGCGTCTACAAGAGCTTCGACCCCCGGGCGAAGATCATCAAGGCTGCGGCGCACGATGTCCTCTCGGCGCTCGGCAAGAGCGACGAGCTGCTCGACATCGCGCTCAAGCTGGAAGAGCACGCGCTGGCCGACGAGTACTTCGTCTCGCGCAACCTCTACCCGAACGTGGACTTCTACACCGGTCTCATCTACCGGGCCATGGGCTTCCCGACCGAGATGTTCACCGTGCTCTTCGCGATCGGCCGCCTTCCCGGCTGGATCGCCCAGTGGCACGAGATGATCAAGGAGCCCGGCTCCCGCATCGGCCGCCCGCGCCAGATCTACACCGGCGAGGTCCTGCGCGACTTCGTCCCCGTAGAGGCCCGCTAACAGCGAGCCCCCGCGGCCGGAGCGTACGAAAAGCGCCCCGCCGTCGATCCCCCCACGGGTCGACGGTCGGGGCGCTTTCCTATCCCCGGTACGGATTCCCCCCACGGGACCCGAGCCGGGGCGTCGGTGGTGCCGGGACCCGTTCGGGTCGGGAGGGGCCGCTCAAGCTTCCCGAGCTTCCCGAGGGCACGTGTCCCGGCCGGCAGATACCGAGGAGTCCCCCAGGGCCTCCGTCGAAACGTCCCCCAAGACGTTTCTGGCATCGCCCCATTAGACCCGTGGCGACCCCGGATGGTTACGTCGCGATCACTGTGATCTGCGTCTCCCGTGAAGGAGTTGTGGAGGATCGGGGGAGGCGTTCCACTAGCGGAAGGAGCGCAGCCGCAGGCTGTTGGTCACCACGAAGACCGAGGAGAAGGCCATCGCGGCCCCCGCGATCATCGGGTTGAGCAGGCCTGCCGCGGCCAACGGGAGCGCCGCGACGTTGTAGCCGAAGGCCCAGAACAGATTGCCCTTGATGGTGGCCAGGGTCCGGCGGGAGAGCCGGATCGCGTCGGCCGCCACCCGCAGGTCGCCCCGTACGAGGGTGAGGTCGCCGGCCTCGATGGCCGCGTCGGTGCCGGTGCCCATGGCCAGGCCCAGGTCGGCCTGGGCGAGCGCGGCGGCGTCGTTGACCCCGTCGCCCACCATGGCGACCGTACGGCCCTCGGCCTGGAGCCGCTTGACCACGTCCACCTTGTCCTGCGGGAGCACCTCGGCGATCACCTCGTCGATGCCCACCTCGCGGGCCAC
Organism: Streptomyces sp. NPDC088097; assembly: GCF_044741845.1. NCBI lineage: Bacteria > Bacillati > Actinomycetota > Actinomycetes > Kitasatosporales > Streptomycetaceae > Streptomyces > Streptomyces sp. NPDC088097. The sequence continues at coordinate 85,611 of NZ_JBIUTJ010000020.1, forward strand.
GGTCTCGGCCACGGCCCGGTTGTCGCCGGTCAGCAGCACCGGGGTGAGGCCGAGGGCCCGCAGCCGGGACACGGCCTCGGCGCTGGTCTCCTTCACCGCGTCGGCCACGGTGAGGACCCCGCGCGCCTCGCCGTCCCAGGCGACCAGGATCGCGGTGGCTCCCGCGGCCTCGGCGGCGGCCTTGGCCTCGGCGAGCGGGGCGGGCAGGGCGATCGACCAGTCGGCGAGCAGGCGTTCGCGCCCCACCAGGACGGCGTGCCCCTCCACCACGCCCTGGACGCCCAGCCCGGCGACGTTCTCGAAGGACTCCGGGACCGGCAGCTCCCCGGCGGCCTCGACGGCGCCGGCGGCGACGGCCCGGGCGATCGGGTGTTCGGAGGCGTGTTCCAGGGCGCCCGCGAGGCGCAGCAGTTCCTTCTCGTCCACGCCCTCGGCCGGGTGCGTGCCCGAGAGGGTCATCCGGCCGGTGGTGACGGTGCCGGTCTTGTCCAGGACGACGGTGTCCACGCGGCGGGTGGACTCCAGCACCTCGGGGCCCTTGATCAGGATGCCGAGCTGGGCGCCCCGCCCGGTGCCGACCATCAGCGCGGTCGGCGTGGCCAGGCCCAGGGCGCAGGGGCAGGCGATGATCAGTACGGCCACGGCGGCGGAGAAGGCGGCGGTGGGGTCGTCGGTGATCAGCAGCCAGGTGATCCAGGTGCCGAGGGCGAGGACCAGCACGACGGGTACGAAGATCCCGGAGATCCGGTCGGCGAGCCGCTGTACCTCGGCCTTGCCGTTCTGCGCGTCCTCGACCATCCGGGCCATCCGGGCCAGCTGGGTGTCGGCGCCGATCCGGCCGGCCTCCACCACCAGGCGTCCGGAGGCGTTGACGGTGGCGCCGGCGACCGCGTCCCCGACGGTGACGTCCACCGGGACGGACTCGCCGGTCAGCATGGAGGCGTCCACGGCGGAGACGCCCTCGACGACGGTGCCGTCGGTGGCGATCTTCTCCCCGGGGCGCACGACGAACCGGTCGCCGACGACCAGGGCGCTCACCGGGATCCTGACCTCGCGGCCGTCCCGGAGCACCGCCACGTCCTTGGCGCCCAGTTCCAGCAGTGCCTTCAGGGCCGCGCCGGCCTTCCGCTTGGAGCGGGCCTCCAGATAGCGGCCGAGCAGGATGAAGGTGACGACCCCGGCCGCGACCTCCAGGTAGATGGCGGAGGAGCCGTCGGTCCTGGAGACGCCGAAGTCGAAGCCGTGCCGCATGCCGGGCATGCCCGCGTGGCCGAAGAACAGGGCCCACAGGGACCAGGTGAAGGCGGCGAGCGTGCCCACCGACACCAGGGTGTCCATGGTGGCCGCCCCGTGCCGGGCGTTGGTCCAGGCCGCCCGGTGGAAGGGGAGGCCGCCCCAGACCACCACCGGCGCGGCCAGGGTCAGGGAGAGCCACTGCCAGTTGTCGAACTGGAGCGCGGGGATCATGGCGAGCAGGACGACGGGCAGCGCGAGGGTCGCGGACACGAGCAGCCGTTGGCGCAGGGCGGCCGTTTCGGGGTCCCGTACGGGAGCCGGCGGCTCGGCCTGCGCGGTGGCGGCCGGCGCGGCCGGCGGCGGGGGCTCCTCGGCCGTGTAGCCGGTCTTCTCGACGGTGGCGATCAGGTCGGCCACCCGCACCTCGCCGCCGTAGGCGACCTTGGCCTTCTCGGTGGCGTAGTTCACCGTGGCGGTGACCCCGTCCATCCGGTTCAGCTTCTTCTCGATGCGGTTCGCGCAGGAGGCGCAGGTCATCCCGCCGATGGCCAGTTCGACCTCGGCCGTCTGCGCGGGCGCCACGCCCGCTATGGGTCCGTCGTGCACGGTGCTGCTGCTCATGTCCGGGCTCCAGGGGGAGGGCCGGGTCGTACGGATCCAGTATGAGCTGGTCGGCACGGCCCGGCGGGTACTGCGGGAGAGTGAGTGCGCGCTCAGATCCGGCCGGCGAGCTCGTAGCCCGCCTCGTCCACGGCGGCGCGCACGTCGGCCTCGGCGAGCGGGGCCTCGGAGACCACGGTGACCTCGCCGGTGGCCGCCACGGCCTTGACCGAGGTCACGCCGGCCAGGGCGGTCAGCTCGGAGGTCACGGCGCCCTCGCAGTGGCCGCAGGTCATCCCGGTGACCTTGTAGACCGCGGTCACGGCGCCGGTCCCGGCCTCGGTCGCGCCGTCGTGGCAGGAGCCGGTGCTGGAGCAGCAGGAACCGGCCGACTGCTGGGTTTCCGTCTCGGCGGTCATGTCGTTCTCCTCTTCAAGGGGGTGTCTCTGTTCCGAGACTATACCCCTAGGGGGTATCGATGCGAGCACCCGGCGGGTCGGAACGCGATTCCCGCGCACCGGGTGGTCGGCGGGGTGCGTGGACAAGATTCGCGAACCATCAGTAAATGTCATACATGGCGCATACGGGGACCCTCGTTCTCATCATGTTCATCGCGGTTCTCGCGCCCCTGCTCGTCCACGCGACGGCCCGATGGCTGCCCGTCCCGCTGGTCGTCTTCGAGATCGTCCTCGGCATCGTGGCCGGACCCGACGTCCTCGGCTGGGCGAACAGCGGTGAGGTCATCGACGTCCTCAGCCACCTCGGCCTGGCCATGCTGATCTTCCTGGCCGGCTACGAGATCAAGTTCGACCGGATCCGCGGCGACACCCTCACGCGCTCGGCGTGGTCCTGGCTGGTCGCCCTGGCCCTCGGCATGGCCGCCGGGCTCCTGCTCGCCCAAGGCGGCGGCTTCGAGCGGGGCGTCTACATCGGCACCGCCCTCACCAGCACGGCCCTGGGCGCGATCCTGCCGATGCTGCGCGAATCCGGAGACCTGAACGGGCGCTTCGGCACGGTCACCATGGCCGTGGGGTCCGTCGGCGAGTTCGGCCCGATCATCGCCATGGCCCTGCTGCTCAGCGGCCGGGCTCCCGCCCGCTCGGCCGTCGTGCTGATCGCCTTCGCCCTGCTGACGGCCGGCGCGGTCTTCTGGGCCCTGCGGCCCAAGCCGCCCTGGTTCGCCGCCGTCATCGACAAGACCCTGCACAGCAGCGCCCAGTTCGCCGTCCGGTTCGTGATGCTGATGCTGGTGGCGATGCTGGGGCTGGCCGAGGTCCTCGGGCTCGACGTCCTGCTCGGCGCCTTCGCGGCCGGGCTGATCACCCGACTGGTGCTCCAGGGGGCCGCGCCCGACAGCAGCGAGCTGGTGCTCTCCAAGGTGGAGGCCATGGGCTTCGGCTTCCTGGTGCCGCTGTTCTACGTGGTCACCGGGATCGAATTCGACCTGAAGGCCCTCCTCGGCGGCGGCCGGGCGCTGCTCCTGCTGCCCGTGTTCCTGCTGCTGTTCCTGGCGGTCCGAGGGCTGCCCGTCTGGCTGCTGGCCCCCAAGGACCTGGACCGACGCGACCGCACGGCGCTCGCGCTGTTCGCCTCCACCGCGCTGCCGCTGGTCGTGGCCATCACCACCCTCGGGGTGGACGACGGGAAGCTGGGCGAGGGCGAGGCGGCGGCCCTGGTCGGGGCGGGGATGGTGTCGGTGCTGGTGTTCCCGCTGATCGCGATGCGGATGCGGATGCGGGCGCGGGGCCGGGAGAAGGCGCCCGACCGGGGGGCGGAGGAACGGGCGGACGGCGTCGAGTCCTGGTGACGGCCGGGGCGGCCTCCCCGGCGGGTGCGGCCGGCCGGGCCGGGGGTGGGGAGCCCCCGGCCGAGGCGCGGACCCGCCGGGGTCAGTCCTCGCGGCGCCCCCGGTTGCCCGGACGGCGGGCCACCCAGGCCCGGACGGTGTCGGCGTACCAGTAGGGCTTGCCGCCCTCCACGTGATCGGGCGGGGGCAGCAGCCCGTGCTTGCGGTAGGAGCGCACGGTGTCCGGCTGGACCCGGATATGGGCGGCGATCTCCTTGTACGACCACAGCTGTCGGTCGCTCATCCACGACACCTCCTGGTCCACGGCGCGGGGCCGGCCGGGAGGCCGTCGGGGGAGCCGGCGCGTGGACACTGACGATCACTCGGGTTGTGCCCGGAGAACGACGCACGGTGAGCGTGGGGGAGGGGCTGTCGAACGTCTGTGACGGAAGACCCGCGTAACGCGGACATGTGTGACACGGCCGGGACCCTTGTGACGGATGCGGCACAGGGGGCGCCGGCCCCGTGCCTCAGCGGCGGTACAGCTCCGGGCGCTCGGCCAGCCGCACCTCGGTCCGTACGCCGTCCCGCGCCGCGGCGAGCCCGGCCCGGGACACGGCGGCCGCCGCGTAGCCGTCCCACGCGTCGGGCCCGTCCACCCGGCCGCGCGCCGCCGCGGCCACCCACCGGCGCACCTGGCGGTCGTAGGCGTCGGCGAACCGGGTGGTGAAGTCCTGGGTGATCTCCCCGCCCCAGCGCCCGCCCGTCTGGACCACCATGGCGTGGCCGTCGCCGATGCGGGCACTGCCCCGCTCGCCGACCGCCTCGCATTGGACCTGGTAGCCGAAACCGCAGTTGACGAAGATCTCCACGTCGACCACGACCCCGCCCGAGGTCTCCAGCAGGACGAGGCGAGGGTCGCGCAGCCCCTCGGGGGCCGCCGAGGAGGGCGTGGGGGAGAGCACGGTGACGGCGGTGACCTCCTGCCCCAACAGCCAGCGGGCCGCGTCCACCTCGTGCACCACCGAATCGCCGATCAGCATGTCGCTGGTGAAGAAGGAGGGGGAGGAGACGTTGCGGTGACGGCAGTGTAGGAAGAGCGGCCGGCCGATCCCGTCCGCGTCCAGCAGCTCCTTGAGCCGCTCGTACTCGGCGTCGAACCGCCGCATGAACCCGACCTGCACCAGCCGTCGGCCGAGCCGCCGCTCCGCCTCCATGATCCGCAGGGCCCCCTCCGGATCCGGGGTGAGCGGCTTCTCGCACAGCACCGGCAACCGCCGTCCGAGCGCGTGGAGGACGGCTTCCTCGTGGGCGGGCCCGGGGGAGGCGATCAGTACGGCGTCCACCCCGGGCGCGGCCACCGCCGCCGCCGGGTCCGTGTACGCGCCCGCGCCCTCCAGGCCCGCGGCGACCTCCTTGACCCGGTCCCCGTCCGGGTCGGCCACGGCCACCACCCGCGCCCCGGCCACCGCGGCGCCGATCCGGCGGACGTGGTCGGCGCCCATCCTCCCGGTGCCGATGACGGCGATGCCCAGCGTGCTCATGAGTGCTTCCTCCAGGGGGTCAGCGGGCGCCGCAGGAGCGCAGGAACTCCCTGGTGCGGCGGGCGATCGGCAGCGGCTTGTCCGGCGGGCACGGGTACATGTCCTGCTCGACGATGGCGAACAGCTCCACCCCGAGCCGCTCGGCCGCCGCCAGGACGGGCTCCAGCGCGGGTACCCCGGTCGGCGGCTCGCACATCACCCCGCGTGCCACGGCCGGACCGAAGGGCAGCCCCCGGGCCCGTACTTCGGCGAGGACCGCCGGGTCCACCTGCTTGAGGTGGAGGTAGTCGATCCGCTCCCCGAAGGTCTCGATCGCCTCGACGCTGTCCCCGCCGCAGTACGCGTAGTGCCCGGTGTCCAGGCAGAGGGAGACCAGCTCCGGGTCGGTGGCGTCCAGGAAGCGGGCCACGTTCTGCGGGGTGTCGATGTGGGTGTCCGCGTGCGGGTGGACCACGATCCCGAGCCCGTGACGGTCGCGCACCTCCCGGCCCAGCCGCTCGGTCTGGGAGGCCAGTTCGCGCCACTGATCGGCGGTCAACTCCCGGTCCTCCAGCACCTCGCCGGTCTTGTCGTCCCGCCAGAAGGAGGGGATCACGACGAGCCGGTCCCCGCCCACGGCCCGGGTCAGTTCCGCGATCCGCGACACGTGCTCCCAGGTCTGCTCCCAGACGGCGGGCCCGTGATGGAGTCCGGTGAAGACCGTGCCGGCCGAGACCCGCAGACCGCGCCGGGCCGTCTCGTCGGCGAGTCGGGCCGGATCGGTGGGCAGGTATCCGTAGGGGCCGAGTTCGATCCACCCGTACCCGGCGTCGGACACCTCGTCGAGGAACCGCTCCCAGGGGATCTGCCGGGGATCGTCCGGAAACCAGACGCCCCAGGAGTCCGGAGCCGAACCGATCCGGATACGGGTCAACGCGGGCGGGGAGGAGGTCATGACGGCCACCTTAGGGTGCGAGGCTCGACGGGACGGGGAAGGGGAAGGACGAGTGGGAGGAGTGCCTGCTGTGAGCAGAGCGGACGACGGGGTGACGGTGGGCGAGGGCGGGATCGAGGGCGGTGGCGGGGGCGAATCGGCGTACGACCTGATCACGATGGGGCGCATCGGAGTGGATCTCTACCCCCTGAAGAGCGGCGTAGCGCTCGCCGAGGCGGACACCTTCGGCAAGTTCCTCGGCGGTTCCCCGACCAACGTCGCCGTCGCCGCCGCCCGACTGGGCCGGCGCACGGCCGTGATCACCCGGACCGGCGCCGACCCCTTCGGTACCTACCTCCGCTCCGAGCTGCGCCGGTTCGGGGTGGACGACCGGTGGGCGGGGGAGGTGGCCGCGTACCCGACGCCCGTCACCTTCTGCGAGATCTTCCCGCCGGACCACTTCCCGCTCTACTTCTACCGACTGCCGAAGGCCCCCGACCTGGAGATCCGGGCCGAGGAGCTCGACCTGGAGGCGGTGCGGGCCGCGCGGGTCTTCTGGATGACCGGTACGGGCCTCAGCGCCGAACCCAGCCGCGGCGCGACCCTGGCGGCGCTGGAGGCCCGCGCGAAGTCGGGCACCACCGTCTTCGACCTCGACTGGCGACCGATGCTGTGGGCGCCGGGCGAGGACCCCGGGCCCTGGTACGCACGGGCCCTGGCGCACGCCACCGTCGCCGTCGGCAACACCGAGGAGTGCGAGGTCGCCACGGGCGAGAGCGAGCCGTACGCGGCCGCCCGGGCGCTGCTCGCGGCCGGGGTGGAGCTGGCGGTGGTCAAACGGGGCCCCAAGGGCGTGCTCGCGGCGCACCGGGACGGAACGACGGTGGAGGTGCCCCCGGTCGAGGTGTCGGTGGTCAACGGTCTTGGCGCCGGCGACGCCTTCGGGGGCGCCCTGTGCCACGGGCTGCTGGCCGGCTGGGAGTCGGAGCGGACCCTGCGGTTCGCCAACGCGGCGGGGGCGATCGTGGCCTCGCGGCTGGCCTGCGCGGCGGCGATGCCCTCCACGCACGAGGTGGAGGAGGTGCTCGGTCATGCCGGTGGTGTCTGAGACGGGAATGGAGTTCACCCGGCTGCGGGTGCTGGAGCTGGAGCCGGGGGAGACGTACGCCTTCGCGTGCGGGGACGCGGAGTGGATCGTGCTCCCCCTGGCGGGCGCCTGCCGGGTCCGCTGTGCGGAGCCGGCCCCGGACGGCCCCGCGCCCGGCCTCCCGGAACCGGCCCCCGCAGGCGGCCCGGAGGAGTTCGAACTGCGCGGGCGAGCGGCGGTGTTCGACGGGCCGACCGACTTCGCCTACCTGCCCCGGGACGCGCACGCCGAGGTCACCTCCGCCGCCGGAGGCCGCTTCGCCCTGGCCGGGGCCCGCTGCGAGAACCGGCTCCCGGCCCGGTACGGGCCCGCCGACCGGATCCCCGTCGAACTGCGCGGCGCCGGGACGTGCTCCCGTCAGGTCAACAACTTCGCCGCCGCCGACTCCTTCGCCTGCGACCGGCTCATCGCCGTCGAGGTGCTCACCCCCGGCGGGAACTGGTCCTCGTACCCGCCCCACAAGCACGACGAGCACCATCCCGGCGAGGAATCCCGCCTGGAGGAGATCTACTTCTTCGAGATCGCCCCCCACGAGGGCCGTCCCGGCCTCGGCTACCAGCGGGTCAGCCCCTCCCCGGCCGGCAAGACCGACCTGCTCGCCGAGGTCCGCAGCGGCGACACCGTCCTCATCCCGGACGGCTGGCACGGCCCCTCCATCGCCGCCCCCGGGCACGCCATGTACTACCTCAACGTGATGGCCGGCCCGGACGCCGCCCGGGAATGGCTGATCCGGGACCACCCCGACCACGGCTGGATCCGCGACACCTGGACCGGGCGGGCCCCGGACCCCCGCCTGCCCTTCCCCCTCGGGGAGGACGCGTGAGGCTCACCACCGCCCAGGCCCTCGTCCGGTTCCTGGCCGCCCAGTACACCGAGCGCGACGGCGTCCGCCGCCGACTGATCGGCGCCACCTGGGGGATCTTCGGGCACGGCAACGTCGCCGGGATAGGGCAGGCCCTCCTGGAGAGCGGCCCGGACGCCATGCCCTTCCTCCAGGGCCGCAACGAACAGGCCATGGTGCACGCCGCCGTCGGCTACGCCCGCCAGTGCGGACGGCTGTCCGCGCACGCCGTGACCACCTCCATCGGGCCCGGCGCGACCAACCTCGTCACCGGGGCCGCCCTCGCCACGATCAACCGGATCCCCGTGCTCCTGCTGCCCGGGGACACCTTCGCGACCCGGCCCGCCGACCCGGTGCTCCAACAGCTCGAAGTGCCGTACGCGGGCGACGTCTCCGTCAACGACACCCTGCGCCCCGTCTCGCGGTACTTCGACCGGATCAGCCGGCCCGAGGCCCTGGTCCCGGCCGCCCTCCAGGCGATGCGGGTGCTCACCGACCCCGTCGCGACGGGCGCCGTCACCCTCGCGCTCCCGCAGGACGTGCAGGCCCAGGCGCACGACTGGCCCGAAGAGTTCTTCGCCGAGCGGGTGTGGACCGTACGCCGCCCCCGCCCCGACCGCACCGAACTGGCCACCGCCGCCGAGGCGGTACGGGGCTCCGAGCGCCCCCTGATCATCGCCGGGGGCGGGATCCGGCACAGCGCCGCCGGGGCCGCGCTCGCCGCCTTCGCGGAGGCCACCGGGATTCCGGTCGCCACCACGCAGGCGGGCAAGGGGGCGCTGCCCTGGGACCACCCCGCCGAGGTGGGCGGCGTCGGGCACACCGGGACGGCCACCGCCGACGCGCTGGCCCGCGAGGCCGACCTGGTCATCGCCGCCGGGACCCGGCTGAGCGACTTCACCACCGCCTCCGCGACCCTGTTCCAGAACCCGGCCGTCCGCTTCGTCGGCCTCAACCTGGACCCGTACGACGCCCACAAGCTCGCCGCCCGACCGCTGGTCGCGGACGCCCGCGAGGCGCTCGTGGAACTCCGCGCGGCGGTGGACGGGTACCGGGTGGCCCCGGAGTACGAGGCCGCGTACACCGCCGCGAAGGCCGACTGGGAGACCCGGGTCGACGCCGCCTGCGCCGCACCCGCCTCCGAGGAGGACCTCGCCCCCACCCAGGCCCAGGTCATCGGCCTGCTCGACGCCCTCGTGGACGACACCGACATCCTCGTCAACGCGGCCGGCTCGCTCCCGGGGGACCTCCACAAGCTGTGGCGGGCCCGCACGCCCGACCAGTACCACCTCGAATACGGCTACTCCTGCATGGGCTACGAGATCCCGGCCGCCCTCGGGGTCGGCCTCGCCGCCCCCGACCGGCCGGTGTGGGCGCTGGTCGGCGACGGCACGTACCTGATGAACCCGACCGAGATCGTCACCGCCGTGCAGGAGGGGATCCCGGTGAAGCTGGTGATCTTCGACAACCACGGCTACGCCTCCATCGGCGGCCTCTCCGGGGCGGTGGGCGGCGAGGGCTTCGGCACGGCGTACCGCTTCCGGGGGCCCGACGGCGCGTACGACGGAGCCCCCCTCCCGGTGGACCTCGCGGCGAACGCGGCCTCCCTCGGGATGGCCGTCATCCGTACCCGCACCATCGGTGACCTGCGGAAAGCCCTGGCCGAGGCGCGCTCGGCGGACCGCCCTACATGTGTCTACGCACAGACCCGAACACCCGACACTGTGTCGGGCCCACCCCCGGCACAGGCATGGTGGGATGTTCCTGTGGCCGAGACCGCGACCCGTGCGTCGGCGGCCCAGGCCCGTGAAGAGTACGACCGGCAAGCCGCGCAGCGACGTCGCCATCTGTGAAGGAGCACGAGCATGAAGACCGTCAACCACTGGATCGGTGGCAAGACCGTCGAGGGCGCGTCGGGCAACTACGGCCCGGTCACCGACCCGGCGACCGGTGAGGTCACCACGCAGGTCGCCCTCGCCTCGACCGAAGAGGTCGACGCCGCCGTCAAGATCGCCAAGGAGGCGTTCCTGTCCTGGGGGCAGTCCTCGCTGGCCGCCCGCACCAAGGTGCTCTTCGCCTACCGCGCCCTGCTGGACGCCAACCGCGACGCCATCGCCGAGCTGATCGTCGCCGAGCACGGCAAGGTGCACTCCGACGCGCTGGGCGAGGTCGCCCGCGGTCTGGAGATCGTCGAGCTGGCCTGCGGGATCACCACGCAGCTCAAGGGCGAGCTGTCCACCTCCGTCTCCAACCGGGTGGACGTCTCCTCGATCCGCCAGCCCATCGGCGTCGTCGCGGGCATCACCCCGTTCAACTTCCCGGCGATGGTGCCGATGTGGATGTTCCCGCTGGCCGTGGCCTGCGGAAACACCTTCATCCTCAAGCCGAGCGAGAAGGACCCCTCGGCCTCCCTGAAGCTGGCGCAGCTGGCCACCGAGGCCGGTCTGCCGGCGGGCGTGCTGAACGTCGTCCACGGCGACAAGGTGGCGGTGGACGCGCTCCTCGCGCACCCCGACATCGCGGCCGTCTCCTTCGTGGGCTCCACCCCGATCGCCCGCCACATCCACACCACCGCCTCCGCCAACGGCAAGCGCGTCCAGGCGCTGGGCGGCGCCAAGAACCACATGCTGGTGCTCCCGGACGCCGACCTCGACGCCGCCGCCGACGCGGCCGTCTCCGCCGCCTATGGCTCGGCGGGCGAGCGCTGCATGGCGATCTCGGCCGTCGTGGCCGTCGGCTCGATCGCCGACGAGCTGGTCGACAAGATCCGCGCGCGCGCCGAGAAGATCAAGATCGGTCCCGGCAACGACCCCACCTCCGAGATGGGCCCGCTGATCACCGCCGCCCACCGCGACAAGGTCGCCACCTACGTCGTGGGCGCCGCGGCCCAGGGCGCGGACGTGGTGCTCGACGGCACCGGCTACACGGTCGAGGGCAACGAGAACGGCCACTGGATCGGCCTCTCGCTGCTCGACAACGTCAAGACCGACTCCGACGCCTACCGCGACGAGATCTTCGGACCGGTGCTGTGCGTGCTGCGCACCGAGACCTACGAGGAGGGCGTCGCCCTCATCAACGCCTCGCCCTTCGGCAACGGCACCGCCATCTTCACCCGCGACGGCGGCGCCGCCCGCCGCTTCCAGCTGGAGGTCCAGGCGGGCATGGTCGGCGTGAACGTGCCGATCCCGGTGCCGGTGGGCTACCACTCCTTCGGTGGCTGGAAGGACTCGCTCTTCGGCGACCACCACATCTACGGCAACGACGGCATCCACTTCTACACGCGCGGCAAGGTCGTCACCACCCGCTGGCCGGACCCGGCCGACGCGCCCTCCGGCGTGGACCTGGGCTTCCCCCGCAACCACTGACGCCGGGACGGGTCGGGGGCCGTCGGATCGACTTGTCGACTCGGCGGCCTTTCCCGGCCCCCGCACCGTCCGCCCCCGCACCGCCCGCCCCCCGCACCCTCACCGCGGGGGGCGGGTCCGTTTCCGGGGTCCTCTCAGAGGTGGGACCAGACGTCCCGGGCCGCCGAGGCGCTCCAGACCGCGTCGCCGTGTCCGTAGCCGGGGACCACGAGGAAGCGGACCCGGTCGTTCCCGCCGGCGCGGATCAGCTCCGCCCCCCGAGGCTCGTCGCCCCGGCCGCCCTCGGTGTTGACCCAGACCACCTCGGTCCGGATCCGGTCCCAGCGGATCCGGTACGTTTCCTCGTCCCCCGCCCACACCGCCGCGAGGTCCCGCATCAGGGCGGTGGACAGCAGGCCGCTGCCGAGCGCGGAGGTGGCCGCGTGCCAGGTGGACAGGGAGGCGTGGGTCAGGGCGAAGCGGTCCTCGGCTGGGGTGGCGCCGAAGGAGTACGTCCCCTCCGCGTGACCCCGCCGGTAGATCCAGTTCGCCGGGCCGGGGAGGGCGGCGGTGCGGATCAGGGCGAAGTGCGCCAGGCCCGCATGGGTGAAGCGCCGCTCCGGGTCCGGCGGCCAGGGAACCTCGGAAGGCCCCGCCGGGGCGGAGACCGCGCGGGCGATCAGCGCGGGCAGTCCCGGGTCCAGCGCGTGGACACCCCGCGCGAGGTGCTCCTCGTACGCGCCCCTCGTCCGGGCCGCCCGCAGCGCGGGCTCGCCGACGTAGGGGCCGGTGGTGTCCAGCACCACCACCCCGGCCAGCCGCTCCGAGGGGTCGTGCGAGGCCGCGTCCAGGGCGAGCGCGCCGCCGGCCGAGTGGCCCGCGTACCGGTAGGGCAGCCGCAGCAGGGCGTCCAGGGTCGACACCACCCCGGCCAGGTCCCGGCGGTGTGCGGCCAGCCCCCGGTCGGCGGGGACCTCCGCGGCCCCGGCGGAGTCCTCGCGCGGGGTGACCCCGACGACGAGCAGGCCCCGGCGGCGCAGGTGGTGGGCGAGGCCCTCGCCGCCGGGGGCGCCGGCGACGAGGAACTCCGCCGCGAAGTTCAGGCCGCCGCCCGGCAGGAGGTACGCGATCCCCCGCGGCGGCCGCTCCGCGTCCGCGAGCACGTCCACGGTCAGGGGGGCGCCGCCGTCGTCCACGAGCGGGAGGGTGAGGCGTATCCAGCCGTCGCCGGGGAGGTAGGCGGCGGTCCCGGTGCCCAGCGCCCGCTCGACGCGGGTCAACAGGCCCACCCCGTGGGCGGCTTCGTGTTCCATCGGCGGTGTCTCCCCCTCGGCGGCGCCGGCCCTGTGCCGTCACCCGGGGACACCCTCGCCGGTCAGCGCGATTCCGCCAAGTCCGGTGCGGGAGCGGCCGGTTCCGGTACCTCGGCGCGGCGCCTGCGCAGCACCCACCAGGTCACACCGGCCCCGAGCAGCACCAGGGCCACGCCCGCCGCCGGCCACGGAACGGCGAGGAAGCTCGTACCGCCCCGCGAGGACAGCTCCGGATACGCGGCGGCCCCCGCGGTGACCTCCACGCTCACCCGGTCCGACTGCGGGGCGTCCGGCCAGGGCTCGGTCAACTCGATCCGCTGACCGGGCAACAGCACCAACTTCAGCTCCCGGGCGGGCCGGTCCAGCACCCGCCGACCGAAGAGCCCCTCGGCGGACACGGCCACCTTCGGCTCGACCACCACGTTGCCCCGGTTGACCAGGGTGTAGGTGACGCTCGCCCGGGCGTCCTTGACCCAGGGCAGCAGCGGAGCGGCCCGGTCCACCCGTACGTCCTCCACGCTCAGCCCCGGGGTCAACGGCCCGGGCACCCGGAAGTACAGCCGCGCACCCACCGAGCGCTTCACCCCGACCTGCACCTTGCCGTCCTTCCGCACCCCCTCGACCGCCGTGTTCAGCGCCACGATCCCGCCGACGTGGTCGCCCGGGGCGGCGTCCCGGGGCACCTTGACGGTGAAGGGGACGTCCTTGCGCCCCTTGGGCGGGACGGTCACCGTCCCGGCTGCCTCGGGGCCCAGCGCGATCCAGCCGCCGAGGTCCTTCGGCTTCGACTCGACGGGAAGCAGCGCGAAGGCGCCGCCCGAAAGGGTGTTCATCGCGTCGGTGGCGAAGACCTGGAAGGTCAGCTCCTTGTCGGAGGAGTTCAGGACGGTCACGCTGTCGGAGACCGTGGACCCGGCCGCGCCCTGGTGGAAGAAGTACGCGCGGTCGGTCATCGCGGCCCCGGCCGCGGGCGTCGGGAAGACCCCCCAGGTGCCGTTGTCGGCGGCCTCGGCGGGAGCGGCGGCCAAGAGGGAGAGCAGCGGCAGCAGCACGAGCCCGCACAGGGCGGCGAGGCGGGCGTGCAGGAGGGTGCACAGGTGCATGGGCGGGGTTCTCCAGTCGCGGCGCGGAGCGGGAAAAAAGGGGTGGTGGGGGGCCGGCGCCCCCCCCCCCCCCCCGGGCGGGGGCCGGGGGGGGGGGGGCGGCGGCACACCAACCCAGGTGCCGGGCGGCGCAAAGCAAACGGCGCCGCCGGGTCCTCCGCCCCCCGCCCCCCGCGCACTCCGCC
>NZ_JBIUTJ010000021.1:0-93768 GCF_044741845.1 Streptomyces sp. NPDC088097
CACACCTCCTTCACCCAGCCGGCCACCGCCGCCTCGTCCCGCTCGACGGCCCGTCGGGCCGGAACCTGATGGCTCCAGCCGTGCCTTCGGAGCATCTGGGAGATGCCCGACAGCGTCATGGACTTGTGGAACCGCCGGCCGATCAACGTCTTGATCCGGGACAGCGTCCATCTCTGATCAGACCAGCCATGCGCGACCGAACCCTTCGCCAACTCCTCCTCGAGCACGGCGAACAGCGCGTCACTCAGCTTCGGACGGGACGCCGGACCTTGAGAACGGACCCCGTCCTGGCCGGCCTCAAGCCAAGCACGACGCCACCGCTGAACCGATCGGACACTGACCTGTAACTCCTTCGCGATCTGCGTACTGCCCCGACCTTCGGCGAACATCGCGACCGCTTCCATCCGGACCCGCTCACGGAACGCTTGCCTCTCCGCGGTCAGACCCCCACCCTGCGGATACCTCATACACCCGGCATACCGCGACGATCACCGACCGTCAGCCCCTACGACAAGACAACTTCAAGGTCAGTAAGGGTGCCCGGGGCACGATCCTGTCCGCGACCGGATCCGGGAAGACGATCACGGCTACCGTGAGCGCCTTGGACTGCGGCTAGAGACGGGCGCAACTGATTCGGGCGTCCGTTCGGGGGTGATGGACCGCGCCGGCGTGGGCAGCAGCGTGGCATGGGGCATCCATGAAGCTGTCCCCCGCGCCGTTGTTTTCCGCCGGTGTGCCGTGCAAAGTGAGGGGCGTTCACGTGTCGCAGGTCGAAGAGTCCATCGAGGTCGACGTTCCCGTCCGCACCGCCTACAACCAGTGGACGCAGTTCGAGACGTTCCCGCACTTCATGGACGGGGTAGAGAAGATCACGCAGGTCAACGACACCCTGACCCACTGGAAGGCGAAGGTGGGCGGTGTAGAGCGTGAGTTCGACGCCGAGATCACCGAGCAGATTCCCGACGAGCGCGTCGCCTGGACGACGGTCGGTGGTGAGACCAGGCAGGCCGGCGTGGTCACGTTCCACCGTCTGGAGGAGAACAAGACCAAGGTGATGCTCCAGCTGGACTACGACCCCGAGGGCTTCGCCGAGAACCTCGGTGACAAGCTCGGCTTCGTCAAGCGCCAGGTCACCGGCGACCTGAAGAACTTCAAGAAGTACATCGAGTCCCGCGGCGCCGAATCCGGCTCTTGGCGCGGCGAAGTCTGACTCGCGAGGCGGCGCTCCTGCTCCCCGGATTTCGGCGCAGGCCCTTTCGCCGCCGCTGTTACGACGGACGGTGCCGCATCGACCAGGGCCCGACCTGGGCCGCACCCTCGGACCGGTCGGGCCCGGGCGAGAAGGTCGGCGCCCTCCTGATCGCGACGGTCGGTGTCGCCGTCGCGGTTTTCCCCCACGGTGCCCGGGCCCTGATCGGCGCGTACATCTGGGCCCCGTAGCCCGGTCCACCCCCGACGGCGTGAGCGCGCTGCGCCATGCGGCGGTCTCGCCGGCCTTGGCCGAAGCGGCCCCGGAGTTCGGGGCCGGACCGACGACGGAGAGGCGTTCACCGCCTACGGCGGGATCGCCGCTCCCGGGACCACCCGGCGCGCGGCGGTCACGGTGGTACGCCTGCGCTGACCCCGCGCGGATCGCTCAGGCGCGGAAGGTCTCGCCGCGCGCCTTGAGGCAGGTCGCACACAAGGTGCTCGCAGGCGATCCGTAACGCGCGCACGTGGTGCCGCACTTCGTGCAGTGGCCTGCCTGGCTGGGTGCCCAGGTGGTGAGCGGGGGTCTGGCGGTGGGGGCTGTCCCGTCTCAATTGATCTGGTCCGGACGCGGAGCTGTGAGCTGGGGCGACCAGACGGGTTGAGACGGCCGCCTGGCACGGATTTCAATGGATGTGGTCCTCCGGGGCTGTTCTCCTGAGTTGTCTCAGAGAATGTGGTCCGGCAGTGGCGAATCTTGTTGATACCGGCCTTGGCGGGTCTTTTCGCCTCAGAGAGTAGGCGGTGCAGAGCGGGCGTAGCGGTCGGCGAGTCGACGGAGGTGGGTGACCAGTTCCACGGGCTCGGTAACGTCGAAGTCGAAGTCGAGCATGCCTAGGTAGACGGCGAGGGTCTGCACCGTGTCCGCACCGGTGATCAGGACGCAGCGGTCGGCGTCGAGCACCTCGACTGTGCCGACTGCGGGGTTGATCTGCTCGACTACCGCCGTCGCCGGGGCATGGACGGTCACCCGCGCGTGGTAGCGCCAGGCCGCGCTCGACACCCGTTGGGAGACGTACGCCGCGATGTCGGCGCTGGGGGGTTCGCGCGGGGCGAAGCGCGGTCCGGTCGGGGTGCGGGGTTGGATTCGGTCGGCCCTGAAGGTCCTCCAGTCCTCGCGCTCGACGTCCCACGCCACCAAGTACCAGCGTCGTCCCCAGTTCACGGCCCGGTACGGCTCCACCAGGCGGCCGGTGGGCGAGCCGGCGTGGTCCAGGTAGTCGAAATGCAGCCGTTCCCGGTCGTGGCAGGCGGATACCAGGGTGGTCAGTACATCCGCGGAGAGGGCCGGGATCGGACGATCGGCCGGCACGGCCACGGTGTACGCCTGGAGTGTCCGCACCCGGCGGCGCAGCCGCGAGGGCAGCACCTGCTCCAGCTTGGCCAGCGCCTGCAGCGAGGTCTCCTCGGTGCCGGGGATGGCGCCCTGCGCAGCGGTGCGCAGGGCGATCGTCACCGCGACGGCCTCCTCGTCGTCGAGAAGCAGCGGGGGCATCGCCGCCCCGGCGCCCAGCCGGTAGCCGCCGGCGACTCCGCGCGTGGCGTCCACGGGATAGCCGAGCTCGCGCAGTCGGTCGATGTCATTGCGGACGGTCCGGCCGCTCACCCCCAGCCGCTCGGCCAGTTCGGATCCCGGCCAGGCCCGCGGGGTCTGCAGCAGGGAGAGAAGGCGCAGCAAGCGCGCGGAAGTATCAAGCATGAAGCCCAGCCTGAAGTGTAATTAGGAACGTAACCTACCTATATTGAGAATACTGTCTTACTCATGGAGACCAGCAGCAACACCGACGCCCGGATCCACTCGTACCGCATCGACGTCCCGCAGGACGACCTGGACGACCTGCGCGAGCGGCTGGCGCGTACCCGCTGGGGCAGCGAGATCCCCGGCACCGGCTGGAGCCGGGGTGTACCCACCGACTACCTCAAGGCCCTGGCCGCGTACTGGGCCGACGGTTTCGACTGGCGCAAGGCGGAGGCGGAGCTCAACGAGTTCCCCCAGTTCACCACAGAGATCGACGGCCAGAACATCCACTTCCTGCACGTCCGTTCGCAGAACCCGGCGGCCGTCCCGCTGCTCCTCCTGCACGACTGGCCCTGCTCGTTCGTGCAGTTCGTCGAGGTCATCCGCCCTCTGACGCAGGACTTCCACGTCATCGTGACCTCTACGCCCGGCACCGGCTTCTCCGGTCCGCTCGGCGAGACCGGCTGGAACACCAGTCGTATCGCAGGCGCGTTTGTCGAGCTGATGGGCCGGCTCGGCTACAGCGCCTACGGCGTTCAGGGAACGGGCGGTGGCGCCTGGATCGCCGCCGAGATGGGGCGCCAGGCACCCGACCAGGTCGTCGGCATTCACGTCAACGGCCTGCTCACCTTCCCCTCCGGGGATCCCGCCGAACTCGACGGGCTGACCGGGCCCGAGCAGGAGCGGCTGGACCGACTGGTGAACTTCCAGCAGGACAAGATGGGCTTCAACGCCATCCAGTCCACCCGCCCGCAGACCCTCGCCTACGGCCTGCACGACTCGCCGGTCGGCCAACTCGCCTGGATCGCCGAGAAGTTCAAGGAATGGACCGACCCCACCGCCGAGCTCCCCGAGGACGCCGTGGGGCGTGACCGCCTGCTGACCAACATCAGCGTCTACTGGTTCAGCGGCACGGCCGGCTCCTCGGCGAACCTCTACTACGAGGCAGGCCACGACGCCGGCGCCTGGGCCCCGAAGCCGCGGGGCACAGTCCCGACCGGCGTGGCAGTCGCCCGGAACACCGACATCGCCATCCGCCGGTTCGCCGAGCGGGACCACAACATCACCCACTGGAGCGAGCTGGAGCGCGGCGGTAACTTCCTCGCACTGGAGCAGCCAGAAGCGTTCGTCACCGACGTCCGCGCCTTCTTCCGCACGCTCGGCGCCTGACGCCTACGGTTGGAACCCCGAGAATGCCCGGGCAGCCCACGGCCTTGCATCGCCGGATCGGGACTGCCCGGGCTGAACCACTCCAGGTTCCCGCTGACCGGCGGCAGTCTCGGATTGCTCAACTTCACCGCACAGCAGTCACACCGACCAGATTGCCTGTGACGACGGGCGAATCGGACCAGATCACCTGAGATTGGGGCCAGGTCGACTGGAATACCCGCCCGGGTCGGACGAGGAGGCCACAGGACAGCTGCTATTGGCCTTCGGCCCCACATGCCCGCTCGTCACCTACGGTCGTGGGCCGACGGAAGACCTCCGCCACTGTGGTGTTCGCGACAATCACGACCGCCATGACCACTGCCGCGGTGAGATGCCCCACCCCGTACAGCGCCGCCGCGCCCCCGCCCAGTACAAGCGCCTTCACGAGCAGGACACCTGGCAGCGCCGGCCGCATCTTAGCCGCCGGTGCGGCGAACAGCCACCACAGCGTGATGGCGAGCGCCGGTGTGCCGAGGCCGAGGAGAATGCTGAGGCCCACGTTGCCGCCGGTAGCGAAACCCCACCAGCACAGCAGTCCCAGTGCGGCGAACTCGATCAACAGCGCCAGCAGCTCATTCGCTACGTACCACGGCCGCTCATCGATGATCGCTGAACCCCGCTCCCGCTCGCCCGCCATGTGCCCCTCCCCAGGTTGGCCGTGCATGCCCCCAACCTCCCACACACAGCCGCCTAAGCAGCCCTCGTCACTCAAACTTCCCTACGTTGTTCTGCGGGACCGGGGCGACGGCGACCTGGGTGACGTCGAGGACGATCCGTCGTACGCCGGGGTGGTCCGCGGCGTACGTGCATGCCTGGTCGATGGGTTCGAGAGTGTCCTGGTCGAAGTCGCCCGCGCAGACGACGACGCGGACACCGTCCTCGCGGGTCCATGCCCCACGTGATGGTGCGCATGCTGCGGACCGGCCGCCTGGCCGTGGCCGGACCGGTGGCCGAGCAACGGCGCCGGCTCCTGGACCTCACACAGCTCCTCGACCTGCTCTCCACCGCCGCCGGCATCGACGCGGCGCGCAACCTGTAGAGGCAGGCCGGTGCCCGACTCTCGTCCTCGCCACGTCCGCGGTGCCTTACCTGAACTGCATCGCCTTGACGTGCTATGCGCTCCGAAGAGCCCGAGCGGCGGTGTCAGCGGCGGTGGCGTCCGCGTTGCTGGGGCTCGGCGTGTTGCCGGGGTTCGGCGACGGCCAGGAGTACGAGCGCCAGTCCGAGGGGCAGCAGGAAGAGCAGGAGGAGATGCATGCGGCTCTCGTGCCCCGATGAAGGCATTGGACACCGATGACCGGGCTCTGATTGCGCGGGAAGCGAATGTCGACTCCACCCGATCGGCCGTCCACGCGCACCACCTCCACACCAGGCTCAGAGGGTGTCGCGGCCCGGGCTCCGCCCGGCCGCTACGCCCTCGCCGCCCACGAGCCCCGTGCAGAGGGCGAGGCGGCACCGGTCTCCTCGCCGCGCACCTCGGCCGTCTTGGGACCGACACCTTCTGGAAGGACGGCCCCCACCTCCACCACGGTCGGCCATCTCGTGGACGCGACGCTGCGCTCCCTGACGACACCGCCCTCCACCCCCCGCCGCACCCGTCTCCCAGGCAGCGGCCCGCTCCCGCTCCACCACCCCGTCCGCCGCGGCACCCGGACAGCCGGCCCCGACGGAAGCCGCGATCCCCGCTCACCGGCGGCAGGCCGCACCGGCCAAGGGCGCGTGGCGTGCTCGGTAGCCCCGGTGCCACCGGGCCCGGCCGGGCCGGGCCCTAGCGTTCGGGCCCGGTCCGGGCTTGTAGCAGGCGATCGACGAAGCGGGCCGACAACGGGCGGGCGGGGGAGTGGTCGGATCGCTGCGCCTGTCTGGTGCGGGGACAGTTACCGCACGGGTCGCCGGCGCTCCGGGCCCGGCGCCGCCGCGGTGGCGCCGGTTCGAGGCCCGCCCGGCGGTGCGCCCGGGACGGCCAAACCGCCCACACGGGCGGCGGGCGGGCCTGTGAGCCGACTTGCGGAGTACCTGGCGTGCGTGGTGGGTGGGGGACGGCGTCAGGGCCGGCCTCGTTGGGGTCGGCAGCGCAGAGTTCCTGCTGCAGGTTCATTGCGGGCGCCGGGCCGCCCTGCACCATGGGCAGGGCCATTCCCTTGATGTCGCCCAGCGCGAGGTTCTTGTAGGCCGGGCTTCACTCGTTCGGCGGAGTGCTGTGTCGGCGTGCGTGATGTCGCCGGGCCGTTCGGCGACCGGCCTGTGTCGGCTTCCGGCGGCCCGACGGCCGCCCTCGCGGATGTGAGCCGTTCGCGCGCTGGTCGTGCCCTGCCGGCGGCGTGCCAGGGCCGTCAGATCCTGCACGGCAAGGGTGTGGCAGTCGCGGATTGCGGGGTCCGGTGGGCTGTGTCAGCGTGGTGAGCCGGAAGCTCGGGGATGTCAGGGGCGGGGACGACCCGAGGAATCCCGAAACGAGGGGAAACCCATGAGGCACGTTCCGAGTACTGCCGTGACCGCGGCCGCAGCGCTGTTCCTGTCCGTCGGCGCGGCTGCTCCCGCCTTCGCGGCCGATCCGAGTCCCAATCCCAGTGCGGCGGCTGCACAGTTGTGCACCGACCTGAACAAGCTACGTTCTGACGCGACGGCGCTGTCCGGACTGAATCCGGCCTCGGCGACGAAGGACCAGGTCAAGGACGCGTACAACGATGTCAAGGGCGGCTGGGACACGGTCGGGAAGTCCAAGGCGACGTGGAATGCGGCCCAGAAGGAGGCCGTGAAGTCCGCGGCGGACGGGCTGAAGAAGACCTGGGACGACCTGCCGGACGACACCACCGGCGCTGAGGCCGCCACCAAACTGAAGCCGCAGGCCCAGACGCTGGACAGCGCGGTGAAGTCCGCCCGGACCGGCCTGAAGTGCCCGGGCTGACGACCACACCCGGAAGTATCACGGTGCTCCTTGCGGCGTGCGACTCACGCTGCGGGCTCATCCGGAAACGGCAGACGGCCCGATGGTAGGCCCGCCGACTGAGGGCCGCCCCCCCCAAGCCGGGGAGGCGGCTCTCAGAGCTCAATGCCGGACGAAATGGATCGGGCTGTTGGAGCCCGCCGTCGACGTCGTGGCGAGCCGGAGGCCCGACCGGCTCGGGGGCGGCCTGTGCATACCCGTTCGGCTTCGCCGAGCGGGCCCGCGCGGAGCGCCTGGCGACGGCCGCCACCGCCGGCCTCAAGGTCTTTCTTCGCACGGGTCGGCACGTGACCTGCCGCCACTGCCCGAAGGGCTGACCGATACCGCCCCGGGGGGATCCCCCCGGGGCGGGCCCCGCCAACGAGATGTAGGCGCCGCCCGCCGCAGCCTGGTCGAGACCGCCCGCGAGTCCCTGCAGCGCACCGTCCGCACCGCGGCCGCTCTCGCCCACGGCGACACCGGCTTCCTCGATCGGCTCCGCGACGCGGAGCTGCGCGTGCGCGAGCGACGCGACGACGACGGGACCCTGCTCGGGTACTCGGTAGTGCTACCCGGGGACCGCGCCGACGGCGGCTCGCGCCCGGTCTGGTTTTCCGGTTCGACGCTCGCCTACGACCTGTCCCTGCCCCGCGTCCGCGAACGCTTCACCCCCCACGTCACCCCGGCCGACTGGGCGCTCGCCGAACACGGCATCCGGGAAGCGTCCGAACTCCTGGGTCGCGCCGGGCAGGACGAAGGCGCCGGCGACGTCGCGGCCCTTGGCGACCTCCTGGCCGTCCCCGCCGCCCGCGCCCGGCCCTCGTCCGCGACCGCGTCCAGCGGGCGGCCGACGCCTTCGAGCAGGCCGCCCGCGCCCCCCGGCGCCCGCTCCCTTGAAGGCCGCGCCCGAGCCGGCTGGCGCGCCTCGACCCGCGGCCTGGAACAGGCACCCCGTGCCGCCCGGGGCGGCAACGCCGCGGTCGTCCTCACCCTGTTGCTCGCGCTCGTGGAGGCGGTGGAGGCCGCCGCTTCCTGGCACCTCGCGCAGGCCTACCGGGCGCAGGCGAGAGCTGCGGCAGACGCGACGGTCCTGTTGCGGGAGGCAGCTGGCCTGACCGGCGCCCCTACCCCCGACGACCACCGACGTCGTTCGCCAAGAGCCACTGTCGCATCTCCGTCGGCAACTTCAGCCCGCCGCGCTCTTCAGCATCGGTGATGTCGGGCGTGCTACTGGGGTTGAACACGTGATGTCGGCCGGCCGTACACGGTCGGCCCTGTCGGCGTCAGGTCAAGGCTTCTGGTGGGTCAGTACCCGCGGGTGTAAATGGCCCGTAGCCATGGTTCCCGGACGGCGGGCATCCGTGCCAGCGTGTGTCGGAACGCCCCGCCGGATGGGCCGAGCAGCGGGTGCTGGGGCAGCGGATCGTCCCGTTCCACGCCGACCGGCAGCCCGCCGACCACCGGTAGTCGCGTCCGATGGGGCGGGAAGGCCAGGTAGGCCCAGAGCGTGGCTTCGACGGGAACGGCCACCGCGTCACCGAACGGCTGCCACACCTCTCCGGTCTGTGGATGGACCGGCACCAGCACCAGCTCGGCGGCCGGTGTGCCGAGCCCGGGCCCTGCCAGGTCCAGCAGCTTCGCGCCCTCCCCGGAGGGCAGCAGCGTGGTGAGTGCCCGGCCGAGGAGCTCGGCTACCGGTCCGGGTGCCGCCGCGACCGGCCCGCCCCCGGCGGCGGCCACCACGTGGGCGAGGGCCACGCCGGCCGGGATGTCGCGGTACTGGCTCAGTCCGTCCCACAGGGCGCCGTCGGTCGCCAGCTCTGCCCAGTCCATGACCGGCCGCTCCGGCGGGCCGGGCAGCCGCAGCACGGTTTGCGGCAGAAGTCGGACCATCTGCCACTGCCCGCAGTCGTCGATCCGCGATCCGACCGGCAGTCCGCAACCCAGGCAGCTGTGAACGGTCACGATATTCCCCAGGGCTGGGGTCACGTAATTCCCCAGCCCTTCCCGTGATCCGGGGTCAGTCCGAGGATTTTTTGGGACGTTTGTTCGGCCTGAAGCTGGGGCCGTTCATGATGACCTGATGGCTGGTGTTGATGAGCCGGTCCAGGAGCGACTCGGCGACGACGGGGTTAGGGAAGAGCGGATACCAGTCGCTGGGCGCCCGGTTGCTCGTGATGATCAGCGAGCGGCCCTGTCGCTCGCTGACCAGCTCGTAGAGGTCGTCGGCCTGAGCTGCGGTGAGCTGGCGCATGGCGAAGTCATCGAGGATGAGGACGTCGGGCCGTACCAACTCGCGGATCCGTTTGGTCCAGGTGCGGTCCGCGTGGCCGCCGGCCAGATCCGCGAGAATGCGGCTGGTTTTGGCGAAGCGGACGTTGGCGCCCTGACGAATGGCGAGATGGCCCAGGGCCTGTGCGATATGTGTCTTCCCGACCCCGACCGGGCCGAACAAAATGACCGACTCCCCAGCGTGGAGCCATCGCAGGGCTCCGAGGTCTCGGATCTGGGCGGCGGGGAGCTTGGATGAGGCGGCGAAGTCGAACTCTTCCAAGGTGGCTTGCTGCTCGAACCTCGCCCGGTGCAGGCGGCGCTGGAAGGCGACGGTCTCCCGGCGGGTGATCTCGTCCTGGCAGAGAATCTGGAGGAAGTCCAGGTGGCCGAGTTCTCCGCCGTGGGCCTGGGCCAGACGAGCGTCGAGGGTTTCCAGCATTCCCGAGAGCCGCAGAGCCTTCAGCGATTCGCGCAGGGCGGTGTCCATCACACTCATAGAAGGGTCCCCTCGGCGTCGTGGTGGTCCTGGTCTTCGAGATCGCCATCCGCGATCCCGGTGGGTGCGACGGTCGCGAACAGTTGTTGGGGCCCGTGGAGGAAGGCGGCCGCTCCGGCATCGCCGCTGGTCTCGGGCTCGGGATCGGTCTCGGTCCCCGCGACCAGGATGCCCTTGATGGTGCGATAGGAAGGGTCGCCGACTGCGATCGCCTTCGCGCAGGCCGCTTCCAGCCGCGTCTCGCCGTACTTCTTGCGCAGGCCGAGAATCCCCTGGGCGGCACGGAGCCGGTAGAGCGCGTTGATCTCCAGCAGCAGGTCAATGACGGTGCGGCAGGCGTCCCCGACCTCCGATGCCTGGGTGCGGCACCAGACCGGCGTCCGCATCTGGAAGGCGATCTTCTCAGGTGGATAATCGCCCCGGTCGGTCCGTTTTCCTTGCTCAAGTGCCGCGTGAGTCTTGACCAGTTCACCGTCGAGAAAGACCTGCACCATCGTCGCAGTTGAGCGGACGTCGACCCGGCGGCCGATCAGCTTCCAGGGCACCGAATAAAGGGTGCGGCCGGCCTTGATGTGGATGTCCGGGCCGACCGTCGCCGTCGACCAGCGGGCCAGAACGAATGCCGTGTGCGGCAGCGGCAGCAGCGTCTCGGCCTCCACCGCCGCGAAGACGGCCGCCGGTGCCGCCCCATCCAGCGGCCGACAGTCACGGCGCCCAGCGACATCGCGGCTCCAGATGACCGCCTCCTTCTGCATCTGTTCGAGCGAGACGAACTCCCGCCCGCGCCAGAACGAGTCCCTGATATAGGGCATAGGCCGCTCCACTCGGGGCTTGTCCTTTGGCTTCAAAGCGCGAGCTGGATCTACCAACGCTCCGTAGTGGGTCGCGAGTTCGGCATACGCCTTGTTGATTTTCGGATCGTAGAGATCGGGCTTGTCGACCCCAGTCTTGAGGTTGTCGGGCACCAGCCGGCGCGGGATGCCGCCGAAGTACTCGAACGCTGCAACGTGGGCCTCGGTCCAGGCGTGCTGATCGAGATGAATCACCGGCCGCATGAACATGTGCCGCGAGGCGGGAAGCACCATCACGAACGCCCAGATCCGGTGCCGCTTACCCGTCCTCGGATTGATCCACTGCCCCAGGAAACCATAGTCGATCTGGGCCTCCGAACCCGGCTCTACTTCGTCCCGCAGGACCGTGACCTGCGACTTCTTCACCTCGTCGGGCAGCGTGTCGCGGATCCAGCGGCGGAGGGAGGACTGGGAGACCTCGAGCTTGTGCTCGTCCCTCAGCCGCTGGTGGATCGTCGAGACGGTCACCTTCCCCAGCAGACTCTCGATGAAGTCGCGGTGTAGGTCGATCTCCGGCCAGGTCAGCTGCCGCAGCCGCCGGTCGGCCAGCTCCGGGAACCACCCCTTGATCAACTTCCTCCAATCCGCCTCGCTCATCGGCGGCCCGCCCGGCGCAATCCCCGACGCCTCCGCCGGCGCCAGGTACTTCCTGACCGTCTTGCGGTCCACCCCCAGCGACCGGGCCAGATCGCTCTTTGAGCGGCCCGCGTGCCAGTGGACGTAGATCTCGGTGATGTCGACCACGACCAGCGTTCTCCTTGCCATCGGCGTGTCCATCGGCTGTCCGACCAGTAGATCCAGAGGCCCACCACCATCGCCGCGATGACCAGGTCCCTCGATCCCGAACGCCTCCGTACCCATGGCCAATTAGGAGAAATCTGGATGAGAAATCAAGTGATGCTCAAACCACCCTGGATGGGGAAAATCGTGACCGTTCATAGTGTGGCCGTACTGCCGCCGACGCCGTCGAAATCCTGGTGCGGTTGTCTTCGCCGTCTGCCACTCTCGCCTCATGACCAGGTTCGAAGATCTTGTCGCCGAAGGCGAAGCCGTCCCGACGGAGGGCTGGGACTTCTCCTGGTTCGCCGGTCGCGCGACCGAACAGCGTCCGTCATGGGGTTATGCGAGACTCCTCGCGGATCGGATGTCGAAGGCCGAGGCGGCGCTTGACATCCAAACCGGCGGGGGCGAGGTGCTGGCCTCGGTCCCAGTTGCGCCGCCGGTCCTGACGGCAACGGAGTCATGGCGGCCGAACTTGGAGATCGCCCGGCGTAGCCTGGCCAAGTTCAACGGCACAGTTGTTGAGGCCGGCGATACGGATGACCTGCCGTTTCCATCGGATCACTTCGACCTGGTGGTCAGTCGTCATCCGGTGGTAACCCGCTGGGACGAGGTCCGCCGGGTCCTGTGCCCCAACGGCACGTACCTTTCCCAGCAGGTGGGCTCGGGCAGCGTGCGTGAACTGACCGACTTCATGATGGGGCCGCAGCGGACTGCGGCCGGCTGGTCTCTCCCTCCGCTGGCGACCACAGCAGGCGCTAGCCCGATGGAGGCCGCGGCTGCCGCAGAAGCGGCGGGTCTGGATGTTGTGGACGTGCGCCAGGAGGCGCTCCGGATGGAGTTTCACGACATTGCGGCGGTGGTCCACTTCCTCCGCAGGGTCATCTGGATCGTCCCGGACTTCACGGTGAAGAAGTACCGCGACCGTCTGGCAGAGCTCCACGACTTCATCGATCGCCACGGCCCCTTCGTGGCTTACGCGCAGCGCTTCCTCATCGAGGCCCGGAGGAGCTAACACACATGCTCGGTCGGGAGCATTCGCCAGGCTGCCGTTCGCGTCCCACCTCGATGGGGATCCGAGACCGCGAGGGTGGGGAATTACGTGACGCTCAAGCGGTCTGACATGGGGAATTTCTTGACCGCTCACATCATCCCCGCGCGCCCGGGGATCTGCCCCTCCAATACGTCATGGACGACTTGGCGGGTTGGTCCGCCCCGCGCTCGGGGATCGTCCGTACATTGAACGCTCTCTCTCGGACCGGGCCCCGTCCGCCCCGCACGCTCGGGGATCGTCCGAGCCGAGCGTTCTGGGAGTGCGTCGACAGCGCGTCTGCCCCGCGCGCCCGGGGATCAGCCTTGGTCTTGCCTCCCCCGGGCTGACCGATGATCGTCCGCCCCGCGCGCCCGGGGATCAGCCGGAGCGTGGACCTCAGTGGCCAACGAGCCGGTCGTCTGCCCCGCGCGCCCGGGGATCAGCGCTTCGCCATTGCCTTCGCCGACTGGGCCGAGGAGTCCGCCCTGCGCGCCCGGGGATCAGCCGTACGTGCAGAGCGAGCCCGAACCGCCGAGCTGGTCCGCCCCGCGTGCCCGGGGATCAGCCCGGTGAGGTGCAGCTGTCGACCCACGGTGAAGGGTCCGCCCCGCACGCCCGGGGATCAGCCGATGATCGCGCGTGGCTATGAGCTCATAACACGATCATGAGTTGGGCTTGTTGAGGCGTCTCCAGCAGATGAGGCTGCAGGCGAGGGAGACGAGCGCGTCGTGGAGTTCGGTGCGGCGTTCCCATCTGACGGCGAGTCGTTTGAACTGGTGGAGCAGGGCGAAGGTCTGTTCCACGACGTAGCGGAGCTTGCCCATGCCCTTGATGTTCGGGGATCCCTTGCGGGAGATGACGGGCAGGATCCGGCGTTTGCGCAGCTCATCGCGGTTGGGGTTGGAGTCGTAGGCCTTGTCTCCGAGGAGGGCGTCCGGGCGTCTGCGGGGGCGGCCGGGTCGGCCCGCGATCGGTGGGATGCCGTCGACCAGGGCGAGGGTCTGGGTGACGTCGTTGACGTTGGCGGCGGTCGTGATGACTTTGAGCGGGGTGCCGTGTACGTCGCAGATCAAGTGGTGTTTGCTGCCCGTCTTCCGCCGGTCGACCGGCGACGGACCGGTGTCGGCGCCCCCTTTTTCGCCCGGATGTGAGATCCGTCCACGCACGCCCTGGACCAGTCGAGGCGGCCGGCCGCGTCAGCTCGGCAAGGAGGATGCGGTGGAGCTGGTCGAAGACCCCGGCCCGCTGCCACCGCTCCAGCCTTCGCCAGCAGGTCTGCCCCGAGCCGAACCCCAGCTCAGATGGCAAGAGCTGCCAGGCGATGTCGTTGCAGAGGACGTACAAGATGCCCTGCAGGCACAGCCGGTCAGCGACCGGCCGCGGCCCAGGTGACCTCATCGGCCAAGGCGGCAGCAACGGCTCGATCAGTGCCCACACGTCGTCATCCACGATCCACGGCCGAATACTCACACCATCACGAACAGCCGAATCCTCACACCGGTCACGGCCGACCAGGACATCTCACCAAGATCCTGTTACGAGCTCATAGGGGCATTCTCGACGTTGTGCCGGACATCATGGAACGATCTTGCGGTGGTTGGTGTGATCACGGCGTCGGAGCCGTCCTACTGAGGATTTCAGGGTGGGGTCGGTGGGAGTGGGGAGCGTGTGAGGGTCGCAGGCGCTGGCTGACGGGTTGGGGGGTGTGTTGCTCGGGGTGGGTGTGATGGTAGCGGTGGGCGATGCCGAATGCGGGGTGGGGCCGGCTGGATCGGTCGTGGTGGGTGAACTGGTGGTGGGTGGATCGGTCGTGCTGGGTGGGGAAGGAGTGGAGGAGGTCGGTTGGGTGCTGGTGGCTGGTGGTATCAAGGTTGGCCAGCAGGCGGAGGAGGGGGTGGGGGCGGGTAGTGGGGTCGGTGGGTGGATGGGACCGGTCGCGGGGGGCGGTGAGGTATTGGCTGTGGTGGTGGACGCAGCGTTCGATGTCGGGGGGATGGTCGGGGGTGTGGTGACGGTGATGGGTGTTGTGGAAGGTGATGTGAGGGTGATGGTCTGAGTCGGCGGCATGGTGATGGCCACGGTGGTGCCGGGTGTTGGGTGTTGGAGGCGGAAGGTGAGGGCTGTGAGCAGGCCGGTGGTGGCAGCGGCGAAGGCGGCGGCTATTCGGCCGATGCTCATGGAGGGCCTTTCGGTGCAAGAGGGCTGGCTGGTGTGTGGTGGGTCAGTCGGCGAGCCGGTCGAAGAAGATGCCGATGGCTCGCAGGAGGTCGCGGGTGCGTAGGACCGTGTTTGCCAGGGAGTCGGCGAATTCCATTGGGCGGGTGACCAGGAGATAGATGACGATGAGGAGGACGGCCCAAAAGGCCAGGCCTCTGCCACGGAGGAACATGAGCCGCTCCCGGGCCTTGTAGGCCGCGGCGATGCCGTGGCGAAGGGGGGTTATTCAGCGATGTAGGTGCTGTACGCCCAGCGGTAGACCAGGCATTCGTAGCCGTCATGGGATGCGCGGAAGCCGGTAGGGCGGTAGTGCTCGTAGCGGTTGAGGTGGCGTAGGCGGATGTCGGCGCTGAGGTCGTCGGGCTGGGCGTGCTCCGTGGGCGTGCCTTCCGGCCCGCCTACCAGGAGCACGATCGCGGTGTTCATAGGGGGTGCCGTTTCGTCGTGGGCTGGTCTGCTGGAGGCGTGGTGCGGGTGGCGCCGGTCAGGTGAGGTGCTCGTCGATGTAGGCAGTGAGGGCCTGGACGCTGGGGGCCTTGTACATCGCGGTGACGGGGATGTCGATGTCCAGGCTGGTCCGCAGGCGTTGACGTAGGCGGATGGTGTGGAGGGAGTCCATCCCGAGGGTGACGAGCGAGGCGTGGATGTCGATGCGGTCGGGGGCGGCGCGCAGGACATCGGCAGTCAGGTTACGGATGTGGTCGGTCAGGAGCCGGGTGCGTGCCGTGGCGTCCTTGATGTCGCGGAGTTCGGCCAGGAAGCGCTGCTGGTCGCGGGGTTCGGCCGGTTGGTCTGGCGTGGACGCGTCTCCCATGAGGGGCGAGAGGTAGGCGGAGGCTGCCACGTCTGGGTAGGGCTGGAGCCAAGCGGTGACGTCGAGGTCGATGCAGCCTGTGGTGGGTCGGGCGTGGGCGAGAAGGCGTTCGAGGACACGGAGGGCCTGGACGGGGGCAATGGTGGCGAAGCCGCGGGCGCCGATGGTGCGGGCGCCGATGCCGCGTTCTCCCCATGGTCCCCAGTTGATGCCGAGGGCAGGCAGGCCGTGGGCGTGGCGGTGGGCTATCAGTGCATCGAGCCAGGCACTTGCCGAGGCGTAGGGGCCCTGGCCGGGGGATCCGATTTGCGACACGAAGGAAGAGAATCCGACCCACCAGTCCACCGGTTGGGACACGGTGGCCTCGTGCAACAGCCAGGCGCCGGCCGCTTTGGGGCGCCAGACCCGGTCGATGAGTTTGGGATCGGTCCGGGTGACGGTGGCGTCGGCAACGACGGCGGCAGCGTGGATGACTCCGCGCAGGGGCAGGCCCGTCTGGGTGGCGAGGTTCACGAGGCGTTCGGCGGTTTCGGGCTCGGCGAGGTCGGCGCTGAGGACTTCGATGTGTGCCCCGTTCTCGCGCAGGCTGTGTATCTCGGTGAGGGTCTCGGGGTCGGGGGCCGAGCGGCTGTTGAGAATGATGCGGCCGGCGCCGCGTTCGGATAGCCACCGGCACAGGATCATGCCGAGGCCTCCGAGACCGCCGGTGATGATGTAGCTGCCGTCGTCGTGGACCAGGCGCAGGCTCGTGGGCGGGATATACGCAGTGATCGGGGCGCGAGGCCAGGCGTAGGCCGCTGTGGTGTTGGGGCCTGGAAGCGGTGTGACGGGGGCGGTGAGGTCGTCGAGGGGCAGGCGCCTGACGGGCAGGAGGGGCCAGGTGCCCTCGGCCAGAGCGCGTCCCGTTTCCCGCAGATGCTCCTCCGCCTGCCCAGGCGTGGCCAGGACGGCTGCCGGGTTGCAGTGTGCGGTCAAGGTGCCCGGGGTGTCGGGCCGAGGGCCGGGGACTGTCAGGGTGATCCAGCGGGCACCTGGGTTGAGCGGCGGCAGCGCATCGGGATGAGGGTGGGTGGTTGTGTCCAGGACGACGTCGTAGGACAGAGCGGCCTGCGGGTCGTGCGAGCGTACGTGGTCGGGGAGAGCGGACATCGGGTCCCGGTCCTCGTCGGCGTCGACGTGAACCAAGGCGCCTGCTGCGTGGGCGATGTGCAGGGCAGCGAGCAGGGTGGCAGTGCGGGGGCCGTGCAGGAGCACCCGTTGACGCGGGGCGAGGCGGGCCAGGTCGTGCAGGATGTGGCGGGCGGTGAGGTACGGCAGCAGGCTTCCGGCGAACCTGCCGGGGTCCAGGTGATCGGGAACGGTTGTGGTCCATCGGGGGTCGACGGTTATCGGGCTGACCAGGCCCGGAGCTGGGGTCAGCACCGCTAGGCAACGGCCGGTGTCGTGGCTGCCTTCGTCAGGCAGGGTTCGTCCCGCGCAGGCGCGCACCGGTAGCTGCACACCGGCGTCACCAAGGCATGTGTGCGTCACCGCGATGCGTACGTCGTGCTTGGCGTCTGCTGGTGGACTGCCTCCGTTGTCTCCGTGCGAGTCGACCGTGCTGCTGTCGGGGTCCAGAGTGTAGGTGAGGTGGCCGGGTACGGCTGCGGGTTCGGCGGTCACGGCGTGGTCGCCGGGTGACAGGCTGAGCGACCGGCGTTCGTCGGGCCGCAGGGGGGCGGGGGCGAGGCGGGCGGCGTAACGGTGTCCGGTGCGCCAGATCACCTCGTCGTTGTCGTCGGGCTCGGCAAGGAGTTCGGTCCCGATCAGCTCAGGCTTTGTTGAGATGTCGGTATCGATGAGGCGGGCGTGTAGTTCGGGGTGTTCGTAGGCGAGGCTGCGTAGCAGGCCGCGCAGGCCCGCGCTCTCCAGCGCCACGTCCTCGCCGTCCACCACGGGTTGCCCGTGGTGGGTGAGGACCTGAAGGCGCGGTGGGGTGGCGGCTGCCTCGACCAGGGTGCGGGCCAGGAGAGTCAGGCGGGTGGTGCGCGCGCAGGCGGTCTGTGCGGACCAGAGCCCTGGCCCGTCGCCGGTGGGCGGCGGGGTGAGCTGCAGGACGTTGTCGAAGGGTTCGTCCGCGGCGTCCAGAGCCCGCCGCAAACGCTGCCGAAAGCCGTCTGGGGCGGTGGTCAGAGGTTCTTCGATCAGGGTGAGCCTGGCGCCGGCGGCGCGCAGCGCGTCGAGCAGGGCACTTTCCCATGAACCAGGGCCCTGTTCGAGGAGGATCAGCCATGGTTCCGCGCTCTGCCGGGCGGTGGGGGCGGAGACCTGCTCGAACCGGTGCTGGTAGAGGCGCTCTTCGTCTGGATCAGCGGCACGTGCCTCGTGGGCGAAGCGGATGCCGTCGACGCTCAGCAGCGGCAGGCCTTCCTCGTCGAGCAGCTCCAATGCCCCGGTGATCCGCGAAAGTGAGACAGCTTCGGCCCGGGCGCGGCAGAACGCCGCGCGTCGGGCATCACCGAGAAGGTGCAGTTCGCCGATGCCAACTGGGTACGCAGACCCGGGGGGTAGATCGGCGCGCAGGGTCCACAACGCCAACAGCGTCTGCAGGGCGCCGTCCAGCAGGGTGGGGTGGCAGCGAAAGGAGCCGCCGTGTGGTCGGGCTTCGTCGGGTAGGTGCAGCCGTGCCACCGCCTGGGTGCTGGTGGAGCTGTCGTCCTCGGACAGCCGTACCCAGGCGAGGGGCCGGAAGGCTGGTCCGTACTCCAAGCGCAGGGTGTGCTGCCAGCGTTTGTACAGCGCGCCTGCCGGCACCAGGCGGGGATAGCGCTCTTCGAGTTCGCTCACTTCCAAGTGCGGCGGGCGGGGCGGATTCGCGACCCGGGAGAGCGTGGCCGTGCTGTGGAGGATCGTCTGCGCGTCTCGCCGGGAACTGGCCTGCCAGCGCGCCGATGAGCGGTACGGGCTGTAGCTGGCGCTACAGAGGGTCGTGAGGGGTTCAGCGTCGAGGGGGAGATAGGTGTCGAAGGTGATGTCGCGAAGGTGCACGACGCCTTCCCCGGGTGGCAGGGCGTCCTCGGCGGCTGCCAAGGCCATCTCGCAGAATCCGGCTCCGGGCATGACGGCTACGCCGGCCATGCTGTGGTCGCGCAGCCACCCGGTCAGGGAGGCGGGGAGCGAATGATGCCATAGATGGCGGTGTGCGTCGGCCGGGTCGCTGAAGGGTGTGCCCAGCAGGGGGTGGGGCTGTGCGGAGGCGGGGGTGGTCAGCATGCTGGGGTCGATCAGGTGTTCGCCCGTCTCCCAGGTGGTGGCCGGTGCCTCACACAACGTGCCCCGGGCGTACCAGCGCCGCCACGGCACCAGTGACCCGGCGCAGTGCAGGGCGGCGAGCGCGGTAGCGAAACCGAGACGTTCGTCCTGGTCGTGGTGGAGGGTGGGCAGGGCGACTGTCTGCCCGGGCAGGTCCTGCTCCAGCGTGGCGCTGATCGCGGCTGTCAGCAGCGGGTGGGGGCTGATCTCGATGAAGTGGCGATGCCCGTCGCTGGCCGCGGCCGCGACCGCGCTGGCAAAACGGACCGGGCGGCGGAGGTTGTCGGCCCAGTAGCCCGCGTCCAGGGTGGCGGCGGCGCGCGGGTCTTGTAGGACGGTGGTGTAGAAGGTGCAGCCCGGAGGGGCTGGCCGCACGTCTGCTAGCGCGTCGCGGATGAGCGGGATCAGGGGGTCCATGTGCGAGGAGTGCGAAGCGTAGTTGACGGCCACTTTGGAAGCCGCGATGTCGCGGGCGAGCCAGCGCTCGAGCAGGCGGTCGATCGCCGTGTCGTCGCCGGCAACGACGGTACTGGAGGGGCTAGCCAGGACCGCGATCTCCACACCCGTCTGATCCCCGTCGCGCAGGTCGCGTTCGACCTCCTCGGCGGATGCCTGTACGGCTGCCATAGCGCCTTGGCCCATGACGCGGGTCAGCAACTTGGCCCGGCGGCACACCACCCGCGCGCCGTCCTGGACCGTCAGGGCGCCACACGCGACGGCGGCGGCGATCTCGCCCATGGAGTGGCCGATGACGGCGGCCGGCTCGATGCCGTGGGAGCGCCACATAGCCGTCAGCGCGACTTGGAGGGCGAACAGCACCGGTTGGATCCGTTCGGTGGCTGTGGTGAGGTCTTTCGCGTCCAGCATCTGCCGCACGGAGAAGCCGCCTTCCTCCTGGATGACGGCCTCCAACTCGTCCATGGCCTTGGTGAAGGCCCTGTTGGTCCCCAGCAGGCGCCGTCCCATACGGGCCCATTGCGAGCCGTGCCCGGAATAGACGAACACCGGCCCGGGCCCGGGCGGAAGGACCCGGCCGGCCGTGACGCCTTCCGTGTCCCCACCTCGTGCGTAGGCATCCAGCCGAGCTGCCAAGGTCTTCCGGTCGTGGGCGACGACTGCGGCGCGGTGGCGCCCATGGGAGCGGCGCACCGCCAGCGTGTGCGCCAGGTCCGCCAACGGCACCTGCTGCCCGTCCGCCTCCAGCCAGGCGCCCAGTCGCGCCGTTGATTCGCGTAGTGCCTCCGCAGATCCTGCACTCAGCAGGAAGGTCTTGTTTTGCGGCTGCCGCCGGCCGCGACGGTGCTGTTCGACGGGCCCCTGTTCGACGACTGCATGAGCGTTGATGCCGCTCACCCCGTAGGAGGACACGGCTGCCAACCGCGGCCCGGACTCCACCGGCCAGGGTGTGGCGTGTGTGGGGACGAACAGTCGGCAGTCGCCGGCGTCGATCTGCGGGTTCCAGCGGCGAAAGTGCAGCGTCGCGGGCACCGTCGCGTGTTGCAGGCTCAGGAGCACTTTCAACAGGCCGACGAGGCCGGATGCCGGTTCGGTATGTCCCAGGTTCGTCTTGACCGACCCCAGCGCGCACCGGCCGCTGCCAGCGCCGTATACCTTCTTCAGCGCCGCGAACTCCAGCGGGTCCCCGATAGCCGTCCCGGTACCGTGCGCCTCGATCATTCCTACCTGCCCCGCATCCAGGCCCGCCCGCCGCAACGCCGCGGAAAACACCGCCGCCTGCGCGTCAGAGGAGGGAGCTGTCAGCCGCACCGAACGCCCGTCCTGGTTGACCGCCGTCCCGCGCACCACCCCCAGGATCCGGTCGCCGTCGCGTTTCGCGTCGGACAGCAGTTTGAGCACCATTACGACGCAGCCCTCCGAGCGCACGAAGCCGTCCGCCTCCGCGTCGAAAGCACGGATGTGACCGGTGGGCGACAGCATTTCCCACCGGGCCTCCGCCACGCTGACCTCGGGACCGAGCCCCGCCGAGGCGCCCCCCACCAGCGCCAGCGGACACTCACGCGCTTGCAGGGACTGACAGGCTAGGTGCAGGGCGACCAACGAGGAGGAGCAGGAGGTGTCCACTGCCATACACGGGCCATGAAGGTCCAGGAAGAACGACAGCCGCCCCACCCCCACACCGTGCATCCCCCCGGTCGTCCAGTACGGGGAGACTTCCTCGGCCCTACGGTGCCCGCGCAGCAAGTGGTCCATGGTGAACATGCCGCTGAACACGCCGGCCCCGCTGCCCCGCAGGCTCTCAAGCGGGATACCGGCGTGTTCGAATGCCTCCCACGCCACCATCAACAGCAGCTTGTGCTGCGGGTCCATCCACCGTGCTTCATGGCCGCTGATCCCGAAGAACGCCGGATCGAACCGGAAGAACCGTGCCGGCAGATAGCCGCCGTTGAGGATCTGCCGACCCAGCACGCCTGCCAGGCCCTGCGCCACCGCAGGGGCATCCCAGCGGTCGCCGGGAACGGGCCCTACCGCCTCCTGCTGCCCTTCAAGGAGGCGCCACAATGCGGCCGGGGAGTCGATGCCACCGGGTAGCCGGCACGCCGCCCCCACCACCGCCACCGCATCAACCGGCTCCTCTGCGGCCCGCCTCGTCCTCGTCGTCCTGCTCATGTGCTGATCCCTTTACGTGAACTGAAACGGTGCACCCCTATGCCATGAGGCGGATGCCGGGCCGGGCCACTACCCCCTGGGCGGGGCGGCGGAGCATGGCTTTCCCTGGCCCGCCCGCATACCCCGCCCCGGGGCGATGGTGGGCATCTGTCAGCTGAACAGGTGCCAGGTGTGGGCCACCGTGCCGTCGGTCTTCAACACGGCGGTGGCGATGATTCCCTTGCCGTTCAGGTCGGCGAACCGGCCTTGCGGAGCCCGGGCCACGAAGAAGCCCTCGTACGACACGGCGCCGCTGTCACGCAGGACGCCGGTGGCCAGCCCCGTGAGAACCAGCTGGTCGGTGCCTCCCACGGCGATCAGGACGATTCGGGCTTGGGCTGTCTCCGTGCCGTCGGGGTAGCGCTTGGCGACATGCGTCGCCAGTCCGGACACCCGATGCCCGTCGAGGGTGCCGCCTGCCTTGGCGGAGTACTCCAGGGTGAGTACGTCGTTGTCGGTGTTCACCACGCGGGTCTCATTGATCGTGTTGAGCAGTTCGGCGATCGGCTTTCCATTCATGACGCTTTCCTTTCGTGAATCATTTCCTACTGCATGTATACAGCGCGCCAAAAGCGCAAGCAGGATACAAATTCGGCTCCTCTTGAAAAAGATGCAAATCGATGCACTGCCAGACGGCAGGCCGCCCCATGCATGCATTTGACGCGCTCCCGTCGCTCCTCTTTCTAAAACCAAGGGAATGCGCGTTCGAGAGTGGGGCTGTTGATTAAAGAGGGGTTGACGGGAATTCCCGAGGAGGCTGATTTATGCACTGAGCGCCCGCCGGAAGCGAGGGGAGTGAAAAGAAGAAAGGTTTCTGTGCGCCGGATCAAAAAAAGGGACAGTCTGTCAATTGGGCGTGCGTGCAGCGCACCGCAATCGACTCCACGCCCCCCGAATTCACCCTCACCGGAATCCGCCCGAATTCAGCAGGCCGACGTTCCCGTGCCCCCCTCGCGGCGGTGCCACTGCGGGCGGAGGCCCGCCGAACAGCCTCGCGGGGCAACCCATACGCCCGGGATACCGAAGAGCAAAATTTCGCCGTCGAGGGCCAGACCGTTTGTCAGCCGCTCGGACGGAGCCTCCAACTCACGGCTGATCAAATCCACCACGCCACAGGCTCTGCGATGGTCCCCGTTGGCCCCGGGAGACCTTCGGCCCTCGCAGTTGATCCCGGGCAGTAACCATCCAAGGATCCTATGCATGTCAGCCGGCCCTGCTGTTGAGTGCGCTTCAGCCCACGGTGATAGTCGGCACGCCCCGGGGGTGCGCCACGCCGCCACTACCCCGTTGATCGGAGACACGGATCCCCATACGCCTACGCCCCCCCCACCAGCTTTCGAGATCGAGCACCGACCCTCCGTAGACCGTGGTCGCGCACGGCCGCAACCCGCTCCAGCGGACAGCATCACCCGTCCGTGCATGACGGCTGCCAAATTTCCCGAGGTACTTGCCCTCCAGAATGCGACATCGTGGCCCCTGGTATCCGAGCGTGAACGCGCTTGGAGCTCATTCGGTGGCAGCGAAGGTGTCCGCCCCGCGCGCCCGGCGATCAGCCTCAGACCGACGGTCGCCCGCGACTGCGGACCCAGCCCGCCCCGCGCGCCCGGGGATCAGCCGGGCACCTTGCCCTCTACCTTGCTCCGCCCGCGGTTCGCCCCGCGCGCCCGGGGATCAGCCGAGCCGCTGGCGTACGTACACACTCGGGAGTGGGTCCGCCCCGCGCGCCCGGGGATCAGCCGCTGCGCTACGCCCGCCGCGTCTCCTTCACGTTGTCCGCCCCGCGCGCCCGGGGATCAGCCGCGCCAGCCCATCAAGAAGAGGAGAGGTGGACGGTCCGCCCCACGCGCCCGGGGATCAGCCGATCACGACGAGCGGGTTCAGCTCGGTCGGGCCGTCCGCCCCGCGCGCCCGGGGATCAGCCGGCCATCGAGGTGTTCGTGAACATCACCGCCGAGTCCGCCCCGCGCGCCCGGGGATCTGCCCCTCCAACTCGTCATGGGCGACCTGGCGGGTTGGTCCGCCCCGCGCTCGGGGATCGTCCGGTGCTCCCGCGCCTGCGAAAGGTCATCCGGGAGTTCGCCCCCCGCGCTCGGGGATCGTCCCCTCGACGGCGACCCGCTGACCGAACAGGAGATGTCCGCCCCGCGCGCTCGGGGATCGTTCGAGCCGAGCGTT
The DNA here is from genome assembly GCF_044741845.1 of Streptomyces sp. NPDC088097. Taxonomy (NCBI): domain Bacteria; kingdom Bacillati; phylum Actinomycetota; class Actinomycetes; order Kitasatosporales; family Streptomycetaceae; genus Streptomyces; species Streptomyces sp. NPDC088097. The sequence goes on from NZ_JBIUTJ010000021.1 coordinate 23,720, forward strand.
CTGGGAGTACGTCGACAGCGCGTCCGCCCCGCGCGCCCGGGGATCAGCCCACAAGCCCCAAAGCGACCGCTCTGATTCCGCCGTCTGCCCCGCACGCCCGGGGATCAGCCGAAGGCCGACCCGAGCCTGACGCAGAAGGACTTCGTCCTCCCCGCGTCCGGGGATCAGCCCCCGAGCAGCCTCGCCACCCTGCACCAGGTCCGGTCCGCCCCGCGCGCCCGGGGATCAGCTGCCGTCCTTCCGGAGGTCCAGGGCGTCGTGGAAGTCGTCCCGAGCGTTCGGGGAACGTCAGCTCTGCCCTACCAGTGCTGCCTGCCTGACCCGCGTGCTCGGGGCTCGTCCGGCCGGTCGGCTTCACTCGTGCTCAGCGCGGTACGTTCGATCCGCGCGTTTGGGGGTCGCCCCGCCGAGGGGCCGCACTGCCGTTCTCTCGGTGATGGTCATGAGGGTGCGTGTGAGGCTCATTCAGGATCTCTGTGCGAGGACAGCGCTGTGCGTCCGTCGTGCAGATACATGGGATGGCCGGCCTGTCTGGCCTGGATAGCGGCGCCGAGTCGGGTCCGTACCCGGCTGTGGAGGAGTTCGAGAGCCTTGTCGACGGAGTAGAAAACGGCTTCCGAAAGCTCGTCGTCGTGCGGGCGGAGCCTGGCGGCGTGTGCATCGTCAAGGGCACCGGCGTCGAAGATGAAGGCGATCTGGTCGTCCCACGGTCCGTGGGGCGGTACCCAGTCGACGACCAAGAGGTCGCGGAGGGTTGCTTCGAGACCGAGTTCTTCGCGGAGTTCGCGTGTGAGGGCGGCTTCGGGTGCCTCGTTGGCCTCGGCCATTCCGCCGGGCAGGTCCCAGCCCGGCTTGTAGGTGGGCTTGACCAACAGGACGTGGCCGGCCGGGTTGCGGATCAGTGCGTCGGCCGAGACGCGTTTGCGGGCTTGGGTGCGGTTGCCTTCGGCCAGGTAGGCGTTCCAGGCGTCGGGGTCATCGGGTGTGGGCCTCATGGGCGGGGCTTCTCCTGGGCGCGGTGATGATGTCGGCCATCAGGAGCATTCTGGCCCGGTGTGCGTCGTCGAACCGCACCAGGTACTGGCCGACCGGTGCGTAGGCCTTGTGGCGGTCGAGGCGGGCGCGCAGGTCGTCGAGCTGGTGGATGACGCGAACGGAACTGAGGGTGGGGCTGGTGGTGAGGAGGTCGTGGCCGACCTTCACGGCGGCGTCGAGGTCGCCTCTGCGGATGTGGATGTCGCTCAGGGTGATTCGTGTCAGGGCCAGAGAGCGGGCACGGCCTGCCTCCCGCAGTGTGAGGGCGTGCTCGGCCTGTTCGAGGGCCTGGTCGTAGCGGCCGAGGTCTTTGAGGATCAATGCGGACTCGCTGGCGAGCGCTGCGGCGTCGAATGGACTCAGCCAGGGGTGTGTGGCCTCCGCGGGTTCGGCGAGGTCGCTTCGGGCTTGGTCGAGAGCGTGCTGGGCGGGGGTGTGCTGGGCTGCGGCGGCCAGGGCTCGGGCGGTCATGGTGTGCAGGCGGGCGGTGAGGGCAGGGATCCGGGGGCCTTGGGCGGCCAGGTGGAGGCCGGTCTTGGCCCAGCGGGCTGCTCCCGCCCGGTCGTCGGTGTGAAGGGTGAGGTGGCTGGTGCTGGCGGCGATGTTGGCGGCGAGTGGGGCGTCGCCGGATACGCGGGCCAGGGGGAGGGCGCGGGTGAGGTGCTTGACGGCAAGCTCGTCTTGGGCGGAGTCGTGGGCCATCCAGCCGGCCATCTCGGTGAGGGCCGCGGCTGCCGCGAAGATGCCGGGGCCGTCGGAGGCGTCGACGAGGCGAGGGGCGATCCGGTCCTTCAGGTGCCGGGTCACGGCCGCGTAGAGGCGGCCACCGCCGCTTTGGCGGTCCGCGTCGCGGAACGCGTCGATCGCGTGGAGGTCATCGACGTCCGCGGGCTGCTCGGCGTCGGTGGCGGGCATCGGGGTTTCGGGCGCGGGTTCCCAACTTCTTCGGGCGAGGCCGAGGAGGTGGCCGGGCACGCGGAGGCCGTCGGCGACCTGCTCGAAGAGGGAGAGCTTCTCTACGCGGCAGTTGCCGTTCATGTAGTCGTAGAGGCGGCCCTGGCTGATGTCGACGGCTGCTGCGAGCCTGCGAGTGCTCACGCCGCGCCGGTTCAGGAGGGTGAACAGGGCGCCCATGTCCCGTTCGGCGAGGGCCTTGAGCATGCGGTCGTCGTCCATCAGGCCAACGACGACAGCCTGCGGATCCAGTCCCTGACTGACCATCACGGGTCCCCATTCTCACGGCTGGTTCGATGCTAGGGCGAGGTGCCGACAGCTGACTCCGGCTTGGAGTCACCCGCTGGAGTCTCCAGGACGGATCGGGGGGACGTTCACTGGCTGTCAGCCGCCGATACCGAGCGGCATCCCTTGATGCGGCGGCTGTCGGATCTCGCCGAGGACTACCCCTCGGCCCGCCGCGCTCCTCCCTCGCCCTTGTCTGTCCGAGGAGAACACCATGCCCGGATTTTCCTTCCCCGAGCCGCCGTCTCCCAGCCCTGAACTGCTCGCCCGTGCCGAGGCCGGCTGGGCCCGATTCCTCACCCTCGACGACCCGGCCCCGTCCGACTCCTTGGTGCGGGACGAGGAAGAGTGACGTCCGTACCGCGGCGGCGCCTGGAACCCCGCCCCGCCGGCTACCATGACGCAGGGACGATCTTCGCTTCCTGTGGTGCGTCATACGTGACCTACCGACGCCCCCACCCCCCGGCTGTCGTCGAGTACATCGCGGCTCAGTTCGACGACGCGAAGGACCAGCCCCGCGTCCTAGACCTGGGATGCGGTCCGGGCACCTTGGCCTTGGACCTCGCCGAGCGTGGCGCACGGGTCACCGCGGTCGATGCGTCGCAGGAGATGCTGGCCGCCGGCCGCGACTGGGCCCAGGCGCGCGCCATCCGGTCGGTCACCTGGCGGCAGGCCGACGCCACTGAGGCGGCGACCCTGACCGAGAGCGGCCTCTTCGACGGGGCAGTGATCGCGGACGCGTTCCACTGGATGGATCGGCCACGGGTCCTGGCGGCCCTCGACCAGGCCGTCCGGCCGGGCGGGTTCATCGCCGTCGCGGGCTACCGGGCGCCGGGCACGCAGCGCGAGTGGTGGCACGCGCTGCTGGAGCAACTGCGTCTGCGTTGGCTGGGCTCGGTGAACCTTGCGGGTCCTGCCACCGCGTACGTGGAGCCTGTCGGCGGCCACGAGGAGGTCATCCGCCGGTCCGCCTTCAGCCGGGTCTCCGTCCTGCGTACGGACTACCGGCGGACCTACACCCTCGACGAGCTCGTCGGTCTGCAGCGCACCTACGCCTACTCCTCGGCGGCGGCGCTCGAAGGTCGACAGGCCGCATTCGAGGAGGACATGCGCAGGACGCTGGCGGCCGCTTGCCCGGACGGAGTGTTCCAGGCCGACCTTCAGGCCTCTGTGATCGTCGGCCGCCGCCCGGCCGAGGCCGCCCACGAGATCACCGAAGCATGACCGATCCGGCGGTACAGCCGGGTTCGGCATGGCCGCGACCACCAATTTGCGCTGTCGCACGAACACCTGGGAGAGCAAGATGAAGATCACCGTGATCGGTATGGGCCGCTTGGGTCTGCCCTACCTGACCGCCTTGGCCGAGCTGGGGCATGACGTGCTCGGCGTCGACATCAATGCCGAGACGTTGGACGCGTTGCGGGCCGGGCGCTGCCCGTTCGACGAGCCGAGCGTCACGGACTACATCGCGAAGCACACCGCCGCGGGTCGGATGCGCTTCACCGACTCCTACGACGAGGCCGTCGCCCACGGAGAGGTGTTCTTCCTCGCGGTGGCGACCCCGCAGCTTGAGGGGGCGATGACGATGGACCTCAGCGCCGTTGAGGAGGCCATCGTCGGGGTTGCCCGCCGCCTGACGCGGGACGCGGTGCTGATCGGGAAGTCGACGGTGCCGGTCGGGTTCGGCGCGCGGTTGGCGGCCCGCGCGTCCGCCGCAGCCCCCAAGGGCGTACGGCTGCGGGTGGGGTGGAGTCCGGACTTTCTGCGCGAGGCGCTGTCCATGGAGACGTCGCTGCACCCAGCGAGGCTCGTCCTGGGCTCCTCGGACGCCGACCGGCCCGTGATCGAGGGCGTCATCCGCCGGGTGTGGGGCGGCTGGCTGGAGGCCGGGGTGCCGTTGCTGAGTGGCAACTTCGTGACCGCCGACCTGACCAAAGCGGCCTCCAACGCCTTCCTGTCCACGAAGATGTCGTTCGCCAACCTCGTGGACGACATCTGCCAGGCGGCCGGCGCGGACTTCGGAATCGTCTCGCGCGCCATGGCCTTGGACCAGAGGATCGGGCCCTTCGGCCTGACAGCCGGCCTCGGCTGGGGTGGCTCCTGCCTGGGCAAGGACATTCGGGCCTTCGCCGACCGCGCCCAGGAACTGGGCGAGAGCGCCGCGTCCGAGTTCCTGACCGCCGTGGACTCCACCAACACCGGGCGCCGCCTTCTCGCCGTCGAGCACACCGCCACCGTCCTGCCCGCGGGCCTGAAAGGGGCGGTCGTGGCCGTCTGGGGGGCCTCGTTCAAACCGTCCGTCGGGGACATCAGCGACTCGCCCGCCCTGGACGTCGCCCTGCGGCTGCACCGCGCGGGCGCGGAAGTCCGCGTCCACGACCCCAGCGTCAACGACCTGGTGCGGCGCCACCAGCCCGAGCTCACGGTGGTCGACGCCCCTGCCGAGGCCCTGATCGGCGCCGGCGTCCTGATCGTGGCCACCGACTGGCCCCGCTACACCGCTCTTGACCCCGCCTCCCTCGCCGACAGCACCACCCGGACCGTCATCGACGCCCGCCGCTGCCTGGACCCCAGCCGGTGGCGGGCAGCCGGCTGGGACCACCAGACCCTCGGGGCGTTCCGCCACCACACCGCTCAGGAGGCCTGACCATGGACCGGTTGTTCGAGAACGCCGCGACGCACCGCGGCGTGTCCGGAACCCGCGGCTGGGTCGTCGCCCCCCTCCACGGCCTGAACGACCCGGCCGCCCCCCAGGGCAGGTACATCCTGGTGGCCCACGACCTGACCCCGGCCGACACCGCGGCCCTCGACCTCGACCGCGTCGCCGGGTTCTGCACCGCGAGCGGGGGCCCCACCTCCCACACGGTGCAGGTGGCGCACGGCCTGGGTATCCCGGCCGTCGTCGCCGCCGGCACCACTGTGCTGGAACTGCCCGCGGGCACCGTGTGCGCGCTCGACGGCGACGCGGGCCTGCTCCACGCCGGTCTTTACGGCCCCGACCTCCAGAAGGCGATCGCCCGCGAGGACGCGATGGCCGAGCGGGCCCGGGTACGGCGCGAAGCCGCCCAGGCCGCGGGCCCGGCACCGGGCGGGGTCGTCCTCTCCACCACCTTCGTGAAGCCGGCGCAGGCGGCCGAACTCACACGCAGCGCCGCCGCCGGTATCGGCTTGCTGGCCACCGAACTGCTCTTCCTCGGCCGCGAGCACGAGATCACCGACGAGGACGCCCACTACAGGGCCTACCTCGACCTGGCCCGCGCGGTGCGCGGCGCGGAGATCACCGTACGGACCCTCGACATCGGCGGCGACAAGCCCGTCCCCGCACTGAACCTGCCCAAGGAGGACAACTCCTTCCTGGGCGTCCGCGGCATCCGCCTGGCCCTTCGCCGCCCGGACACCCTTCTGATCCCCCAGCTGCGAGCCCTCTACCGCGCGGCCGCAGACGGCGCCCGGCTCCGGATCATGTTCCCGATGGTCACCACCGTCGAGGAGTTCACCCAGGCCGCAGCGGTCGCCGAGAAAATTTGCCGCGAACTCGCGGCCCCCCGGATCCCGCTCGGGGTGATGGTGGAGGTACCGGCCTGCGCCCTGGCCGTCGACCGCTTCGTCGAGGACGTCGACTTCCTCAGCGTCGGCACCAACGACCTCACGCAGTACCTCCTGGCCGCCTCGCGCACCAACCCGGCCCTCGCCCGCGACATCGACCCCCTGCACGTCGCGGTGAACCGCACCGTCGCCCACGTCGCCGACACCGCCGGCCCGGCCGGAGTGCCGGTATCCGCCTGCGGAGGCCTGGCGGCCAGCCCCGTGGGCGCCGCCGTCCTTGCCTCCCTCGGCGTCAACAGCCTCACCGTCACCCTCCCCGCGATCCCCGCCGTCCACGAGGCCCTCTCCCGCCTCGACGACGACTCCCGCCAGTCGATCCGACACGAAGCCCTCACCACCGGCGGCACCCGGCACCTCACCGAGCACGTCACCACCCTCCTCGGCCTCTGAACCGACCGACCCTCCGATTCCGGGGCGGGGCGCACGACTCGCCCCGCAATCCGCCCACCACCACTTGATTGGAAGGGTCGACTTCGCCATGCCCTCGACCACGCCCCGCCCGATCAACGTCCTGCTGATCGGGGGTTGCGGCCACTGGGCCGCCACCGAGAACCACGTCCCGGCCATCCTCACGCTGCAACGCCGCGGATTCCCGGTCAGGGTCAGCACCATCTGCGACCTGCGCGACCCCTACGACGAGAACCTCCTGCACCACATGCCCGATCTGCTGGACCTCCTGCGCTACGACCGGCCCCAGTGGATCCAGCCCAAGCCGGGGGAGAGGACCGAGGACCTGGAGCACCGTCTGGACGCCGCGCACGCCCGCCGGCCGTTCGATGTGGCGATCGTCGCCTGCGACCCCGTCGCCCACTACCCCTACCTGCACTGGGCGACCCGGCGCGGCATCCACCTCCTGTGCGACAAGCCGATCGTCGCCGTCGCGGACGCCGCATGGGACGTGCACGCCGCCACCACCATCGACACCCACTTCGACACCCTGCTCAAGGCCCACCTCGACAGACCCGGCCACCTCTTCGCCATGCCCATGCGACGCCGCGCCAACGATGCCTTCGTGGACTCCGCCCGCCTGATCACCGAGGTCTACGAGAAGCACGGACAGCCCCTGACCATGGGGAACTTCACCGTGACCGGCGGACACTTCCGCCTTCCGGAGGAGTACAGGCTCGGCAACGCCCACGGCTACACCCACGGCGTCGGCGCACTCGCCTTCTCCAGCTACCACTACATCGACCTCATGGCCTGGTACCTGCGCCTGGCCCAAGGCCCCGTCACCGCGGTGCGGATCACCAACCACTACGTGCGACGCGTGGGCGACTACCTCGCCACCGACCAAAACCGCGCCCTCGAAGCCCTCCTGCGACCCCTGTCACCAGAGCACGGCGCGACGGCCGGCCTGGACCGCCGCACAGCACTGGCGGAGATGGACTTCGCCTTCACCCTCGAACTCCTCGACGACGACGCCCGACCGCACGGCTACCTGACCTACACCTTCACCTCCAACAGCTACTCCCACCGCCAAGTCGGCCTCCAAGAAGCCGACCGCGCCGGACACCTGCCCTTCCGGGAGAAGGGACGCATGTCGCAGTTCGTCATCGACCTCCACCAAGGACCGCTCCAGCACGTGCGCGTCAGCAAGAACGACGTGGTCGGCGACCGCTACCGCATCCGGCTCGAACACCGCCGCAACCCCCTCGCCGACCCCTCCGGCGGACGGTACGCGGACACGATCTACGACAACGCGCACAGCGCCAGCTCGGTCACCCCCCAGGAGATGACCGCCGAGTTCCTGCGCGCCGCGGCCGGGTGCACCCCCGACGAGACCGTCGCCCGGCGCATGACGCACCTCGCGGGCCAGACCTTCACCCAACGGATCTACGCGGCGATGTACCGGCTGATCGCCGCCCGCCACGAAGCCGACACCGACCGCCGCACCACCGCAGCCCCATCGGTCCTGGTCGAAATCCCCCGCTGACACCGCCAACACCCAAGGACACCGGCATGAACGACCTCCCGACCGTAGACCACGGCATCCTCTTCTTCCCCCGCGGCGGATCCTCCCTCGTCGTCAAAAACCTCACCGAGCAGACGCTCGCCACCGGACGCCCGGCCCGCATCTTCGCCGGCTCCCTCGGGCAGCCGGGCGCCTACTCCCACGCCCCGACGTTCTACAACGGCCTGCCCCTGACAGGCTGCGACTACAACCCCGCCGCCACCGCCCACGCCCACGGCGCGGACGCCCTCGCCCAACCCGTCCCCATGCACCCCAGCTACGAGGACCGTGCCGACGCTCCCGACCGAGTCTTCGCCGCCGTCGCCCCGGCCACCGCCGACGCCATCGAGGCGTACTGGCGACGCCACCTCACCACCCACCAAGCAGGCCAGGCCGGAGTCCTCCACCTCCACCACCTCACCCCCCTCCACGGCATCACCCAAGACGGCCCCCGCCCGGTGGTGACCACCCTCCACGGCACCGAACTCAAATTCCTCCGCAACGCCTTGCGCCGCCTGGACCTCGCCGACGCCCTGGACCTGTCCGTCGCCGCCCTCGGCGAGCAGTACCGCACCGAACCCCAGGCAACACTGCGGCGCCTCACCCGAAATCCGAGTGCCCCCGACCTCGACGAGGCCCAAGCCCTGCTCACCGACCGCTGGCACATGTGGACCCACGCCCGGCACTGGGTGGATCGCCTGCGCGCCTACGCGGCCACCAGCGACCGGATCGTCGTCATCTCCGAACAGGACCGCGCCTTGGCCCAATCCCTGGTCCGCATCCCCGACAGTCGAATCGACCTGGTGCCCAACGGCGTCGACACCGACCTCTTCACCCCGCCGACCACCTTCGACGACACCCACCGCTACAAGATCCTCCACCGGTGGCTCGTCGACGACCCCCAGGGCTGGCTCCCCGGCCGGCCTCCCGGCACGATCCGATACACCACCGCCGACGTCCGCCGCCTGCTCCACGACGACCAGGGCCGCCGCCGACCGCTGCTGCTCTGGATGGGCCGCTTCCTCGCCTTCAAGCACCTCAACCTTCTTCTCCAGGCCGTCGCCGTCCTGCGCGAGCGCACCCCCGTACGCCCCGCGCTGCTGGTCCTGGGCGGCAACCCCGGCGAATGGGAAGGGGCCCACCCCCACAGCCTGGCCTGCGACCTCGGCATCACCGACGACGTCTTCTTCGCCGGCTGGCGCCCCCACCGCGACCTCATCGACGGCCTGCACTGCTCCGACCTCCTCACCGCACCCTCCGTGGACGAGCCCTTCGGCCTCGTCTACCTGGAGGCGATGGCCTCCGGCACCCCCGTGATCGCCTCTGCCAGCGGCGGCCCCCTCGGCTACGTCACCACCAGCGGCCCCCACGCGACCGGCTGGCTTCCCGCCCCCGGCGACCTCGCCGACCTCACCGCCACCATCGAGCACGCCCTCACCAACCCGGCCGAGCTCACCCGACGAGGCGAGGCCGCCGGCCGGTTCGCCCGCGACCACTACTCCTGGCGCAGCCTCACCCCCCACTACCTCGACATCTACGACCGCGTCCTCGCCGACCAGGCCTGACCCGCACGCCGGCGACTCGCCACCGCCGCCCCCGCGGCCTGGGACAGCACGATTCCGGCAGTGAAAGCACACCCGAGTAGGGTGGCGCCCGACATCCGGGCGCCACCCGGGCCGATACGAACACCCCCCTTGCACCAGCACGAAAAGGATGGACAGAACATGGCAGAGCGACGCATCGCGGTGTTCGGCGCCGGATACATCGGGCTGGTGACCGGAGCGTGCCTCGCCGAGCTCGGCCACCTCGTCACCGTCCGGGACATCAACCCCGAACGCGTCCGCATCCTCAACGCCGGCGACGTCCCCATCCACGAACCCGGACTCGGCGACATGATCGCCCGCAACAAAGAACGCCTGACCTTCACCCAAGACCTGAACCAGGCCATCACCGGCGCCGAGGTCGCCTACGTCTGCGTGGACACCCCGCCCTCAGCCTCCGGCGACGCCGACCTCTCCCGCGTGTGGACCGTCATCCGCTCCCTGACCGACGCCCGCGACCTCAAGGCCGTCGTCATGAAGTCCACCGTCCCCGTCGGCACCGGAGCCCGCGCCCGCGCTCTCCTCGACGAGACCGGCCTGGCCCACGTCGGCTACGTCTCCAACCCTGAGTTCACCGCCGAAGGCCGCGCCATCCAGGACTTCATGGCCCCGGACCGCATCGTCATCGGGCAGGACAACGACACCGCCGGCGCACTCGTCGCCACCCTGCACACCGGCATCAACGCCCCGGTGGCGACCATGGACGTGAAATCCGCCGAGATGGTCAAACTCGCCGCCAACGCCCTCCTCGCCACGAAGATCAGCTTCGCCAACGAGATCGCCACCCTCTGCGAGAACACCGGCGCCAACGTCACCGACGTCCTCGCAGCCGTCGGCATGGACCACCGCCTCGGCGCCCACTTCCTGCGACCCGGCATCGGATGGGGTGGCTCCTGCTTCCCCAAAGACAGCGAAGCCCTGCGCCAGATGGCCTCCAACACCGGCTTCCACCCCCAGCTCCTCACCGCCGTCATCAACGTCAACAACATCCAAAAGCGCCGAGCCATCCAACACCTCAAGGACGAACTCGGCGACCTCGCAGGCAAGCACGTCGCGCTCCTGGGCATGGCCTTCAAACCGGGCACCGACGACATGCGCGAGGCACCCTCCACCGTCCTCGCCGGCCGCCTGCTCGCCGAAGGCGCGCACGTACACTCCTGGGACCCCCTCGCACGCCCGCATGCCGGGGAGCCGTGGGACTCCGTGACCCGCTTCCCGACCCCGCAGCAGGCCCTGGCCAACGCAGACGCCGCGGTGATCGTGACGGAATGGCCCGAGCTCGCCGAAGTCGACTGGGCCGAAGCCCACAGCGTCATGCGCACACCGGTCATCTTCGACGGCCGAAACCTCCTCGACCCTGCGCGCATGCGCGAGATCGGATTCCGGTACACCTCCGTCGGCCGTCCCTGACTGCTCCTTCACCAGGGGGACATCACCATCGCCAAGACTGGGTCCTGCCCGAGCGGATTGCGACGATCGGGCGGTGAGGCAACCGGTGCTGGTCAGGCCCCCAGAGCCTGGCCAGGTGGCCGTGCGGGCATGCTTCAGCCGTAGCGCGCCGAGCTCACCCCGGGTACACCGATACGCGCTCCGCCGCGTAGGTGCCGTCCGGCAGCACCGCGCCGGTCACCTCGAACTGCTCCCTCTTGCCTGTCGGCCCTCTCCAGGTAACCCGGATACCGGCGGGGCGGCTGCTGGGCAGGTGCACGGGCTGGCCGTCGGCGGCCCGGGCCCCGAGCAGGGTGTAGGTGCGGACCGGCCGGATGGCCCCGGCGACGGCGGTGGCCGGGACCGCGCCGAGGTTGGCTGCCGGGTCCGGCGCCGGCGGAGCCAGCCCCAGGCCCGCGCGACTGGCCACCCGCACATCGCGCCCTCGACGCCCTGGTGCTGCACTACCAGCTCGGGGAGTTCCACCGGCTCGACCGCGGCTGCCAGTGGCACCTCCTCGCCACCGAGGGGCTGATGCCGCCACCCGTCCGCGAGCAGCTCCAGGACCTCATCAGCGGGACGCGCCCCTTTCCGGGTCGGGGGTCGATGTCAGACCGGCCTCGTAGCGTCGAAGGCGAGGGTCCGGACCAGACAGGGCCCCGAGGACCGAAGGAGCGGGCCATGGGCGAGATCAGCATCGAGCGACAGCACCTTGACCACCTGCTGGCCGACAGCGCGAGCACGTACGGAGCCCCCTACCAGAAGGCCTTCGCCGAGCTCGCCGAAGGACATCGGGGCCGGCCCGTCGCAGAGATCCTCCCGCTCCTCCGTCGGGCAGCCGACCAGGCGCTGCTCGGTTTCACGGACGCGGACCTCGGGGAACAGGCGGAAGCCATCAGCACCGGCCAGTCGTACGTCCTGCGCGTCACCGTGGCCTGAGGGCCGCGCCGGACGGCCCTCCACATGGGGCAGGCCGTGTGTCGGCGTGAAGGGGGGCCGTGGCGAGCACGATCGGGTCGGCATGGCGTTGTCAGTGCGGGGCGCGATGATGACGTTCATGACCGAAAACAGTGCCTTGGAGTCTCCTGTCGCGTACGTGGAGGCTGTGACCACCGCTTTGGCGGCGTCGGCCGCGTACTACGGCGACGGAGCCACCCCGCTCGGTGACGACGAGTACGACGGGCTCCTGCGCGCCATCACGGCCTACGAGGAGGCCCACCCGGACGAGGTGCTCGCCGAGTCCCCGACGGGGAAGGTGGCGGGTGGTGCGGTGCAGGGGGATGTGCCGCATTCGGTGGCGATGCTTTCCCTCGACAACGTCTTCGACGCCGACGAGCTTGTCGAGTGGGCGGCCGGGCTGGAACGGCGGCTGGGGCGCTCGGTGGCCGGGTGGTGTGTGGAGCCGAAGCTCGATGGTCTCGCGGTGGCAGCTCGGTACCGGGGCGGACGGCTCGTCCAGGTCCTCACCCGCGGCGATGGCCTGGCCGGCGAGGACATCACGCACGCCGCCGACACCGTCCTGGGCCTTCCTGCGGTCCTGACCAAGCCGCTCGACGTCGAGTTGCGCGGAGAGGTGCTGCTGACGACCGCGCAGTTCGAGGACGCCAACCGGATCCGGCTCGCCCACGAGGCCACACCCTTCGCGCACCCGCGCAGCGGAGCGGCCGGCACCCTGCGCGCCAAAGACCGCCCCTACCGCATCGAGTTGACCTTCTTCGCCTACAGCGCGATCGGTCTGGACGACCTCGGCCACTTCGCTCTGCTGGAGAACCTGGCCGCACTCGGCGCGAACACGGCCGCGAGCACGCCCGCCGCCCCCATGCGCTGCGAGACCGTGGAACAGGTACAGGAACGCATCGACGTGATCGCGAGCCTGCGCGCGGAGCTGCCGTTCGGAATCGACGGCGTCGTCGTCAAGGCCGACACTGCCGCCGACCAGCGACAGGCCGGCAACGGCTCCCGCGCTCCGAGGTGGGCGGTGGCCCGGAAGCTCGCGGCCGAACACAAGGTGACACGCCTGCTGGCGGTGGAGTGGAACGTGGGCCGGACCGGGATCATCGCCCCGCGCGCGGTCCTGGAGCCGGTGGTCATCGACGGGGTGACCGTCACCTACGCCACGCTCCACAATCCGTCCGACATCACCCGTCGCGGGCTCATGATCGGCGATCAGGTCTTCGTCTACCGGGCCGGCGATGTGATCCCCCGGGTTGAGGCACCTCTGGTCGACGAGCGCACCGGCGCCGAGAGCCCGATCGACTTCCCCGAGGTATGCCCCCGCTGCGGAGATGCGATCGATACCGCCGAGCAGCGGTGGCGGTGCGTACGCGGCCGCGCCTGCCAGACGGTGGCCTCGGTGATCTACGCCGCCGGCCGGGACCAGCTCGACATCGAAGGCCTCGGCGGGACCCGCGCGATCCAACTGGTGGAGGCCGGACTCGTCAAGGACATCGCCGACCTGTTCGCCCTGACCCGTGAGCAACTCCTCGGGTTGGAGCGTATGGGGGAGACCAGCGCCGCCAACCTTCTGGCCGCGATCGAGACCGCCCGCGGGGCCGCGCTGGGGCGCGTGTTCTGCGCTCTGGGTGTCCGGGGGACCGGGCGCACGATGTCCCGCCGGATTGCCAGCTACTTCGGGTCGATGGACGCGATCCGGGCCGCCGACGCCGAAACGTTGGCTGGGGTTGACGGCATCGGCACCGAGAAGGCCCGCGTGATCGCGGCCGAACTCGTCGAACTCGGCCCGCTCCTGGACAAGCTCCAAGCCCAGCAGGTCGGCACGCAGGTCACCGAGCCCCAGAGGCCCGCGACTGCGGTGACCGGCGGGATGGCCGGGAACGACGGCGAGGACTCGGCGAGCGGCCCGCTGGCCGGACAGGCTGTCGTGGTGACCGGCTCCATGACCGGCGCCCTCGCGGCATTGTCCCGAAACGAGATGAACGAGCTGATCGAGCGGGCCGGTGGAAAAGCCTCGTCGTCGGTGTCCAAGCGCACCAGCCTCCTGGTGGCGGGCGAGAAAGCAGGCTCCAAACGAGCCAAGGCCGAAGAGCTCGGCATCCGCATCCTCGACCCCCAAGAATTCGCCGTCCTCGTCGCCGACTTCCTCCCCACCACCTAGGTCATCTCTTTCGGACATTGCCGGGCCGACACGACCCAAAGACACGGCCCAAGGGTTTCTGCCAGGCCAACCACTCGGCTTAGAACAGTAGGAGTTGGCTCCAGCTCATCCCGCCCGGCGGAAGCGAGGAGCCACCGCTGAGACAATGATGGGATGATCAGCCATGAGATCCGGTTGTACTCACAGACCATGTGAGTACAACCCATCGGCCCAGCACGGAAGGGAAGCAGTCGTGTTCGAATACGTCGTTGGGCTAGGCCCCGAGCATGCCGCACGCTGGACCGCCTTGGTCGAGGAGTCTCGACCAATCCTGAAGACTGAAGGAATGGAAGCCGTTCAGGCCCTTCTTGCCGAGCGTGGCATGAGTATCATCCAGGCGATCGCAATCACCCGGGCACTACTGGGCCATTCCGAAACACCACTCCGAGTCGCCATCGACATCGTGGCTACGAGCAAGGCGCGGCAGTAAGTTCAGAAAACGCACGAGCCCGAACCCCGGAACCCCCGTCCACACCGGTCTGCCCATCGCCCGCACCACCCATCACCGCGGTGTCACTCGGCCCATTCCCACCCTGCCCCTGATCACCCTCACGGGCAACGACAGCCCGACCAGAGACGCCCGGCGGCCTCTCAGCGTGACGAAGAAGCGCGCCCCGGGGCCCTGTCAGGGCCCTTCCACTTCCCCGCGCTCCCGCGTCCAGGACCGCACGGTGTGCTCACCCTCGGAACCCTCCTCGATCAGCTCGATCCGTACGTCCGCCTGGCTGCCGTAGCGGCCGATGAAACCCCGGAACTTCCGCTCGGCGCTCTCGGAGCTGCTCCACGTGCCGGTGATGGCGGGAGAGGGGGGTGGCCCGAAGCGGAGCCTGACGTGAAATGGCACATGCGGATCTTGAGCCGTCGGAACCCCTGGAGCAAACTCCGCGCCCGAGGGCGGCGCCCTCCGGCTGGCTCTCCTCACCACCAGCTGGGAGATCGGGACGCCCTGTTATCGAAAAGATGTTCCGTGTCGGGTGGGATGCGGGTTATTGTCCCTGAACGCAAGATCCCTTCAGGGGGGAGCACCACATGCACGTCGCCGAATCCGCAGCCCGCCCTGGGCGCCCGCCTGGTGTCATCAGCCCCGGCCCGGACGGACTCACCATCCGCCAGCGCGCCATCGTCGCCTTCATCGAGCAGACTGTCGCCCGTCAGGGCTACCCGCCCTCGATGCGGGAGATCGGCGCAGGTGTCCACCTCCGGAGCACCTCCTCCGTCGCGCACCAGCTCATGGCCCTGGAGCGCAAGGGCATGCTCTACCGGGACCCGCACCGCCCCCGCGCCTACCGCGTCCGCGGCTGGCCCGCCGACCAGTTCGGCACGCAGCCGGAGGCCGTCCAGGTTCCGCTCGTCGGCCGCATCGCCGCCGGCGCGCCCATCCTCGCCGAGGAGGTCGTCGAAGACGTCCTGCCACTGCCGCGGCACCTCGTCGGCGAGGGCGAGCTGTTCGCGCTGAAGGTTGTCGGCGATAGCATGATCGACGCCGCCATCTGTGATGGCGACATCGTCACCGTGAGGAAGGCCGACAGCGCGGACCACGGCGACATTGTCGCGGCCATGCTGGATGGCGAAGCCACGGTCAAGCGCCTGCGTCGTGAGAACGGCCAGGTCTGGCTCATGCCTCACAACACGGCCTATCAGCCGCTCCCCGGCGACGACGCCACTATTCTCGGCAAGGTAGTCGCCGTCCTGCGCGCGCTCTGATCCAGAGCGGTCCGCACCGTTGGCGGGCTGCGTTCCGCGACGCGGCGTACGTACTCCGCTCCGTGATGAGCCGGCCGGAGGGCACCGACAAGTACCAGCACGACGACAGGACCCGACTTGACCCTGATGCCCGGATCACGTGTGCCGGGACGGACCTGGACGGTTCGCCTCACCGGCCACCTCGACCACACCGTGTCCGTCACCTGCAGCACCGCCGCGTGCAAGATGCCGCCTCGCTCGAAGGACACCGCGAGCATGCGCCGCTTCGCCGCGGAGCACATCAAAGCTCACGGACGACTCGCAGGCGTCCGTCCCAACGCCGCCTGCAGCTGCGGCAGTGATCAGTGCGGCCTCCACGAGACCCGCGTCCAGTGCACCGGCATCAGCCTGCTGGTCCTTGTCCACAACCCGGCCGTCGGCCAGGTCTGGACCCTGGCAGAGGTGTGCCAGGCCTGTGCCCGGCACATCCCGCACATCACGGTCCTGGCGAAGGGCATGGCCGCCCTCCCCGCCCCCACGGCCCCGGTCGCAGAGCAGCCGGCGCAACGAGCCGCGGTGGCGGGTGGATTCTCCTCACCGGATGCCGCTCCTGACCCCTCACCGGGACGACGCCGCCTCCACCGGCCTCGCCGGGCGCAGGGCTGAGACCGGCGAGACGTCGAGCCTGCGCGGCGTGGGCGACCTTCTGCTCTCCGGCCCGTGGATGACCACGAACCCTTCCGAGGCGTAGGTGCCGTTCTGGCGGGGCCGGCTGACGCGGTATGGCCACCCGACGCCTCACGTCGACAGTTCGCGTACGGTCCGTGCCTGACAGGCACGGACCGCGGTCAGGCGTTGTGGTGAAGCACGTGAGACCGTGGTAGCCGCGTCACCGTCTAGCTCACTCGAACGCTGCTTTCAACCGTTCGAGGAACTCGCCGAACGTCTCCTCGAAGTCACGCTGCTCGCGCGTCAGGAGCTTGATCAAGGTGTTCCACCTCTGGGCGTTGTCGCCGCACAGCTTGAAGAAGGCTTCCGCCGCCAAGGCATGCTCGTAGTCGCTGAGAACGATGTGGGCACGGACCTGCGCCACCAAGTCGTCGGTGCGATGCCGGGAGTTGATGACCGTGTACTCGACCTGGTCAAAGAACGCCCCGCGGTGATCCCTCACTGCGTCGAGCCAGGTCTGCATGACCGCCTCGGGGTCGTCGTAGCCGTCGAGTTCCTCGTCGCACCGGAGCCGGGGCACCGGGTCGGCCTTCTCCGGGCTGACAGTCGCCACGTGGCGGGCCGCCGCTTCCTTGAGCCAGGCCGGAACGTCGTCGGCGATGAGCCAGCGCACCTCGACCGAGTGGAGCTCCTCCAGTACCTCAAGGGCCAGCCGACGATCAAGGTGAGGGTTGCCGGCGAGGGCGGCGAGGGCGCTGATGCGGTGGTCGTTGTTGAGCAATCGCCTCGGGGGCAGTGGTTCATCCCCGTCGAAGTCCGAGCGCCTTTCAACCGCGGTCGGCTCGGCCAGCCCGATGACGGCCGCCCAAATCTTGGCGAGGTCCTTGCCGCTGGCGCTGGTGAGCGCCAGGGCGTGGGCCAGGGACGTCACTTCATGGTCACGAAGGCGCCGCAGTGACGTCGCGTGCAGGAGCCGGCCGCGGCCCAGACATTCGGCGCTCGCCGCGTGGAGCTGTTCCACGGCGATCTCTCGCAGTCGAGGATGCCTGTGGACGCGGTCGCTGATGTGTCGCAGCCGTGCGTGCTGGCTGGACTGCGGCTTGGCCAGGTCTGCCCACTCGCCCAGGGGCACGGCCGCCCCGCACGCGGCGAGGACGTCATCGGTGAGCTTCGCGGTGTCCACATGATCCAAAAGGGTGTGCTGCACGGCCGTGCCGTGCTTGGAGTCCTTCACCAGGTCAGGCCAGCGCTCCGGACACCTTTCCAGGATCAGAGCGAGCATCCCGTAGGCGGGCCATCGTGCGGGTCCCCCGTACCGGTCCGCCGTCTCCCGCGTGCGATCGATGACGAAGCCCTCCAGTTGGGCGGTGAAACAGGTCAGCGCGCGCAGCAGGATCGCGTCGAACAGGAAGCCGGGCACCGACGGCAGCTCGTAGGACTCCTCCGGGTGGGGGCTCCCGGCGGCCAGCAGGATTCCCATGAGTTGCTGGAGATCCGCGCCCTCCACGAGTTCGGTGACCACGTCACGATGCCGGTCGTGTCGCGCGAGAGCCGTCACCAGCTCGGCTTCGACCGCATGGTGGCGAAGTACCGCGGTGACGTCGCGCCCGCCCACCAGGCCCTGGCGAACCAGCTTGGGGATCTCACTGCGCGACTGTGCGATCAACCGGTCTCGAAGGCCCTGCTCCTCAACCCTGCGGAACAAGGCCGGCAGGGCCCCAGCGAACTCCTTCTCCTGCCACCCGGGATCGAATCCCTCGGGGCCGGGCACCAGCCCCTCCACCACCGCCTCGAACGCGGCCTGCGGCAGATCCTCCCGTTGAGCCAGTTGAACCCACATCCGGTACTCCGACTTTTTCACCGCCATGCTTGCCCTCCCCGACAGTCCCGCACTGGGACAGCACGGTATGCCGCGCATGCACCCGTGCGGGCCGTCATCGCAAGATGCCCGGTGACCTTCCGGCCAGGCGCGGGGGAACCGCGTGTCCGTATCTGGACAGCCCCCACCCGCTACAGCCGACATGGTTCCTTTTGGGCTGGGTGCTTCTCGGCCAAAGCGGGTGGAGAACCGGGCAGGAGCTGCAGAACGGGCCATAGCGGCCTCCAGGGCGGCTCATGATCGGCCGGGAGCCATCACGGCTCGCGCGGAACGGTGAGGAGCAGCGGTATGGCCGTGAGCAGCAGCTATCTGACCAAGCTCGAAGTGCAGCGCATGCTGGGCGTGAACGCGTTCGGCATGTGGCGGCTGGCTCGGAAGTGCGAAAAGTTTCCGAAACCCGACCAGAAGGCGCGCCGCCCGGTCAGCCAGGACTCCGAGGAAGTATGGGGCGGGACCCAGGTCTATTCGTGGGCCGCCGCGACGGCTGAGTTCGCACACCGCGGCGCCCTCCTGCTGCGCCCACTGCCACACGAGCCGGCACCGGGTCGATGGGCCGGGTACAGGGACACACCCCACGGTCCCGCCATGGACTGGGACACCGACCTCGGCACCATCCGCATCCTGCACAGCACCGAACACGAGGCGGCAACCGAAGCCGCCAGCGCCCTCGCCCGCAGTGGCAACAAGGACGGCATCGCCACGGTCTGCGCGCTGTTCGGCGATGTCGGATTCCGTGGGCCTGCCCTGGTCGCCGCGGACACCGCGCACCCGGCGATCGAATACGAGGCGAGTTGGGGTGACGTCGGGGAACTCGTCGGGCAGGTACTTCCCTGGTGGCCCGGCCTGCTGCGCCAATCCACGCTGATTCGGGAGTGGAGGCCCGGCGCCGCGCCGACAGAAGTCGAGGTACCGGCCAACGACGACGAGCGGATTCTCCGTCGGGCCGCAGCCAACCCACATTTCGACGTGACCTCGCGGGCGGCCGCGACGGACATGGCCAACACCATCCGGAACGAGCGAATCCAGCACACGGCTCTCGAAGTGCGGATCTTCTGCAAGGAGGGCTACGGGGAGACCCCCAACCAGGTCGTTGCAGGCGCGGTGCCCGATACCCGACGCCACCCGCTGCCCGTAGTGGAAGACCGGGAACTCGTGCGCCCCGGGTGGCAGAAGGTCGCCCTGCGCACGGACTCCGGTGCCTCCGGAAAGCTGTGGCACACCACCTACAACGGCACCACCTGGAGCGAGCCGAAACTCGCTGCGGTCCTGACCCCGCACAAGGGCCTCGCGCTCGCCTCCTACGGGGGCCGCCTCCACGCCGTCTACGTCAACGACCAGAGCGACCGCAGCACCCGTGACCGGCGGCTGCGGCACGTGACGTTCGACGTAACCTCCTGGAGCGCCCCCACGATCCTGGACGGCTTCCAGGGCATCTACCAGCCCGCCCTGCTCACCTACCGCGTCGCCGGGCAGGAAACCGACACCCCTCCTCATGGTCCACTCCGGCAAGACCGGCTGACCCGGGGCTCCGGCACCCAGCCGCAGCAGGTGAGGGCGGCCCATACAGGCGGGCGGGCCTGGCCTCGGCCAGGCCCGCCTGGCTACCACGGAAGTTCATGGGAGCGAGGCTGAATCAGAACAACGCCGACTTATCGGCTGTATCCCGGGGAACCTCCGGGACATCCAGTTTGAGCTCATCCTGCCATGCGGTCGCGTTCGCGAGAAGGACGTGCGTCATTGAGCCCCCGCAGAGCACCAACTCGCGCGGGTGGCGTTTGTGGTCGTGGACCGAGCCGTACCCGGCCCGGCGGGTGGGCAGTAGCGCAACCAGACGTTCGCATACGGGGCAGGGAGCCTTGGGCATCTTCGGCATGGGGATACCTCTTCCTCGCAAAGTTCGTCTCCGACGGTCGGAGCAAGGTGCGCCCTGTCATGACACCGGCGTTGCAGGTCCATGAGGTAGCGCGCCGAGCACCCTCGGCTGGCGCCGAACGACGAAGGGCTTCCGTTGATCGACACCGAACGAGCAAGCCGTTCGCTGAAATTCGCTGAATATCGGCGGTGGTCGGCTGTGCTGCCTACGCTGGTGATCCGAGCAGGGGCGGGGAGAACATGGACGAGAATGCAGCTACCGAGGGGCGTGACCCCGAGGGGTCCTACGAGGCCGCGCTGGCCGACTTCTCCGCGGCGCTATATGAGCTGAGGATCGACGCAGGGGCTCCCACGTACAAAGAGATCGAGAAGGCGGCCCGGCAGCAGGGCCGCGTGTCCCTTTCTGCCTCCGCCATCTCTGAGGCGCTTCAAGGGAAGCGGCTGCCCTCGATCGACTTCACCTTGGAGCTGGTCCGTCAGCTAGCTGGCGCCGACTCACGGGTCACGGATTCCTGGCGGGAGCGGTGGAAAGAGGTCCGCTTGCTCCAGCGCGGCGCGAAGGCACACCGAGCAGCTGCGGCTCGCTCCACAGCACAGAACCCGTCAGCCCACCCAGATGCGCTGCCTGTCTACCAGACAGAAGCCCAGGAGATCATCCGAAAGGCGAGGGAGGAGGCCGCCGCCATCGTGCAGGCGGCTCGCGACCATGCCGACGAGCTACTCCGGCCCGCCGTGAGGGGTAAGGCAGCCGTTGGGAATGGACGGAGGATCACGCCGTCGGTGGCCCGGCTCATGACCCGAGAGTCGACTCGGCTCCTCCTCCTCGGGCCACCAGGTGCCGGAAAGGGAACTCAAGCAACCTTCCTCAAGAAGGTGCTCGATGTGCCGAAGGTGCACCTCGGAGACATCCTGCGTCAGAACATCGGTCATGGCGAAGAAGCAGGTTTGATCGCCAAGCACTGCATAGACCGGGGCGACCTGATCCCCGATGACGTGCTACTCGATATGGTCAACCGGCGTCTCCTCGAAGCAGACACCGAACACGGGTTCCTGCTGGATGGCTTTCCTCAGTCGCTGGAGCAGTTGGAGGCGCTTGAGGAAATCCTGGCCGAGGACGGACTCGCGGTCGACGTGGCTCTCAAATTCGAGATCACCAAGTCCGAAGCGATCAGGAGGGTGGCGGGCAGGAGAATTTGCCGGACCGACTCCTCACACGTCTACCACCTGCTCTACGCGGCACCACAGCAGGACGGCACTTGCCACTGTGGTAGCCCCCTTATGGCCCGCCCAGACGACTCCAGACGGACCACTGCCAGCCGGTGGGATCTTTGGCAGCACAAGACTGAGCCGGTAAGCGCTTTGTACGGATCCCGAGGGAGGCTGATCACGGTCGCGGGAGATGGGGATGTCAACGATGTGACGGACCGAGCAATATCAGCTCTCGCCGCGTTTTTCGGATAACGGCCTGTTTCAAGTCCTCCGGCTGCGGCGCGCACATGTTCACGCGGGCCACAAGCGGCGGGCAAGATCGCTACCACGGGAATAGCGAAGGTTCTAAATACCGCCTCTCCGCCAGTGGCACTCCGAGACGCTCGACGCGCTCGTGGTCGACTTCACCGGCACCCCCGCCCGCCGCCGGCATCTGCTCCTGGAACTGCCGGACGGGAGCCGGGTCCGCTCCCAGCGCGTCACGGGGACTTTGGCCGCGCAGAGCGCGCGGGCCCTCGCCGAAGCCGGCCCCGGAGTCCGGGGCCGGCGTCGGCGAGGGAGAGATGTTCACGGCCTACGACGGTGCGCCGCTCTTGGTGGAGATCCTCGCCGGGACCACCCGCCACGTGGTCGTCACGGTGGTGCGCGTGCGGTGACCCGCCCGCGCGGATCGCTCAGGCGCGGAAGATTTCACCGCGCGCCTTGATGCAGGCCATGCACAAGGTGTTCTCTGGGGGAGGTGGTGTGGCGCGAGGCACGGGATGGAACATTCGTGCAGCTCAGCGCGCGGAGTACCAACCGTAGCCGCTGCAACAGGTGTGGTGCTATCGCCGGTTCGGGTGAGCTGTCGGGTCGGGCCGTGGCATGCGCGGGCGGGTGTCGAGGGCTGTGGCAGCGGCGAGGATCGACAGCGCTGAGAGGAGTGCGAACAGCGCGGGGTAGCCGCCGATCGGCCCGGCCAGGAGAGCGCCGGCGAACGGGGCCAGGGCTGCTGCGGCGTGTGCGGGGGCGCCGAGGAGTCCGGAGAGCCGGCCGTAGTGGGTGGTTCCCCAGCGGTCGGTGACAGAGGTGGCTTGGAGGAGTGTGAGGTTGCCCCGGATCACCCCGGCGAGGATGGCTACTGCGATGAGAAGGGCGTACGGGCCGGGGGTGGTGGCGAGGGCCGCGGTGGTAAGCCCGCCAAGCCCGATCAGGGTCACGGTGCGCGCGGTGACACCGAGGCGGCGGGAGAGCGCGGCGTAGAGGGAGCGGCCGAGGGTTTGTCCGACGCCGCCGAGTCCGAGGGCCCAGGGGGCTTGGGCGGTGGTGTAGCCGCGTTCGAGTAGGAGCGGTACGAGTCCCATCACGACGGCGTACATCGCGAACCCGGAGAGGGTGAAGGTGGCGGCCAGCATCCCGAACGCCCTGCTGCGCACCACGGAATCTCTGCCACCGGCGGCATGCGCGGGGCCCTTGGGAGCGGGCGGCCACGGCGCTTTGAGCGCGAGGGCGTGGACGGGGATGGTCACGAGCGCGAGGATCGCGGCGAGCACGGTGTAGGTGGCGCGCCAGGACATGTGGCCGGCGAGGACGGCGGTCAGGGGTGCGAAGAGTGTGGAGGCGAGGCCGCCGGCGAGGGTGACGATGGTCAGGGCGCGGATGTGGTCGGGGGCCCACCAGCGGGTGAGGGCGGCGAAGGCGGGCTGGTAGAAGGTGGCGGCCATTGCCGCTCCGGCCAGCAGCCACCCGACGGCGAACACGGCGGGGTTGGGGGCGGCGGCCACGGTGA
This sequence comes from Streptomyces sp. NPDC088097, assembly GCF_044741845.1. Taxonomy (NCBI): domain Bacteria; kingdom Bacillati; phylum Actinomycetota; class Actinomycetes; order Kitasatosporales; family Streptomycetaceae; genus Streptomyces; species Streptomyces sp. NPDC088097. Next base: position 46,814 of record NZ_JBIUTJ010000021.1, read on the forward strand.
GCAGGCTGAGCACGCCGAGGACGGAGCCGGCTGTCATGACGAGGCGGGGGCCGCGGTGATCCAGGACGCGGCCTACGTAGATGCCGGTGAGGGCTGAGACGAGGAGGGCGGCGGAGAATGCGGCGGTGGTCGCGGCTGGGCTCCAGCCGGTGTCGGAGGTGATGGCGGGGTTCAGGACGGGGAAGGCGTAGTAGAGGATTCCCCAGCTGGTGATCTGGGTGGCGCACAGGGCGGGCAGTGCGGCGCGTGGCCGCGACCGGACCCCCGTCCCGGTCGCGGCCACGCCGGCCTTGGTGTGCGGCATGCGGGTCAGCAGCCGCCGGAAGAGGAGGCGGGAGCGCCGATGGTCAGGGTCGCGGGGGCCGCGCAGCAGCCGCCACCGCTGGTCTCTTCGGCGGCCTGGGGCTGGTCGAAGAGGCCGGCGCCGCCGCACACTCCGGTCTCCGGGAGGGTCAGCTCCACGCGTTCGGCGGCTTCCTGGTCGCCGGCGAGGTGGGCGGCGATGGAGCGGACCTGCTCGTAGCCGGTCATGGCGAGGAAGGTCGGGGCGCGGCCGTAGGACTTCATGCCGACGAGGTAGACGCCCTGCTCGGGGTGGGACAGCTCGTTGACGCCATGGGGGTAGACGGTGCCGCAGGAGTGCTGGTTCGGGTCGATCAGCGGCGCGAGCTCGACCGGGGCCTGGAGGCGCTCGTCCAGGCCGAGGCGGAGCTCGTCGAGGAAGGAGAGGTCGGGGCGCAGGCCGGTGAGGACGATGACCTCGTCGACGGCGTCGAGGCGGCGGCCGTCTTCGGCGGCCAGCACCAGTCGGCCGTCGCTGTCGCGCTGGATGGCGTCGGTGCGGAAGCCCGTGACGGCGTCGGCGCAGCCGTTGTCGACGGCGGCCTTGGCGGCCAGGCCGAGGGCGCCGCGGGCGGGGAGCTGGTCGGCGCTGCCGCCGCCGAAGGTGGAGCCGGAGATGCCGCGGCGCAGGATCCAGGTGGCATGCGTGCCGCTCCCGTCGTCGGCCTTGGCGAGGTCGGCGAGGTAGGCCAGCGCGGTGAAGGCGGAGGCGCCGGAGCCGATGACGGCGGTGCGCTTGCCGGCGTAGCGGGCCCGGGCGACCGGGTTCTTGAGGTCGGGGATCCGGTAGGAGATCCGGTCGGCCGCCGCGTGCTCGCCGAGTGCGGGAAGGCCGTCGCCGCCGATCGGGGAGGGGGTGGACCAGGTGCCGGAGGCGTCGATGACGGCGGAGGCCAGGATGCGCTCCTCGGTGCCGTCCGCGTTCGCGATGCGGACGGTGAAGGGCTGCCGCTCGCGGTCGGCGTCCACGATCCGGTCGCGACCGAGGCGGGAGACGCCGGTGACGGTGGCGCCGTAGCGAACCCTGCCGCCGAGGACGTCGGCGAGGGGCTGGAGGTAGAGGGCGGCCCAGTCCGCGCCGCAGGGGTAGGTCCTGCTGTCGGGCGCCGTCCAGCCGGTGGGGGCCAGGAGCTTCTCGGCGGCCGGGTCCACAAGCTCGGACCAGGTGGAGAACAGCCGTACGTGGCCCCACTCCCGTACCGCGGTGGCGGCGGCCGGTCCGGCTTCCAGGACCAGGGGAGTGATGCCGCGCCCGGTGAGGTGCGCCGCCGCGGCCAGGCCGACGGGGCCCGCTCCGATCACGGCGACGGGCAGGGCTTCGGTGGATGCGTTCACGACGGGGCTCCCCAATTGATTCGACGTCTGTCGATGTCCTGACAGCTCAAGAGTGGACCCGGTATCGACGTTCGTCAACATAGACATCTGTCGAAGTTCGAAGGATGATGGGGGCATGTCCACTGTGAAGGTGTTGCCGCTGCTGGAGCCGGAGGCCGTGGCCCCGTGCTGCCCACCCCTGACCGAGCGCCCGTTGACGGCCGAGGAGGCCGAACGGACCGCCCTCATGTTCAAGGCCCTCGGCGACCCGGTACGCCTGCGGTTGTTCTCGCTGGTGGCCTCCCATGAGGGCGGGGAGGCGTGCGTGTGCGACATCTCCGACGTCGGCGTCTCCCAGCCGACCGTCTCCCACCACCTGAAGAAGCTCCGCGAGGCCGGCCTGCTCTCCTCCGAGCGGCGCGGGACCTGGGTGTACTACCGGGTCGAGCCCGCGGTCCTCGCGGCCATGGGCCGGCTCCTGACCCGCGCGGCCACCGCGTGAGCATCGCCGTCACGCCGCTGACCGACGCGCACGCGGACGAGGTCCTGGCGATCTACCAGGCGGGCATCGACGAGGGCAACGCCACCTTCGAGACCACCGCCCCCACCTGGGCCGAGTTCGACACCGCGAAGCTCCCCGAGCACCGCTTCGCCGCGCTCGACACCGACGGCAAGCTGCTCGGATGGGTGGCCGCCACCAAGGTCTCCGAGCGCTGCGCGTACGTGGGCGTTGTCGAGCACTCCGTCTACGTTCACCCCGTCGCCCGCGGCCGCGGCGTCGCCGGGCAGCTCCTGAACGCTTTGATCGACTCGACCGAGGCCGCGGGGATCTGGACCATCCAGTCCGGGATCTTCCCCGAGAACATCGCGAGTCTGGCCCTGCACCAGCGGGCCGGGTTCCGGGTCATCGGTACCCGCGAGCGCATCGGCCGCCACCATGGTGTCTGGCGGAACGTGGTCCTGCTGGAGCGTCGCAGCTCCAGCGTCATGTGAAGTCCGATCCTTACTTGTCGGCTAGGGGCTGTTCGGCGTGTCCTGAGCGACTACGTCGCCTTCGTCGAAGGCGCGGTTCCAAGCCTCGCTGTAGACCTGCAGGTCTTCCGGTGGCAGTTCGAGGTCCCCGTGGACGCGCACGGTGCTGGTGTCCCACGGCCGTCGCCCGTCGTGGCGCGGGGTGAGCAGGACGCCAAGGGCCGATGATCCCTCGGTCCGGCCGGTGCGAGTGGTGACCTCATGGTGTCGAAGCTGCACGTAGGCGGAGAATGCCGCCTGGACGTCACGGTCGAAGCGGGTCGCTGCGCCGACGATGAGTTGGCGTGTGCCGTCGGCGTCAAGCATGCGCCGGAAGCGCCATTTGCATTGATCCGCAGGTACTTGCGGGACGTCTCGAAGCATGTCCAGCAGCAGGTGGCCCCACTCGGCCCGCACCGCGACGGGCAGCCGGTCCAGGTCGGAGAGCACGGTGAAGCGATTGTGCTCGGTCAGTGAGTCCTGAAGCGGTGCGAGCGCGATGTCTTCGAGCATGATGCGGATCATGCGGTGGACGTTCGTACCGTCGCTGCCCGCGGGAGCCTGGGGCAGCTGCGGGACGGAGAACAATGTGCCGCCGGCTCCGACCAGCTCGGTGTCCATCTCCGCAGGGGGTGTATCAGCATCGGCGGCGGCGAACTCGTAGTAACGCACGGGCTCGTCTCCGAGGGGCACGGCAGGTTCGGCGGCGGCCCTGAACAGGTAGTCGAGTACCGCGGTCGTAGAGCGCAGCTGGTCGAAGAGGAAGTCCCAGTCGCGGCGTGTGAGCGCGATGGCCGGGAAGCCCAGTGGTTGCCAGGTGGGCACGGTGTCGCGCGGCACGTGCGGGTGGTCCAGCAGGAAGACGGCGATCCACTCGAACGTGTTCCCGTCGACGTGCAGGGTCCCGCCGCGGCCGTTGACCATGTCGGCCGACAGCATGCGCAGTTGCCGTACCGTGCCCTTCGCCTGGTTCATTGCCTTGGTGGCCACCTTCTGGATCCAGGGAATCTCCCGGGCGTCCGGCTTGGGGCTGATGGTGCGGGCCTTGACCTGCACGACCGCGCCCCGGTTGCCGGCCAGAAGGAGCCGATCGCCCAGTTCTCGCCGCCCGGATCCCTTTGCGGCGTGATCGGCCTGCTGGAACACGAAGTCGGGCATTCCCCAGGTGGCCGCTGCCGTGTGGGTCGCCTCCTCCGCACCGGGACCGTGGTCGACGTGAGCGGGCAGTGGTAGGGCGGGCGGTATCCGGCGTATGTGTACGCCGCTGGGGGTGTCCACGATGAGGGTGAGTGCGTCGGGGTCATCGTCTTGGGCGGGAAGCCACAGGCCTGCTGAATGAGGTCTCGTCACCCCGATCATTAGACGCGAGATTCAGCCAACCTGTCCTGATGGTTACTTGGTTCGTCAGTGCAGGAGTTCGGTGATCTGCCGGGCGGCGTCGCGGGCGGGGCGGCCGACGCCGATGAGGGTGGCGGAGGCGGGGCCGGTCCAGTCGCCGTAGCCGAGCAGGTGCAGGCGCGGCTCGTCGACCGCGCGGGTGCCGTCGGTGGCGATGTGGCCACGTGCGCCCCGCAGGCGCAGGCCGGCGAAGGGCGCGAGGGCAGGCCGGAACCCGGTGCACCAGATGATCGCGTCCGCCTCGGCGCGGGCGCCGTCGACCCACTGAACGCCGGTGGTGGTGAGCCGGCTGAACATCGGCTTCGCCGCCAGGAGTCCGGCGTCGCGGGCGGCGCGGACCGGGGGGACGGTGACGATGTCACCGAGGGAGGCGACGCCGCCGGTGTCGGCCCGTCCGGCGTCGAGGGCTCGGCGGCGGGCGGTGGCGGCGTCGAAGAGGGCGCGGCCGTCGATGTCGTCGGCCAGGTAGCGGGGCGGGCGCGGGGTGACCCAGGTCAGGTCGGCCGTCGGGGCGAGGTCGGCGGCGATCTGGGCGCCGGAGTTCCCGCCGCCGACCACGATCACGCGCTGCCCGGCGAACTCGGTCGGCTCGCGGTACTGGACGGTGTGGAGCTGGCGGCCGGTGAACTCGTGCCGTCCGGCCACGGCGGGGATGAACGGGCGGGTCCAAGTGCCGGTGGCGCTGACCACCGCGCGGGCCCGCCAGTTGCCGCCGTCCGTCTCCACCCGCAGGTACGCGCCGTCACGGTGCACACTCTCGACCCACACCCCGTGCTGCATCGGCAGGCTGTAGCGCTTCTCGTAGTCGGCGAGGTAGGCGACGACGTGCCCGGCGTCCGGGTAGACCTGGCCAGGCTGGGCGGGCATGAGCCGGCCGGGCAGGGAAGAGTACTGCGCTGGGGAGAACAGGTGGAGAGACTCCCAGGTGTGCTGCCAGGCCCCGCCCGGCGCCGCTTTGGCGTCGAGAATTACGTGCTCGATGCCCAAGCGGCGCAGGTGGTAGCCGGCGGCGAGCCCGGACTGCCCGCCGCCGATCACCACCACATCGGTGCTAGGTGTCATGAGGTGAGCTTGTTCTCCGTGAACTTCCTGCGCCATGCCAATGACACGTACACCAGGGCGACGAGGACGGGGACCTCGATGAGGGGGCCGACGACGCCGGAGAGGGCTTGGCCGCTGGTGACGCCGAAGGTGGCGATGGCGACCGCGATGGCCAGCTCGAAGTTGTTGCCGGCGGCGGTGAAGGCGAGGGTGGCGGTGCGGTCGTAGCTCAGGCCGATCGCCTTGCCGAGGGCGAAGGTCCCGAACCACATGACCCCGAAATACACCAGCAGCGGCAGCGCGATCCGGGCGACATCCAGGGGCTGCGAGGTGATGGTCTTTCCCTGGAGGGCGAAGAGGATGACGATCGTGAACAGCAGGCCGTACAGGGCCCAGGGGCCGATCTTCGGCAGAAACTTGCTCTCGTAGCTCTCGCGGCCCAGCTTCTTCTCACCGATCTGGCGGGTCAGGAACCCGGCGAGCAGCGGGGCGCCGAGGAAGATGACGACGTTCAGCGCGATCTTCCACATGGAGATGTCGAGGCGCTCGCCGTCGCCCAGGCCGAGCCATCCGGGGAGCAGGTCGAGGTAGAACCAGCCCAGGATGCCGAAGGCGATGACCTGGAAGACGGAGTTCAGGGCGACGAGGACGGCGGCGGCCTCGCGGTCGCCGCAGGCGAGGTCGTTCCAGATGATGACCATGGCGATGCAGCGGGCCAGGCCGACGATGATCAGGCCGGTGCGGTACTCGGGCAGGTCCGCCAGGAAGATCCAGGCGAGCGCGAACATGAGGGCGGGTCCCAGGATCCAGTTGATGACCAGCGAGGAGATCATCAGCTTCCGGTCGCCGGTGACCGCGTCGAGCTTGTCGTAACGGACCTTCGCCAGAACCGGATACATCATGATCAGCAGGCCGACCGCGATGGGCAGGGAGATCCCGCCGATCTCCACCTTGGCGAGCGCGTCGTTCAGCCCGGGGATCAGCCGGCCGAGCCCGATGCCGAGGCCCATGGCGAGAAGGATCCAGACCGCGAGGAAGCGGTCCAGTGTGGAGAGCTTCCGGGCGACCGAGGAGTCCTCGGTGGCGGCGGGAGCTTGGGTGGGTGTCACGGACAGGCCCTCTTGTTCTCGGCGGCGGTGCGCGCGGATGCGGCCAGGTCGGCGAGCCGGCCGGCGAGCTGGGCGATGACGTCCGGGCGCAGCTTGTAGTACACGAAGCGGCCGCACGGCTCGGTCTCCACGACCCCGGCCTCTCTGAGGACCTTCATGTGGTTGGAGAGGTTGGTCTGCTTGGCGCCTGTCTCCTCCACGAGGTGGGTGAGGCAGAGCGTCTCGCGGGAGAGCAGGGTCACGATCTGAAGCCTGAGGGGGTCGGCCAGGACTCGCATCACTTCAGTGTCGACTGACGTCATCATGGACTGATACTTTCACATCACTCGGGGCTGACACCAGCCTGGGCTGACTTGTTGGATCGTGCCGTCGGCCGGCCGACCTCGGTTGATGAAGGAAGAGACGATGTCCTCCACCCCGCTCGCATCCGTCCTGTCCGTCTGCATCCACAACGCGGGCCGCTCCCAGATGGCCGCCGGCTTCCTGCGCCACCTGGCCGGAGACCGCGTCGAGGTCCGCTCCGCCGGCTCCGTCCCCGGCGAGCAGATCAACCCCTCCGCCGTCGCGGCGATGGCCGAACTCGGCATCGACATCTCCGACCAGAAGCCCAAGGTCCTCACCCCCGAGGCCGCCCAGGCATCGGACTACATCATCACCATGGGCTGCGGCGACGCCTGCCCCTACTTCCCCGGCAAGACCTACCTCGACTGGCAGCTCGAAGACCCCGCCGGCCAGGGTGTCGAAGCCGTCCGCCCGATCCGCGACGAGATCAAGCACCTCACCGAGGGCCTGATCGCCGACATCGACGCCAAGAAGCGGGTCTGACACCCATGCCCGAGACCGCGACCGGTGAGGGCATACGCGACGTCGTCATCATCGGCTCCGGCCCCGCCGGATACACCGCAGCCCTCTACACGGCCCGCGCCCAGCTGGGGCCCCTGGCGGTGGGGCGGGGGTGGTCACGGCGGGCTCCTCAGGGGCGGTACGGACGACGTCCCCCACCAGATCGAATGTTCGAATCATTCCGCGAGTCGGCACGACGCCCCGGCGTCCGGTCGGTGTGGTCTAGCGGATGGTGGCCGGGTGTGAAATGGGCATGGCGCAGGTCACGATGGCGGGGATTGCGGGCCGGGGCCTGCTGTGAAAGTGCTGGTGATGTAAGCGAATCGCCGCTTTCATCCACGAAAGGGTGATGCTGGTGAATTGCGGGGCGGCTTGGATGATCTTGCCGCGACGATGATCGTGTTCGGTATGACCGGCCGCGACACCAAGGAGTCGTCGAAGCATGTCCAAGCCTGTTGTCAGCATCTGGGGCCCCCTTCCGGGAGCTCAGCCCGCAGCCGCGGGAACGGACCCCTGGGACACCAAGTGGGAGCTCCGCGACGGGACCGCCTGGGTCTTCTACAGCTCATCCGACCAAATGGCCGTGAGGCGGCCGGTGATCCTCGCCGACGGCTTCGCCATGGGAGGGAGCAACGGCCACGTTCTGTACGACGGCCTGGAGAACGGGGACTACCCGTTCATCTCCACGCTGCGTGAGAACGGCTTCGACGTCATCCTCCTGGGCTTCGAGAACCGGTCCGCGTCCATCATCGACAACGCCGGCGTCGCGATCGAGTGCATCCGCAGGACGATCGCCGACCGCGAAGGCAACGCCCCGTTGGCGGTGGGCGGCTTCAGCATGGGCGGAATGGTCACCCGCTACGCCCTGGCCAAGATGGAAAGGCAGAAGGAGGACCACCAGACCGCCACCTACCTCTCCTACGACACTCCGCACCGCGGCGCGTGGCTGCCGCTGGGAGTCCAGGCATTCGCCCACTTCGTCAAGGACAAGTGGGGCGACACCAACCCGCTCCTCAGCCTCTACTCCGACCTGGTCAACAGCCCGGCCGCACGCCAGATGCTGCGTTGGCACGTCGCGACCGCCGCCGAGGTCACCCTCGACGTCGCCGACGGCCAAGACCGGGAACGGACCGAATTCCTGGCCGCGCTCGATCGACTGGGCGGCTGGCCCCTGCGTCCCCGCCTGCTCGGTGTCGCCAACGGAACGGGCACCGGCATCGGCAACAGCATCCCCGCCGACGACACCGCAATCGCCGCCCACGGACCGAAGACGACCGCGCAACTGCGCACCCAGGGCCAGGGCAAGCAGACCGTCGCCCAGATCGCGCAAGCGCGCCAGAGCCCGATCACCATCAACACCACCGGCTTCCCCGAACTCGACGGCGCTCCCGGCGGCCTCTTCCCCAAGGCACCTCTCCTGGAAGACGCCGCCAACTTCGGCATGGCCGCCGTGCTGGCCGCGCTGGTCAACGGACAGAAGGCGGAGCTCACCCACAACACCTCCACCTTCGTCCCCACCGTCAGCGCCGTGGCGTCGGCCCACATCGACGACCACACCGCCCTCTACGCCAAGGTGAACCCCGAGGAAAGCGACCTCCACGACCTCCTCTGCGCCACCAGCAACGAGGGCCACACCGTCATGACCTCCGACCTCGGCCAGTGGATCGTGGCCAAGCTCCGGGAAGCGTGACCACCGGCCAACGACGCCCGCGGCGAGTACGGCCTCCGGCCATGACGGCACCGCCGAACACCAGGTACTGACGCACCCCCGATGACGGCCTCGCCCTGCAGCACGACAAGGGCGAGGCCGTCGTCGGTGCTGCGGCGGCAAGACCGATATCGCGGTGCTGGTCGCAACAGGCCCAGCGGGCGTATCCGATGCAGATGTCTGCGGCGGGGGTGCCCGGGTCGACCGGAGCGGGTGCCGGGGCTCCGGGGCGCCTGCCCCGGAGCCCCGGCCGGCGGGGGTGGGGACGCCGGTTCATGACCGGGCGGATAGAGAAGCGGTGACGACAGAGGCCCGTTCGCGTGCTGCGGGAGATCAGACGCCAGCCTGCGAAAACCGGCCGCTTTGTCACGTTCCGTGCCTGTAGTGGCAGCGGGTTTCCTACGGTGGTTCGGGCGCGGTAGCGCCCTGGACTTGTGCGAGCGAGGAGTCACCTGTGGCCCGAATCGAAACGACCCCCGAGGACCGGCTGGCACGCCTGCGGGCACGGCTGGACGGTGCGGGGAAAGCCGGGCGCGGGGCGAGTCGCCTGACGGCGAACCGGCCCCGGAACATCCTGGCGGGAGTCGCCCTGCACGCCGCCGCCCGCCACGAACAGGGACTGGAGCTGTCCGATCTGGAGCAGCGTCTGGTCGAGGTGATGCGGGTATTCGTCGGGGACGAGGAGATCGCGGCGTGCGGCGCGGCCTACCGGCAGTCGTCCGCGCGGGCCGGCGCGACGCTGTTCCCGGCGCAGATCACCCAGGTGCCGGTCGAGACCCCGTACTCGTTCGCCGACCTGCGCGCCGACCTGCCGGCGTTGGCCCAGGAGATCCTCGCGCAGCCGAACGTGAACATCGTCAACGTCGCCGACCTGGAGCCCGGGACAGCGGTGGACGGGCCGGACGCGGTGGAGGCGATGGCCGCCTACGGCGGCAGCGCGGTGACCGTGCTCACCGGGCCGCCCGGCGACGAGGGCGCCGCCGCACGGGCGGGGACGGTCGCGGTGAACGTGCACCCGTTGAAGTTCCAGTGCGTGCGCGACACCAACGACCAGATGGGCGGTTCCGACGAGATCTACTGGGTCAGCGGCGCCGGCAGCGACATGTCCGCCGAGCAGACCTACCGCTCCCAGGTGTTCGGGGGCCTGGACACCGGGGACTGGGCGAACTTCGACGGCAACGCGAGCTTGTACCGGGGCTCCTACCAGGAGGTATTGCTCCTCAACCTCGAATGCTGGGAGGAGGACAGCGGCAACATCTTCGACGAGATCCAAAAGCACCTGTGGAAGGTCGCCCAGTCGTGCGCGGACGCGGCCGTGAGCATCACCGAGAACGGCCAGTCCAACGAGGCGGCCCTGGCCGCCGTCGTCGCGATCGTCGCGGCCCTGCTGACCTGGCTGCTGGGCTGGCTGACCAACGACGACGACCTGGTGGGTGAACGCAGCATCGCCATCAACCGCCAGGCACTGCGCCACCTGGTCGCCCACCCCGCAGCGGGCGGCGAGCAGGGCGCGCTGAGCACGCTGGTGTGGGACTTCTCCAGCCCGGAGGGCCACTACCGGCTGCACACGCAATTGCTGCCCGCACCGGATGAGAACGTCTACACCAAGCAGTGGTACATGGGTGAGTGGACCGACGAGGTGCCCGTCCCGCAGTCCCGGGCGGTGGTCCAGGCCCCCGGGGTGGGCGCCCTGGGCGACACCTTCTACCTGCTGCACAACGAGCCGTTCCCGCCCACCGCAGAACTCGCCATGCGGACCTTCGACGGTACAACCTGGGGCCCGACCGCCTCGACGCCCATCCGCTCGACGACACGGCCCTCCAACCTGGCCGTCCTCGGCGGCGAACTGCGCTGCCTGGTCTCCTCCGACAACGGCTCCGGCGGCATCATGGTCGCCACCCTGCGCAACGGGCAATGGACCACGTCGTACTCCGGCACCAGCGGCGTCGACCTCGCCAAGTGCCCGCCGAGCATCACCGTCCTGGGCAACAAACTCGTGTGGGTCTACCCGACGATCCGAAGCTACACCGACAACCTGCGCAGCCTGCTCTACCGGGACGGCGACGGCAGCCTCGGCCCCGAGATCCCCGACAGCAAGGATGCCCGCAACAACGTCTTCGTGGCCACCGGCGACAACAAGGTCTACTGCATCTTCACCACCGACAGGCAGCGCTGGGCCTCCTACGACGGCACCACCTGGACCAACCTCGGCATCGCGCCCTTCGACCACGAGGTCATCGCCCTCACCGGCTTCTCCGGCAACATGTACGCCATCACCCGCGGCGACGGCAGCGACATCGAACTGTGGGCCTGGAACCCCCGCGTCCCCTGGGAGAACTACGGCCGCATCCCCAACTACGGCGGCAGCAGGTCCGGCGTCTGCCTGGCCGGCTTCAAGGACCGACTCCACCTGTTCTACCGCCGCTGACACCCCCACCGCCACCCGGGACCGCCACCCCGACATTTGGGGACCATCCGTACACCCGCTGGCGCTACGCACTTGATCTCGGCCCCCAGACGGTCGAACGCAGGGAAGGCCTCAGTAGTTCTGCCATGAGGCCTGTCAGCAGGCAGGGGTGTCGTCGTAGTCCGTGAGGCGAAGGCCGTACAGGACGTCGTCGGGCAGACGACCGAGCTCACAGGACAACCTGCACTCGGTCGGATCGTTACCCAACGTGAAGATCACCTGCTACAAGGAGTTGTCGATGCGATCTCGAACTGTTGCCAATGCAGCGCTGTTGGCCGCCAGCCTGATGGGCGTCGGCATGGGCTCTGCCCATGCCGACGGGATTGCCCCGATCAGTACCCCCTATACCGCCGGAGCCTGGGGTAACACCTCTTACTCGGGAAGCAGCAGTGGTTCCACGACCACCTGGGATGACGAAGTCCAGGCCGGCACTGCGAGCAACTTCGGCCAGGAAGTGACGAACTACGGATCCGTCGCGACCGACTACGCCAATCAGGCGGCTGCCAGTAACACCATCGGCGGCTCGCAGACCCAGTACACAGCCGGATAACCCTCTGACGTTCTGATGGCAGACGGCAACGGAGGAGCAACGGGCCACGCATCAGCGGCTCTCGGGGCGAGAACCCCATGGCCGAAGAGGCCGCCGCCCGCCCCGGCCCCTCGACGCGGCGGGACACCCCGCACCCGCGTCCGGGGTCGCCGTCCGAACCGACATCGCCCGCCGACCGAGCACAGGGTCCCGCCAGTGCCTTCGCTGAGCTGCGCCCACCGCAGGGTCAGCAGGGCACAGCAAAAAGGTTGATCTTGCGCGTCGCGGATCGACGGTGGGTGGGAAGGCTGGGGGGACTGTTGTCTGTCCGTCATGCAGGGGGCGTTGTGGGGCGCAAGGGTTCACGTTCGACGGCTCAAAAGGGGCACCCGTTCGGCGGCGGCGCGGCCGGGGTTGGGGGACGGTCGGCATCGGGACGGGGTGTTTTGCCGGGGGAGGACGGCCAGGTCGTGGGGGTCGTGATCCGGGATGCTGCCGGCAAGGGCCGGGGCGTATACGCGGTGAGGGACTTCGCTGTGGGTGAGTTGGTGGTGCGGGGGCGTGTGGAGCGGACGGAGCCGCGCCGTACGCGGCACTCGTTCCAGAAGGGCTGGGATCTGCACGTCGAGCTGGACGAGACGGCCCGCAGCATCAACCACTGCTGCTCGCCCAATGCGGGGGTCGTGGACAACACGGTGGGTGGCTACGACTTTGTCGCCATGCGGCCGATCCGTGCCGGGGAGGAAATCACCTGGGACTACGAGTCCACCGAGTACGAGAGCATCGCGGTGGACTCCTGCCTGTGCGGCAGCGCGGTGTGCCGGGGCCGGACGCGCGGCTTCAAGTACCGCACCGACCGCGTTCCTTATATCGCCGCATACCTGCGCGACGGGCGACGGGCCGACGGGTGAGCACCGGTCACCTGCCTGCCTGATGGCTGTGAGCGGCTATCAGGCAGGGCGCCGCGGCGCCGGCGGCCGCACGAGGTCCTCGGCCTGCCGTGAACGCCGCCCCGGTCATGGCAGGTTGCCGGCCGCGGCGGCTGCGGAGGTCAGGGGCCGCAGGCGGGTCTCCAGGTGCCTGGCGGCCGGGAGGTCCGGCGCGAGCACGGCGTACTCGGCGGTGCCGCGGTTCAGGGTGTCGTCGCCGGTGATCACGACGCCGGTCGCGGTGGCTGGGTCGAACGCCAGGTGGTGGTCTTGCAGCGCGGACAGCAGCTGGGGGATGCCGGCGGCGGGCAGGTCATCGCGGGAGACCAGGACGTGGTGCCGGGCCCAGTGCGGTCCGAGCAGGTGGGCGGCGAGATGGTGGAGGTGGGTGCCGCCGCCGAGTCGGGCGTTGACCTCGTTGAACCACACCTGGCCGCCGGGAGAGATGATCGCGTCGATATTGACCAGGCCGCGGTAGCCGAAGTCGCGCATACTCGTTGCCAGCCGCAGTGCCTGGTCTGCCACCTCCTTGCGCACGGGGTCGGGGAGGTCCTGGGCGGGCATGACGAATCCGTTGATGGCCGGTTCCATCAGCATCTCGCCGAAACTCAGCAGCCGGGGCGGCCCGTCCCCGGGGGCGGGGCAGTCCACTTCCAGGCACAGCGAGCGGCAGCCGGGGTGGTAGACCTCGACCACCACTTGACCGTGCGGTGCGTGCGTGGCGGCCAGGCCGGTGTGGGCCAGGATCGCCGCCCGGTCCTCCTGCCCGGTCAGCGGCCGGACTGCGAGCGTCCCGGACATGGGGATGCCCGGGTCGGCCCGGCACAGCAGATTTCCGGCGCCCCCACCGCACCGGTCGGCCTTGACGATGACCGCCCCGGTCACCGCGGCCAGCCGGTCCAGCGCCCGTTCCAGATCTCCGCGCGTGGAACACACCGCACCGTCGGGAACGGGAATCCCCAGACCGGCCGCCATTGCTCGGAAGACCGTCTTGCTGTTGAACAGCTCCGCGCCCCCGGCCGCGTCGAACCCCGACACCGCCCCCTGGCCCAGACCGAGAGCCCGCGCCAGAGCGTCGATGCCCCGGTCCGACAGATACCCCCGTATCTCCCATTCCCCGGGCTCGGCCACCAGTTCCCTCAACCGGCTCACCAGCGCGGGCCGGTGCAGCACCTCTTGGTCCAGCACCCGCACCCCTGCGTCCCCGGGCGTGATCAGGTCGATCTTTTGTGCATCGAAACCCATCAGCGCCCCCACCTGGGCGACGAAGGCTCGATCCAGCGGCTGTGCCATCACCATGGCGTCACCGTCGCGCAGAAGCCACACCATCCGCGCCGCGACTACCGGAGTCACCTCCAGCTCACGACGGTCCAGCAGATCCAGCCGGTCCACCATGTACTCGCTGTTGCAGTTGGCCACCCACAGCCTGCGCACCGGACTCCCTTTCGCGGAACGATCAGTGACCCCATCATGGCGTCAGGCTTCGGGAAGCGGAGCCGAATCCGGCAGGAGGGCGGGGAGTTGGACGCGTCATCGGGAGCCGGGGCCGGACTGTGCTGTGCGGTGAGCACCTGCGCGCGGCTTTATATGCCCCGGCAGGTGGAGATGCCGCCCGAACAAGGGGGGGCCTGCGACCGGCGGGGGCGGTCAGGCATCGGGCCCTGCTGACGGTGAGCGGGGCGAAGGTGTTGATCACACGGCCGGGGCCCGAATAATCACCGGTATGGGCGGAGATCCCTCCCCGGCACGCCTGGAAGGCCCGCCATGAGCTACCCCACCGGTAACGGACCGGCCGATCTCCCCGACGGGAACTATCCCAACACCAAAAGTAAGTACTCCTACTACGTGGTCAGCGGCGGTTACGCCCGGCTCGTCGACTGCGCGAACTGCGACGTCAATCCCGACAACTGCCCCGACGGCAAACTGACGTTCGATCTGGGTGAACGTGTCCCGTTGTGGTCATACGAAGCCGACACCAGCTACCTGGAATCCTGACCCACCGACCCCGCCAGGGTGACCAGCGGATAAACAGATCTTTGGGTCCGGGCGGCCCGGGCTCCGGAGCCGCTCATCCCGTGGGTTCGTCGCCGAGATGCAGGGTGCGGGCCGGGCGGGGTCCTGGGATGTCATCGTCTGCCGGGAGTGCGGCGGCGTCGGCGGGGGCCGCGGTGGCGGCGTCGGGGTAGCTCTGGGCCTTGGCGTGTTCGGCGAGAGCCCGGTGGATGCCGGCGAGGCTGGGGCTTTGTCCCGTGCGGTGGCCGGTGCCGATGAGAAGGTCGGGCTGGATGTCCTCGACCGTCTCGTCGTTCGCGCGGCGTAGGAGCACGGTGTGCAGCATGGCGTAGGTGATGACCGGGGGCCGGCCGCCGAGCCTGCCCTCGCGAGCTGCGGTGTCGAGTCTTTCGCCGTGGTCGCCCCTGGGACAGACCCCCGACACCCCGGACGCCGTGTCCTCGGCCGCCCTCGCCTCCCAGGGCGGCGGCCTCTACCTCGCCGACGCCACCCCCGCCGCACCATGACCCCCAACCCACCAGCCCCGCCCCGGCTTTGACCGCCCGGAGGGGCGGAGCCGGGATCACCAACCCCACGTCCGGCCCGGCCGGACGTGGGAAGATCGGCATGGTAGGCAAGGAGCCGGCCGGGAGGGAGACAACCATGACGGACGAACAGATCACGCCCGAGGTGACCGATCTGGGTACGGTCCCCGAGTCCGGGATCACCCAGTCGGCGGTGATCCCCGCTACTGAGGTCGCAGCGCAGGACGTGGGCGTTCTGAGCGTGCGCTACGTGGACGGGACACCGGTGCTCGTGGTCAGCGGGGGAACCGCCCTTCCCGCGGAACTCACCGCCGTGAACGGGTCCGGGGCCGCTGTCGCGTCGTACACCGGCACCCCGATCGCCCGCCCCGCCAGGAGCGCGCGGACCACGCCGACGTACCTCCTCGAAAAGGACCCGGAGAACAAGGCGAAGCTCATCATTACGCGGGCCTGAACCCCAAACGGCCGCGCCGGGGCGGGCCGGTGGGGGGGGGGGGGGGGGCCCCCCCCCCCCCCCCCCCCCGGCGGGGGGGGGGGGGGGGGGGGGGCCCCCCCCCCCCCGCAACCGTACGGCGAGGGCTGGATGGGGTTGGACCCCGGTCGGTGGCATCCCGGCGGGCAGGCCCGCCCTGCCAGTCGTCGTCCGCCCACGCCCCGGCGGGGACCTTCACCTGCTGGTCCACGTACTCCACCGCCACCGCGGGCATCTCCCTGACGGACTCCGAGGACCGGGCCCCTGCCTCGAAAGACGTGAGCAACAGCGCACCGGGTCGCCCCGGACTCGTTCCGGACCTTCTTCGGCCTCGGGGAACAGCGGTACAACGGTCCCGCCTGCCTGACCTGCCGCGTGGCAGGACCGCTGCGAAGTACCACACCCCGCTCTTCGTGATCCGACGGACGGCACCCTCGATGCGGCGCATCGCTCGTGCCTGTGCGGGCGACGGATGGGCAGGCTCGGTAAGCGTGTCCTCTCACACCGCGTCGGGAGAGATCATGCCCGTGACGGACAGGTCGGTGCTCGATGCCCGTCCGGTCGGCCGGGTGAGGCCGGCCGTCGGTGGGACGGCGGTGGTGACGAGGGCGTAGGCGTGGGCGAGGTCGCGCAGTGCGGCCGACGCTTGTCCCGAATGGTTGTCCGCGAGGGTCAGGGCTTCCTTGCTGATGGCCCTGAGCAGGCTCTCGCGGGCGTCTGAGGCGTCGGCTGTCTCGGGTGCCCGCGTCGTGGCCGGGATCTGGTGGACGCCTTCGTCGACAGTGATGTCGGTGGGGATGCTGCCGGTCACTGATGGCTCCTCGTTCGGCTGGTTCTCTCCCGTGCGGGAGTAGGCCGGGTGTGGGGGCGGGCCGCGTACGGCAGGGCCTCTACGATCCGTTCTGGAGATCATTCACGGGTCGAGAGGCCAGTGCGAGGTCCGGCCGGGGATTGGCCGATTCCGATCGACGGTCGGCGTGGAACACGCCCCGGCCTGCCATTGCGGACTGCGGGGCGCGTGCGGCGGTGAGCGGCCGGGCCGCGCGGTTGAGTGACGGGCGCTGGGTGGTGCTGCGCACCGGCCGGGCCGTCGCGGTACGTCTCTTCCTCGCGGTGGACGAGGCCCTGCGCACGCCCGGCGGACTGCCCGTACATGAGAAAGCCCATTGGTGGCTGACAAGTCCACCTGTCGAAGGGACCTCTAGTACCCGGGCGGCGCGATCGCTGTACAGCACGCTTGACAAGGCACACCGAGTTCTCGGCCCCATTGCTTGACGGACCGACCCTCACGTAACGCCCCCACCGCGCGAAGAGACCCCCGGCAGGGTAGGTGCCGGGGGTCTCTTCACGGTGGGGGCGGCATCCGGACCGCGCTTGTTACGCGGTTGATCGCGGCTGTCCTAGTGGGTCAGCGGGATGCCCGAGTTGACAATGTGGTCAACGAAATTCCTATTGCCGACCCGGGGCGAGTGGTAGGTGAACGCGTCACCGTGATGGTTGGCGGCCGGGAGAGCCAGAGGCGCCTCAGGGTCAAGAATGCCGGTTTCCGCCCCGCTGTCGGCAGCGTGTGCTGGTGCTGCAACCGCTGCGGAGAAGGCGACGCCGGCAAGGGCCACCGCGGCAAACATGCGCTTAGTGTGGTTCATGGTCCCTTAAACGATCTTAGGCTGGCGAAGTGACTCACCCTCGCGGGCTGTCGGCGCCTCGAAGAACGGTTGACCGCTATCGCACCGCACGCCTTGTCGGCGCCGTCGCCGCCGGATCCTCTATTGCTTGCGGGCGGTGATGTAGTCGATGACGTCCTGCACCCGCTTGAACCCCTCGGCCGCCTGGTCTGAGATTTCGACCTGGCACCGCTCCTCCAGAATCGTGACGATCTCGACTGCATTCATCGAGTCCAGACTCAGGTCCTCACTCAACGTGGCGTCGTTCCGAATGTCCTCCGGCCGACGACGGCTTGTCTCGGCAATGACCTCTTTGACCTGGGCTTCGATGCTGGACATGCTGCTCCTCTGCTCGGTAGTCCCTGTGACATATGAGTCCTGGACAGGGTGAGCACGGGTCAAACATCGCCACAGTCACCAAAGTGATCACTGGTGTACGGGGCAGCGGGGACGGGTGTCAGCGGGTCATCCGGACGCCGGATACAGGTTCGGCGGGGCGCGGGATGCCGTCGGCGTCCTGGAGGTCGGCGAAGTCGGCGTGCGCGGCCTCTACGGCTTCGGGGTACGCCTCCTGCTTCTCGTGCCCGGCGAGCGCGCGGTAGATGCTGGCGACGCTGGTGTCCTGTCCCTTGCGCTTGCCGGTGGGGATGATCAGGTCCGGCTGGATCTGCTCGACGGACTCGCCGAGCGCCTTGCGCCGAGCACCGTGTGCAGCATGTCCTCGGTGATGACGGGCGGCCTGCCGCCGTGCTTGCCCTTGCGGGCCGCCGCCGCGTCGAGCCCTTCGAGGGTCGACTCGCGGATGTTCTCCCGCTCGGTCTCCGCTATCGCCGCGAAGAACCGGTCCTGCCGACGCCCGCGCCTGTGGGTCTATGCATCGGCTCATTGGTCCCGCATCTGTTTACTGAGGATTTCAGGGTGGGGTCGGTGGGTTGATAGCCAGGCCGGTGGCGTTAAGGCAGCCGTCGATGAGGTGGGGTCGGAGTTGGATTCTGCGTAACTCGCGGCGGAGTTTGCGGTCGAGGTCGTCTGGGGTGTCGAAGGCGGTGTTGGCCGTGGCTCTGCGCACGAGGGACCAGACGGCTTCGACCGGGTTCAGGTCTGGTGCGTATGCGGGGAGGCGGATGGTGGTGAGCCAGTCGTGTTCGGCCTCGTAGTGTTTCAGGCCGGAGGCCAGGTGGGTGTTGAGGTTGTCCCAGACCACGACGATGGGGCCGCCGAGCTGGATGTGTGCCCGGACCAGGAGGTCGCGGTAGTCCTGCCAGGCGAAGCTCTTTCGGGCGCCCTTGAGCAGGAGATGGTTGCGGGGCCGGTGGATGAGGCGGCTCTTCTCGCCGGGTTTGTAGCAGCACAGGGCGGCGACCGAGGTCCGGCGGCGGGAGCGGCCGCGGACGCGGATGACGGGGGTGTGTCCGCGCCGGCCCCAGGTGCGGGCGACCGGCGGCGTCATGGAGAATCCGGCCTCGTCCTCGAAGGCGATCCAGCCCCCACACGCCGCCGCGAGCCTTTTACCTGGGGCCACACCTCCTTCTTCCACAGCTCCACCGCGTGCTCGTCGCGCTCCAGTGCTCTGCGGGCCGGTGCCTGCCAGGACCAGCCGTGCCGCTTCAGCAGCCGCCAGACCGTCGCCACCGAGAGACTCACCCGCAGCCGGCGGCGGATCACCGTCTGGACCCGGACCAGAGTCCACCGTTCATCCTCGAAGCCGTACGCTGACGGGCCCTTGCCGAGTTCCTCCTCGAGCATGCTGAACTGGGCATCGGTGACGGTCGGGGAGTTGGCCGGGCCCGTCGAGTGCAGGGCCTCCATGCCGCCCTCGCGCCAGGCACGACGCCAGCGTTCCACCGACCGCACACCCACCCGCAGGTCCTTCGCGATCACGACGGTCTTCTCACCCGCCGCGAACCGTGCGCCGGCCTGAAGCCGGATCCCCTCACGAAACGCCCGACGCTCAGCGGTCAGGCCCCCACCCTCCGGATAACGCATACCACCGGCATACCGCAGGAATCATGAACCGTCACCACCCGACGACAACCCGAAATCCTCAGTAATACCAGGAGACAGATATGGGAACGTGGGGAACAGGACCGTTCCAGAGCGACCTCGCCGACGACTTTAAGGACTGGCTCCATGACCTGCCGCCACAGGAGGCTGTGGCCGCCATCCAGGAAGCATTTCAGCGAGTGGTCGATTCCGGCCCGATTGTCGACGCCGAGGACGGAGTAGAGGCAGTTGCCGCCGCTGCTTACGCCATCGGCCAGGCCCAGGTCAGCGATATCCCCACGAACCCTGAGGACGCGTCGGAGAGGCCACTCCCCCTCATACCAGAGCCGGTGCGTGCCATGGCCCGCCAAGCGCTCCGCCGTGTCCTGGGTGATAGATCCAAACTCGCCCGAGGATGGGTGGACAGCAGCACCGCTGCAGAGTGGCGCCAAGAAGTGCAGCTCATCCTTTGCGCGTTCGATTAGAACTTGTCCGGCCGATCATGTCCGGAGCCAAAGGCTGAGGAACGTGGCAGTGCCCAGGTAGGCATAGTGGCGCTCGTCGAGCGGGGTAGCCACCGTCCGATGCGCTTCAGGCTGTCGATGGCACGCTCGACGATGTTGCGCCTACCGCTTTTCGTCGACGGGGCAGTCGGCCGCCCGCCGCCTGAGCTCTTGCGCAGACGAGCGGCCTGACTGTCGGTCTTCTCCGGGATCGTGTGCCGGACGCCCCGGCCGCAGAAAGCTCCGGACGGGCCCATTGCTGTATGCCTCGGCGGCGCGCCGCGACCACGGCCACCGGGCGGGTGGAGACAGCCGGGACGGGGATCGGGGGCCGGCTGCCTGCGGCGGCTCAGCTGCTCCTGCTTCTCATCAACAGCGTCGCGATCGTCGACCCGTGGTCGTTCCCAGAATGCGTCGACAACCGTTTCTGCTGCCGACCTACGCAGCCAGGCGCTGTGACGTCGGTCGTGAACGGTCCAATCCGCCCAAAGATGGCGTTTGACCGGTCGAACATGCGGCGGAGGCGCCTTGGCTGGTAGGGGGTGTCAGGAGGTGGATACCCGCCAACCTGTCAGGCCGTCCTCGCCGGCGTCGTGGAAGCCGACTGCGGCCGGGGCGTCGCCGTCGGCTGCCAGATGGATGGTGCACTGTGTGATGCTGCCGGCGGGTGGGATCGTGCTGGCGTTGTCGGTCGGGCAGGCGGTGATGCCGGGCTCGTCCAGGAGCTCGGCGGGTACGCCGCCGAGTTGCTGCGCGCCCTGGGTGAGCAAGCGGACGCTGCTGCCGAGGGTGGCGGCGTAGAGGCTGCTCTTTCCGGGATTGCGGTAGGAGATCGTCACGTAGTACGGGGTGCGGAGTTTTTGTTCGTCGTTGAGTTTGAGGCCGAGGCCGTTGAGGTCGGCCGGTTTGCCCTTGCGTAGGGACTTCAGTGTGGCGGGCAGTTCGAGGACACCGCCCTCTTTCGACCCTGCGTCCCATCGCACGGCGATCGTGTCGCCCATCTTCGCCATTTCCTTCGAGGCCGTGTCGAGGCCGCCGTCGACCGGCCAGGCGGCGACCTGCTTGGCCGGGGTGATGAGCCCGCGTCCCATGGTGTGCGTCACGGTCAGAGCGCCGACGTCCTTGGGCAGCATGTACATCCCGCACGAGGTGTAGGAGCCACCTGGCGTCAGAGTCTCGGGCGTGGAGTCCGCGCAGAGGTTCGAGGCACTCACGCTGACCTGTGTTCCCGGTGCCCAGTCGGTCCCGGTCAGGGCAAGATTGCGGAACACCTCGTAGGCCCGGGGGATCTGCGACCGGCCGGTGTTGGTGACCTCGTAGGTGAGGTAGTAGGGGGTCTTGCCCTTCAGGTCGCCCTCGATACGCACGCCCTTGAGGTCCTCTTCAGACCCGCGGACCAGCCCCTTGACCGCGAGGCGGACCGGGTATTGCTTCTCGTCGATGGAGGTGTGGACGACATCGCGGGCACCGGTCTTCACGGGCAGCAGCGTCCCTGACGGCGAGCTGCCTGTCGCCCCCGCCGTCGAGCTCCCCGCACCCGCACACCCTGTGAAGAGAGCTATCCCCGCCGCTCCCGCGACTGCCATCTTGATGTGCCTGGTCAGGTGCACAGCGTTCCCCTTGTTACATAAGCATTCTGGTAATTGGCGCATGCTAAGTGATCATTGAGTGTGGACGTGCGGCGGCCCTGGGAGCGCTGCCCGCGGAACGATGTCGCACCCTGCGTACGTATGAAGGCGTCCCTGCCCGCGCTGACTTGTGACGCTCCACGGACAGCCCGGCGTGAACACTCGTTGGGCGCGCCGCGCCAGGCGCGCGGCGAAGGCGATGCCCTTGGCGCGGGAGACGAGTTCGTCGTTCTCGCCGATCTGCTGGAGCGTGGGTCAGACGGCTTGGTCGAAATGTGGTCGGTACGACAACCCGCATGTCCGAACCGGGGCGTCGGGCCACTTTACCGGTGATAGCGCGGGGCGCCTTGCTGCCGACACGATGTGGTGTCGGCAGCAAGACGTGCAGGCGAACGCGGGCGGTATCCGCTTCGAGGCGGGGTCAGTCGAGGATGTCGGGGATCGGGGTGGCGTTGCTGCGCTGGAGTGCGGTCCTAGAGCCAGCGGCCGGGCCGAGGGCCCAGTCGGAGAGGGCCATGGAGTCCATGTAGCGTTCTTCGTCGTTCAGCAGGACGCCGATGATCGTCTTGCCGTTTCGGGTGACCGAGAAGACGAGGCACTTGCCGGAAGCGGTGGTGGTACCGGTCTTGACGCCGATCGCTCCCGGAAACGACCGGGAGCGCCAGGCACGCGGCGAGGTCGTCAAGCTCTACTCGTCCCCGCTGGTCATGCGGCTGATGGACGGCGCCGGGTTCCAGTGGATCGCACGCACGGTGCTGTGCGCTCCGGCGGGGAAGCGGCCGGCCGCACAGGAGCCGGCGGTGGTGATCCCGCCCGGCACCGCCCCAGTGGACTGCCCTCCCCACGAACTTCGGGTCGGAGACCATGTTCTCGCGGGCGACCGGCTCGTCCCGATCGCGGACCTGCGGTATCGGGCCGGTGGCACCCGCACGATCATCCTCGCGACCGGCACGCTGTGCATCGCAGACCGGTCGATGCGCGTCTACCGGCCCTACGTCCAGCGGCTGCTGAAAGGCGAGCGCCGCCCCGCCTCAGCGTGAGGCCTACGCCTGATGCCAGGTGGCGGGACCGCCGCCCCGCCACTCGATCAAGCTGGCTTTGTCGGCCAGTCACGGGTTCTGGCACACATTCCGTGAGCGATCTTGAGTACACCCTCATCGGGGCCACGTGATCCCGATCGGTGCTGGTCACTCTCGGGCCCGGCCCGTCTGACGCAGGTCCGGGAAGATCCTTCACGGAATGTGTGCCAGAACCCAGTCACGAGAGCGCATGTTGTCCAGCGGCGAGACCACCCTTGTTCACGGGGAAATGATGTCGCTGAGAACTGAGAGCGCCTGGGTGCTTGCTTCGGGGCCCTGAGTGTGCCGCCCACGATGAGGGGCACGGCTGCACTACCTCGGATAGTGGCCCCGGCTCGCACAAGGTGACGCTTGGCTTCGAGGCTCGTTGATCGTTTCTGCACGGCGAACGCGTTCGCCCGGGCCCGGCCGTGGCATTCGCCTGGCCGGTAGACGGTCCCGAGCCGGAGGTAGACCGCCCGTGGCGGCGAATGAGAATCCCACCGTCCGAAGGCGCCGGCTCGGCGCGGAACTGCGCCGGCTCCGTCTGGACAGTGGCCTGACGAGTACCCAGGTGGCCGAGCGGTTGCTGATCTCCCAGCCCAAGATCAGCCATCTGGAGAACGGCCGCCGAATCATCAAGCCCCGTGATGTGCGGGACCTGTGCGGCCTTTACGGGGTCACGGACCCCCAGGTCGTCGACGCGTTGATGCGGCAGGCAAGGGAGTCGGGGCGCCATGGCTGGTGGGTCGCCTTCGGCGAGGTCCCGTACGCCGTCTACATCGGTTTGGAGACGGGCGCCTCCTCGATCCACTCCTACGAGTCCCTCGTGGTGCCCGGCCTGCTGCAAACCCCCGCCTACGCGGCCGCGATCATCGCGGAAACGATCCCTCCGGCCACGCCCGAACAGGAAGCCGCCCGACTTCAGGTACGGCTGCGCCGGCAGCACCGGGCCCACCACCCCGCCCGCCCTTTCCGCTTATGGGCCGTGCTGGACGAATCGGTACTGCACCGTACGGTCGGCGGCCCCGACGTCATGCGCGAACAGCTCGAGCACCTGAACCACTTCGGTAACCAGCCGCACATCACCGTGCAGGTCCTCCCACACGAGGCGGGAGCCCACCCGGGCATCTCGGGACAGTTCTCCATCCTCACGTTCGCGGACGCCCCCGGGAAGGGCACGGTGTATCTGGAAAGGTTCACCAGCGACCTGTACCTGGAGAAACGATCCGACGTACAGCACTACGGCGTCATGTACGAGCACCTCCAGGCCCGGGCGCTGGACCCGGACAGCACCCGCCAGTTCATCACCCAAGCTGCCAAGGCCCACGCCCGAACGAGTGGTGCCAGTTCCTACCAACATTTCCGAACGGTCCGACAAGCAACGATGCCAAGATCCCCCGACATCCGATCTCCGTCTTCCCCTATGTAGCCACGAGGGCTAGGACCAGGTGGCGGGGCCGCCGCCGCGCCATTCGATGAGGCCTGCGCCGTCGGCGGGTATGTCGTCGGGGTCGAGGCCGGCGCGGCGCAGGAATTCGAGGAGGTCGCCGGGGCCGAAGGCGCGGCCGAGGATCTCCCCGTCCGCGCGAACGCGGCGCCCGCCCTGGGCGTCCGGTGGGTACACCACCACGCGCGGCCGGCCGTTGCTCATCTCTCCACCCTGAGGTCGGCGGGTCACTCCAGCACTCCGAGGGCCGTGTCCGGCCGGCAGTGCCGACACTCGGGGACGCCCTGGGCGAGGAGAGCCCGTATCTGATCGGCGCCGGCCGGGGCGCAGCGGCTGCGGGTGTCCCAGCAGTCGCCTGTGTGCACGCGGACCGGGGGGCGGCCCGCGCCTATCCCGCGCTCGACCAGCCACGCCGGGGGCTCCGGCGGCGGGCGCCGTCGCGCGGCGAGGGCTTCGCGTTCCTCGGCGACGGCCAGGGCCCGCTCCGCCCGACTCAACTCGCCGCGCAGGTAGGTGACCACCGTCGCCAGGCGTGGCAGGTCGGGCGGTAGCTCGGACATGATCAGCCGACCTGTACGGAGTCCTGCCGGGCGGTCCCACAGGTGACACACAGCGGGCTCGCGTTCGGAGCGCCGTAGCGCGCGCACGGCTGGCGTATTAACTGCACCACCGTTCCCTACCTGCGCAGCCCAAATCGCTGGCACGGTTCAGTCAACTAGAGAAGGATCTGCTGGTGCGGCGGTAGCACGCCGCGACCGGGCATAAGCCCACCCAGCGAAGCAGGAGTTCTCGTTGTCCAGTCCACCGACCCCACAGACCGTTCAGCGACTTGCATTCATTCGCTACCTTCACGAGCAGGGGGTGACCCAGTCCGCACTGCCCGAGCCGATGTCATCAACGGCGATCCTGTCGTTCCAGGACGCAGTGGAGCACTTCCTGCTCCTCGCGGTGGAACATCTGCAGGTCAACGTGCCTACTCAGATCAGTTTCGTTGAGTATTGGACAAAGCTCCAGCCGGGACTCCCAGCCGGCAGTCAGCTTCCCGGCAAGTTGGCGATGGACCGGGCCAACAAGCTGAGGGTGGCGCTCAAGCACTACGGCACCTTCCCCTCTGCGCGGGCCATCGACCAAGCGCGGGGCGACGTCTCGTCCTTCTTCACGGATGCCTGCCCAATGATCTTCGGCGCACGCTTCGAGGACATCGACATGATCGATCTGGTGAGTCGGGTGGAAACCGTCAAACTGCTAGAGGACGCCGACACCCACGCTGTGCTGGCCGACTACCCTACGGCGATGGCTGGACTGGCGCTGGCACTCGCGGACCTGATCCAATTTCACGCGGAGCTACCCAAGATCAAATACCCCGGCCGCCGGCCCTTTCGCTTCGGCCCGAATCTGGCGAAGTTCCGGCTGACCAGGGCCGCCTACCACGACAAGCAAGCCCAGCAGGTCGCGAAGCTCACCGAGGTAACCCAACAGCTCCGCGAGGCTATGCAGGTACTTGCCCTCGGCATCGACTACGCCCGCTACGCTCGCTTCAAGGTGCTGACACCCCACATCGAGCAGTTCGCGGATGGGAGCATCAAGTTCTTCCTGACCGAAGGCGACAAGTCACTCAACGCCGATGACTACCAGTTTGGGCGGCTGTTCGTAATCGAGTCCGCCCTGCGAGCGGTTCACGCCGAGGGCGTGCTCCAGCGGCGAGACGCGCACCTCGCGGCAAACCGGGCAGCCAACCATGCTCCAGGTGAGCATCTTTGGACAGGACCTGCGGCAACCACCTGACAGGCAGCAGATCCCTTCGGCGCGTGAAGTGCAGAGAAGGTGGCACTTCGCGCACGGGCCGGTTTGGCTCGGGGACCAGGTGGCGACGGTGGGTCTGGCGGGGGTGGGTGCGGGGGTGGTCACGGCAAGCTCCTCGGCGGTGCGGGGGCGTCGGAGGACGCCACTCTTATTAGATCTCATGTTCGAATTCCAAGGCGAGCGGTCCAGGCGTCCGGACAGTCGCGCCGTGTCCTGTGCCGTCAAACATTGAGCGCGTGCCATCGAACATTGATCGACGCGAGTTCGTGCCATCGAAGATCAAGCACGCTGGCCAGAGGGGTTCGATCGCTGGGGCGCGGCCTGGCGGGGTGTACGGCCCGGGGGTGCACTACACCGGCATGGACGTGCGCAGCGGCCTCGCCGCGCGCTCCCGCCTGGAGGCGTGCGCAGGGTGGATATCGGCGGGATACGAGCATCCGAAGCCTGTGGAACTCGCGCCCCGGTGTCGGGCCTCGGGAGCGCGGGTTTCGGCCAAGAAGACCGGGTCGGCCCGCCAAATCGTCGCCCTGTGTGTGCAAGTAGCAGCGGTGAGTGACGACACTCTGTAAAGATCGATTACGGCACGCCACCCCGATGAAGGGCTGACCCATGACGACCACGGAGAACACCTACGAGCTGCAGATCGGCGATGAAGACGGTGACGGCATCCCGAACTACGCCGACCCGGACTTCGACCTTGAGGCCGCCCTGGCGGCAGCCCGGAGGCGCGAACTGGAGAAGTGGACGCAGTACCAGGCCGATGAAACGGCGAAGCTCGCGGACTGGGCCGAGCTGACGGCCGAGGAGATCCGGCTGATTCCCCGGGCCGACCGGACGGAGTTGCTCGGTCAGCTTCCGGTCAAGACACGTGAGGGCTTGGCGGCGAAGCTGACCCCGGCCGTACTGGACGGGGTCCGGGCGGCGATCCTGGAGTACTACACGATGCGCCACTACAAGGGCGTCACGCAGACATGGCAGCCGGCCGTGGACTGGCTGAACGCCGCCGTCGCGCAAGACATGCACTCTCCGGGCACCGTCCTGGCGTACCTGCCCGCCGAACGTCTGGCCGAGTTGATCGAACCGCTGGACGACGACACCACCCGCGGCCTGTCCAAGTTCCTTGTGGACAAGCAGCAGGCCATCGTGGAGGAGGCGAACAAGCGCGCGGCGATGGGCGCACAGGACCGCCGGGTGTACGACGCGTTCAACAGCGCGCCGGACGCTCCGGTCAAGGCGACGACGCCGGCGTGGAAGGTCTCGGCGTTCCGCTGGCACAAGAAGGTCGACCAGTGGGGCGGCTTCATGTGGCTGGTGGACAAATTCCCGCCGAACTACGCGTTCACGGACGTCTCCAGCACCGATGAGGACTGGTACGCGCCGATGGACGGTCCGAACTGGGAACAGTGTCTGCGTGACCGGGGAACAGCCGAATGGCTCAAGTGGACGTTCGACAAGCGCAGCGGGCTCTACATCCGCTCGGAGTACCTGACCGCGAAGTAGCCCGCCGTTATGCGCCGCGCCCTATCCCGGGAACTGCCCCAGGGTGGGGCGTTTGGCGTCGTCCAGCTCGCTCGCGCGGAGAAAGCCTTGCCCGGCCAAAGCCAGGACAGCTCACCCCACAGGCCCGCAGGTGATCAAACCTCGATGGCACGCGCTCAACATTCGGTGTCACGGAACACGCCGAAAAGAGGTGCGAGAAAGTCGGGTTCGGGGGTTGCGGGGCTTGGGGGGTGATGGTGTAGCCCGTGTGTGACCTGACCTCCTAGGTATCTGAGCTGTGGTTTTGGCGGACTTGCGGGGCTAACCCCTCGGCGTTCGAAAGTGCGGCTATCGCCCCGTCCGGGGTGGTGACCGCACTCTCTTACGAGGAGACCTGTCATGCCCACGACATGCATCACCCCCGAGCCGGCCGACGAGTCGGAGCCCTCCCGGGACGCCGCCCCCGGCGCGGTCCCGTCCCGGCCGCCGACCACCCGTCGGGGCGCGTGGGTGCCGCTGGCCTTCGCCGTCGCGGAGAGGGTGGCGAGTCACTGGGCGCCGGAGTGGGCCGAGGTGATCGGCGCCCTGGGGGTCGTCACGGACGTGGCCCTGCGGAGCCGCCGAGACGGCCGCGCGCACGGATAGCCACCCCTGCGGGTCCGACGACCCGAGGGGCATCGAGGGCCCCTGTGGGGTGCGGGGTGGGTGTTCGCGCCGACCGGTGCGAACCCCCACCCCGCCGCCTCGTCGAGGCGCACCGCGGTTCACCCTTCCGGGTGACCGTCGGTCTCGCGCTACGCGGGCGCGGATCCAACGGCCCCGCCCCAACTCGCTCTATTAGAAAGACACTTGACAGGATTCGGGATCTATCGCCATCTTTCGGGCACGGCTCGATGGTCGGGTCGTGGTGTGCGTTTGGGGTGCGTTTCATGACGATGCGCGAAGCGGTGGCGTTGGACGTGTTCGGGGCGGCGGCCCGGCTCAAGGTGCCGGTGGGGGCCTGGCGGTGGGCGGCGGCGATCGGCCTGGTGCCGCCGCCGGACGCCGCCCCCGACCGGTGGTCGACGGCGACGGTCGCGGCCGTCGATACCGAAGGCGTCCGGGCCGCTCTGGTGTCGACGTCGGCGCGAACGGCGGCCGAGCGATTGACCGCCGCACTCGGCGACCCCCTTCCACCACTGCGCCCGGCGGTGACGGCCCGGATGATCGGGGATCTGACGCGGGCAGGCGCCCTGCTGCGCCTGGAGGGTCCGATGGACACCCCGGTCGTGCACGTGGACCAGGTCACGGCCCTGACCCGCCGCCGCGACCTGCCCGCCCTCCTGGACCGCCACACCCTCTACGGCCCCGACCAGGCCGCCGTCCGCCTCGGCCTACGCCGCACCGACCTGGACCACTTTCTCCCCCGTACCCTCCTGACCCCGGCCCGGACGGCGGTGGTCGACTTCGGCAAGGCCCGGGGCGGCGAAGTCGCCGTGGACCTGTACCGGGGCCAGGACGTCGGGCGTGCTGCTGGCACTGGATGGGCGTCAGCGAGGTCGGGCCAGCTGTCCTGGACGGCCGCATCCTGGGCGTGAAGGGCCTCTACGTCACCGACGGCTTCCTCCTGTCAGGCAATGCCGCCGGCGCCAATCCCTCCCTGAGCATCGCCGCCTTGGCCGAGCGCGCCCTGACGAACATCGCCGTCAACAACGCCCAGCCGGACCGTCAAGCAGGCGGCGTGGCGCCGCGCCGTAGTTTGGTCCAATTCCGAGGCCCACGTGATCGGGGGGCTGAGATTGGGGGATTCGGCTTTCCTCTTCTCGACCTGGAGTTACCCATGCGCATGCGTTCCACAGCCGTGGTCGTCGGAATCGGCGGCGTTCTGGCCGGCATCTTCGGCTCCCCCGCCATGGCCGACGTGGTACCCGCAGACGGCCCGGAAGTACAGGTCACCAGTGGTGTCGCAACCAGCTTTACCCAGGACTCCGGTCTCTCCGGGGTCGCCAACAGGAACAACTTCAATGAGAACAAGGTCGCCAGCATCCTCTTCGCCGGGAACTGACCTGGGGCGTTGCAAAGCAGCCGGCCGTGGTGGGCGGGGCGATAGCAGAAGTGCGCGGGGAGTAGGGGCGGACAGCGGGTCTGACGGGCTCGTATCGGCTTGAGGCCTTGCAAACCGGGGACCCGCTGACGTTCTGTCTCACCGATGCCTCGGCGACGGCACTGCGTGAGGCAGACATCGAGCTGGACGGGATCGCCCCGGCCACCCTGGTCACGGAGGGCGGGCACCAGTGCATGCGGGCAGTCCTGGCCTCCGGGCAGATCAACACCGACTTGACGGGCCTGACCGGATCGGTGAAGGGCGGTTTCGCCTTCCACCGCGGCGCCCAGCGTGCCGAGTTCGCAGACCCGAGCGCGACACTCGCTCCCGACCGGACCGGCACATACAGCGCAGTCCACCAGGGCAAGAGGGTCGATGTCATGACCTCCACCGCAGCGACGGTCGACCTGTCCCTGTCCAAGGTCAGCACGAAGGACCTGCCGTTGAGGCTGACCCAGGCCGGTGCCGACGCGCTCACCGCGCAGTTCACCAACAGCCCCATTCCCGCCGGCGGGCAGCTCTTCGCCGCCAACGCAAGCTTCAAGGTCCTGCCTGCGCTTTCCTAGTCGGCCACAAAGAGGGCACGGGCGGCGCGCACACCCCCGCCGCGTCTTCCGGTTGCCCCATTCCATTCCGACGCCGCCGGAGCCAGATTTCGCTCCTGAGGCGGTGCTGCGGCTGGCGACGGACTACGCCCGTGCAGCCCCGCCCTCCCTGGCGAGAAGGCGTTTGACGTGCAGAAACATTACTTCCTACCGGCCGTTCGAGGGGTTCTCGGAAAGATCGATCCGCGCGCTGATGGCGCCCCGGGCGGAGCGTGGACGGATCCCTACGCTGTGCCCGAATCGATCTTCAGGGAGGTACTCGTGGGATTCGTTCCATCTACCGGGCCGCGGTGCGCGCTTGCGGTGTCCGTGACAACAGTCGCGTCATTGCTGCTGCCTGCTGCCGTAGCAGCCGCGCCCGCTCCGACAGTGAAGACGTACGCATCACCAGGCCAGTTCGCCTTCAAGGTACCCAAGGGTGTCAGCCAGATCCGCGTCGAGGCTGTGGGCGGCGGCGGCGGAGGAGGCGGGGGCGGCGGCAACAACAACGGGTACCTGAGCGGCAGCGGGGGCGGTGGAGGCGGAAGCGCCAGCGGGGTGTCGTGCCTCCTCGCCGTCAAGAGCGGAAGAACGATCGGCATCAGTGTCGCCCGTGGCGGCGTGGGCGGCACGGCCGGAAAGGGCCAGGACAACGACGGCGGCAAGGGACGGAGCGGTACCGCCACCTACATGCGGGGCGAGGGCATCTTCGTATACGCCCTGAACGGTGAGGGCGGCAAAGGCGGCGACGCCTCTGGCCAATGGGCCAGTGGCAAAAGCAGTCCTGGAGGAGAGGGCGGCGGCACGGAGTCAAGCAAGTGCTTGGGGGGCAGCGACATCAAGAAAACCCGGGGCAAAGACGGTCGCCCGAGCGAGGAAGCAGGCAGGTACAACCCCACTACCGGCGGCTCCGGGGCTGAGATCCCGCTGTATCTCAAAACCTGCTCCAGGGCCGGGAGCGGTGCCTATGGAGGGGAAGGCGCTGGGAACTCCGGCGGGGATAGTTCCGCCCAGGAACCTTCCACACCCGGCAAGACGGGCGTAAACGGATGCGTGGTCCTGACCTACACCGTGAACGCCAATACCTCCTGATCCCCACCGGCGCGACCGCGCGACCGCGTGCCCGCGCGGTCGCGCCGGAGTTCCGTGGCCCATAAACGTGGACTCGGGATTCCACAGGTGATGCTGCCCGAACGGACGACACGGGGCAGCCTTCAGTAAGGGGAACCCTGTGACAGTTCGTGCCGCTCTGCCTGCTGACCCATTGGACCCGGCTGCCGTCCGTGTGGCCGTGGACAAGGTCCTGCACCACTTTCTGGCCGCACAGGAACGCGTGGTGGGTGACCTGCCGGAGCTGGCGCTGTTCACCGGCCTGCTGCGCGGGCTGCTGACGGCGGGAGGCAAGCGGATCCGCCCGCTGCTGTGCGTCATCGGCTGGCACGCGGTCACCGGGCGTCCGCCGCCCGTGGCGGTGTGGAGGGCAGCGGCCGCGTTGGAGCTGTTCCACGCCTTCTCGCTCATCCACGACGACGTCATGGACGACTCCGCGATCCGCCGGGGCAAACCCACGGCACAACATGTACTGGCCGGCCTTCACCCCGGCCATCCCCGTGCACACCTGCTGGGCACCAACGCCGCAATCCTGCTCGGCGACCTCGCCCTCGGCTGGTCCTACGAACTCCTCAACAGCCCCGAGATCACCCCACCCCAGGCCGCAACCTTATGGCCTCATTTCAACGCCCTCCGGATCGAGACCCTGGTCGGTCAGTACCTCGACCTCGCCGCCACCGGACAGAGCCCCGCAGACCCGGCCCCCGCCTGGCGGATCATCCGCTACAAGACCGCCCGGTACACCGTGGAACGCCCGCTGCTCCTGGGGGCCGTCCTGGCCGACGCGGCCCCGCGGCAACTGCGCGCTCTGAGTGAGTACGCGCTGCCCTTGGGCGAAGCCTTCCAGCTGCGGGATGACCTGCTGGGCGTCTACGGTGACCCGCGGCAGACCGGGAAGTCCGCCCTGGAGGATCTGCGCGACGGCAAGCAGACCGTCCTGGTAGCCCTCGCGACCCGGCACGGCTCCACCCTCCAGCGGCGGATCCTGCACACCCAGCTCGGCAACCGGCACTTGACCGAGGCCGGCGCTGATCAGATCCGCGAGGTCCTGGATGCCACCGGGGCCCGCCGGGCCGTCGAACAGATGATCACCGACCGGCGCCGCCAGGCCCTGGCCGCACTCGACGGTCACCCGCTGCGCTCCGCCGCCGCCGACTCCCTGCGCAGCCTCGCGGAACAAGCCGAACATCGCACCACGTGAACCCCCGGGGCGCATGTGGCGTGGCGCTGATGCCCTCCCCGACGGCCGCAGGACGAAACTGCAGGCAGCCCCGAAGGCCCTGCCCGGGCCCCGTCGGTCCAGCCCGTAAACGCGAGCCTTTCACACGCAACTCCAGGAGTTGAGCCGCCCATGACCCCCTCCCAGGAAGCTACCCGCAGCCAGCCGACAACGCGGCCGTGTCCCGGCCTGAGTCCGGGCACCCAGTTCCACCTGCCCGAGCTGGCGCAACGCTTCTCCTGCGACTACCACCCCGACTACCACGCCATCGTCCGCAGCAACGAGCAATGGGTCGTCCAAAGCCTCTATGCCGGCGACACCGACCGGGCCCGTGCCAGTCTGAACTGCCTCACCGGGCTGATGATCTGCACCGGCTACCCGCAAGGGGACCGAGACCGGATGCTGGACATCTGCCAGCTGAGCGAGTGGTGGTTCCTCATCGACGACGAATTCACCCACATCCTGTCCGACCAGCGAATCCCCGAACAAGACCGCCCCCCACTGGCCCGCCGCTACCTCGACGACATGTGGAGCCTGGTCCTCGGCGAGCCGGCCACCACCTCGCCGGCCTGGTCCCCCGACGCCGTACGCGCCCTGTTCAAACGCATCCGCAGCCGCCTGGAACCCGCAGCATTCGACCGCATGCTCACCGCGTTCGCCACCTGGCAGCAAGACGGACTGACCACCGAACAGCAAACGCCCGACATCAGCGCCCTGGACCTGCCCGCCTACCTCCAGATCCGCCGGGACAGCACCGCCTGCACCAGCTACGCAACCATCACCGAATACGTCCTGGATATCGAGATCCCGCCACAGACCCTCAACCATCCACTGGTCCAGGAATACCAGCGCACCATCATGAACTGCTGGATCCTGCCCAGCGACCTGTTCTCCTTCCGCAAAGAGTGCTTCCACGGCGACCACACCAACGCCGTCTGCCTCCTGCGCCGCACCCAGCAACTGTCCCTGCAGGAAGCCGTCGACACCCTCGCCTCCCACCAGGCCGAGTCCCAAGAACAGGCTCTGGACCTCTACGCCCAGATCGCCGCCACGCCCCTGGGCACCTCCGGCGACCTGCTCACCTACCTGGCCACCCTGCAACAGATCGAAGCCGCCACCCAGCGCTGGTGCTACATGACCCCGCGCTACCACGGTGACGGCTTCCACTGGAACGGCGCCCTGAGCGGCACCATGACTCTGTACCCGGACTACACCCAGTTCCCACCCATCCACGCCCGCTCACCCCAGCCGACGCAGACCCCCTGACCCAGTCCTGGAGCGGGGAGCCGTGGCCGCTGTCGACCAGGTGCCGCGGGCAGCAGGCCGCGGCGGCGCCGGCGTGTGTGGATGCGGGCAGGACCTGGCTGTCGTGGGTGGGTGGTGGCCGCGGTGGTGGCCACATCCGTGATCACCTTGGGGGTGTCCGGAGCCCGGGCCTCGGTCAGATGAGCGGCGAACTCTTTCCGTGCCGGGATTGGGTCGGCAGAGTCTGGAGATCCACATCGGCTGGGGGGAAGGATTGCATGCCGTAGCGCATGCTGCCCAAGGCCCATTCGATCTGGCCGTCAACAACGGTGGCCAATAGTTCGGCGAATCGTCGAGCGCCGGACGACAGGGTGGGGTCCTGGAGAATGGCGGTGATGAGTTCGTCGTGCTGGGTCCGTAGCGCGGAGCCGATGGAAAGGGCTGCCGCGAGGGAGTTAGGCAGATCCAGTCCGTAGTTGCGCTGGATCACATCGAGCAGCGTCAGACCCGTTCCGTCATGAACTTCCTTATGGGCGCTGTAGATGTCGTTCTCGAGCCCGATGAGCCGGCATACCAGCCAGCGCAGTTCGGCAATGCGGGATGGGACGGGCTCGGAAGGGGGAAGCGAGTCCGGGGTCAGTCTCAGGAGTGTGTGTACGGGATACGCGCCTACAGAGACCTGCCGGTTCGCGAGGTAATCGCCCACCGAGGGCACGGCGCCCGTGTGACGCCACTGCTGTTCCACATGGGTAGCGGCCAGCCACTTCGCAATGTCGTCGGCAAGCTCGTCGAGGATGCCGCCCGCCCCACGGGCGATGAAGTAGTCACGGATATCGCGGATTGCAATGTGGTACAGATCGGCGTCAGCCGGGAGTTGACCGGTCCTCAGGGCACGAGGGCACGCTTGCAGGTAAGCGTCGTCGGCACGCCCCATTTCGATAATCTTGTCATCGATCGCCGAAATCCACGTCATAGGTCGAAGAAACACATCGATCAGGTCGGGGCCCTGATGCCCGGACCAGACGCCCGCAAGCAGAGGGATTCCATACGCCTCAAGCCGCTCCAGTTCCTCCACCCGGAACAGCCCGGACTCGCGAATCCAGCGCAGAGTGCCCTCGGGAATAGGGAAATCACGCGCGTCATAGGTCGTGATGCTGCGTCCTTGGGTCAGATGCCCCCGGATCCAGGGCATGTACTGCGTGAGAGGTGTGGTGATGCCCGTCATGGGCCGGCCGAGGGGGGTACTGGCGATATCGACCGGGTCGCTCTTCGTCAACGGGCTGGGAGAAAGGCTCGTCATGCGGGGTCCTGTTGATCGACAGCTGATTGGGGTGCTCGGCGTAGGGGGATGTCGACGTGCCCGGCGACGGTGCTCGCCACCGTCGAGGGCCGTCAGAATCCGGGCAGGCCGCTGAGGAAATCAGCCTCCGCCGTAATGCGAAAGAGGGAACTCCCGGAGGAGACGGGCACCGTGCCGAAGGCCCGGTTGAAGGCTGCGGCACCTTGAGGAGAGAGCGCAGCGGGGTCATCGACGGCCCGGGCACCGGAGCCGGAGAGGCTGACGTACGCGGGGTCAAGACTGAACCCAAGGAAATCGGTGGTGACCGCCGGTGCACCGTTGACTTCGACGTCAGCCCTGAAGGTACGCGAGGGCACATCGGCGGTCAGCTTGCTGAGCTCCAGGCGGGCTACAGACCCGGCGCGAGTGAAGGCCATGCCTCCTTGCAACTGAGCGCCTCCATCGGCCAGGTCAGCGGAGGCCGAACCGCTGAACAAGGCCTTGACACACGGGGTCGGTCCGGACAGGTCGGGTTCCGCAGGAGCGGTGGCACTCAGACCCACGCCCTGGGCGGACAGCGCCGAAGCGGCCTCCGGAGTCAGACAGAACACCGCGCTGCCCTTGACAGGAACCAGCAAGCCCACCGCGGCGGCCAGAGTCGCACCAGCCGCGACGACACCCACGCTGATCGCGGAAGCGATCAAAAATCTTCTACGCACTGTGAATCCCTTGCGAGAAGGCAGGTAGGAGGCCGCGCACTGCCTGCCTGCCATATGGGAAAAGCTGCGACGAATGAAGGTCTGCACCCACGGTGGCAGCAACCACACTGCTCGCAAAGGAGCGGAGAGCCCGCTCGCCTCTACGGATGACCATGATCGTCCGGTCGGCCGAACGTCCAGGCCAGGCCGGGCCAGGACTCTCAGCACCCACCGTTGTGGGCGGGTACTCGAACGGTCATCGACGGGGATCTGATCGAGGCCCAGTTTCGACACCCGATGTGGGTGGGCGTGCGCAAAGGCGTCATCTCCTCCTCCACGTTGGTGAAGCGGCAACCAGGCCGTCACCGCGAACATCGCGTGGACGAAGGTGAAGAGCGTCGACCGGTGGGCCGACCTGCTGAAGTCCACGACGCCGGAGAGCCTGGTGTGCGACGTGATCCTCGCCTCCCCGGCCTGGCCGACTGAGTTCGGTTCGGTTCTCGCGGGATGGAATGCCCTCCGCCGCTTTCTCCGATCCGCTTGTCCTTTGACCGGTGATCTTGACCAATTGCCAAGCGATCTTGACTGATGTCACGTTTCTGCCACTTGATCTTGACTGGCGTTGGGGTGGTGGCGGTTGTCACCTCTGCGGCGGACTCCGACGCACGGCTGCGGCCTTACCCGCGAGCGGCCGGTTCACTCGTAGGAGGCGCGTGTCTGCGCGCCCGGCCGCACCCGCTGATATGCATGGTGTCCACGACCTCTCAACAGAAACAGGAGAAGCGAATGGGCGTCTTCGACAAGTTCAGCGACCAGGCGAAGGCCAAGGGGAAAGAGATCTCGGACAGCCTTGAGGAGGAGGCCAACGAGAAGACCGGTAACAAGTACACCGATCAGGTCGACAAGGCGCAGCAGCAGGCGGAGCAGGGGCTGGGTATCGACGACGACCCCAGCAAATAGCCCGTCCAGGCGCGGCCGCCTGGGTTCCGGACGCCGCCGTCCGACCGATGAGGCGGGGGCGTGGCGGGCTGTGCCGTCTGGAGCCGGGCGCCGGTCACGCCCGCTCCGACGACCTATAAAGGAGGCGGGAGGCGGGGCGCGTTTTGTGTTGACGCGGAACGTGTCCTTGCGGGTGGGCGGGGCGTTGAGCCCTGTGACGCGTGCACCGGTTTGGACCCCCACGTCGGGCCGGTGCAGTTCGCGGCCCCCGATTCCGCGCTCTCGCGTCGGGGCCGCGTCAGCTTCCCCCGAGGTATGCGAAGGTCCTGGCCTGCCCCGAGCGGTCAGGGCCTTCGTGCTGCCGGGCGTTGTTCCGTACGGCACTGGCGGGGTGGTGGACTGGTGGGGCTCCCGGACCCACGGCCTATGGCGGCTACGCTGCTCCGGCCGCTGCACGTGCAACGGCGAGCCCGGCACCGGCGAACAAGGGGAAGGACCAACTCAATGGATTCGAGCTGGTACACCGTGAGCCCAGTCGAGCACGAGGCACCCCGGCGGGCCGCCTGATGCGGGCCCTCGGCGTCGGCGGTGCCGTCGCATCTTTGTCCGCAGCGTTCTGGGCGGGAGTTCCCGTCGGGCTCGACACCGCCGCCCCCGTCAGGGAATCGGCGACGGTCGCCATGTGGGCATCAGGCGCGGTCGCGGCCGGGCTGCTTGGCGGCATCCCCTACGTGCGGTGGTCGGCAGCCCGAGAAGCGGCCCGAATCCGAGGCTAGGCCAGCCCCAGACATCCTTCGTGCCCCGCCTCGGCTGCGGATCCGCATCGTGGGTCATGGATCGCTGCAACCCGCGCTGCTGAATGCCTCAGCCCGTACGCGAGAATCTGACATCAAGACCGCCTCCTGGCCTGCTCACACTGGCCTTCCAACCAGCCACTTGTCATGTCGCCTCAGGATCAAGCACTTACCTGGCCGCTGGAGCGTGGCACGTTTCGCTCGTATTCCGGTCCCACCCCCACCACACCGCCACGCGGTTTCTGCGGCTGGAAAGGGCGGGGCCTGGCATGATCGACAACGTGAAGCGTCGGATTGTGATGGTGACCGGAGCCCCCGCAGCGGGGAAGAGCACCCTGGCAGGACCACTGGCGTTGGAACTTGGCTTCCCGCTGCTGTCCAAGGACCACATCAAGGAGACTCTCCACGACTGCCTGGGCACGCCGGACGGGGCCGCGCTCGCGGCGTCGGGCCGGCTCGGCGCCGCGACGATGGAACTCATCTGGGCGTTGGCCGCGCGCTGCCCGGCTGCGGTGATCGAGGCCAACTTCCTTCCGCGCCATCCCGAGACCCGGCCCCGCCTTGCCGCCTTGGCCGCAGACGTGGTCGAGGTCCACTGCCACTGCCCGCTCCCGGAGGCGGCTCGGCGGTTCACGGCACGGGCCGCAGATTCCGGCCACCACCCCGTCCACATCCGCAGCCTGCCCGAGCATGTCCTGGCCGAGTACGACAGACCGCTGGAGGTCGGGCCCGTCATCAGGGTTGACACCACCCGCCCCACCGACCTGGCCGTCCTCGGCGCCGACGTGCGGCGGGCCTTCACCGCCGGATAGCAGGCCCCTTACGGTCCAGTGCGGATCGACGGCGAGGCGGCCGACGTACTCCGGCCCGGTGGTGACCGCCGGTCCGACCAGCCGACCAGCCTTTACGATCTTCAATCGAACCTCGGCGGCTCTTGCCGTCACTGTGCCATCCGCTCAGATCTCGCCCCGGCATCCACGTCCGCCCCGTTGCTCCGTAGCCGGTGTCACCGTGGCAGGGGCAGCCGTTCCCCGGTGACGGGTAGGAAATCCGTCGTCCCGTACCGGGCCATGGCGAAGGCCCATTCGATCTGGCCGTCTCCTCTCGGGGCAGTGGCCGGTCGGTGAGGATCGAGGCCGTCAGGGTGTCGTGCTGCGTGCGCAGTTCGGAGCCGATAGCCAGGGCTGCGGCCAGCGCGCCGGGCCGGACCAGGCCTGTAGTGGTGGCGCAGGACCTCCGCCGGGGCCGGCCCGGTCAACAGGTCGGTCTGCAGCACGGCGGCGTCCGCGAAGGCGGTCTCGGCCGGGGCGGCCGCGCCACCCAGAAACGCCTCACGGGCAAGGAGGAGGAACTCGGCGAGGACGCGGAGAAGATGGCCCCGGGCTGGTCGGTCGACCAGCTGCGCGGCGTCCTGGGCGAGGACATCCTCGCCGAGCTGATGCAGGGCGCGGACTGGCCGGTGATGGCCCGCCAGCTCGTCGGCCTCCAGCAGGCCGGCGTCGACCTCGGCACGTTCCTGCCGCAGATGGGCCGCATGACCGCCGCAGTGCACCATGCCGTCATCGCGAACGCGGCCCGGACGAAGGCGGAGGGCACCGACCGCTGGGCCGACCTCCTGAAGGCGACGATCCCCGAAGTCCTGGTGCGCGACGCGATCCTCGCCTCCCCGGCCTGGCCGGACATCGCGGCCGCGATGGGCCAACTCGACGCCCGCGGCATCGACGTCGCCCGCATCCTCCTCGACGCCCACGCCGCCGGAGCGGGCGTCGACCAGGCCGTCGCCGCCGTCACCACCGCGGCCGCCGCCAAGGCACCCGCTCCCGCCCCGGCGCCCACCGCCACCCCCGCCCCTGCTGCTCCCGGTGCTGTCGCGCCGCTGTCCCGGGACGGCCTGGCCTCGCGCAGGGGCGGTGTCGACGACCCGTGGGCCGCGCCCGCGGCGGGACGCGTACCGGCCCCCGCACCCGCTTCGGCTCCGGGCACTGAGCCCGCCCCGACCCCGGCCGCCGCTGCCGCGCCGGTGCGGGAGGGTGTCGACCCGTGGGTGCCACCCGCCAGCCTGGATGCGAGGCGTTCCTGGGGTCCGCTGACCGAGGGTTTGAGCGTGCCCCGGGACCTGGACCTCGGCGGCCGGCCGAAGGCGCTGGAGCAGCTCGGCGTGAACCGGCTCGCGCACGCCGCGATTGTCGGCGTCGTCAAGGACGTTCTGCCCGAGACGGAAGCGGGTCGCCTGGTCGGCTCCCGCCCGTGGCCCCTGCTCGCGGCGCGCATGGACCGGATCCGCG
This sequence comes from Streptomyces sp. NPDC088097, assembly GCF_044741845.1. Lineage (NCBI taxonomy): Bacteria > Bacillati > Actinomycetota > Actinomycetes > Kitasatosporales > Streptomycetaceae > Streptomyces > Streptomyces sp. NPDC088097. The sequence goes on from NZ_JBIUTJ010000021.1 coordinate 86,318, forward strand.
ACCAAGGCGGCACTGGTCTCCTCGCCGCGCACCTGGCCCGTCTGGGGACCGACACCTCCTGGAAGGATGGTCGGTCCTCCACCATGGTCGGGCGTCTCGTGGACGCGACCCTGCACTCCCTGACGACACCGCCGTCGGCCCCGGCCGCGCCCGCGTCTCGGGACCGTGTCTCCCCGACGGCCGCTCGTTCCTGCTCGACCACCCCGCCCGCCGCGCCGGCCCCCGGACAGCAGGTCCCGACGGAAGCCGCGTTCCCGCCCACCGGCAGCAGGCCGCACCGGCCAGGGGCGCGGGGCATGCGCGGTGACTGGGGCGGCTCCCACACCCGGACGCCGCAGGCGGGGCCTGCGGGCGTGGACGGACCGTGTACGGAAGGCCTGGTGGGCGCTGTCCGGCCGGGACCGGATCGCTGTCGAGGGCCGCTGCTGTCCGGCGTGCTGCTCGCGGCTGCCTGGCGGGCGGGCCACCTTGGTCTGGCGCAGGCGGACTTCGTCCTGACGGTCCTGGGGCGGCACGGCAGGCGTGGCCACCTTCTATCGGGGTGCCGTGTACCGGCCGCAGCCCGCCGCGCCTGCGGCCGGGCCGCTGATGGCGCCCTCGAAGGAAGTCCAGCAGCCCCGGCCCGCGAGGCGGGCACTGGGCCCGGTGTCTACCGGGGAGAACCACGAGGTAGGGGGAGGCGGATGGTGCTGAGGGGCAGGCAGCGGCGAGCTGGTGGCCGGTCCGCTCCGGCAGGCTCCGGTCGGGGCGCATGGCGTGTCCGGTTAGGCCGGGGGCGGTGTGTCGAGGATGAAGAGGGTGCTGGTGCCGGTGCGGTCCAGCAGTCGTAGGAGTTGGGGGGTGGGTGCTTTCAGGTGGAGGGTGTGGCCGTGGGTGAGGGCGGTGAGGCGGGCGCGTAGGAGGATGTTGAGGCCGCTGGAGTCGCAGAACGCGAGTTCGCTGACGTCGACCGTGATCACCGTGCTGTGGGGGTGGGTGACCGCGCGCCGCAGGGCTGTGTCGATTCCGACGGCGCGGCCGGAGTCCAGGCCCAGCTCGCCGCGAGCCAGACGCAGAACATGCTCCGCCTCGGGCCCGAAGGGCTGTGGTGGGTGGTCGTGGTCGTTCATCGTTCCCCCCGGTGGTTGATGGTCCTTGCAAGGACCGTAATCGGCCCCGGCCCTGTATCGGGCCCGCCCCCGAGCCGATCCGGGACCTTCCGACCTCGTCCTGTTCATGGCGACACGTGTCCGGGGTCCTTGGCGGTCGAATACCTCTCGATCGAGCAGCCAAAAATCTGTCTTGGCCGGAGTAGACATTGGTGGGTGGTGTGGTTATGGTTTCTCTCGTAGCCCAGAGAGACAGCAGGGCCTGGCAGAGACGAACTGCCGGGCAGCAGTACATGCGGTAGAGGTTGTTGCAGTACGCAGGGCGGTGCGGTGGTGGAGTGTCGAAGCCAGGGTGGTTGCAGGACGGCGACGGGGCTGATCATCGGACCGGGTGGCCCGCGGTGATCAGGGGCCGCCACAGGCGGTATCAGCGGTTCGCGGTACCTCGGTGAGGGTGTCGATTGTGGGCGTCCATACCGGGAGGTTCGGCAGTGGGGTTCTAAGCCAGAGCGGACGCAGGACAGGCGACGGGGCTGGCTGCCGAAGAGTGGCGCTCGGTCAGGCCACGAGCAGTAAGAAGTACGCAGTTCCCAGCGGTAGGTATTTGATCATCCGAGGGATGAACGGAGGGGTTGTAGCGCCATCAGGATCGCCCGGACGCCACGCGAGTTCGGGTACCGCAGGACATCGTGAGTGAGGTGGTCTCCGGTCAAGCGCCGCGATCCCCGTGCGCCCGGCAGAGCTCAGGTCGGTTGAGCGGAAACAGAAGGCCGGCGCACGTACAGGGCCGGTAGATGGTGTAGCAGTTCCTTCGGGGCCCTGGTGCCATAGGCGCCAGGGCCCCTCCACGCGTTCCCGTGAGAGAGGTGCGATGACAGCGGAAACCCCCACCGGCCCCTTGGGCGGCCATCTGGACGACGACGACTTCCCCGCCTACACGATGGGCCGGGCAGCCGCCATGCTCGGTACCACCCAGGGCTTCCTCCGCGCGCTCGGAGAAGCCCGCTTGATCACCCCGTTGCGCTCGGAAGGCGGTCACCGCCGCTACTCCCGCTACCAGCTCCGTATCGCCGCTCGTGCCCGCGAGCTCGTCGACCAGGGCACCCCGATCGACGCGGCCTGCCGGATCGTGGTCCTGGAGGACCAGCTGGAGGAAGCCCAGCGCATGAATGCCAAGTACCGCGCCGCGGCGGCGGCCAAGCCGGGGGCCGCGGCCTGAGACCGGTGGGAACCCGCTCGTCGTGAGGGTCCTCGCGGCGGAGAGGGACGTTCTTGAACGCTTGGTGGGGTTGCCGTGTGCCGGCCGGCGGCTTGTGTCAGCCTGGTGGTGGGAAGGAGCCGGGTCGTGATGGAGTTGACGGCACCACAGACGGTTGCTTGCCCGCATTGCCTTGCAGTGCCCGGTATGGGGCACGCGCGGACGCTTGCCGTGTCGGATCGGGGATGGACCGTCACGTGGCACGACCGGTCCTGTCCTCACTACCTGGCTGATCGGGTCCTCGCCGGCCATGAGATGTAGCCGCGCTGCGGGCAGGGTCCGGTCTGCGGCCCCAACGGAGCCGTACGGGATGTCCGACTCTGGTCCGGGGAGGGCTCAGGGGCTGCTCTGGAGGGTGTGTTCGAGGGTGGTGCGGAGGATCTGTCCGGTGGTGACGATCTGGGCGGCGAGCTGGGCGCGTTCGTCCAGGGCTTCGGGGGTCGCGGTGCGTCGGGCGGTCGATGCGGTGCCCCAGTGGTCGGTCCAGGCTTCGAGGGCCGTCACGTGGGGGAGGTTGGTCCAGTACACCCCGCGCGTCAGGGGCATGGCGAGCAGGTCGGGGAGGACGACGCACAGCCGGCCGGTGAGCCCGGCCCCGCCGTGCGGGCCGATCCCGCCGAGACTCTGCCCGGCCCGCGCGGCGCCGTCGGGGATCGGCTCCCACTCCCGCCAGAAGCCGCGCTGCTCCAACTCGGTGCGAAGGGCGGGGGCCAGGGCCCGCCACCGGTTCACCCGGTGGCGGCCGTCCTCGCGAAGACGGTCCCGCTCGGCTCGGATCCGCGGGAGGGCCTGGCGCCGGTCCGCGCCCCGCAGGCGAAGCAGCCCGGCATCCTGCTCGGCGGCGGCCTGCCACCGGGTTTCGGTACTCTGGGTGCGTCCACGAGGGCGTCGAGCCGGTCGACGTCGGCGGGCCACACGGCGACGACCATGGTCTGTCCCATGACCTCATCATGACTGCCCTCGGGGCCTGTCCGGGCCGCAACCGGCAGGTCAGAGCTACCTCGGACTCGTCCACTCCACCCTGTCGCAGCCGGCTGCGTGCAGCCGGTTTCTCAATCTTTATAGATACACGCTCTGCCGGGACAGTAGTGTTCCCCGGGATGCTACACAGCGCATCCGATGATGCGATGCACTGTGACGATGCCCGGAAGCGGCTCGTGTGGAAACCCTGTACCGGGGGTGGCAGGGGTGGGGTAGCTTGTGCTTGATGGCGGCGGGGGCAGGTAGCGCAGTGGTCGACGCGCCCTCCTTCAAGGGGGACTGACGCCGGTTCGAATCCGGTCCTGTCCGCTCCGCCACGCCTCCCTCCTAGCTCCCGGTGTGCCAACAAGAGCAACCCCACTCGGCAGTCAGCCGCCCGCGTCAGCGGGCTGGTCCTGGAGGCGGAGCCGGAAGGACCCGAGGGTGGAGGAGCGCAGCGGACCCGCCCAACGGGCCGAAGGCCCGAACCCCGTGAAACGGGGTCACCCCAGCCTGCGAAGCAGGCCGTTCGGGGCGCAGCCCCGAACCAGTCCGAAGCGAAGCGCAGGACACCGGCCCGAAGGGCCGGCCTTCCGGTGAGCGCAGCGAACCGGCTCTCTTCCCCAGCGCGCAGCGCTGGGGGTCCCGGCTTGGGGGACGTGGTTGTCAGGGGTTGCTGGCAGCATTGTTGCTATGAATGTGGTTCGTACTACTCCGCCGCGGCCGTTTGATATCGCGGCGGTTTTCCCTGAACTGGGCCCGTTGGCTCGCACGGCGATCCGATTGCATCCTCGTCCTGGGCCGGTCACGTGGCATGACAGTTCGGTTGGTGGGCCGTTGTTGTGGCCTGTTGATGAGCCGTGGCCGTATTGCGATCTCCCGCACGAGAGTACGAGCGATATCGCGTTGGCTGATCTGCGTCTGCAGCAGCGTGTCCGGGCGAGCGAGGCGGCGTTCCCGGATGGGGATCCCCACCCTCCGCACTACACGGCCGAGGAGCGAGCGGTCCGGGACCGGCTGGACTCGGAGGAGACGTGGCTCGACGGCTCGTGGCTCGATGGTCCTGTCGCGATGGTGCCCTTGGCCCAGTTGTATCTGCGGGACGTTCCCGTGCCGTGCCCGCCGGGCAGGGCCGGGGTCGATCTGCTCCAGGTGCTGTGGTGTCCCTTCGATCACCCTCCGGAGCATTACATGCCCAGGAGCGTGGTGGTCTGGCGGTCCGCGGCCGCTGTCACGGAGGTGCTCGTATCGCCTCCTGAGCCGCCGGTGGTGGTCGAGGAGTATGTCCCGGAGCCGTGCGTGGTTTCGCCGGAGCAGGTCAGGGAGTACCCGAACCCGGCGGATTTGAGCAAGGAGCTGCGAGACCGGATCGAGGATTGGAGTATCCGGCAGGCGGCCGCTGTCGCCGTGGAAGGCGGTTACGAGCCTTATCCGGAGTCGGACTATGGGAGTCATCTGTCGGGTGCTCCGGGTTGGAAGGTGGGAGGCTGGCCCATGTGGGGGTACGCGGACCCGACTCCGCGGCCCTGCTCGGTCTGTGGCACCGAGACGGAGCCGTTGTTGACCATCACCAGCTCCGAATGGGATGCCGGCAACGGAAGCTGGATCCCGTACGAAGACCAAGCCGCCGCTTCTTGCGCCCCTCGTGATCGCCGCGATATGCAGCATCCGACCAGGGTCCAGATAGCCGACTGTGTCACGCAGCAGATTTACATCTGCCCGGCAGCGGTGGAGCACCCTCATATCGAGCTGATGCAGTAGCTGGCTGGCAACCCGGCTGGAACCGGCCCCGGGGGGAGCGGAGCACCCCCGGAGCCGAATGCCCCCGTCTCCACGAAGAAGGACTGTCCCAGTGAAACCCACCCCGCAAGAACTCCTGGCCGACCTCTACGGATACGACCAGGACGCCCACTTCGACACCACTCAGCTCCGAGAGGGCCTGTCTCATCGGATGTCCCCGGCCCAGCTCGAGGAGTTCATCACCGCAGTCGAGGCGACAGGGGACCCGGCGATCGACCTGGAAACGGCCACGGCGCTCCTTGGAGGTACCCGTTAGCCCCCCCCGCCGCCCTTATCGCTGTTGGCGTCCGCGGACCGGGTGGGGGAGCGGACCCATCCCAACGTGCCGATGGCACGGACCGTGCGAAACGGGGTCAGCCCAGCACGCGGAGCGTACTGGTTCGGGCGAAGCCTGAACCAGTACGAAGCGAAGCGGTGCCTGGTTCAGGCTTCGATTCGTGTCCAGGTGTCGCCGCCGCGGAGCCAGAGGTTGCCGTCGCGGCCTTGGGCGCAGCGCATGACTACGGGCCCTGGTAGGTGGAGTTTTTCCTGGGTGGTGATTACCCAGGTGTCGTCGATGAGTTCCGCGCGGCTGAGTTCGATGTCGGGCCGGTTGTGGAATCGGTGGGTGAGGATCATCCGGGTGCCGCGGACGGCGATGCCGTCGGTGTCCTTGAGGGGGTTGCGGTAGCTGGTGACCTGGCCGTTGGTGGGATCGACCCGGGACAGGAAGGAACCCTTGTGGCTGTACCAGGCGAGCCAAACCATTGCCTCCTCGGTGGCGGCTGCGCTTCCGCCGAGAGGCCATACGGGAAGTCGTCCTTGGGGATTCCAGGTGTGGGCGCCGTCGGTGTTCCAGCGGGCCAGGCCGGCGCTGCTCTGCGGATGGTGCCCGTATATGCCCTCGTCGCCGTACGAGGTCCAGATGCCGTCGGTGCGGTCGGTGACGACGTAGTCGATGTCGTCACCGATGCAGAAGTGACTCACCGGGTATCCCCCGGGGGAGTACACGACGGCGTTTCTTTCCCAGGTTCCGTTTTGCCCGCGACGCGTACGACCGGAGGCCAGCAGGAATCGTGACCAGGAGAGCAGGGCCAGGTGGCTGGTCCACTCGGTGATGCCTTTTACTGTTGTCCGGCGTTCCACCCCGCTGGAGACCACGATCAGTATGCCGTCACACGGGGCTGGCACGCTCCATCCGACCCATCCCTTGATGTGCGGGGAGCGGCGCAGGTTTCGTTCGTGGACCAGCATCACTGCGAGTTCGCTGTCCGGTCCGACGCTCCACCACAGAGCTCGCCATCCGGCTTGGGCGTCCTCGGTGGGCAGGCTCCACGCGACGGGCAGTTCGCCAAGGGTCATCGGCATTCACCTTATGGACTCCAGGCCCCTAGGGTGCCCGAAGAGATCTACGCTACCTGAATGACTGGGTTTCCCGAAAGCTCGTGGACTGCCGCGCATCAGGCGGTTGAGTCGAGCGATCACGCCACGCTGACTCGTCTCCTTGAGGAAGGTGCCGATGTCGACGAGGTGTGCTGCGGGATGACTCTCCTGGAGCACGCCATCGACCTGGAAGGGGACTCGGCACTCCAGTCCGGAGAGCCGATCGACAGCCGGCTTACGGTGATCCTGTTGGCCTACGGTGCCGATCCTCGACCCCAGCCGACAGGCAGGAGGTCTGCGGTCGACCTGGCCGAGTCTTACGGTCACGACATCGCCTATCGCCTCATCACCCGGATCACTTCAACCGGCGTCGGTCGTCCGCGGAGGGGAGTGTGGTCTTCTCGGGCGTGGGGATGCGTTGCTGTCGTTCGTCAGGCATTCGGCTCTGTGCGGAGGTGACGTACATCCTTTACGAGGGTGTACACGGAGCTGAGAACAAACAGGGAGCCGCCTATGAGCCACAGGACTGAGGCGCCGGCTCGGTACTGCTGAATGCCGACTATGAACATTATGAAGCTGGCGGGGACGGTCAAGGCTGAGATCAGAACGCTGATGCGGTTAGTCACGGGTACATCCTCAACGACGATCTTGAGCGATGGAAGCGATGAGGCCGGTCCCGACCGGCTCGCCAGAACCGGCCCCGTGGATTGCCGACCGGCGGCATGCACTTTGTAGCCGGCTGCCCGCGTCAGCGGGCTGGTCCTGGAGGCGAAGCCGGAAGGACCCGGGGCGGGGGAGCGGAGCGGACCCACCCAACGGGCCGAAGGCCCGGACCCCGTGAAACGGGGTCATGCCGGCCTGCGTAGCAGGCGGTTCGGGCGAAGCCCGAACCAGTCCGGAGCGAAGCGCAGGACACCGGCCCGAAGGGCCGGCCTTCCGGTGAGCGCAGCGAACCGGGTCTCTTCCCCAGCGCGCCGCGCTGG
>NZ_JBIUTJ010000022.1:0-92237 GCF_044741845.1 Streptomyces sp. NPDC088097
AACCGGCCACAGAAGACGAAGGTTGATAAGCCACCCCGACAGCCTCCCACCCACGAGGCCACCACACCCACCGAACTTACGAAAAGATCAGTAGGCGCGCCATCTGACAAGGCACCGCGGAAGGTACGGGACCACCGCGGCCACACCGTCGAAGCCGACAGCGGAGACCGCCGCCGCTTGCGCGATCGCCCCGATTCGCGCTGACCGCGGTCGGAGTGCTCATCGGTGGCGCTCTGTTCGGCGCTCTGTCTTCAACTGCCGGCACCCCACGTCCACCAGCGACGATCCGCATCACTTCCCACCGATCGAGACGCCCTCGGCACCGGCCGGGGCGGCGGCACGCAGCGCCGCCTCGACCCGGCGGTTGCCGGTCATGGTCGACGTGACGGCGGTCATGGTGAGGAGGAGGCCGGCGGCGGCGTAGAGCGGGGTGCGTACGTCGTACGTGGTGGCCAGCCAGCCGCCGAGGAAGGCGCCGAACGGGGCGGCGCACATGGCGAGCATCCGGGAGGTGGAGGCGACCCGGCCCATCAGGTGGGCGGGGACGATCGCCTGTCGGAGGGAGGGGGCCAGAACCATCGTGGCGCCCATGCCCGCTCCGCACACGGCGAGCGCGAGCCCGGCGACGTACGGGTTCGGAGCGGCGGCAAGACCCAGGATGGCGAGCCCCTCGACTGCGGCCGTGCAGGTCAGTGCGGTGCCGGTGCCGAGCCGCCGGCCGAGGAAGGAGGCGATGCCCGCGCCGAGCAGACCGCCGGTGGCCTCCGCCGTGAGAAGCAGGCCGAATCCGAAGGTGTCGATGCCGAGGCGATCGTGCGCGAAGAGGGCGAGTACGGTCTCCACGGCCAGGAAGGCGACGTTCCCGACCGCCGGACGCAGCGCGAGCCCGAGCAGCAACTGATTCCGGAATACGTACGAGGCGCCGGCCCGCGCCTGTCTCAGCAGCGACTCACGAGCCTGCGGCACGGGCCGGGGCGCGGCGGGCAGCGATCGTACGAGCAGTGCGGAGACCGCGAACGACACCGCGTCGGCGAGCAGCGGAACCGCCCGCCCGAGCGTGAGCAGCGCACTGCCCGCGGGCGGCCCCGCGAAGCCGGACGCGGCGGTCTGGGCGCCGCGCAGGCGGGAGTTGGCGCGCTCAAGGAGTGCGGGGTCGCGGCCGAGCAGATCCGGCAGATAGGCCGTGGCGGCCGTGTCGAAGAAGAGCCCGCCGACGCCGAGCAGGAAGGCGACGGCCGCGAGCAGGGGGATGCTCAGCACGTCGAGCGCGGCCGCTGCCGCCGGTATCGCGAGCAGCACCGCACGCGCCGCGTCCGTGACCCACATCGTGCTCCGACGGTCCCAGCGGTCCACCAACGCACCGCCGAGAACCCCGAAGAGCAGCCACGGCAGCGTTCCGGCGGCCGTGACGACGGCGAGCACCATCGGATCCCGCGTCAACGTCAACGCGAGGAGCGGCAGCGCGGCATGCGACACCCCGTCACCGAGCGAGGACACCGTCTGCGCAGTCCACAGCCGTCCGAACTCGGACGGCAACTTCGCTACATCTGAGGTCACTTGGAGTCTCCTTCGGACTGCTCGCGCGGTCCCGGGTGGAACAGTGCGAAGACGAGTGACGCGTCCGGCAGTGAAGGATCGGACAGCTGCCGGTACTCGTCCGCCAGTGCCTCCAGCCGCGCCCCCAGCTCCGCGAACTGCGCCCCGGTGAGCCGGAGATGCGCCATGCGTACGTGTCGCTCGCCATCCATCGGCGCCGCCTCCAGGTCCGCCACCGCATGCCGCATCAGCACGTCCGGACCTCCCTCGCCCGGATCCGGCAGCACGATCGACCGCGCGGCCATGGCGTAGTACCGCTCGGTGACGCCCCGGACCTTCCGCGTCCGGACCACCTTCACCAGGCCTGCCCGTTCGAGCAGCCGTACGTGGTAGCTGGAACTCCCCTTCGCTAGACCCACTCGCTCGGCGATCTGCGTGATCGTCGCGGGCTCGAATCGGAGCACGGCCATGATCCGGTGGCGCGTGAGGCTGGAAACGGCGCGCAACTGCTCGCCGGTGGTGACGTGGAACGTCTCAGGAGCGTCTTCGGTAGGCATGCCCCCAATGGTCAACGTTTCTTGACCATTGGGCAAGGGGTTTTCGTTGGAACTTCCGAACCGCGGCAAGGTCGGGCCCGACGCCGGCTCTGGTCGTCAACACGCCCAACGAGCAACGGTGTTGTGTGCGCAGTGCGCACTGTCGACTGGACCGGGCATGAGGGGTCGGCCCGTGCTCGATTCGGGTGGGCAGAGGAGGATCTGGCGCTCGTTCTCGTCGATGGTCGGGTCCCGGTGGAGCTTCGTGCCGATCCGGGCCGCAGGATAGGTGCGGTGGTGGGAGCTGTCCGAGGGCAGCCCCGCTCCGCCGGTTCGTCTCCGCCCTTGGCGCTGACCGCGAGGAGTTCTCATGTTCGAAAACGTCCAGGGTCTTTCTCCGGAGCGTGCCGCACGCCTTGCCGATCTGGTGGAGCAGTGCGAGCCGTTGCTCGACCAAGACGAGGGAATGGAACAGGTCCAGCGGCTGCTGCGGGACCTCGGGTCGGGGGTCATGGACTCGATCGTGGTGACCCGAGAACTGCTGGGCGTCGGCCTGGGGGAAGCCGAGGAGATTGTCCTGTCGAGTGCCGCACGGACCACCGACCTGCGGACTCATCAACAACTCGTGGACATGACGGAGCGAGCGAAGGACATTGCGGACGCTCTCTCGCAACTGCCCCCGCCCCAAGGGGGCCCTAGGATCGTCGCCATCGACGGCGCGGGAGGATCGGGCAAGACCACGTTGGCCGCCGCGTTGGCCGGACACCTCGACGGCGCCGTCATCGTGCACGTGGACGACTTCTACCGTCCGATGCCCGACCGAGAGCGAGAGCGACTCGATGCGGAACAGGGCTACAGGTGCTACTTCGACTGGGAACGTCTGCGGGATCAAGTCCTGATCCCGCTGCGGGATGACCGGGCGGCCCGCTACCAAATCTACGACTGGACCACCGGACAACTCGGCGCTTGGCACGAGGTCGTCCCCGGGGCCGTGGTGATCGTCGAAGGGGTCTACTCCGCGCGCCCGGAGCTGGTCCCTTACTTCCACTTCACCGCCTACGTCGACACCCCTCGCGACACCTGCCTGCGGCGCGTGCGAGGACGCGGCGAGAACTCCGAGGGGTGGATCAAACGTTGGCGCGCCGCCGAGGACCACTACCTGCGCACCACGTGGCCCCAGGCCAGAGTCAAGCTCGTCGTCCGGGGCTACTGAAGCAGTCGCGGGCGTCCAATAGCGGAAGACGGCGGCCGGGGGCCGGTCCGCCCAGGCCGCCGAACTCCCGTCCGTCGGGCTGGTTTTGAGCCCTGCCGGGCGGGTCGCGTGCCTACTGGGCTGCGACGATGGAACGCTCGACCGATGTGCCCGAGAGTCTCGCCCCAGCCACAGATCCGACCCGGGTCAATGACTACGACAGCTTCGCCGAGGCGTACTCGGCGGACAACGAGAACAACCTCGTGAACGCCTACTACGAGCGGCCCGGGATGGTGGCCCTCGCCGGAGACGTGACCGGCCGTCGGATCCTGGACGCCGGCTGTGGCGCAGGCGCCCTGTCCGCCGTCCTACGCGACCGGGGTGCGGTCGTCACCGGCATCGACGCGAGCGCCGGAATGCTGGCGTTGGCAAGACGGCGGCTGGGTGCCGACGCGGCCCTGCAGGTGGCCGACGTGAGCGAGCGCCTGCCCTTCGACGACGGTGCTTTCGACGACGTGGTGGCGTCGCTGGTCCTGCACTACGTCGAGGACTGGGGGCCGACGCTGGCCGAGATGCGGCGAGTACTCACGCCCGGCGGCCGGCTGATCGCCTCGGTGGACCACCCTTTCGTGGCCTACGCGATCCAGGATCCTCGGCCCGACTATTCTGCGACCACCAGCTATTCCTTCGACTGGACGTTCAACGGGCAGTCGGCTCCCATGAGGTTCTGGCGCAGGCCGCTGCACGCGATGACCGATGCCTTCACGACCGCCGGTTTCCGAATCTCCGCCATCAGCGAGCCGCAGCCCGACCCAGCCGCTCGTGACCTGTTCCCCGACGACTTCGATGCCCTTTCGACCAAACCCGGCTTCCTCTTCTTCGTCCTTGAAGTACCGCCGTCGGCTGCGGGCTCGGAGGAGTAGCCGATCGACCGATCACGAACGGAGCCGGAGCCGGATCGAGGCGAAGGTGGCCGGACTCGTCGGCTCGCCGTCGTCGAGTACGACGACGCCAGAGCGCATGTGTTGCTTCCACGACGAGGACGCCAGGTCGGTGCCGTTGATGCGGTGCCGCTGATCCGGAAGCCCTGGGTGCGGACAGATGGGGAAGGCCGGGGCGGGTGGGGTTGCCTTGGGCGTTGTCGAAGGCTACCGGAGCGCCGCACGCCGAAGGGGCCCGGCTGATGCCGGGCCCCTTCGTTTTCGTAGCGGGGACAGGATTTGAACCTGCGACCTCTGGGTTATGAGCCCAGCGAGCTACCGAGCTGCTCCACCCCGCGTCGGTAACGCCACTCTACGTGGTCCGGGCGGGGTGGCTTGACCAATATCGGCCGCGGACGATGCCTACCTCGGCCTGGACTCGGTAAGGGCTCCTACGCGTGCTCTGACGGCGCCGAGGATTCGTCACGGCTCCGACGGCTCCGACGAGTCGTCCCGGCTCGGACGGCTTGCACGGATCGTCGGTGATTCCCTGGGTAGTCTCGTCGGGAGTCGTCGTCCGAACGGGAGTGAGCCGTGGTGCACGTACTGGGGAGCAGGATCCTGCTGACGCCCACCGACCCCGAGCGCTCCCGCGCCTTCTACGGCGAGACCCTCGGCCTGGCCGTCTACCGCGAGTTCGGCACCGGACCCGAGCGCGGCACGGTCTACTTCCTCGGCGGCGGATTCCTGGAGGTCTCCGGGCGCGCCGACGAGTCCCCCGCGCCCGGGACGCGGCTGTGGCTCCAGGTGGCGGACGTGGCGGCGGCGTACGAGGAACTGCGCGACCGGGGCGCCGAGGTGCTGCGGGCTCCGCTGCGCGAACCGTGGGGCCTGATCGAGATGTGGATCGCGGACCCCGACGGCGTGCACATCGCCGTCGTCGAGGTACCGGCGGACCACCCGCTGCGTTCGCGCCCTTGAAACCGCACACGACGGTGAGCCTCCACGCCGACCGCCACCGCCGGCGCCGCCACCACAGCCCCCATGGCGCGGCCGGATCCGGAAGCGCCGGCTTGACTGTCCTGTGTGGTTTCTGAAGAGTCGACGCCATGAACGAGAACCTCTTCGCCCTCCCCGTCCTCGGCCGACTGTCGCCCTCCGTGACCCGGCGTCTCATCGGCGAGATCCCGATCCTGGTCGTCGACCACCCGCGCGTGCGTGCCGTGGTCAGCCTGCAGGGCGGACAGGTCCTTTCCTGGCAGCCGGAGGGCCGCGCCGAGGTTTTGTGGCTGGGCGAGCGCAACGCCTGGGTGGCGGGCACGCCCGTCCGGGGCGGCGTGCCCCTGTGCTGGCCGTGGTTCGGGCCCGTGGCCAAGCCGTCGCACGGTTTCGCCCGCGCCCTCGATTGGGACCTGGTCTCGCAGGAATCCACCGAGGACGGTGTCGTCCTGGTGCTCCGTCTGGGTTCCTCGGACGTCACGCGCGCCCTGTGGCCGCACGAGTTCACCCTGACCACGCGTATCTCCCTCGGCGCGACCTGCGCGATCGACGTCGAGGCGACCGGCGAGTACCAGAGCACGGCCGCCCTGCACACCTACGTGGCGATCGGAGCCTTGGACGAGACGGAGGTGGTCGGGCTCGGCGACCGCCACCACGACAACCTCCTCGACCTGGACACGGTGGATGCGGGGGGCACGGTGCGGCCGACGGGACACATCGAGCGGGTCTACACCGCGCCGGACGAGGTCAGCGTCGTCCGGGACGGCGCACTCGGTCGCAGCGTGCAACTCACGCACCGGGAGGCCTCCGACGTCGTGGTCTGGAACCCCGGACCCGAACTGGCCGCCTCGATGGCCGACCTGACGGACGACGACCACCTCCGCTTCCTGTGCGTGGAGACCGGCCGCGTCAACGTCCCCCTGGAGAGCACGCCCGCCCGCCCCGCCCGCCTGGGCGTCACCCTGAGCATCCTTCCCGGCGCGCAACGCTGACGTCCGACGGACCGACCGGCCCCCGGGGCGAACCGGGGAGGGAGGGCGAGGGGAACGCGGGGTGAGGGCGGCCGCCCTCGACAGGGCCCGGTGCACGGGACCCCGCCCGCCGGCTGACAGCCCGGCAACTGACCGGCCGTGGGCCTGCCACCGCACGGTGATCGTGCGACGGCAGGCCCACGCCAGTACGGTGCCTCATCAGGACGACAGGATTCCGGTGCGAAACCCCTGGTCAACGGTTCGCAGGCATGGCAGGCTCTGCCTCCACTCGAAGGGAATTCCGCGATGACCGAGAAGCTCGTGCCCGACTGCGTCGACTGCCACCCCCTGCCGGGCCACGACAACGCCCGCATCGGTCCCGACAAGATCTGGCACGCCCCGGACTGCACGGTCTTCGGCCGGTTCATGTCCAGCCTGAAGGAAGACGGCAAGCGGGTCCGCGAGCAGGGCGCGTGGGCGAAGGGCGTCTTTCCCGCCGCGCACGAGCGGCTCAAGAAGGCCGCCGTCGACGTGCCCGAGGACTCCGCCGCCCAGCCCTTCGTCGCCGCGCTCGCCGAGCTCGTCCAGGCACAGGCCGACGCCACCGGATTCGTCAGCCTGCCGCGTTGGGCGGAGATCCTGGAACGTCACTTCCCGGCGACGCCGCCCGGTCCCGAACGGAACGGATAGGCCCGAGGGCCGCCCGCAGCACCCGAACCCACCCGCACCCGAACCCACCCGCACCCGCCCGGACCGCTCGACGCCCGGACCGCTCGACGCCCGGACCCGGCGGCCTCAGGTTCGTTGCCGCCGGGTCGTCACAGGACGCGGACGGCCCCCGAGGGGCTGGACCAGTCGAGGCTGCGCTCGACGACTCCGACGCGGGAGTTCTGCGCGCCGACGTAGGTGTTGCCCCCGACGTAGACGGCGACGTGGGTGGCGGAGCCCTTGGCCCCCCAGTACAGAAGGTCGCCCGGTCGCAGGTCCGACAGATCGACGTCCCGGCCGCTCGCGGACTGCTCTTGGGAGACGCGCGGGAGTTCGACGCCGGCCTGACGGTAGGCGGCCTGGGTGAGGCCGGAGCAGTCGTACGCGCTCGGCCCCGTCCCGCCCATCGCGTACCCCTTGCCGACCTGGGCCCGGGCGAAGTCCACTACCGTCGCGGCCGCCCCGGTCACCTGGTCCGGAGTCGAGGTGTCGGGGGAGGGGGAGGTCGAGGGGGAGCCGTCGGGCCGGGAAGAGGGTATGTGCCCGCTCGCGCCCGTAGGGCCCGAATCCGCCTGGTGGGCCGAGGCGGGGGTGGCCGCAGCGGCCAACGCGAGGGTGCCCAAGACCCCACCGAGAACACCGACGCGCGTCGGGGACGTACCGGAACGGGGCTTGGCGTGACGAGGCTTTCGAACCGTTTTGATCATGCAGCCAGCTCTACCACCGGTTTCGACGCCCGCTCAAATCGCGTGCAATGCGCCACAATTGTGACAATGCGTCCAGGAGGCCGCGCCACGAGGGCCCCCACTGTCGACCGCGCGCCGCAACCCACCCTGTTATCGGCCCGTGACCTGCACTTCTTGACGCACGCTCACGACCGCATCCCGCCCTACCACTTCGCGCACACAGCGGCCGGCCACGCGGGGGCTCGCGCACCGACCGCGTGGCACACCTCACCCTGGCCCATTCGTCGGCCGCGTGAACAACGCTGCGGGTGCGCCATCGTGCCCACCGACCGGGCCCCCGGGCCCTACGCCTCAAACCTTGAACGCACGGCCTACCCCGCCGAGGGTGACGTGGTGCCGAGGTTGAGGGTCGGAGCCGGGACGATCTTGAAGGAGAGGATGGGGAGCCCGATGATCGCCTTTCCGGGGTCCATCGGCGTCCGGTCATGCGGAGCGCCTGCGCAGGCGTCGGCCTCGTAGATGAACACCGATGTGTTCGTGTGGTTGCCCACCGAACGGAAGTAGCTGCCCTCCGGGGCGTCGGGGAACACTTCCTTGACCGTGTAACAGTGACCGTCCGTAGGGCTCTGGACGAGCTTGCGCGGGGCGGCGATCACCGGCCCTTCCTTGCCCGGCTCGCCCAGGGCGACCTGGACGTCGCCGACGGCCGCCGAGGCCGAAGTCGGGAGGGCCACCGCGAGCAGGAGAGCGGTTCCGACCGCGACAAGGAGCCCGGGCCGGTGTGAGAGCGTTTGACGGCGCATGGAAACCTCCTGGGCGCCACGTCGTCCGTGGTCAGATCAGGAGGGCGCCCAACTCGATCCAGTATCCCCTCGCGACCTTCGGGGCGCAGTGCGTCGGCCGCTCACCTGCGGTTTCGCGATGTGAGCGAACGTCGCAGGACGAATCGAAGGTCGGCGCCACAGGGCCATGAGGTGCGCCGTCAAAACGGTCGCGCTGCCGACAGAGGCAGGCGGTCCCGTACGGAGCCGAGGGCGCGCGGCTCCGGGCCCAGCGGGCGGGCCCGCCGTCGGGGACGTGCCCGGCGCCACCGACCGTGTCGCCGGACGGTGGCACTCCTCACCGCCCGTCCGGCCACGGTTGTCCCGGTTCGGGCTCAGGCCCGGTGCGCGACCGCCGCCAGGGCGTTCTTGACTTCCTGCGCCACGCGCGCCGCGTCCTCGGGGTTGTTCACCACGTCCGTGTGGTTCATGTCGATGACGAGGACTTCGCTGGCCGAGTAGTGCGTGTGCACCCAGTCGTCGTACCCGGACCACAGGGTCCGGTAGTACTCGATGAGGCTCTCGTCCTGCTCGAAATCGCGGCCCCGGAGCCCGATGCGGTGCAGCACCGTCTCGAAGTTCGCCTTGAGGTAGACCATGAGATCGGGTGCCTTGCGGTACGGCAGGCCGTCGATCTCGCGCATCATCTCGCCCAGCAGTCCCTCGTACACCCGCATTTCGAGGGAGCTGATCCGGCCCAGATCGTGATTGACCTTGGCGAAGTACCAGTCCTCGTAGATGGACCGGTCGAGGACGTTGTCGCCTTGCTTGTACGCCTCCTTGACCGAGGCGAACCGGGTCTGCAGGAAGTAGAGCTGGAGCAGGAAGGGGTAACGCTTCGCCTGGATCTCTTCGGGGCTCGCCGTGTAGAAGAGCGGAAGGATCGGGTTGTCGTCCACGCTCTCGTAGAAGACCTTGCTGCCCAGTTCCCGGGCGAGCAGTTCGGCCACGCTCGTCTTGCCGATCCCGATCATGCCTCCGACGCAGATCACTGACATACCTCACTTCTCCCTGGAGATCTTCTGTTCGTCGGGCGGGCCGGATGGGCGCCCCACACCACTGAGTGGCCCACCGGCGGTCACGCGATCCCCGGGATCTTCATGATCAGCGCCATGTGGTTCGCCTGGACCAAGGCCCTGACCCGGGCCGATCTCTCGATCGACCGGTCTGAGCGGCAGCCCTGCGGCCGCTGTACGTCTTACATCACGATTCGTGCCATGTCTGAGCGGAGGAATGAAGGGGCGCACCGGCCTAACCGCCGCTACGGATAACACTACATCTTGATGTTGGCGTTTCCTTTCGTCCCAGATGTTGTGCCGCAGGGTGGATTTGGGTCCGACCGCCACGAACTGGCCCATCATGCCCGTGTCCTCGTGGTGCAGCAGGTGGAGGCAGTAGGCGTACGGGATGTTCGAGTCCGCAGCAGAGTTCTCGCCGCGTCGCCGGACCGGGCACGTGCGCGGTCCGGGACGAGCTGCGACACGCCACCTGCGACGTACCGCAGCCGACGCCACGGGCCTACCGGCAAGCCCTTCCGATCACAGCACCGGGTGGTCTTCTCCACCCTCGAATCAGTGTCGCGCGGGGTCCACCGCGAGGATCCGGTGCGTGGTTCAGCGGCCGAGGGCGAAACCGAAGGGGCTGCCCGCCAGGGTGGAGCCGAAGGACGTGGCGGTGAGGCTGCGCACGCCGGTGGTCGCCGGGCCGGCGTCCGCGCCGCGCAGGACGCTGATGGCGCCGTCGCCGAAGTACGGCCACTCCGTGTTGGTGTTGTTCTCGCCTGGGGTACCGACGGCCAGTTCGGCCTTGCCGTCCTTTGTGTAGTCCACGAGGGACACGCCCCAGGCGAACTGGTCGTGCGTCTCCGCGGCCCCCGGCACCCCCGCCGAGTCCTGCGTCAGCGCGACCCCGTCGGTGGCCGTCACGATGCCCTTCGCGCTGCCGCGGAGCACGGTCACCGAGCCGCCGTCCACGACGGCTCCGATGTCCTCGCCGGGCGCTCCGATGGCGAGTTCGGGGTTGCCGTCGCCGGTCACGTCGCCGATCGCGACCGAGTAGCCGAACCTGTCGTCGCTCTCGGCGGCCCCCGGTACCCCGGCGGTGGACTGGGTGATCACCTTCTGCGGCTCGCCGGTGATGCCGCCCTTGCGGCCCTTCCAGACGGCCACGTCGCCGCCGGCTGCCGAGAACTCCCTGGAAGGTCGTCCGATCACGATGTCGGCCTTGCCGTCTTTGTCCAGGTCGCCGACCACCGCGTCGGTTCCTCCCTGGTATGCGCTCTCCGGCCACCAGGTCGCGGAGCCGTCGAGCTTGCCGTTGACCCCGCTGAACACCCCGAACATCGGGACGTTGCCCAGGGCGCGGAACTGGGTCACGACGTCGTCGCGTCCGTCGCCGTCGACATCGCCCGCGGCCAGGCCGTAGGAACCGAAGTTCGCGAAGTCGTCCGTACGCGTCAACGCGGTCCCGCCCGCCGCCACGGTGAAGCGCCGCATGCCTCCGTCGGGCCCGATCCGCTCGGTCGCCACGAGCTCGGGGCGACCGTCGCCGTCCATGTCCGCCGCCGTCAGTGACTGGCCCAGCAGCTTGGCGATGCCCATCACGCGCGAGGCGTTGCCCAGGCCCGTCGGGCTTCCGAAGAGCACGGTCACCGAGCCGGTCCGTTGACCGCCCTCGGCCACGGGGGCACTGTCCTGCGGGGCGCCCACCGCGAGGTCGGAGAAACCGTCGCCGTTGAAGTCGCCGGTGCTCAGCGCGTACCCGAAGTTGTCCCCTTCGCCGGGGTCGCCCGGGACGCCGGCGCTCGCCTGGCTGATCACCTTGCGTTGGGCAGTGACCAGTCCGTCCGGGCCGCCCGGCATGACGGCCACGTACCCGGCGCCCGCCTTGCCGCCGATTGTCGCGGCGGGGGCACCGGTCACGAGGTCGTTGTAGCCGTCCCCGTTGAAGTCGCTCTTGTGGACCCCGGTCACATCGGCTGCCGCGGCGGGTCCCGCCACCACGACCGTTCCCGCCACGACCGTCATCCCCACCGCGAGCGCGGCCCATTCTTGGCGCATCAGCACAATTCCTCCCCTGACCTGCCCGAACGTGTTCCACCGGGCCGTGGAGAGGGACTGTAGGCGACCCCCCTTCGCGCCGTCTCGGCAGGTCGGTTCCCGAGGTCGGGAGAGCCGGGCCCCATGGCGCTCTGGAGGACCCGGTACATCGCCGCCTGTCCACCTTCGAGCACCGCGATCTCAACGTACTCGGCCGCTACGGCTTCACCGCCTCCACCTCGGCCACCGGCACCGGAGGGCGGCCCGGAAACCCGTTTTCCCCGTGGAGGGCGCCCGCCTATGCTGGCAGGGTTCCGATTCCGCCCCCTGTGGGCGTGCGCGTGTCCTTCGAGGTGATGACGTATATCCCAGGCCAAGTAGCCGTTCTTCCCGGGCCCTGCCCGCGGACCCCCGCCTGTGCTGACAAGGCGGATGGGTGTTGTCCGCTGTGAAGACGGTGATCCCGACGGCCTGGGCTCCGTGACATCCTCCTGTGCGCAGTAGGCGTACACGGGCCTTGGCCTGCCCGTTCTTCCCACTGCCCTGAACAGGAACCCCTCTCCGTGTCTCATGACACCCGCAAAGCCCTGCCCGGCTCGGGCACTACCCCAGCCGGACGAACTTCGCGCCCCGGCAGCCAGATCATGCTGGCCGTGGTGCTGATCGGCGAACTGATGGCCGTCCTGGACGCCTCGGTGGTCGACACCGCCCTGCCCACCATCCAGGCGGACACCGGTGCCTCGGCAGCCGGCCTTCAGTGGACCCATGCCGCCTACGCGCTCGCCCTCGGCATAGGGCTGATCACCGGTGGTCGCCTCGGTGACCTCTACGGGCGCAAACGAACCTTCCTGCTCGGCACGGGCGCCTTCACCGGCGCCTCCTTGCTGTGCACCCTCGCCGTCGGCCCCGCCACCCTGATCGCCGCCCGCGCGGTGCAGGGCGCCGGTGCGGCGGTGATGATCCCGCAGGTCCTGGCGACCTTGCACGTCACCTTCTCCGACAGCGACAGCAGCGGCGACAGCGACAACGACCGCCACAGCGGCAGCGGCAGCGACCGCTCCAAGGCGTTCGGCCTGTACGGAACCGTCTTGTCCATCGGAAGTGCCGCCGGGCCCCTCCTGGGCGGCGTCCTCACCCAGGCCGACCTGTTCGGCCTCGGCTGGCGCTCCATCTTCCTGATCAACGTCCCCCTCGGGATCGCCACGGTCCTGCTCGGCCAGCGCTACATGACCGAGTCCCGCGACACGCGGGCCCCGCGCCTCGACCCGCTGGGCATGGTCCTCTCCGCGCTCGGGCTGCTGCTGATCGCCTACCCGCTCAGCGCGGGCGGCGCCCGGCACTGGCCGTGGTGGACCTTCACGGCCATGGCCGCGGGCGTAGCCGTGCTGGTGGGCCTGGTCGTCCAGCAGCGGACCAAGAGCCGTAAGGGCGGCTACCCGCTGATGGAGCTGTCCCTGTTCTCCGGTCGCCCCTTCTCCGGAGGGCTGGCCGCACAGCTGGTCTTCGGTCTGCTGTCCGGCCTGTTCTTCATGTGCTGGACACTCTTCATGCAACAGGGCCTGGGCATGAGCCCGTCGCGGGCGGCGGTCGGCTTCCTCCTCCTCACCCTCGCCGAGATCACGGGCGCCTGGCTGGCCATGGCCGCCGTCGCCCGCCACCAACGACGCGCTCCCCAGGCGGGCGCGCTGCTCGCCGCTTCGGCCCTGGCCTCGTTCCACCTGTTGGCCACCACGTACGGCACCGGACTGTCGATGACCACCATGGCGCTCCCGGTCCTGGCACTGGGGCTCGGACTGGGCATGATCGGTGCCCCGCTCACCGACCTCACCATCGGCCGCGTCGACGTCGCGCACGCAGGATCGGCCTCCGGTCTGTTCAACACCGCCACCCACCTCGGCATCGCCCTGGGCGTCGTCCTCACCGGCGTGGTCTTCTTCGCCCACGACCAGAGCGCGACCGCCCGCGGCGGCGAGGTCGTCGACGCCTTCACCGCCACACTGCCGTACGTGATCGGTGGCCTGCTGATCGCGTGGGCCCTGATGTTCTTCCTGCCCCGCGCCACCTCTCACCGCACCCTCCGCCTCTGAACCCCCGGCTCGGGGTGGAGAGAAGGAGGCGGCTCGGCCGGGGGCCGGCGGCCGAAGCGTTGCCGGGGCGTGGCTTGGGGAGCGAGGGCCAGTTCGTCCATGCGGATGAGGTCGTCCACCGCGTCGCGTGCGCGTTCGGGGAGCTGGGACGCGTAGGCGAGGAGCCGGCCCAGCGGGCCTGGTACGTAGATGCGTGTAGGCGGCCGGCGGATGGCCCGTGCCACGGCGCGGGCTACCTGCTCGAGACGCAGCGGCTGTACGAGACGGGGTCGCAGACCTTCACCGGCACGGGTGGCGACGAGGTAGGGCAGGACGCAGGTGACGTGGACACCGCTGCCGCGGATCTCCCGGCGCAGCCCCTCGGAGAGGGCGACCACGGCGGCCTTCGTCGCGTGGCTGGTGTGGTTCGCGCTGACCGCGACCGCCGCCCTCCTGATCTTCTGTTTCCGCACCCGTTCCTTCCACCGGGCCCCGTCCCGCAGCACCCCTACACGGCTCCCGACACAAACGGCGGACGGCGGTCAGACCACTTCGGCATGTTCCTCACCGAGCAGAGGGAGACCCAGATGACCGCCGGCCGGCAGGGCAAAGCCAATGAAACGATCACGCCCCACGACCCGCGACGCACCACGGACAGCGCCCCCGGCGCCCCCCGAGCCGGCCGGCTCCCCGGACCCCACCAGCACAGCGCGGCCCCGGCCGAGCCGCGTAGGGCGCAGGACGGGCGGTCCGGGTACACAGCGCAGGCGCTGGAGCGGGACATCGACCACCTGTATCCGGAGCTGCCGCACCCTGAGACAACCAGGGATCTCCTGCCCTCCACAGGGACGGAGATCCTCCTGCCGGAGACTGCCAGGCGCCTCCACGGCCGGCTGCACGCGGCGCTCATCACACCGGTGCGCCAGACCGTGGACCACGGCGGCCGGCGCTGGAGACCCACCCTCGCGGCCACGGTGGTGGAGGCACTGGGCGCTGACAGCCGCCCCTACGGGCCCCTGTGGGCGGCCTGCGAGCTCCTGCACACCGGATCACTGATCATCGACGACATCCAGGACGGGGCCCCGCTGCGCCGTGGGCGGCCCAGCGCCCACCTCGAACACGGCACCGCCCTCGCCATCAACGCCGGCACCACCGCCTACTTCAGCATGCACCGGGCCATCCGTCAGACCTTGCCCGACGACCCCCGCCTGCGTTCCCGCGTGTACGAGACCTACCTCGACGCCCTGCAGGCCGCGCATGCGGGGCAGGCCCTCGACCTCCAGGGGCACCACGAGGAGATGAGCGTCGCGCTGACCACCGGGGACACCACCGTCGTACGGCAGTTGGTCGCCCAAACCCACCGGCTGAAGTCCGGCGCACCGGTAGCCGCGGTGTTCCGGATCGCCGCCTTGGTGGCCGAGGCCGATCCGGCTCAGTGTGACGCGCTCGCCGCTCTGGGCGAGGCGGTCGGCACCGCGTACCAGATCACCGACGACGTCGCCGACCTCCGCGGCGTGAGCCGGCAGGGCGCCGCGACCAAGCGCGTGGCCGAAGACCTCCTCAACGCCAAGGTCACCTACCCGCTCGTCCGCGCGCTCGCCCGTATGCCTCAGGACGAAGCCCGACAGCTGTGGGAACAGGTGCGCTCCGGTCTGGACGCGGACGGCGCCGCCCGCGCCGCCCGACGTATCGCCGACTGTGGCGCCCTCGACGAGTGCGCGGACGAAGCCCACCGCATGGTCTACGACGCGTGGAAGAAAGCTTCAGACCGGCTTCGGCCCTCACCGTCGGGCCGGAGCCTGGGCGCGCTGTGCGCCGAAGTCCTGCACTCACGCATCGCCTGACACACGACCCGGGGCAGGCCGGACCCGGTTCGGCCACGCCGGACTGAACGCATGAACGCGGACGTCGCCGAGGCGTTCTGCGCCCGGGTTCCCGGGGTGCGGGGCGTCGAGGTGGTTGGGGCGGGGTGCATGTGGGTTGGTGATCGCAGCGAGTAATTCCCGTACGGGCGCGTCCCGTTGCCGGAAGACGTCGCAGGAGCGAGTGGGGGAGCCGGCGGTGGGGACGAGTGGGGGCGACGGGCGGACGTACGCACCGGACGAGGGGGACGTGCTGGAGGCCGGGGGGCGTTGGGGCGCCCTTCGACAGCGGAGGAGGTCGTCGCGCGGGTCGACGAGCGGACCGGACGCGGTGGCACCAGGCTGTGGTGGTCGGTGGAGCAGTGGCAGGAGAGGACCGTCTCCGGAGGACAGCGTTACCAGCGGGACCGGCGTGACCAGGAGCCGCGGAGGACACCGGACGAAGCGAGCCCGGTCACGGCGAACCCGGAGCGGGTCGCGGAGCGGTTGCGGGAGCGGTACCGCTCCCGCAACCGCTTCGAAGGCCCGGGCGGCTGGCGACGGGGCCGGGCGTCGCGCGCCCTCCGGGCCGCCGTGGAGCAGCAGCCCCCCACCGGCCTCAGGAGCACCCCGCGGACAGCGGCCAGCGCCGCCCCCGGAAGCGCCGGGGGTCGTCGGGGTCAGAGTTCCGCGCGGGTCGCGGATTGGGCGCCCCGCACGGCTACGTTCGCCGCACTTTCCAGCAGCGGGGCGGACGGGCGAGTGTCACCGGTCAGGGTCAGGCCCCCGAGCGCCGCCCAGGCCAGGGCGGCCGAGGCCGCCTTGGCGCGCTCGTCTCGGCCCGGCAGGAACGAGCCGAAGAGGAGCGCGTCACCGAGGTCGGCCGCGACTCGGCAGAGAGTGACCGTACGCAGGGCCGCGCCGACGGGAGCGGCCGCCATCGCGGCGCCGATGATGGCGTCCCGTACCCCGACGGCCCGGATCAGCAGCGCGGCGGACCCTTGCTCGGACAGCCCGCAGGGGCGGGCCAGTACCGCCGGCCGGCAGGCGACCGCCACCCCGTAGCCGAGGGTGGCCACGCCCAGGATCCTTGCCGCTGTCACACGCATCTCGATCACTCCGTCCGGTACTCCGCGAGGCCACCGGACCGGGACCTGCGATTGCGTGTCCGCCTACCCGGCCGGCGCCGGCGCACCCGCCCTACGAGCCATCGTCCTCGGTCACGTTCGCTCCGGCCTGCGCTCCGGGAGCGCAGGCCGGGCACAATCCGCGGTAGGTGACCTCGACCTCGGACACGATGAAGCCGAACCGCTCCTCCGCCGGCAGTCCGACCGGCACGCCGGTCACGTGGACGTCGCGGATGGTGCCGCAGCCGGAACACACCAGGTGCTGGTGCGGATGGTGCGCGTTGGGGTCGAAGCGTTTCGCGCGACCTTGGACGGAGACCTCCACGACCTCACCGAGCAGCACCAGCTCGGCCAGGGTGTTGTAGACGGTCGCTCGGGCGATCTCGGGCAGTCGTCGGACCGCGAGGGTGTGCACCTCGTCGGCCGTGAGGTGTACGTGGTCGCCGTCGAGGACCTCCGCGACGACACGCCGCTGGGACGTCATCCGCCAGCCACGCCCTCGCAGTCGCTCCAACAGGTCACTCATATCGGCTCACCTTTTCGGCTCGGCGGGAAAACGAGATTTTAGCGATGTCGATCGGGTCGCTGACGAAAGCGGATGATCGGAAAATGCCACCTTGCCTCACGGTCTCGGAAAAGAACGGATGTGACCGCTTGTTATGCGGACGCGCTCCGCGTGTTCTCTCCGCGGTGAGCTCTCCGGTGCGCGACCATACGGACGCGCCGACACGCGCTCGATCATCGGCGCCGTTCGCGAGAATGGAAACACCGACACAGGAAGAAGGACGGACGTGTCCGGAAGCGACAGCGAGAACCCGGTCATCCCTGCCCCTACCCCCGCGCCGACCCGCCCCAGGTCGAATCGGGACTGGTGGCCAAATCAGCTGGATCTACAGGTTCTCCACCAGCACTCGCCTCTGGCCAATCCGATGGGCGAGAGCTACACCTACGCGGAAGAGTTCGCGAGCCTGGACGTCGAGGCCCTGAAGCAGGACGTCTTCGAGGTGATGACGGACTCCCAGGACTGGTGGCCCGCCGACTACGGCCATTACGGGCCGCTCTTCATCCGGATGAGTTGGCATTCCGCCGGGACGTACCGCATCGCGGACGGCCGGGGCGGCGGCGGGGCCGGGGCGCAGCGCTTCGCACCGCTCAACAGCTGGCCGGACAACGCGAGCCTCGACAAGGCGCGCCGTCTGCTCTGGCCGGTCAAGCAGAAGTACGGCCGGAAGATCTCATGGGCCGACCTTCTGGTTTTCGCGGGCAACTGCGCCATGGAATCGATGGGGTTCAAGACCTTCGGCTTCGCCTTCGGCCGAGAGGACATCTGGGAGCCCGAGGAGATTTTCTGGGGGCCCGAGGACACCTGGCTCGGGGACGAGCGCTACAGCGGCGACAGGGAACTCACCGGTCCTTTCGGAGCCGTGCAGATGGGTTTGATCTACGTCAATCCGGAAGGACCCAACGGCAATCCGGATCCGAAGGCTGCCGCCCGGGACATCCGCGAGACCTTCGGTCGCATGGCGATGAACGACGAGGAGACGGCCGCCCTCATCATCGGCGGTCACACCTTCGGCAAGTGCCACGGTGCGGTCGACGCCGAGTACATCGGCCCCGAGCCTGAGGCCTGCCCCATCGAGCAGCAGGGCCTCGGGTGGAGGAACACCCACGGAAGCGGAAAGGGCGTCGACGCGCTCACCAGTGGGCTCGAAGGTGCGTGGACCACGGAGCCGACGAAGTGGGACAACGGGTACCTGGACAACCTGTTCCGCTACGACTGGGAGCTGACGACGAGCCCGGCCGGTGCGCAGCAGTGGACTCCCAAGGACCCCTCGGCCCAGGGCACCGTCCCGGATGCCCATGACCCGTCGAAGAAGCACGCCCCCATGATGCTGACGACGGACCTCGCGCTGCGCGTGGACCCGATCTACGGACCGATCGCGAAGAGCTTCCACGAGAACCCGGACAAGCTCGCGGAAGCGTTCGGCAAGGCGTGGTTCAAGTTGTTGCACCGCGACATGGGCCCGCTCTCGCGCTACCTCGGCCCGTGGATCCCGGCGCCGCAGCTGTGGCAGGACCCCGTCCCCGCGGTGGACCACGAGCTGGTCTCGCAGACGGACATCGCGGCTCTCAAGGACCGGATCCTCGCCTCGGGACTGACCGTCCCCCAACTGGCGGGCACCGCCTGGGCGTCGGCGGCGAGCTTCCGAGGCACCGACAAGCGTGGCGGGGCCAACGGGGCCCGGATCCGACTCGCGCCGCAGAAGGACTGGGCGGTCAACGACCTGCCCGAGGTCGCCGAGACGCTGCGGACCCTCGACGGCATCCGCGAGGACTTCAACGGTGCGCAGTCCGGCGGAACGCGGATCTCGCTCGCCGACCTGATCGTCCTGGGCGGGTGCGCGGCCGTCGAACGAGCCGCGAAGAACGCCGGGCACGACATCACGGTCCCGTTCGCCCCGGGGCGCACGGACGCCTCGCAGGAGCAGACCGACGTGGAGACGTTCGCCGTGCTCGAACCCAGGGCGGACGGGTTCCGCAACTATCTCCAGCCGGGGGAGAAGCTGTCACCCGAGACCCTTCTGCTCGATCGCGCCAACCTGTTGAACCTGACCGCGCCCGAGATGACGGTTCTGATCGGCGGCATGCGGGCCATGAACACCGGCTTCGGGCAGACCCCGCACGGCGTCTTCACCGACCGCCCGGAGGCGTTGACGAACGACTTCTTCGTCAACCTGCTCGACATGGGCACGGAGTGGAAGGCGTCGGAGTCGGCGGAGAACGTGTTCGAGGGCCGCGATGCCGCCACGGGCGAGGTCAAGTGGACGGCCACCGCGGTCGACCTCGTCTTCGGTTCGCACGCCCAACTCCGAGCTGTCTCGGAGGTCTACGGGTCCAAGGACGGCGAAGAGAAGTTCGTGCGTGATTTCGTCGGCGCTTGGGACAAGGTGATGAACCTCGACCGGTTCGACCTCGTCTAGGGCGTACCCAAGAGGGCACTGGGTTGTGCCGGGTCGGCCGTCCGAAGCAGTTCCGGGCGGCCGACCCCGTCTCGGGCGCACGGGCCGATCTGCTCGCGGTGCGGGCAGAAGGCGCTGTGGGCCAACAGCAGCCTGCATCGACTATGAAACTGTCATCAGTACGAAAATAGATTCAGTAGTGCTATGTTTGTCTCGTGACGACCGATGGATCGCTGCCGGGCAGGCGTGAACGCAAGAGGGCGGCGACCCGCAGGGCGCTCTCGGATGCGGCGCTGGAGCTCTTCCTCGAGCGCGGCTACGACAGAGTGAAGATCGCCGACATCGCGGAGGCCGCGGACACGGCGGTGACGACGCTCTTCGCGCACTTTCCCGCCGGCAAGGAGGCCCTGATCCTCGACGACAGTGGCGAGCGGGAGGCGTCCTTGACGGCCGCGGTTCGTGACCGCCCCGACGGGAGCGGGGTCCTGGACGCCCTGCACGACTTCTTCGCCGGCCGGGCCCCCTTCGCGGACGACCTGCCCGAAGAGTTCCAGCGCCGCATGGCCCTGGTGATGAGCACACCGGCCCTCCGTGACTACGCACGGCGGGTCTGGATCGCCTGCCAGGACAGCCTGGCCGCACTGCTCGCCGAGGCCGCGGGCCGCACGGAACCCGACGACTCCCTGTACGTCCTGGCCCGCTACGTCCTGGAGACCCCCGACCTCGCCTCCGACCGGCCCGACCGCAAAGCCGCCCTCGCGGAGGCGTTCACGCACCTCAAACAGGGCTGGCCCGGTTTCTGATCACACCCCTGCCCGTGCCCTCTTTCCACCCTTCCCCGCGAGGCCCGCCATGACCTGGAACGTTCATCGCCCGCCGGCTGCACACGGCCTGAACATCCTCGTGACCGGAGGTAACGCGGGCATCGGATACTTCATCGCCGAACAACTCGCCGCAGCGGGGGCCCTGGTCGTCCTCGGCAGCCGCGACCCGTCCAAGGCCGCGGCCGCCACGGCCGCGATAGCCGCTCGGGTGCCGGCCGCCCGGGTCTCCCACATGCCGCTCGACCTCGCGGACCTCTCCTCGCTCAAGGCCTCGGTGGACGGCCTGGACCTCGACCGGCTCGACGTGGCCGTCCTGAACGCAGGGATCGCACTGGATGCCCCGCCCCGCCGGGAGAACGCGGCCGGCCACGAGCAGATGCTCGCCACCAACCACCTCGGGCACTTCGCGCTCACCCACTGGCTGAACCCGCTGCTCGACGCGGCCCCCGCCGCCCGCGTCATCACCATGGGCAGCTTCGCCGCACGCTCCGAGCGCCTCGACCCGGACGATCTCCAGTCCCGCCGTGACTACGATCCCAAGCGGACGTACGGTCGCTCCAAGCTTGCCCAGATGAGCTTCGCCTTCGAGCTCGACCGCCGCCTGCGCGCCCAGGGCAGCGACCGCGCCAGCCTCGTCGCCCACCCGGGCGGCGCCCTGGACTCCCTCACCCCCGCGCGCCCCGCGATACCCGTACGCTCGGTCTCCAGCCGGTTGCTCAGCCTGCCCGCCGGACTGCTCCTCCAGGGCAAGGACGCCGGCGCCTGGCCCGCCGTACGCGCCGCCCTCGATCCCGATGTCAGCGGCGGCATGCTCCTGGGCCCTCGGATGTTCGGCCTGCGCGGTGAACCCCGCATCGAGCAGCCCCGGGCGCACATGACCGATCCCGAGACGGCCGCTCACCTGTGGTCCGCGAGCGTCGCACTCACCGGGGTCGACCCCAGCGCCGCACCCTGAAGCGGCTGGGGTGGTGAGCGGTACGGGCGGGCCCGCGGCTTCCCGGTGGAGGGGTCAACAGTTCGAGGCGTCGGATGTGTCGAGCGGGCCCTGGCCGATGGCCTCCAGCGCGCGGTCCAGGACCTCTTGGACGTGACCGAGGGCCGAGATGGTGGTCACCAGGCCCTGGGCCCGGTAGTGGTCGACGACCGGAGCTGTCTCGGTGCGATAGACCTCCAGCCGCCGACGAACAGTCACTTCGCGGTCGTCGTCGCGCTGGTACAGCTCACCGCCGCAGATGTCGCAGGTTCCCGCCACCGCAGGCGGACCGTAGTCGACGTGGAAGAGGTGTTCGCGGTCCTGACGGCACAGCCGTCGTCCAGCGATGCGCCTGACCACCTGCTCCTCGGGAATTTCCAGGTCGAGCACGGCATCCAGTCTCGACTTCGAGGCGGCGAGGATGCCGTCCAGCGCTTTCGCCTGGGCAAGGTTGCGGGGGAAGCCGTCCAGTAGGAATCCGGGCTCGGTGTCCGGGCGGGCGATGCGCTCTTCCACGACCCCGATGGTGACCTCATCCGATACCAGAAGACCGGCGCGCATGTGCGTGTGGGCGTTCTGGCCCAGCTCCGTGCCCTCATCGATGTGCTCGCGGAACAGGTCACCGGTGGAGATGTGTGGGATGGACAGGTGCGCGGCGAGGCGCACTGCCTGCGTGCCCTTGCCGGCTCCGGGCGGCCCGATCAGGAGGATGCGCATCGCTGAGGTGTCCCCTTCGTCATGCGTGGCCAGGACCCGATTTGAGATCCGAACAGCTGGGCGCCGTGGCTGCGTAGACGTGGACGCCCTTGGTGCGTTCCCACGAATGATAGGCGCCGTGAGGAGGCCCAGGACCGGGTGGCGCCGGGGCGCTCGGCCGGGGGTGTGGCGTCCAGCAACAGTGCCGGCCCGGCGAGGAACCCCGTGCGGTGGCCGATCCGGCCGGGCCACCCCGACCACCCGCCGGACGCGGCCTGGACCTGTCGCACCCGCGGGGCGGAGGTGCGTAACCCGGACGTCGGCTTGGAGATCCGGGTCGGTCGGCGGACGGGGCGTCAGGTCAGGCGGTGGCGCGTCCACCAGAAGCACAGGGCGATCAGGGCCGCGCTCGCCGCCAGGCACAGGCCTGTCTGCGTCCACTGCAGAGGCCAGAAGTGGGAGGCCGGGTGGAACTCCGTCCACCGGCCGGTGATGCCCTTGCCGGCGAGGCATTGACCGTAGTCGGTGGAGGCGTAGCACTCGCTCGATTCGGGGACCCTGCGGCCGGTGGTGTCGAGGAGGCCGCCGTTGAGGATCCAGGCTCCGTCCGGGGCCGGTTCCGCCGTGATGTCCGATCGTTGTGCCACCACCGTCGGCCAGAGCGCTCCACGTACGTGTTCCAGGGCGAACAGGACGACGACGCCGGTGACCGCGGTCGCGGCCATGGCCGCGACGGTGCGTCGTACCAGCAGGCCCAGGGTGGTCCCGATCCCGATCGCGAGCACGAGCAGCGCCTTGGCGACCCGGTGCGGGACCGACGGCGGCGAAGGGCATGGACCCGTGCCAGGGGAACCGGCTGCCCAGCGGCGCGGCGACCGCGTGCCACCACCAGGTGGCGCAGGCGGTGATCGCTCCCGCCCCGAGCACGGTCATGACCACGGGCACGGTGACCTTCGCGCGGAACCAGCGGTTGCGGGGTACCGACTGGGCGAGCGCCGTGCGGTAGGTGCCCGACTCCACTTCCTGGTTGCCGGAGCGGGTACTGGTGTTGCTGCTGGAAATCGGTCACGGCCTGGGAGCACTCGGGCGGCGCCGTGGGGCCGGTCGCATCGACGCATTCCGCGAGGGTCGAGGTGGCGTCGGCCGCCCCGGACCCGCCGTACAGGAAGAACCCGGCGACGAGCACGGTGAAGGCGAGCAGTGCCCACAGGGTGGTGCGGTGCTGGCGCCAGACCAGCCAACTCACGCCGCGGACGCCCGTCACGCCGCGCCCCCGTCACGGTCGACGCGGGCGGTTTCGGTGGTGAAGGCGGCCGGCGCCGGGTCGCGCAGGTAGGTCATGAGGAGTTGCTCCAGGGAAGGCGTCGGGCCGTCGTCGCCGGGTCGGTGGGCGGCGCGAAGGGCGTCGATGTCGCCGGCGAGGCGGATCCGGCCGGAGCCGACGAGGAGGAGGAAGTCGCAGGCGCCTTGCAGTTCGGATACGACGTGCGAGGACATCAGGACGGTGGTGCCGTGGGCCGCGGCCTCGGACAGCATCAACTCGGTCATCTCGTGCCGTACCAGTGGGTCGAGATCGGCCATCGGCTCGTCCAGCAGCAACAGGCGGGGACGTTTGCCGAAGGCGAGGGCGAGCGCCACGCGGGTGCGCTGGCCGCCGGAGAGGGACCCCACCCGGGCGCGGAGGGAGATGTTGCCGCCCTCCAGGACCCGTTCCGCGACGTCCTGGCTCCATCCCGGGTTCATCTCGCGGCCCATCCGCAGGATCTCCGAGACCCGGAAGCCCCGGTGGAGCGGCTTGTCCTGGCTCAACAGGGCCGTCCAGGCGCGGGCCGACGTGTCCTGAGGTGCCCTGTCGAAGACGCGGATCGACCCCTCGGTGGGGGCGAGCAGATCGCAGGCGGGGGAGAGGAGGGTGCTCTTGCCGGCGCCGTTGGGTCCGACCAACGCGCACACGCGGCCGGCCGGCACCTGGAAGGTGCAGTCCTTCAGGGCCCAGCCGCGCCGGTAGCGACGGCCGAGCCCCACGGCACGCAGCGCGGGGACCGCGTCGTCGACGCCGGCGCTCATCGACCGCGCCCCACAGGCCGTGCGGACGCGGTGCCCGGCTTCGGGCCGGCCGGCTGCCGACCGAGGTCGTCGCTCGTGTGGGACGGCCGGGAGCGGGGGACGATCCGCTGACGCGCGGTGGGGCGCGGGCTTGGCACGGCGGTGGGCATCGACAGCGCGAGGATGCCGTCCGATGCCGGCGATGCCGGCGGTGTGGGCGGGGCGTGGGTGTTCATGTCCCAGCCCCGCACCCGTCGGCGCCACGACCTCGCTGTCGTCGCGTTCGCCGCCTGCCTGTCCGTGACGCTGGCCGGGACGGCCGCCAACCCGCTGCTGATGTTTCCCCGCATGTCCTTGACCGCGGCCCTGTCGACCCCCGCCGACTGGCTGCTGACCGCCGTGACGCGCGGCCCCCGTCCCTTCTTCTTCGTGACCTCCGGATCGGTCCCGGCCGTCGCCGCGGCCGCCGCCCTGTGGTGGCGTCGCCGCTTCCCGGCCGCCGTCGCGACCGTCACGCTGTGCCTGGGAATGGCCTCCTCAGCGGTCACCGTCTCGGCGATGATCGCCCTGTTCACCGTCGCCGCGTCGCGCCCCCCGCGCACCACGGCATGGTTCGCGGTGGCCGCGGCGCTGCCCGTCGCCGCGGTGCAGGTGCTCGGCCGCCCGGCGATCACCGACCTGTCGATGCTGGGTACTCTGCTCATCGCCTGGACCCTCGTCGCCCTCGCGGTCGGGTGGGGACTCTTCGTGCGCTCGCGACGGATGCTGGTCGACAGCCTCACCGAGCGGGCCCGCCGCGCGGAGGTGGAATCCGCCCGACAGGTGGTGGAGGCCCAGCAGCGGGCCCGCGAGGAGATCGCACGCGAGATGCACGACGTCCTGGCCCATCGACTGTCCCTGTTGAGCCTCCACGCCGGCGCGCTCGAATTCAACGAGTCCCCGCATCCGGGCGACACACGTCGCGCGGCGGGCGTGATCCGCGCCAGTGCCCACCAGGCACTGGAGGACCTGCGCACCGTCATCGGGGTACTGCGCACCACCGACGACGGCCGGTGGTCGGAGCCGACGGCCACGCCTGCGGACGGCAGGGAACGCGCGCCCCTCACCCTCGACCCGCCCCCCGAGGTTCCGCAGCCCTGCCTCGGGGACCTCGCACGCCTGGCCGAGGAGTCCAGGGCCGCGGGCATGCGGCTGTACCTGGACATCGACGTCGACGAGCCGGACACCGCCCCCGACCTCGCGGGCCGCACCGTCTACCGCATCGTGCAGGAGGGCCTGACCAACGCGCGCAAGCACGCACCGTCCGCACCCGTACACGTCCAGGTGAGCGGCGATCCGCACGCCGGCCTGGACGTCATCGTGCGCAACCCCGCGACGGCGAACCCGCAACCGCCCCCACCCTCCGAGTCGGGTTCGGCCGCCCCGCCCGGCGCCATTCCGGGCTCCGGTCGCGGGCTCATCGGGCTGGCCGAGAGGGCGGCGCTGGCGGGCGGCGAGCTGCGACACGGCCGCACCGGGGCCGACTTCCTCCTGCAAGCGTGGATACCGTGGCCGGCGTGATCCGACTCCTGCTCGCCGACGACGATCCCCTGGTGCGGATGGGCCTGAGGATGATGTTCGCGGGCGTCGAGGACATCGACGTCGTGTCCGAGGCCCGCGACGGTCGCGAGGCCGTCGACCTCACCGCGAAGGAGGCCCCCGACGTCGTCCTCCTGGACATCCGCATGCCGGTCTGTGACGGTCTCGCCGCCACCCAGGCCCTGCGCGCCCTGCCGGTTCCACCGGCGATCATCATCCTGACCACCTTCAATCCGGACGACTACGTGGTGCGGGCCCTGCGCGCCGGGGCCGCCGGGTTCCTCCTCAAGGACACGCCGCCCGCAGACATCGTGGCGGCCGTACGCCGGGTGGCGGCCGGCGATCCCGTTCTGTCCCCGGCGGTGACCCAACAGCTGATCGCGCAGATCGCCACCCCGCGGCCTTCGACCGCAGCCGATGCCCGCGCACGCGCCCACGCCCGTTTGGAGCGGCTCGCCGCACGGGAGTACGACGTCGCCCGAGCTGTCGGCCAGGGCCGCACGAACGCGGAGATCGCGGCCCGCCTCTACATGAGCGTCCCGACGGTCAAAGCGCACGTGTCGAGCATCCTGAACAAGCTGGGGGTGACGAACAGGGTCCAGGTCGCCTTGATCGTCCACGACGCCGGCATCGGAGCCGTCGCCGACGGCGGCGTCGGGGGAGAAGCCGAGGCCGACCCGTACGGACCGCGTGGGCGGTGAGCCCCGTCCGTGACCGGCAGGCCGGAGTCGTCCGCCGGCGCGGATCGATCGGCGGCGCTTGAACGAGCGACGGACCGGCCCGGGCCGTGTGGGCGCCGGTCCGGTCCGTCGCGTTCGGTGTGGAGGGGAGTCATGACGATGTCGCGGTGGGGATGTCGAGGCGGGCGGCTCGGTGGGCCGGCCAGAGCGAGGCGAGGCGTGCTCCGCCGAGGGCGAGGAGGACACCGAGGACATGGCGGTGCCGACGGCCGCGCCGAGGCCGCCGACGATCAGGGCTTCCAGGCGGATCATCCGGAACACGCCGCGGCGGTCCAGGCCGATGGCGCGAAGGACACCGATTTCCCGGCGGCGTTCCATGACCGACATCGCGAGGGTGTTGGTGACGCCCTTGGCGCCGAAGACGTCGCGGAGCTGCCATATATGGAGAGGGGACCAGGCCGGATGCGGTGACGATGCCCGCACTGGATGCGGGGTGGGGAGTCACGGGACGTCCACCCACCGGCGGTGGACCGAAACGTCGCGCTTAGGCCGAGGCGATCGATCCAGACGTCCCACTGGCGGGCCCGCCATGGACGGCGAGGAGGTCCACGACGAAAATCAGGGTCGAGCCCGCCGGGATCAAGGGGGAGGGGGATTGGTTCTTGTAGCCGAGACGCGGGGGAATGGTGATCTCACGCCGGCCGCCGACCTTCATTCCCCTCACGCCCCGGTCCATGCCCTTGATGGCCTTGCCGCCGCCCACGGCGAACTTGAACGGCTGGTCCCGGTCCCAGGAGGAGTCGAACTCCCTCCCCGTCCCGAACGTGACCCCGACGTAGTGGACTTGGATGACCCGGCCCGGCTTTGCCTCGGCCCCGTCCCCGACCACGAGGTCCCGGGTCGTCAGCTCGTCGGGTGCATCACCCTTCGGAGCATCGATCTCAGGCTTCGTCTGTTCACTCATCGCGGCCGGCCCCATCGTTCTCCGCCGGAGAGCCCTCACACGGACCACCCGGACGCACGGACACTCCATGCAGCAGACGATCACGCTACCGGCAATCGTCGAAACCCGCGGAGCCGACTGGTCGTGTGGCCGCGCTGCGATCGCCACCCGCCCCGGAACTGATCAACCCGCACGGCTTCGGTCCTCCCCGGTGCCGCTCCCACCAGGGCGGGAGCGGCACCGGGGGTCGAGACGCACTTCTTCTTCGACCCGGCTCCAGGCCGAGACCGGCGCAGGATCAGAGGCCTGTTTGTTCGTCCCGGGTGTCGAAGGCTTCGCGTGCGCGTGTGATGGCGGGCATCTGCGCCGAGGCCCACGCCAACAGCACGTCGACGGGCGGTCGCAGGGTCTTGCCGAGCGGTGTGATCCGGTACCTGACCGCCACCGGGCGGGTGGACATGACCTCGCGTTCGATCACGCCGTTTCGTTCGAGTCGGCGAAGTGTCGAGGTCAGCGACTTCTGGGTGACCTGGGGAACGGCCCGGCGCAGTTCGTTGAAACGGCACGGGCGTTCGCATAGCTCGTTGAGGACGCTGAGCGACCACTTGTCGAGGATCTGGTCGAGCAGTTCGCGGTGCGGAAGCTCGATGCGGAACTCGTCGTCGGTATCGATGAGGAAACCTGGTCTCGTTGAAGTGTCCTTCTTCTACTAAGTAGCGTACAGATACCTACTCTGAAGGAGGAACAGCCGTGACTGTTCAGCACTTCACACCCGACGGCATGCTGCAGCCGGTCCCGTACCACCACGTCGCCGTGGGCACCGGCACGACGCACGTCCACGTCAGCGGACAGATCGCACGCCTGGCAGACGGAAGCGCGGTCGCACTCGGCGACCTGGCCGGGCAAGTCGCCCAGGCGCTGCGCAACACCTCCGTCGGGCTGGCGGGCGCGGGCGCGTCGTTCGCGGACGTGCTGCGCCTGACGTTCTACGTGACCCGGTGGAGTCCGGAGAAGATCGGCGACCTCATGGCCGGGGTGGGTGCCGTCGCCGCCGAGATCGGGCTCCCCCTGCCCCTGCCGCCGGCCTCGCTCATCGGGGTCGACTACCTCTTCGAGGCGGATGTGCTCGTCGAGGTTGAGGCGACCGCACTGCTGGGCTGATTCCCGAGCGGATGCTGTCGTGGTGATGAGGGGTGTGGCGGCTGATCCCGAGGGCTTTCGGCGGCTTCTTGGTCGCCGAGGGGATCGTCCGGACGGGAGCCGAGCCGGGATGCGTGACCAGCTCGCTCCCGCCGCGCGGCCGTCTTCCCGGCCCCCGTCGGGCGGCCGGATCAGCGCAGGCCGGCGAAGAGATCGTTCTCGGGTACGGCCGCGCCGGTGGCGTCCTTGACGCGTACGAAGGTCTCCGTGCCCATCAGCTCGCCGAACTTCTCCTTGCCCATCTTGAGGAAGAAGATGTTCTCGCCCTGGCTGGCGTGCGCGGCCAGCGCGTCGAACTTCTGGCCGCTGAAGGCGAGGGTGTCCACCCAGGTGGTGATCTCATCGTCGGGGAGGCCGATCTCGGCCATCGCGGCGGCCTCGGCCGGATCCGGCTCCGGCAGGTCCCCGTGAAGCTCGCGCATGATCTCGCCGAACCGCTGCATCATCGAGCGGGGCATCGTCGTCCAGTACACCTTCGGTGTCAGCTCGGTCATCTCCAGCGCCGCCATCGTGATGCGATGGGCCTGAATGTGGTCGGGGTGGCCGTAGAAGCCGTTCTCGTCGTAGGTGACGACCACGTCGGGCCGGTAGTGCCGCATGAGTTCCGCGAGTCGGGCGGCGCCCTTCTCCACGGGGGTCTGCCAGAACGATCCGGGGGCGTCGTTGCTCGGCCAGCCCACCATCCCGGAGTCGGCATAGTCCAGCGTCTCCAGATCGCTGATGTTCAGGACGTCACGACTGACCTCCAGTTCCTGACGGCGCATCAAGGCGACGGCC
This sequence comes from Streptomyces sp. NPDC088097, assembly GCF_044741845.1. Classification (NCBI taxonomy): domain Bacteria; kingdom Bacillati; phylum Actinomycetota; class Actinomycetes; order Kitasatosporales; family Streptomycetaceae; genus Streptomyces; species Streptomyces sp. NPDC088097. The sequence goes on from NZ_JBIUTJ010000022.1 coordinate 29,119, forward strand.
GCCGGATCGTGTCCGGGCTCGCCCGGCTTGACTCCGCCGGGTCCGTCACCGCAACCGCCGTCGGTACACGTCACGAGAACCGTGCGGATGCCTTCCGCCGCGTACCGGGCGAGGACGCCTCCGGTTCCGGTGGCTTCGTCGTCGGGGTGGGCGTGTACTGCCATGAGCGTCAAGGGCCGGTCAGTCATGAAGAAGTCCTCCTGCAGAAATGGATACGTCGTAGTCCAAGGGTGCGGCGGGCGTACCGCGATCCGGGGGCGTGGATCCTGGTGGGACGGACGGCCTTGTGGTCTCCGTGGCCCCCCTGCAGCGCCCGCCCCTCGGTCGGTGCAACCGTACCGACCGGCCCGGCTGTTCCCGACGCGGCCGCTTGACCTTCCAGGCGTTGGCGTTCCGTGCGAACGAGGCCACAAGCGCGGCCTGCGTGTCCCGGCGCCACGTCGGATCCGGCTTCTACGCGGCTACCGCTGCCGGGAGCCCCCACACGGGTTCGCTGCCCAAGGTGCGGTGGACCGGCCGAGCCTCATGACCTGCTCATTCCCCGAGTGCGAACGACGCCCGTTCCTGCCACTTCGTGCCGTCGTGCACCAGGAGTTCAACCGACGAGACACGAGAGGTGAACGGGAGCCGGCCGGCGAGGTCGGCCTCGATCTTCTCCAAGACGGCGTCTTCCTGGCCTTGCGCGATGGTCAGGTGCGGCACGATCTCGGTGAACCGACCCCCATACGGCGGGGCCTCGGGCCATCGATCAGCGACCGCCTCCGTGAGCTGCCGCAGCTGAGTGTCGGGCTCGGGAACGAGATACGACACTTCCGGGAGCCGCCCACATCTCTCGAACCGCAGGTCAAAGGCCTGGTGGCGTCCCAGTACGTCCGCGAGAGCGGAGTAGACGACCGAATCGATTCGGCTCTCGTCGAGGAACGGGAAGATCACGGTGACATGCGCGGGGACCCCGGCCTGGGCTGAGGGGTCCAAGCGTTCACGCCACCCGCGGACGGCCGACTCTGCCTCCGGGATGCGGACGATGAGCCCCGTCCGGCCCGCCCGAAACGTACTACCGCTGTCGTTTGCCATGACGTGGCATGGTGTCACCTCTGCCGCACACGGCACGGCTCCTTTTCCACTGAACGATCAGGAACGATCGCCGGACAGGTCGGCGAGGGACCTACCGAGAAGGCGACTCCGCCTTCGGATCGAGCAGGAATCGAGAAGCCAGGCTGACGGCGTCGCGTCTAACCTGCTCGCCATGGAAATCACCATTCACACGACGGCTCTGCCGCACGACGACCCGGACGCCTCGCTCGCCTTCTACCGCGACGTCCTCGGCTTCGAGGTTCGCAGCGATGTCGGGCAGGGCAAGATGCGCTGGATCACGGTCGGCCCGGCCGGTCAGCCCGGCACGTCGATCCTTCTGGCGCCGCCTGCCGCCGATCCCGGCATCACGGAGGACGAGCGCCGCACCATCACCGAGATGATGGCCAAGGGCACCTACGGCTGGATCCTGCTGGCCACCCCGGACCTCGATGCCACGTTCGAGAAGGCACAGGCCGGGGACACCGAGGTCGTCCAAGAGCCGACCGAGCAGCCGTACGGGGTGCGCGACTGCGCCTTCCGGGATCCGGCGGGCAACCTGGTCCGCATCCAGGAGCTGCGCTGAGCCCTGAGGGTACGGGTTCGGGTACACGGGTGCGGCCGTGCGGTCGTGGGGCGGACATCGCGACCGCCCGTGAGGAGCACCGCGGCGCACCCGAGCGCATGAGCTCGCACCACCCGGGCGTCTGGGGTGTCCGCCCGGGCGGGCATCCCAGACGCCCGAAGACGTCGATGCCCATGAAAGACGAACGACAAAGAAGGGGGCCTCATGTGTAAGCCGGAATGGCGGCGTGCACGCGTCCAGGCGCAGCGCCTGGACGATCTCGCGCGGCTGCGCCGCGTCCGCGACCGGATCGACCGGGAGTATGCACAACCGCTGAACGTGGAGGCGCTCGCCCACGACGCGCACATGTCCGCCGGGCACCTGAGTCGCCAGTTCCGGGCAGGCTACGGCGAGTCGCCGTACGCGTATCTGATGACGCGTCGCATCGAGCGGGCGGCGGCGCTGCTGCGGCGGGGCGACCTCGGCGTCACCGAGGTCTGCTTCGCGGTCGGGTGCGCGTCGCTCGGTACGTTCACCACCCGTTTCACCGAGCTGGTCGGCATGTCGCCCGGAGCCTTCCGGCGCCAAGCGGCGGCTGCGGCACATGACGCTGCCGATGCCGTACCCGCGGGCCATGCCTCGGGTGCGGCCCACGAGCCGGGCTCGGCGATCACGGTGGTGGGGATGCCGGCGTGCGTGGCGAAGCAGGTCGCGAGACCGGTCAGGAATCGAGAAGCCCCGGCCGGCACCCAACCCCTAGCGTGATGGTCATGGCAACCACCGCTTCCACCGCAGCCCACCTGTCCCTCGCGTCCGTCACCCTTGAGGTGGCCGACCCCGAGGCGGCCCACCGCTTCTACACCGCCTTCGGCGTGGACACGTACGTCCACCTGCGGGCGTCCGAGGCCCACACCACCGGATTCCGCGGCTTCACCCTGGGGCTCACGGTGTCCGGCCCGGCCACCGTCGACGGCTTCGTCGCCGCCGCCGTGGACGCCGGCGCCACGGTCCTGAAGCCCGCCGCGAAGTCGCTGTGGGGCTACAGCGGCGTCGTCCAGGCCCCCGACGGCACGATCTGGAAGATCGCGACCTCGGCGAAGAAGGACACCGGCCCCGACACCCGCGAGATCGACGAGGTCGTCCTGCTGCTCGGCGTCGAGGCCGTGAAGGCCACCAAGCAGTTCTACATCGACCGGGGCCTGACCGTGGCCAAGAGCTTCGGCGGCAAGTACGCCGAGTTCGCCCCCGGTGCGGCCGGCCGCGTCAAGCTGGCGCTGTACAAGCGCCGCGCCTTGGCCAAGGACCTCGGCGTCCCCATCGACGGCAGCGGCTCGCACCGCATCCTCCTCGGCAGCACCGCCGAGACCTTCACCGACCCGGACGGCTTCGCCTGGGAGGCCGCCGCGTAGCTCGCCGTACGCCCTGCCGACTCCCGACCCTGCACTCCCGCCCCGCCCCACCCCGCCCCGCCTGTCCCTGTCCTGCACGACCTGTACGAGAGGAAACCTGCCATGCCGTCCACGCAGTCGCCCGCCGAGAACTCCGGCACCACCACCGAGAAGTACGACGGATTCACCGCCGACGAGCGGGCCGCGATGAAGGATCACGCACGCGAGCAGAAGCAGACGGCGGCGCGGCGCGGTGCGTCCCAGGCGGAGAAGGAGGCGGCCGCGGAGCAGGACGTGCTCGCGAAGATCGCCGAGATGCCGGAGGCGGACCGGGTCCTCGCCGAGCGGATCCACGAGATCGTCAAGACCGCCGCTCCGGGCCTTGCGCCCAAGCTCTGGTACGGGATGCCCGCGTACGCCAGGGACGGCAAGGTCGTCTGCCACTTCCAGAGCGCGGAGAAGTTCAAGTCGAGGTACGCCACCCTCGGCTTCAGCGACCAGGCGGCACTCGACGACGGCGCCATGTGGCCGATCGCCTACGCGCTGAAGGAGCTGACCGCGGCCGACGAACAGCTCATCAGCGCCCTCGTGAAGAAGGCAGTGGCCTGAGCCGACCGGGGGCGGGACCGGCGGCGGCAGCTGCGAGACGAGCTCTGACCAGGTTGGTCTCGGCGCACTCGTGCACTCGCGCCGGCCGGCCAGATCCCGCAGCTCACTGCGGTGCCGGCTCGCGGCGCGCAAGGTGAAATCGTAGAACCATGGCTCAGTGGCAGCGGCAGGCCGGGCAACCGCGGACGCCGCAGGTGCCGGCCGCCGCCGTGGACGGGCAGGGTGAACGTCTCCGGCTCGGGGCACCCGCACCTCACGGAGCCCCGGGTGGTCGTCGACCACCGGCACCGCGTCCGGGGGCTGATCCCGGGGACCGGGTCGAGGTCACAGCAATCGGTCGACCAGCCCGTCGATGTAGTCCGGGGTGAGCGGGACCATGCCGAACAAGACGCGGATGTACATCGGCGCCAGGACGTGGTCCAGCACGCCGAACGCGTCGGGTGCGTCCTCGCCACGTTCGCGGGCGCGATCGAGCATGGACTGCAGTTGCCGCATCCGTTCGGCGCGGAGGTCGTCACCCGCCTGCAAGCCCTGCTGACCTGTGCTCGACAGGGCGACGGCCAGGCGCACCACCGCCAGACCGTCGGGTCCGGTGATCTCGCGGGCCACGTTGGCCGCGTAAGTGCGCAGGTCGCCGGCCAGGCTCCCGGTGTCGGGCATCGGCGACTGCGCGTTGAGGCGGGTGAGCGTCACGTCGGTGAGCAGGGTTTCCAGACTTCCCCACCGGCGGTAGATGCTGCTGTCGGCTACGCCCGCGCGGGCAGCCACCTCGCCGACGGTGAAGTTGCCGTAGCCGCGCTCGCTGATCAGGTCGGTGACGGCCTGGTGCACCTCCGCGCCGACGCGGGCGCTGCGCCCGCCGGGCCGCCGGGCTCGCTGTCGCTCGTTCATGCCCCTATCTTAACGCAGTTATCGCTTGCTTTTGCGTGGGACCCTCCCTACAGTCGCCTAACGCAGTCAGTGACTGCTTTAGAACGCTCAGGTGTATCGCCACCCGCCTCAACCCCGGCCGGGCGAACCAACGATGGAGAGGAATCCCCATGGCCGCATCGCACGCGGCGGTCGTAGGCAGTCGGTCAAACCGGGCCGTGCTGCTCACGGTGACCTGCCTAGGTCAACTCATGGTCCTGCTCGACAACACGATTGTCGGAGCGGCGCTGCCCGATATGCAGCACCGGCTGAACACTCAGTTGACCGGTCTGCAATGGATCGTCGACGCGTACGTCCTGCTGGTCGCCATGCTGCTGCTGTCCGGCGGTGTCTTCGCCGACCGGTTCGGTCGCAAGCGCGTGTACCTGACCGGCGTGGCGGTGTTCACCGTCGCCTCGGTGCTGTGCAGCCTCGCGCCCTCGGTCGGCTGGCTGGTCGCCGGCCGGGCGCTGCAGGGCATCGGGGCGGCGGCGCTGAGCCCAGCCTCGCTCGCCCTGCTCGTCGCCGCCTATCCCGTGCCGCAAGAACGAATCAAGGCGATCGGGCTGTGGGCCGGAGTCAGCGGAATCGGTCTGGCCGCGGGCCCCGTGGCCGGCGGCGTGCTGACAGATGTCTTCGGCTGGCCCGCCATCTTCCTGGTCAATCTGCCCATCGGCGTGGTCCTTCTGCTGGTCGGTCTGCGCAGCCTTGACGAGTCCCGCAATCAGAGCGCCCCCGCGATCGATGTCCCGGGGACGGTGCTGTCCGTCCTGGGGGTGGGGGCGCTGACCTACGGGCTGATCGAGGGTGGTGCCCGCGGCTGGACGGCGCCGGTGATCCTGGGCAGCTTCACCGCCGCGGTGCTCCTCCTCGCCGCCTTCGTCGCCGTCGAGGCGCGTCGTTCCGCGCCGCTGCTGCCGCTGCGGCTGTTCCGGCAGCGCCTGTTCACCGTGTCCAACACCGCCATGGTCGTGGTGGGGTTCGCGCTCATGGGTTCTTCGTTCTTCTTCTCCCAGTTCTTCGTGTACGTCCAAGGCAGCTCCATCCTGCGCGCGGGCCTTCAGACCCTGCCGGTATCCCTCGCCATGGTGATCGTCAGCCCGTACGCGGGCCGGCTCGCCGCCCGGTACGGCTTCCGCATCGTGGTGACCACCGGCCTGGCCCTGGCCGGCCTGGGACTGCTGGCGCTCGGCATGGTGCACGCCGACACCGGCTACGGGAACGTGTGGTGGCGGCTGGGAGCGATCGGCATCGGCTTCGCACTGACCATGTCCCCCCTGACGGGAGCCGCCATGCAAGCAGTCAGCCCGCAGGAAGGCGGCCTCGCCTCAGGCATCAGCAGCACCACCCGGCAGATCGGCGCGGTACTCGGCGTGGCGCTCCTCGGAGCCATCGTCCGCTCCCGGCAGTCCGGCGGCGCCTCCTTCGAGACCGGCCTCAACAGCGCCTTCGTCGCGGCCGGCGTCATCACCTTGGCCACCGCCGTGATCACCGGCCTGTGGCTGGCCGGCTCCAAGCCCGCGGAAGGCTCCGCGGCGCCGCAACGTTCCACCGATCCAGGTGCGGTCACCACCTTGAAAGAGGCATCCGTGAACCGGCGTTGACGACAACAACGGCCGCCTCGGCCCCCAACCGAGTCGATGCGGGCAGGCACGGCCGCCGAGGACTCCGTGCGCGACGGTGGGCAGCGAGAGCGGCCACCGTCGCCGGGGAGCCGTGCAGCATGCTGCTCGGGCCGGCCCTTGAATCCCGCCGCGATCCACCCTCGCGGGACTCCACCCCGCCGCCATCCGCACCTGGTCAGCCAGATGACCCGAAGGGAACGGCCTGGTATCCACTCGCCCAGCACCCCCGGTTAAGCTGCCGAGCGAACGCGCATCACCACGGGGGATTCCACTTGAGTGACGACAAACTGCCCGAGCCGTCCCAGCTACCGCTGACTTCTGACGAGCTGAAGAAACACAACTCTCCCTGGGCCGGGGGCCTGACCAAGGCTCCGCCCGCGGACAGCTACCACGACCCGCTCGTCCCTGTTCCCCTTCAGCAGACCCCTTTCCAAGAGCCGTACCCGTTCCTCAAACCGGCCCCCAAGGCCGGGCCGCACCAGGACGGCGACGTCCTGAGGATCGAGCCATCCATCCTCACCAAGGCCGCCGGCAGCGCGGACGAGATCCACACCGCCTTCACCCAGCCGGCCGCCGCACTCGAAGGACCCGCGCAGGCGGCGGCCTCTGCCATGGGCGGTTGGGAGACGGCCTTCGCCCTGCGGGCCGCCCACAAGCAGTGGGAGACACAGGCCGGCACGGTGGCGGGGTGGCTGGCGCAGATCGCGGAAAGCCTCCGGGTCGGGGCGCGGGACTATACGAAGACGGACCACGAGATCGAAGAGGCGTTCCGGGGGATCAAGCCCCGCAAGTCGCTGTTGGAGGGGCTCTGATGGCCTCGTTCTACCGGGAGATCCTGGACACCGACCTTGGGCCGCTACGGAAGCTCGCGGACCAGTGGCGCACCTCGCACGAGGCGATAGCCAAGCTCGGCAAGCGGGTCCACGGCGAGATGCTCCAGCCGCTGCGGGACAAGGGCTACTGGGAGGGCGCGGCGGCCCCGTACGCCTGGCGGATGATCGACGACATCGAGCGCCGGCTCGACGACGCCACCAAGGTCGCGGCAGCCGTGATCGGTGTCCTCGACGACGCCTTGGGGGAGCTTGAGAGCGTGAAGACCGACCTTGAGGGCGCGGTCCGGCGCGCCGGTGAGCGGGGCCTGCACATCGATTCCGGCGGCACCGTGTCGGCGTCCGTGATCCACGGCGTATGCAAGGTCATCGAGCAGGGGTCCGAGGACGCGAAGGCGATCGAGGCGGCCCGGCGGGAGATCCTGGAGATCGTCAAGCGCGGGATAGCCGCCGATCAGAACCTGTCGTTCAGCCTGATGTCGGACATCGGCGTCGACGAGTGGTTCAACGCCAAGCCCCAGCACCAGAACATCGACTCCACCAACACGATCGGCTACGAGGAGTACAACGAGCTCAACCGCGCCATCCAGGGCAAGTCCCCGTACCAGTTGCCCAACAGCGACGACCCGTACGACCTGGGCTTCGGATGGCTGCTCGGCGAGGGCCCGCGCGACCGGCAGTACGAGGCCGGGGACACGATGACCGAGCTCATACGACAGAGCGAGAGCATGACGAAGCTCCGGGCGGACACCCTCGACGAGTGGCGCAAGGAGGGCAACGCGTCGGGCACGGTCCACTACTCGATCTCCGAAGGCGGCAAGATCGGCGCGCTCCAGAAGCTGATCACGACGGACATCCCCGCCATTGTCACCGGGGACCCGAGGCACCTCGGCGAGGCCTTCGCCGGCTCCTACTCCCTCGACTACGACGTGCGGGGGCAGGACCCCGACGGCTCCCTGGTCGTGCAGTACAAGTTGAAGAACGCCACCAGCAATGAGTCGTTCCTGCACTTCATCGGCTACTACGACTGGCTCAAGAGCACGAACCGGGACGAGGGCGTCCTCTCCACCGTCCGCCAGGAGATCACCTGGACCGAACGCATTCCGGCCGGAGCGAAGTAACCCCATGATCCGCCCCCTGCGCACGCTCACGACGGCCGCCGCCCTCTCCCTGCTGACGTTCCAGCTCACCGGGTGCGGCGCCTCCAGCACGTTCGAACGCTGCATCCCGCCCGAGGCCACGGCCGCGGGCGGCAGCGAACTCGCCGGCACCTACCGGGGCAAACACGACGCCGACGGCGTCAGCCTCACCCTCTCGCTCACCCCCGGCCACAACGGAGGCGACCTCACGGTGGAGAACTGGCCCACCGGTGACTACTACCGGGCGGAGTTGGGCGCCACCTTCAAGGGCTCGGGCACCTGGGAAATCGACACCCCCTCGAACCCCAAGGACCATCCCCTGGTCCACCTCTACTTCACCCAGCCGCACGACTGGTTGTCGGGAGACACGGTCGACCGTCTGTCCGTCGCCATGGACTCCACCGGGACGGTCCTCTACGAGAACTCCGACCCGGACACGTGCCCGGACTTCCGCCTGGACCTCACCAAGACGAGCTGACACCTCGAACGGGTTCCGGTGCAGACGGTCGGGCGACAGGTGGGGCTCCGAGCGGCAGCGCGCCGAAGCCGCGGTGGGCGGAAGCCGCCGCCCTACGCGACACGTTGAGGTCGGCCGGCCCCGTACCCACTTCACGTCGTCCCTGGCGAAGGCCTCCACGCGTCTCGTTCACTTCAGGCCTGAAAGAGACCGCGAGCCGTACGTCCTCGTCGGGGTCGACGGCGGGCCGCTCCACGAGATCGGTGGGGAGCGACGGTTCTCGGCGAGGGCCGCTCAGGTGCGCCCGCGGGCCGAAGCGACGGCGCGAGGTGGGGCGAGTCCAGCAGGGGCGCCCGTACGGAAGGGGCCCGGTCGTCGAGCGAGCGGGCGAACGCGGCGTCCGGCAACGGCGCGACGCTCGTACGCAGGTCGTGTCACTCAGGTCCGTCGGCGGCGGCCGGGTGCCCGGCACCACGCCTTCCGCGGAGAGCGTCCGCTGGGCGACGGACCCCACCCCCGCCCAGGTACGCACCCCGACGCCCGCACGGCGCTCGGCAACGCGATCCGCCACTTTTGGGGGGCGTGTCGTACTGCCAGTGGGTTGACCTGGGTCAGCCTGCCAGTCGGGCGAGGGCCAGTGTGTGCGCGTGGTCGAGGGAGTCGGCGGCGGGGCAGGGGACGTCCGGCTGCACACCGATTCCCTCCCAGTTGGTGCCGGAGACGGGGTTGATGGCACGGCCCGTAGGGATGCCGGCCTCCAAATGCGGGTGCACCGTCCAGCCCTCCCGCGGGTGTGCGCCGCCGCGGGTGCGCTCGCCGACGACGATGGCGCGGCCGAGCTGCTGCAGGTCGTACGCCAGCTCCTCGGCGGCGGAGAAGGTGGTGTCGCTGGTCAGCACGTACAACGGCTTGCTGCCGCCGAAGCGGGCGCCGGGGACGTGCGGCAGGCTCCAGGACTGCTCGCTGCGCTCGCCGTCGCGCCAGTACATGGTGTTGAGGTGGGTGCGCTTGTCCAGGAGGTAGCTGCAGACGAAGGCGACCGTGTCCGGGTCGCCGCCACGGTTGGAGCGAAGGTCCACGATCAGCGCCTGGGCGCGGGAGGCCACGGTGAGTGCGGCGCTCAGCGCTTCGGCGGCCCATTCCAGTGGGAACAGCATCGGTGCCAGCTCCAGTACGGCCACCCCTCCGTCGAGGAGTTCCACCCGGGGCGCACCGCCCAGCGAGGCGTCGAATTCCCGGCGTATGGACTCCAGGACGGCCGCCCCCTTCTTGGGAGGCACCGGGTCGGCGTGGTGCTTCAGGCTCAGGTGCCGGTCACCGTTGACCGACTGCAGGTCCGCGGTGACCAATTGGGCGAGTTCCTCGGCGCCGTCGACGTCATAGGCGCCCTCGGTGAGGCGTCGTTGCAGGAGGCCGGCGAGCTGCTCGCCTATCTCGGGGAACACATAGTGCTCGGTCACGAGCCGGGCCGTCTCGTCGATGACCTGGGCCGGCCGAAGCTTCGTAGGAGTCGTCATGGCGGGGAGTAGAACACCGGCCTTGTGAAAGCGTCAAGCAAGTTAGACACTTTCGGCATGTGCGACCAGCCTCCCTACTCGCCGCCTCCTGAGGATGTCCTGGAGATCGGTGCGCCCGAGCAGTTCGCGGCGCTCTCCCACCCCTTGCGCCAGCGGTTGCTCTTCGCGCTGGGTCAACGGCCTGCCACCATCAGCCGGCTCGCGGCTCAGCTCGACGCGAAGAAGGGCAACGTGGCCCACCACCTCAAAGTGCTCCGCGAGGCCGGGCTGGTCTACATCGCCGAGACCCGCCAGGTCCGCGGCGGCACCGAGCAGTACCACCAGCGCACGGCCCGCCACATGGTCGTCGCCGAACCCCAAGCGGCAGGCACCACCGCGATGCTCGCCGCGGTCGCCCACGAGCTGGACCGCTCGCCGACCGAGACCCACCTGACACTGCGCCACCTACGTCTCAGCCCCGCGAAGGCAAGAGAACTCGGCGAGGCCCTCGCCAAGCTGGTCGACGGGGCCGAGGAAGACGCGGAGGACCAGCCCGTGCACGGCGTGCTGGTAGCGCTCTATGAGCAGGCTCCGCCGACCAGCACCACCGATTCCGCCTAGCGGTGCTTGTCTCCCGAGACAGCACGTCCAGCTGACTCGATACGACTTGCACCCTCGACATCCAACCCGGTGTCTGGAGAAAGGGTGCGTTTCGGCGGCGAGGGTCCGCATACCGGTCCCGTCTTGGCTCCGCGCGGGGACCTCGGCACCATGGGCGCATGATGCACAGTGATGACAAGCACAACGACTCGCCGGCGATTGTCCTGCTCAAGGAGTTGGGAGCCGAGACCACCAAGCACTCCGGCGGTACGCTCCTGACCCACCTGTTGCGCGTTGAGGCGCTGCTCGCCGCGTGGGGCGCACGGCCCGCACTACAGACCGCGGCCCTCTGCCACGCCTTCTACGGCACCGACGGGCTGCCCTTGATCCTCCTGGAACTCTCCGAGCGCGCCCGCCTCGCGGAGGCGATCGGTACGGAGGCCGAGGAGCTCGTCTACTTCTACGCGAGCTGCGACCGAAAGGCCTCCTACCCCAGTCTCGCCGCCCAGGACGAGGCATCAGTGACCTTCCGGGACCGCTTCACCGGGGAGGAGTTCACCCCGTCCCTGCGGCAGCGTTGCGACTTTGCCGAGCTCACGGTGGCCAACGAGTTGGACCTGGCCAAGGTGAACGCGTCGTTCCGTGAGCGGAACGGAGCGCACCTGCTGGAACTCTTCACGCGCTGGACGCCCCTCCTGTCGGAGGCGACGCGCCGAGAAGTGACCACCGTCCTCGGCTGAGCCGTGCGGGAAGCCCAGGTTTCGTGATGAGCGTGGCCATGATCTTGCCCTTTGTTGTCCGCTGTCGTTCTCGGGGCGCAGGCACGCTTCAGGCCGCGACGGCTGCGACTTGGGTCGCATGCGATTGCGACCCGGGGCGGATGTGGCATCGCGTGTCCCGTACCGAGGATGGCCGGGTGACCGAGATCATCGCGGGACTGTACATGTCCGCTCCGGAAATTCTTGCCTTGCTGGGTGGCGTCGCACTGGTGGTGGCGCGCTGGCTTCCGCCCGCTGCCCGCCCACGCGTCACGATCGCGGCGGGGGCGGCTCTCGTCCTGTCCGCGATCGTGCTGAGTGTGGTGGGGATCCGCTGGCAGATGCTGCCGATACTGGCAGGCGCTGCCGTCGCGTTGCCGTTCGCGTTGTCTCCCCTGCTGCGACGGCGTAGCGGCCGGCCGACGTGGCGCGCCCGATGGTGGCTGGCCTTGCCGGGTTCAGTGGCGTGCGTCGGCCTGATTGCCACGGGTCCGGTGGCCGCATGGGCCTTTCCCGTACCCGTGTTCCCCGAGCCGTCCGGCCGTTTCGCGGTCGGCACCCGTGTGGTGCAGTGGACCGACGACGCCCGCCCCGAGAGCTTCACCGCCGATCCGCACGACCGGCGCACGGTCGTGGTCCAGCTCTGGTATCCCGCGCAGAAGAGCCCCGCAGGCGCGCAACGGGCCCAGTACCTCGGACGCACGGAGCAGGAGGCGCGCACCGTTTCCGACGCCCTCGCCCGCCAGGTCGGCTTGCCCGGCTTCCTCGTCGACGGCGTCCCGCGTGCCCACTCCCGTTCGGTCTTCGACGCCGCGGTGGCCGGTGGGGGCGAACGGTTCCCGGTCGTGCTGTTCTCTCCCGGGTCGGGCGGAGTGCGTACGCAGAACACCGCCTGGGCGGAGGAACTGGCCGGCCACGGCTACGTGGTCGCCGCCCTGGACCACCCGTACGACTCCGCCGCCGTCGTCCTCGACGACGGCCGAACGATCCACACCGAGACCACCTCCACCGGAGACCGGGACAAGGACGACAGGCTGGCCGTGGACTGGACGGCTGTCCGGGCCGCCGACCTCGGCTTCGTCCTCACCCAACTGGATCATCTGGACCGGGGTGAGATCGCCGGCCCGCTGACCGGACGCCTGGACACCGGTCGGGTCGCGGTCACCGGCCACTCCATGGGGGGCGCCGCCGCTCTGCAAGCAGCCCGGCAGGACCGCCGGTTCGACGCCGTCATCGATCTGGACGGCTACCCCCACGGCCCCACGTCCCCCTCCCTCCACCAGCCGACGCTCGCGCTCACGCAGGCCATCACTCCCGCAACCGATCCGGACTACATACCCCGCCTCACGGAGGGCCTCAAGGCCAACACGGCGACGAGCTACCGGCTCACCATCCCCGGCGCCGCACACCTCACCTTCATGGACGGCCCCCTGTACCTGCCGCCCGTGCCCTCGATAGTGGGATCGCTGGGCCGCACCGAGAGCCCGCGCGTCGTCGCGGCAACCACTCTCGCCTTCCTGGACACCACCCTGCGCCACACACCCGGTGACCTGGCCGGCCTTTTGTCGGCCTACGGCGACCTCGGCGTCTACCACCCGAACAACAGCGGGTGATCAGCTGCGTCACGGCAGCCGATCGCACGGCCTGGCAACGCGATCCCGGGCCGGACCCTTGGCCGACCCGATCGCCGCCCGGCACCTCCGCGACACCGGCGCGCGGGCGTCTCAGTCAGCGGGACGGCCCATGAATCCCCGTGCGGCCAGGGGCGGGAGACGGAGGCGGTCGCGGGTGTCTTCGTCGAAGTCGTCCAGAAAGCCGTGCAGGGCGTCGGCGAGGTGGTCCGTACTGTCGGTGGAGAACAGGACGGGCTGGTACCCGGCGACCGGGTAGGGACGGGTGACGAGATCGCTGATGTCCCAGGGACGGATGTCGGCCTGCTGGAAACGCCGCAACTCACCGTACGAGGACAACAGGGCCGCCCCGCACGCCTTGGGCACCCCTGATTCGCGTACGACGCCGTACTCCAGGCTGAACCAGTAGACGCGACTGATCAGGTCGAGGGCATCGGGGGACGACACCCGCGCCGCTGCCCGGCCGACGGCGCGGTAGAGGTCGGCGAACCCGGGGTCCACCAGGTGGGTGCCGTGGCCGAACACGTCGTGGAGTACGTCGGGCTCCGGGGTGTACAGCGGCAGGCGCGGGTGCCGCACGTACTGCACGGCGTGGAAGTAGCCCTCGGCCATGGCACCCAGGAACCGCTCGTTCGGCACGATTCCGCCCGCGAGCGTGAAGCGGAATCCCGTCAGTTCGTACAACCGGTCTCCGACCTCCGCGTGTTGGGGCACATGGTCGTCCGGGATGGGCGCCCGCCCCCTCGCTTCCTCCACCGCCCGGCACACTCGTCCCTGCCAGGCGCCGGTCAGAGACGAGTGGACGCTGCGCCAGGTGGCGTGCTCGGCGCCGCTGTAAGAGATGTGTGGGGACGGTGCACCCACCGCATGGCCGACGGCCAACGCCACGATCGCATCGCGTCGTCGCCGGTAGAGGGGATCGCTGAACCCCGGGTGCTCCTCGGCGCAGCCGAGCTGTCCGGTCGCTGTCAGAGGGGTCTGCGTCATCGAATCGGTCATGATGATCTGCTGCCCCGTCGCGACTCACCCGCTCAACCGTTAACCCGGACGAGTGGCAGCCGACAAGCAGGGCTTGAAGTGGTGCCTCCGGTGCGGGGCGCGCGCCCGGGGGGAGGCGGCGATGGCCCGGACCGGGTTCTGGCTGATGGATTCCCTCATGCTGCCGATACCCGCCGGCACCCCGCGTACGGTGGTGGTACGACCCGCCGGGAGGAACAGCCCATGAGCGCGCAGCCCGACCACGTACCTGTCCCGCCGTCCGCGCCCGCCCCGGGAGCTCCGGCCGAGCTCCTCGACCGGCTGCGTGCCGACCGGCGGGCCGGGCAGTGGGTGCCGGCCTTCGAGCGGGAGTGGGCGGCCGCCCTGGAGGAGTCCCGCCGGTCCTTCTCCCTCGGCGGCCTGTACGCGGTTGTCCAGGACTGGCAGGGCCGGCTTGCCCACGCCCCGGCCGTCGACGCGTTCGCCGCCTCCGGCTACGACGACAGCGAGAGCATCGACGTGGCGGAGCTGCGGGGAAGGCGCCGGTGAGCGGACAGCCGTACGCGGTCCGCTTCTCCGCTCCGGCCGCGAAGATCCTCGACACCCTGCCCGAGCATGCCGAGGACACCGTGTGGCACGTCCTGGACGCCGCCGCGGCCGACCCGTGGGGCTTCGGGCAGTTCAACGCCGACGACCCCGAGGGTGAGGACGTACGGTATGCCTCCGTCGGCCGGCTGTCCCTCACCTACTGGGTGAACAGGCCGCGCCGGCGCGTGACCGTCCTGAACATCGTCTGGCTCGGATAGCCACCGTGGAAACCGCGGGAGTCAGCCGCCCGGGGGTGCTTTCCCGGGCCTACCCGTCACGGCCCCGGCTCTGGATGATGAGGGGCCGTTGAGAGGGAGGTCGGTGGCTCGAACAGTGCCCCGGCGGTTTCGGCGGCCGTCTCGCGCAGCCAGGCGTGGGCGCGGTCGTCGTCGTAGCGCTGGTGCCACAGCAGGTACAGGGGGACGTCGGGCAACGGAAGCGGCAGGGGCAGCGTGACCAGACCGAGCTGGTCCCGGGCCGCGCGGGTGACGGCGTCCGGAAGGGTGACGACCAGGTCGGTGCCGAGCGCGAGTTGCAGAGCGAAGGCGGAGGTGGGCCCGGCGGCGATGACACGGCGTTCGGTGCCGCGCGTCGTCAGGGCGTCATCGATCTGGTCGTGCAGGCGTCCGCGCCGCGAGACGGTGAGGTGTTCGGCGGCCGCGTAGCGCTGGAGGCTCAGCGGGCCATCGGTGAGCGGGTGGCCCGGGCGTACCGCGACCACCAGCCGGTCCCTGCCGACGAGGCGGTGGCGGATGTCGGGGAGCGCCGGTCGGCTGGAACTCGATTCGAGGTCGACCTCACCCCGGCGCAGCTCGGGGGTGTCCGTGCCGGATTCGGCGGGCAGGCGCAGCCGGACGCCGGGGGCAACGCGGTGGACGGTGGTGATCAGGGCGGTGCCGCAAGCGGCGATCAGGGCGTCGTGCCAGCGCACGGTGAACACCCTCTCCAGGCCCGCCAGGTCGAGTTCCCGCTGAGCGGACATGAGGTGGTGTGCCTGCTGCACGAGGGCGTGGACCTGTGCGCGCATGGCCAGCGCGCGGGTGGTGGGGACCATGCTGCGGCCGGTCCGGACCAGGATCTGGTCACCGGTGGCCTTGCGGATGCGGCCCAGGGAGCGGCTCATCGCCGGTGCGGTGACGTGGAGGCGGGCTGCGGCACCGGCGACACTGCCCTCTTCCAGCAGGGCGTCCAGGGCTGTGAGCAGATTCAAATCCAGTTGCATGAGAGTCAGTCTACGAGTGAATAGCATGCAGTTGGTGTTAGTTGGCAAGGCGCCTGCCTTCGGAGTGCGGGTGCGGGACGAGCCGCCTCGCACCGACCGAGCCGAGGGAAGTCCGCCATGAGCACAGCCATGCCTTTCGACGTCGACACGACGCTCATGTCCGACGTGACCGCCGCCGTGAAGACCGCCGGCCTCACGCTCCTCGACCGCTACACCCCCACGCCCGGGGAGTCGGCCTCGACGAGATCGCCCGTCCGGGAGCGGGGTGGGCCGAGGACGAGCCGGCCGGTGGCGCGCTCCCGCCGGGGGAGTGGTGGGTCATCGACCCTGCCGAGGGCAACATCAACCACGTCCACGGCATGGGAGTGGGCCGTGACTGCCACGTTGGTCCGCGACAACCAGCCGGTGCTCACCGTGGTCCACCTGCCGAGGACGAGCAGACCTTCCGGCGGATCGGCGACTGCGTCACCGCCATGCTCATCAACGGCCTGGTCGTGCGGGTGTCCGTTCCCGCCACGATGCAGCTCATCCACACCGCCGCCCTCAAGGTCCTGTCGCCGACCACCTGACCGCGAAGCGGCCCGCGCATCCTGGGTGCCGGCCGCATCGGCACCAACCTCGCCGGCACGTTCGCCGCCACCGGACACCACGTCATCCTCGGCCGCCGCAGCCCGATGGAAGGCACCGCGAAAGCATGGGCCCCCGCGTCTCCTTCGCCGACGAGCGCACCACCGCCCGCACCGCGGACATCGTGATCAACGCCATCGGGGGGCACCCCCGTCATGGACGGGGTGCCCACGGGCCGGTGGCCGTGCGGGGTGATCAGGGGAGAGGCGGATGGAGGCGGGCGGCGAAGACGATGATGTCGTCGTCGGGTTCCTCCGCGAACGTCTCCAGCAATGTCCCGCACAGGGCTTCGGGTTCGTGTGGTCCGCCCGCGGCGGTGGCGCTGAGGAGCTCCAGGCGTGCGTCGAGGTTGCTGCGGCGGGTTTCGATGAGTCCGTCCGTGACCATCAGGAGCCGGGTGCCGGGTTCGATGGGGTGGCTGACAGCGGGTGGGTGGGGCAGACCGACGCCCAGGAG
Organism: Streptomyces sp. NPDC088097; assembly: GCF_044741845.1. Taxonomy (NCBI): domain Bacteria; kingdom Bacillati; phylum Actinomycetota; class Actinomycetes; order Kitasatosporales; family Streptomycetaceae; genus Streptomyces; species Streptomyces sp. NPDC088097. The sequence continues at coordinate 46,068 of NZ_JBIUTJ010000022.1, forward strand.
TGGGCCGTGTTCGTGCAGGTAACGGGGCGGTCCGTTCGGCGGGAGGAGCAAGGGCGGCAGGTGCCCGGCGTTGGCGATGTGCAGGCGTGCGTTGCCCGGTTCGACCAGGGCGATGCACAGGGTCGTGGTCCATCCGGGTTGGTGCAGGCGCAGCAGGTGGTCGAGGTGCTCCAGCAGGACGTGCGGCGGGTGGCCTTGGGCCGCGTAGGCGCGTAGGGCGAGGCGGAGTTGGCCCATGACCACGGCTGCCTGAAGTGAGTGGCCCACGACGTCGCCGACGGCCAGGAGCAGGCCGTGGGGAGTGTCGACGGCTTCGTAGAAGTCGCCGCCGATCTCGGCCGTGGTGGCGGCGGGCAGATACCGTACGGCGAGTTCCACGCCGGGACTCTCGGGCAGTCCGGCCGGCAGGAAGGCGCGCTGGAGGGTCAGGGCGCGTTCGTGTTCCTCGCTGAATCGTGCCACGACGTCTTTGTGCTCGACCGTCAGTTCCGCGTACAGGGCCATGACGCCCGCGTTGGTTTCGGTGAGTTCCTCGTTGAGTCGTTCCAGCTCGTCGCGTTGGTTGTGGGCCTCTTCCAGCGAGGCGATCAGGTCCCGGGTCTGAGCCTGCAGGTCGTCGATCGCGCTCGCGGGAGCGTCGGTCTCCAGCAGGGTTCGGACCTGGTCCAGGTCCAGGCGGGCGGCCAATTCGGGGATGAGGCAGACGATGTCGATCCGGCCGCCACGGGAGCCGTTCGAGGAGGTCGCGGAACGGTCGCCGCCCGCCTGGTAGCGGGTCTGCGGCAGGAGCCGAGTGACCGCGGTCAAAGACTCCTCGGCCGGCGCTCTGTCGTCGCGCCATCGCAGGGAGGCCTTGAGGGCGGCCGGTTCACGCTGCACGTCGAACGTGACCGTCATGGGTGCGGGACGCAGGAGATCGCGGCCCAGCTCGCTCAGTGCCGTGGCCAGGCGGACCTGGTCGCGGTTGTCGAGGCCGACGGCCTGGGCGACGGTCTTGGCGCGCCGGCGCAGGTCGAAGACATGCTGCTCGGTGGTGACGGCGGCGGTCAGGACCGGAGCGTGGTCGCGGACACGGGGGGCGGGCACGTTCACCAGGCTCCCTTGGCGATCACCACGCTGGCGTCGTCGCGGCGGGTTCCGGCCTGGCGCAGCAGGCTGGTGGCGATCAGGGCCGGCGGGTGGTGCAGCAGGGCGGCCAGATCGCCGGGCTTCCAGCGTTCGCTGAGCCCGTCGGAGTGCATCACCAGGATCGCGTGGGCCGGCAGGCGGTGTTCGTAGGTGCGCAGCTGTCGCATCTGGTGCCCGACGATCCCGGGGTGCGAGAGGAGGTTGGCGCGGGAGTCGGCGGTGACCACGGCGGCACTGATGTTGCCGATGCCGCAGAACAACGCCCGTCCGTCCGGCTCCAGTCGGGCCACGGCGACAGCGGCGCCACGGGTCCCGCGCAGGGCTCGGTGCACCTCCTCCATCGCCTGCTCCGGTGTACGGGCGGAGCCGGTGCGGAAGGCCTGGACGGCCGCCTGCGAGGCCATGGCCGCCATCGGACCGTGACCGAGGCCGTCGCAGGACATCACGAGTATGCCCTGGCCGGGTCCCGCCGCGGCGCCGCGGACGAGCTCGGAACGCCGCCCGGCGCCCGGGCGCTCAGCGCGTTCGGTAGGAGTGGGAGAGTGCTGCGAACGCGGGTATTTCGTCCGGGCAGCGGTCAGGGTGGACCAGTCGGGTGCGCGTACGACTTCGCTCGCGCGGTCGATCCGCTCGCTCGCCGGCGGCACGACCGGCGGGTCGTTGTCCGCGCGCGCCGCCCAGGCGTCGCCACACACGTCTTCGCCGCCGATGGGTCTGGTGATCCCTCCCACCATCGCTTCGCCCCGGAGCGAAGAATGGAGGGGATGAGGCCAGAAACGGGCCAACTGCACGGTTCCCAGGCCCGGTGAGGAGTGGATCTCGAACCTGTCCGACAGGCGCTGTACCGAGCCCAGACCGATGCCCAACGTGCCCACCGACGACATTCCGTCCCGGAGAGCCGCCGTCACATCCGTCATACCGGGACCGCCGTCGACGACGACGACCTCGACCCCCGCCACGTCCCGGTTGCGCAGCACGCGCAGCAGCACGGAGCCGTCGGCGGCGTGCTTGGTGAGGTTGGTTGCCAGCTCGGCGACCGCGAGCACCAGCTGCGCGGTGCGGTGTTCGCCCAGGCCGATGCGCCGCCCCAGGGCGGCGGCGGCCCCCCGGGCGGCTTCGGGCTGGTCACGGAACCAGGCGACGTCCTCGCAGTCCAGCAACAGCGTCCCGCCCATCGTGATCACCGGGCCCACTTCGTGATGGTGACCGAGGTTCCCTGCCCGGGTGCGGTGTCGAGGACGAAGTCGTCGACCAGCCGTTTGGAGCCGGACAGGCCGAGGCCCATGCCACTACCCGAGGTCCAGCCGTCGGTCATGGCCAGGTCGATGTCCGCGATGCCGGGCCCCTGGTCCACGAAGCTCAGGCGCACCCCCCGCCGACCGCGTTCCTCGACCAGGGCGGCGGTCATGGTGCCGCCGCCCCCGTAGATGAGGGTGTTGCGGGCCAGCTCACTGGCAGCGGTGATCAGCTTGGTCTGCTCCACCAGGGAGAGCCGGCACGCCTGAGCCAGGGCACGAACCGCCTGACGGGCCTGAACGACTCCGGCGTTGGCGGTGATCTCCAGCACGGTCGGGCCAGAGGCCGGGCCGTTCACAGACCTGCCGCAACATCCGGCTCGGCGCCCTCATCACCGGACTCGGCCGGCGAACGGGCTTGATCCAGGCCCATCGCGACCACGTGGGCGCGCTCCAACATGCGCAGCCCCTTGTCCAGGGTCAGCGCGGTTTGCACTCCACCGAGCGAGAGCCCGAGTTCGACCAGGGTGATGGCGACGGCCGGACGCATGCCGACCACCACCGTCTGCGCGTCCAACAGGCGGGAAATGGAGGCAATGGTGGACAGCATCCGGCCGACGAAGGAATCGACGATCTCCACGGCGGTGATGTCGATGACCACCCCGTGTGCGCCCGACTCCACGACCGCGGCCGCAAGATCATCTTGAAGCAGCATCACCGCCTGGTCGTCCAGATCCGTCTGGATGGACACCAAGAGGACCTGTCCGATCCGAAGGACCGGAACCTGCTCGCTCACCGGCCACCGGCCTGCGGCGCCGTACGCGAGATGGCGATGCCGGAACGACGCAGCGCGTGGCGCAGCGCGTCGGCCAACGTGGCCTTGGTGACGATGTCACCGAAGTCGATACCCAGGGCCACGATCGTCTGCGCGATCTGCGGCCGGATCCCGGAAATGGTGCATTCCGCGCCCATCAGACGGGCCGCCACCACCGTCTTCAGCAAGTGCTGAGCGACCTCGGTGTCCACCGCCGGGACGCCGGTGATGTCGATGATGGCCTGCTCGGACCCGGTGTCGATCAGCGCCTGGAGCATCTTCTCCATCACCACCATGGTGCGCGCCGAGTCCAGGGTGCCGACCAGGGGCACACCGATCACTCCGTCCCACAGCTTCACCACCGGCGTGGACAGCTCCATCAACTGCTCCGCCTGCGCCGCGATCAGCTCCTCGCGGGTACGGGTGTAGACCTCGATGGTGAACAGGCCCAGCGAGTCCAGGAGGGCGGCGAACCTCAGGTACGCCGGCACGTCGCTGTTCTTGCCGGCCAGGGCCGGCTCCAGGACCTCTTTGAGGGAGAAGACGCTGACGGCCGTCTCGGTGGGGCTGAAACCCTGTCGGGCGCGGGCTCGCGACAACTCGGTGAGAAGCGCACGGACTTCGCCGAACCCCTCGCCGCGCGCGTTCAGGTCGCCGCTCCCCAGTGCCGCCACCAGCGCCGTGTACAGCTCCTGGAGTTCGCGCTGGACCTCCGCACGGCTCACCCGTCCGCCCAACGAACCGGTGACCTTGTCCGCCCAGTCGGCGCTCAGATCCTCACCGCGGACGGACAGCAGTCCTATCAAGCGATCCGAAACGTTCTCGTCAGCCACAGCGCACACCTTTTTCAAGGGGGTCGAGCGACCCCTTCGGAACTTTAGGCCATTGCCCGGGTTGCCGGGCGGCACCGGCCGTTTCACCCCTGTGAGAATGCTGACGAGCCCGGAGTTCCCCCTCGGCACCCCGCATTTAGGTAATGCGACACGCAGTTCCACACTCCCGCACAGGACAGCACCCGGCCACCGACTGCCCGTATTCGTGCCTGCCATGCCCCCACGGCGCCACCCAAAGGATGTGGCTTGCGCCACCTCACCCCTCAAGGCACCTGCGGGGCGGGGCGTCGGATCTCGGGCATGCGGGCAGACCCGGGACCCGGGGCCGGGGACCCAGGACCTGGGGCCGGGGGCCTGGGGCACAGGGGGGCCGCCGCCAACCATCGCATCGTCGTACTCGACGCCCCGAAGGCGGGGACGTGGACGCCCGTCCAGGAGCCCAGACGGCGCCGCGTGAGCGCCGCGCCGCGAGGCGGGGGTGCCCGGGTGCAGGCCTGAGGCTGACTCCCTGCGGATCGTGATGTCGTCATGCTGTGCGAGGATCCTGAGGCTTTGGTTGCGCAGCGGGCAGACGAGGGGACATGAGGCGGTCACGGGTGGGCGATGAGCCGGAAGATCGAGCCCCCGAAGCGTGCACTGTCCCGGCGTCATCGGAAACACCGCTTCCCGCCACGGTTGGCGCTGCCCGTGACAGAGTGGCCGCGCTCCTGACCCGGTTCGGGATCCCGTCGGATCGCCGCGTGGTGGCGGACGCCCTGATGATCACCTCGGAGCTGGTCACCAACGCGATCCGGCACGGCGGCGGCCTGACCGCCTTCGACGCCTGCATACGCGGTGGCGTCCTGCGCCTTCTCGTGGCCGACAACAGCCCCGTACATCCCTTTACCCAGACAGGTGAAGCTCCCGGGATCCGTATCGGCGGCTACGGCTGGCCCTTGGTCCAAAGCCTGGCCGACCTCGTCACCGTGACCCCGCACGGCGCCGGCAAGCAGATCGCCGCGCACCTCGCCCTTCCGTACTCCTGACGGACACCCGACGCACGATCGGTTCCGGCAGCCGCAGCGGAAAACACGAGCGGGATGTCGGCATGTGCAGGATGCCGGGAACGTGGCGAGGCCCCCGGCCGTCACGGTCGGGGGCGGAAATCGCCTTGCGCTGACTCGTCTGGCCCGCTGAAGGATTCTCAAACCGGATTTCGGCGGACACTACCGATGGGGTTCCGCACGAGAGGGGCTGTGCGACTTCCCGCCGGCGCCGATAAGAAACGGGTAAGTTCTGCGCATGCTCGGGGGGCGTGGGGGCATTCGACTGCTCGGAGGTTGATAACCATGGTTCCCCTGCTTCTTGTTCTTCTGCTCGCTCTGATCCTTTTTGGTGCCGGTTTCGCGGTAAAGATCCTTTGGTGGATCGCGATCGCGGTGCTGGTGATCTGGTTGGTCGGGTTCGTCGCCCGGCCGAAGGGCGGCAGCGGCCGCTGGTACCGCTGGTAGCGATTCAAACTCGCTGAACTCTTCGTGCCTGGACATGTCTGCGGGGCCGACCTCACTAGGTCGGCCCCGCAGACATCGTGGTCGACACCGGTCCGTGGACCTTCGAAAGAGGGGGCGGGACCAAGCCCGGCACCACGTCCCGCCCGCACGGCTGCCAACTCTTCGACCCACATCCACGAATCCGCGCATGTACGCGGCTTCCCGGGGCAGGCGGGCCGTGCAAGTCGTCCGTCCAGGGGAGGAAAGTTCCATGTCCCACACCGTCACAGTTGTCAGCTCCGCGTTCGAGACGGAGACCATGCCGGCTGTGGGACCCGAGGTCGAACAGCCCGTACGGGCATTGCCCCGGATCGACGACGCCCGCAACGTGGCGCCCTCCGACGCCCGTGAGCTGTCGAGGATGTTCCTGGTCCGGCTGCGCACCCTGGAGGAGGGCACGCGTGAGTACCAGTACACGCGCAACACCCTCATCGAGATGAACATCTCGCTGGTGAACTTCGCCGCCCGCCGTTTTCGGGGCCGTGCCAACAGTGGTGGAATCGACTTCGAAGACATCATTCAGGTCGGCACCATCGGTCTCATCAAGGCGATCGACCGCTTCGACCCCGACCGTGAGGTCGAGTTCTCCACCCTCGCCCTCCCGTACATCAGCGGCGAGATGAAGCGCTTCTTCCGGGACACCACCTGGGCCGTCCACGTCCCGCGCCGGCTGCAGGAACTGCGTACCGAACTTGCCAAGAGCCAGGAGGCCCTGACGGAGGTGTTCGGCCGCGCCCCGACCATCAAGGAACTCGCTGACCACCTCGAACTCTCCGAGGAGCAAGTCGTCGAGGGCATGGTCGCCGCCAACGGCTACACCAGCGGCTCCATCGACGAATCCGCCCCCTCGGGCAGCCGACCCGCCGCGCAGCCCCGCTCCCTTGCCGACACGGTCGGCGACGTCGACCCGGGCATGGAACTCTTCGAGGACTTCCACACCCTCGCCCCCCTGCTGAACGACCTCGCCCCCCGCGACCGCCACATCCTCCAGATGCGCTTCGGACAGGAGAAGACCCAGGCCGAGATCGGCGCCGAACTCGGCATCTCCCAAATGCAGGTCTCCCGCCTCCTGACCCGCATCCTCACGCAACTGCGCACGGGAATGCTCGCCGCCTGATCCGCCGCCCACGTGGGAACGAGCACGGGTCCCAGCAAGGGTGAAGCCCCCGGCAGACCGTGCTGCGGGCCGACACCTCCCACGGTGGTCGGTGGCCCACGAGGTCGGCGAACACGCCGGTCGGCAGCCGGGCCGTGTCCACTTGCGCGGCACAGCAGGCCGCGCGGGCGCAACGGTCCGGAGGACAGAGCCGTACGAACGGGGTACCAGACGACCGTCCCTGCCGGGCCCAGGCCCCCACCCGACTCGTCCGGCACGGGGAGCCATACAAACCGTTACTCCAGCCAAGCACCATCACGCATGATGACTCTGCCGCGCAACTCCGGCTCCCCGTGCCAAGCGCTTACCACCTTCGGCACTATGCGCACGTACACGAAGGGCTCATCCGCCACACGCGAGTCCCAGCCGAACTTGCCGGTGAACGCGTCCGCCGCGTCCGTCGGTACCTCCTGGTCCGTGAAGCACTGCGCCGTCCCTTGGAGCAGCACTACATCGAAGGTGTCCGGTAGCGACAGGCGAACCCGCGGGTCCGTACGGAGGTTCCGCACCGTCGCGGATGTCGCACTCGTACACATCCACACCGCCTGCCCGTCCCATGAGAACCACAAGGGGACCTGGTGGGGGCCGTGATCGGGGTGAGCTGTCGCCACCCAGGCATCTCGTTCCGTGGCAAGGCGGTCCAGCGTCTCGCGCTTGCGTTCGGCCACCGAGCGATGAGCAATTCCCGTGTTCCGCATGATCGCCGACACTAGTCAGCAAGATCGAAAAGCACATGAGGCTGAGGTCCTACGCCCCTTGACCGGCCTCCACGTCGGCTTCGGACGGGAACGAAGGTAAGCCCCGTGGTCACCCCGTGGCGGTCGGCGGTCGCCCAATGCCGACTCGCGTTCGGCGGCAGCCAGGAAGCCCTGGCCCTGGCCACCGAGGAACTGCGGCCGGCGCGGGTTTGGAACACCCCGCGCACGGTGGGACGCGCGCTGCGCGTCCTCGGCAGCGCGACCGGTGGCCGCCGGGGGCTGGACCTCGCCGAGGAAGCTGTCGAGACCCTCAGGGGCGCACCCGCCGACGCCGGGATGGAACTGGTCGAGGCCCTCGTCGCCCAAGGCCGCCAGCTCCTCGCCGCCGGCGAACGCGGCCGCGCCCGTGTCCGGCTCCGCGAGGCGGCGGACCTGGCCGAACGCAAGGGCGGACTGCGGCTCCTGGCCTTGGCCGAGCAGGCCCTGCGCGAGGGCGGTGCCCGGCTCCCGGTCGCTGCGCGCACCGGCTCGGCGGCGCTGACCGACAGCGAGCGCCGCATCGCCGAACTGACCGCGGCGGGCCGGACGAACACCGAGATCGCCGACCTGCTGCACCTGGCCCGGCGCACCGTGGAGACCCACCTGACCAGCACCTACCGGAAACTGGGCATACGCCGCAGGGCGGAACTGCCCGCCACCCTCACCCGCACCCTTCCTTGAGCCGGCGCGGCTCCTCGGGTATGACGGGCCGGGTGGCGTCCTCGTCATGTCCTTCCGGGTCGTGTCGGTGGTTTGTCGGGGCTGTCGGAGCGGTGTCGGCGGGAGTTGACATGTTCGAGGGGTCTTGCCGGACGCGCGTCCGGCTCGGCCTTGGAAAAGGGGATCTCCTGTGCATGACGTACTGATCGTGGGAGCCGGTCCGGTCGGTCTGGCCCTCGCCTGTGAACTCGGCCTGGCAGGCTGTTCCGTACTGGTGCTCGAACGAGAGCCGGACCTCGGCTCCCCGTTACGGGCGGCCCCCCTCGGGAGGCGCGGATTGTCCGCCGCGTCGGTCGAGACGTTCTACCGACGCGGAATGCTGGAACGGCTGCTGACGGAGTCGGGCGCCCAGGAGATGTTCGGGGCGGCCCCCGAAGCGGGCGCGCCGTCACGCCCCCGGTTGGGTGGCCACTTCGCCGGCATGATGCTCGACGGTGACCGGATCGACGCCGCCGCCCTGCCGTTCCGGCTCCCCGGCCCGGTACTCGAATCCGTGGCGACGGACCTCAAAGCGGTCGAGACGGTGCTGTCCGAGCAGGCGTCCAAGCTCGGCGTGGAGATCAGGCGCGGCGTCACGGTCTCGGCCGTCTCGCAGAACGCCGAGGGCGTGGTCGCCCGAGCCGGAGCGAACGCATACGAGGCGCGCTGGCTCGTCGGCTGCGACGGCGGACGCAGCACGGTGCGCGGGCTCGCGGGCTTCGAATTCGTCGGTACCGAGCCCCAGCTCACCGGATACACCATGCTGGCCACTCTCACCGATCCGGAGAAGGTGAGTCCGGGATTCCACCTGACGCGGACGGGCATGTACATCCGCATGCCCGCCGCCGGGTACGTCGCCATGATGGACTTCGACGGCGGTGCGTTCGACCGCTCGCGGCCGCCGACCCGCGACCATCTCCAGGCCGTCCTGCGCCGCGTGTCCGGTACCGACGTGAGCATCGGCGAGGTCCACCTCGCCTCGTCCTTCACCGATCGGGCGATGCAGACGACGGCCTACCGCCGGGGACGCGTCCTGCTCGCGGGCGACGCCGCCCACATCCATTCCCCCCTCGGCGGTCAAGGGCTGAACACCGGCATCGGCGACGCCGTGAACCTGGGATGGAAGCTCGGGGCGACCGTGCGGGGGCACGCGCCGGACGGGCTGCTCGACACCTACGCCGACGAGCGCCATCCGATCGGTGCGGCGGTCCTCGACTGGTCGCGGGCTCAGGTGGCGATCATGAGGCCGGACCCCTACGCCCAGGCGATCCAGGCGGTGGTCCGCGATCTCATCGCCACCCGGGACGGAGCGACCTACGTGTTCGAGAAGCTGTCGGGAGCCTGGATCCGGTACGACCTCGGCAGCGAGCACCCGCTGGTCGGCCGCAGCGCCCCTGACTTCGGCCTCGCGGACGGCACCCGTCTCGGTGACCTCATGGAGGACGGACGGGGCATCGTGCTCGACTTCAGCACCGACGGACGCCTGCGCACCTCGGCGACGGCCTGGGAGAGCCGGATCCGGTACGTGGCCGGCGTGGCCGGGAACGACCTCGGGGCGGGCGCCGTGCTCGTACGGCCCGACGGCGTGGTCGCCTGGGCCGGTGATCGCCACCCCGATCGGGCGGCCTTCGAGCAGGCGGCGACCCGTTGGTTCGGTGCTCCGGCCACGGCAGGACTCCACCCTGGCTCCGCACCCTCAAGCGCGGCCTCCGATCGGGTCGGGGCGTGACGCTCGTGCGGCGCGGTCGGACTCCGCTCCGCGTGCGACGACATCACCGCTGATCCCCCCAACCCCCCTCGTCGCACGCGGTACCGGCCCGGACGGGGAAGCGCCCGCCCGCCTCCAGCCTGTCACCCGCTGACGCGACGGGTCCCCCCCCGATGGGCGAGGTATGGGGAGGACGGCCGGCTCGGTGGATCACCGATCCGGCCGTCGACGCCGGGTGGGTCGATACCGTGACCGCATGACAACCGACTCCGTCTCACCCACACACCTCGCGTCCCTGCCCAGGGCCGAGTTCGCCTTTCCCGGTCCACTGCGCGATCGGCTCGTCGCAGCGATCCTCGACGGTTCCAAGACCTCCACGGCAGGGCTCCTCGTCGGCTACGAGCACGAGGGGGAGCCGTTGCCGGAAGTCGGCAGGCGGTCGGTGGTCATCGACTCGGACGACCGTCCGGTCGCGGTCATCGAGGTGACCGGTGTGTGCGTCGTCCCGCTGGCGCGGGTGGATCTCGCGCACGTGGTGGACGAGGGGGAGGGTGACACCGGCGTGGCCGAGTGGCGAGCTGCCCACGAGCGGTTCTGGCACGGCGAGGAGATGCGCGCGGCGTTGGAGGATCCCGGGTTCACCGTGGACGACGCGACGCCGGTCGTTCTCGAACGCTTCCGCCTCATCACCGACCTTCGGCCCGCCGGTTGACCATCCGCCTACCGCGCGCACCGCATCGTCAGTACGGCCGAGCCTGCTTCGCGAAGGCCGGCGACAGCCCGCTTTGTGCGGCGCGTGGGAAGGCGACGCTGTTCGGGTTTCCGTCCGAGACGTACCGGTCCTTCCCGGTGGCGAGCTTGTCCAGCCAGCGCGACGAACCGAACTCTGCGTCCTCGTCCTTGGGCCCGGCCGAGCGGATCCGAGGGATGGCGCCGGGTGTGAACGCCTTGGCGAACGGCGAGGCCGAGGGGTTGGCTCCCACGAGGTACACACCGGAGTACTGGTAGCCCGTTCCCCGCGCGGCGACCCCGGCCGACTGGGGCATGGCGCCGAAGGGCAGGGCGAGGGAAGTGACCTGAGTCCCGGGCGCGGACTTCTCGATCGCCTGCTGTCCGGAGGCGATGGCCTGAACGGCGCCCGTCTGGTCCAAGGAGCGTAGGTTCTGGTGCCGGTCGGTGTGGTTGCCGACCTCGTACCCGTGTTCCCTCAGCCAGGTCAGGGCCTTGGCGGAGCCGGTGGCCGAGAAGGCGTCCGCGTTGACGAAGAAGGTCGCCACCGGCTTGAACGCGGGAAATTTCCTGGCCGTCTCCGTGAGGATGGCGATCGCGGTGTCCGGGGCCGGCATGCCGGACCGGTCGAGCCGCATCTGGCTGTTGGTAGAGTCGTCGAACGTGAGAACCACCGGGTGCGCTCCGGCCGGGATGTCGATGCGGCCCGTCTGAAAGTCCCGGGCCGTGACCGGCACGTAGTTCTCCCGAGCGAGGCGCTCCAGCTCGGATCGGAAATCGGCCGGAGTGCGGTCGTAGACGCCGGCGGGTTTTTCGGTGAGTTGGTGGTACATCAGCACCGGCACCTGGCCGAGCTCGTTGGCGCCGACCTCCTCCGGGGCCTTCTGGCCGACGGGGCTGGCCGCCGCCGGCGAGGCGGCCGGTCGGCCGGCGGCGGGCGGCGCCCCCGTGGAACAGCCCGAGGCGAGAAGGGCGGCGCCTGCGGCGGCGCAGAGCGTGACGAGCGGGTGGCGCATGAGAAGACCCTCCAAGACGGATGTGTCTTGCCATACGTACCTGCGACGGGGACGCCCGTACCGCACTGTGCCTGCATGGCCTAGGCGCCACACCGGGGCGAGTGCGGCCGTTCGTGTGAAAGTTGGTCGGGACGAGGGGGTTGGCGCAGGCTGCGGCAATGAATGAGGGCATCATCCAGCCACGGCACGAAGGACGTCATGATGTCCAGGAAACACATATCGCGCTCCGTTCCGTTCGGCCGACTCCGCCGCCCAGGTCGCCGAAACACCCTGATAGCGGCGACGACCGGGGCACTCGCGCTGGCCGGAGCGGGCGTCGGAGCCTGGACCTTCCTCGCGCCGGGACCGGGTGTCCAAGGCCTCAGCGACGGGGCCGTCTACAACGGGCGCAGGGCCGCACAGGTCAGCGCCTACCTCGACACCCGGGCGGCCGGCAGTCAGGACAAGCTCCGCGTCACCCTGGACGGTACGGCGGTTCCCGCCACGGCCGAGGGGAAGCGCCTGAAGCTGGTCCTCCCGCGCCTGACCGAAGGCCGACACACCCTGGTGGTGGCGGGTCGCAGCAGCCTCCCCTTCGCCTCGTACCGGGAGGCCGTGGCGTTCACCGTGGATGCCACCGTTCCCGACCTGAAGGTGGCCGACCCCGAGGTCAAGAAGGTGGGCGCCGCCGTGGCCATCACCGGCACCGCCTCCACCGACGCCGCGGTGACCGTCAACGGCAAAACGGTTCCCGTCGACAAGGCCGGGGCTTTCAAGATCACGGTGCCCAAAGGCACACCGCTCGTGACGGTCACCGCAGTGGACCGCGCCGGAAACACCACCACCAAGACCGTCTCCGCCCGAGGCCGTCGCCCCATGATCCGCGCCGCCCACATCACGGCCATCGGCTGGGGCGACGACACGCTGCGCGGCAACATCCTCGCCCTGGTCCGCAGCGGCAAGCTCAACGCCGTCGAGCTGGACGTCAAGGACGAAGACGGTGAGGTCGGCTACGCCTCTCAGGTGCCGTTGGCGCGTCAGATAGGCGCCGCCAAGGGCTACTACGACGCCCGCAAGGCCGTCTCCGAGATCCACGCTGCCGGCGCGCAGGTCATCGGCCGCATCGTGGCCTTCCGCGACCCAAAGCTCGCCTCGGCCGCCTGGAAGTCGGGCCAGCGCGACCAACTCGTGCTGACCCCGGCCGGACAGCCCTACGACGGCGGCCATTACGGAGCCCTGTCCTTCACCAACTTCGCCGATCCCACGGTCCGCAAGTACAACCGTGACCTGGCCGTCGAAGCGGCTCGGCTCGGTTTCGACGACATCCTCTACGACTACGTGCGCCGCCCGGACGGCCCGCTGTCGCAGATGCGCTTCCCCGGCATCGGGACCGCCACCCCCGAGCAGTCCATCACCTCGTTCGTCGCCGACACCCGGACCGCGCTGCGTCCGCACGCCAAGTACCTCGGCGTCTCGGTCTTCGGCATCGCCGCCACCCGCCCCACCGAAATCGCCCAGGACATCGGTGCCCTGGTCAAGGTCACCGACTACATCGCGCCGATGGTCTACCCGTCTCACTGGGGACCGGGGGAGTACGGCGTCGCCCACCCCGATACCGCCCCCTACGCGATCGTGCAGCGCTCGCTCGCCGACTTCGCCCGCCTGGCGGCTGGCACCCAGACCGAGATCGTGCCCTGGCTCCAGGACTTCTCGATGGGAAGTACCTACGGGCCGACCCAAGTGGCCGAACAGATCAAGGCCGCGGCGGCCAACAAGATGAACTCCTTCATCCTCTGGAACGCGGGCGCCCGCTACCAGGACGCGGCGCTTCAGCGAATCGCCGCTCGCTGACGGGGCCGACGGGCCGGTGTTCGGCACGCGTGTGGCAACAGCCTCCTGGTGCGACTGGGCACCCTTCTCATCAGGAGGCGCGTGCGCTGGGCGTCGAGCCCTGGTGTCCCGACACGGCCTCACAAGGCTGCCGGCCGCCGTGGCCGCCTGGACGTCACCGATGGCCCGACCGACGAGCTCGGAGGGCCAGGTGCACCACGGCGGCAGGTGGGCGGTGGCGGACAGCAGGTGATGGCGGTCCGCCAGACGGGCTCGCACATGGCCGAACAGCACCTCCCGCCCGCAGGACCGAGGGTGCGGGCGGTGCATTTTGCTTGCGCGGCCTCCTGGTGAACCTCACGCCCACCGAATTCCGCATCCTGGCCGTCCTCCTCGCGGCCCAAGGGGGCCTGGTGCGCCGGCGGGAGCTGGTGCGCGCCGGCCGGCGCGAAGGGGCCCAGGTCAGCGACAACACCCTCGACCAGTACCTGACCCGGCTCCGCCGCAAACTGCGGGAGGCCGGCAGCACCCTGACCCTCGGCACGTCCCGGGGTGTGGGGCACCGCCTGTCATGAGTCCGCCTGTAGTGAGTCCGCCCGTCATGAGTCCCCGATGGCCGCGGACGTCGTCCACGTCGTCGTGGGCAGTCCGTACATGGTGTCGGCCGTGGGCTTCACCCTCGCCCTGGCCGGGGTCCTGGCCCTCTGGTACGCGTCCGAGCGGGCCCTGTCCATCCACAGCATCCGCAGCACCCGCCGCGAGGTCTTCTACTGGGCGACGGTCCTCACCACCTTCGCCCTGGGCACGGCAGGGGGTGACCTCACGGCCGGGCCCCTGCACCTGGGTTACCTGCCGTCCGGGTTCTTCTTCGCGGCCCTGATCGCGCTGCCGGTGCTGTGCCGCCGCTTCCTCGGGCTGAACGCCGTGGCCGCGTTCTGGGCGGCGTACATCCTCACGCGCCCGCTCGGCGCCTCGTTCGCGGACTGGATGGGCGTCCCCACCGCGCGCGACGGCCTCGGGTGGGGGACCGGAACGGTCAGCCTCGCGCTGCTGGTGCCGATCGCCGCGCTCGTCGGCTACCTACAGATGAGCCGTGCCGACACGCCGGCGCCGACCCCTACCGTCTGACACGCCGACCGGGCCGCGCGCGCCGGCCGGGGGACCGGGTCAGTCCCGCACTCCCGGCAGGAGCAGCGTGAACGTGGTCGGCCCGGCACGGTGCAGGCTCAGCCTTCCCCCGGCCGCCTCGGCGAGCTCCCGGGCCACCGCCAGGACGATCCCCGTGCCGGAGCCTCCCGTGCCGCCGCGTGCGAAGACAGTCCCGACGGCGAGGGTCAGCGTCCACTCGTCGGCCTCGTCGGCCTCGTCGGCCTCGTCGGCCTCGTCGGCCTCGTCGGCCTCGTCGGCCACGTGGGACACGACGGCTCCGGCGGCCTCACGGGCGGTCACGGCCAAGGAGTTCGCGCTCCTCGCCGAACTCGCCCGTCACCACGGCAGCGCCGTCTCTCGGGAGACCCTGATGGCGCGCGTCTGGGACGAGAACTGGTTCGGCCCGACCCCAAACCCTCGACGTCACCATGGCCTCCCTGCGCCGCCGCCCGCACACAGTCGAATTTACGGCGCCGCGCACCGCACGTGCCTTCCGCTCGGACCGGAGTCATGCGGATCAGGGTGCGCACGACGGTCTTCGACCAGGTAGTACATCGCGACTACGGACGTGAGGGAAACGGCGTCCGGGGCTGTGTGAGCCTCGCCTGCCGGCTCGGCACACGTGTGTCTCATACTCGATCACCGGGCGGGGTCGCGGGTATCTGGCCGGTGAGCTGCGCCGTTGGGACCCAGGGAAGGTTGATGGAGCACATGAAGGACGCGAACGAACCAGCTGTGCCCGAGGTGGTGGACAGTCCGGCTTTGCGGGCTGAGCCGAGCGGCCGTGTCGCGCGGTGGATGCTGCGGCATCAGGTGCAGCCGGTCGGTCCGGCGGCGGGGGAGGGGCAAGGCGAGCCGCATGCCTGGTGGAAGGTGATGTGCCTGACGGGCGTCGACTACTTTTCCAGCCTCGCCTACGTGCCGGCGATCGCCGCCCTCGCGGCCGGCGCCGTCTCCCCTCTGGCGACGCTGCTGATCGTGGTGTTGACGCTGCTGGGCATGCTGCCGATGTACCGGCGCGTGGCGAAGGAAAGTCCGCACGGGGCCGGATCGGTGGCGATGCTGGAGGATCTGCTCCCGTTTTGGCGGGGCAAGCTGTTCGTACTGGTCCTGCTCGGTTTCGTCGCCACCTCGTGGATCATCACCATCACCCTTTCCACGGCGGACGCCTCCGTTCACGTGGTGGAGAACCCCTTCTTCCCCCAGGCCCTGCACGGCCACGAAGTCGCCCTCACCGTGGCCTTGCTGCTGATCCTGGGCGGAGTCTTCCTCCTGGGGTTCAGCGAAGCCGTCAAGGTCGCCATCCCGCTCGTGGCCGTCTTCCTCGCCCTGAACGCCGTGGTCATCGGCTTTGCCGCGGCGGACGTTCTCAGCACGCCCGCCGCCGTCACGGCCTGGACGGATGCCCTCGGCAAGGGCGGTGGCGGCTTCGGTGACTTGCTCGGCCCGGCCCTGCTGGCATTCCCGCTGCTGGTGCTGGGCCTCTCCGGGTTCGAGACCGGTGTGAGCATGATGCCCCTGATCAAAGCCGACGGGGCCAACGCCGAACAGCGGCTGCACTCCCGGATCCGCAACACCCGACGCATGCTCACCACCGCCGCGCTCATCATGAGCGTCTACCTGCTGGCCGCCAGCTTCGTGACCACCGTCCTCATCCCGCACGAACAGTTCGAGCCCGGCGGCGCCGCCAACGGTCGCGCCCTGGCCTGGCTCGCCCACGAACACGTCGGCGAGGCGTTCGGCACCGTCTACGACATCAGCACCATCTTGATCCTGTGGTTCGCCGGCGCCTCCGCGATGGCCGGACTGGTCAACATCGTGCCCCGCTACCTGCCCGGCTACGGCATGGCCCCCGAATGGGGCCGCGCAGTACGCCCCGTGGTGCTCGTCTACACCGCCCTGTGCATCACCATCACCATCGCCTTCGACGCGGACGTCGACAAGCAGGCCGGCGCCTACGCCACCGGCATCCTGGCCATGATGGTCTCCGGAGCCTTCGCCGTCACCGTCTCCGTCGTGCGCCGCCGCAAACGCGCCGCCGCAGTCGGCTTCGCGCTGCTCACCACAGTCCTGTCCTACGCCCTGATCGCCAACATCATCGACAAGCCCGACGGCATCGCCATCTCCGGCATGTTCATCCTCGGCATCATCACCGTCTCGCTGGTCTCACGCGTCTCGCGCACCACCGAGCTTCGCGCCGACCGCATCGTCTTCGACGCCCACGCCCGGCGTTTCCTCACCGACACCCTGGCTCACGACCAGTCCATCAACATCATCACCAACCGCCGCCAAGCCGGGGACGAAGCGGAATACGCGGCCAAGGAACAAGAGCAGCGCGGCAACAACCCCGTTCCCGGCCGCGCCGACATCCTGTTCCTGGAAATCGACGTGGTCGACCCCTCCGACTTCAGCGACACCCTCACCATCCGCGGTGTCCAAGTAGGCCCCTACCGCATCCTGCGCGCCGAGGCCCCGGCCGCTCCCAACGCCATCGCCGCCATCCTCCTCGCGCTGCGCGACACCACCGGCGTCAAGCCGCACTGCTACTTCGCCTGGGCCGAAGGCAGCCCCCTGCTCCACATGTTTCGTTACTTCCTCCTCGGCCGCGGCGACACCGCCCCGGTCACCCGCGAAATCATCCGCAGCCACGAACCAGACCCCGACCGCCGCCCCGGAATCCACGTCGGCGGCTGACCAGCCGGCCCCCGCCGCCGGCCACGCACCGGCCCTTCGCGGGCGAGGGGGCGCGTACGAGCCGGTCCGTGGGTCCCGTGGGGGTGATGTCGATGATTTCCGGCTGGGCGCCGAGGGCCTCCCAGAGGCAGGCCCTCGGCGTCCCGGCCATCGCAGGCCTCCTCACCGGCCAGTAAGCGCCCCGGCCCTCGACGCCTCAGCGCTCGTACAGCAGCTCCGCCATCTCCCGCGCCCGATGGGCCGGCTCGGGGCCGGGGGAGAGGGCGGCCACCGCTGTCGCGCCCTCGAACAGGATCAGCAGCTGCTCTGTCAGTCCCGGAGAGCGACGGTCCGGGTCCGCGGCCTCGGCCAGCACGGAGCGCAACTCGGCCCTGTGGCGGTGCACCACCTCCGGCACGGCGCCGTGACCGGAACCGAGTTCGCCCCACGCGTTGAGGAACCCGCAGCCTCGAAAGCCCGGTTCCGAGCACCACTCGGCCAGCCGGTCGAAGACGGCCGACACGGGATCTGAGGGCCGGGCCGCCACGGCCTCTCGAAGGCTCGACGTCCAGGGGCCGGTGCGGCGCTCCAAGGAGGCCGCGACCAGCAAGTCCTTCGCGGGCGTCATGCGGATCCCCGCAGGGAAGGACGTGCTTTCTCCGTTGCGGCGGTAAGCGGAGGGGCCCATTGGGGCGAGCGCAGGACACTGCGGAAATATCGCTGGCCGAAAAAATCTATACCCCCCATCGGGCCACCTATTTGCCCGTCCGGAGCGTTCCGGTCTAGCTTCATGGAGCGGAACAGCCGCAGGTCCGGCGGGGCCTTGTGGTCCGCCCGCCGAATGCTTGCAGAGACGGCCGGGCCGGTTCGTTCGTACCGCCCTCAATCGGTATTCCGTATTCCATTTCTGCTCGAAAAGGGAGCGGTGTCATCAGCGTGCCCAGTGCCCAGACCGCAACAATGGTGGACCGGACGGTTCTGTCCGGTAAGGCTCCGCCCCGGCCTCCGTGGGCCGCGGTGGCAGTCGCCACCGCGGCGGCGGTCGCGGGGCTGGTCGCTTTGGTCGGTCTCGGCTTCGTCATGGGGCAGGCCCTGCTCATACCGCCCTTGGCGGCGAGCGCGGCCCTCGTCCACGGCGCGCCCGCCCTGCCTCTGGCGCAGCCGCGCAGCGTGATCGGCGGTCAGCTGCTGTCCGCTTGCGTCGGGTTCGCCGTGCACGCGGTCGTCGGGAGCTCGCTCTGGGCGGCAGCCGTGGCCGGTGGCCTCGCCCTGGGGGCCATGATGGCCGCCCGCACCCCACACTCGCCCGCTGCGGCGACCGCCGTGATCGTCGTGGTCACCGAGCCGGACGCAGTCCTGTACCTGCCGCTGCTCGCCCTCGCCGCCGCCCTTCTCGTCCTCGTGGGCGTGCTCGCCTCACGGCTGAGGCCGGGGCCGGTCTACCCCACCTACTGGTGGTAGCGGGCGGCCCCCGCGCGGCCCTTTCTCCCACGCCAATCCCGTCCCCTCACAACCAGTCAAGAGGTAGTCGACGATGACCCTTCGCATCGCAGACATCGAAATTCCGGACAGCCGGATCGCCAAGGAAGCCACCGAGCTGATCCGCGAGGCGACCGACGACCTGATCTACCACCACTCGCGCCGTGTCTTCCTCTGGGGCGCCCTCCAGGGACACAACCGCAATCTCACCTTCGACGCCGAACTGCTCTACGTCGGTGCGATGTTCCACGACCTCGGCCTGACCGAGCCCTACCGCGACAACCAGCAGCGCTTCGAGATCGACGGAGCCGACGCGGCCCGCGCCTTCCTTCTGGCCAACGGGATCGAGGTGGACCGGGCCCGGGTGGTGTGGGAGGCGATCGCGCTCCACACCACCCCCGAGATCCCCACCCGCATGGCCCCCGAGATCGCCCTGGTCACCGCCGGAGTCGAACTCGACGTACTGGGAATCGGCTACCACGACGTGTCCGACGAGGTCCGTGCCGCAGTCGTGGCGGAGCACCCCCGCCCCGACTTCAAGCGGAACATCGTCCAGGCGTTCAACGACGGCATCACCCGCCGCCCGGCCACCACCTTCGGCAACATCAAGGCCGATGTGCTGGAACGCCTCACCGAGGGCTACGTACGCCCCAACTTCGTGGAAATCATCGAGAAGTCGCCCTGGGCGAACTGAACTCCACAGACGCGAAGGGGCCCGAAAAAGACTCCGCACTGATGAGGTCCCTGATCACCCGCGGAGTCGTGTCGGAGTTCTTCCGCACCGGCCCCGACACCGGGCCGCCCGTCCCGACCGGGGGCCTCAACGTGACCACGGCGCCGTTCCGCGTCATCGCGGCGGACGGCAGGATCCACGACGGGCTCCACGCACTCGGGATACCCACCGAGCACACCCGCTGGTGCACCCAGGTCGGCAGCGGGAAGCCGGGCCTGAACACACTGTTCCGCCGGGACGGGCGAGGTCATCGCCCGGGCGATGCTCCACCCCCGCATCGAAGGCGCCGAGCCGCCGGCCTCCGCCGGCCACACCACCACCGACGACCGCAGGGTCCTGCTGGGCAAGGAACGGACCTCATGACAGCACTGCACCTCATCGGCGACGACGGCGACACCCTGCTCTCGTACGCCGAGCTGTCCCGGCGCTCCGACCAGGTGGCGCTGTGGCTCCGGGAGATCGGCGTCAGGCGCGGGGACCGGGTGCTGCTCGCCCTCCACAACGTGCTGCCCCTGTGGGAGGCGATCCTCGCGGCGATCAAACTCGGCGCCATCATCGTCCCCACCTACCCGAACGCGCCCCCGGCCGACCTGGCCGACCGCGTCCACCGCGCGGGGATCAGCCACGTCCTCACCGAGAGCGCACTGACGGAGGGGTTCGCCGACGTCCCCGGAGGGTGGACCCGCATCTGTACCGGGCCGCCCGTCGCGGGCTGGGCGTCGTACGAAGACTCGTACGACGTCCCGGAGGGCCCCTTCGTGCCGGAGGCGGCGACGGGAGCCGACGACCCGCTCTTCTGCTCCTTCACCTCGGGCACCACGTCCAAGCCCAAGATGGTCGTCCACACCCACACGAGCTATCCCGTCGGCCACCTCTCCAGCATGTACGGGAACGGAGTCCAGCCGGGAGACGTCCACCTGAACATCTCGGCGCCCGGCTGGGCCAAACACTCGTGGGGATCCCTGTTCGTGCCCTGGAACGCCGAGGCCACCCTGCTCGTTCTCTCCTCGCCGAACGCCGGCGGCAATCCCCCCGGGCGCAGGCCCCTCCCGGGGAGCATGGGCAGGCCGATGCCCGGATACGAGGTCATCGTCGCCCAACCGGGCAGCGGGACCCCGGCGCCTCCCGGCATAGCGGGCGAACTCTGCCTGGACCTCGTCAACCGGCCGGCCGGCATGCTCAGCGGTTACCTCGGTGACGGGGCCAAAACGGCCGCGGCCTTTGCCGGAGGTCGCTATCACACGGGTGATCTGGTCACCCAGGACGAGACCGGCGACCTGCACTACGCGGGTCGCGCCGACGACATGTTCAAGTCCTTCGACCACCGCATCGCCCCCCTGGAACTGGAAGCTGTCCTGTTGCGGCATCCGGCGGTCAGGCAGGCCGCCGTCGTTCCCGTACCCGACCCGCTGGGGATGTGGATCCCGAAGGCCTTCGTCACCCTGGCCTCCGGAGGAGAAGCGACGGGGGCGACCGCTCTGCGACTACTGACCCATACTCGGGAAGACCTCCCCGAAGAGAAGTCGATCCGCGTCATCGAATTCGCCGAGGAGCTGCCCATGACCGCCTCCGGGAATATCCAGCGCAGCGTGCTGGGCGCCGAGCGGACCCTGAGAGGTGAGGAATTCCGTCCCGCGTGACGGAACAACCGCCGGTAACGGCGAGTTGTGCGTAAAGCAGCATGGAACACGCCGCAGGGCGCGCCATGCGCAAGGCCGAACGGGGGAGCGGCCTTCTATGCAACTGCTGTGGCTCCAAACCTTCATGGCCGTTTACCACACCGGGTCGTTCACCAAGGCGGCCCGCCAGCTGGGAATCACCCAGCCCACCGTTACCCAACAGGTCCGTGGACTGGAATTGGAATTCGGACTTCCGCTCTTCGAACGCACTCCGCGCGGAGTCGTGCCCACACCCAGTGCGACCGTACTCGCCAAAGACGTGCAGGTCTCCCTGAAGAACCTGAGCATCGCCATCGGCCGCCACTTCGGCGACGGCGAGGAGAACCGCCCGCTCCGGATCGGGGCGACACCGGAACTGGCCGCCGCACGGCTGATGCCCGCCTTGTCTCGGCTGGCCGCCGGAGGGATGGACATCAAGACCTCCGTCGGCGTCAGTTACGAACTGCTCGACCGGCTCTCCGAGGGATTCCTCGACCTGGTCGTCTCCACGTTCCGCCCCCGTAGACGGGGGCTGGAGGCAACCCCCCTCGCGGACGAGGAACTCATCCTCACCGCCTCCCCGGCGATGGCGCAGGAGATGTTCCCGCACGGGGTGACGGAGGACGACGTGGACCTCGTGTCCAAGGCTCCGCTCATCGCGTACGCCGAGACGCTGCCGCTGATCCGGCAGTACTGGAAGGACGTCTTCGACACCACACCGACGACCGCGCCCAGCGTCGTCGTACCGGACCTGCGCGCCGTCATGTCCGCGGTCATCTCCGCCGCGGGCATTTCGGTCCTGCCCCGCTGCCTGTGCTCGGCCGCCCTCGCCTCGGGAGCCCTCGTCACCCTCCTGGAACCGGAACTCCCACCCATCAACACCCTCTACCTGGTGGTCCAGTCCGGAACCCTGGCCGACTACCGACTCTCACAGGTCCACAGCCAACTCCTGCGCAGCGCCCAGATGTGGACCTGAGGATCGGAAGGCCCCGAAGGCCCGGACCACCCCACGGATCCGGGCCGGCGGGCTCGCCATGGACCCGGTCGAACGGATGACCCCGCGGATCCCGACGTGATCCCGGACGGGCCAGCCGCGCAGGCGGGTCGGGCCCCGTCGGTGGTCCCGACCGGTATGGAGGAGCGAACGGACACGGCCGGCAACCCGTTGCCATGAAGCAGGCAGGACCGCCACGATCACCCCCGGCGAGCCGCCGAAAGCCCCCTGGTGCGGCCTGGGGCCCGTACGGGGTACCGATCGGACTGACCGTCGGGGCGACGCCCACTCGATACGTCGCCGAGTGGCTCCTCGGAGTGTTGCTTGCCGGCCCGGGCGTGGGGCTGGTGCTGCCCACGCTGATCGGCGCCGCGCCGGCGGCGCTGCCGCCTGAGGCGCCCAGCCGTGGCGGAGCAACGCATCCCCATGGGCACGACGACCCGGCGGTAGCGCTCACCGTCGACGGAGATGACCCGGGTGCGCTTCTTCACCAAGGCCACCGCCACGCACCCCTTAACCCCACGGACGGCCCAACGAAAAGTCACCCCTCCTCCGTCATCCCCGTCGCCCCGAAGTATCCGCTGCGCACCACCGGGTCGGCGGCCGGTGCCGTGCGGGACCCGGTGAAGTACTCCGCGTCCTTCGGACGGTCGGCGGGGAGTTTGGAGCGGGGGGCCGGCATCAGCTTCGGTATGTGCTTGGAGCAGTGGATGTAGGCCTCCTCGACGGTGAGGTGGACCCACATCTCAACGGCGCGCCCCGGCGCGATGTCGTAGGGCAGGCCCGGCTGTACGGCGCGGAGGTCGGCGTCGAGGTAGAGCCGGGCGACGCCGTTGACGTGCAGGCCTACGTGATGGTGTGTGAAGTCGACGAAGAGCATGCCGAGGTGGGGGTTCTCCGTCATGTTGCCGGCACTGGCGAGCACGCCGTTTCCCCGGAACTCAGGGTAGGCAAGGGTGTGTTCGTCCAGCACGTGCACGAAGCCGGGCGGCCCCGCCCGAAAACTGGCGTCACATTCCCCGTGGGAGTCGGCGGTGGCCAGGAAGACCATGCTCTGTAGGCCGATGAACTCCTGCATCTCGGCCGTGAGGCAGGGGCGCACCTGCCGGTCGTAGAACCGGGCGGCGCGGTCGGCGCTGCCCATGTACTGCTGTAGTCGGTGTTCACCCGCTGATCCGAAGGACGGTGGGGGGAAGGTCACGGGGGCGTTCTCCTGGCAGGATCGGCAAGCGTGTGGCTCAGGGAGCGGACAGGACGGGCGTTTCGAATGGATCGTGATGGATGCGGTCGGACTGGGTGCCGTGCAGCGTGAGCGTCTCGCTGGCGGAGACCACCATCGGGGCCGGTCCACTGAGATAGACGTCGTGCTGGTACCACGGGCCGTACTCGGCAAGAACCTGTGGCAGGGATCCCCGGATGCCGGGGATGTACTCGTGGGAGACGGCGCCCCTGATGGTCAGCCAGTGGTGCTGCTGCGCCATCCGGAGCATGTCGTCGACCCCGTACAACTCGGCGCCGGTACGGGCCCCGAGGAACAGGTCGACCTGGTGCCGCCCGCCACGACGGGCCACCTCCTCGACGATCGCGCGGATCGGCGCGAGGCCGGTCCCGCCCGCCACACAGAGCAGGTCGCTGTGGACGGCGGCGTCCAGCACCATGTCCCCCATCGGCGCTCCGAGTTGGAGGACGTCACCCACGGCGGAACGGTGTACGAGAGCGTCACTGACCGTGCCGCCGGCCACCGCGCGCACGTGAAAGGTGAGGGTGCCGTCCCGACGGGGTGCGTTGGCGGGGGAGTAGTAACGCCACTGCTTGGGCCACCACGGTGTCTCCAGGCTGACGTACTGCCCGGCCGCGTACGGGTACGGAATGTGGGGTCGCACTGTGACCTCGGCGATGCCGTGTCCGCGCTGGACCTTGTGCACCACGGTGGCGGGCCAGACGGCGGGACGCCGGGCCTCGTCCTCCTCGGCTGCGCTGATCATGACGTCGGCGACCACCCCGTATGCCTTGGTCCAGGCCGCGGCGATGTCCGCGGTCCATGCGGGGCCGGCGTAGCGGGCCAGAGAGGCGAGGAGACACTCGCCCACGGCGGGGAAATGCGCACTGAGGGTGCCAAACTTGCGGTGATCACGGCCGAGGTGGCCGCAGAAGCGGACAAGGCCTTCCGGGTCGTCGACCAAATCCACGATGCGTAGCAGCGCGCGCAGCAGGCGCCCGCGCTGGGCGTCCATCCCCGGGGGGAACATCGGACGGACCTCGGGGTAGCGGGCGAAGAGGATCGCATAAAAATAGACGGTCATCTCAGCGGCGAACGGTTCGACCACGGAGACGGAAGTCCGTACGAGTGTGATCTCGTGGGCCGAGAGCGGCGGCTCGTCGCTGGTGGCGGCTCGGGTGGTGACGGCAGGAGGAGCGGGATCCTCCACCTGCGGGAGCGTGGCCGGGTTTGTTGGGCGTCCGATCCGGAACTTCAAGAGACCAGCGCTCCTCCCGTGGGTATTCGAATGGGACGCGATCGTCCGGTGGCGGCGACGGCGGCGGGCATGAGTCCTCCTGGCGGGTGCTGACGTAGAAGCGGATCAAGCGGATCAAGCGGTTCCGGAGGGTACATGATCGTGCGTGTGACTCGGAAGTAATAACGGGCCGCAATGCCGGCGAGGTCGAATCCGCGCTCGTCGATGACGCCCCCGAGAGACGTCCTACGCAGTACGCGGTGCGAACTTTGTCGGCCTCGCGTGTGGTGACTCCGGAAGCGAGCCACTGCACCGGTATCCGAGGAGTCGCCGCCGCCAGGCCCACGATCCGAGGACCGGGACTTCGTACTGGCCGGGCGTACGCCGCAGCCGGCCCGGGCCGCTGTGCAGGAGGGGCCGAGATCCGGAGGGCCGCTTCGAGCGCGGTCTTCTCGTGGCCCCGGATCTCGATCGTGATCACGCTTTCATCGCTCATGCCCCGGGAACCCGCAATGCATGGGCGCCGGCCAAATGGCGTCGCAATCGGGCTGCTCTCGTGCGCACTGTGCCCAGGACTCCAGGAGCCGACGGAAGCCGGCCGGCGCATACCGTTCTCCGGAGGTCGCGCGGGGCCTCTGGATGCCGGCCACCTCGGCCATCGCGCCGCTGGGGCTGAGGCTGCCAGCCGATTTCCGCCACCCACAGGCCCAGCTGCTCCGCTCTCCGGTGCAGGTCCAGAAGGTGAAGCAGGCATGGGTTGAAGTCGCCCCGGCGTCTGGTCATCGTGCCCTTTGACCTGCCGCCCGGACTCGTGAGGTCAGCACGGCATGAGAAATCCAGTTGGGCTGGCACCGCTCCTGACGGGCGCGGGCATCGGTACCCCGGGGCGGGGGCGATGCTGCTGCCGCACCGCCCTGCTGCTGTACCGCCCCGACGCTGCCGAACGACCTGGCCACGGGATGGCGCCGCGGGCGTTGGCTCCGTCGCCCCGGCCACAGGGGGCGGTCGAGAATGTCACTCCTCCAGATTCGGTGGATCGCCGCCGTGCTCAGGGCGCGAGCCGGTAGAGGAGCCCCATGGGGGATGTGCGGGTTACGTCTTGGCGCTGGGAACGGCGAGGGGCTCAGCGGGGGCCTTCTTCTTCGCCTGCTCCATGAGTTCGCCGAGTGGGGTGAGGCGGTTGCGTCCCGTGGCCTAGCGGAACTGCTGGAACAGTTTCTCGACCGTCTTGTGGTCTTCCCTGAGCAGCACGATCCCGTCCACCAACGCCTCCTCGGCAATGCCGTTCCGGGCGGCGCAGGCCGGCCACCCCGACGCCGTTCACCCGGCGCGGCCCCGCTCGGTCCGCCCGGGAGGGGGGTCTGGCCCGGACAGGCGATGCGCCTACGCCGTACGCCGACCGGAGACCCGCACCCCACTGGCGTGTCCTACCGAGGAATCCCATCACCGCACCCCTGCGAAAGGTGGTCGCCGGCAGGTGGGTCTTGGTCCACGGGGAAGAGGGACAGGGTGCCGGTCATTTCGAGAAGCTGTTGGAGCTGGCGGTTGGGGGCGGCGATACGGATGACGGTGCCGGTGGGCTGTGCCGCGTGGCGGGCGCGCAGGAGGGCGTTGAGTGCGGAGGAGTCGCAGAAGGTGACACGGCTGCAGTCGATGACCACGGGCCTGGCGGGTGAGGCGTGGGTGAGGGCTTCGGCCAGGGCGCGTTCCAGGGAGGCGGCTGTGTCGAAGTCGATCTCACCGGTGGCCCTGACCACCACGGCCTGATCCATGACCTCCACGGCGATGTCAGTGCCTTCTTCCCGGTGAAGGTGGTCGACCATGGCTCTCTCCGGTCTTCGTTGGGTCCCCCGTGGTTCGGGGTTCCGGTTACGTGCTGCGCTGGTCGTGGGTGTCCTGGCGGAGTTGGTGGGTGTGTCGGGTCAGGGTGTCGATGCGCTCGGCGAGTTCGGCGTCCTCGGGCCGCAAATGGGGGCGGGTGTCGGTCAGGGGTCCCATCAGACGGGCGGCGTCGTTGTCGCCGAGGGCCTGGTTCAGGTTGCCGATCGCGCTTTCGGAGCCGGCGGGCAGGCCGGTGAGGGAGGTGACCTGTCCGGCGAGGCGCCGCAGATCGGCGGCGTTGTCGCGGGCCCAGGCGGTGACGCTGCGTTCGGCGGCGCGGGTGTCGCGGGTGGCCTGGACGCGTTCCTCGCCGGTGCTTCCGGTCTTGCCGGGGCGCAGGCGCAGGTAGCGGCGTTCGGCGGCCTGCCGACTGGCGACCCCGAGCGGGCCGGCGAGGTCCGCCCAGCTCGCGCCCCGCTCGCGGGCGGTCTCGATCAGCCCACTCTCCCAGCCGGCGAGTTCTTCGCGAATCTCGCGCAGCCTCAGCAGCGCGGCCAGGACCGGGTCCGAGCCTGCGTTCAGTGCGGGCGCCGCGTCGGACTCGGGTGTTGCGGGGCCGGGCTGTTGTGCGTCATGAAGGGCCTGCCGGATGGCCTCGAGTGCCGTGGCGGCGGTCATGAACGGGACCTGCGGAGTAGATGGGGCGGCTTTGGCCATGCTGTCCTCCGGTCGTGCTGTCACCCTTCAGGTGACTTCTTGCTTGTCATCGTTTCGATGACATGCTACAACGGATGCACGTTGAAGCGCATTGGCAGTTTCTGCCTGAGTCAAGTGGAGGTGTTTCGCGATGTTGATGCGCACTGACCCGTTCCGCGAGATGGACCGGATCGTCCAGCAGCTGTCCGGCACGTCGGGCACGTGGTCGAAGCCGTCCGTGATGCCGATGGACGCCTACCGCGAGGGCGATGAGTACGTGATCGCCTTCGACCTCCCCGGTGTGAGCACCGAGGCGATCGACATCGACGTCGAGCGGAACATGCTGACCGTGAAGGCGGAGCGCCGCCCGGTCACGAAGGTCGACGCCGTGAAGGTGGAGCTCTCGGAGCGGCCCCTGGGTGTCTTCTCCCGTCAGGTCGTCCTGGCCGACACCCTGGACACGGAGCGCATCCAGGCCGACTACGACGCGGGTGTCCTGACCCTGCGGATCCCGATCGCCGAGCGCGCCAAGCCCCGCAAGATCAGCATCCGAGGCGAAGCCGGCCGCAAGCAGATCTCCGGCTGACCCCTCCCGCACCAGCCGGCAGCGGAGGGCGGGAAGAGTCGATTCCCCCTCCGGCACCCGCCCTCCGCGCCCCTTGCCCCCTTCACCCCTTCTCTGGAGGTGACGTGATGTCGATGCGCAGGGAAGCGTTCCTGGCCCACGTCCAAGAACGCGGCGAGTACGCAACCACGGAAGAGGCCGATCGCGTGGCACGCGTCGTCCTGGCCCTGCTGGGTGCGCACCTGGCCGGCAGCGTGCGGGCCGAGCTCGCCGCCCGGCTCCCCGAAACGTACGCCCTGATCCTCCTCAACCCGCTGCAGGCGACGGAGCCGCTCTCCCCGGAGCGGTTCGTCCGCGCGACCGCGGCCTGGATCGAGGGGGCCACCGAGACGACAGCCCTGTGGGACATCGGCGCCGTCCTCTCCACCGTCGCCGCCGCCGCGGGCGACGTCCTCACCCGCGAGGTCCTCCTCCAGCTCCCACCCGGCTACGACCTCCTGTTCGGCCACCCCCAGCCCACCTGACCACCACCGGCCCAAGGCCGGATCCTCCACAGAGAAAGGCAACCGCAGCCATGTACGACCAGCCTCGACCGAACCGGTCCACCCCCGCCATGACCTTCGAGCAGATGCTGGAACGCGTGCGCTACGAAGGCGCCTACCCCACCTGTGAACGCGCCGCGGAAGCCGTCCACAACGTCCTGGCCGCCCTCGGCCGCCAGCTCACCGGAGACGAACGCATCGACCTCTCCCAGCGCCTGCCCGTCGAAGCAGCCCTGACCCTGACCGCCCAGGTCCCCGCCACCGAGCACCTCACCGGCTGGGGCTTCGTCAAAGACCTCGCCACCCGCACCGGCGCCACCCCGGCCACCGCCCGTTGGGACACCGGAGCCGTACTCGCCGTCGTCACCCGCCTCGCCGGCCCCGACCTCCTCGCCCGAATCCTGCGACAGCTTCCCGGCGGCTACGCCCTCCTCTTCGGACAGGCAGAACTGCGCCGGCCCCAGCCCGCCGCCGCCTGATCGACCCGCCGGCACGTGGACACGCGTCAGGGCCGGGACCGCCACTGCGGTCCCGGCCCTGACGGCGTGAGGGTCAGCGCTTGAAGGTGCCCTTGACCTTTTCCTTGGCCTTTTCCTCGGCCTCGCGGGCATCGCCCTTTGCCTCGGCCTTCTCCGGGGTCCGGGCGGGCCGAGTGCGCTAGCGGGGGAGGAGAGCGCGGACGGTCTTGCCTCCGTCGGGCTTGGGCGTGATGACGGTGGTATGGGCGAGGTCGTTGACCATGTGCCAGCCGAACCCGCCCGTTCCATTGACGAGATCAGGGGCTCGCATCCGCGACGTCCGGGGGCTGGGGTCGTCGACGGCCACTTCGATGCTGTCGGGGTGGGCGGTAAGGCGCAGGGTGTAGGCGC
Source organism: Streptomyces sp. NPDC088097 (assembly GCF_044741845.1). Taxonomy (NCBI): domain Bacteria; kingdom Bacillati; phylum Actinomycetota; class Actinomycetes; order Kitasatosporales; family Streptomycetaceae; genus Streptomyces; species Streptomyces sp. NPDC088097. Next base: position 75,096 of record NZ_JBIUTJ010000022.1, read on the forward strand.
CGCCGCCGTGGCGCAGGGCGTTGGTGACGAGCTCGGAGACGACCAAGGCGACGGGGTCGGCAGCGTCCGGATCGACGGCCGGTCGGAGAGTGGCGAGGTAGTCGCGGGCGGTCGCGCGTGCCTCGGCGACCATGCCCGTGGAGCAGGCGGCTGTGGCATCGACGCTCACCGTGTCCATCAGGTACTCACTCGCTGCTCCATGAACCATCGCTGCCAGGTACTGCCCGCCTGATGTGCCCCGCCAGGCAAGCGGCCAACCCTGCCGGCTTCGATTTCCTCACCACGAAGCACGCGGAAATCTGTGTTGGCCGGAGTAGACATTGGAGCGTCGTGTGGTTATGGTTTCTCTCGTAGCCAGAAAGAACGAAGGGCCCGGCAGAAACGAACTGCCAGGCAGCAGTACCCGCAGTTGCAGTTCGTCGGACGGTGCGGTGGTGGAGTTTCGAAGCCAGAGAGGTTGTAGGACGGCGACGGAACTGACGACCGGACCGGGTGGCCCGCGGTGATCAGGGGCCGCCGTGAGCAGTACCGCAGTTGATGCAGTGGTGGCAGTACCCGTAAGTGCGGTTCGCGCTACCCAGCAGTGAAAGTGAAGTAGGTGGTTCCTCGGTGAAGGCGTCGGCTGCGGGCGCGCGCACCGGGAGGTTCGGCAGTGGGGTTCCAAGCCAGAGCAGACGCACGATGGGCGACGGGGCTGGCTGCCGGAGCGTGGCGCTGGGGCAGGCCACGAGCAGTTCTCATCAGAGCAGTACAAGCAGTTCGCAGTCCCATTGAGGGAAGAACGGAGGGGCCGAGCGCCATCAGGGATCGCCCGGGTCGAATGACTGAGCCCGGGTACCGCAGGACATCGATAGTGAGGTGGTCTCCGGTCAAGCAACCGCGATCCCCGCACTCCCGACAGAGTTCATGTCGGGTCGGCGGAAACAGAAGGCCGGCGCGGTACCAGGGCCGGCAGATGGTGTAGCAGTTCCTTCGGGGCCCTGGTGCCATAGGCGCCAGGGCCCCTCCACGCGTTCCAGAAAGAGGTGCGATGACAGCAGACGCTTCGTTCGGTCGTCTCGATGACGACGACTACCCCGCCTACACCATGGGCCGGGCCGCCGAGATGCTCGGCACCACCCAGGGCTTCCTCCGCGCCATCGGGGAAGCACGCTTGATCACCCCGCTGCGTTCGGATGGCGGCCACCGGCGTTACTCCCGCTACCAGCTGCGGATCGCCGCCCGCGCCCGGGAACTCGTCGATCAGGGAACCCCGATCGAGGCGGCCTGCCGCATCGTCATCCTCGAAGACCAGCTGGAGGAAGCGCAGCGCATCAACGCCGAATACCGCCGCGCGGCCGGATCGGCGAACCCGACGGCTGCGGCCTGAGAGGACCGGAGCCCGATGCGCCTTGGAACCGTAGCCTCACGGGAGGCGGGCATGATCTCCTCTCCACGGCGGCCCCCGCGCCCCCACACGCACACGGTCTTCGCAGGCCACCATGGCCTCATCCAACTCGTCGGTGAACTCGACCTGGAGACCGCTCCCGCCATTCGCGACGCGGTCCGCAGGTGCCTCGACGGCCGCCCCTCCCTCCTGCGCGTCGACATCAGCGGGGTGTCTTTCTGCGACTGCTCCGGGGTCGCCTCCCTGGTGTGGGCGAAGGCCGAAGCGGCCCGTGCCGGAACCGGCTTCCACCTCAGCGGCCCTCCCCAACCCGCCGTCGCCCGAGTCCTGAAGGCCACCGGTACGGCCGCTCACCTCGGCCTGGCGCAGGGGCACGCCGAGATGCGGAGCGGCATCAGCCCAATCTGATCGGGATCGGGATCGGTGCAAGTGGCTCAGTCTCACCAGCGGGTGCGCCATCCGCGGTCGTTCACGCTCAGCTCTGCTCAACATCACCGCGTACGGGCTTCAATCCCGCGTCCCGCGAGCGGGGCGCGCATCGCCCGCCACGTGGTGCGCGGCGCGTGACGACGTGGGCCGGGACGACGGCTGGCGGGCCGAGGCGGGTCTCGGACGGTGGCCCGAGGCTCGCACGGCTGACGCCCGGCCCGGGCTATGCGGGGGCGGGTTGGGGGACGGGGGGTGTGAGGCGGCCGGTGCGGGCCAGGGCGTGGACGGCGGTCGCGCAGGCCAGTCCGATGGCGGTGAGTCCCAGCCACGGTAGACAGGGCGCTTGGTGGTGGTGGGCGTAGTCCCAGATCGCGCCGGTGGCGAGGTTGCCGAGGGTGATGCCAAGGCCGGAGACGGTGTTGTAGAGGCCGTAGTGAGTGGCGATCAGGCGGCCGCCGGAGAGGGAGACGACGGTGTCCATCTCGAAGGGGTAGACGATCGCGCTGCCCACCGCGAGGAGGGTGACGGCCGCTGCGAGGGCGGCCACAACCACGATGGTGGCGTACCCGTTGCGGCCGGCCGGGGTCGGGGCCAGGGTCAGCGGCAGGAAGGCGACGCCCATCAGAACCAGGCCCCGTGCCAGGGCCTGCTCCGAGCTCCAGCGGCGCTTGGCCCAGCCGGTCAGCCTCAGCTGCCCGGCCACCGCCACGGCGGCGGACAGCACGAACAGGCCGCTGGTCGCCTTCGTGCCGTCCACGCCCAGGACGTCGTCGGCAGCGAGCGGCAGGGCCAGGTAGACCTGGAAGGTCAGGACGTAGGAGCCGATCATCGCGGCGGAGAACAGCAGGAACGGCCGGTTGGCCGCCACCTGCCGCCACTGTCGCCACACCCCTTCCGCGCGCCCGGTCTCCGTGACCGGTGCTGGGCCTTGGCCTCGGCGAGCGGGCGAGGCACGCCACTGCAGCGCGCTGAGCGCGGCGAAGATCGCAGCGGCCACCGTGCACACGAGGCGGAAGTCGGCGACCAGCAGGCCCAGGCCGACGAGCGGGCCGAGCAGCATGCCGGCCTGGTAGTAGACGTTGAAGGTGGCGAACGCTTCCACGCGCCGCTCGCCCGCTTCCGCCGCGAGGTAGGCGCGTACGGCCGGGTTGAACAGGGCGCCCGCGAAACCGGTCGCGGCGGACGCCGCGATCAGGGCGGGCAGGGTGTCGGCCCAGCCCAACAGGGCGAACCCGGCGGTGCGCAGCAGGCAGCCGGCCAGGATCGGCGCCTTGTAGCCGTAGCGGTCGGCGAGGGTTCCTCCGATGAGGAACATGCCCTGCTGGGAAAGGTTGCGGACCCCGAGGATCAGGCCGACCGTCCAGGCGGCGAGGGCGAGGTCCCCGGCCAGATGCGCGGCGAGGTAGGGCATGAGCATGTAGAAGGCGAGGTTGATGGCGAACTGGTTGGCCATCAGCAGTCGCGCGGCCGGGGGGAAGGAGCGGTTGGACCGCCACAGCGCCTTCATCCTGCCACCGCCGTCAGGCCGTCGGCCGCGTCGTCGTCGGTGAGGCGGACGAGTTCGGCGTCGGCGTCGGCGTCGGGGCCGGGGTCGGGGTCGGCGAGGGGGTCGGTGACGCTGGTGCACCGCGTCCACGAGATGACCGTCCGCTGACCGGGGTGGGTGATCTGCTGTGGTTGCTCGGGCGCGGCATCGAGCAGCAGGTCGTGTGCGCGGCAGCAGGCGTCGCTGAAGACACTGCCGGTGTAGCGCTGGGGGCCGTCGGGGAAGACGGCGACGATGCGGTCTTCGGCCGCGCCGGTGACGGCGAGCCAGCGGGCGACCAGCGCGGTCGCCCCCTTGGGGGAGGGCGCTGCGCTCGCCACCATCGACGAACAGGTCGGCACCGGCGCACAGCGCTGGGGTGCCGACCCCGAGATGGGGGATCCCCTCTTGGAGCGCCTGCTCCCCTTCCGGAGGCGACGGCTTGCGGATAGCCCCGGAACGGCGCGACCATCGAGTTGAGCACCACGTGCCCGGTCCAAACAGATGTGCAGTCGATCGCGGTGAGGTGAGACGACGTGGACTTCCGCGTGATGACCGCTCGTACCGCCGGCACACTGCCATCCAGGTCGCCAGGAGTGCCCTGGCCTGGCGCAACACCGCGTACCGGCGGTGTTGCCGGCGGCGGGGGGAGACCCGCGCCGAGCGGGGGAGTGGGGCTGGTCCGGTTGCGCATCCGCCACTCGCGTTCTGCCGAAGACGGTCGTGGCGGCCTGCGTACGCACTTCTCGACGGCAAGCCTGCGCGCTGCCCGAGCGGGGGTGAGGAGAGTCTGCGCGGTGTGTCTAAGCAGTGTGGGCGCCGGACCGGCGTCCAGATGAACGGACATCCTGGAGGGCCTCATGTCGGACATCATCAACCCCGCCGCGGGCGGGAGTGCCCCACGCCCCGTGGGCAAGGCCCTTACGGGCCAGAGCGGCGCCGACGCGGCGCCCGGGACGCGGGGCCGGACGACCATCACCGACAGTGTGGTCGAAAAGATCGTAGGTATGGCCGCCCGCGAGGTGCCGGGCATACACAGCCTCGGTTCCGGCATGTCCCGCACGCTCGGGGCGGTCGCGGACAAGGTCCCCGGCGGCCGTCCCAGCCTGAGCCGCGGCGTGAAGGTCGAGGTGGGCGAGCGGCAGGCCGCCGTCGATCTCGATGTCGTCGTGGACTACGGCGTTGCCATCGTGGACATCGCCGCCGACGTCCGCACCAGTGTCATCACGGCTGTGGAGCGCATGACGGGCCTTGAAGTCGTCGAGGTGAACATCACCGTCGACGATGTCCACCTGCCGGACGAGGAGGACGACGAGGAATCCGCAGGGCGCGTGCGGTAACCCCTGACCCGGCACGGCCGGGTCGCAAGACGACCAACGCAAGGGTTCAGGTGAGTGAGATGAACGGAGCAACCGTGGGCCTGCTTGCCGGCATGGCCTTGGGCTTTGCCGCCTTTTTCGGCGGCTTCTGGGCATTCCTGCTTGTGGCGTTCTTGGGCTTGGTGGGCCTGATCGTCGGCCGCATGCTGCAGGGCGACCTGGAACTGTCCGACTTCACGCGTTCCCGGGACCGGAAGTGACAACGCAACCCGACGCCGCCCCGCCCGGGGCGCCGGCCGCCGGTCAGACGGCGGTGCTGTCACCGGCAGAGCGCGGTGCCACCGTGATTCCGGAGAAGGTGGTGGCCCGGATCGCGGCCCGCGCCGCAAAGGAGGCGCTGGCCACACACACAGGCACCTCGGCCGCGCGCGCGAAGCCGGCGGCAGCGCACGCCTCCGCGACCATCGGCGGCGGCTCGGCACGGCTGAGGCTGACCGTGGACTTCCCCTACCCGACCGACCTCGCCGCCGCGTCCCAGCACGTGCAGCACTACGTCAGCGAGCGGGTAGCCCACCTCACCGGGATGCGCGTCACAGAGGTGACCCTCGCCATCGAGCACCTGGTCTCCGCAGATGGCCGTGAACGCGGGCGCGTGCAGTGAACCGGAGCGCATTCCCCACCCGGGAAGGAGAGCCGGCATGGAACGCGACCAGGAACCTCCAGCCGTAGCGAAGCAGCCCACCGCGACCGACGAGTTGACCTCCCGCAGGGTGGAGCAACCGGCCAAACAGCCCGTAGCCGAACGCCAACCGACTCCCCGCCCTTGGTCAACGCGCCGGGTACCCGCCGCGCTCACGGCCCTGCTGGTCGGGGCTGTGGCGGGCATCCTCTTGTTCGATGTCGTCAGGGTCCGCGCCGGTCAGACTGCCGCAACTTGGCGCGAGCGCCTGGCCGACGAACTGGCCACCCGGCCACTGGACGACATCTGGATACGGGTCGGTGCCGCCGCCATCGCCGTCCTCGGCCTTTGGATGCTCGTCATGGCCCTGACCCACGGTCTGCGCCACAAGCTGCCCCTGAAGACCCCCGACGCGCAGACGCACGCCGTGTTGGACCGCGACGCCGCCGAACTCCTGCTGCGGGATGCGGCAATGCGGGTCCCCGGTGTCAGCGCCGCCAGAGTGCGGATCGTCCGCAACCGCGTCGGGGCGCACGCGGACGTGCGCTACCGCGCCCCCGCCGACGTCAAGGCGGATCTCTTGGTCGCTCTGCCGGCGGAACTCGACCGGCTGGCCCTCGCACGTCCTCCCAGGCTCGCCGTCAAGGTGCGCCCACGCCGCAAGTAGCCCGCGTCTGCGAGATGCCTGCCGCCGAGCGAGAGACATGAAGGGGATCCCATGAAGAGGAAATCCGCAGTCAACCGAGTCCTTCTGGCCTTGGCCGGCATCGTCCTGCTCGGCACCGGCCTCCTGCTCCTGGCGGGCGGGTTCGACCTCTACCGGCGCCGGCGCATCACACCCCCCGACGGCTGGCCCCTGACCACTCCCCGAGGAGTCCTGCTCGATGACGCCGACCGCACGCGCTGGGTGGACGAGGGATGGTGGTGGCCCGCGGTCATCGCCGTTTTGGCCCTCGTCGTCCTGCTCGCCCTGTGGTGGCTGCTGGCACAACTGCGCCGCACTCATCCGGGCCCCGTATCCGTCGGCGCAGACCCCCTGGAGGGAGTGGAACTGGGCGAGAGCGCCCTCGGCGACGCTCTGGCAGCCGACGTCCGGCACCTGCCCGGCGTCGACCAGGCCCGCGTACGGATGACCGGGTCGTCCCACCATCCCGAAGCCCACTTCGACCTCACCCTCACCCCCGACGCCGAGCCCGGCCCGCTCCTGCAGGCGCTGTGCGACGGACCGTTGGAACGCGCCCGCCAGTCCACCGGCCGACCCCTTCCGGCGAGGGCGCGACTGCGGGTGTCCCCCCACAAGGCTCACCGCGCCGCATAGCCCCTTCGGTGTCATATGCGCGCGTTGCCCGGTCCTTCAGGCGGCACGATGTCAGTGCGCGGAGAGGTTCGTGTGGAGGCGGATGGTGGTGCCGGTCTGTGGGCCGGTGCGGATTTCGACGAGGTCGCACAGTTGGTGCACCAACCAGAGCCCACGGCCACCGACGCCTTGGTGGGTGGGACGGATACGGCCTGCGAGGGGGTTGTCGATGTGGCCGGCATCGCGGAACTCGCAGATGAAGGTCGAGTCCTTGGCCCAGGTGCGCAGGGTTCCCCGCCCCCCACCGTGGCGGATGCTGTTGGTGGCGACTTCGGTGACCGCGAGGAGCAGGTCATCGAGCCGGGATTTGGGCAGGTTCGCCTCAGCGGCGCAGGTGGTGACCTTGTCGCGTACGGCTGACAGGTCTCCACGCGTGTAGGACAGCTCGTCCAGGGGCCCGCACGGGTCGGTGAGTTCCTCGAACGCGTAGGCGGTGTCCCCGTCGTAGTCGGCGTTCGGCTCGGCCGCTCCGGCACGGCGGATCAGGGGATGGCAGCGGATCAGGGCCTCCAGCGAGACCGGATCCTCGCCGCCCGTGTCGTAGGGGCACAGCAACTGCCAGGCCGAGCTTCGCGCGAAGGCCAGGTTGAGCAGCCACTCGTGGTAGCGCAGCTCGGCGGCCTGCGAGGGGGTGCGCGCCTGGCGCCAGGCGGTCTCGCCGATGCCGCGCAGCGGCCGTCCGTCCGCGGAGTGCCGGGCGATCTCGTCCTGCCACACGGCAAGGAGCCGGCCCGGGTTGTGCCCGGGCGCCGCGGCGTCGAGGAACGTGACCGGCGCGGAGTCCGGGAGCTCGGCGCGCAGCAGGGCCTCGCGATCGCCGGGTACGGAGACGACGACGCCTTCCCGAGCGTCCAGAGCCTCCTGGATGAAGCCCAGGGCACCACCCAGGAACGCATCGTCGCCGCGGTAGGGGTAGAGCTCGTGGCGGAAGCCGTCCCGTGGCTGCTCGGTCTGGAGGCAGGGGCTCATCCGAGGACCTCGACCGGGATCTCGGGTACGGCGTAGCCGGACAGCTGCCAGGACCGCCGAACGATGCGGTTGGCGCCCTCGACGGTGACGGAACGATCCGGTAGGTGCAGTGCGGCGTCGACCAGGGCGCGCATCCCGGCGGCGTCGATCAGTTCGACGTCCTCGAAGCACAGCCGGACAGCGCGAGCGTTCAGCGTCGCGGCCCGAAGGACCGAACCGAACGCGTGCGCCCCGTCCGAGTCGATCACACCTCTCACCTTCCAGCCCTCGCTTCCCGATCTGAACATGTGAAACGCGGGCAGTGAAGGTCGGCTGCCCAATGTCTGTGGGTGTACACACATGACCTGCTCCAACTGCGGGGCGTCCCAGGAACCGGGGAGGTAGGCACACACCACGGTGGCGCCGCCGGCGGCGGCGATCTCGTCCAGCCCCAGCTCGCTGTCCAACAGGGCCGCCATACCCGCCGGGGTACCGCAGTCTCCCGATTCGCGGCACGCGAGGACGCGAACGGAACGGAACCCTTCGCGCCTGGCCCGCCTGAGCTCGCGGTCCACGGCCGCCACCACGGATCCCGCGGTTTCGAAGGGATCGATCACCACGGCGGAAGCGGGGAACGAACCCAGCCGCCGCACCTCCGCCACCGGATCCGCCGAGCCCACCAGCACGACCCGGTCCCCGAACAGCGCCCCGTCCGCGACGTAGGGAGCAGCGCCGGTGGACAGACGTCGGACGCCGTCGATCACCCAGCACGCGTGATCTCCCACGTCGATCTCGTCCAACGTCGCAAGCGCTCGCGTCCCTCTCACCCCGGCCTCCTTACCGCCATGACCAAGGATATGCCGCCCCTGATCTTCAGATGAACGGGAGAACCGCAGGTGGTTGCCGAGTCAAGGACGAGCCCTGTGGCCCTGGGCGGTTGCCTGACGCGTTCGAGGACCAGTACGTGTTCGAGGACCACGGCGTGAACGGCGGCGGCGAGCCTGTCCACTGCTGCCTCTGACCTGCGGGGTCAGGGCCGGCGGCCTGGCCGGTGCCGGGTTTCGCCGTGGCTCACTCCTGCGTGGTCCGGCCGAACCAGTCCATGCACAGGATCATCGCGTCGTCGTCGGGGTCGGCGTCGCGGTACGCGGCCAGTTCCTGGAGGATCGCGCGGGGCACGGCCGCGGCGGGCAGGAGGCTGGTGGCGTGGATCGCCCGGGCCAGAGCGCGTTCGCTGTATGTCTCTCCGCCCTCGCGGGCGGCCGCGTACACGCCGTCGCTGACGAAGACCAGGCGGTCGCCGGGCAGCGCTTGGAAGGCGTGGGCGGTGTAGGCGGACTCTTCGATCATGCCGAGGGGGAGTTGTGCCTCGAATTCGAGGCGTTCTACGGATCTGTTTCTGTAGCGCCACAGTTGCGGGGAGCCGGCGTCGACGACCTTCCCGTTACCGGTTTCCAGTTCGAGGGAGAGCAGCAGGGTGGACACGTATTGGTGTCCGCGGTGCTGCCCGTAGATGGCCTGGTCCGCCAGCGAGGCTTGATCGGCGATGTCGACCCCGGCCCTTCTGGCGTTGCGCAGCGCGTTGATCGCGAGGTTGGTCAGGAGCGACGCCTGGATTCCCTCGCCCATTCCGTTGGTGACCGCCAGGGTGAGGGTCTCGGCGGTCGTGGACCAGTCGAAGTTGTCGCCGTGGATGGCATAGGCGGGCTCCAGTTGGGCTCCGATGGCGTATTCGGGGCGGGCGCACGCTCGCGCGGGCAGGAGCTGCCACTGCATTTCGGCTGCGAGGGTGAGGCGGCTGGCACGCCGGGCCTGGAGGTAGAGGTCGGTATCGCGCTCGGCCACGATGATCTCGTGTCCCAGCAACTCCGCAAGGTCGGTCAGTTCACCGACGGCCTCCGGCGTGCACGCGTCTTCGGGCACGCGCACCGTCAGGATGCCCAGTCGGTCGCCGCGCACGGTCACGGGCAGGTGGAGGTCTACGGCGCCGTCCCGGGCCGCGTCCTGTAGGTAGGGCTCCTGGCTGCCGAAGGCCCGGCCTTCGGGGCTGGACTGTACGGACAGGGGCTCGGCGGTGTGGGGCAGCGCGGTCACCGGCTGTAGGACGGTGAGGCTGTAGTCGGCCATGAGGAGGCTCACCTCGATCGCGCGGTAGTGCTCGATCAGGGCTACGCGGAGCGACCGCAGGAGGTCGTGGGGCGCGGCCGTGCGCAGGGCACGTTCGACAGCGAGGAAGTTCGTCATGGCCGGATCATTTCTGCGAGGTGGGGCGGGGGTAGGGGAGGGACGCGCCGGGGGAGCCGGTGCCGGGTCGTCGAGGTCATGGGCTTCGGGTACACGGGCCTTTTCGCACGCGTGTGCCCGGGACTCGTGGGACCAGTCGTGGCTGTCGCCGTGGGGGAGGGCGGCAGCCGTCGGCGCGGCCCTTTGCCCGGTTCGGAGATGAGGCAGCCCGGGCACCGCTCCCTCATGGCCGCTCGGCTGCCCCGCGAACAGCCCTCCGGATGTCTCGCCGAGCCGGCGGCGGAGGGTTGAGGCGGCGGCCCGACGCGTCGCGCGCTTCGGGTACTGCGCTGGTCTTGGCTCTCCAGGGTGCCCTGATCGGCCTGGCCCCCGCTCAGCGCACCGGGCGGGGTCACGTCAGGACCCTCGCCATCCACGTCGGCGGGACACCGGATACGGGCGGGGCCCAGCGGAGGTCCCGGCCCCTGCGGTGAGGGTCAGCGCTTGAAGAGGTCCTTGATCTTTTCCTTGGCCTGTCGAGCGGCGCCCTTGGCCTGTTCGGTACGGCCTTCGGCGGTGAGGCGTTCATTGCCGACAAGACGGCCGGCGACTTCCTTGACCTTGCCCTTGGCCTGCTCGGTCTTGGCCCGGGTCTTCTCTTTACCCGACACGGTCATCACTCCCAGGCGGTAGAGAACGCTTACGCACCGACGTCTGCCCATTTCCGGTGAGGCAAACGTCCGACGACATGTCATCGGGGAATCAGGAAGAGCGTCGAACGCCCAGGCGGGTTTTCGCCCGTGGCCGCACTCAAAGGGGAACGCACGTGCGGGGATCGTCAGCTGGGGAGGCTTTCGAAGGTTGGTGGACGATGAGCCGCCCAAGGTCGGCCCGTTCCCGAGATGCCGTCACTCATGGTGTTTACGACCCCGCATTCTGGTTACACCAAGTAACTACAAGTAATCGGTATCCGACGGAAGGCAGGAACATGACCCTCGTTACCGTACTCATCCTCGTCGCTGTCCTGATGCCCATCGCTCTGCTGATCCTCGCGCCCAGCGCCCCGGCGCGGAGCAACCCCTTTCCGGGCCGCCGCAGGCGGAGCGGCTCCCGCCGTTCCCGCGCGCCGCGATCGAGCGGAGCTCCGCGTCAGCAAGGCATCCCGTATCAGGGTCGTTGACCCGACCGGAAGGCGCCTCCCGGCGGCCCACCTCCTTCGGACCGGCCCCTGAGGAACTGACGGCCATGGAGCAGCAACATCGCGACTCGGTTGTGCCGCGGTCACAACGCGGCGACGGGTACGAAGAGACAAAGAGGCACTCATGATCAGCATGCCCATGCCCATGCCCATGCCCATGCCCATGCCCACGCTCGACCACGGCGCGGAAGGCCGCCTCGGCGCGGAAATCCCCCTCGATCGTGGCCCCTACGAAGCGCTCGTCAGCGCCGTGCTCGCCTGGAAGGTCCCGCGCCTGGAGGACCGCGACTATGAGCAGATCGCGCTCCAGATGACCGGACACGCACGCGCCGTCGCGGCGGTCGTACGCCGGCACGCGGTCCGTCTCCGAGGCGACGACGGACGGCGCGCGCTGGCCGAAGTGATCCTGGACGACGCCGAGCGCATGTTCGCCGAGCCGCTGGAGGCGACCGCGGCCTGCGCCCAGGCCCGGGCCCGGATGGTGCGTTCGCTCTACGCCAGATTGGATCGACTCACGCTCACCCCGGCCCCGCTCGCCTGACTCTCGACACCGCGCGGACGAACACCGCGCTTGCGTCGCGCCAGGTCCGCGCTCTACAGGCTGCGGGCCACATCCGGTCGGATCGGGGCGGCCCGGTTGTCCTGCCTGGCGCGGAGCATGGGGTCGTCGGCCAGTGCCTGCTCGAATTGGGCAAGGCCTTCGGCCAGTGCGGTGCGCTTGGGGAAGGGCATGTCGGCGAGGGTCTGGATGAGAAGCTGGTCGCGGCATTCACGGATCCGGGCCAGGTGGTCGCGGCCCGAGCCCGTCACGGAAAGCATGACTTCGCGGCCGTTGTCGGGGCTGGGCAGACGTTCGATGAAGCCCAGGGCCTGGAGGCGGTCGACCAGACGACACACCGAGGGCGGCGCGGCGGACAGGAGACGGGTGAGGTCCCGCATGCGGATCCCGTCCTCACCCTCGACGATGTACATCACGCGCAGCTGGGAGACGGGGACGTACGGGGGCGGGATGTTGTTGCGGGCCTGCTCCCACAGGATGTCGAGGAGTTCGACGATCCGTCCGACTTGGCGGGCCGCGGAGTGAACGGGGTCGGACTCCGGGTGGGTGCGCTCTGTCATGCGTTCCCCCGTCCAGGGACCGGGCCCCTGCTGCTGGCGTGCGCGTGGTTCGGGCATCAGGTGCTGGTGCCCGGTCCGGCCGGACGAGGTCCGTGGCCGGCTTGCTCGACGGGTATGCCGTCCTCTGACGTATGACGATATGCCATGCGGTGCGTCTCGGTGTGACCGTCGGTCTCGATCGGACGCCCGGGGACGAGGTGGTCCATGGCGCCGGTGAGGGTCAGCATCCGTTCGAGGGCGGGTGGACGGGCTTCCAGACACAGCATGACGTGCACGGCGGTGGTGCGACGGTGGAGCATCAACAACATCGCCAGGCCCATGGAGTCGATGCCGTTCAGGCCGCCGCAATCCAAGCGGAGAGTCCGCAGGCCGGGGGTGGCGGCGAGGTGCTCGGTGGCGGCGGCCAGGAAGTGCTCGGCGCTGTCGAAGTCCAAGAACCCGTGTACCTCCAGATGGAGCAGGCCCTCTTCGGCGCGCTGCGCGCTGATCAGGCGCAGGTGGGCAGAGGCGAAATCGGGCGGCGGCGTCATACGGGATTCCCGGAGTCGGAGGCGATCACGGAACCTGCCCTGGTGAGGCGGTCCGCGGCTCGGTCGAGCATGAGGGTGGCCCGGGGAAAGTCCCTGAGCTGCTCGCTCAGGATGCTCAGGGCCGAAACGAGCGAGTGGGCCGGGACCCTGCGGGCGGTGAGGATGCCGGCCGTCCAGGCGAGGAAGTCGGTGAGGAGTTCCGGATCGTCGGTGTAGAGGGCGGTGGCCAGGAAGTCCACGATGTGCGCGATGTCATCGGCGGTGTGGCCGAGTTGCGCGGCGGTGTAGTCGCGCATGGCCGGGAAACGGGAGGCCAGCGCGTCCATGACGGCGCGCACCAGGCCGGAGCGGGTCCGGGCGACCATCGTGTATTCCTGGTCCCTCAGGTGCGGTAGGTCGTCGATGGGCTGGTGCGCGGGAGCGGGCAGGGGCAGCGGTCCCTCGTCGAGCCGGTCCGCGGCGGTCCCGGCGTCCGGCGCCCAGGCATCGGCGCCCAGTAGCCGGGCGTACTGGCCGTGACGGCCGAAGGCCGCCCCGCCCACCAGGACGGGTGTGCCGGTGGCCTGGATCGCGGTGATCGTGGCATGGGCGGTCGGCAGGCGGGTGGCGATCGAGCTGGAGAGCGCCACCACCGCGGGACCCCTCTGATGGATCCGTGCGATCAGGTGGCCGGTGGGGACCTGTGCGCCGAGGTAGTCGACCGTCCAGCCGCGCAGGGTGAGGACCTCGGCCAGAAGGCGTGCGGGCAGCCCGTGCCATTCCCCGTCCACGCAGGCCACGATCACCGTGCCCCTGCCTGTCGCCGCGGGGGCGGCGCAGTGCCGGGAGAGGGCGGCTATGGCGCGGTCGTTGATGGCGGAGGCGGCGTGCTCCTGGGCGACGGTGATGCGGTTGGCGGCCCACTCCTCGCCGACCCTGCGCTGGACGGGGGCGATCAGGTCCAAGAGCACGCGCTCCGCCGGCACGCCGTCTTCCCACGTGCCCAAGACCGAGTCGGTGGCCGCCCGCTCGTCGCCCGCGCAGACCGCCTCCCACAGAAGGTCGATGCGGCGCTCCGGTGAGACGGTGTCCAAGGAGTTCATGCGGTGAACCTGCCCCGGGTATGGCCGCCCACCGCACTGAGGTGGTGGGTAAGAGGAGCCGCGATGACGACGACGGCCATGTCGTCGTGCTCCGCGGCCCCCACCCACTGGCCGACGAGCATCTGCACATGCCGCACGACCACCTCGGCCGACATCCCGGCGCACTGCGCCAACGCCTCCTTGAACCGCTCCTCGCCGAACATCTCCTCGCCCAACGGTCCACCCCGGGCCTCGGTGATCCCATCGGTGAACAGCACACAGAAATCACCGGGCGCCAACATCTCGTGCGTCGTCGTCGCGGGGGCCGCGGGGAAAACGCCGACCAGAGTGCCGCGGGAGGCAGCCTCCTCCACGCCACCGTCCCACCGCACGATCAAGGCCGGTGGATGCCCCGCGCTGGTCACCCGAAGCCGCACCGAGCCCGCCTCGCGCACCGCCGAGGCCATCACGAGCGTCGCGAAGCGGGTGTGGTGGGAGTTGAGAAGGGCGCCGTTGAGCAGGTCGATCATCTGCTGGTGATCGCCGGCCATCGGCAGCAACGCCTGGAGCGTGTTACGGATCTTGCCCGTCAGGACGGCGGCTTCGAGGCCCTTGCCACAGACATCGCCCAGCACCGCGAAGGACGCGTCGCCCTCGGCCGCTCCAGGATGGACATCGTAGAAATCGCCGCCGATCCGCTCGTTGTCCTTCGAAGGACGATAGCCACCGGCGAAGTCCACCCCCGCGACCTGATGCAGCACCGGAGGCAGCAGATCCCTCATCAACGTCTGGCTGAGGGTGGCCTGCTCCGCGTACAAACGGGCCGCGGACATCGCCGCGCCGGCACGGGCGGCGAAGAGACGCGCGAAAACCTCTTCCCCCTCGCTGAAAACCGCCTCCCCGCTACGGCGCAGCAAGATCAGCGCACCGGCGGGCACACCGTGCCCAGGCAACGGCGTGACGACGATCGAACCGACCGGACCGAATCCCTCGGGAACCAACCAGGCCGGAGCGGAGGCCGGTTCGATCCACCGCGACGGAACAGGGGGGAAGCCCTGCAGCGCCTCGGCCAGACCGGGAACCTCCTGCGGATCGACGTCCCAGTGGGAACGCTGCGGTGCGCCACCGTTCAGACAGGTGACGGCCGGCAGCCGACGCCCGCTGCGCGGCGCGATGACCAGCGCGGCGTCCGCGAGATGCTCGGCCGCGAGTTGCGCCGTCACCTCCATGCACCGCTCCAGGTTCAACGACGCGAGCAACGTGTTGGATGCCTCGGCCAAGAACGCCGTCCGTTCGCGCTCCCTCCGCAGATCCTCGCGGGTCACCCGGTGTTCGGTGTCGTCCAGGAGCCACCACACGACGTCCCCGTCGTCCTGCACCGTGGGATGAGCCTCGAAGCTGCGCTCTCCCACCGGACCCGACATCACCACGTTCTGGGTTCGATCCGCCGCCACCCGGCGCCTGTGGCCGTCGGCCAGCCATGCGGGCACACTCCCGGCCAGGGAAGCACCGGAACGCAGGTCGGGGAGAAGGCTGGTGGCTCGCGCGTTGGCATGGCGCACCGTACCGGCAGGATCCACGATCACGACGGGGCAGGGCACATGCGTCCATGCGATGTGGGCCGGAGCGGACGCGCTCACGGCCGGTGCCTGCTGGGTGTAGGTCACAACCACGAAGGCCCGCTGCGCGAACCCCTCACCTCATTAAGTCGATGTATTGCCGTGCGGCAACCATCGTCTACGTGCCCCTCCCCCCGCAACCCCGCCCCCCGCCGGCACCCGTCCCGTACAGGCAATTCGCCCACCTTCAGCCCCCGGGTCCCGGAATGAGAGCTCTGGCTCCACGTCGGAGTGCGAGACAACGCCCGAGTAGAAGCACAGGTCAGCGATCTGCGGGCATCCCTTGGCGACACCCGGGCGATGCCCGCACCAGGCAGCCTCCGCGCGGCATGTGAAGAACCTGAGGAGAGACCGCAGGGGCGGCCGAAGCCTCTTCCGAGCACCCTCATCGTCGACGCCTCGATGCCGAAACCGGCTGGGAAATCGGGCTCCGTTCGGGAGGCGTGAACGGGCAGCACGGCGGGACGCCGGATCTGGCGTGGGATGACGTCAAGAACTTCTTCGACCCGGACTTGCTGGGTGCTCTGTCGGAGGTGTCCGCGGTGGACGCCTCGATGGAGGACTGGCAGGCGGTGTTCGATCTGGTTCGGTCGAGCTTGGAGGGCGGTGTCGCGGGACCGCTGCCTGCTGCTGTGGAAGTGTTGATGCGTCCGACCGATGTCGAGACGGCCGCCCTGGTTGCTCATTGCCGGCTGCGGTCGGGCGGTGATAGGAAATCGGTGGCCGTGACCGCAGAAGGCGAATGCGGAAACTGAGTGCGCGGCTTCGTTTTCGCAGTCGCCGGTGGGTGCTGACGGTAGACCCCAGATCAGCTGAGCGCTGCGGCAAACTGTTTTGATCGGTGATCATCAGTTCGCCGCGGCACGCCTTCGAGGGCCTCGGGACCGGGCACGCAAAAATGATTCGGGCACGGCCTGCCGCTCGCGCCACGAGGGTGTGCCCGGCGATGGTCGGCCTGGGACGGGCGCCTCGTGTCGGCGATGCGGCGTGGGCTGGGCCCCATGGGCCCCATCGTCCGCCCAGGGTTCAGCGGAGACGGGAGAGACACTTGAGTGGCACGGCTGAAGGCAAGGGCCCGGGTCCTGATCCGGACCGTTCTGTGCCGGCTCCTCCTCTGCAGCATCAGGGCGGCACCGTGGATGATCACGGGCGGGCTCCGGGAGCGGCCTCCAGGGTGGGCACGGGCTCGACGGCACCGCCGATCGACCCGGAGCGCGTACGAAAGGCCAACACGGGAGACCGGCTGCCGCGACGGTACGAGCTGGTTTTCCCCGGTGTCCCCGAGGGCGGCCAAGACACTGTCGAGGTGCGTGTCACCGGCCGGACGGGGGCGGGGGGCCACCCTGTCTACGAGGACACGACGGGCACCATCCAGGCAGAGATCAGCGACAAAGCGGAAGTGCGCGTCCTCGCAACCGGCGCCGGCCAAGAACCGGTTCACGGGGTTACCGCGCGCCCCTTGGCCGACTGATGCAGGCGTCGGCCCCTGGATTCCTTCAGATGGGGGCAGGGGGGGGTCCCTAAGGGCTGTCCCGTAATCCCTGGTGGGCGCGCGGCGTCGGCTACGGCACCTCGCCGCGTTGTCGGAACGCCCGAATACGTCCGGTATTCGGGCGTCCCTCCGCCTTGCGATGCACCGCATCCGACGCCACGCGCTGATCCACCACGGATTACGGGACAGCCCTTACTGATCTTTTCGTAAGTTCGGTGGGTGTGGTGGGTGGATGGTGAGGCCGGTGTGGGTGAGG
>NZ_JBIUTJ010000023.1:0-74838 GCF_044741845.1 Streptomyces sp. NPDC088097
TTGCGACTGGCCGCCCGCCTCGTTGGTTTCACACCCCAAGGCCCCCCCCCCCCCCACCCCCCCCCCCCCCCGCGGGGGGGGGGGGCCCCCCCCCCGGGGGGGGCCCCCCCCACGCCACCACCCCCTGCCAGGATGAGTCCATGCAGCCCCTGCCCCGGATCCTCCGCGATCCCTTCCGACCCGTGACGTACTCGCGTTGGTTGCACCTGTGCGTACCGTTCCTGCTGCTCGCCGTGTGGATGTTCATCGAGCCCGAATGGCCGTGGATGCCCCTGCTGATCGTCATACCGTTCGCGTTCCTGCCGTGGGTGCGGCTGGCCGAGGGGCTGCAGGCCCAGTTCCTGCTCACCCCGCAGCTCGACCGCTCCGCGGAGTCCGGGATCAGCACCACTCCCTCGGTGCGTTGGGCGGACCGGTGGCGGACCCTGCTGTGGCTGGAACTGCGGCTGGTGGTGGCGGGGGCCGCCTGGGCGGCGACCGTGTGGCTCCCCGCGATGACCGTCGAACTCATCGCCGTCGCCATGGGGCACCCCCTCAACGGCAACCCGTTCATGCCCTTCACTCCCCCGCGCTGGGTCGCCGTCCTGCTCGTCCCCGTCCCGGTGGTCGTGCTCCTCGTCACCGTGGTCCTCCTCGGGCACCTGATCACGGCCCTCGCCCGCCGCCTCCTGGGTCCTTCGGCGGCCGAGCGGCTCACGGCCCTGGAGGCGCGCACGGAACAGTTGTTGGAACGCACGCGGATCGCCCGGGAACTCCACGACTCCATCGGACACGCACTGACCGTGGCCGTCGTGCAGGCCGGCGCGGCCCGGGCGGCCAACGACCCCGCCTTCACCGACCGGGCGCTGAACGCCATCGAGGAGACGGGGCGGGCCGCGCTGGAGGATCTGGAGCGGGTGCTGCTGGTCCTGCGGGAGTCCTCCCGAGCCCCGTCGCAACGCCCCACCCTGGTGGAGGCGGACCGACTGCTGGCGTCCGCCCGGGCTTCGGGTGCCGCGGTGGACGCCGAACTGAGCGGCCCGCTGGCAGAGTTGCCGGGTCCCGTCACCCGGGAGGGGTACCGGATCCTGCAGGAGGCCCTCACGAACGTGCTGCGGCACTGCGGCCCCGTCCCGGTCCGGGTGCGCGTCGACGTCGGTCCCGGCCGGCTGGTCCTGGAGGTGTCCAACCCCCTGCCGGAAGGACCCCAGATCATGACGGGCAACGGGAGCGGGCTGCGCGGCATCAAGGAGCGGGCCGCACTGCTCGGCGGAGACGCCGAAACGGGTCCCCACGAGGGCGGTTGGAGAGTGCGCGCCCGACTCCCGTTGGAGCGAATACGCTGACCGGATGCCGGTTACCGTACTTCTCGTCGACGACGAACCCCTGGTGCGTGCGGGACTGCGCGCGGTCTTGGACGCGCATCCCGACATCGAGGTGGTGGGCGAGGCGGCCGACGGCGCCTCCGTCATCCCCCTCGTACGCCAGCTGCGGCCCGACGTGGTGGCGATGGACGTCCGGATGCCGCTGATGGACGGGATCGAGGCGACCCGGGCGGTGCTGCGCACGGTGGACTCGCCGCCGAAGATCCTGGTGGTCACGACCTTCGAGAACGACGAGTACGTCTACCGGGCGCTGCGCGCCGGCGCGGACGGCTTCCTCCTGAAGCGGGCCCGCCCGTCCGAGATCGTGCACGCCGTACGGCTGGTGGCGGAGGGCGACACCCTCCTCTTCCCCGCGGCCGTGCGGGCGCTGGCGGCGGAGTACGGGAACCG
The DNA here is from genome assembly GCF_044741845.1 of Streptomyces sp. NPDC088097. NCBI lineage: Bacteria > Bacillati > Actinomycetota > Actinomycetes > Kitasatosporales > Streptomycetaceae > Streptomyces > Streptomyces sp. NPDC088097. The sequence continues at coordinate 1,755 of NZ_JBIUTJ010000023.1, forward strand.
GCAGGCACGGACCGCCCTGGAGCGGGCCGCGCTGACGGAGCGGGAGGAGGCGGTCCTGCGTCTGATGGCGCGCGGGCTGACCAACGTGGAGATCTCCAAGGAACTGATCGTCGGCACGGAGACGGTGAAGTCACACGTCAGCGCGATCCTCGGGAAGCTGGGCGCACGCGACCGGACCCAGGCGGTGATCACCGCCTACGAGTCCGGGTTCGTCGCCCCGGCCTGAGGTCGTTGTCCGGCGGCCGATCCGCCCCACGCCCGGGTACCCGCGCGGTGCGGGCCGGTGCGGCTCGGGCGCCGCGGCGGGCGGTTCGCAAGGAGTGGAGAGGAGCGGCTGATTCCGGCTGATGGGGGGCTGCTTCTCGCCGCCGCGCCGACGGCACAGTACGATCCGCGTGACAGGGCCGCTAGCTGGGAGGACACACGTTGGGGCAGCTGACCGGCGGGGATCCCTCTCTGCTCCGACGGATCAATTCGGCCGTGGTACTGCGGGCCCTGCGTGCGGCCGAATCGCACACGCTCACCGACCTCACCCGCGTCACGGGCCTGTCCCGGCCGACGGTCGAGGGCGTGGTGGAGGGCCTCATCGGCACGGGGCTGGTGGTCGAGGCCGACGCCGAGGAAGGCGCCCGGCGTCAGGGCCGGCCCGCGCGGAGGTTCCGTTTCCGTACCGAGGCGGGCCACCTGCTGGGCATCGAGATCGGCGCGCACCGGATCGCCGTGGTGCTGTCCGGCCTGGACGGCCGGGTCATCGGCGCGGGCACGAAGGACGTCACGGAGACCGCTTCGGCCGATGAGCGGCTGGAGCGCGTCAGGACGGCGGTGGCCGAGCTCCTGCGGCGGGTCGGCGTACCGCGCGACTCGCTGCGGGCCGTCGGCGTGGGCAGCCCCGGAATCGTGGAGGCGGACGGCACGGTCCGGCTGGGTACGGCCCTGCCGGGCTGGACCGGGCTGCCGCTGGGTGAGCGGCTGCGCCGTTCCTTCCGCTGTCCGGTGCATGTAGAGAACGACGCCAATGCCGCAGCCGTGGCCGAGCACTGGAAGGGCGCGGCGCGGGACACCGACGACGTGGTGTTCGTGATGGCGGGGCTCAGCCCCGGCGCGGGCTCCCTCATCGGCGGCCGGCTGCACCGCGGTTTCGGCGGCGCGGCCGGCGAGATCGGTGCGCTGCACCTGCTGGGACGCGAGGCCACCCCGGAGCGGCTGCTGTCGACGACGGGCGAACCCCTGCACCCGTTGGACGAACCGGCGGTGGCGGAGGTCTTCGCGATGGCCAGGCGCGGCGACGAGCGGGCGGTCGCGGCGGTTGAACGGTTCCTCCAGCGCCTGGTGCACGACGTGGCCGCGCTGGTCCTCGCGATGGATCCCGAACTGGTGGTGGTCGGCGGCTGGGCGGCCGGCCTGGACGGGGTGCTCGGGCCCCTCCGCCAAGAGCTGGAGCGCTACTGCCTGCGCCCGCCGAGGGTGGAGCTGTCCCTCCTCGGCGAGGCCGCGGTGGCGACGGGGGCCTTGCGGTTGGCACTGGACCACGTGGAGGAAGAACTCTTCGCGGTGGAGAAGACGGTCACCGCGCGACGATGACCGCGTCGGCCGCCTCGGCGGCTCGGCGGCTCGGCGGCTCCGACGGCTCCGACGGACGGTCGCGTACCCGGCCGGGCCGGCCGGCGCGTGGCCTGCGGCCTTGCCGGCGTCGGACGCGCCGACCGCCGGGCGCAAGGCCGCCGCGCTCGTCGCCAAGGTCGGCCTCGAAGGCCCGGAATTCCGCCGCCCCGGCCGGCTCGTGAGCTGCCGGCAGCAGCGCGTCGGCCTGGCCCGCGCCCTCGTGTACGGCAAGTCACTGCCCGCATGCCGTGGCGCTGGCGGGTCTTGGCCACGTGCACGCGTCGGATCGTCGCCCGGTCACGCGGCGGGTCCCGGCAGGCCTGGGGAACGGGTTGTGGGCCCGACTGCCGACCGAGTCGCGGCCCGGCTGACGCGGCGGGTCCGGTCCGACGTGTGAAGCGGGTCATGGCCCGGCTCACGCGGCGACCCCGGCCGGTCCGTGGTGCGGATCGCCGTCCCGCTCAGGCAGCGGGTCCGGGTCCGCCCGCGGAACGGGGCGCGGGCCGGCTATCCGACCGGAGCGTGGCCCGGCTTGCGTGGCCGGTACCCGGCCAGGTACCCGGCCCGGCCTGAGGGCCGGGTCGCGGTCCGGGAAGTCCGGGCGGTGCGGGCGTGAGGGAGCCCCGGCGCCTGGGCGGCCGGGGCTTCGGGAGGGGTCAGGACGCGGCGCGGGTTTCGGTGATTTCGACGCCCGAGTCACCGAAGGTCAGGCGGCAGGTGTCCGCGCGGTACGTCGCGACGGAGACGGCAGCGGTGCCCTCCGCGGTGAAGAACCGGGTGGTGACGAGGAGGACGGGCGCTCCGGGCAGCCGGTCCAGCTCCTTGGCGTCGTCCGCCCGGGCGGAACCCAGCTCGACCGAGCGGTCCTGGCCGTCCAGCACGAGGCGCTGGAGTTCCCGCAGGACGGCACGGGCACGCGCCGGCCCGGCGGGGGCGTCGATCGCGGAGAGCCCGGGCACGGAGGCGGCGGGCACGTAGAGCAGCTCGGCGGCGACGGCCTGGCCCTGCGTGACGCGGGTCCGGCGCACCGTGTGCACGGGCTGGTCGGCGGCGGTCCCGAGGAGCGCGAGCACGGCCGCGGCGGCGGGAACGCCCTCGGCCGCGTCCACGGCCTCCCAGCCGTCGGCGCTCTCGGCGGGCCAGCTGTGGCCGGTGTTGCCGACGGCGACGCCCACGCGCGGCGGGGCGACCGTGGTGCCGACGCCGCGGCGGCGCTGGAGGCGGCCTTCCAGTTCGAGCTGCTCCAGGGCCTGTCGCAGGGTGGCGCGGGCCACACCGAAGCGCGCGGCGAGGTCACGTTCGTTGGGCAGGACCTCGCCCACGGCGAAGTCCCGGTCCAGCGCTTCGCTGAGCACCGTCTTCAGGTGCCAGTACTTCGGCTCCGGCACCGATTCGAGCTGCGTGGTCCCCACCCTGACTCCTCCTGCGATCGCCGCTATCACCGTCGTACAGCGGCAGTTCCTCGCCGCAGTTCCGCGCCTTTGTTTATTAAAGGTTCCTGCACTATCCCTGCGACGATAGGACGGCGCCACCCCTTGGTCAAGACCAATCCTCACCGCTTTGTCGGGCAGATCGGGCATATGTAGCAACACGTTCACAGGATGTTCTCGCGTACCGCGCCGAAAGCCGGAAACCCTGCCGCCACGGCTACCGCCCGGTAATGATGGGCACAGTCCTTACTGACGGCCCGTCTCACACGCGTCGACCACACCGCCGCGTCCACCCGACGAGGACGCGCCCACCCGACGAGGAGCAGCATGACCGCCACGGTCTCCTTCACGATCGATTCGCCGCTGGGCCCCCGCACCGCGACCGCCGCCTATGAGCGCAAGGGCGCCGGCGAACCGCTCCTCCTCCTGCACGGGATCGGCCACCACCTCCAGGCCTGGCACCCGGTGACCGACGTGCTGGCCGCCGACCACGACGTCATCGCCGTCGACCTGCCCGGATTCGGCGCCTCGGAGCCGCTCCCCGCGGGCATCCCCTACGACCTCGACACCGTCGCCCCCGCCCTCTCGGCGCTGTGCGCGGCCCTCGGTGTGGAGCGTCCGCACGTCGCGGGGAACTCCCTCGGCGGCCTCCTCGCGCTCGAAATGGGCCGGAGCGGTCTGGCCCGTTCGGTCACGGCCCTCTCCCCCGCCGGGTTCTGGTCGCCGGCCGAACGGCGCTACGCCTTCACCGCGCTGCGCGTCATGCGGGCCGGCGCCCGCGCCCTGCCGTTGCCGGCCCTGGAGCGGATCTCCCGCAGCGCCGCCGGCCGGGCCGCCCTCACCGGCGCGATCTACGCCCGCCCGGCCCGTCGCTCCCCCGAGGCCGTGGTGGCGGAGACCCTCGCCCTGCGGGAGGCCACCGGCTTCGAAGGGACGCTGGCGGCGGGGGGCTCCGTACGCTTCACGCACGACGTGACGGGTCTCCCGGTCACCATCGCCTGGGGCACCCGCGACCGGTTGCTGCCGCGACGCCAGGGCGTGCGCGCCAAGCACACGATCCCCGGGGCCCGGTTGGTGCGCCTCCCGGACTGTGGCCACGTGCCGATGAACGACGACCCGGCGCTCGTGGCCCGGGTCATCCTCGACACCGCCCGCGCCGGAGCCGCCACCGGCATCACCACCACCGCCGCTGCCACCACCACCACCGCCGCCGCCGCCGCCGGATAGACCGAACAGAAGGCCGAGGGCTGTTCATCCGGGGTTCGCGTGGGCGACGCGGCCGGTCCGGTGTGCGTCGACACACTGGGTCGGCCCGCCCCCGCCGGCTCCTGGAGACGCACCGATGGCACCGATGCCGCACACCCGACGTTCCCTGCTGGGCGGTTCACTCGCCGTCCCGCTGGGTCTCGCCCTGTCCACGGCCGTGGCCCCGCCCGCGCGGGCCGCCTCCTCCGGCGCCGCCGCGTTCGTCCGCTCCGGCCGGCCGACCGCGCTCTGGGGAACCCAGTGCGGCGAGATCACCCCTTACTCGGCGACCGTCTGGACGCGCTCCGACCGTCCCGCCCGGATGTACGTGGAGACCTCCCCGAGCGAGGCGTTCCGCTACGGCGTCCGCCGCCACGGCGGGCCCTTCCTGGGCCCCGCGACCGACTTCACGGGCACCGCGACCCTGCGCGACCTGCCGCCCGGGCAGCAGATCCACTACCGCGTCGTCCTCACCGACCCGGACGACCCCCGCCGCACCGGCGAGCCCGTGCGCGGCACCTTCCGTACCGCCCCGGTCTCGCGCCGCGACGACGTGCGCTTCCTGTGGTCCGGGGACCTCGCCGGGCAGGGCTGGGGCATCAACCCGGAGCTGGGCGGCTACCGGGACTCCGACGAGATGCGCCGGCTCGACCCGGACTTCTTCCTCTTCAGCGGCGACACCATCTACGCCGACGGTCCCCTCCAGGCCGCCGTGGCGCTGCCCGACGGCCGGATCTGGCGCAACGTCACCACCGAGGAGAAGGCGAAGGTCGCCGAGACCCTCGACGAGTTCCGCGGGAACTTCCGCTACAACCTGCTCGATCGCAACCTGCGCGACTTCTACGCCCAGGTGCCCGTCCTCGCCCAGTGGGACGACCACGAGGTGCGCAACAACTGGTACCCGGGGCAGGTCATCGACGATCCGCGCTACACCGTGCGGGACGTCGACACCCTCGCCGCCCGCGCCCGCCGGGCCTTCGGCGAGTACTTCCCGGTGACCGACCTGCGCGGGGGTCGCGCCGAGGGGCGGATGTACCGGGTGCAGCGGCACGGACCGTTGCTGGACGTGTTCGTCCTCGACATGCGCACGTACCGCGACGCGAACTCCCCCGGCCGCCGGACCGAGGACCCGATCGGCATCCTGGGCGCCGAGCAACTGGCCTGGCTCAAGCGGGAACTCGTCCGCTCCCGGGCCACCTGGAAGGTCATCGCCGCCGACATGCCGCTCGGCATCGTCGTCGCCGACGGGGCGACGAACTTCGAGGCCGTCGCCCAGGGCGACCCGGGCGCGCCGCTGGGCCGCGAGTTGCAGATCGCCGAACTCCTGCGCCACATCAAGCACCGGCACGTCACGGGCACCGTCTGGCTCACCGCCGACGTCCACTACACCGCCGCCAACCATTACGCCCCCGAGCGGGCGGCCTTCGCCGACTTCGCGCCGTTCTGGGAGTTCGTCTCCGGCCCGATCGGCGCGGGCGGCTTCCCGGCCGGCGCGCTGGACGCGACGTTCGGGCCGCGGACCGCGTACGCGCAGTCGGCGCCGGTCGCCAACATGTCCCCGGCCGAGAATCCCCCGTACTACGGGGAGGTCGAGATCGACGCGGACAGCGGGGAACTGACGGTCCGCCTGCGCCGCCAAGGGGGCGGGGTACTCTTCACCCGGGTCCTCCAGCCCGGCCACGTGGGACAGAACTGACGCGTGGGGCGGGCCTGACGCCTGGGGCGGGCCGGCGGGAAGCGTCGGGTGGGCGGAAAGTGCCGGGTGCGCCAGGTGCGCCGGCCGTGTCGCTTGAGGAAATCAGCCGGAAAACTGGGTGAAACCGGCCAGATCGACACTTAACCAGTCGGTCACAGATCGTTCGTGATCACGCAACACCCCTGGGTCACAGTGGTCTGCATGACTGAACGCATCCCTGCCCCCGCCGCCCGCCCCGCCCACCGCCACCACTGGCGCCGGGACCTCGTCGAACTGTCCGCCCTCTTCTGCGCCGTGGCGGTCGCGGACGGCATCGCCAATCTCGTCGCGCACGGCCCCAAGGGCCCGATCCTGCTGGTGGCATCGGCCGTCGCCCTGCTGGTCACGGCGGCCTTCCACACCTGGTGGGCACGCCGCCACAGCCATGCGCCCCCGCCCTCGGCCTCGACGCCGGCGGACACGACGGTCACGGGCACGACGGCGACCGGCACCGGTCCGACCGCGCGCACCGTGACCCCGGCCCTCTGGCGCATGCGGACGACCGTGCGCGACGAGCCCGGCAGCCTGGCCTCGCTCTGCACCGCCCTCGCCCGCAACGGCGTCGACATCCTGACCCTGCAGACGCACCCCCTCCCCGAGGGCGGCACGGTCGACGAGTTCCTCCTGCGCTCCCCGCACGACCTGCCCTCCGCCGACCTCACCCGGGCCGTCGCCCAGGCCGGCGGCCACAGCACCTGGATCGAGCGCGCCGACGCCCACGACCTGGTGGACACCCCCACCCGCGTCCTCGGCCTGGCCACCCGCACCGCCCTGGACGCCGCCGAACTGCCCCTCGCCCTGCGCCAGCTGCTCGGCCGGTGCACCATCCACTCGATCCCGGCCACCAGCCTCTCCGGCCGCCCCAACGCGGCGGCCGACGCCCCGGTCGAAGGGGTCCTGGAGGCCACGGTCATGCGGCTGCGCGACCCCTCGGGCGGCGCGATCACCGTGGAGCGCCCCTACCTTCCCTTCACCCCGACGGAGTTCGCCCGCGCCCGGGCCCTCGTCGAGCTCGACGCCCGCCTCGGGCCGCGCGTCCCGCGCAGCCAGGACGTGCTGACCCTGCCCGAGGGCAACGAGATCACCGTGCGCCGCGCCGACGGCGCCGACCTCACCGCCGCCCGCGCCATGCACGACCGCTGCTCCGAGCGCACCCTCGGCCTGCGCTACCACGGCCCCGTCGCGGACGCCGACCGCTACCTCGGCCACCTCCTGAGCCCCCGCTTCGGGCGCACCCTCGCCGCCACCACCGCCTCCGGCAAGCTCGTCGCCCTCGGCCACCTGCTGTGGGACGGCGACGAGACCGAGGTCGCGCTGCTCATCGAGGACGACTGGCAGCGTCGCGGCATCGGCTCGGAACTGCTGCGCCGCCTGCTCGCCCTGGCCGTCGAGGCCGGCTGCGACAGCGTGTACGCCGTCACCCAGGCCTCCAACACCGGAATGGTCGCGGCCATGCGCGGCCTCGGCCTCCCCCTCGACTACCAGATCGAGGAGGGCACCCTGGTGATCACCGCCCGCCTGGACCCGACCCCCGCCACCGCGCGCACGCCCCGCGAACTCCCGGGCGCGCAGGACGCGTACCGGACCCGCCCCGGCCACCAGCGCTGATCCCGTCGGCTCCGGCCCGCTGCGGGCGGGGGCCGGCCCTGCGGGAGGGCGGGCCGGCCGCCGACCGGGAGAGATGCCTCACACGGGCCGCGATCCGGGCCGGGCATACCCGCCCCGTCTCGTCCAGGCCGGGCACGGAGCACCCGCCCGATCCGGCCCCCGACAGGAGGCTGGGGCATGACGGTGATGACGTAGGGCCTCCCGCCGTACGAAGATGGCGGCATGTCAGAGACCCTCCACAGTGACAGTGCAGCACGTCTGCCCCGTCAGGTCGCCGACGCCTACGTCGACGACCTCATCGCCATCGACCCGATCACGGGTACCTACCTCGGCATCGCCTCCAGCTCCGGCGCCCTGCCCGACTTCTCCCCCGCCGGCCGGGCCGCGGCCGCCGAGCTGTCGCGCGACACGCTCGCCCGGCTCGACGCGGCGGAGCGGCTCCCCGGCGCCGCGTCCGACGCCGAGCGTCGTTGCGGCCGGCTCCTGCGCGAGCGCCTCAACGCCGAACTCGCCGTGTACGAGGCCGACGAGGACCTGCGTGCCGTCAGCAACATCCACTCCCCGGCGCACGCCGTCCGCGAGGTCTTCACCCTGACCCCCGCCGAGACGGAGCAGGACTGGGTCGCCATCGCCGAGCGGCTGCGCGCCGTGCCGGCGGCCTTCGCCGGTTACCGCGAGAGCCTCGCCCTCGGCCTGGAGCGCTCGCTGTACGCCGGCCCCCGCCCCACCGCCACCTTCGTGGACCAGCTCACCTCCTGGGCCGGGCAGGACGGCGACGGCGCGGTCGGCTTCTTCGAGGAGTTCGCCGCCGCGGGCCACGCCTCCCTGCGCGCCGAGCTGGACGCAGCGGCGGCCCTGGCGACGGCGGCCGTGGTCGAGCTGCGCGACTGGATGCGGGACGTGTACGCCCCGGCCGTGGCCGACGCCCCGGACCCGGTGGGCCGCGAGCGCTACGCGCGTTGGTCGCGCTACTTCAACGGCACCGACCTGGACCTGGACGAGGCGTACGCCTACGGCTGGGCGGAGTACCACCGGCTGCTCGCGGAGATGAAGGCCGAGGCGGCCAAGATCCTCCCGGGCGAGCCCGACCCGTGGGACGCGCTGCGCCACCTCGACGAGCACGGCACCCACATCGAGGGCGTCGACGAGGTCCGGACCTGGCTCCAGGGCCTGATGGACGAGGCCATCGAGAACCTCGACGGCACCCACTTCGAACTCGCCGAGCGGGTCAAGCGCGTCGAGTCGATGATCGCCCCGTCCGGCGGCGCGGCGGCGCCGTACTACACCAACCCGTCGGAGGACTTCTCCCGGCCGGGCCGTACCTGGCTGCCGACGATGGGCCAGACCCGCTTCCCCGTCTACGACCTGGTCTCGACCTGGTACCACGAGGGCGTTCCGGGCCACCACCTCCAGCTCGCGCAGTGGACGCACGTGGCGGACCAGCTCTCCCGCTACCAGGCCGGCGTGGGCCTCGTCAGCGCGAACGCCGAGGGCTGGGCCCTGTACGCGGAGCGGCTGATGGACGAGCTGGGCTACCTCAAGGACGCCGAGCAGCGCCTGGGTTACCTGGACTGCCAGATGATGCGTGCCGCCCGGGTGATCGTTGACATCGGCATGCACCTGGGGCTGGAGATCCCCGCGGACTCGCCGTTCCACCCGGGCGAGCGCTGGACGGTGGAGCTGGCCCAGGAGTTCTTCGGCCTGCACAGCGGGCGGCCGGCGGACTTCATCGAGAGCGAGCTGACCCGCTACCTGTCGATGCCCGGACAGGCGATCGGCTACAAGCTGGGCGAGCGCGCCTGGTTGCTGGGTCGGGACAACGCCCGCGCCGCGCACGGCGAGTCCTTCGACCTCAAGGCCTGGCACATGGCCGCCCTGTCGCAGGGGTCGCTGGGGCTGGACGACCTGGTCGACGAGCTGTCGAAGCTCTGATCGCCCGCACCCGCGCACGACGACGGGCCGTCCGCTCCCCCGGGGCGGACGGCCCGTTCGCATGATGCGCGGCACGCGGCGCGGCGGCCCGCCGTTCAGCAGCCGCAGTCGTCGGAGTCGGTCGGGGCGGTCAGCGGGTCGGCCTCGGCGCGCTGCCGGGACCCCTCCCAGGTCTCGACCTCGAAGCCCTCGCGGATCCAGTACTCGATGCCGCCGAGCATCTCCTTGACCTGGAAGCCGAGTTCGGCCAGGGCGAGGGCGGAGCGGGTGCCTCCGTTGCATCCGGGGCCCCAGCAGTACGTCACCACGGGGACGTTCTTGTCGAGGAGCCGCTCGGCCTGCTCGGGGATCAGGGCGGTGGGCAGATGGATCGCGCCGGGCACGTGGGCCTGGTCCCAGGACGGGGTCGAACGGGAGTCGATCAGCTGGAAGCCCAGGTCGGCGCCCTGCTCGCGGTGGGCCTTGAAGGCGCCGGCGACGTCCGAGACATCCGCGTGGAAGGCGAGGCTCGCGGCGAAGTAGGCGGCCGCGGCGGCCGGACCGGCCGGCGGGACCCGGAGCACGGGGTTCACCGTCGGCGGGGCGGAGGCGGGAGCGGGGGCGGTGTGGTTCGTCGTCGTCATGGCTGAAAATCTACAAAGCGTTGATCATCTCCGGAAGCCGGATTCCCCGGTAGTCACCTTGTTCTCCCGTGGATTCCCCTGCTAGACCTGCACCATGAACGGATATGTTCCCGACGCCACCGACTGGCGCATCCTGGCGGCCCTGCAAGATGACGGCCGCGCCAGTTTCACCGAGCTGGCCCGCGCGGTCTCCATGTCCGCGAGCGCCGTCACCGAGCGCGTCCGGCGGCTGGAGGAGGCCGGGATCATCACCGGCTACACCGCCGTGGTCGACCACGAGAAGCTCGGCAAGACCATCCTGGCCCTGGTGCGGCTGCGCTATCCGCACGGCAACTACAAGCCGTTCCACGACTTCCTGGAGGCCACCCCCGACATCCTGGAAGCCCACCACGTCACCGGCGACGACTGCTTCGTCCTGAAGGTCGCCGCCCGCTCGATGGCCCACCTGGAAGAGGTCACGGGACGGATCTCCGGCCTCGGACCGGTGACCACCAGCATCGTGTACTCCTCTCCGCTGGCCCGGCGCCCGATCAGTCCGTGACCCCCGCCGTGCGGTGGCGCACCACGGAGCCGCCGCGCTGCTTGACGATCTCCAGCTGGGCCTGGACCCGGGTGCGCAGGTCTCCGACGTGGCTGACGATGCCGACGCTGCGGTCCCGTTCGCGCAGCGAGTCCAGTACGTCGAGCACCTCGTCCAGCGCCTGGTCGTCGAGGCTGCCGAAGCCCTCGTCGATGAAGAGGGTGTCCAGGCGCATCCCGCCGGCCTCGTCGGTGACCACGTCGGCCAGGCCCAAGGCCAGGGCGAGGGAGGCGAAGAAGGTCTCGCCGCCCGAGAGGGTGGCGGTGTCCCGTTCGCTGCCCGTCCAGGAGTCGAGGACGTGCAGTCCGAGGCCGGAGCGACCGCGACCGCTCGCGCGGGCGTCGGAGTGGACCAGGGTGTAGCGCCCGCCGGACATGCGCAGCAGCCGTACCGTGGCCGCCGCCGCGACCTGCTCCAGCCGTGCGGCCAGGACGTACGCCTCCAGGCGCATCTTGCGTTCGTTGTCGGCGGAGGTGCCCGCGGTGAGCCCGGCGAGGCGGGCCACGCGCTCGTACGCCTCCCGCAACGGGCCCAGGGCGCGCAGCTCCTGCTCGGCCTGGCGGGAGAGGCGGTCCAGTTCGGCGCAGCGGACCCGGCCGGAGTCCACCGCCGACCCGGCGGCGCGCAGCCGGGTCGCGGCCCGCTCCTCGGCGGCCTCGGCGGTGCGCGGGTCGGCCGGGGGCAGCTCGGCGGCCTCGGCCGTGTCCCGTTCGGCGCGGCGGTCGGCGAGCATCGCCTCCTCGGCCTGCCAGGCGTCCGCCCGGTGCTGGAGCGCGGTGCGTTCGTACTCGGGGAGGACTGCGTCGGCCGCGGCCTCGACGGTCTCGAACCCGGCCTTGAAGGCGGCGTCGGCCAGTTGGCCGTCGGCCTCTTTCAGGCGCGCGGCCGTGACCTCGGCCCGGCGCAGCGCGCCGGCGGCTCCGGTGACCATGCGGATGCGGTCCTCAAGGGTGCGGGCGCGGGCGGCGACGCTGGGCGAGTCCCCCCGTACGAGGACCAGTTCGGCTTCGAGGGAGGTCTGCTCGCGGTCGAGGGCCTCGCGGCGCGAGGCGCGGGCCGCGGCCCGGCGTTCGGAGTCGAGCCGGTCGGAGCTGCGCGCCTCGTGCTCCCGCTCGGCGCGGGCGAGGCGTTCGCGGGCGGTGTGCAGCCCTGCCGCGTCGGCCTGGGCGGCGGCGTGGCGGGTGCTCAGGTCGGCGGTGAGGTCGAGGAGCTCGGCGGTGCCGGCCTCTCCGGCGGCGGCAGCGGCCTCCGACTCGGCCTCGCGGAGGGCGGCCAGCCTGCGTTCGACGGCGGCGCGGCGTTCCTCGGCCTGCTCGGAGCGGGCGTGGGCGGCGTCCTCGGCGGCCCGGTCCACGTGCCCGGCGGCCGGGCGGGCCGGATCGGGGTGCTCGGCCGAGCCGCACACCGCGCAGGGCTCCCCCGCGGTGAGGGCAGCGGCCAGTTCGGCGGCGATCCCGCGCAGCCGGGTCTCCTTCAGCTCCAGCCAGCGCTCCCGGGCGGCGGACGACTCCTCCCGTACGGAGAGGAGTTCGCCGGAGGCGGCTTCGGCGGTCGCGGCGAGGTCGTCGCGCCGCCGGGCGGCGGTGAGCTGCATCCGGACCGGTTCCAGCCGCCCCGCGAGCTGCTCGGCCAGGGTGAGGGCCTGCTGGGCGGCATCGATCCGCTCCTGGAGCGCGGCGCGGGCGGTCTCCCAGCGGGAGAGCCACTCGGCGGACTCCTGGTGCTGCTCGTCGGCGTCCCGGGACTCCCGCTCCAGCGTGGCGCGCTCCCGGCCGATCTCGGCGCTGCGCTGTTCCGCCCGCTGGGCGGCGCCGACCGCGCCGAGGTCCTCGCGCAGCCGCTGCTCCACGGCGGCGAGCTGCTCGGTGCCCGCTTCGGCCAGCTGCGGGGGCAGTTCCCCCCGGGCCACGGTCTCGGCGTGCGCGGCGGTGAGGTGGGCGCCGGCCGCGGCCCCGCGCAGTTCCAGGGCGGGGGCCACGAGGGCGCCCCGGCGGGCCCGGTCCAGGAGGCCCCGGACCCGTTCGCGCTCCGGGGCGGCGTCGGCGAGGAGGGCCGCCCGGCGGGTGGTCTCGGCGTGGCGGTGCTGGAGCCGGTCGAGTTCCCGCGCCTCGACGGCGTCCCGCCGTGCGGCGGCGTGACGTCCCTCGACGGCGGCCAGGGCGTACTCGGCGACGGTGAGCCGCTCCCGGGCGGAGCAGCGGGCGACGGCCGCCCAGGCCCGGACGGCCTCGGCGAGACCGGGGTCGCCGGGTTGGTGCGCGGGCAGCGGCCAGGCCCGAAGGTCGGCGCTGTCCCCGGCGGCCTGGGCCAGCCGCTGGGCGGCGGCGAGCACCTTCTCGTCGCCGGCCCGCACCTTGGCCTCGGCGGCCCGGCGGCGTTCGGCGAGGAGGGTTTCGACGGCGGCGAAGCGGCGGGTGTCGAAGAGCCGCCCGAGGAGCCGGCCGCGGGCCTCGGCGCCGGCCCGCAGGAACTGGGCGAACTCCCCCTGGGGCAGCAGCACCACCTGGCAGAACTGCTCGCGGCTCATGCCGAGGAGCTGTTCGACCTCCTCGCCGATCTCCTGGTGCGAGCGGCTCAGGGCGCTCCAGGCGGCCCCGGTGTGCTCGCGCAGCCAACTCTGGGCCTTGTCCTTGGTGGTGCCGGCGCCGCGCTTCTTGGGGCGGTCCTGTTCGGGGCGCCGGGTGATCTCCAGGCGGCGGCCGCCCGCGGTGAGTTCGAGGGTGACCTCGGTGGGGGTCTGCGGGGCGGCGTGGTCGCTGCGCAGGGTGGTGCCGGGGGCCTGTCGGGAGCCGGGCACGGAGCCGTAGAGGGCGTAGCAGACGGCGTCGAGGACGGAGGTCTTGCCCGCGCCGGTGGGACCGTGGAGCAGGAAGATCCCGGCGCCGGACAGGGCGTCGAAGTCGATCTCCTGGGGTTCGGCGAAGGGGCCGAAGGCGGTGATCCGCAGCCGGTGCAGCCTCATCGGGCGCTCTCCTGACGGTCCTGGAGCCGCTGCTCGCGGGAGGCCTGGACGCGCACCTCGTCGAAGGCTCCGCGCAGGACGTCCCGCTCCGCGTCGTCGGCGGCGCCGCCACCCCGTACGTGGGTGACGAAGTCCTCGGCGATCTCCTGGTCGCTGCGGCCCTTGAGGCGCTGGGCGTAGGAGGCGACGCCGCCCTCCTCGCGGCCCTCGGGGTCGAAGGCGAGGCTGAGGGTGTGCGCGAAGCGGGCGGTGAGGCGGGCCATCGGGTCCTCGGGGCGGACCGGGTCGGTGAGGGTGGCCTCGATCCAGCTGTCCTCGCGGGCGGTGAGCGCGGGGTCGGCGAGGAGGTCCTCCAAGCGCCCGCGCAGCCGGGCGAGGGGGCGCGGCACGGGGGTGTCGAGCCGCTCGGCGGTGACCTCCCCGGCGGGGCCGAGGTCGACCAGCCACATGGTCTTGCGGTGGTCGGCCTCGGAGAAGGAGTAGGCGAGGGGGGAACCGGAGTAGCGGACCCGTTCGTTGACCGTCTGGCAGCCGTGGAGGTGGCCGAGGGCGGCGTAGTCCACCCCGTCGAAGACGGAGGCGGGCACGGACTCGACCCCGCCGACGGCGATGTCGCGTTCGCTGTCGCTGGCCTGCCCGCCGGTGACGAAGGCGTGGGCGAGGACGACGGAGCGGGTCCCTGGGGGCCGGCCGGCCAGATCGGCCCGGATCCGGTCCATGGCCGCTCCGAGCACGGCCTCGTGGCTGACCTTCTCGGCGGCGAACTCGTCCTTGACCAGAGCGGGTTCGAGGTACGGCAGCCCGTAGAGGGCCACCTCCCCGTGCACGTCGGCCAGCACCACGGGGTCGGCGCAGCCCGCCGGGTCGGTCCTGAGGTGGATCCCGGCCCGGTCGATGAGCCCGGCGCCGACACCGAGACGGCGGGCGGAGTCGTGGTTCCCGGAGATCATCACGGTGGGCACGCCGAGGTCGGCGAGCCGGTGCAGGGCGCGGTCGTACAGCTCGACGGCGGGCAGCGGGGGCACGGCCCGGTCGTAGACGTCCCCGGAGACGAGGACGGCGTCGACCCCGTGCTCGTGGACGGCCTCGACGAGGTGGTCGATGAAGGCGGCCTGGGCCGCGAGCAGGTTCACGCGGTGGAAGGACCGGCCCAGGTGCCAGTCGGAGGTGTGCAGGAACTTCACTCGACCGCTCCGACCCGCACGCTTGCTCTCCTTCGTGGTTCCCGCCCCGCGCGACGGGTTCCGGCCGGAACCGATCCGGGCCCGTCCGGCGCCGTCGGCGCGGACCCCGCGCCGACCCTCCAGGCTAACCCGTTCGCCCGTCCCCGTAGGCCTCGCCGCCGAGCTCGAAGGCCGCGGCGCCGGCGGTGGCGTCGGCGAGCCAGGCGCGGAAGCCCTCGATCTCCGCCTCGGGGAGGCCGATGTCGATCGAGACGGCCTCGCCGTAGCGCACGTCGAGCACCGCCCGGCCGGTGGAGCGCAGGTCGTTCTCGGTCTTCCCGGCCCGCTGGTGGTCGACGGTGACCGTGGCGAGCCGGTAGCGGTGACGGGTGATGGTGCCCAGCGCGTCGAGGGCTTCGCCGACGACTCCCCCGTAGGCCCTGATCAGTCCGCCGGCGCCGAGCTTGACCCCGCCGTAGTAGCGGGTGACGACGGCCACGGCGTAGCGGACGTCGCGCCGGGTCAGCATCTGGAGCATGGGCACCCCGGCGGTGCCGCCGGGCTCGCCGTCGTCACTGGCCTTCTGGACGGAGGCGTCGGCGCCGATCACGTAAGCGAAGCAGTTGTGGGAGGCGGTGGGGTGCTCCTTGCGGATCCGCGCGACGAACTCCTGCGCCTCCCGCTCGGTCCCGGCGGGGGCGAGGGAGCAGAGGAAGCGCGAGCGGTTGATCTCCGTCTCGTGCACGCCCTCACGGGCCACCGTCACGTACTGGTCTGCCTTCACCACCCCACCCTACGGGGAATCGGACAGGCGTCCCCTTCGTTGTCCGAGCAGACGATCCGAACCCCCGGACCAGCACGGTCCGAACCCCCAGGAGGCGGCGCCCGTGTACGGCGACCCGGCAACCATCCGCAAGATCCTCACCGAACTCGGCGACACCTGGGCCGTCGTGGGGCTGTCCAACAACGAGGACCGGGCCGCCTACGGGGTGGCCCGGGTGCTCCAGCGGTTCGGCAAGCGCGTGGTCCCCGTGCACCCGAAGGCCGAGACGGTGCACGGCGAGGTGGGGTACCCCTCGCTGGAGGCGATCCCGTTCAAGGTGGACGTGGTGGACGTGTTCGTGAACAGCGCGCTGGCCGGCGCGGTCGCCGACGAAGCGGTGGCGGCGGGCGCGGATGCCGTCTGGTTCCAGCTGGACGTGGTGGACGAGGCCGCCTTCGGGCGGGTGCGCGAGGCCGGGTTGGACATGGTCATGGACCGCTGCCCGGCGATCGAGATCCCCGCCCTGCGGGCCTGAGCCCCGGGCCGGCCCCGAACCCCGCCCGCGGGCCCGATCCCCGACTGAGCCCCCTGCCTCCTCGGGGCCGGGGGCTCAGTCGCGGCCCCCCACGCCGCGCACGGGCGGGATCGACACCGCCATGGTCATCTCCATCGGGACCCCGCCCTCGTTGCGGTAGGCGTGCGCGGCGTCCGCCTCGAAGGACACCGCCCCGCCCGCCGGGACCACGTACCGCTCGTCACCGTGGACCAGGGTCAGCTCGCCCGACGTGACGTGCAGCATTTCGAAGGTCCCGGTCGGGTGCGGGTCCGAGGCCGCGCCCTCGCCGGGCTCCAGGCGGTAGATCCACATCTCCACCGGTCCGCGCCGGTCGTCGCCGAGCAACATCCGCGCCCAGCCGCCCTCCGCGCCGGACCACATCCGCACGCCCTCCCCCGGCCCCACCACACGCACCCGCGGGGTGCGGTCGTGGTCGAGGAGGGTGGTGATGCTGACGCCGAGCGCGTCGGCCAGCTTGACCGTGGTGCCGACGCTGGGGTTCGTACGGGCCTGCTCGATCTGGATGATCATGCCCCGGCTCACGCCCGCGCGGGCCGCCAGCGCGTCCAGGGTGAATCCGCGCTCACCGCGCCACCGCTTGAGGTTCCGGGCGAGCGCCTGGGTGAGCTGTTCAAGATCCGACACCATTCCGTCCAATATTTTGGATGACACAGTTCAACAGACTGAACTAACCTGCGTTGTACTCCATGCTGCACCGCAGCGTTCATCACACTGTACTGCGAGGTCCTGCCATGACCGCCCTCTTCGCCCTGGCCACAGCCGTGCTGTGGGGACTGGCCGACTTCGGCGGCGGCCTGCTGACCCGCCGCCTGCCGGCGTTGACGGTGGTGGTCGTCTCGCAGGTCGTCGCCGTCGTCGTCCTCGGCGCCGTGGTATTGGGCACCGGCGCCTGGCGGGAGGTCGGGCCCGAGCTGTGGTTCGCGGTGGGCGCCGGGCTGGTCGGGCCGGTGGCGATGCTCAGCTTCTACAAGGCGCTCGCCCTCGGCCCGATGGGTGTGGTCTCCCCGCTCGGCTCGCTCGGCGTGGTCGTACCGGTGGGGGCCGGTCTGGCGCTGGGCGAGCGCCCGGGGCCCGGCCAGTTCGCGGGCATCGCCGTGGCCGTCGTCGGGATCCTCCTCGCGGGCGGCCCCGAGCTGCGCGGGGCGCCCGTACAGCGGCAGGCCGTGGTCCTCACCCTGCTCGCGGCCTTCGGCTTCGGCGCCGTGATGGCCCTGATCGCGCAGGCCTCCACCACCGTGACCGGGCTGTTCCTCGCGCTCTTCGTCCAACGCGTCACCAACGTCACGGTGGGCGGCGCGGCCCTGTGGGCACAGACCCGGCGCGGGATCCCGGCCCTGCCGGCCGGCGCCGGCCGGAGCCTCCTGTGGGCCCTGCTGCCCGCGCTGGCCTTCGTCGGCCTCGCGGACGTGGCCGCCAACGGCACCTACTCCGTCGCCGCCCAGCACGGGCCGGTCACCGTGGCCGCCGTCCTCTCCTCGCTCTACCCCGTGGTCACCGCCCTGGCGGCCTTCGCCGTGCTCAAGGAACGGCTGCGCGGGGTGCAGGCGGCGGGCGCGGGCCTGGCCCTGGCCGGTACGGTCCTGCTCGCCGCGGGCTGAGCCCCGGGCGCGACCCGGCCCGAGGGGGCGGGCTACGTCTGTTCCGCCTCCGCGAGTTCCGCCAGCCCGCGCAGCTGCTCGGAGGTCATCCCGTCCGGGATCGGCACCGGCGCCGGGGTGCGCAGCGGTGGCTGCCAGCCCGTCTCCGGCTCCCAGCGGCGCACGATCCGCGCGGGCGCCCCCGCCACCACCGCGTGGTCAGGCACGTCTCCCCGTACGACGGACCCCGCGGCCACCACGACGTTGCGGCCGAGCCGCGCGCCCGGGAGGATCACGGCGCCCGTGCCGAGCCAGCAGCCCGGTCCGATCTCGACCGGCGCGCTGCGGGGCCACTGGCGGCCGACCGGTTCGTGCGGGTCGTCGTAGCTGTGGTTGGTGGAGGTGATGTACACCCCCGGGCCGCAGAAGGTGTTGGCCCCGATGGAGATCCGCGCGTCGGCGATGACGTGGCTGCCCCGGCCGAGGACCACCCCGTCGTCGAGGATCAGCACCGGTTCCGGGCCGAGGTCGAGGTCCGGCATCATCCCGGCGGTCAGGGTGACCTGTTCGGCCACGATGCAGTGTCCGCCGAGCCTGATCCACGGTTCGCCGAAGACGGTCCCCTGGGGGAAGGCCAGCCGGGTGCCGTGGCCGATGGCCGCGAAGCGCAGCCGCCCGGGGTGCTCCGCGGTGACCGCTCCCGCCCGTTGCATCCAGCGCCAGCCCGCGTGGACCGCCCGGTTGGCGAGCCGACCGCGCAGGGCCGCCAGAGATGAGAACGTGTTCTGCTTCTTCGGCACCCGGCCACGGTAGTGCGCCGCGCGCCGGACGTCGGGACGGCGCTCCTGTGATCTTCACCCCATCGCGGGACCCGGTCGGCGCGTGCCCTACGGTGCCGGTAGCGCGGCACGCGAACAGAGAGAAGCGAACATGACGTACCAGGGAACCCCGGGCACTCCGGCGACCCCGGCCATCCCGGGGGCACTGATCGCGGCCGTCGGCGACCGGCGGCCGACCGTCGATCCGACGGCCTTCACCGCCCCCACCTCGGTCGTGGTCGGCGACGTCACCCTGGCCGCCGGCGCGAGCGTCTGGTATTCGGCGGTCCTGCGGGCCGACTGCGGACCGATCACGCTCGGCGCCGACAGCAACGTGCAGGACAACTGCACCGTCCACGTGGACCCCGGCTTCCCGGTGTCCATCGGCGAGCGGGTCTCCATCGGCCACAACGCCGTCGTGCACGGCTGCACGGTGGAGGACGACTGC
This sequence comes from Streptomyces sp. NPDC088097, assembly GCF_044741845.1. Classification (NCBI taxonomy): domain Bacteria; kingdom Bacillati; phylum Actinomycetota; class Actinomycetes; order Kitasatosporales; family Streptomycetaceae; genus Streptomyces; species Streptomyces sp. NPDC088097. Next base: position 20,818 of record NZ_JBIUTJ010000023.1, read on the forward strand.
CTGATCGGGATGGGCGCGACCGTGCTGAACGGGGCCGTGATCGGCGCCGGTTCGCTGGTGGCCGCGCAGGCGCTGGTCCCGCAGGGGATGGTGGTCCCGCCCGGCTCGCTGGTCGCGGGCGTACCGGCCAAGGTGCGGCGGGAGCTCACGGCGGAGGAGCGCGAGGGCATCAAGGTCAACGCCCTGATGTACACCGAACTGGCCGGGCAGCACCGCGCGTCGGTAACCCCACGGGGCTGATCGCCCCACACGCCCGTGCGGGCCGGTCCCGGCGGTCGGAGCCGCCCGGACCGCCCGTCCGGGTCAGTCCGTCGAGCCCTTCGCGGCCGAGGACACGGCCGTCGGGCCCGCCTGGGTCGGGGCCGGGTCCCCCGCCGGGGACGGCACCACGGGCGCGTCCGCCGGGTTCGCGGCCTCCGCGATCTCGGCGGCGGCCTTCTTCATCCGCCGGCGCACCACCAGCGTCACGGCGAGCCCGAACAGCAGGGCCAGCAGCAGCGCCGCCCAGGAGAACCGCTTCAGCCACGGCTCGGCGACGACGCCGACCGAGTAGATGACGGCGGTGGTGCCGCCGGCCCACAGGATCCCGCCGAGCACGTTCGCGACGAGGAAGCGCCAGTACGGCATGCGCAGCACGCCCGCCAGCGGCCCCGCGAAGATCCTCAGCAGGGCGATGAACCGCCCGAAGAAGACGGCCCACATCCCCCACTTGTCGAAGGACCGCTCGGCCAGGGCCACGTGTTCGGGCCCGAAGTGCTTGGGGAAGCGGCGTCCCAGCCGCTCCAACAGGGGCTTGCCGCCCCGGCGGCCGATCGCGTACCCGATCGAGTCACCGATGACGGCGCCCGCGATCGCGCAGAGGCCGAGGACCACCGGGTCGATGTGACCTTGCTGCGAGGCCAGCAGGGCCGAGCTGACCAGGACGATCTCCCCGGGCAGCGGGATGCCCACGCTCTCCAGTCCGATGACCAGCCCCACCAGGAGATAGACACTGATCGCCGGAATCGTCTCCAGCCATTCCTGGATGTGCACCGGTACGTCCTCCCTCGTCTCCGCCGACCGGACCCCCTGACCACGCCGGTCGCGCCGAACGGGCAGCCTATCCGCTCCTCACCAAGGCCTCCCCCGCAGCCGTGGTTCGCGCGACGAACAAACGACGGATACCTCCCGGCGTCCGGTTCCGACGTGCGGATCGGGGGGCCCATCGGCGCGAGCGGCACGCCCACGCCGAGTGCGCGACCCTTCCGGCCAGGTTCAGCCCTGCGGCTGTCCGGGCAGGGCGTCGGGTTCGCGCCGGGGTTCGTCCTGGAGGCGGACCAGGGCCTCGGTGCGGTGGCCGCGGGCGATGTAGTCCCGTACGACGACCTCCACCGCGTCCTGGGGCGAGCCGATCCCGGCGAGGACCATCACCTCCACCACGAGTTCGGCGTCGAGACTGATGTTGACCTTGGCCATGGGGCCCCCTTCGCGAAGGTGCGTCGTCCCCGCGACCGTAGCCCCGCGTCCGCCCGCAGGGGGGCCCATCGCCGGGACCGGAGCGCCGCACGTTCGCCCGGACCGCGCGGTCCGGGCGGACGGGGTCGTTCCGTCAGGCGCCGGCGTTCGGGCGCAGGGTCCAGACGACGGTCATCTCGCCCGTCACGGCCTCGTCCTCGCGCCGGATGGCGATGGAGACGGGGAACTCGGGCCGGCCGCCGGCGTCGAGTTCGGCCACGACCTCGGCGATCGGGCGGCCGAGCGTGGCGGTGGCGGTGACCACGCCCTTGGCGAGCTTCTTGTAGCCGATCTCGGCCTTGACGGCCAGCGGCACGGCGCGCGAGAGCTGGTCGCCGAAGGCGGCCAGGACGATGGCGCCGCTGGCGGACTCGGCCAGGGTGAACATGGCTCCCGCGTGCGGGCCGCCGACGTGGTTGTGGAAGTCGGGCTGGTCCGGCAGCCGGACGACGGCGCGCTCCGGGGTCGTCTCCAGGAATTCGAGGTTCAGGGTGCGGGCCATCGGCACCGTCTGGGCGAGCAGTTCGCCCACGTTCATCTGTTCTGCGCTCATGGCACGCGATGTTACCCACGGGTAGGCGTGGTTGACCAGACCCGGGGCGGGGGCGGCCGTGGCTCCCCCGGCCCGCTCCCACTATCGTTACCGGCCATGTGGCCAGGACAGCAGCAGCCGCCCGGGGGAGAGCAGCCCAACCCCCAGGACGCGCATCAGAATCCGTACCAGCAGCAGCCGGGGCAGCCGAACCCGTACCAGCAGCAGCCTCCCCAGGGGTTCGGTGAGCAGCCCGGATACGGCTACCCGCAGCCGGGCTACCAGACCCCTCCTCCGGTGCAGCCGTGGGGTCAGGCCCAGCCGACCCCTCCGCCGCCGGGCGGCGGAAGCCCCTTCTCGACCCGCACCGTCGCCATCGTCGCGGTCTGCGCGGTGGTGGTGACCGCCGCCGCCACGGCCGGCTTCGTGCTGACCCGGGACGACAAGACCAACGACCAGGCCGACGACAAGCCGGCCGCCTCCTCCTCGGCGCCCGTGTCGCCCAGCGCCCCCACGCCCGCCGCGCCCAGCGGCAACCCGCGTTCGGGCGGCGACGTCAAGCCGGTGATCCCGGGTTGGAAGGTCGTCCTCAACCCGAAGTACGGCACGGCCTTCGACATCCCGCAGGAGTGGGAGGCGCTGGGTGCCGGATACATCTCCGGCATCGAGGACGAGTCCAAGAACGACGGGTCCCCGCTGATCTCGTTCTCCTCACCGGCCTACCTCAAGCAGGACTGGTGCAAGGTCGACTCCGACAAGAACGGCAGCGAGGAGTCGACCGCGCTGGCCGCCAGCGGCACCAAGGGCGGACAGGGCGCGACGGACACCGCCTCGGCATCGCGCAACGAGGCCGGCAACTGGGTCTTCGCCGCGTACGCGCAGAAGGCGCCCAAGGGCACCGTCAAGCTCTCCGAGCCCAAGGAGTACACGACCTCCTCCGGACTCAAGGGCCACGTGACGACCGCGACCGTGTCCGGCCAGCCCAAGGCGAACAAGTGCTCCTCGGACGGCAAGAGCATCGCGTTCAGCTTCAAGACCACCAACGGTGACTTCTCCAGCTGGGTCCTCTACGGCGCGGCGAACGTCCCCGGCGAGGTGGACCAGGCCACGTACGAGAAGATCCTCAGCTCGGTGCGCCTCACCACCGGCTGATCCGCGCTCCCGCCCGGCCCCGGACCGGCCGGGCGGCGCGGATCCCCGCCCCACCCGGCCCCAACGTCCGCTTTCCGGATTTTCGTTTGGATCCGGGGCCGGGGGCGGGAGATAGTCCGGGGGTGAGCCATCCCCCCGCCGCATCCTCCTCGGCCGCCCGCCGCCGTCCCGAATGGGCCGGCCGCAACTACACCCTGCTGACGGGCGCCGCCGTCGTCACCAACCTCGGCAGCCACGGGGCCCTCATCGCCGCGGCGTTCGCCGTACTGGAGTCGGGCGGGTCCGGCGGGGACGTCGGCCTCGTCGCCGCCGCCCGTACGCTGCCCCTCGTCCTCTTCCTGCTCGTGGGCGGCGCGCTCGCCGACCGGCTTCCGCGCCACCGCGTGATGGTCGCGGCCAACGCCCTCAACTGCGTCTCGCAGGCGGCCTTCGCCGTGCTCGTGCTGGCCGGCGACCCCCAGCTGTGGCAGATGATGCTGCTCACCGCGCTGTGCGGCACCGGTACCGCCTTCTTCAACCCGGCCGCCGAGGGCATGCTGCTCTCCAGCGTCACGGGCGAGCACGCGAACCGTGCCTTCGCCCTCTTCCGGATGGCCATGAACGGCGCCGGGATCGGCGGCGCCGCCCTCGGCGGGGCGATGATCGCCGCGATCGGCCCCGGCTGGGTCCTGGCCGTGGACGCGGTGGCCTTCGCCGTCGCGGGCGCGCTCCGGGCCTTCCTCGACGTGAGCCACGTGCCCGACCGGGCTCCCGGAGGCGGCCTGTTGGCCGATCTGCGCGAGGGCTGGGCGGAAGTCCGTACCCGGCCCTGGTTGTGGAGCATCGTGCTCCAGTTCTCCGTGGTCGTCGCCGTCGTCGGCGCCGCCGAGGCGGTCTACGGACCTCTGGTGGCCCGCGACCGACTGGGCGGTCCCGCCCCCTGGGGCATCGCGCTGGCCTGCTTCGGGGTGGGCACCATCGCGGGAGCCGTACTGATGATGGCGTGGAAACCGCGCCGTCTGCTGCTGGTCGGCACCCTGTGCGTGTTCCCGCTGGCGCTGCCCTCGGCGGGGCTGGCGGTACCGCTGCCCACCTGGGGACTGTGCGCGGTGATGTTCGTGAGCGGGGCGGCGATCGAGGTGTTCGGCGTCAACTGGATGACGACCATGCACCAGGAGATCCCGGAGGAGAAGTTCTCCCGGGTCTCCGCCTACGACTGGTTCGGCTCGGTGTCCATGCTGCCGCTGGCCACCGCCCTCGCGGGCCCGGCCGAGACCGCCTTCGGACGGACCTCCGCCCTGTGGGGCTGCGCGGCGCTCGTGATCGTCGGCACCGCCGCGGTGCTGTTCGTCCCGGACGTACGCCGGATGACCCGCAGGCCGGCGCCGGTTCGCGTCCCCGCGCAGCCGGGGGCCGCGACCCCCATCGCCACGACCGCCGTCACCGCCACGACCGCCGTGACCGCCGTGAGCGCCGTGGATGTCGTGAAGGAGACGGCCTGAGCGGTGGTGCGGCTCAGGCCAGGCTGAACGCCCCCGCCGGCGGCTCCGGAGAGGCCACCGCGTCGGCGTCCGCCACCGGCCGACCCCCGCGCGCGAAGCGGGCCAGCGCCTCCCCCGCCACCACCCGGGCCGGGAAGGCGTCGGCGGCGCAGCACCGGGCCAGGGCCTCCACGGGCAGCGGGGAGTCGGAGGCCAACAGCACGGCGTTGCCGAAGCGCCGCCCGCGCAGCACCCCCGGTTCGGCGAGCAGCGCCGACTCCCCGAAGACGGCGCCGAAGTTCGCCAGCTGGGCCTTCAGGAACGCGAAGGGGGCCCCGTCGGCCAGGTTCGCCACGTACAGGCCGCCGGGCCGCAGGACCCGCGCCGCGGCCCGCGCGTACTCCACCGAGGTCAGCTGAGCCGGCACCCGGGAGCCCCCGAACACGTCGGCGACCAGGACGTCCGCGCTCGCCGCGGGAGCCTCCTCCAGCCAGGCCCGTGCGTCGGCGGCGTGGACGGTCACCCGCGCCGAGGGCTCCAGCGGCAGGTGCTCGGCGACCAGCTCCAGCAGCTCCGCGTCGAACTCGACCACCGTCTGGCGGGAGCCCGGCCGGGTCGAGGCGGCGTAGCGCGGCAGGGACAGGGCGCCGCCGCCGAGATGCAGCAGGTCCAAGGGGGCGCCCGGCTCGGCCGCGCTGTCCAGCACGTGCGCGAGGCGGCGTACGTACTCGAACTCCAGGTGCTCGGGCTCGTCGAGGTCGACGTAGGACTGCGGAGCCCCGTTCACGGTGAGCAGCCAGGCCCGCTCCCGGTCCACGTCCGGCATCAGCTTGGCGGTGCCCTGGCCCACTTCCCGGAAGACCGGGATCTGTTCGTCGCTCACCCCACCATTGTCGGGCCCCGCTCAGCCCTCCCACACCGCCTTCGCCCCCGCCACCAGGGTCGCCGCCTGGGCGAGCCCGGCCCGTGCGGCCGGGTCCCGGCGGGCCGGGTCCAGGACGTTGCGCCCGAAGGTCTTGCGGGCCGGCGCGGAGGGGGTGATCAGCAGCACCCGCGCGCCGGCCGCCCGCAGCCGCTGGGCCTGCGCGGCCGGGGAGGGCACCGGTCCGCCACCGGAGGCGACGGGGGCGAGGATCACCACGCGCCGGTATCCGGCCGCGACGTCGGCGTTGGCCCCGGAGCGGACCCCGCCGTCGATGAAGCGGCGGCCTCCCACGGTGACCGGCGGCCACACTCCGGGCACGGCGCAGCTCGCCGAGACGGCGTCCAGCAGTCCGGCGCCGCTCTCCCGGTCGAAAGCGGCCAGTTCCCCGGTGAGGGCGTCGACGGCGGTGACGACCAGGCGCCGCTCGGGCCACTCGTGCGAGACGAGCCGGGCCCGCAGGACCTCCCGCCGCGCGGCCTCGTCCTCGGCGGTGTCGGCGGCCAGCGCCATGGCCCCGATCCGGCGCCGGAAGGCCGCGCCGTCCCGGGACCGGGCCAGCGCCAGGGCGTAGCGGGCCACGAGCCCGGCCCGGAACCTCGCGGCGACCTCCTCGGAGGCGTCGCCGAGCTGGCGCTCGTACAGCTCCTGCGGGGTGAGCAGCCCGGAGGCGAGCTGGGCTCCGACGACGGAACCCGCCGAGGTGCCGACGACCAGGTCGGCGCCGAAGAGGTCCACGCCCGCCCGGGCCAGCCCGTACAGGATCCCGGTCTCCCAGCCGATGCCGGTCAGTCCGCCGCCGCCGAGCACCAGTGCCGTGTCACCGCTCATCGCCGTCCGCCCCTCGCTGCGCCCTGGCGGGCCCGTGTGGTGACGGCAGTCTGACGCAGCCGGGCCGCCGTCACCACACCACACCGCCCGCTATTCCACGAGGGTCACCGTCCCCGCGCCGACGGTGCGTCCGCCCTCGCGGATCGCGAAGCCCATCCCGGCCTCCAGGGGCACGTCCCGGCCCAGTTCGACGGTCATGGCGACGGTCTCCCCGGGCCGGGCCACGCCGGCCTCGCCGAGGTCGACGTCTCCGACCACGTCCGCGGTGCGGAGGTAGAACTGTGGCCGGTAGCCGGAGGCGATGGCCGTCGTCCGGCCTCCCTCACGGGCCGACAGGACGTACACCCGCGCCGTGAAGCGCCGGCTCGGGACCACGCTGCCGGGCGCGGCGACCACCGCGCCGCGGCGGACCCCGTCGCGGTGGACCCCGCGCAGGAGCAGCGCGACGTTGTCCCCGGCCTCGGCGGACTCCATCGGCTTGCCGAAGGTCTCCAGCCCGGTCACGACCGTCTCGACGGGCTCGCCGTCCCCGCCGAGGACCACGACGCGGTCGCCGACGCGGACGGTGCCGCGCTCGACGGCCCCGGTCACGACGGTGCCGCGGCCGGTGATGGTCAGGACGTTCTCGACGGGCAGCAGGAACGGGGCGTCCGTGTACCGCACCGGTGTCGGCACGTAGGTGTCCACCGCGTCGAGCAGCGCCTCGATCGATCCCGTCCAGCGCGGCTCGCCCCGGAGCGCGCCGAGCCCGGAGACCCGTACGACCGGCGCGGTGTCACCTCCGTACCCGTGCGAGGTGAGCAGGTCGCGGACCTCCAGCTCGACCAGGTCGGTCAGCTCGGGGTCGCCGGCGTCGGCCTTGTTGAGCGCGACGACGATGTGGTCGACCCCCACCTGACGGGCGAGCAGGACGTGCTCGGAGGTCTGGGGCATGACCCCGTCGAGGGCGGAGACGACGAGGATCGCCCCGTCGAGCTGGGCCGCGCCGGTGACCATGTTCTTGATGTAGTCGGCGTGTCCGGGCATGTCGACGTGGGCGTAGTGCCGGGTGTCGGTCTCGTACTCGACGTGCGTGAGGTTGATGGTGATGCCGCGGCGGGCCTCCTCGGGGGCCCGGTCGATGCGGTCGAAGGGGACGTACGAGGCGCCACCGCGCTCGGCGAGGACCTTGGTGATGGCGGCGGTGAGGGTGGTCTTGCCGTGGTCGACGTGACCCATGGTGCCGATGTTGAGGTGCGGCTTGGTGCGCGTGAAGGCCGTCTTGGCCATGATGTCTTTCCCGTGGCTCGAAGCTGGAACGGGACCCCCGGAGCGGACCGACCCTCCCCCTGCGGGGTCCGCCGGACGATCCGGGGAGGGTCAGCTTCGTGCGCCGTCGAACGCGGCGAGGGCGGGTGCTCCGGTGGGCACGGCAGCCTTCGGCGCGTCCGCGACTGCGGACGGCGCTGCGGGGAAGGCGTACCGGGACATGTCGCCGATCCTGCCCGAGGCGGCGGTCGGCGTCGAACGAATTACCGGGCGGGCGGGAGCCCTTGACGGGGCCCGGCGACGAGGACGGCCCCACCGGCGCTCACGCTCCGCGAGGGGCCGTCGGCGCGGTGCGAGCGGCGCGCGGGCCGGCACGGCTTCCGCGCGCGGAGTGTCCTTCGTCACGGTCCGGGACGGCCGATGGCGCTCGGGGTCGGCGGCGCCGGGCGGGGCGGGAGGTCGTTCCCGTACGCGACCACCGCCGCGGCCTGCCCGGGGCCGGCCGCGGCGGGTCCGACCGGAGCCGTGCGCTCCACGAAGGCGCCCGGGCGGGCGACGGAAGGCAGTCGCCGGGAGTTCGGCCGCATGAGGCACGGATTACGGCGCCGCTCCACACGTGTCCGTTACCCTCCCGGAATGTCCCTCCTCCTCGCGCCGTGGACCCGGCTGTCACTGCTCGTCGTGCTGCTCGTCGCGGCCGGGGTGTGCGTGCTGCTGTTCGAGCCCCAGCGACTGCTGTCGCAGGGGCTCCCCCCAGGGCTCCCGATGGGCGTGGCGGCCCTGGTGTTCGCGGGCGCGTACGGACTGTGCGCGGCGGCGTTCGTGCCGCGCCCACTGCTGAACCTCGCCGCCGGGGCGGTCCTCGGATCGCGGTTCGGGCTGGTGGCGGCCGTGGGCGGGACGGTCCTGGCGGCCGGCATCTCCTTCGGGCTGGGTCGGGCCATGGGCCAGGCGGCGTTGCGTCCGTACCTGCGCGGGCGCTGGCTGCGGGTGGCCGACGACCAGCTGAGCCGGCACGGCTTCCGCTCGATGCTGGCCGTCCGGATCTTCCCCGGGGTGCCCTTCGCGTTGGCCAACTACCTGGCGGCGCTCTCCCGCTGCGGCTGGCTCCCCTTCCTCCTCGCGACGGCGCTGGGCACCGTCCCGAACACCGCCGCGTACGTGATCGCCGGGGCCAGTGCCTCCTCCCCCGGATCCCCCGCCTTCCTGGCCTCGTTCGGCTTCATCGCCGTCTCGGGAGTGGTCGCCGCGGCCGTCGCGTGGCGCAAGCGGCACCGATTGGCCCCCGCCCCTACCCACGAGTCGCTTCCCCAACACCCCCCTGTGGTCACGGCCGGTTCCCACGGGCCCTAGCATCGGACCGAACTGCCCGACGATCACAAGGACGAGCGCACCCCGACATGAGCTGGTTCGAATCCCTAGTCCTCGGTCTCGTCCAGGGGCTTACGGAGTTCCTCCCGATCTCCTCCAGTGCCCATCTGCGCCTCACCGCGGCGTTCGCCGGCTGGCACGACCCCGGCGCGGCCTTCACCGCCATCACCCAGATCGGTACCGAGGCCGCCGTCCTCATCTACTTCCGCAAGGACATCGCGCGGATCATCTCCTCGTGGTTCCGCTCGCTGTTCGACAAGTCGATGCGTTCGAACCACGACGCGAAGATGGGTTGGCTGGTCATCGTCGGTTCCATCCCGATCGGTGTCCTCGGCGTCGCCTTCAAGGACCAGATCGTGGGCCCGGCCCGTGACCTGCGACTGACCGCCACCACCCTGATCCTGATGGGCCTCGTCCTCGGCTTCGCCGACTGGCGGGCCTCCCGTGACGAGGAGGGCGGCCGCCACCGGGTCGTCGTCCAGCGCAAGACGCTGAAGGAACTCGGCGTCAAGGACGGTCTGGTCTTCGGTGTCTGCCAGGCCATGGCGCTGATCCCGGGCGTCTCTCGCTCGGGCGCGACGATCTCCGGCGGTCTGCTGCTCGGCTTCACCCGCGAGGCCGCCGCCCGCTACTCCTTCCTCCTCGCCATCCCGGCCGTGCTGGCCTCGGGCGCGTTCGAGATCAAGGACGTGATCGACACCCCGGGTCACATCACCTGGGGTCCGACGATCTTCGCGACGATCATCGCCTTCTTCGTCGGCTACGCGGTCATCGCCTGGTTCATGAAGTTCATCTCCAACAAGAGCTTCATGCCGTTCGTGATCTACCGCATCCTGCTCGGCATCGTCCTGTTCGCCCTGATCGGCATGGGTGTGCTCAGCCCCCACGCGGGCGAGTCCGGCACCTAGGCGGCTCGTTCGCGTGAACCGGAGGCCGCTCGGGAACGTTCCCGGGCGGCCTCCGCGTCGTTGTGCCTACGTAAGGCAGAACAGCAGGGGGTGTCCCATGAGTCGTGTGGTATTGGAACGTTTTCCGGCCGGAAGCCCGAGGGGGAGCTGGCCGGCGGAGGAGTACGCGGAGCAGCGCAAGCGCGAGGGGGTGCGGGCGGAGGTGGTGATGGACCTGGCCAGTGACGCCTTCCTGGTGGTGGTCCGACAGCGGGAGGCGCATTCCGGCCGCTGACGCCCCGTACGGAGATCCCGGCGCCACACGCCCCTTGGCCTCGCGGCGCCACACCCCCACACTGTCCCGATGACGCAGCGTGTGGACCTCGCGACGGTTATGGACCGACTGGCCATCGACGAGGTGGTCTCGGGCTACGCGGTGGCCGTGGACGACGGGGACTGGGACGCCTACCGGGCCCTGTTCGCCCCGGGCGGCCGGGCCGACTACACCGAGGCGGGCGGGGTCGAGGGTCCGGCCGACGAGGTGGCGGACTGGCTCGCCGAGACCATGACGCTGTTCCCGGTGCGCCAGCACCTCATCGTCAACCGGCTGGTCGAACTCTCGGACTCGGGCGGCGGCCCGGGAGACTCGGCCCGGGTGCGGGCGGACTTCGTCAATCCCATGCGGTTGGCGGGTCCGGAGTTCGACGGCAGCGTCACCGCCCCCAACTTCGTGGCGGCCGGACGGTACGTCTTCACGCTCGCCCGCACCTCCGACGGCTGGCGGCTCGACGGCGTCACCGTGCGCGAGAAGTGGCGGCACCTGTCCGCCTGAGCCGGCTGCGCGGCGACCCGGGCACATGCCGGCCGCTCCCCCGGGCACGTGGGCCCCGGGAGCCCCGTACGGCTCCCCGGTCCTCCGAGCCGCGTTCGGCCGGGGCCTGTCCCACACTGGAGAGCGGAGGCGCCCCATGCTCACGAAGCGGACCCGTAGGTGGCGTGCGGCGGGCGCGGTGGCCGCCGGGGCGCTCCCCTGCCTCGTCTTCCCCGCTCCGGCCTGGTGGTGGTTCGCCTACGTCGCCCTCGTGCCCTGGATGCTGCTGCTGCGCTCCGCCCCCTCCGGGCGGCGGGCGGCCCTGGAGGGGTGGCTGGGCGGCGCGGGGTTCATCGTGGCGGTGCACCACTGGCTGCTGCCGAGCCTGCACGTGTTCCTGGTCCCGCTGGCCGCCCTGCTGGGGCTGCTCTGGATCCCCTGGGCCCTGCTGGTGCGGGAGTTGCTCGGCGGGAGCCCGGCCCCGGGGCGGGCGGGGGCGGCGCTGCTCCTCGTACCGGCGGGGTGGCTGTTGTCGGAGCTGGCCCGGTCCTGGCAGGGGTTGGGCGGGCCCTGGGGGCTGCTGGGCGCCAGTCAGTGGGAGGTACCGCCCGTGCTGCGGCTGGCCTCCTTGGGCGGGGTGTGGCTGGTGAGCCTGCTGGTAGTGGCGGTGAACTGCGCGGTGGTGCTGCTGTGCACGGCGCCGGCGGCGCGGGTCCCGGCGGTGGCCTCCGTGGCGGGGTGCGCGGTGCTGACGGGGGTGGTGTGGCTGTGGCTGCCCCGCCCGGAGGTCTCGGGCACCCTGCGGGTGGCCGTGGTCCAGCCCGGCCCGATCGCGGACGGCCCCGACGCGGCGGAGCGCCGCTTCGACGCCGGGGAGCGGCTGACCCGGACCCTGGTGGGGCGCCGGCCCGACCTGGTCGTCTGGGGGGAGAGCAGCGTCGGCGCGGACCTGGGGGCGCGGCCGGACCTGTCCGGGCGGTTGGCGGCCCTGTCCCGCGAGGTCGGGGCCCCGCTGCTGGTGAACGTGGACGCGCGCGGCTCGGACCGGCCCGGGATATACAAGAGCGCCGTCATGGTGGGCCCCGAGGGCCCCACCGGAGACCGGTACGACAAGATGCGGCTCGTCCCCTTCGGCGAGTACGTGCCCGCCCGCGCGGTGCTGGGCTGGGCCACCTCCGCCGGGAAGGCCGCCGACGAGGACCGGGTGCGCGGACGGTCCCCGGTGGTGATGGAACTGCCCGGGGGCGTCCGGCTCGGGCCGCTGGTGTGCTTCGAGTCGGCGTTCCCGGACATGAGCCGGCACCTGGTCGCCGAGGGCGCCGGGGTCCTCGTCGCCCAATCGTCGACCTCGTCCTTCCAGGACGGCTGGGCCCCGGCGCAGCACGCCTCGCTGGCCGCCCTGCGCGCCGCCGAGACCGGCCGTCCCGTGGTGCACGCCACCCTGACCGGGATCAGCGCCGTGGCCGGGCCCTCGGGCGAGCGCGTCGGGGCGCCCCTGGCGACCTCGGCGCGCGCGGCGGAGGTGTACGAGGTGCCCCTCGCCCGGGGCACGACCCTCTTCGTCCGCTTCGGGAACTGGCCGGGCGGGCTCTGCCTGGCCGCGCTGGCGGCGTACTGCGCGGCCAGGGGGGCCGGGGCGGTCAGGTTCGGGAAGCCTGCTCCAGAGCCGTCAGCACGACCCGCTCGCACAGCTCGTGGGTGAGGAGCGCGTCCCGGGCACTGAGGGTCGTCCCCGCCTCGACGGCCTCCAGGAAGGTGTCGACGACCTGCTCGATGCCGCGCTGGCGGGCCACGGGCACCCAGTCGCCGCGCCGGCGCACGGTCGGCTGCCCCTTGTGGTCGATGATCTCCGCGAGATTGACGACCTGACGCTTGGAGTCCTGCCCGGAGACTTCGAGGACCTCCTCGGTGGACCCGGACAGCCGGTTCATCACACCGAGGGCGGTGAACCCGTCGCCGGACATCTGGAGGACCACCTGGTGCATCAGCTCGTCGCGCACCACGGCCCGCACGTCGATGTGGTCGGGCTCGCCGGGCAGCAGGAAGCGCAGGGTGTCGACGACGTGGATGAAGTCGTCGAGGACGAGCGTGCGCGGGTCCTCGGGGAGCCCCACCCGGTTCTTCTGCATGACGATCAGCTCGCGGGGGTGCTCGGCGCACTGCGCGTAACCGGGCGCGTAGCGGCGGTTGAAGCCGACGAAGAGGCTGACCCCGCGTTCCTCGGCCAGTTCCACCAGGCGCCGCGACTCGGAGAGTTCGTAGGCCAGCGGCTTGTCCACGTACGTGGGCACGCCCGCTTCCAGCAGCCGCTCCACGATCTCCGGGTGCGCGGCCGTCGGGGCGTGCACGAAGGCGGCGTCGAGGCCCTGCGCGAGGAGACCGTCGAGCGTGGTGTGGAGGCGCTCGGCCGGGAGGTGGTGGAGCGCGCCGATCCGGTCCAGGGTCGCGGGGGTGCGCGTCTGGAGGTGCAGCTCGGCTCCGGGACGGGTGGTGAGGACGGGCAGGTACGCCTTCTGGGCGATGTCGCCGAGTCCGATGACGCCGATCTTCACCGGGTGCCTCCTGATCTGTGCCGGGTGGGTCATCCGGCAGCTTAATCCCTGGTGGGAGGGGGGCGGTTCGACCAGGATGGAGGCCATGACCTCCGACGGATCGCACCGCCCCGAACCCTCCACGACCGCCGACGAGCGCGAGATGCTGGAAGGCTGGCTCGACTACCACCGCTCCACCCTCGCCTGGAAGTGCGAGGAACTCACCGAGGAGGAACTGCGCCTGACCCCGCTGAAGCCGTCCGGACTGAGCCTGCTCGGGCTGGTGCGGCACATGACCGAGGTGGAGCGCTACTGGTTCCGCGAGATCATGCTCGGCGAGGACCTGCCCGACCTCTACAGCACGCGCGAGCACCGCGACGGCGACTTCGAGTTCGGCGGCGGGGACACCTGGGACGAGGCCGAGGGGGCGTGGCACCGCGAGGTGGACCTGGCGCGGCGCGCGGCCGCGGGACACCCGCTCGACCTGCTCTCGGCGGGCGCGGCCCACCGCGACGGCGAGGTCTTCAGCCTGCGCTGGGTCTACCACCACATGATCGAGGAGTACGCGCGCCACAACGGGCACGCGGACCTGCTGCGCGAGCACATCGACGGGGTGACGGGCGAATAGCCCGGCCGGGGTGTCCGGGGCGCTGTCCGCCGGACACCCCCTCGCCGTCACCCGTGCGGGGTGAATTCGGGCCCGCGGTTTTCCCGACGGGGCCCCGGCACAGCAGAGTTGCGCGGGTGCATCCCACCCGAACCTCCACGAAGGTGCTCCTCGGAGTCGCCTGTGCCGTCTCGGCCGTCTCCGGCTGTGTGAACGTGACCCCGGCGCCACTGCGGCCGGCCGGCGCCCCCGCGGCGGGGCAGCCGCCCCAGTACGAGCCGCGCGGGGCCCCGGGGGCGCTGCCGGTGGTGGTCCAGGCCCCCGCGCTGGAGGCGCTCACGGCGGTGCCCGGAGGGGCCGGTCGCCCCTCGGGACCCACGGCCGCCGGCCGGGGCGCGGCGCGCGGCGCTTCCCAGCCGCCCGTACGGGCCCCCGGGGCCGCTCCCCCGGTGCCGGACATCCCCGAACCCCGTCGGCGCCCCGCGCGGCCCGCAGAGCATCCCGAGGGGCGTCCGCATCCGGTGCGCCCCGGTGCGGAGGTCCCGGACCGGCTGGTGCGGGAGCTCCCGGTCCGCCCGGCCGACGTGTGCGCCCTGGGTCGTCGGCACGGCCGCTGGCACCCGGACAGCCCGGAGGCCCGCATCTGCGCCGGCGTCCACGAGGGTTGACCCACCCCGCCGCGCGCCGCCTCGCCCCGTACGCCCTACGGGGACTGTTCGGGGAACGGTCGGGGCCGGGGTGGCGGCTCCGCCGCGAGCCGCCGCTCCAGGCGGGCGATCGCGGCCCGCACCCCGTTGCCGTAGCCGTCGTCGGCCAGCGCGACGGTGGCCGCCCGGGCCCGCGCGAGGTGGACCCGGGCGGCTTCGGGCCGGCGCAGCTTGACGTAGTCGGTGGCCAGGCTGAGGTGCAGCGAGGGGTAGAACGCGCGCACCGCCGGGTGCGGCTGCGCCCGCCCGGTCGCGCTCGGTCCGGGGCCGCCCGCCGCGGCCCGTCCGGGCGGGATCTCGTAGGGGCGCCCGCCGAGGCCGTCGGCGGCGGTGAGGGCGCGCAGGTCCCAGGCCAGCTCGTCGGCGGGGTCGTCCTGGGCGTCGGCCATGTAGTGCGCGAGGGTGCAGCGGTGCAGGAAGTCGCCCTCGTCGCCGATCTCGGTCCAGATGTCACCGAGGCGGTTGCGGGCCTCCTCGCGGTCGCCCGCGTGCAGCAGGATGACCGCTTGGCCGATCCTGGTCATGACGGCGTCCTCCGACGCCTCCTGCTGCTCCGTCAAGGCGGCCTCCGGCTGGCTTCCGATGAGCGGACCCGGTCCGGTCCGATCATCAAGAAGCTAGCCGGAGGCAACGGCTCTGACGCCTAGGCGCGGGGTGGTGTCAGCCCAGGTCCGGAATCCGCCAGTCGATCGGCTCATGGCCCTGGGCGGCCACGGCCTCGTCGATCTGGGTGAAGGGACGGGAGCCGAAGAACTTCTTGGCCGACAGCGGCGAGGGGTGGGCGCCCTTGACGATGACGTGGCGCGCCTCGTCGATCAGCGGGATCTTCTTCTGGGCGTAGGCGCCCCAGAGCACGAAGACGACCGGGTCGGGCCGGTCGGACACGGCGCGGATGACGGCGTCGGTGAACTTCTCCCAGCCCTTGCCCTTGTGCGAGTTGGGCTCGGCCTCACGGACGGTGAGCACGGCGTTGAGCAGGAGCACGCCCTGCCGGGCCCACGGCATCAGGTACCCGTTGTCGGGGACCGGCAGGCCGAGCTCCTCCTTCATCTCCTTGTAGATGTTGCGCAGCGAGGGCGGGGTCTTCACGCCGGGCCGCACGGAGAAGCACAGGCCGTGTCCCTGTCCGGCGCCGTGGTAGGGGTCCTGGCCGAGGACCAGGACCTTCACCTTGTCGAACGGTGTGGCGTCCAGGGCCGCGAAGACCTCTTCGCGGGGCGGGTAGACCGGACCGTTCGCCCGCTCCTTCTCGACGAATTCGGTGAGTTCACCGAAATAGGGCTGCTCCAGCTCCCCACCGAGAACGGGGAGCCAGGACTCGGGCAGCATCTGGGTCACGTCGACAACCTCCGGTACAAGTTCGTGCAAGCGTGCAACTGCTCCGAACCTACCGGGGGCCACTGACAACGCCGCGACCGGTCGCCTCCCCGCGGGGAGGCGACCGTCCGTCACCAGCTGGTCTTGCGGTACAACTCCCACATCTGCATGGCGGTCTGCGGGTCCAGGGCCCGCTCGGCGCCCGCGATGTCCTCGCGCGCCCCGACGTAGAGCTTGCCCTGCCACAGCGGGAGCAGCCGGACGTCCTGGGCGAAGATCTGCTGGGCCTGTTCGAACTCCTTGGCCCCGGCGGAGCGGTCGCTCTGGCGGCGGGAGTCCGGCAGGATCTTGGTGAGGATGTCGGCGGGCTCGTACGGGGTGCCGACCGCGTTCGTCTTGCCGACGAACGGCGCGATGAAGTTGTCCGGGTCCGGGAAGTCGGGGAACCAGCCGCGGCCGAAGACCGGGTACTCGCCGTTCTTGTAGCCCTCCTGGAACTCGATCCAGGGCTTGCCGCGCAGGGTGACCTTGAAGAGGGTGCTCTCTTCGAGCTGGCGCTTGATCTCGGTGAACTCGTCGGCCGTGGAGGCGCCGTAGCGGTCCGTGGTGTACCAGAAGGTCAGCTCGACGGGCTGGGTGATCCCGCCGTCCTTGAGGATCTTCCTGGCCTTGGCGACGTCGGGCTGGCCGTAGAGGTCGAAGAAGGGCGTCTTGTGGCCGATGAGTCCCTTGGGGACCATCGAGTACAGCGGTTCGGCGGTGCCCTGGTAGACCTTGGAGACGAGCGCGCCGCGGTCGATGATCTGCGCGATCGCCTGGCGCACCGGGGTCTTGGCGACCATCGGGTCCTTCGGGTTGAAGACCAGGTACCGGATCTCCGCGCCGACGTTCTCGACGACCTGGACGCCCTGGTTGTGCGAGGCGGGCGTCTCCAGGTCCTTGATCTCCACCGCGGACAGACCGCGGTAGGTGGCGTCGATCTCCTTGCCCTTGAGCGCGGCGACCATCTTCTGGGAATCCTTGAAGTAACGGATGGTCACGGCGTCGTTGCGGCGGTTCGCGAAGCCGGCGTAGGTGTCGTTGCGGTCGAGGACCGCCTCGCCCTCCGAGTAGGAGCTGAGGACGTAGGGACCGGAGCCGGTGATCTTGCCGTCGGAGCGGATCTTGTCGGCCGGATACTCCTTGGGCGCCACCAGGGAGGCGGCCGGGGAGCCGAGCACGTAGGGGAAGGTCGCGTCGGGGGTCTTGAGGTTGAAGACGACCGTCAGCGCGTCCGGGGTCTCGATCTTGTCCAGGTTCGCGAAGAGCCCCTGGGGACCGAACTTGTGGTTGATCTTCATGATCCGGTCGATCGAGTGCTTGACCGCCTTGGCGTCGAGCGTCTCGCCGTCGGAGAACTTGAGGCCCTTGCGCAGGACGCAGCGGTAGGACTCGTTGCGGGAGTCGGTGAACTCGCAGCTCTGCGCGGCGTCCGGCTGGGGCTTGGTGCTGCCCGTCGGGAAGGCCAGGAGGGTCTGGTAGATGTTCCGGTAGAGCTCCCAGGAACCGTCCCAGGCCGCCGCCGGATCGAGGTTGCTCGGGGCGCTCGTCGTGCCGACGACGATCCGCTTCCCCGCGTCCCCGCTGCCGTCCGAAAGCAGACCGCATCCGGCGAGCAGGGATATGGACGCAACGGCCGCAGTGATCTGCAGGCATCTGGTCCGGTTGAACACGTGCACGCTCCTCGATCAGCCAGGGGTGCGGCAGACCCTACCGCAGTGCGTCACAAATCCAATGGGCAGGTTTCGTGAGGCACTTGACCGTTTAAGGGCGCATTCGGTACGCATTTGCCTCCCAGCGGGAGGCAAATGCGTCCGTTTATCGGTCAGTGCACACCGGCATTCAGGAACATTCCTCCGTCGACGACCAGAGTTTGCCCCGTGACCCATTCCGCTTGTGCAGATGTGAGGAATGCCGCGGCGCCTCCGATGTCGGCGGGCACCCCGAGCCTGCCCAGCGGATAGGCGGCGGCCGCCTCCTGCTCGCGACCCTCGTAGAGCGCCTGCGCGAACTTCGTCTTGACCACCGCGGGGGCGATGGCGTTCACCCGCACCCCCGGTGCCATCTCGTGCGCGAGCTGGAGGGTGAGGTTGACCATCGCGGCCTTGCTCATCCCGTACGCCCCGATGAAGGGCGAGGCGGAGAGGCCGGCGATCGAGGCGATGTTCACGATCGCCCCGCCGTTCTCCTTCTGCCAGGCGTGCCAGGTCCGCTGGGCGAAACCGAGCGCGGAGATCACGTTGGTCTCGAAGACCTTCCGCGCCACCCCCAGGTCCAGGTCGGCGATCGGCCCGAAGACCGGGTTCGTGCCCGCGTTGTTCACCAGGAAGTCCACGCGGCCGAAGGCCTCCATGGCACGCTCCACCGCGACGCCCTGGTGGGCCTCGTCGTGCGCCTTGCCTGCCACACCGATCACCCGGTCCGCGCCGAGCCGCTCCACGGCCTCCTTGAGCGCGTCCTCGTTGCGCCCCGTGATGCAGACCCGGTCGCCCCGGGCGACCAGCGCCTCCGCGATCCCGTAGCCGATGCCCCGGCTCGCCCCGGTGACCAGGGCCGCCCTGCCGCTGTCGATGCCGTTGTACGTCATGCCGTACGCCCTGCCTCTCGTGGACCAGCCGTCGTCAGTTGAGCGGGCCGCCGGCCACGTACAGGACCTGGCCGGACACGAAGCCCGCGGCCTCGCCGGTGAAGAAGGCGATGGCGTTCGCGATGTCCTCGGGGTGGCCGACGCGCTGCACCGGGATCTGGGAGGCGGCGGCGTGCTGGAACTCCTCGAAGCCCATGCCCACGCGGGCCGCCGTCTGGGCGGTCATCTCCGTCACGATGAAACCGGGGGCCACCGCGTTGGCCGTGACGCCGAACTTGCCCAGCTCGATGGCCAGGGTCTTGGTGAAGCCCTGCAGACCCGCCTTGGCCGCCGCGTAGTTGGCCTGACCGCGGTTGCCGAGGGCGGAGCTGCTGGAGAGGTTCACGACGCGGCCGAACTTGGCCTCCACCATGTACTTCTGACAGGCCCGCGCCATCAGGAACGCACCGCGCAGGTGCACGTTCATGACCGTGTCCCAGTCGGTCTCGCTCATCTTGAAGAGCAGGTTGTCACGGAGCACGCCCGCGTTGTTGACCAGGATCGTGGGCGCGCCCAGCGTGCTCGCGACGCGCTCCACGGCCGCCTCCACCTGAGCGGCGTCGGAGACGTCGCAGCCGACGGCGAGGGCCTTGCCGCCGGCCGCCGTGATGGCCTCGACGGTGTCCTTGCAGGCCGCCTCGTCGAGGTCGAGCACGGCGACCGCGCGACCCTCCGCGGCCAGCCGCAGGGCGGTGGCCGCGCCGATGCCCCGGGCCGCCCCGGTCACGATCGCTACGCGCTGCTCGGTGGTGGACATGCTGGATCTCCTCGCCCTTGAGACACGGTCGCCCGGAGGTGAGCAACCGCTTAGTAGCTTCAGCTGAGGAGACGCTAGGAGCCCTGGCACCCCGTGTCAACGCCGCGCCGCGCGCCGGGGAGGAGTTTGGCGGACACGCCCCGGCCCCGGGGCACGTCCTAGGAAACGAGCAGGCCGAAGAGGCGCTCCAGCTCCGCCGCGGGGTCGGCCGTCAGGCCGGTGTGGACGGGGCCCGGCTGGACCACCGTGCTGCGGGGGGCGATCAGCCAGCGGAACCGTCGCCCCGGGTCGTCGCCCGCGGCCTGCCCGGCCCGCTCCCCGCCCGCGCAGAGCCCCTCGACGCCCCGCAGGGCGGCCCGTACCCCGGCCACGTCGGCCCCGGGATCCAGCGCGAGGAGCTTCGCCTCGTCGAGGTGGGTGCGCGCGGCGACGTACGAGCGCCCCCGGCAGTAGACGATGACGCCGGCGTTGAAACACTCGCCGCGCTCCATCCGGGGCACCACTCGCACCAGCGCGTATTCGAACACGTCCCGCTTGGTCACTCGCTGTCGCTCTTCTTCTTGTTCTTGTCCGGGTGGGGGGCGAGGCGTTCGGCGAGCCATCCGGGCGGCCCGGACCTCGGCTTGACCTCGGCCTCCATCGTGATCCTCTCGTGGATCGTGGCCGCACGCGGCAGCAACGCCTCCACGTAGGCGCGGCGCACCGCGTCGGTGGAGTCGAAGCCCGGCTCGTCGACGAGCCATTCGTCCGGGACGTCGGCCGCGACCTCGGTGAGGAGCTCCTCCGTCACCAGGGGGGCCAGCTCGGCGGCGGCCGCCGCGATGTCCGGGCCGACGGGGGCGAGGACGTGGTCGGAGGCGTTGTAGGGCTTGGCCGCCGCGGCCCGCGCGGTGGGCCAGTTGTGGTGCCAGATCATGGTGGCGCCGTGGTCGATGAGCCACAGGTCCCCGTGCCAGACGAGCAGGTTCGGGTTGCGCCAGGACCGGTCGACGTTGTTGATCAGGGCGTCGAACCAGACCACGCGCCCCGCCTCGACCTCGTCGACGCGGTAGGCGAGCGGGTCGAAGCCGATCGAGCCCGGCAGGTAGTCCATGCCGAGGTTCAGACCGCCGCTGGCCTTGAGCAGCTCCTGAACCTCTTGGTCGGGCTCCCCCAAGCCGATGACCGGGTCGAGCTGCATCTGCACCAGCCGCGGGACGCGCAGGCCCAGCCGCTGGGCGAGGCGCCCGCAGACGACTTCGGCGACGAGGGTCTTGCGGCCCTGGCCGGCGCCGGTGAACTTCATGACGTAGGTCCCGAGGTCGTCGGCCTCGACGATCCCCGGGAGCGAGCCGCCCTCACGCAGGGGCGTGACGTAGCGGGTCGCGATCACTTCTGTGAGCATTTCCCCAGGCTAAGGGCTGATCCACCACGGATTACGGGACAGCCCTTAGCGGGCGGGCACGCGTCACGATCGCCTCGGCGACGGGGCGGGCGACGGGCGCCTCACGCGCCGTGGGCGCCCGCCCAGTTGAGCCGTCCCGCGTGGATCAGACGGAGCTGGCGCCGCGCGGTGTCCGTGACGTCGGCCCACCCGTTGCCCTCCAGGGCCGCCGCCAGGTAGGCGGAAGCCGTCATCACCATGTGGTCGACGTACAGGCGGGCGAGCATCAGCAGGTCCGCGGGGCTCCACCCGGCGCCGAGCGGGTCGGCGGCGAGGTTTTCGGCCATGTCCCGGGCGAAGCCGTCCAGCCGACCGGCCACCGCCTCGCGCACCCGGCGTACGCCTCCGTGCCGCTCCCGGACGATGAAACGGAGGTGCGCGGGGTACGCCCGCACGAGTCCGGCCATCAAGTCCACCGCCTGGTCGATACGTCGGGCGGCGATCCCCGAGCTGTCGAAGATCGAGGAGATGCCCTCGTGCAGGTTCTCCAACGCCTCGTCCACCAGCGCGATCCCCAGTTCCTCGACGCCCGGGAAGTGCCGGTAGAACGCCGTCGGCGCCACTCCCGCCGCCCGGGTCACCTCCCGCAGGCCGAGACCGCTCAGGTTCTGCTCCTCCAGGAGCGCGAGCGCGGCGTCCAGCAAGGCCCGGCGGGTGCGGAGGCGTTGGGCTTGACGGGCCCCGACAGCTTGGTTCATGACGGAAAGTAAACCCTCATCCCGCGGGAGCCGCATGCCATGATTTAGACTGGGTAGTCAGTGAACAACTGTTACCAACTCCAGGGAACTGAAGGAGGAAGCACCATGCTCTTCCTCGTAGCGGCTCTGATGCTCATGGGGATCCTGCTGGGAACCGTGGCCCACGTTCCGGCGGCGGTCACGCTCGTCGCGACGGTCGCGATCGCCGCCTGGCTCATGGTCTTCGCCGTACGGGAGCGGACCGGGCGGCACCACCGCGCCGGCCGCCAGGGAGGTTCGTCATGACCCCGCACCGGACCACCGTCCAGGAACACCACCCCACCGGCCCGACGACACGACCCCGGTCCACCGGCCCGGACACCGCCGCCGTCGCCACTCCCGAGCGGCCCGCCGAGCCGCCCGCCTCGCCGCCCGTCGAGCGGCGCGGGACGGTCCGCGAGGCCGACACCATGGCCGTCGTCTCCTTCCTGTCCGGCCTGGTGGGGCTCTTGGCGATGAACCTCGTGCTCGGACCGATCGCGATCGTCCTCGCCGGCCTCGCCCTGATCCGCGGGACGAGCCGCCCCGGCCGCGCCCGCCTCGGGCTGGCCCTCGGCGTCGCCGACCTCGTGGTCCTGGCCTGCCTGGTCAGCGCGGACCACACCTGGTCCTGGAGCCTCGGCTGACGGCCCCCGGGACAAGGCCTCCGTTTCGGATCCCGCCCACCCGCCCGACACGATCCGCGGGAGGCGGCCCGGCCTGATTGACGCCCCGCGGATCGGGCAGTGGCAGGGCGTGAGCTGTCCCGACCTCCGGACGATCCCCGTTCGCCTTCACGGCCACCGGGCCCGGCCCAGTAGTGTGCTGTCTCCGGGTGGGCAGGTCGGTCTTCGTGCCGGAAGGCGGGAACGGGGTGCGGTGAGAACGGCGCGGGCGTTGGCGACGTTGGACGAGGTCGAACTCGGAGACCACGTCTGCTGGCGCATGGACCACTCCACCACCTTCCTCACGGCGGCCCGGGCCTACGTGGCGGACGGCGCCCTCTACGGCGACAAGCTCGTGTTCGTCGCCCCCGCCGGCGCCACCTCCGGCGTCTCCCGTACCGGCGGCACCCTGCCCCCCGCCGCGGTGTTCCTCGATTTCCCCGGCTCCACGGGCGCCGAGTCGGTCCTCGCGGCGGTGCGCCGCGAAGCCCGTACCGCGGCGCGCCAGGGCTTCCGGTCGGTACGCGTCCTCACCGAGCGAATGCCCACGTCGGCACCCGGCGGCGTCGAGGAGCTGCTGGCCCAGGAACTGAAGCTCGACGAGTTCGCCTCCGAGAGCGGGGCCATCGTGGTGTGCGGCTTCAGGTCTTCCCTGTGGGACGCTCCCGCCCTGGACCGGGCGGCGTGCGTGCATCCGCAGGAGACGGGCACGCGCGCTCCGCGTCCGGCCTTTCGGATGTTCAGCACCGGCGCCGACAGGTGGAGCGTTGACGGAGTGATCGACTCGGAGTGCGCGGCGGCGTTCAACGCGGCGGTGCGGGCCGCGATGCGGCACGCACCCAGGGTGAGGCTGAGGTTCGACACCCTGGAGATGATCGACGCCGCCGGCATGCACGCGCTCGTGGACGCGGCCCGCCACCTGCCCGACCGCCGGATCGACGTGGAAGGCGCAAACGAGACCGTTCGCCTGTGCTGGGAACTCGCGGGCTACGCGGCCGTCGGCGTGCCGGTGGTGATGGCGGCATGACCACGACCGTGCCCTCGACGCCGTCCGGCCGGGACGGGACCCCGTTCCGCCACGAGCTGTACCCCTACCGCGGCGACGAAGAGTTCCTGTCCGGGACCCTGGAATTCATCCACGAGGCCCTGGACGCCGGTGAGGCCGTGGTCGTCGCCGTTCCCTCGGACAAGACCTCGCTCCTGCGCGGCGAACTCGCCGACGAACCCGCCGTCACCTTCGTCGACACGACGACGGCCGGCCCGAACCCCGGCCGGCTCGTCGCCGCCTGGGCGGCCTGGATGCGGGAACGCGGTGAAGGGGACAGGCCGGTGCGGGGCATCGGCGAAACCGCCTGGAACCGGGCGCGCAACGCCTCGCACCTCTCCGAGCTGCGCTACCACGAGTGGCTGTTGAACCGGGCCTTCGCACGCAGCTCCACCTGGTCGATGCTGTGCCCCTACGACGCCGCCGACGAGGACCAGGACGCCCTGCGCTCGCTGTCCCGCTGCCACCCCCTGATCCGCCGGGACGGGCAGTACACGCGCAACGAGGAGTACCTCACGGGTGAGGAGTACCCCTTCGAGGCCCTCGCGGACCCCTGCGGTCCCTTCCAGGAGCTGAGCTACTCCCACGGTGACCTGGCCGCGATCCGCGCGAAGGTCTCGCAGTGGGCCTCCGACGCGGGCGTTCTGGAGGACCGGCTGCCGAAGCTGGCGGTCGCCGTCACGGAGATCGCGACGAACAGCATCCGCCACGGCGGGGGCCACGGCACCCTGCGCACCTGGGCGCAGGACTCCACGTTCCTCTGCGAGTTCCGCGACGCCGGCTACATCTCCGACGTGATGACCGGCCACATCCGCCCCGACGCGGACCAGATCGGCGGTCGCGGCCTCTGGCTCGCCCACCAGCTCTGCGACCTGGTCGAGATCCGCTCCACCCCGGTCCGGGGAACCACCGTCCGCCTGCACATGGACGCACGCCGGTAGGAACGCGATCCGCTCACGCCCGGCGCGGCATCGTCGCGCGCCGACACGGTGTGGGCACCTGCGCGGAGGGGGAGTGGCAGGTGCCCACGGGTGGCGACCGGGGCCGCTCATCGGGCCGGCCGCCGCTTCCAGCGTAGGCACGGCCCGAAAGCGGCGCATTCTCTCGCCACCGCACGCGCCGCCGCACACGCCGACCAGGATCGGATTCGGATTCCGGGGGTGTGCGGTCACCGACTCGGGGCATGGGCGTTTCAGGCGGAAAGAACGGACCGCCGCGCACGACATGTGCGAGAAGCCGGGACGGATCGAGAATTGTTTCTCCGCATTCTCTTTCCGTCCTCGTATGACCGAGGAGTTGTTTTCGCGTGACTGAGCATGTGTGGAGCTACACGTCGACGGCCGACTACCTGCGGGGCACGGACCTGACCGGTTACAAGGTCGAGGCCACCGACGGGAGCATCGGCAAGGTCGACAAGCACTCCGACGAGGTCGGTGACGCCTATCTGGTCGTGGACACCGGCGTCTGGATCTTCGGCAAGGAAGTGCTGTTGCCGGCGAGCACCGTCGTCCGGGTCGACGTGGACGAGCACAAGGTCTTCGTCGACCGGACCAGGGAACAGATCAAGGACGCCCCCGAGTTCCACCGCGACCAGCACCTCGGCGACTCCGGGTACCGCGAGGAACTGGGCACCTACTACGGCACCGGCGCCCCCTTCGGCGGCCGCCCCGCCTGACCGTCCGCGCGCGTGACAGGACCCGGCCGGGTCGATCCGAACCCGGCCGGGTCCTTCGCGTGCGGGTGCGGTCCTCGCGAGGACGACCGCATTTCCGACCGAGCCGGTCGGAGCCGTGTCCGCCTCATGGAACAGCGGTGAATGGCCGGATTCGGAATTCCAGCCGCCGGGGCCGATCGGGCGGTCTCCGGAAATCGATTCCGTACGTTCTCAGGCGCGGGGAGCCCATTGTTCGAGGAGGGCCTCGGTGGTGGTGATGGCGGCCACCAGCACGAGGGAGTTGCGGATGACCTCGGCGGTGACGGAGGCGGGGACGCCGGCGACGGCGTCGGACGGCACCACGACCTGGTAGCCGAGGTTCACCGCGTCGAAGACGGTGTTCGGGATCGCGATGTTGGAGGACACCCCGGTGACGACGAGGGTGCGGACGCCGAGGTTGCGCAGGAGGGCGTCCAGGTCGGTGCCGGCCATCGGGGAGAGCCCGTGCAGCCTGCGGACCACCAGGTCCCGCTCGTCGACCCGGATCGGGTCCGCGACCCGTACCGCCGGGCTGCCGGTCAACTGGCGCACGGGCAGCTTCCCGGCGGCCCGGAACAACCGGGCGTTCGTGTTCGCCCCGAGTCCGTCGGGCCGCCGCTCGGCGACCGCGTGGAGCACTCGTACGCCGGCCCCGCGCGCGGCCTCGCACAGGGCGGCGACGCGGTCCAGCATGCCGGAGTCACGGGCCTCCTTGGCCAGCTCGGGCAGGGCGCTCTCCTCGCCGACGACGCCGTTCTGGCATTCGACGGTGAGCAGCGCGGTGGTGACGGGATCGAGTTCCGGCATGTCTCCCCCTGGCGTGACGACGATCGAGCCCGCATGATTCCTGACACACAGTCAGATGTGAAGGGGTGCGGAACGGATGGACGAGACCAGCCCGGAGACGGTGCGCGGCGGGCAGCGGCGGGGCCGCCGCATCATGATGAGCGACGCGGAATTGGACGCCTTCCTGCGCGAACAGCGCACCTGCCGGGTGGCCACCGTCTCGCCGGACGGCCGGCCGCACGTGGGCGCGCTGTGGTTCGTCTGGGACGGCGCCTCGTTGTGGCTGTACTCGATCACCCGCAGCCGCCGCTGGTCCGACCTCCGCAAGGACCCCCGGATCTCGGTGGTGGTCGACTCCGGGGAGGCCTACGACGAGCTGCGCGGGGTCGAACTGTCCGGCAGCGCCGTCTTCGTGGGCGAGGCCCCGCGCACCGGCGAACCCTGCCCGGAGCTGGCGGAAGCGGAGCGGATCTTCCCCGTCAAGAACTTCGGGATCCCGGAGATGCCCCACGACGGGCGCCACGCCTGGATCCGGCTGACCCCGGACTCGATCGTGTCCTGGGACTTCCGCAAGCTCTGAACCGCGGGCGGCGCGGGCTTCAGCGCGTGTCCGCCTCGGCCGCGGCCGAGGCGGACAGCGCCTCGACGGCGGCCCGTACGGAGGGCCTGCGCCCGGCGTCCGCGCGCCAGACGGCGTACACGTGGCGGCGTACGGTGTCGCACGCGGGCAACAGCCTGACCCCCGCCGGCACCGGCCCGCGGCCCAGCCGGGGCGTCACGCAGACTCCCAGCCCGGCCTCCACGAAGGCGAGTTGGGTGTGGTGCTCCTCGGCGATGTGCGCGATGCGCGGCTCCACGCCCAGCCCGCGCAGGGTGGTCATCAGCCACTCGTGGCAGAACTGACCCTCGTTCCAGGAGATCCAGTCGTCGGCGGCGAAGTCGGCGAGGGAGATCCGGGCGGCCGCGTCCGTCGCTCCGGCGTCGGCGACCCCGGCCAGCGGATGGTCGACCGGCACCGCGATGTCGACGCCGTCGTCCAGGAGGTGGACCCGGGTCAGCTCGGCCGGAACGGGCATCCGCTTGTTGTGCCAGTCGATGGCCAGGGCCAGGTCCAGGTCCCCGCGCACGACGGCCGCCAGGCTCGCCTCGGGCTCGCGTTCGCGGACGGAGACCCGCAGCTCGGGGTGGTCGACGCGCAGGGCGCCCAGCGCCCGGGGCAACAGGCCCCGCATGGCGGTCGGGAACGCGCCGATCCGCAACTCCCCCACCGCACAACCCCTCTGGGCCTCGACGTCGGCCTGGGCCAGCTCCACCTGGGAGATGATCCTGGCGGCGTGGTCGGCGAGCAGTCGACCGGCGTCCGTGAGCCGCACCCCGCGCCCACTCTTGGCCAGCAGCGGCTGGCCGACCTCGCGCTCCAGCTTGGCCATCTGCTGCGAGACGGCGGAGGTGGTCACGTGGAGCCCGTCGGCCGCGCCGCTGACAGACCCGTGGCGGGCGAGGGCGTCGAGGGTGCGCAGGCGCTCCAGATTCAACATGTAAGCGATGCTACGGCTTCGACGCCAAGAACTCTCGCTTGTCCTACGAGGTCGCCCGGCGCAGAGTAAGCGCATGAGCGCACCCACCGCCTCCCACCAGGACGCCGCCCCGTCCCCCACCCCTCCTCCGACCTCCCCCGACGCCGGTCCTCCGATCCCGGCGGCGTCGACGACGGTGGCCCGGGAGGCGACCGCGCCCTCCGTCGCGTCCCGCTCCGCGGACTGGCGCCTGCGCTTCGCCGTCCTCTCGGTGATCTGGGGCTTCAGTTTCCTGCTGATCAAGGTGGGCACCGAGGCCTTCGCGCCCTTCCAGGTCGCCCTCGGTCGGGTCCTGTTCGGCGCGCTCGCCCTCGTGGCGGTCCTGCTCGTGCGTCGCGAGCGCCTTCCGCGCGGCCTGCGGACCTGGGGCCACCTGACGGTGGCGGCGCTGCTGCTGAACACGGCCCCGTTCTCGCTCTTCGCGTACGCCGAGCTGACCATCCCCTCCACGCTCGCCGGGATCTGCAACGCCACCTCCCCGTTGTGGGGCATGGCCCTGTCGATGGTGGCCCTGTCCGAGGACCGCCCGACGCGCCGCCGCTTCGCGGGGTTGGGGCTCGGCTTCCTGGGGGTGCTCACCGTGCTCGGAGCCTGGCAGGGCTTCGTGGGAATCGACGCCGGAGGCACGGCGCTGGCCCTGCTGGCCGCGCTCTGCTATCCGATCGGCTGGATCTACGTCCGCCGCACCCTCGCCGGCGCCCCCGGCTCCCCGGTGGCCCTGACCGGCGCGCAGCTGATCGTCTCCACCGTCCAACTGGCCGCCGTCAGCGCCCTGTTCACCTCGACACCCACCTCGTTCCCGCTGTGGCCGACCCTCTCGGTGATCGCCCTGGGCGCCCTCGGCACGGGCATGGCCCTCCAGATGCAATACGGCCTGGTGACGGAGGTCGGGCCCACCACCGCACAGATGGTCACCTACTTCATCCCGGTGATCGCCACCGCGGCCGGAGTCCTGGTCCTAGGCGAGCAGTTGCACTGGAACACCCCGGTCGGCGCGGCCGTCGTCCTGGCGGGCGCGGCGCTCACCCAGTCCCGACCGGGAGCCCGCAAGACCGCCTGACCCCCGGCCGGCGCCACACCCTCGACCGGGCGGCCCGACCGAACGGGCCGCCCGACCGAATCCGCCGCCCGACCGAACCGCGGCCCGATCCAATCCGCTGCCCGTTCGAACCCGCCGCCCCGGCCGGGCCGCCCTCAGTCGAACCGGCCGCCGCCCACCTGCCGCACCCCGGCCGCCACGGCCTCCGCCAGCGCCGGCACCTCGTCCAGGCCCAGCCCGGACACGGTCAAGCGCACCCCCGGCCCGGAGACCACCCGGAACCGGGCCCCGGCCGAGACCCCCCAGCCGGCCGACAGCAGCCGAGTGACCACCACCGTCTCGTCGGCGACCGGCACCCAGACGTTCATCCCGCTGCGCCCGTGGGCCCGTACGCCGCGCCGCGCCAGCTCGCCGATCAACCCGTCGCGCCGGGCCCCGTAGGAGCGCGCCACGGCGACCGGGTCCACCGCACCGGAGGACCACAGTTCGACCACCGCGTGCTGGAGCAGCCGGCTGACCCAGCCCGGCCCCAGCCGCTGCCTGCCGCGCAGCCGGTCCATGGTCACCGGATCCCCGGTGAGGACGGCGAGGCGCAGGTCGGGCCCGTACGCCTTGGCCGTCGAACGGACCAGCGCCCAGTGCCGGGTGACGCCGCCGAGCGAGTGCAGCGGCAGGTCGACGATCCCGTGTCCGTGGTCGTCGTCGATGACGAACACCTCGGGGCGGGCGGCCAGCAGCGCGCGCAGGTCCCGGGCGCGGGCGGCGCCGACGGCGGCCCCGGTCGGGTTCTGCGCGCGCGCCGTGACGATCAGGGCCCGAGCGCCCTCCTCCAGGGCCCGCTCCACGGACCCGGACAGGGGCCCCTCGTCGTCGACGGCCACCGGGATCACCCGCAGTCCGAGCGCGGGCACGAGGTCCAGCGTCCCGCCCCAGCCCGGATCCTCGACGGCGACGGCGTCCCCCGGGCGCAGGTGGGCCGTCAGCAACCGCTCGATCCCGTCCAGCGCGCCCGAGGTCACCGCCACCGGCCCGGGCGCGACCCCGTCCGCGTCGAAACCGGCGCGGGCGAGCCGGGCGAGGTCGGGAGCCACCGGGGCCTGCCCGTACAGGGTCGGGGTCTGCGCGTGGCGGCGGGCCGCCGAGGCCAACGGACCGTCGAGCGAGGGCAGCAGGCGCACGTCCGGATTGCCCTGCGTCAGGTCGCGCACGCCCGCCGGCACCGTCATGCGCATCTGGTCGCGCGGGACGGTCGCGGGGCGCGGGAGCACCCGGCTGCCGCGCCGCCCGTCGGTGACGATCACCCCGCGTTCGCGCAGCGTCCGGTAGGCGGCGGCCACGGTGTTGGGGTTGACGCCGAGTTCGGTCGCCAGTTCCCGCAAGGGGGGCAGCAGCGTTCCGGGCGCGAGCGCGCCCGAGCCGACGCCCGTTTCGATACTGGCCGCGATATCCGATGCGCGACGCCCGATGATCAGATAGTCTCCTAGCACAAACAACATTATGCACTAGTACAACGGAGTCCGCACCATGACCACCACACCCACCGACTACGCGCCCACCGCCCGCACCGTCCCGAGCCGCGCCCGCCAGCGGGCCCACTACGACCGCGAGACGGTGCACTCGATACTCGACCAGGCCTACGTCTGCCACCTCGGGTTCATCCGCGACGGCGCGCCGGTGGTGCTGCCGACCCTCTTCGGCCGGGTGGGCGAGATCCTGTACGTACACGGCTCCACCGGCTCGCGCCCGCTGCTCGGCGCCCGTACGACGGACCCGGGCCTGCCGGTCTGCCTGACGGTGACCCACGTGGACGGCCTGGTGCTGGCCCGCTCGGCCTTCCACCACTCGATGAACTACCGCTCGGTGGTCGTGCACGGCACCGCCTACCAGGTCACCGACGAGGCCGAGTGCCGGCTGGCGCTGGACGCCCTGGTCGACCACGTCGTGCCGGGCCGTTCGGCCGACTCCCGCCCGGCCGACGCCAAGGAGCTCGCGGCCACGGCCGTGATCCGGCTGGACCTGAACGAGGTCTCCGCGAAGGTCCGCACCGGCGGTCCCAACGACGACGCCGAGGACCTGGGCCTGCCCTTCTGGGCGGGCGTGGTCCCGGTCGCCCCGGCGTACGGAACCCCGGTCCCGGCCCAGGACCTCGCCCCGGGGATCGCCGTCCCGGACTACCTCGCCGCGCTCTGAGACCCGGGGGCGGGCAGCGACCCCGCCCCGGCTCAGGCCTCGGGCCCCCGCGCCTCGGCCTCGGGACCGCGCGCCTCGTCCGCGATCAGCGCGCCCACCGCCGCCAGCAGCAGTACGGTGCCCAGCACCACGGCGCCGGTCAGCCGCTCCCCGAGCAGCCAGACGGCGATCGCGGCCGCGCCGACCGGCTCGATCAGCATGATCACCGAGACGGTCGCGGCGCGGACGGTCGCGGCGCCGGTGAAGTAGAGCGCGTACGCCAGCGCCGTCGGCACCGTAGCCACGTACACCAGCAGCCACAGCACCCGGCCCGGCTGCGCGGTGTGCGGGAGCAGCCCCTCCACCACGGCGAGCGGCAGCAGGCACACCGTGCCCACGCCCACCGACCAGGCGGTGGTGACGAGCGGGTCCCCGCCGGCCCCGCGCCGGCCGAGCAGGCGGGCCCGCAGGGTCATCCCCGCGTACCCGGCGGCCGAGACCAGGGCCCAGCAGATCCCGACCGGCCGCACCTCGCCGCCCCCGGATCCCAGCACCAGCACGGCCAGCCCGCCGAGGGCGCCGACGACGGCGACCACCCCGCCCCGGCCCAGCCGTTCGGCCAGCGCGTACCGGGCGCCCAGCGCGATCAGCACGGGCCCCGCCCCGAGGGTCACGACCGTGCCGACGGCCAGGCCGGTCTCGCGCACGGCGCCGAAGTAGGCCGCCTGGAACAGGGTGAACAGCAGCCCGGTCCCGATCAGCGAGCCCACCGAGGGCCGCGTCACCGGACGGGTCCGGGCCCCGGGTCGGCGTACGGCGAGCACGGCCAGCAGCACCGCGAACCCGCCCGCGCACCGCCAGAAGGACAGGGCGAGGGGACCGAGGTCACTGGCCCGGAAGAGCAGGGAGGCCGCCGCCCCGGCGGTGCCCCAGGCGAGCCCGGCGACAACGAGGTAGGCCATCCCCCGCCCGGCCGCGGGCGCGGGAAGGGGCGCAGGGACAGGTGAGACGGGTGTGGTGACAGAGGAATGGTTCGACACGTGGGACTCCGCGCTCGCGTGAAGGATGAGAAGAAGGGGTCATCTCTTCGCGGGCAGCGCGATCCGGCCCGGGGACTCCCCGGGCGGGGTTCACGTTCCTGTGGCAGCCGCCCGCGCTAGGCGGCGGGAGGGGGAAGCACGGTCGAAGGCATGCCCGGCACCTTACGCGGTGCCCCGCGACCGCCGCACCCCGGGCGCCGCACCGCGGACACCCCTCAGGCCCGCGTGGTCTCGGGGGCCGGCACGGCGGGGTCGGGTTGCGCGGTCGGGGCGGGCCGCGAGGACTGCGCGATGAAGGCGCCGCCCAGAACCAGCGCGCCACCCACGATCTGCGGCGTCGACAGGTGCTCGCCGAGCAGCACCCAGGCCAGCACGGTGGCCACGACGGCCTCCAGGCAGGCCACCACCCCGGCCACCTGCGGGGACAGCCTGCGCACCGAGACCACCCCGGTCAGGTACGCGAACACGGTGGCGATCAGCACCACCCAGGCCAGCAGGGCCAAGGCGGGCACCTGGACCTCGCCCATCGCAGCGTCCCCGCCGAGCACCGACCAGTCGAGCTGCCAGGGCCGCGCGATCACGGTCATGACGAGCGTGCCGACGATCATCCCGTGCGCGATCACGCCCAACGGATCGGGCACGTCGTCGCCGTCGGTGCCCTGGTCGGCGAAGACGAAGTAGAAGGCCTGGCAGCAGGCGGCGGCGAGGCCGAGCAGCACCCCGAGCGGGTCCAGGCTCAGCCCGGCCCAGATCTGGACCACGCAGGCCAGCCCGACGACGGCCACGGCCGCCCCGACCGCGGCGGCGCGGGTCACGGGCTTGCGCTGGACGAAGCGGATCCAACCGAGCAGCAGCGCCGGGCCCAGGTACTCCAACAGGAGGGCCACGCCGACGGGGATCCGGGACAGGGAGGCGAAGTAGAAGGCCTGCACGCCCGCGACGGCGATCAGTCCGAAGCCGGCGAGCAGCAGGGGCTTGCGCCGCACCAGGTCACGATGGCGCCAGGCCAGGGGGGACAGCACCAGGGCCGCCCCGGCCACCCTCAACCACACCATGTGGAGCGGGTCCAGACCCGCCTCGATCAGCGGCTTCGCCGCGACACCGGAACCACCGAACGCACACGCCGAGACGAGGGCGGGGCCCAGTCCGGCGTTCTTCCCTGACGCTTGCATCGGGCCATCATGACAGGGGCCGTCAGGAGCGTCACGGGCGTGACGCCTGTTGAGACACACCCGGTGTCCGGAGGTCCGGGGCACCGACATCTGACAGGTCGTCAGTCTTGAATGTTCCGCCCGCCAGGACTACGTTCCGCCGCACGAACCCGACGAGAAGGGGTGGACGCATGGCTGAGGTCACCGCGGAATCACGCATCGAGGCGCCCGCCACGAAGCTCTGGGGCCGGCTCACGGACTGGGACGCGTACGGGCAGTGGAGCATGACCCACACCAACTTCCCGAAGGGTGGTCCCGAGACCCTCGCGATCGGGTCGACCTTCTCCGAGAACATGAAGATGATGGGCTTTCCCGCCGAGATCCTCTGGACGGTCTCGGAGCTGGAGGAGGGGCGCGTCTTCGCGATCACCGGCAAGGGCCCGATGGGCGTGGCCGTGCTCACCCGCTACAGCCTGATCCCCGACGGTGAGGCCACCACGGTCCGCATCGACGGGGAGTTCACGGGCGCCGCGGTCTCGCTGATGGCGGGCAAGCTCAAGGACTCCGCGACGGCCGCGCTCAACGAGTCGCTGCGCAAACTGGCCGGACTGGTCGCCTAAGGGCTGTCCCGTAACCCCTGCTGGGCGCGGATCGCCCGGCACGGACCTCTCCCCCAGCCACCTGGGAGGCGCCCCCTGGCGCTGTCCGAAAGAGACGACCCAGCCACCACCCCCCACGCACGACGACGCCCCGCGAGGATCTCCTCACGGGGCGTCGTCGTCGGGATCCGACCATCGGCTCAGTGCTCGTCGGCCAGGATCAGGTAGAGCTTCTTGCGGGCGTCGTTGATGACCCCGAGGGCCTTCTCCCGCTGCTCGGGCGAGCCGGTCTTGAAGACCTGCCCGAAGGCCTCCATCAGACCGACCCCGGCGGTGCGCACCTCGTGCATCGCCTCGAAGTCGAACCCGCGACCGGCGTCCGCCCAGGGGGCGTCCGGACCCGAGGCGGCCTCGGTGCGGCCGGCGTCGGTGAGCGTGAACAGCTTCTTGCCGCCCTCGCTCTCGTTGGTGATGAGGCCCTCGTCCTCCAGCAGCTGAAGGGTCGGGTAGACCGAACCGGGGCTGGGCTTCCAGGCCCCGCCGCTCCGCTCGCCGATCTCCTGGATCATCTCGTAGCCGTGCATCGGACGGTCGGTGAGCAGCGCCAGGATCGAGGCACGTACGTCACCCCGTCGGGCCCGACCGCGCGGGCCGCCGCGTCCGCCGCGCCCTCCGAAGGGCCCGCCACCGAAGGGCGGTCCGAACGGCCCGAAGGCGGCGCGCCGTCCCATGAACTCCTCCCGACGGTCCGGCCCGCAGTGGCCGTGACCCCGTCCGTGGTCGTGCCCGTGCTCGTGTCCGTGCTCGTTCTGTCCACGTGAACGCATCACTGCGCTCCTTTCGTCGTCACTGGATTTCGTGTTGTCGAAGTTCTTCGACTCCTTCACTATCGCTGATCCATCGCGATGCGTCAACGATGTATCGGAACCTATCTTTGACAGTCGGGCAGTGAAGGGAAACGGGCGGAGGGAGGAAGGGGGCGACGGGATCACGGGCGGCGCCCCTTAGGCTCGCGCCATGTCTGACGATCTCGGTTTCACGTGCTCCTGCTGCGGCGAGCACCACGCAGAGCTCCCGATGAGCTACTCGGCCCCGGCCCCCGACGTCTGGAGCCCCGACTTCGAGGCGGACCCTGAGAGCCTGCTGTCGTCCGACCGGTGCGTCATCCAAGGGCGGTTCTTCTTCGTCAAGGGGCTGATCGAGATACCGGTGGTCGGTCGCGAGGAGGTCTTCTCGTGGGGCGTCTGGATCTCGCTGAACAGGGTCAACTTCGCGCACGCCGTCGAGATGTGGGACACGGAGGGCCGGGAGGCCGAGGCCCCGTACTTCGGCTGGCTCTGCACCGAGCTGGCCCTCTACTCCCCCGCCACCACCAACCTCAAGACGAACGCCCACACCCGTGCGGTCGGCCGGCGCCCCTTCATCGAGCTGGAGCCCACCGACCACCCCCTCGCGGTCGAGCAGCGCGCCGGCATCACCATGGACCGGGTCCGGGAGATCGCCTCGACCCTCCGGCACCCGACCCCCTGACGCCCCGCGGCGCCCCCGGGGCCGGATCGGCGACGGGGGCGGTCGGACGGGGGCCGCCGGTCAGCCCTCCCGGTGCGCGGGCCGGCCCCCGGTGCGCCGATCGGTCCAGTCACCCCGGATTGGCCTTTGTCCCCGGTCGTGACGGCGTCCTACGGTCGAAGCCATGCGCATCCGAATCGTCGACGCCTTCACCGACCGCCCCTTCCACGGCAACCCCGCCGGAGTGCTCCTCCTCGACTCCGCCTTCCCGCCGGACGCCTGGCTCCAGCAGGTCGCCGCCGAGGTCAACCTCTCCGAGACCGCCTTCGCCCGTCCCCTGCCGCCCGGCGGGGACGCCGACTGGGCGTTGCGCTGGTTCACCCCGTCCGCCGAGGTGGACATGTGCGGGCACGCCACCCTCGCGACCGCCCACGTACTGCGCGAACAGGGCCTCGCCGAGGGTGCGGTCCGCTTCTCCGCGCGCTGCGGGATCCTCACCACGGAGGCCGGCGAGGACGGCGCGATCACCATGGACTTCCCGACCTCCTCGCTGACGGCCGTGGAGCCCGTCCCGGAGGTCGCCCGCGCCCTGGGCGCCGAGATCCTGTCGCTGCACGACACCTCGGCCCACATCGGCGACCTCGTCGTGGAGCTGGCCGACGAGCGGACCGTACGGGAGCTCGACCCCGACTACGCGGCCCTGCGCGGCTACGCCCGTCGCGGGGTGATCGTCACCGCGCCCGCCGAGGACCCCTCCCGCGGCTACGACTTCGTCTCCCGCGGCTTCTTCCCCGTGTTCGGCATCGACGAGGACCCCGTCACCGGCAGCGCCCACACCGCGCTCGCCCCGTTCTGGGCGGCCCGCCTCGGTCGCACCGAGCTGACCGGCCTCCAGGGAGGGGCCCGCCGGGGTCTGGTCCGGGTGCGGCTCGCGGGTGACCGTACGCTCCTGACCGGGCACGCGGTCACCGTCATCGACGGCGAGCTGCTCGGCCACTGAGCCGACTACGGGGTCGGGAGCCAGCCCACCTTGCCCGCGAGCAGCGCGTACCCGCCGAAGGCCACGATGTCGAGGAGCGCGTGCGCGACGACGAGGGGGCCCACCCGGCCCCAACGCCGGTAGGCCAGGACGAAGACGACGCCCATCGCCACGTTGCCGACGAACCCGCCGACGCCCTGGTAGAGGTGGTACGAACCGCGCAGCACGGAGCTGGCGACGAGCGCGGCCATCGGTGTCCAGCCCAGCTGACCGAGCCTGCGCAGCAGGTAGGCCAGCACGATGACCTCCTCCACCACGGCGTTCTGCACCGCGGAGAGGATCAGTACGGGGAACTTCCACCAGACGTCCGGCAGCGCCTCCGGCACCACCGTCAGGTTGAAGCCGGTGGCCCGGGCGCCGAGGTAGAAGGCGAGTCCGGCGCTGCCGATCCCGGCGGCGACGAGCGCGCCCCGGCCGAGGTCCCACAGCGGCCTGGTCCGGTCGAAGCCGAGCACCCGCAGCCCGGGAGCGCCCTCCCGGGTCAGCAGGTGCGCGACGAGCAGGACGGGCACCAGCGCGCTCGCGATCCCGAACAGCTGCCAGGCCAGGTCGAGCCAGGGGCGGCCGGGCGCGTAGGAGCCGTTGAGCGTGGCGGCCTGGTCCTTGAGGCCGCCCGGTTTGGTGAGGGACCCGATGAAGCTGATCAGCGCGGAGACCCCGCTCGCGCCCAGCGACAGGGCGAGGACGAGGAGGGTCTCGGTGCGCAGGACACCCCGCCGCCGGTCCTCGTCCAGCCCCACGACCACCGGCTCCGGCTCCGCCCGCACGCCCGACTCCCGTCCGCCCATCCCGCTGTGACCACCCCATACTGCCTCCTCGGCGGCCGGGACGGATCATCGAGGCGGCCGCGGCCCGCCGGCGGACGGGCGCGGGCGTCCGGCGGGCGCCCGCGGGCCAACGCCGGGGGCCCGCGGCCCGACGCCGGGGGCCCGCGGGCCGGTCAGTGCCGGGCCGCGGCCGGAGCCTGCGCCTCCTGTTCCTCGATGCCGACGGGCCAGGTGTGCACGGGGTCCCCCCTGTGCATGAGCTCGCTGTAGCGGCGGGTGGTGGCGGCCAGCGCGGCGTCGCGCTCCAGCCCGCCCGCGAGCGCCCGGTGGTAGGTGTCGACCTGCCAGGTGGCCCCGTTGACCCGGCGCCGGCAGCGCTCCTCGATGATGCCGAGGTAGTGGTCGCGGTCGGCGGGCTCGATGCCCCAGGCGTCCAGCCCGGCGGCGGCCATGGGCAGCAGCTCGTCCAGGACCAGCCGGACCGCCGGTACGCTCACCAGCCCGCCGGCCCGACCCCGCCGCGGCCACCGCAGCCGGGCGTCGATCCCGTACCGGCAGGCCGCGTCGAAGTTGGCCTCGGCCTCCGCGAACGGCATCCGGGTCCACACCGGACGCTGTTCGTCCGCCAGGGTGCGCACGAGGCCGTAGTAGAAGGCCGCGTTGGCGACGACGTCCGCGACGGTGGGGCCGGCGGGCAGCACCCGGTTCTCCACCCGCAGGTGCGGCGTGCCGTCGGCGACCCCGTAGACGGGTCGGTTCCAGCGGTAGACGGTGCCGTTGTGCAGCACCAGCTCCCGCAGGCCCGGCACCCCGCCCTCGGTGAGCACCCGCAGCGGTTCCTCCTCGTCGCAGATCGGCAGCAGGGCCGGGAAGTAGCGGACGTTCTCGGCGAACAGCTCGTACGCCGAGTTCACCCACCGCTCGCCGAACCAGGTGCGCGGCCGCACCCCCTGCGCCTGGAGTTCGGGTGGCCGGGTGTCGGTGGCCTGGGTGAACAGCGGCGGACGCGACTCCCGCCAGAGCTCGCGCCCGAACAGGAACGGCGAGTTGGCGCCGACCGCTATCTGTACGGCGGTCACGGCCTGCGCGGCGTTCCACACGTCGGCGAAGCGGGCGGGGGTGACCTGGAGGTGCAACTGCACGGAGGTGCAGGCCGCCTCGGGCACGATCGACCCCGTGCTCCAGGTGAGCCGCTCGACGCCGTCGATGTCGAGGGTGAAGTCCTCCCCGCGCATCATCAGGATCTGCTCGTTGAGCAGGGAGTAGCGGTCCACCGCCGACAGGTTGGCCAGGGCCAGGTCGGCGCGGGAGATCGTCGGCAGGATCCCGATCATCACGACGCCGGCGTCGATCTCCGCGGCCTGCCGGTGGGCGTAGTGGAGACTCGCCGTGAGTTCCTCGGCGAGCTGGTCGAATACCCGGCCGTCGAGCCGGTGGGGGAGTACGTTCACCTCCAGATTGAACATTCCGAGTTCGGTCTGGAAATCCGGGCTCGCAATCCGCTCCAGTACCTGTGCATTCACCATGCGCGGCAAACCGTCGGCACCCGCGAGGTTCAATTCGATCTCCAGCCCCATCATGTTCTTGGGGCGATCGAACCTCTTCTCCGCCAGAAGCCGCTCCAGCCCCTCCAGGCACTCGTGAAGCTTCCTCCGATACCGCTGCCGATCGGACAGGTCGAATCCGCCTGCCACGACCTTCTCCCCCATCGAAGCGTCCCTCCTCCAGTGGCCCGGCCCGGTGGGCCCGGGCCCGCGTCTCGGTCGATGATGCCCAGGCCCGGTGATCGATAACGCCGGGCGGCCGGGTCGGGCCGGGAGCGCGCGCCGGTATGGCCGGATGGGCGCGTCGGCACATTCGTCTGGCAAGTCGTCGTATGCAAATTCAGCGTCGACTTTGCCGGTTTCGGATAACCGGCGCTTTTCAGCCGAGCGCCCTTCGGGTAGCCTCCGAGGTCAGCGCGACTTGTTCGTACGCAACCGGCATGAATACCATGACAGCGGGTCCGGTAAGCGCCTTGTCGGCAATGGGCGGGACAGCTAGCCGAAACACTGCGTGAACACATGTCGTATAAACTCCGCAAACGAGGCAGAGAGTTGGCGCGCGGCCATTGCCCCAAAGCCCCCTCCTGACCCCAGAATGCGACAGCGCCGTCCGCACCTTCCCCCGCACCACAGGTCTCCCAAGCGAGAGGCGACCCACCATGCCGCTGCACGTACCCCCGGCTCCCGCGCCCGCCCTGCGCAGCGTCCTCGCGGCACTCGGTTCTCCCGCCGCCGTCAACGAGGCGCACACCCCGGCCCTGCGCGCCGTCCAGGGCCCCATGACCGCCGAACTCCCCCTGCCGGTGCACGTGCTGGACCGGTTGCACCCGTCGGGTCTCACGGCCGGTGGCCGGCCGCCCCGCACCCGGCTCACCGGGTGGAGGTTCCTGATCCGCAGCGGCGACCGCTTCGTCGCGGCGGCCGACACCCGCCTCACCCCCGACGGCTGGGCCTTCTCCCACTTCTTCGAGGGCCCCTACGTCGCCGCGACCGAACGCGCGCTGCGCCAGGCGGAGTCGCTCGGCACCGGCTACCAGCCCCGGCTGCTGTCCGTACCGGAGCTGTACATGCTGACCCTGTGGCTGCACGGCGCGATCGGGGCCGACGCCTCCGCCGGGCTGCCGGCCGCCGCGGACCTGCTCGTCCCGCTGGCGCCCGCGCCGCCCGGGATCGCCCCGTTCCGGCCCCACCCCGTGTCGGAGCTGTTGCCCGTGCTGACCCTCCGGCTGACCCCTCCCGCCCCACCGGTCCCGCCGTCCATGGCGGCGCCCGCCGCCTGAGGACCGCCGTACGCGTCCTGACCTGCGGCGGGGCGCGCCGTACGGCTCTCGCGGTCGGCTTGACCCACCTGACCCATTCGGCCTAGTCCCCTCGGGCCACCCGCGAACCACCCGAAATGACAGGGGAGTTGGCTTGAACCGCCCGCACGGGTGATGCGTCCTCAATCCATGAGGACAGCTGCCGGGAAATACCTGCGAAGCAGCCGTCGTGGGGCAAGACTGAGCCCATCCTCCCCGCGGGTGCGGGGACGACACAGGGGGACGGCCATGAATCACGCATCGAGCCGTAGCGAACAGACCACACCGCAGCGAAAGAACGCATCCATGTGCCAGCACCAGCCTGCCTGCCCGTCGTCAGAATCCGCCGATCGGGAGGCCGCCCGCCCGGTGGCCAACCACCCGGAGCAGGGCTGGAGCCTGCTGTGCAACGGCGTCCTGCTCTTCGAGGACACCGGTGAACTGCTGCCGGACGGCCAGATCATCGCCCCGCACCGCGCGCTCGCGGTGGCCTAGGTCGAAAGGGACGGCCGCCAGGCCACCGCACGGGAGACCACGTACGAGAGAGGGGCCGGCCCCGGAGCGGAAAGCTCCGGGACCGGCCCCTTCACCGTGTCGGGACGGCGCCGACGATCAGGCCGTCAGGCGATCAGTGGTCGTACTCGTCCAGCGGCGGGCAGGAGCACACGAGGTTGCGGTCGCCGAACGCACCGTCGATGCGGCGCACCGGCGGCCAGTACTTCTCGGCGGCGATCACGCCGGCCGGGAAGACGGCCTCGTCGCGGCTGTACGGGTGGTTCCACTCGCCGCCCAGCGAGGCCGCCGTGTGCGGGGCGTTGGCCAGCGGGTTGTCGCCGGCGGGCCATTCGCCGCCCGCGACCCGCTCGATCTCGCCGCGAATGGCGATCATCGCGTCGCAGAAACGGTCGATCTCGGCGAGGTCCTCGGACTCGGTCGGCTCGATCATCAGCGTGCCGGAGACCGGGAAGGACATGGTCGGGGCGTGGAAGCCGTAGTCGATCAGGCGCTTGGCGATGTCGTCCACGCTGACGCCCGTCGCCTTCGACAGCGGCCGCAGGTCGATGATGCACTCGTGGGCGACCAGGTTGCCCGGACCCGTGTAGAGCACCGGGTAGTGCGGCTCCAGGCGCTTGGCGATGTAGTTGGCGCCGAGCACCGCCACCTGGGTGGCGCGCTTGAGGCCCTCGCCGCCCATCAGGCGGACGTACGACCAGGAGATGGGGAGGATGCCCGCCGAGCCCCACGGAGCGGCCGAGATCGGCCCGACGCCCGTCTCGGGACCGGCCGAGGGCTGGAGCGGGTGGTTCGGCAGGTACGGGGCCAGGTGCGCCCGGACACCGACCGGGCCGACGCCCGGACCGCCGCCGCCGTGCGGGATGCAGAAGGTCTTGTGCAGGTTCAGGTGCGAGACGTCGCCGCCGAAGTGACCGGGCTTGGCGAGGCCGACCAGGGCGTTCAGGTTGGCGCCGTCCACGTAGACCTGGCCGCCGGCATCGTGCACCTGGGCGCAGATGTCGGCGACGTGCTCCTCGAACACGCCGTGCGTGGACGGGTAGGTGATCATCAGCACTGCGAGCTGCTCGCGGTGCTGCTCGATCTTCGCGCGCAGGTCCGCCGCGTCCACCTCGCCGTCGTCGGCGGTCTTGACGACGACGACCTTCATGCCGGCCATCACGGCACTGGCCGCGTTGGTGCCGTGCGCGGAGGACGGGATCAGACAGATGGTGCGCTGCTCGTCGCCGTTCGCGCGGTGGTAGGCGCGGACGGCGAGCAGGCCGGCCAGCTCGCCCTGGGAGCCGGCGTTCGGCTGGAGGGAGACCTTGTCGTAGCCGGTCACCTCGCAGAGACGTTCCTCCAGCTCGGTGATCAGCGTGACGTAACCCGCCGCCTGCTCGATCGGGGCGAAGGGGTGCAACTGGCCGAACTCGGGCCAGGTCACCGGCTCCATCTCGGTGGTCGCGTTGAGCTTCATGGTGCAGGAGCCCAGCGGGATCATGCCGCGGTCCAGCGCGTAGTCCTTGTCCGAGAGCTTGCGCAGGTAGCGCAGCATCGCGGTCTCGGAGCGGTGCTGGTGGAAGACCGGGTGGCTCAGGTACGCGTCCGAGCGCAGCAGGCCCTCGGGCAGGGTGTCGGGGGTGACCTCGTCCAGGGCCTCGATGTCCGCGGCGGGGCCGGTGACGCCGAAGGCGGCCCAGACGGCCTCGATGTCGGCGCGCAGGGTGGTCTCGTCGCAGGCCGCGGAGACCAGGTCCGCGTCGACCCGGAAGAGGTTGACCCCGCGCTCGCGGGCGGCGGCGACGACCTCGGCGGCCTTGCCGGGCACCCGGGCGGTGAGGGTGTCGAAGAACGAGCCGTGCACCAGCTCGACCCCGCCGGCCGTCAGGCCCGCGGCGAGGAGCGAGGCGTAGCGGTGGGTCCGGCGGGCGATCGTGCGCAGGCCGTCCGGGCCGTGGTAGACGGCGTACATGCCGGCCATCACGGCGAGCAGCACCTGGGCGGTGCAGATGTTGCTGGTGGCCTTCTCGCGGCGGATGTGCTGCTCGCGGGTCTGCAGGGCCAGGCGGTACGCCTTGTTGCCGTCCGCGTCCACGGAGACGCCGACGAGGCGACCGGGCAGCGAGCGGGCGTGCTTGGCCTGGACGGCCATGTAACCGGCGTGCGGGCCGCCGAAGCCCATCGGGACGCCGAAGCGCTGGGTGGTGCCGACCGCGATGTCCGCGCCCAGCTCGCCCGGGGACGTCAGCAGCGTCAGGGCCAGGAGGTCGGCCGAGACGGTGACGACGGCGCCGAGGTCGTGGGCCTGGTCGATGACCGGCTTGATCTCGCGCACCGCGCCGGAGGCGCCCGGGTACTGGAGGAGCACGCCGAAGACGCCGCGCTCGGCGATCTCGGCCGGGATGCCCCCGGACAGGTCGGCGACGACGACCTCGACACCGATCGGCTCGGCGCGGGTCTCGATCACGGCGATGGTCTGCGGCAGGGCGTCGGCGTCGATCAGGAAGACACCGCCCTTGACCTTGCCCACGCGCCGGGCCAGGGACATGGCCTCGGCCGCGGCGGTGCCCTCGTCGAGCAGGGAGGCGCCGGAGGTCGGCAGGCCCGTCAGGTCGGCGACGACAGTCTGGAAGTTCAGCAGCGCTTCGAGGCGGCCCTGCGAGATCTCGGGCTGATAGGGCGTGTACGCCGTGTACCAGGCCGGGTTCTCCATGACGTTGCGCAGGATGACCGGCGGGGTGAAGGTCCCGTAGTAGCCGAGGCCGATCATCGGGGACAGCACCTGGTTGCGGTCGGCGAGGAGGCGCAGCTCGGCGAGCACCTCGGCCTCGGTCCGCGCCTCGGGCAGGTTCAGCGCGGCGGCGGTCTTGATCACATCCGGCACCGCGGCGGCGGTGAGCTCGTCGAGGGAGCCGTAACCCACGTGGGCGAGCATCTTCGCCTGCGCCTCGGCGTCCGGGCCGATGTGGCGCTGCTCGAAGGGGATGCCTCGCTCCAGCTGGGAGAGCGGAATGCGGTTGGCGGTCATGACGGAGGCCTCCTGGTCGTATGACCTGCGAGGGGCACCACGGCGCGGGCACCCGGACGGCCTCCCCCTCTGTCATCTCAACCTGAGAGCTTCACCGGGCCGCACGGGGATCACCCGTGAGATCCGGCTTTCACCGTCGGTGAGGAGCGGAACCGGTACTGCGTGCCGGTACCCGCCCCTGCTTTCCAGAGTGGCCTCACCACGTGCGGTACGTATGCCTGAGAGATTCCGGGGAGGATTTGCTCCTTCGGCGCCTCCGTCGAGCTCATTCGGAGGACTCTCCCGCACAGGGTCAACAGCCGTCACCCAGCCTACCAGCGAGGATCTGGACGCTCCCTCGAGTGGCCCCCTCTCCCAAAATGCACTTTTGTAGTCATTACGGATGAGTTCTCACCACTGCGACCGTACGGAGGGACCGTGCAGACCGACATCGATCCGCGCAGCCTGATCGGCCGCAAGGCGTTCGACCGCAACGGAGCCAAGATCGGCACCGTGGACGAGGTCTACCTGGACGACGCCACGGGCGTCCCGGAGTGGGCCGCCGTCAGGACGGGCCTCTTCGGCCGGGACGCCTTCGTCCCCCTGGAGCCGAGCGAGGTGGTGGGGGAAACCCTGCGCGTGCCCTTCGACCGCTCCCTGATCAAGGACGCCCCCGACTTCGGCGTGGGCCGCCACCTCTCCCCCGAGCAGGAACTCCAGCTCTACCACCACTACGGCCTGGACGTGGCCCTGCCCGCCGACTTCCAGCACCCCCCGCCCCCTGTCCGCGTCCGCAAGCGCCACCGTTGATCACCGGGCCGTCCCGTCCGGGACCGCCGCGTCCGGCTCGCCGTCGCCCACGAGGGGCAGCGGGTCGGCGCTCTCCAGTTCCGGGTCCTCCAGCCTGAAGGTCCGCACCCGCCCCGGCGCCGCACCGGGCCGCTCGAACCGTACGGTGACCCGCCCGACCCCGCTGCCCTGTACCCACCCCGGCCCGTACACCGCGTGCCGTACGTCGCTCCCGGCCGGCCAGTGGCGCGCGGGGGCGACTTCCGGCCGTCCGGGCACGGCCCCGGCGACCGCACCGCCGGCGGCGCCGGCAACCGCTCCGGCCTCGGCACCGCCAGCCCCTGGGGCCCCGGCCGCGCCAAGGGCACCCGCGGTCGTGCTGACCCCGTCGGCCCCCGGCGCCGCACCGGGCTCGGCCGACGGCCCCGGCGGCCCCTCGGCGGGCTCGGCCCCCTCGATCGCCTCCGCCCCCTCCGCCCCGGCGGAACGCACCTGGGCGAACAGGTCCTCCTGGGTGTAGTCGGCGAGGCCGCTCACCCCGACCCCGAGCAGCCGCACACCACCGGTGGTGTCCACGCCCTCCAGGAGCCGCGCGGCGGCCTCCCGGACCACCGAGGGGTCGTCGGTCGGCCCGCGCAGGGTCTCGGAGCGGGTCAGCGTGGAGAAGTCGTAGCGGCGCACCTTGAGGACGATGGTGCGCCCGGAGTGCCCGGAGGCGCGCAACCGACCCACACACCGGTCGGCTAGCCGCCGCACCTCGTTGCGGATCCGCACCCGGTCGTGGAGGTCCACGTCGAAGGTGTCCTCGACCGACACGGACTTCGCGTCCCGCTCGGCGACCACGGGCCGGTCGTCCAGTCCGAGCGCCATTCGGTAGAGCCCGACCCCGTGCGCCCGGCCCACCATCCGCACCAGTTCGTCCTCGCCGGCCTCGGCGAGGTCCCCGACGGTGGTGATCCCGGCCCGCCGCAGGTGCTCACCCGTGGCCGGCCCCACCCCCGGCAGGGTCCGCACCGACATCGGCGCGAGCAGCTCCCGCTCGGTCCCGGGCTCGATCAGCAGCAGCCCGTCCGGCTTGGCCTCCTCGGAGGCCACCTTGGCCAGCATCTTCGATCCCGCCAGGCCCACCGAGCCGCTGAGGCCGGTGGCGGCCGTGATCTCCGCCCGCAGCCGCTCCCCCGTCGCCCGGGCGGCCACCGAGTCGAAGGCACGACCCCCGGCTTCCAGGTCCACGAAGGCCTCGTCGAGGCTGAGCGGCTCCACGAGCGGCGACAGCTCCCTCAGCAACCCCATGACGAAGTCGCTGACCTGGCGGTAGAGGGTGAAGCGGGGAATCAGGTA
The DNA here is from genome assembly GCF_044741845.1 of Streptomyces sp. NPDC088097. Classification (NCBI taxonomy): domain Bacteria; kingdom Bacillati; phylum Actinomycetota; class Actinomycetes; order Kitasatosporales; family Streptomycetaceae; genus Streptomyces; species Streptomyces sp. NPDC088097. Next base: position 65,802 of record NZ_JBIUTJ010000023.1, read on the forward strand.
GGCGCCGTTCGGGCAGAGCCGACGGGCCTGGGCGGTCGGCATCGCCGAGTGCACCCCGAAGCGCCGGGCCTCGTAGGAGGCGGTGGCCACGACCCCGCGAGGCCCGAGCCCCCCGACGATCACGGCCTTGCCCCGCAGACTGGGCTTCGACGCCTGCTCCACGGAGGCGTAGAAGGCGTCCATGTCCAGGTGCAGGATGGTCGGCGCGGATCTCACAGCCCGATGCTGCCCCATGCCACTGACAACGCGGTGACGCCCGGCCCGGCGGCCGCGCGCCGCACCGCCTCAGACGGCGCGGTTGCGGCGGGCTGCCAGCTCGTCGGTCGGGTTGGGACCCACCAGGGTCTCCCCCGTGTCCACGCGCTCCCCGTGGAGCTGCGACAGCGCGTTCTCGACGTCGCGCCAGACCACGCCCACCGCGATCCCGAAGACGCCCTGACCGCCCTGGAGCAGGCTCACGACCTGGTCCGGGGAGGTGCACTCGTAGACGGTCGCGCCGTCGCTCATCAACGTCATGCGTTCCAGGTCGTGGAAGCCCCGGTCGCGGAGGTGGTGCACGGTGGTGCGGATGTTCTGCAGCGCCACCCCGGTGTCCAGGAAGCGCTTCACGATCTTGAGGACCACCACGTCGCGGAAGCTGTAGAGCCGCTGCGTGCCGGACCCGTAGGCCGGCCTCACGCTGGGCTCCACCAGTCCCGTGCGGGCCCAGTAGTCGAGCTGTCGGTAGGTGATGCCGGCCGCGGCGCACGCCGTGGGTCCCCGATAGCCGACCTGCTCGGGTGCAGGGTCCTCGTTCACCGGTCCGACCGGCGCCGGCACCGACTGACGGTGCGCGGAACCCGCCGCAGCACCGTGCAGCGGGAACGGCCCGCCGTCACTCCGTGCGGGGATGCCCCCGGTCGTACCGTCGCCCGTGATCCTCACGCCGACCCTCCGTCCTTGACCTGCCACCTTGAAGGTAGGCAGTGACCAGGGGTGCGTCAACGATCGCCACACTCGGCACGCCGAGTGATAATCACCCTGAGAGTGGTTTCCCGTACCCCATTGCGGGGAAAGGCTACTCGAATGGGCTGAAGGATCCCGGTGGATGACGCGGCCCGCGTTTCCCCCTGGCGCCGCGAAGAGCGGCCACCACGAGGGCGCCGCTCACTGCGGGCCGGTGCCGAAGTCCTCGGGCGAGATCTGGTCGAGGAACTCGCGGAACTTCTCCACCTCGTCCTCCTGCTCGTCGGGAATGGCGATCCCGGCGTCGTCCAGGACGCCGTCGCTGCCGTAGATCGGCGTACCCGTCCGCAGGGCCAGCGCTATGGCGTCGGACGGCCTCGCGCTCACCTCCACGCCGCTGGCGAAGACGAGTTCCGCGTAGAAGACGCCCTCCCGCAGATCCGTGATCCGGACCTCGGTGAGCTCCTCGCCGACCGCTTCCAGCACGTCCTTGAACAGGTCGTGCGTCAGCGGTCGGGCAGGCGCCATCCCCTGCTGGGCAAAGGCAATGGCGGTCGCCTCCCCAGGACCGATCCAGATGGGTAGGTACCGGTCGCCTCCCACTTCACGCAGGAGCACGATCGGTTGGTTGGAGGGCATTTCCACCCGGACACCCACAACGTCGAGCTCGTTCACACAGCAACCCTAGGACCTGCCCGGCAGGTTTGGGTAGTCGGGGCCCCCATGCCGACGCGGGCCCTCAGCGCAACCGGACCCCGAGAGCGGTCTGCACGAGTGCTTCGTGCAGCCTGACGGAGAGCCCCGCGAGCTCCTTGAGGGTGGCTTCGGCGAGCGCCCGCGTCTGGGGATTGCGGTGCCGTCGCAGTGACGAGACGACCTGTTCCACCAGCCCGGCCTCCCGGTCGGCGGCGGCCTTCATCGCCCTCAGGTGACGCGGCTCCAGGCCGAACCGGCCCAGATCGGCGATCAGCCGGGCCACGGTGACCGTCTCGGCGTCGAATCCCCCGCCCGGCGTCTCGGAGATGAGCCCGTACGACTCCCACTCCACGAGCTGCACCTCGTCCACCTCGGCGGCGGCGATCAGCTCGGCCCGCCCGACCCGGGCCACGGTGGGCCGCTCCCGGCCCACCTCGCCGTAGAGGGCGACCGGACTCGTGGGGTCGACGGACTCCCCGTGCGCGGCGGGGGCAGGGATCCGGATCTGCTCACCGCGCTCAAGGGCGTCCAGCTGCTCACGGATGACCTTGAGCGGCAGGTAGTGGTCGCGCTGCAAGCGCAGGATGCGGCCGAGCCGTTCCACGTCCCGGGTGCTGAACTTGCGGTACCCGGAAGGAGTGCGCGTGGGCTCGACGAGCCCCTCCGCCTCCAGGAAGCGGATCTTCGAGATCGTGACCTCGGGGAACTCTTCGCGCAGCGTGGTCAGCACCGTGCCGATGCTCACCAGCCGCCCGACCGGTCCGGCGGTGCCGCTCTTCGGGGCACCGCCGGTCGGGGAACGCAGCATGGGACCTTCCCTTGAAGGGTCAGATGCCCCGCAGGCTCGCGTAGAAGACCAGCCGGTACTTGCCGATCTGCACCTCGTCGCCGTTGTGCAGCACGACGGACTCGATCGGCTCACGGTTCACGTACGTGCCGTTGAGGCTGCCCACGTCGGCGACGGTGAAGCCACCGTCCTGGCCCCGGCGGAAGTCGACATGGCGCCGGGAGACGGTGACGTCGTCCAGGAAGATGTCGCTCTGCGGGTGCCGGCCCGCCGTGGTCAGTTCGCCGTCCAGCAGGAAGCGACTGCCCGAGTTGGGTCCGCGCCGCACGATCAGCAGGGCGGAACCGGGCGGCAGTGCCTCCACCGCGGCCTGGGCCTCGGGGGACAGCGAGGACGACACGTGCTGTCCGGACACCTCGGCCTCGTAGGCCTCCAGGCCCGAGATCGAGATGGTGGACGTGGTCTCCGAGGCACGCTCCGGCGTCAGACCCGGCCGCAGCGGCGCGCCGCAGTTGGAGCAGAAGCGACTGGCCGCATCGCTGCGGTGCCCGCACCTGCTGCAAATCTGCTCGGCCGACATGGACGGCTCCTCGCGCCGCGGCTGCCCCGCGGAGGCATTGGTGGCATACGGATCGGGGGCAAACCCTCCACCCGTACTTGAGGTTGATGGTTCACCGAAACCTATGCGGCCGGAACCGGCAGGGTCAACACTCGACGCGCCCTGCGCGCCCGAAATGTCACCCTGGCCGCCCACCTCGTCACGGAAGAGCGGCCGGTCGCCCTGCCCCTCCACGTCACCGTGGCCCGCGCGATGGCGCGCCGTACCGCTGTCCTCGCGGTTCTTCTTGCCGAACAACTTCTCAAACAACTTCACGGGCGATTCCCCTTGACCGAAACAGACCCGCCCGTGGGGCAGGACGAACTCTGCATGCACACACCTGCCGACCCGGACATTCTGACAACGTCCGTAACCACCAGACAGTTTCCACCACGCACCGCGACTTCTGTGCGTCGACCCCCCGCAGGCGCCAGCCCGCGTGAGCCCGTCGACCTTCCGCCCCGCCTCACGGCGATGACGACCGAGCGTAGTCAGGCTGCTTCGCAGCCCGCAAGGCATCCACGACGATCTTCGCCGACCGTGTGACGGCGACCGTGGCCTGCTCCTTCTCCAGCGTCTGCACCACACCACCGGGGATGTTGAGCGCCGGTTCCAGATCCTGCGGCTTGCCGATCACCCTGAACTCGTACGGTGGTGTGATCTTCTTACCGTCGATCCCCACACCGCCGTCCTCGTCCGAGAAGTACGAGCCCGCCACGACGCGCACGCCGTTGATCTGGATCGCCTCGGCCCCGGCGGCCCGCAGCTCCTGGAGCGTGTCCAGCATCTGGTCGGACCGTACCTGACCCTTGGGGTCGGTGATCTTCAACGTGATCCCCGGCCCCTGAGCAGCCACCGTACCGGCCAGGATGCCCAGTTGGCGCTCCTTCTCCAGCGTCTGCCTCCGGGCGTCCTCCGCCTGGTTGGAGCTGCTCTGAAGCTCCTTGCGCTGGTCCTCCAGCTTCTGCTTCTCGTCCTCCAGCCGCTTGGTCCGCCCGTCCAGTTCGTCGAGGATCCGTACGAGGTCCTCCTGGCGGGCGCCGCGCAGCGGAGCGCTGGCGTCGTTGTTGGACCGTACCTGGATGGCCAGGCCCAGGCCCAACACGAACAGCAACAGCGCGACGATCAGTTGGGCCCGGCTCACGCGCGGGGGCCACAGGCCCGCCGCCAGCCGCTGCCGGCCCGTCTCCTCGGTCACCGGGGGCTCCACCGGCGGGGCGTCCGACCGCTCGGCCTTCTCGTCGCGCGCGTCGTGCCCGTCATGCCCGTCGCGCTCACCGTGCTCGGAGTTCATCGGCCTCACGCCCGGAAGACGTGCCGGCGGATGGCCGCGGCGTTGGAGAAGATCCGGATGCCGAGGACGACGACCACGCCCGTGGACAGCTGGGCACCGACGCCGAGCTTGTCCCCGAGGAAGACGATCAGCGCGGCCACGACCACGTTGGACAGGAACGACACCACGAAGACCTTGTCGACGAAGATCCCGTCCAGCATCGCCCGCAACCCGCCGAACACCGCGTCGAGCGCGGCCACCACGGCGATCGGCAGATAAGGCTCGACCACGGCCGGCACTTCGGGCCTGACCAGCAGCCCGACCACCACTCCGGCCACGAGGCCCAGTACCGCGATCACGATGCACCCTTCTTCGCTTCTGCTGCTGTGGCTGTACGTACGGTCAGGCTCGACGCCGCGGGCACCTTGACCTCGTCCAGGGCGGACAGGGTGTACCGGATCCCGTAGCTCTCCTGGAGCACGTGCAGGTACTGGCCGTCCACGGAGTCCTGGAACGTGGTGCCCAACCGTTTCTTGTCGCCCACCGCGAGGACCTCGTAGGGCGGCACCAGCGGTTTGTTGTCCACCAGTATCGCGTCACCGGCGGCCCTGATCGCCGACAGCTCCGTCAGGCGCTGTCCGTTGATCGAGACGGCCTCGGCTCCGGCCTGCCACAACCCGTTGACGACGCGCTGCATGTCCCGGTCGCGCACGCGCCCGGTGTTCGAGAAACCGGCGCTCTCGCGCGGCCCTCCGCCGCCGCCCGAGGAGGCCCCCTTGGCGTCGTCCACCGTGAGCCTCACACCGGGGCCGTGCACCTCGGTCGCGCCGGCCAGCAGGGCGACGAGGCGTCCCTGGTCACCGCCGTGCTGCTTGAGCGCCTCGTTCTGCCGGTCCTCGACCTCGGTCCGCAGCCGCTCGATGTCCTTCTCCAGGGTGTCCGCGCGGCCGTCGGCCCGCTCCACCCGGTCGATCAGTTCCTGGCGCTCCTTGGCCAGCACCGGGGCCGCTATCCGCGCCTGCGCCGCACCCAGGGTGACGACCATGGCCGCGATCACGAGGCCGGCGGCGAGCCCCAGCTTGGCCCTGAGCGACCTCGGCAGTCCCGCCGTGCCGTCCGCCGCACGCCGGGCCGACGCCTCCGCATAACCCTCGTCGAGACTGTGGTCCATCACGTGCGTCAGCAGCGACATGGACGCGTCGGGGCGCGGGGGCGGTGTGGCCGAACTCCGGTTGTGGGGAGGCTGCGACATGCCGCACATCGTCGCACGAGGGCGCCGCCCCCACCGAATGCGACCGTCCGGCGGGCCGGCCGGGGTGACTCCCCGTACCCGGCCCACCGGACGTCCCTCCTACGGGGCTCCCGCGCCCGTCAGCTCTGTCCTCCGCCGTCGACCACTTCGGCCCACTCGTCGAGCAGGGCCTGCGCGGAGGCGTCGTCGGGGCCTTCGGCCCACAGGTGGGTGACCGCCTCCGCCGTGTCCGGCAGCACCAGGGCCCACCGGCCGTCCGCCTCGACCACGCGCACCCCGTCGGTGGTGTCGACCTGCCGGTCGCCCGCCGCCTCCACGACCCGACGCATGACCAGGCCCTTCGTGGCCCACGGGGTCGGCACGTCCCGCTTGATGACGTGGGCCCGCGGGATGCGGGCGTCGATCTGGCTCAGGGTGAGCTGGGTCCGGGCGACGAGCCCGATGAGCTGGACGAAGGCCGCCGACCCGTCGAAGACGCTGCTGAACTCCGGGACGATGAATCCGCCCCGGCCGTCCCCGCCGAAGATCGTGGTCTCCTCGCGGCCCACTCGCGTCAGGTCGTCCGGCGAGGTCGTCGTCCACTCCACCTGCGTGCCGTGGTACGCCGCCACCTGCTCGGCGACCCGGGTGGTGGTCACCGGCAGGGCCACCTTGCCGCTGCGCTTCTCCGCGGCCACCAGGTCGAGGAGTACGAGCAGCGCCCGGTCGTCCTCGATGATCCGGCCGCGCTCGTCCACCAGCGAGATCCGCTCGCCCACGGGGTCGAAGCGGACCCCGAAGGCCGCCCTCGCCGAGGCGACGATCTCCCCGAGGCGCACCAGCCCGGCCCGCCGGGACTCCCTGGTCTCGGTGGGCCTGGATTCGTCGAGCCCGGGATTGATCGTCAGCGCGTCCACGCCGAGCCTGCCGAGCAGGCTGGGCAGGACCAGTCCGGCGCTGCCGTTGGAGGCGTCCACGACCACCTTGAGCCCGGCGTCGGCGATCCCTGTGGTGTCCACCCGCCTGAGCAGCGAGCCCGTGTACGAGTCGAACACGCTCGACGGGAACTGCAGGTCACCGATCTCTCCGGGGAACGCGCGCCGGTACTCCTGGCGCGCGTAGACCCGGTCGAGCTTGCGCTGCTGGGCCTGGGAGAGGTCCGCTCCGCGCTCGTCGAGGAACATGATGTCCACGGAGTCCGGCACCCCGGGCGAGGTCCTGATCATGATGCCGCCCGCGGCGCCCCTGGCGGTCTGCTGGCGGGCGACCGGCAGCGGTACGTTCTCCAGGTCGCGCACGTCGATCGCGCTGGCCTGGAGGGCCGAGATCACGGCCCGCTTCAGGGCGCGCGCTCCGCGGGAGTGGTCACGGGCGGTGGTGACGATCGCGCCCTTCTTGAGCGTCGTCGCGTAGGCACCCGCGAGCTTCACCACCAGCTCGGGGGTGATCTCCACGTTGAGGATCCCGGAGACGCCGCGGGCACCGAAGAGGTGCGCCTGTCCTCTGGACTCCCAGATCACGGAGGTGTTGACGAAGGCGCCGGCCTCGATGGTCTTGAAGGGGTAGACGCGGACGTTGCCCTGGATGATGGACTCCTCGCCCACCAGGCACTCGTCGCCGATCACCGCCCCGTCCTCGATGCGGGCCGCGCGCATGATGTCGGTGTTCTTCCCGATCACGCAGCCGCGCAGATTGCTGTGGGGCCCGATGTAGACGTTGTCGTGGACCACGGCCTTGTGCAGGAAGGCACCGCTCTTGACGACGACGTTCGATCCGATCACGGTGTGCTCGCGGATCTCGACCCCCGCCTCGACCTTGGCGTAGTCCCCGACGTACAGGGGCCCGCGCAGCACGGCGTCGGGGCTGACCTCGGCGCCTTCGGCGATCCACACACCGGGCGAGATCTCGAAGCCGTCCATGTCGACCTGGACCTTGCCCTCAAGCACGTCGGCTTGCGCCTTGACGTAGCTCTCGTGGGTGCCGACGTCCTCCCAGTAGCCCTCGGCCACGTAGCCGTAGATCGGCCGGCCTTCCTTCATGAGCTGGGGGAAGACGTCGCCGGACCAGTCGACGGAAACGTCCGCGTCGACGTAGTCGAAGATCTCCGGTTCCATCACGTAGATGCCCGTGTTGATGGTGTCCGAGAAGACCTGGCCCCAGGTCGGCTTCTCCAGGAAGCGCTCGACCTTGCCTTCCTCGTCCACGATGGTGATGCCGAATTCCAGCGGGTTGGGCACCCGGGTCAGGCACACCGTGACGAGGCCGCCCTTCGCCTTGTGGAAGGCGATGAGCTCGGTGAGGTCGAAGTCGGTGAGGGCATCGCCGGAGATGACGAGGAAGGTGTCGTCCTTCAGTGCCTCCTCGGCATTCTTCACACTGCCGGCGGTGCCGAGTGGCTTCTCCTCGTTGGCATAGGTGAGCTCCATCCCGAGCTCTTCGCCGTCCCCGAAATAGTTCTTGACGAGCGAGGCCAGGAACTGCACGGTGACCACGGTCTCACTGAGACCATGCCGCTTGAGCAGCCTGAGCACGTGCTCCATGATCGGCCGGTTTGCCACCGGCAGGAGCGGCTTGGGCATGCTTGAGGTCATGGGGCGAAGCCGCGTACCTTCGCCACCGGCCATCACGACGGCCTTCATGTCGGAAGAGTCCTCCTCGAGAGATGACGGTCTTGCCGACCTCACCCATCCCGGACCGTGACTCCGCTACTCCTCCGCGTCAGTACCGGCGCCGAGTGAGCTCAATCGGCCGTGGCATCCGCCTTGACGAGACGGCGGACTTGCACCACGTAAAGGATTCCTGCCCACCAATACAGAGTTGTACCCCATCCGGCGAACGCCCATCCGAAAACGGCGCCGATCCAGGCCAACCAACCCGTGCCATCACTGAGGAGTAGCAAGGGAAACGCGTACATCAGGTTGAAGGTCGCGGCCTTGCCGAGGAAGTTGACCTGGGGCGGCGGGTAGCCGTGTCGGCGCAGGATCCACACCATGACCAGCAGCATCGCCTCGCGTGCGAGGAGCAGTCCGGTGAGCCACAGGGGAAGGATCTCCCGCCAGGTCAGGCCGAACAGTGTGGTCAGGACGTAGAGCCGGTCCGCGGCGGGGTCCAGCAGACGGCCGAGATTGCTGATCTGATTCCAGCGGCGGGCGAGTTTCCCGTCGAGGTAGTCACTGATCCCGCTGAACATGAGGACGGCGAGCGCCCACCCGTCGTAGCCGGCCAGGATCAACCAGAGGAACAGGGGCACGCCCACGAGGCGAGCCATGCTCAGGATGTTCGGAATGGTGAAAATTCGGTCGGTCTGAACCCGAGTCTCCTGGACCTCCACCCGGGGGCCTCCACTGTGACGCTAGAAATGGTCGAAACGATGCCCCCTGACCCTACAGGAGTCCACACCGGCCACACCGGACCGTAAACGCAGAAAAGCCCCGCACCGAACCCGTAAGGGTTGGTGCGGGGCTTTCCCACAATGATTGTTCGGCGGCGTCCTACTCTCCCACAGGG
>NZ_JBIUTJ010000024.1:0-31308 GCF_044741845.1 Streptomyces sp. NPDC088097
AACCGGCCACAGAAGACGAAGGTTGATAAGCCACCCCGACAGCCTCCCACCCACGAGGCCACCACACCCACCGAACTTACGAAAAGATCAGTAGGTCTCCTGATCCCTGGGTTCCTCTGATGTGGCGTCGCCGGAGAAGGGTGGACTCCGAGGTGGCTGTCTCTCGTTCCCGCCTGCACGGATAAGAAACAAGTAAATTCCGTGGGCATGCCCGGGGTCTGGTGGGGCATGCGGTGCTTCGGAGGTTGATAATCATGGTTCCCCTGCTTCTTGTTCTTCTGCTGGCTCTCATTCTCTTCGGTGCGGGTTTCGCGGTGAAGATTCTCTGGTGGGTCGCGATCGCGGTCCTCGTTTTGTGGCTGGTCGGTTTCGTTGCCCGCCCGAAGGGCGGTAGCGGCCGCTGGTACCGCTGGTAGCCCAGCCGGCATCGGCAACAATTCAGGCCTTGGCGGTGGCCGGTCCCCTCTCCGAATGAGGGTGACCGGCCACCGCCATGTCTGCTTGCGCGGTAATGGTTTTCCGGTACCGGGTGAAAGCGGATGCTGCGGGTATTCGAGGGGCAGCCGGGATGGTCGCCGTGACGCAGCAGGGGACCTGCTCACCTCCAACGATCGGCGGCCGTCCCGGTGCTGGTCACCCCACACGACGCCATGCAGTTCTACATCGCTGAAGGGCTGGAACTGCCCGTCGAGCGGGGTAGAGCCGGCCAACTGGCTACCCGGCAGCGGTGGAGGCGTCGTCCCCTCGGCTTATCCAGCACCGTCACCGCTCTGCGAGAGGCCATGAACATCGCCATGGAACGCCTGGAACGCCGAACCTTCCTGACCATCTCAGGCACCGCCCTCACTCTCCTCGCGGCGACCTGGGCCACCGTCGGAGGCGCCGCGTACGCCCTGTCCCCGACGAGGGGGAGTCTCGTCGGCGAGGACACCGTCAGCCTCTTGGAGGACATCAGCCGCCAGCTCAACTCCCTGCCGACCGAACAACGCCAGCACCGGTCCACCTTGCTGGACGCCCACCTTGAGACCGTCACCGACCTCATCGCCCACCGCCGCTACGACCGGGCTACGGGGCTACGGGGCTACGGGGCTCCGCCTCCACGCTCTCGCAGCAGCCCTCGCCCAAACCGTCGCCTGGCACCGGTTTGACCACGGCCGTCACACCGCCGCCGGCAAGCTGTGGATCGCCGGCCTCCACAGCGCCCATGCAGCCGACGATCCGGATCTCGGCGCCGCGATGCTCGGCGATTTGGCGTACCAGGCGGCCTGGCGGAAGGACTACACCACCGCCGCCGGCATCCTCCAGCACGCACTCAGGCGCACACAGCACCCCGCCGCGCGGTCCCTCCTCCACCTACGCCTGGCCCGAACCTTCGCCGCCCAGGGCGAAAGGCAGCCGGCCCTACGCGCCCTGGCCGCCTCGGAACATCACCTCGGCGCTTCCTCCGGGCAGTCTCTACCGGCATGGTGCGCGTGGATGTCGGAGGCCGACCTTGCGGTCGACTCCGGCCAGGCGCTGCTGGACCTCGGAGATACCCACCGCGCCCACCAGCTCATCCGCGAAGGTCAGGCCCTGCTGCCCGAGGCGCGTGACAAAACCCGCAGTGTGTTTTTTGCGTACCAGGCGACCAGCCACCTCAAGCTGAGGGAACCTGAACTGGCTGCTGAGGCAGCCGGCCAAGCCCTCCAGCTCGCTCGCCGCATCGGTGCGCCACGCTGTGAACAGCTCGTCCAGGAACTCGTGCCCGCGTTCGAGCGGCATCGCCGAGCGGCCGGCGTTCCTGAACTGCTCGCTTTCGCCGCAGCATGAACATCGTTGACGTCGACAACCAGCCTCAGTCACTGACACGCGTCGCATCCGCTGCCCGCACACCGGCGGCGATCGGATCAGCGCAGCACGGCCTGGAGGACGTACTCGGTGCGAGATCTGCGGCGCCACGTTCCGCGCGAGGCCTGGCGCCTCGGCATCGAGCACCAGGCCGGGCCTCGCCGCGGGCGTCTCGGCCGGTGGTCGCGGCGTCCCGGGCGCCGGCAGGGCGGCATCGCGCGGGGCGGCAAGGCCAGGCCTGGAGTCCGTCCATCTCCTTGGGAGCCCGCGCGGCATCCCAGGCGGGCGGTACCAGGCAGAGCTCGGGCGGCGCGACGCCGCGTTGGAGCTCCACCCTCCGCACCGGCAACGGCGACCAGCCCGGCGCGTCCCAGGAAGGTCGATGGTCACCCGGGACACCGCGTGCCCCTGTAGGACCACCGGCACCGCGGGTGGCCCTACAGGGCGGTACCGGCAGGCCGGTACTCGGCTTTGACGCCCCGTAGCGTGCGGCGCGCCAAGGGGTAGCGCTGCAGGGCGGTCCGGGTGGCCCGGCGCCGCGGTAGGCCTCGATGGACACCGGGCTGTCGGGGCGGTGGCGGGGCGTTCCGGGGGTGTCGTCGAATGTGGACTTCCCCCACCCCCCCCAGGGCGGGGGAGAGATCCTCAGGCGCAGCGTGCATAGCTCGTCAACCCCGGCGCCGGTGTCCATGAGGACCGAGACCATGGCGAGCATCCGTACCCGGCGCGGGTAGCCGTACGCCATCAGGCCGCCCTCGACGCTCCAGCGGGTACCGCGGCCGACGTGGTCGGACAGGGTCACCAGGCCGCCGCAGGTGGTGGCTCTCCAGGCCGAGATTGCGCTGGAGCAGGGCCGTCACTTCGGAGCGCACTATCATCGGCGCCTGGATGTCGGCTGCTTCCGGCAGCGGTCGTAGCGAAGATCACCTTCGAGGGCGAGTTTCTCGTACGCCTTGAGCGCTTCCGGGCCGAGGACGTCGGCCAAGTCGGCACCGACACCAGCGCGGGTGCTCCGGAAGTTGGAGGTGCGGACCAGCTTCCGGGCCTGGGCCGGATCTGCCGCCGGCGGGCGTCGGAGGGGCGGTCTCGCAGACGGCGTCCACTCCGCCGGCCGGCCCGGCGCGCGGCTGCGCACGGTTCGAATGTGTCATCGAACATCCGGAGCCCCCGGTGAAAGCCGAGCGGCGGGAGACGTGGGCCCCCTGACGCTCGGCCGGAATGTGATCTGGCGCGGCCGAAACCTCGCCGGTCGCGGCCGTTGCGCGCCCCGCTTCACTCCGTAAGCCCCAACGCGCCCCGACCGTAAATAAGTTGGAGGTGTCATCGGTGTCAGTGGCCGGGGCTACCGTCGTGAGTGTGCCCGTTCGGGCCGGCTCTCTCCGCTCCTCCCTCTGACCCGAGGAATCGCTGATGGCAAACGTTCGTGGCCACTACAGGAAGAACGGTTCCTACGTCCGGCCGCACACCCGCAGGAACCGACCCGGCTCCGCATCCCCTCGTCCGGCCATCCCGCGCCAGCGGTCGACTCCGGGCGCGACCGCGAACGTCCGCGGTCACTATCGCAACGGCTCCTACGTCCGGCCGCACACCCGCAGGATCAACGCTCCGGTCGTGGTGGCCGCGGGCGGCGGCGGCCTGGCCATCCTGATCTTCGTTCTGCTCGCGCTCTTCGGCGGTGGCGGTGAGGCACCGGCCGAGACCTCGCCCACCCCTGCCGGCGGCGCAAGCGCGTCCCCCTGACAGCAGGACGGCACATGGCAGGCCCCGGACGGCGGGGCCCACACCCGCCACGACTTCTTGCACGCGTCGATGGTGGTGTCCGCCATGATCTCGGCAGTGACCACGTAGGCGAGATCATCAGCCTCGGTGCGTTTGTCGGGCCCGTGGCCGCCAATGTCCTCGGCGGCCACAGCTATGACGGGTCCGCGGTCACGGCGCCGCGAGGCTCTCGATGGCGCCCACTGCCCGCTGGGAAGATCGGACCAGCGTCCAGCGGTCGCGGTCGGAGCCGTCCCAGTCATGCCATCCGGCCCACAACAGGCGAGCGAACGAGTTCCAGGCGTCCATCTGCTCTCGGAGCCAGCTGTCCGGCACCGGCTCGTCGCGGTAGTCGATCTCCCAGTGAAGCTTCTGACCGAGCGTGTCGATGATCGCAGGGTCATCCTCGAGCGTGCGGGAGCTGTGTCTCCCTCACGGGCTGCGAACGTGGATCCGGGGATCATCCCCGCGCGTGCGGGAGGCAGCCGGCCTCGGGGCCGTCCGTCCCAGGCATAGACGTGGTCGTATCCCCGCGCGCGGGGAGCAACGGCCCAGCGACTTCGCCGGGCTGGCTTTGTTCACGAGAACGGGTTCTGGCTCAACTTCTCGGGGGACTGTCCGTTGACATCCAACCGAGGCGCTTGACCGCGAACACAGTCGTTGCGGCTTCGTGGCCGGCGAACCTAGGCGTGTGAGGTGAGCAGTCGGGCTGCGGCGGCTTCGAGCTCGGCGCGAAGCACCCGCTGGCATACCAGCGGCGCGCACACCTCAAAGGCGAAGTCGCGGGTTTCACCGGACAGGAGCACTTGGAGGTACTCGGGTCCGTCTGCTTCTTCACGGCCCAACAGGATTTCGACGGTGAGCCGAGTACCGTCCACGAGCCGGCGCGATCCGCTCTGCGGTTCGCCGTCAACCAGCATGAACTCCTCCTCATACCGGTCTTCGGGTGGGGAGGCCAGCAGCCACTGGGCGAACGCGACGGCTCGCGGAGCGCCGCCTCTCAGCGTCGTGCGCCCGATGAAGAAGGCGTCGAAGCAATAGGTACCGGAAGGATCCTTGCCGACCGCCAACCACAGGTCGTCAACGGGCGCGCCAGGGTAATGGCTGCCGCGCCAGCCGAACCGAAGCCCCGTCTCATCGTGCTCGCCGGGCACCATCGGACCCCTCCCTCCCCGAGCGCGATCGGCAGTCCACCTGATGCAAGTCGTCTGTCAACGAACATAGTCGGCCCAGGTCAGCGCGTCGCCAAAGACTGCCTGTGCTGACAAAGGAGGGTGCCGCCTCGACGCTCGCTTCATCGGAGCTTTGCAGAACGGGAACCAGCAGGTCAGCGCGTCGATCTGACGCGGGCGGGAGCCCATGCGGGGAACAGGCTTCTTGACCTGCGAGTGTATCCAGGCTGAGGACTGGTTTCAGGTACTTTCACCTAATCCGGCACTCCGGATATATACGGACCTAAGGGATGTGTATCCAAACGGCTCCCGGGGTGCGCGGTCGATCCGCGCGGCCGCGGCGTGGAGGCAGCCGATGGCATCCGACGGGGCCCCAGCCGTCGAGGACTACGTTCACGCCCTGGGTAGGGATGGCGATCTTGTTGTCGATCCGCTGGGCATTGATCCATTCGGCGGACTCGGGGCCGTCATGCCGCATCTTTCGGGAGACCGATGTCCCGGGGCGCGCTTGCCAAGCCGCACGGTATGCGGTCCCGTACCAACGTGCCCTTGGTGAGCATGTACTTCTCCCGCACCGTTCGTCCTCGGCTCGTCCGCCGGACGGGCCGTTCTGGTTGTTGGAGCCTGGTGACGCCGCCCCATCCGATGCCATGCCGACGCGGTTCTTGTATGCGCGGCGGGTCTTCCGCTGGACCGCGGCGCTTGCTGAAGAGCACACCGCCGGGCGGGCGCGCTCTCCGTCACCGTCCGGGTCAGACATTCAGGGGGTACGGCGAGCAGGCCCGGCACGGTTCGGCTCCTTGGCTCCGCCGGTGACCTCTGGTGACCGCGGGGGACCGGACATGCTGCCCGCGTCTCAGACCAGGACGTTCACGGCCCGGGCGACGACGAGTCCCAGGATGATGAGCGAGACGATGGACTGGAGTGTCATGACGCACTTGGCCCAAGGGGCGAGTGGCATCACATCGGTGGGACTCAGCGCGGTGGAGTTGGTGAACCCGAGGTAGAGGTAGTCGATATAGCGGGGGCGCCAGTTCGGGGAGCTCACCTCCGGATTGAGCTGTTGCGGAAAGGCAAGCGCCGGAGTGTGCGGCATGTGGTGGGTCCGGGCGGCCGGTCCGCCGCTGTCCAGTTCGAAGTACAGGAGGGAGAACGCGAGGACGGTGGAGGCCCACACGCTGCCGCCGGCCGACAGCAGGGCGGTGGCGGAGTTGGTCTCGGTCCCGCCGTGGATGAGGTCGTCGATCAGTTGCATGGTCGACCAAATGGCGCTGCCCGCCAGGATGACGACCAAGGCGATCGACACCGTGCGCAGGACGGTGGAACGGCGGGTGATCCGACCCGGATCACCCGCGATCAGCGCCACCAACAGCAGTCCTTCGGCCAGGGGGAGTGCCCATCGGGGTCCGAGGCGCAGGGCGTCGGGTAGGAGCAGGGTGAGCACGGCGGAAGCGACGACCGCTGCGGCCATCGGCCAGCGGCTCTCGGAGTGGACGCGCGTCCGGGTTCGTGGCTCGGGCTCGCGCGGATCATCCAGAGGGTCGATGTCGGAGGGGTTCTGTCCGGTCACGGCCCACTGCCGCCTTGGCTTGTCGGGGGTCGGGCAGGGGAGTCGGTCGCCCGTGAGGTCGGGGTCATCCGGGCCATCCGCCGTTCGCTTTTCGCAGGTGGAGGCGTACGGGGCGCCCCTGAAGATGATCGTTCCGGGAGTACTCGCTCTGGGTGAAGCGAGGCGTGTTCGTCGAGCAACCGTAGTGCGGAGCGAGTGGGGCGGCGAGGCCGACACGCTGCCGAGGCGCGCTGCCCCGACCGTCGTCGCTCGCCCTTGTGCCTTCTCGCCCGGTGCTCAGCGGAGGTCTGTCCGGGTGCTGAAGATTGCTGCCGGCTCGCACCGGGTTCCGCGACGACGAATGCCACGGATTGCGGAGTCTGAGCGCGCCACAGCGGTACGTGATCGGTTGCGCCCGCGATGATGCGCAGGGCGTAGGCGCGCCGGCGGACGGGCGAGGGCGCCGCCCAGGCAGACGGGCAGGCAGACAGGAGGGTCAGCCGATGGCCGAGGACCGGAGCAGGGGGATACCCGCGCCGCACACCACTCCCACAGGATGAGGCCTGCCGTTGCCGGCCCCGCCCGCGCAGCTTCCAGGTCCGGACGGTGGGGGCCACCAGGCCCTGGTCGGAGCCGTCCGGGCAGGCCAACTCCCACTACGGCGCCGGTCACCGCCAGACGGGTGTTCCCGCCGATTCCCCTATCAGCAGCAGGCTCAGGCCCGTGCCGCCGACGTTGTGGCCGGGCCGGATTCTTCGAGGAGACGATGCACATGTCTGCCGGACCGCCCGCCGAGTCAGCCGGCACCACTGCCGCGCCTCAGGACCCGCTGGCGATCGTCCGCACCCGCGGATACCTCGCGGTGCTGGTGATCGCTGCCCTCCTCGGTGTCCCGATCTCCGCCGCCGCGTTCGGCTTCCTCGCCCTGGTCTCCGAACTCCAGTCGCTGGTCTACGACGACCTGCCGAAAGCCCTCGGTTTCGGCGCCACGCCCGACTGGTGGGCGATTCCGCTGCTCGTGATCGCGGGTGTTCTGGTCGCCTTGACGATCCGCCACTTGCCGGGTGGCGGCGGCCACAAGCCGGCCGAAGGGCTCAAGACCGGTGGCGCACCCTCGGTCGCCGCGCTGCCGGGTGTGGCGATCGCCGCGCTCGCATCGCTCAGCCTGGGTGTCGTCCTCGGCCCGGAGGCCCCGCTGATCGCACTCGGCGGCGGGCTCGCCGTCGGCGCCGTCAGACTCCTCAAGCGCGATGCCCCGCCCAGCGCCGTCGCCGTGATCGGCGCGGCCGGCAGTTTCGCCGCCATCAGCGAACTGCTGGGATCCCCGTTGGTCGGCGCCTTCCTGCTGATGGAGGCCACGGGGCTGGGCGGCCCGATGATGGGTGTGGTGTTGGTACCCGGTCTACTCTCAGCCGGCGTCGGATCGCTGACCTTCACCGGTCTGGGCAGCTGGACCGGCCTGGGCACATTTTCGCTGGCGCTGACCCACGTACCGCCCGCCGACCGACCCACCCTTGGCGAGTTCGCCTGGGCGATTTTGGCGGGCGCCCTCGCAGCGCTGCTCGGAGAGGCGATCCGTCGGGCCTCGCTCGCCCTGCAAGGCCTGGTCGACCGTCACCGGCTGCCGCTCACCGTCCTGATGGGCGTCGCGATCGGCGTCATCGCTCTGCTCTTCGCGGTGATCACCGGCCGGCCTGCCACTGGCGTGCTGTTCTCCGGCCAAGAGGCACTCGGCTCGCTGCTGGCCGACAGCGCGACCAACACCGGGGCCACCCTGATCGTCCTGCTGGGGTGCAAGGCACTGGCCTACTGCGCCTCGATGAGCGCCTTCCGCGGCGGCCCGATCTTCCCCGCCCTGTTCTTGGGCGCTGCGGGCGGCCTCGCCCTCTCCCACCTGCCCGGCCTGGGAACCACCGCTGGATTCGCGATCGGTGTCGGTGCCATGGCGGTGGCCATCCTGAAACTGCCGATGACCTCCGTGCTGCTGGCCAGCCTGCTCCTCGGCGCTGAGGGACTGGACGTGATGCCGCTCGTGATCGTCGCCGTGGTGGTCGCCTACGTAGGCACGCTCCGGCTCGCCCGGCGTCCTGCCGGTCCGCACGGCGCGGGTCCGCACGGCGCGGGTCCGCACGGCGCGGGTCCGCACGGCGCAGGACCACAGCCGGCAACGCCCGCCGTGTAACCAGCCTCACGCGGCCAGCCGCAGACCTCGTGCGCGCGCCGATCTCGGCCACCAGATGGTCGCCGCACACCTCACCGACCGCACCCCCTCCGGGGAGCCGCCGAGGCCGGGGAGTCGCGGCCGGGCAGAGGCGATCGGGGGCGCCGGCGTGTCTGGCTTGACTCGTCGGGCCAGGCGCCGCAGTGTCGGGACACGGCGCCACGCGGGTGCCAACACCCTGTCCACCCGTCACGCCCCTGCAAAACATCCGTCCGACAATCTTGGGCGGGTCTGATCTCCGGGAGCGGTTGTGTCGATGGTCGTCGACCTGGTCGTGATCGGCACGGCCATCACCCTCGGACCGCTGCACAACAGCGCTTTCATCCTGCTGCTGGCGTCGCACCGCGGTGTTCGCAAGGGCCTCGCCTTCCTGCTGTCGTGGCTGATCAACCTGGTCGTGGTGGTTGCCTGCATCGTGCTGCTGACCGGTGGGACGCCACCCGTCCACCACAGCACGCCATCGACCGCGGCGGTCGCCGCCAAGCTGGCGATCGGCGTCGGCCTCGTGCTGTTCAGCGGCTACCGGCACCGGCGGCCGCCCCGCCCGTTCCGGCCGCCGAGCTGGACGGGCCGCGTCGACAACGCCTCACTCGGCACCGCTGCCGCACTCGCCTGGTTGCTCCAACCGTGGGCCCTGGTCGGTGCGGGCGCCGCCACTGTCGTCGACGCCGACCTCTCCTCGCTCTCCGACTGGTTCGCCTTGACCGGCTACTGCCTGCTGGCCACCCTCAGCCTTCTGGTCATGGAGATGTACACCGTCTGGGTGCCGGTCGGCGCCCAGGCTCGACTGAACAGTCTGCGGACTTGGCTCGAGCATCACCAAGACCAGCTGATCATCACCCTCTCGCTGCTGGCCGGACTCTGGCTGATGGGCAGCAGCATCTACGCACTCGTCACCTGACGGCCCACCGGGTGGCGTTGTTCACGTTCCGCGGCAGCGTCTGTCTGCCGGTTTGGACGGCGGTTGTTGATCACCGGGCCTCGGAGTGTGCACGAGAGACAGCGTCAGCGCATGCAGTGTGAACCTCCCCTCCCACCGAGCGGACCATGATCGTTCTCACCGGGATTTCCTGTACCCCGACTACGCACACCCGGTCATCTCCGCGTGTGCGGGGAGCAGCTCGCTGACCTGCGACTTTACGGCGAGCCAGGCTCAGTTTCAGGAACTTTCATCAGCTCGGCAACCCGGCAACCCGGCAAGCAGTCACGTCGCTCACGCCTGACTTGGTGCCTCCCGAAGCTGTGCGCCGTCGACTGCGAGGTGGTGGACGCACTACTTCGACGGAAAGCGGGAGGGGCAGTCCAGCTTCTTCAGTTGGGTGACGACGACCTCGGGTGGCTTCTGTGCCGTTCTGAATGTGATGGGAGTGAGGCCGCAAGGCCGGGCCGAGCCGGTGACTCCCCTCGCACCAAGGCGCGCCCCCGCAACGCGGCCTGTTCTGCTGCCCTGCCGGCGGAGTAGGAAACAGATAAATTCGAATGCATGGGCGGGATCGCGCCGGGCAGATGATGTCTCGGAGGTAATAACTATGGTTCCCCTGCTTCTTGTTCTTCTGCTGGCTCTGATCCTCTTCGGCGCGGGTTTCGCGGTGAAGATTCTCTGGTGGGTCGCGATCGCCGTCCTGGTGCTCTGGCTCGTCGGATTCGTCGCCCGTCCCAAGGGCGGCAGTGGACGCTGGTACCGCTGGTAGCAGCGCCACAACCCCGCAGTGAGCGTGCCGAAACGACGGTGGCCCGCCCCCCAACGAACGGGGGGGCGGGCCACCGTCGTTTCGGTATTCCTCGATCCGTCGCCGAATTCACTGAAAGCCGACAGCGGGGGTATGCGTGACACAACCGGGGTGGTCGCCGTGACGCAGCAGGGAACCTGCTCACCTCCACCGATCGACGACCACCTCGGCCGCAACACCAGCCGCTACCTAAATCCGGGGGTAAGGGCTGTCCCGTAATCCCTGGTGGGCGCGCGGCGTCGGCTACGGCACCTCGCCGCGTTGTCGGAACGCCCGAATACGTCCAGTATTCGGGCGTCCCTCCGCCTTGCGACGCATCGCATCCGACGCCGCACGCTGATCCACCACGGATTACGGGACAGCCCTTAGGAAACTTCGGCAGCCCTGTTTAGGCGATCTTCTGTCGGTCATACGAGGTTGCGTAACGCTTTTCGACGAACAGGGAGTGATCAGCTGTGTCTGGTGAGCAGAAGACCGAGGCGAAGGGCGAGCAGGCCAAGGGCAAGCTCAAGGAGACCGCCGGCCACCTCACGGGTAACGACCGCCTGACCGCCGAAGGCCGGGCCGAGCAGGCCAAGGGTGACGCCCGACAGGCCAAGGAGAGCGTCAAGGACGCTTTCAAGCGCTGACTCTCACGAGAAAGGGGGTCGAGACCGCTCATAGCGGTCTCGACCCCCTTTCTCATGTCCCGAGCGCCTGCCTCCCGCGCTGACGGTCGTGGGGCGGCGGCGGGGGACGACTGCACCGATCACACGGTGAAGGTGGGGCGCCGACGGCCAATGTTGGCTTCCGTGGTGTGCGGCGCGGTGACGGTGGAGTTCAGGCGGGTGGCGCCGGCTGATGCCGGTCGAGCAGGGCGCCGCCAGCCGCCCGGCTAGCCCGATTCCCCACCCGTTCCCGGCCCGACGTCCGCTCGCCCCCCGGCGGCCTCACCTTCTCAGACCCGGACAGCCATATCTGAGCGCTACCACCGCGGGTTGCGCCACATCCAGGACCAGCTCACCGCCTAGCCCCACCGCTCGGTGTGCCGGCGCCTCCACCTGGACAGTAGTCGTAGCCGGCCCGGCTCCCGCCTCGGATATCGTGTTCCTCTACGGGGTGCCATAACGGATGTGACGCCCCCCACCGGAGGTAGTCAGCGTATGAGTGCAAAGCGCAGCAAGAATCCAGCCCTGCCCGTACTTGACGACGCATTCCGACTCGCGTCGGTCAAGGACGCCGAAGAGTCCACCCGTGACTTGGCCGCGCGGCTGGCCACCACCGAGCTGCGCCGCGCTTCCCACCCGGGCCGGGTCACCTGGGAGCCCACCGATCAGGCCGAGCCCGTACCGGTCCCGCCGACCGTGGTCGACGGTGACGGGGACCTGTGGCTGCGGGACCGGGGCACTGGCACCTGGACCATGCCCGAGTTCAACCCGAAGGAGTTCCCGGCACGCTGTGGCGAGGTTCTGACGTGGAACCAGCTTGCCCTCGAGTTCGGCCCGCTGACCGCACTGGCCGACGACCGCCGCATCGGCGGCGGCCGGCGCTGACCGCGCAGCCCTCTGGGATGACCGCGCCCCTGAAGCGCCCGTTACGGGTAGCTGGGAGCTTCAGCTCACCGCCGAGCTCGACGATGGCGGCGAGCCGATGAGCGTGGTGGTGGCGTGCGAGGGCCTCGAGCGGCGTGGTGCGGGCCTGGCGCCACCCGATGTCCTCGGTGCGGCCGGCATCGGTGGACCAGCCGGGTAGCGGTCGGTGTCTAGTTGCCGTGGTGACCGCGCGGCCCGGCTCGCCGATCGACTGCTGCCAGTCGGCCAACTGCCCGAGCAGGCCGCGCACCAGCTCGTCGACGGCGGCCGCCGGGCCGGCGCCGACGGCCCGCGCTTCGGCAGCGGTCTCGGCGAGGACGTCGTCGTCCAGGTCCTCGAGGGCCTCACGCCACGGAGCGGCCGCAGCGTCGAAAGCGGCCAGGGCGGCGTGCAGCTCGGCGTCGAGAGCGGCGGGCGAACACGGCAACGGGGTGCTGATGAGGATTCGTGAAATCCCCAGGGTCGCTCTTCCCCTCAGCTGGTTGGGGGTTGAACGCCCTGGGGAGCCTGGGGATCGAGGAGCGGGGAGAAGGCGTCTCGGAGATTCTTCGGGCCCTCGGTAGTGAAGGGCAGTCATTCCCACTTCGCGGGCGGCGGTGACGTTGGCGGCGGTGTCGTCGATGAACAGGCGGCGGTGAACTGGCGCCCCGGCTCGTTCGGCGTTTCTTCAGGATGGCCAAGCAGACACTCGGCTGGACCGCCCCGAGGCTGCGAGAGGCCGAATTGGCGGACCGCTGGAACGAGGCTGTCCCCGCCCATACGGCATCACTCTCCATTCATCGCATCTGACGCGAGAATTTCGCCTCAGATGCGACCAGGGGTCATCTTCGCAGCTCAGCAGGCTTGGTGGGACCACATCTCTGTGGTCCGGGGCCAGCCTCCAGGGCGGGTGTGGCCCACTCGCATCCGATGCAATTGACGTCGGTAGGCATAGCGGTACAGCGGTGAACGCCAAGCCGATGATCATGCGCTTCTAGCGCAGGCGATCGGCCCGGCTCCGGGGTTCGGGGGCGGGACGGCCGGTCAGGTCTTGGTGCGGGGGTCGAGGTACCAGCCGTCACCGGTTCGGGTGGTACGGACGTCTCACGCCATCCTGGCTGCCGGCCGATAAATCGGCCGCAGTGTGTCTGACTGCTTCCTGTCAGGGTTCCACCCGAGGCGATCACCTTGGATAGCCGATGGGCAACACTGTGTGACGTCAGTGGTGATCGTCACAGCACTGTCCGGACCGAATGCCGGGGCGGCGGGCCCCGATGTGCGGGCGGCAGTGGCGACGCGTGAGGAGCGAATGCGACGGACAACGCGAAACAAGCCAAGAACGACGAGAGCCTATGGCGGGCGGTGTTCACGAGTCGCGACGGTTGGAGCCCGGCCAAACCGTTCGCGGACCACAGCAGTCAGCGGCGCCCGTCCTGGCCGAGGTGATCGGCATCCTTTACTCCTACGAACACCCCGACCCCAACGGCGACGGCCCGGTTGATAGCGCCGCTGCCGTGGATGCGCGGCCCGCCAAGACGATCGCTTGGCGGGCCGGCGCAGCTGTCCCGTGCCCCAGCTTCAGATGCAGATCACGATCTTGCCGCGTGTGCGTCCGCGCTCGGCGTGCGCGTGGGCGTCGGCGATCCGCTCCAGGGGGTAGGTCTGTTCGATATGGGGTGTGTAGCGGCCTTGCCGGCCCAGTTCTGCGGCTGCGGACAGGAGGGTGGAGTCGTTCTCCGCGTTGACCACATGCGTGCCCAGGCGCTGCCCGCCTGCATGGTCGGCGACCGTCGCGACGCGCGTTGGGTCGCCCGTGATCGAGACGAGGTCGTCCAGGGATCCGGAGGCCGCGGTGTCGAGCGCGATGTCGACGCCGTGTGGAGCGAGAGCGGAGAGACGCTGTGTGAGGCCGGGGCCGTAGGTGGTGGGAACGGCGCCGAGAGAGGTGAGGAACTCGTGGTTGCGTTCGCCGGCTGTCCCGATCACGGTGGCACCTTGTGCCACAGCAATCTGGACTGCCGCGCTGCCCACGCCTCCGGCGGCGCCCTCGATGAGAAGGGTGCGTCCCGCCAGGGAGCCGAGCGCGTTCAGGCCACGCATCGCGGTCACGGCCGCGAGCCCGGCGCCCGCGGCCTGTTCGTTGTTCCACTCGGCTGGGGCGTGGGCCCAGGCCGAGAGGATGACCAGCTCTGCGGTTGCGCCGGTGACATCACCCAGCCCGAAGACGCGGTCGCCGATGCGCACCCCCTCTGCCCCGTCACCAATTTCGTCGACCACGCCGGCGGCGTCGCGCCCGGGAATGGCGGGCAGCTCCAGAGGAAGCAGTTGGCGCAGTGAGCCGGCGCGCAGCTTCCAGTCGATGGGGTTGACGCTGGCCGCCGCGACACGGACACGTATCTCACCAACGCCGGCATGGGGCTCGGGGGCCTGCTCGATGACCAGGCTCTCCGTTCCGCCGTACTCATGGAAGCGGGCTGCACGCATGATGTCCTGCCTTACCTTTATGGGTCGAAATGTGGTGTTCATTGGACGCTCGTTCCTCTGATGAGGTGCAAGCCGGCAAGCCGGCTGCTTTTCGGCCAGAGGAGGACGGGTGCGGATCGGTGAGGTTGTCGAGCATGCGGGCGGCAATCCGCCCCGACAACCACGATCCTGCCCGTCACCGGAATACCTGCCGTTGAGTCGACGCTCCGGAAGGTATCCAGAAGGTCGGTCACCAGATGGATACCAAGACCGGAGACGGGAGACCCTCGATGACACAACGGCCGCCGCTGCCGCCGCTGCCACCCGACTTGTTCGACGAGCTGTGCCCGTCCTCGCTGCTGCCTTTCCGCTTCGGTGACAAATGGGCACCCATGGTCCTCCGCTGTCTGGAAGACGGCCCGCGCAGATACTCCGAACTCCGCGTGCCACTGGGCCGCGTCACCCCGAAGTCGCTCACACAGTCGCTCCGCGGCCTGGAGCGGAACGGGTTCGTGTCACGCACGGTGCACGCCGACCCGAAACTGCGGGTGGAGTACGCGCTGACACCGCTCGGCCGCAGCATGCTGGAGCCGATGGCCGCCGCGTGCCGATGGGCGACCGAGCACTGGGACGAGCTGCTCGACGCTCGCGAGGGCGGCATCTCTTCCATCGGCTGATTCGAACGCGTGTGGGGGAGTGCCGCACCGGAAGCCGCACCTTTGAGTCGACTCGGGGAAGCGCCAACAGCGGTGTCCGCGGCCCAACCGTAGCCGCCGGTCGGCGGTGGTCTTCCCGGAGCACAACGACCCGTCCAGGATGACGGGAGCGGCGCTCACTCCTCCCGGCCGTCGTCGTCATCTGCCCGAGTGCACGGAGCCGGCCACGCGCAGGAGGTCGTCCCAGTGGGCTCGGATCTGCTTGAGGTTTACCTTGTCGTGCGGGTCAGGGGGTTCAGCGGCCCGTAGTCGGCCTGGGCTACCAGTGCCGAGAGGCTGCTCCGCGAAGTGTCCGACCGCACGAGCAACCTCCTGTGCGTGCGCCGCCCTGATCGTCGTCCCGGAGTGGGTCGCGGAGTGCGTCGCGGACCCGATCGGCTACTACGAGGCGAACGCCAGAAAGAGCCTGTCCTTCGTCAGACACCCGCACCGCAACGGCTGCGACCTCGTGGTTTTCAGCTCCTCGGCCTCCATCTACCAGGCGGAGAACGGCTCTTCCGTCAACGAGGGCTCGCCGCGCGCGCCGCAAAGCCCCTACGCGCGGACCAAGTCGTGTGCGAAGAGATGCTCGCCGACATCGCGGTGGCCGGGCCGCGTGTGCTGTCGCTGCGGTACTTCAGCCCGGTCGGCGCCGACCCCAAGCTGCGCACCGGCCTCCAGCTCAAGCGCCCCAGCCGCGCTCTCGGCGTGCTCATCCAGGCCCACGAGGAAGGCCGGCCGGCCGTTCCCGATCACCGGGACGAACTACCCGACGCGGGACGGCGCCGGCATCCTGGACCACGTGCACGTCTGGGACCTCGCCGCAGCCCACGTTGTGGCGATTCAGCGCTTCGACTCCATCCTCACGGACACCGAGCGGTCGACCGCGATTAACTTGGGTACGGGCAAAGGCATCACCGTCCGCGAGCTGTGCGAGGCCTTCAACGCCGTCGTCAGCACGCCGCTGGCCACAATCGACGCCGACCCGCGCCCGGGTGAGGTGGCCGGCGGCTACATAGAGAGCGACCGCGCGTCCGAGCTGGCCGGCCGTCCAGTCGGCTTCCAGGGTGCCGATGCCTCCGAGCGCCCACCAGCGTGCGGCCGGGGCCCGAAATGGGGGCTCCGGAGCCCAGCCATATGCCGTTCCCGCAGCGGACCGTTCACACTCCTTCGAGGGGTCGCTGACCTGCTGTCCGAGTGCTCCTTGGTCCGAATCGTGAGCTCAGGGCCGAGGTGACGTCGGTGATGCCGAGTTCCTCGCGAAGTCCCCTATGCTCGCGAGGCAGTTGGTATGAAAAGTTCATTGAGGGGGCGCGGAGCCGCATGGCCGACGAGATCAAGTACGAGTACAAGACCGTGCAGACAGTTCGCGGCACCGACGGCTTGGTGATCTCGAAGATGCAGAAGGACGGCTGGGAGATCGTGGAACAGGCCCAGGGCATGCTGCGATCCACCCTCGACTTCCGCCGGCCGAAGAAGCCCCTGCCGCGTTTCTTGATCGGCGCCGCGGTCGGCAGCCTCGTGCTCTTGGTCATCGTCATCGGCGTGGCCGCGGCGCTCGAGGAGGGAGGCGAGAAGAAGGGCGAGTCGAACAAGCAGACGGTGGCCACTGCGAGCGCGGAACCCTCCGCCACGTCGACTCCGGCCGCGGCCGGGTCGGCTGCCGCTGAGGTGATCACGCCGCAGAACAACCCGGAGTTCGCGGCGCTCCTGAAGACGCCGGACTATTGTGACAGCGCGAACTCGGACTTCGCGACCAAGTACAAGGGCAAGACGGTCGCCTTCGACGGTTCGATCGTGCACATGGCGCCCCACGGTGGCGACGACACCCGCTATGACTTCCTCCTTGGCTCGGGCGACCAGGGACCGAAGACCGGGATCGGGCCGGCCTTCAAGTACGAGGACGTCAACCTCCTCGACCTGAAGCTGACCGGCCGGAACACCTCCGCCACCGTCCGCGCGGGCGATACGTTCCGCTTCGTCGCCGAGGTGGGCGAATTCAACGCGAAGCAGTGCCTCTTCTTCCTCAAACCCGTGTCGACAGAGACCCGGTAAGGCAGCTGTGTCATCGCGGACCAGCGTGCTTGCGCGGCAGTATCCGTCACAGCTCCGAAGGGACGCGACCAACGCTGCTGCGGATGTCGGGCATGCCGAGGTGGACGGTGGGCGGCTGGGCCACACGGTCGCGCATGGCCTCCCGCTTCTGGGCGGCCGCGGTCAGAGTGGTCTCGATCGCGGCGACCTCGGCAGCCCGGGTGGGCCGGCTCGTCGACGCGACATGCCGCAGTGATCGAGGCCGAGGTGAAAGCGAACGGCGGCAATGGAAGCAGCACCGCTGTTCGGTACCGGATGGTCGCTGCCTTGACAGCCCAAGTGATTAGCCGCCATATTATCTGCATGACGAGGGATGGCATCGATGGCGAGGCGCCCACGCTGGACCAGGCCAGGCGGCAGGTCGAGCACTACGGACTGGAGGTGGATCCGCAGGCGGTGCTGGTCGCGGTGCGGCTGATCGCGGCGGGCGCGCGGGTCGGCCGGGCGGCCGAGGCGCACTTCGCCAGGTTCGGGCTGTCGACGGGGCGCTACCGCCTGCTCGCCGACCTCGAAGACCATGGCGGGGAGAAGTCCCCCTCGCGTCTTGCGGTCGACCTCGGTGTCTCAAGGGCCACGGTCACCGGTCTGCTGGACGGTCTTGAGCGCGAGGGTCTGATCGCCCGCCGGCCGTCCACGGAGGACGGCCGGGGTACGGTGGCCGTCCTGACCGCGCGCGGGGCGCAGCGCCTGCGTGACATGGCGTCCGAGCATTTCGAGCGGCTTGAGGCGATGGTGGGTGGGCTTTCCGTAGAGGAACGTACGGTGTTCCTGGATCTGCTCGCCCGCGTCGTGCGCGGCAGTGCGGCCCTGGTCGCCGACTGACCCGGCTCTCATCTGGTTTGGCCCCGCCTTCCGGGTAGGGCCCCTTTTTTCGAGGCAGTAGTTAGCTGCCTAATTACATTCCGGCGCGGGCCTGACGCCTCCCGCAACAACCACCCTTCGCTCCGCATACGAACGAGAAAGAGGCCGGCATGCCCGCAACGAAGGACAGAACCAGCCGAAACCAGGCAACCCCCCGGCCATCCCGGCCGTTCACCCTGTGGCGCGAGGTACTGACCGCTTACGCCGCCCCCGCACTGATGGCCGGTTCCGCCGGAGTCGTCACAGGGCAGCAGGATCTGGCCGTGGCCGCCTGCACCTCCATCGCCGGCACCTCCGCCGTGGTGGCGTTCCTGGTCGGCACCTGGCTGCGGCACGGCGGGCAGCCCCGACGGTGGACCACCACCACGCCGCGCATCGCCCTGACCGTCGCACTCGTCATCACCGCCGCCGGGACGGCGGCCCTGCTGGGATGGTTCGTCGCCCAATGGCTACCCGCCCACACCCCCATCCCCGCCACCCCGTGGCTGGAGCGCCTGCGCATCGACCTGCCCGTCTCCGCAGTCCTCGCCACCACCATCGTCACCCTGCGCTGGCGCAACACCATCTCAGCATTCCCGGCATAGCCGACTCCGGCGCCTGGCCCACCCGCCCCACGAGCCCAAGCCCGACCGGGCCCACCCCGGCAGCACCCGCCGCCGGGGAGTCACCAAGGAATGAGCACACGATGATCGTCGTCATGGGAGCGACCGGAGCAACCGGGAACGCCCTGCTCCACAGCCTCCTCGCACTCGGCACCCCCGTCCGCGCACTGACCCGCACCCCGCACCGGCCGATCCCCGGCATAACCGGCGCACACCAACCGCCCGTCGAGGTTCAGTACGCCGACGCCACTGACCCCCACTCGCTGCGCACCGCCTTCAAGGGCGCCGGCCAACTCTTCCTCGCCATGGCCAACAGCCCCGCGCAGGTCGAACTCGAAACGCGCGTCATAGACATGGCCGCCCTCGCCGGCATCGGACACATCGTCAAGGTCTCCGCACCCGCCGCCGAACCCGACTCCCCGGTCGCCATCTCCCGCGGACACCACGCCATCGAGGAACACCTGCGTGCCAGCGGCCTCACCCACACCATCCTGCGCCCCTACGCGTTCACGCAGAACCTCCTGCGCCTGGCCCCCACCGTCGCCCAGGGCGTCATCCTCGGCACGACGGGCGACGCGCCCTGCAACCACATCGACTGCCGCGACATCGGCGACGTCGCCGCGGCCGCCCTCACCAGGCCCGACATCGCCGGCGGCGCCTACACCCTGACCGGACCCGAAGCCGTCTCCTACCCCGCTCTCGCCTCACGACTGACCACCCTGACCGGTAACCAGATCCGCTACGTTCACCTCACCCCGGACGAACTGCGCGACCACCTCATCCACAACGCCCACATGCCCACCTGGCTCGCCGACCACGTGACGGAGATCCAGCAACTCGCCATCACCCGACCCGAAGCCCCCACCACCACCGTCAGTGACATCCTCGGCCGCCCGCCCCGGACCCTCGACGCCTTCCTGTACGAACACCACGCCCACTTCCGCCGATAGGACGCCACCTCAAGCCTGCTCACGAAACGGTAGGAACTCGCCCCTCAGCCGACGGCCGGTACCCTTCCGGGGCGGAGATCGTCGGAGTCCTCTGCGGCCGCCGGGACGCGGTGGTCACTCTCGGACCGACGTATCTGCTGAACGAAGCCCGAGGTCAATCGTCGTCCACGCGGATTGTCCAGGTCCAGGTTTAAGGGCTGTCCCGTAATCCCTGGTGGGCGTGCGGCGCCGGCTACGGCACCTCGCCGCGTTGTCGGGACGCCCGAATACGTCCAGTATTCGGGCGTCCCTCCGCCTTGCGATGCACCGCATCCGACGCCGCGCGCTGATCCACCACGGATTACGGGACAGCCCTTAGGCCCAGGTCCTGGTCCGGTACCGGGGCCTGGGTGTCGGTCGCGGTCTCTTCGGGGCGTGCGGTGGTGAGGGTTGTCAGGAGCGGGGTGTCCTTGGGCCGCAGGTTTTTGGGGTGAGTGAGCAGGAGCCGAACATCATCCTTCCAGGGCGCACGGTCCCGTGCCGCTTGGTTACCGAGGCACGGACCAGGGCGGGTAGCGGGTCGACCAGCCGCCGCTCGAAAACGACGAGCCCGGTCAAGCGCATCGAGGCCGTCGCCCTTCAAGCCGTTGACAGCGGACTCACCCGAGCGGATTCACCCGAGCGGGGTCAGCCGAGCGGGGTCAGCCGAGCGGACTCACCCGAGCGGGGTCAGCCGCGCCGCCAGCCGTCCCCGGTAGTGGTCCACGACCACCGCGACCACGATGACCCCGCCGGTGATGATCTGCCGCTGGAAATCGGAGACCCCCATCAGCAGCAGCCCGTTGGTGAGCACGCCCAGCAGGCAGGCCCCCAGCAGCGTCCCCACCATCGACCCCTTGCCGCCGGCCAGCGAGGCGCCGCCGATCACCACGGCCGCGATCGCGCTCAGCTCGTACCCGCCGCCGATGATCGGGCTGGCGATCGACAGCCGTGCCATGTAGGTGACGGCCGCGATGCCCACCGCGAATCCGGCGATGACGAAGACGGCCACCTTGACCACCCCCGTGCGGTGCCCGGAGAGCCGTACGGCCTCCTCGTTCCCGCCGATCGCGAAGACCAGCCGCCCGAACACCGTCCGGGTCAGCACCAGATGGCCCACCGCCACCATCAGCAGCGCGATCCAGAACAGCGCGGGCACGCCCAGCAGGGTCGAGGTCCCGAAGCGGGTGAAGCCGGGCGGGAAGTCGTACAGGGTCTTGGCGTTGGTGTACTGCAGGGCCGCGCCTCGCGCCATGTTGAGCATCCCGAGGGTGACGATGAAGGACGGTACGCGCCACCGCTCCGATACGAACCCGTTGATCAGCCCGCACAGCATGCCGACCGCGGCGGCCACCAGGACGGCCAGGGCTACCGCCGCGGCCGCCGGGAGTCCGTCGGCGGTCAGCACCTCGCCGGCCACTACCGCGGACAGCGCCATCACGGCGCCCACCGACAGGTCGATGCCGCCGACGAGGATCACGAAGGTCATGCCGACCGCGAGCATCGTGTTGAGGGTGATCTCGGTCGCGATGTTCGTCAGGTTCGCGGAGGTGGCGAACTTCGGCGCGCTCAGGGCGAAGACGGCCACCAGCGCGAGCAGCGCGATGCCGATGCCCGCCTCGCCCATCACCTGCCGCACGAGCGAGGACCCGGCGGGCTTGCGGGCGGCCGTGAGCGGTGCGGAGGTCACGGGCGGCTGGGAGGTCACGGGTGGTACGGAGGTCACGGCTGGTCACCATTCTTCGCACGGGTGTCGTAGGCGGAGGTTGTCGTGCCGGCGGCTTCGGGCGCGGAGGCCATGTGGGGCGCGGAGGCCAGGTCGGGCGCGGGCGCGGAGGCCGACGAGTAGCCGGAGTAGGCCAGGGCGAGGATCCGGGAACCGTCGAAGTCCGCGCGGGCCACCTCGCCCGCGAGCGCGCCCCGCGAGAACACCAGGATCCGGTCGCAGATCCCCAGTAGCTCGGGCAGATCGGAGGAGACCACGAGCAGCGCTTTGCCCTGCTCCGCGAGACCGGTGAGCTGCTGGTGGATCTCGTAGCGGGCCCCCACGTCGATCCCGCGCGTGGGCTCGTCGACGATCAGTACGTCCGTACCGGCCAGCAGCCAGCGGCCGAGCACCGCCTTCTGCTGATTGCCGCCGGACAGGGTGCGCACCGCCGTGCGCACCCCGGGCGTGCGCACGGCGAGGGACTCCACCGTTGCGCGGGCGAGTCGCTCCTCCTCGGTGCGGCGCAGCAGCCCGCCGCGCGAGACCGTACGGATCGCGGCGAGGGTGACGTTGGCGGCGAGCGGCATGTCCAAAACCAGGCCCTGCCCCTTGCGGTCCTCGGTGAGCAGGCTGATGCCGTGGCGAACCGCGTCCCGGGGGGAGCGGATACGGACCTCCTCGCCGCGCACCCACACCCGGCCGCCCTCGGCCCGGTCGGCCCCGAACAGGGCCCGGACCGCTTCCGTCCGCCCGGATCCGACCAGTCCGGCGATGCCGACCACCTCCCCGGCGCGCAGGGCGAAGGACAGCGGGGCGCCCCCGGCGGGCCGCAGCCCCTCGGCGCGCAGCAACTCGGGGCCGGGTTCGCGCGCGGTGTACGGCGGGTACTCGCGTTCCATGTCCCGCCCCACCATCAGGCGGATGACCTCGGCGGTGTCGGTGCCGGCGAGTTCCTTGGTGACCACGTGCCCGCCGTTGCGGAAGACGGTCATCCGGTTACCGATCTCGAAGATCTCCTCCAAGTGGTGGGAGATGTACAGGACGGCCGTGCCGCGCGCGGTGAGCCTGCGCAGCAGGGTGAACAGCCGCTCGGTCTCGCGCGGTGTCAGGGTCGCGGTCGGCTCGTCCATGACCAGCACCCGGCAGTCCTGCCACAGGGTGCGGGCGATCTCCAGCAGCTGCATCTGGGCGATGCCGAGCTGCCCCGCCTTCATGCCCGGTGGGACGTCGAGGCCCACCTCGGCGAGGAGCCCGGCCGCCCGCCGGTGCAGGGTGCGGCGGTCCACGAAGCCGAACCGGCGCGGCAGTTGGCTGAAGAAGAGGTTCTCGGCGACCGACAGGTTCGGCAGCAGGTTCAGTTCCTGGTGCACGACCTGGACCCCGGCGCGCATCGCGGCCGCCGTGTCGCCGGGGGCGTACGGGCGGCCCGCGAGCCGCATGGTGCCCGCGTCTGCGGCCTGGATCCCGGCCAGGATGCGGACCAGGGTGGACTTTCCGGCGCCGTTCTCGCCGAGCAGGGCGTGCACCTCACCGGCGCGGAGTTCCAGCTCCACGCCATCGAGGGCGACGACCCCGGGGAAGCGCTTGACGATGCCGGACGCCTCGAACACGACGTCGGGGAGCGCCTCTGGGGAGGTCATCGCGTCACCCGAGGTCGGCCGCGGTGACGACCGTGAGCTTGGTCTTGACCCAGGCCTGCGGCTGCTCGCCCTTGACGGCCTTCATCGCCTCGTCGATGCCGTCGGCCGCCTGCTCCCCGCCGTACTGGTCGACGGTGGCGAGCACCGTGCCGTCCTTCACGTAGGGGCGGATCGCCTCGATGTTGTCGAAGGACACGATCTTGATCTTGCTTCCGGGCTTGCCCTGGACCGCCTTGACCGCGCCCAGCGCCATCGAGTCGTTCGACGCGAGGATCCCCTGGACGTCGGGGTGCGAGGTGAGCCAGTTGCCGGTCACCGTGTAGGCCTCGTCGGTCTCCCAGTGCGCGGTCTTGGAGTCGACCACCTCCAGCCCGGCAGCCTTTGCCGCCGCCTCGAAACCGGCCTTGCGTTGCTGTGCGTTGGCGGCTCCGGGGTTGCCCTCCAGGATGACCACCTTGCCGCCCTTGCCCAACGCCTTGCCCAGGGCTTCGCCGGAGAGCCGCGCGCCCTCGGTGTTGTCGGGGCCGACGAAGGGGATGTCGAGCCCGGCGGCCTTCAGCGCGCCGTCGTCGAGTTTCACGTCGATGTTGATCACCTTGATGCCCGCCTTGGCGGCCCGTCCGAGCGGCGCGACCAAGGCGCGCGAATCGGCCGGGGCCACCACGATCGCCGCGGCCTGGTCGGTGATGCAGCCGTTGATGGCGGCGACCTGCCCGTCGATGTCGGTCTCGTTCTGGATGCCGCTCGCCTTGAGGTCGAGGTCACCGCGCTGCTTGACGTGCGCCTCGGCTCCCTTCTGCATGGCCTGGAAGTACTCGTTGCCGAGGGACTTCATCACCAGGCACACCGTGGGCCGGCCGCCCTTGGCGCCACCGCCGGCCGGGTTGGCCTCCATACCGCCTTCCTGGCCGCAGGCCGTGAGGGTGCCACCGAGCAGCAGCAGGCTGGAGGCAGCGATCAGGAGTGATCTATTCCGGTTACTGGTCACAACGGTCTCCCTGGTTCATGAGGTGGGTGAGGTGAGTGGGGGAGGGGAGGTGGGTGAGGTGAGCGGTTCAGAAGGGGACGCCCGCGCGGAGCACGACGTTGGCGTACGGGGTGCTCTCACCGGTCCGTACGACGACCCGCGCGCGGGCGGTGAGTTCCTTGAGCGCGTCGTGCGGGACCCGGTCCACCGCGAGCCCCTCCAAGTGCTCGGCGAAAGCGGCGAGCAGGCCCGGATCGGCAGCCTCCGCGGCCACGGTGGCGTGCTCCGCCACCAGTTCGGCCAGGACCGCGCCCAGCACCGGCCCGAAGGGCGGATCCCCGCGCCGCCACACCAGGTCGACGGTCTCCACCCCCGGCGGCACCGGCAGCCCCGGATCCGCGACCACCAGCAGGTCTCCGTGCCCGAGCGCGGCCACCAGGTGCAGCAGCCGCGGATGCCACAGTCCGTCAGCGCGCATGTCCGGTCTCCAGCTCCGTGTGCGCCGCGCCACCCAGTACGCAGTCCACTTCGGCCCGGGTCGGCAGCGCGTCCTGCGCCCCGCGCCGGGTCGTGGCCAGCGCCCCGGCCGCGCAGGCCCGGCGTACCGCCGCGGCGAGCGGCTCGCCGGAACCCAGCGACAGCGCGAGCTGGGCGCAGAAGGCGTCGCCCGCGCCCACCGTGTCCACGGCGTCGGCGGGGAAGGCGGGTACGACGACCGGCCCCCCGGGCCCGGCGGCGACGGCGCCCGCGGCCCCCAGCGTGATGACGACCGTGCCGGGCCCGAGCGCCCGCATCCGCTCGGCGTGCGCGGCCCAGCCGGCGACCCCGGTCGCGGCTGTCGTGGCCAGCAGCCCGGCCGCCTCGCTCTCGTTGACCACCAGCACGTCGACCTCGGCCAGTAGTTCCCCCGGCAGCGGGCGGTTCGGCAGCGGAGCCGCGTTCAGCACGGTCAGCGCCCCCGCGCCGCGCGCCGCCCGGGCGGCCGCGAGCACCGTGTCCACCGGCACCTCCAGCTGGAGCAGGACCGTATCGGCGGGCCCGATCGGACCGCCCGCCGTGAGCCCCTCCAGGGCGGCAACGTCCAAGTGCCGGTTGGCGCCGGGAGAGAGGGTGATGGTGTTCTCCCCGTCGGCCTGCACCACGATCAGCGCGAGCCCGCTGGCCACCCCCGGCAGCGGGGACACTCCCTTGTCGCAGACCCCCTCCGCGACGAGCCGGGCGCGCAGTTCGGCGCCGAGGGTGTCGTCGCCGAGCAGCCCCACCATCCGCACGTCGGCGCCCAGCCGGGCGGCGGCGACCGCCTGATTGGCCCCCTTTCCGCCCGCGCCGCGCACCACGTCGGCGCCCGATACCGTCTCGCCCGGCCGCGGCAGCCTGGGCACGGTGACCGACAGGTCCATGTTGAGACTGCCGATCACAACCAGTCGCTCACTCATCCGTGCCGAACTCCCCTTGTGTGGTCCGAATCGATCACGTCGTCCGTCTCCTCCCGCTCTTCGAGGACCTCGCCGCCCGCCGGATCCGGGCAACCGCAGGACCCCCGGGCCAGCAGCGTCACCGGCAGCACATCCCGGGTCGGTGGCAGGTCCGGTTCCTTCATCCGGCCCAGCAGACGCTGTACGGCCGTACGCGCCAGCTCCTCGAAGGGCTGGCGCATGGTGGACAGCGCCGGGCAGGTGTACGCGCCCGCCGCGATCCCGTCGAACGAGACCAGGGCCAGGTCCTCCGGGACCCGGATCCCCAGTTCCGTGGCGGCCCGCAGCACCCCGAACGCCTGCTCGTCCGAGGTCACGAACAGCCCGTCCACGGACCGGTCGCGGGAGAGCAGCGCCCGCCCCGACCGGTAGCCGTCCAGCCGCCCGAACTGACCGTGCAGCAGCGGCGCCGCGTCCGGGCAGGCCTCCCAGCCGGTGGATCCGCCCGAGCCCGTACCGGCCTTGAACCCGGCCCCTTCCAACGCGGTCCGCCAGCCCACCACCCGGTCCACCGTGGGGTGGATGCCCAGCGGGCCCGCGATGCAGCCCACCCGGCGGCGGCCGTGCGCGAGCAGGTGCTCGGTGGCCAGCCGCGCGCCGAGGGTGTTGTCGACGACGACGTGCGAGGCCGCGACCCCGGTGAGCTCCCGGTCGAAGACGATGCTGGGCACCCCCGAGCGGGCCAGCTCGGCCCGCCACGGCCGGTCCCCCTGGGAAGGGATCAGCACCAGCCCGTCCACCTGCCGGTCGACGAAGGTACGGATGTACCCCGCCTCCCGGCCCGGGTCGTCGACCGTGTTGCCGACGAGCAGCGTGTACCCGGCTGCCCAGGCGTGGTCCTCCAGGGCGCGGGCCAGCTCTGCGAAGAAGGGGTTGGCCGCGTCCGGGACGACCAGCCCCAGCGTCATCGTGTGGCTCATCCGCAGCGACCGGGCCACCGCGTTCGGCCGGTACTGCAGTTCCTTCACCGCGGCCAGTACCCGCTCCCGAGTGGCGGGCGCCACCGACCGGGGCCCGTTGTTGAGCACGTAGCTGACGACCGAGGGCGAAGTGCCCGCGAGACGTGCCACGTCCTGCCGTGTTGCCATGCCGTAGACCCCCGGTAGCGGTGCGGGAAGCAGCCTGCTCGAAGTGCCAATTCGAGTTGGCAACTCGTGTTGCACGCGGAGTATGGGAAGCAACCCCGGCAACCGCAAGACCCCGGACCGGATCCGTTGACACGTTTCAGGGACGACGGAGCAAGGAGGTGTACAGCCGCCAGAAGCGCTCCGCGTCGACTTCCGTCACCACCGTGGCCCGGCAGGTGCCCGCCGGATTGCGGGGTGCGGAGAACTCGTCCAGCCCGTAGCCCAGCGCCCGCCCGTAGTCGGGCCCGAACGCCGCGTCGACGTCCACGTACCGCTCCCGCGGCCGCACCGCGATCCGCGGATCCAGGAACACCGCGGCGGTCAGCGCGTCCCAGACGAAGCTGGAACGCCCCGGGTCCTCGGCGAAGAGCGGTCCGTGCAGATCCCGGAAGATCTTCTTCACCGGGGTGGTTGCTCCGGCCACGATGGCCTCGTACCGCGCCTTGGTGTACTTCACCCCCACCGCCGCGTCATCGGGGAGGACGGTTTGCTTGGCGAACGGCGTACGGACCGCGATCCGCGCGGACTCGGGGTCGAACCACCAGTTGAACTCGGCGGCGGGCGTGATGTTCCCGGGCTTGTCGAAGGCCCCGCCCATGTAGACGATCTCCTTGAACAGCGGCACGATCTCGGGGTGGCTGCGCACGGCCAGCGCGAGGTTCGTGGCCGGCCCGCAAGCGAAGAAGGTGATCTCGTGCGGGCGCCGCTTCACCTGCTCGACGATGAAGTCCACCGCGGCGCTCCCGCTCGGCCGGGTGCGCGGGTACCCGCCGTACGGAGGACGCGCGAGCCGGTCGTAAGCGGGCGGGCGGGCGGAGTCGAAGGCCCCGCCCCAGGGCACCTTCCCGTAGAGGATGTTCTCGGCGGCCAGCCGTTCCTGACGCCCCGGCATCAGGGGTTCGCCCGCCCCTGCCACCACCGGAACGTCAGCGCGTCCAATCAGCTCCAGCTGACGCAGGGCGTAGGCCGTCCCCTCCTCGACCCAGGTGTTCCCGCTGACCACGGTCACCCCGAGCAGCTCCACGCCCGGGGCCTTGGCCAGCATGAACATGGTGACGGCGTCGTCGTTCAGCTCGCCCATGTCGGCGTCGAGGATCACCGGCCCGCGGCCCGCCGGCGCGGCGGAGGTGGCGGGGGCAGGTTCGGGGGACGAGGCCGCGGCCGACGCGGACGCGGTCACAAGCGGCAGGGTCGGGATCGCGGCGAGGGCGGACGAGAGCAGGGTTCTGCGCTGCATGGAAGCTCCGGATACGGGAGGGGCACGCGTGCGGCAGCACGGGCGGCGTGAGTATCGGAGGCAACCCGGTCAACGGCAAGGGCCGTGCGCCCCTCGACGCACGGCCTCACCGAACGGCTCGTGCTCCCGAGACGACTGTTCACGAGCTCCGCGATCCCGGTGAGCGCGTCTTGGCCGACCTTGAGCGGGCGGACTCGGATCACCCGACCAGTGCGCCGCGCACCGGCGACATGATGTGCGTGCGTGGAACGCTCTCCTCGCCCAGCGCAGCGGTGTACGCGCTCTTCACGGTGTTGACCTGCGCCCCACTGTTGAGCCATCGGATCGGCCGCCCCGGTGTGGGTTCTCGCCGCGTCTGGCGGCGTGCAGGTGGTGCACGTGCACCCGGATCCGGTGTTCGGCACCCACATGCCGCTGTCCTGCGCAGTTCAGCTGAGGACACACGCCGATTGTTTGGCAGGAAAGCGTTGTCGAGGTGAAGCGGAGCAACGTGGCGGGCAGACTGACAGGGAAGGCATGGGGAGCCGACGTAGGGGGCGTACGCGATGGACACACGGGGGCGCGGGGCGGTGGTTCGGTGACGGTGTATCACATCAAGCATCTGCCGACCGGAACTCTGCCCGAGGACGGTGTCGGCGCCTGGTCCGTGACCCGGGACGGCGCCGCCTCCCGGTCCACGTCCGGACGCCGCGTCGCCACCTGGGCGGTGGACGACGCCGAACGTTGGCGGAAGGCGGCGGTCCCGACCGTTCTCGCCCCGAACATGGGCGGCTGGATCCTGGCCGCCCTGGTGGCAGCGGCTTGCGTCCTGCTGTTCGGGCTCTCGTCCGCGTCCGCCGCCTGGCACAGTGGCCCCGGGGAGGGGACGGACTGGCTGAGGTATCCGGGCCTGATCCTGCTGACCGCCCTGCCGCTCTGGTACCGGTACGTTCCGGTCGCGGCCATACCAGCGGCTGTGTTGGTCGCCGTGGAACCAGTTCTGACTCTGGCCCGGCCCGACGACGTGGACCATCCGGCGAGGGCCGGGTGGCTGGTCGTCCTCGCCGCCTGTGCCATCGCGTTCACAGGAGGCTGTCTGCGACTGCGGGCCCGGCGCCGACAGCGGGCCTTGGCCCTGACCGCTGCACAGGAGCGCCGTTTCCCTCTGCCTGAGCGCACCCCGGAATCGGACGGCCACCGCGGACACCGGCAGGTCTACCTCGGGCTGGCGCTCTGCCTGGTCGCCGCGGCCATCCTCGCCGACGGTGTGTTCGGGGAGCCGACCGCGTACGGCGATGCCTACGACGCCGTCGGGCAACAGCGCGTCGGCCTGGTGCTCCTTGTGGCCGGTACGACCTGCTACGGCCGGGGCCGGCTCGCCTACCGGGCGGCCCGGCGCTTGCACGGGGAGCGCCAGCCGGCCCTGATCGTCGGCGTGCGCGCCGGGGCGGACGGACGCCACTGGGTGTGCGCGGACGCCCGCACCCGCTCGGCAGCGCCCCTGATCGCGTACGTTCCCCGCAAGAGGGACACCAGCGCCAGGACCCGGCTTCTGGGTAGCGGCTCGGCGTACGCCGCGGGCAACGGGCACCACGACATCGACCCTCGGCACGAGCCCTTCGAAGCGGTCCTGTACGGCACCCTCGCGGAGGGCGACGAAGTCGTCCTCGAATACGCCTGTGCGGAATACGACTACCGCCAGGAGATGGGGCGGATATACGCGACCGTGACCACTGCCCCGCTCCGCCCGGATCGCCGCCACGGGATGGGCCCGTGGGAACCGGCGGACGGCCCTGCCCGCCGTCGCGAGCGGCTCCGCGAGGGCCAGGAGGCGGCGGAGCGCCACCAAGAGGCCCAGCGCCGGGCGGAGGCGCGCCGCAAGAACCGACCCCGCGGCTCGTCGACGCCAGGGCGCGGAGGCAACTCCGGCAACCGGCACGGCGGTGGCGGCTGCGGCTCCGGCTGCGGCTCCGGCTGCGGGTCGAGTTGCGGGGGCGACTGACCCTCCGCAGCCGGCAACGTTCAGTTGTCGGCGGCCAGGCGCGCTTGAGTGAACGACGCCTTGAGCGAGCCCACTGCGCACTGCCGATTCCCACCCCGCGCCAGTGACGTCCGCACCACGGTCCGCGATCTACGACTCTGCCCGATGGGCCCACTTCGGTCGCGTCATTTCGAAGGCCCGTACCTGTGGCGCAACGCAGGCCGTAGTGCGGGGCGCGGTATTCGGCCAGGTTCGACGTCTTTGTGCCATTACCGGGCAACCCGCCTCCAACATCACCGACGTCCGGCTAGACAAGAGGCTGCGGGTAGCGTGCTGCCTACCCTGCGTGGTGATGGCCGGTGGGGGAGGTCTGACGGTTGCTGACCATCAACGTGGCGGTGCTGCTCGCAGTCATCGTTTTTATCCGGCTGCGTCGCACCACGCACTCCCGTAGCCGCTTCGACGAGAAGATGACCGTGGTCATCGTCCTGGCACTGGGGGTCGTGCTCGCTCCCACCCCGGTCGGCCAGGGAATCCTGAACGTCCTGGGCCAGCTCGCGAGCAGCATCACGCAGGGCACCCAATGAGCCCCCGCGCCCGCAAGGGCCGGACCTCGACCGGGCGCCCGCCTGCGCGCCGCCGCACTCGAAGGCCGGGCAAGCGGCGACAGCGCGCGGAGGACCGGCTGATCGGGATCCTCGTGGTCGGGGCCGTGGCCGTCGCCTTGGTGGTGGCGCTCGTCAACTGGCTGCTGACCCACTGGTGGGTCTTGGCCGTCATCGGCGTGCTTGCGGGGCTGGCCGGCGGCGGCTGGATCTACCAGCAGCGGCAGAAGACGCGGTGGGAAGCGGTCCGTGCGCAGGGATTGCGGTACGGGCTGGCCCAGCTGGATGCCTTGCACCACTCCCGGTTCGAGGACGCGGTGCGCGACCTGATGCGCCGTGACGGCTGCCAGAACGCGGAGCGTGTCGGAGGCGGCGGAGACCTGGGAGCGGATGTGAAGGCCACCGACCCCTACGGGAGGCGCTGGGTCATTCAGTGCAAACACAGGCGCAACGGCCTCGCCGGGTCCGCCGTGGGCACCCCTGACCTCCAGGTACTCAACGGCACGGCCCGCCAGGTCCACGGCGCCGACATCGCGGTGATCGTGACGAACGGCCGGGTGACCGCCCCGGCCGTGTCCTTCGCGAAGCAGCAGCGCCTCCACGTCATCGACCGCCACACCCTCGGAGAATGGGCATCCGGCTCACGCCCCTTGTGGGAGCTGCTCCGGGCCGTTCCGCCGCCCCGCAGGCCGACCCCCCTGTCCTGAGCAGCCGCAGGTCACCAAGTCGTTCCGGTCGCACCCTCGGAGTTCTATGATCTTGCCCTCGTAGGTGTGGCCGCGGCCGGCGATGTCCTTGAAGGCAGGCGAGGGCTGGCCGTCCTCGTTGTCGGGGCGGCTGTCGGCTCATGCACGGTCCTTCCCTGCGCGGGAGCCGTTCCCGCCCGTGATCCGGCGGTGGCAGGAACGTCAACGCCAGCTGTGCGGGGCTTGGAAGCCGCGGCTGCGTTCCAGCCGGCGCCAGCCGGCCGTGGAGGGGGCGGTGGCGACGGCCTCGGGGGTGGCGGCGGCGCGGGCGAGGAGGATCGCGGTGATCGCGGCCAGTTCCTCGGGCTCGGCGTGGCCCTTCTCGACCTTCAGCAGGGTGCCGTTGGCGTTGC
>NZ_JBIUTJ010000025.1:0-31025 GCF_044741845.1 Streptomyces sp. NPDC088097
CTCGGCGGCCCAGCCTTCGGCAGGGCGTCCTTGCGCTGCGCTCCAGGACAGAGCCGACCCTTCGGGTCGGAGTCCTGCGCTTCGCTGCGGACTGCTCCGGGTCCGCTTCGCTCCCCCGGAGCTGACCCCGTTTCACGGGATCCGGGCCTACGGCCCGTTGGGCGAGTCCGCTTCGCTCCCCGCCCGGAGGCCCTTTCGGCTTCGCCTGTAGGGCCGACCCGCTTCGCGGGCATCAGCAGCAGTGCTCCCCTCGCGTTCCTCCTTCGGTGGGGTCGGTGGTGGACTTACTCGCCCCACTCGGGAGGCAGTACGGGCCTTCCCGGTACATGCAATCCGGGTCGTGCTTGAAACTGTCCGGTGCACTCCCGCAACTGATCTGCTGGCAGTCATATTCTGTCGGTCCCATACCTTTACTCCTCAAGTCAAACCGTATTTACGGTAATCTGGAATGGGCACGTTCCCGTACAGTAATCAGTATGCATCGTGCAAAGGATGATGCGTGTAGCTGTGTAAGATCACGAGAACATCACCACCCCCTCCCCCGGCGGGGCCCCCGCCACTTCGTTTTCCGTGGAGTGCCGAATGCAGAAGTCTGGTGACATCGTGCTGCGTCCTCACCAGGAGGAAGCGGTGGAGGCGATTGTCCGGGGGCTCGATATTCCGCCCGGGAAGCGGATTCCGGAGGCCGGTCTACGAGCCACGGTGGTGGCCGCGTGCGGGACCGGGAAGACGTTCATCGCCGCTGCCGCGGCGCTTCGTCTGGCCCGGCATGGGCGAGTTTTGGTGCTGCTGCCGACCCTGGATCTGCTGACGCAGACGGCCCGGGAATGGCGGATCGCCGGACACGTCGGGCCCGCGGTCGCGGTGTGCTCGCTGGAGGACGACCCCGCCCTGTGGGCGTTGGGCGTGCGGGCGACAACGTCGGCGCCGCAGCTCGGACTGTGGCACGGGCGGGGGCCCGTGACCGTCTACGCGACCTACGCCTCCCTGCCCGTCCTCGCCGAAGCACACGAAGGGGCCTACGGGCTGCCGATGGACGTCTTCGACCTGGTGGTCGTGGATGAGGCGCACCGGACGTCGGGGGCGGCGGGGAAGGCATGGGCGGACATCCACCACCAGGACGTCATCCCCGCCATGCGCCGGCTCTACATGACGGCCACACCGAGGATCTGGAAGGAACGCCCGCCCAGGTCGCGGGCGCAGCAGGAGCTGTACGAGGCTCTGGCCGAGGTCGTGGACGAGGAGACGTCGGGTCGGACGCGACGGGCGTGGAACCGGCTCCCGAAGGAGCTCGCGTGCTCGATGGACGACGAGAAGGTGTTCGGGCCCGTCGTCTACGAGCTGTCGCTGGCATCGGCGATCTCCCGGGGCCTGCTGGCGAGGTATCAGATCGTCGTCGCCGAGCTGACCGACCCCGTCGTCACGCCCAAGCGGCTGTTCAGCCAGGAGCGGCAGGAGGAGCCGCTGCGTGGGCAGCGGCTCGCGGCGACGCAGACCGCGCTACTGGAGACCATGGCCGCCCACGGTCTCCAGACCACGATCACCTTCCACCACCGCACGATCGAAGCGGAGGCCTTCGCAGCCGGGCTACCCCGGGTCGCGGCCCGGCTCCACCAGCTGGACCCGGAGCGGCACCCCGAGCGGGTGTGGGCGGGATGGCTGTGCGGGGAACACGAAGGCGCCCACCGGCAGAGCGTGCTCTCCGACTTCGGGCGCCGGGCCGGGCGCGCCGTGCTGTCGAACTGCCGGGTCCTGGGTGAAGGCGTCGACATCAGGGCCACCGACTCCGTGGCCCTGATCGACCCGAAGGGATCGGCGGTGGACATCGTCCAGGCGATCGGCCGGGCGCTCCGACAGAACCCGGGCCAGGGCAAGATGGCGACGCTGATCGTTCCGGTATTCCTGGCCGAGGACGAGAAGCCGGAGGACATGCTTACCTCGAACTCCTACCGCCCATTGATTCGGGTTTTGGAAGGTCTTCGGGCGCACGATGAAAAAGCTGTGGAAATGCTCGCCATTCCACAGGAGAACCAGAAACGCGTTGTCGATCCGTCGCTTCCGGTCGGTCCGGAGCCCGCCGAGGGCGAAGAGGACGACCGGCCGCTGCTCCGGTTCGCGACCCCCCGCGACCCCGCTCTGATCGCGAAGTGGATCAGCTACACCGTCATCAACACCGAGCGGCAGGACTGGAAGCGGGGCGCGGAGGCCGCGTACCGCTACCGACAGCGCGAGGAGCACCTGGACGTCCCGTACGAGCACACCGAGGGCGCGTACCCGCTGGGCCGGTGGCTCTCCGATCAGCGCCGCGCGTACCGGTCGGGGCAGATTTCCGGGGAGCGGGCGGCCGAGCTGGAGGAGCTGGGGATCGTGTGGGACACGGCCGACGCCGGGTTCGCCGAGAACCTCGCGGCCGCGCGGGCCTACTTCGAGCTGCACGGGACCCTGGCCGCCCCCCGGCACGCGACTGCCCTGGACCGGGCGATCGGGCAATGGCTCACCAACATCCGACGCCCCGACGGACTCGGGAAGGACCCCGACCGTGCCCGACGGCGGGCCGCCGAACTCGCCGCCATCGACCCCGACTGGAACCCGGGCGAGAACGGGTGGACCGTGGACTGGCAACGCCACTACGCCTACCTCGCCCAGCTCCTCGCGGGCGGGGCCCGGCTCGCCGACGCCGTGCCCGGGGTCACCCGGCACGGCGAGGACATCGGCCGCTGGCTCGCCACCCAGCGACGGGACTTCAGCAAGCTGAACGCCGAGCAGCAGCGCAGGCTCGGCGAGCTCGGCGTGAAGAAGGCCGTACGGGCACGCACCAGAAGCGCGGGGACATCCGGGCAGGGCTCAGTGGCCTTCCTAGCGGGTGTTGCGGCCCTGGCGCAGTACCTGGAGCGGGAAGGGCCGGGCGGCGGGATGCCTGGCCGTGGCCACGTCGAGCAGCTCCCTGACGGGGCCGAGCACCGCACCGGAATCTGGATCATGAACCAGAAAACCCGACGCGACCGACTCAGCCCCGAACAGCTCGCAACCCTCGCCAGCCTCGGCGTCGACTGGGCGTGATGACCGGGGGTGGCATGAACCCGGCGTTGGGGTCGGCCCCGGACGCGGGCAGTCCCGGACGCGGGCGGCTCCGGGGGGCGTCTCGGGTCAGGCGAGGGGCGGGCCTTGACCCCGGATTTTGGACACCGGAGACACTTGGATCTTGATGGTCCAGGAGAACGGAGTCCCCGTGGGGATGAAGCATTACCCCGCCGAGTTCAAGGCGGACGCGGTCGCGTTGTACCGGTCGAGGCCGGGAGCGACGATCAAGTCGGTCGCCGGTGATCTCGGGGTGAACACCGAGACGCTGAGGAACTGGATCCGGGCCGCCGACGGCCGCCGACCTGGCGCCCACTCCGCACCGCTGGCCGCCTCACAGGCCGTCGGCGACGCCGTTCACGCTGAGCTGGCCGCTGCCCGCTGCCCGCTGCCCGCAAGAGGATCCGCGAGCTCGAGGAAGAACGGGACAATCTCCGCAAGGCGGCCCGGTATTTCGCGACGGAGACGCGCTGGTGAACCGCTACCAGTTCGTTGAGGATCACCAGCGCCGTCACGGCGTGAAGCGGCTCTGCGACACCCTCGGCCTGGCCCGCTCGAGCTTCTACTACTGGCGCCGCACCGCGGCAGCACGGGCGGCCCGCCAGGCCGTCGAAGCCGGGCTCGCGGCCCGGATACGCAAGGCCCACCAGGAATCCGACGGCACCTACGGAGCCCCCAGGATCACCGCGGAACTCCGCGGAACTCCGCGACGAGGGCGGCCCGGCGGTCAACCACAAGCACGTCGCCAGGATCATGCGGACCATCGGGCTCCAGGGAGTCCGTCTGCGTCGCCGGCACCGCACCACCGTCGCGGACCAGGCCGCGGCGAAGGCGCCGGACCTGATCGGCCGTGACTTCACCGCGGCCGAGGTGAACAGAAAGTACGTCGGCGACATCACATACCTGCCGGTCAGCGGCGCGAAGCCGCTCTACCTCGCGACCGTCATCGACCTCGCCTCACGCCGGCTGGCCGGTTGGGCCATCGCCGACCACATGCGGACGGAACTCGTCATCGACGCCCTGACGGCGGCTGAGCGGACCCGCGGAACCTTGACCGGAGCGATCATGCACACGGACCACGGATCCCAATAGACGAGCAGGGCATTCGCTGAAATCTGCAGGTCAGCAGGGGTCCGCC
Organism: Streptomyces sp. NPDC088097; assembly: GCF_044741845.1. NCBI lineage: Bacteria > Bacillati > Actinomycetota > Actinomycetes > Kitasatosporales > Streptomycetaceae > Streptomyces > Streptomyces sp. NPDC088097. The sequence goes on from NZ_JBIUTJ010000025.1 coordinate 4,217, forward strand.
AGAGCATGGGCGCCATCGGCTCCAGCGCGGACAACGCGGCTGCGGAAAGCTTCAACTCCGCCTTCAAGAGAGAGACGCTCAAGGGCCGCAAAGGCTGGTCGAGCGAGGGCGAGGCCAGGCTCGACGCCTTCCGCTGGCTGACCCGATACAACACCCGCCACCGGCACTCCCGCCTCGGCCAGCGATCCCCGATCGCCTACGAGAACACCATCCGACCAGCAGCAACTACCCTGGCCCAAGCCGCATAGACGTATTCAAAATCCGGGGTCAAGGCCCCCCTCACCTTCCTCGCCGACCCGCACAGGGCAACCGCTACGCCTGCGCAGCGGACGACCCCATCAACAACACCGATCCGATGGGCACATCGGTTCTGGCCTGCATCGGCGGAGGGCTCTCCGTCCTGGGCGGAGCTATCAGCTTCGGTGCGGGTGTCGCCGGTGCGATCGGCACGGGAGGACTCTCCACGCCTGCGTCCCTCGCCGCTATCGGCGGAGGCATAGGCCTCGTCGGAGCCGGCCTCAACGCGATTGATGACTGCAGCTCATGAAACAGAACCGCCTTGCCCTCGTTCTCTGGATCGGCCTCGCGATCGGACTGATCGGACTGATCCTCATCATGATCGACCGCTTGACTGCCTGAGTCGGCTCCGCTGCGGCCGGCAGTGCCTCGAAACACATAGCGTCGCAGCAGGTCCCCAAGTCACGCACCGCGGGGCCGGACAGGAATAATCTGTCCGGCCCCGCTGCCCGTCGTACAGCTTCTGCACGCCCCGGGCCGGCGCGCCGTCGCCCTCTACGTCGTCTTGGTCCAAGCCTGCGCCGTCCGGGCACCTGGCGGCTCTTGTCCACCGCCGTCGCAAGATCGATGCTGGTTCGTGATCCCGGCTCGGATTACTCCCGCAGGTCACCGTTTAACCTGAGCGGGTTCAAAAAGATGTCGGGGTGGGCTGGGCGCGTGCTCGCGCTCGGAGATCATCAGGGGGAATGAAGACGTGAAGCTCAAGCGCATGGCTGTCGTGGCCGCTGCCGCCGTCGTCGGGCCGACGGTACTGGCCGCGCCCGCCATGGCCCTGGACAAGCCCGCGGTGTCCATGCCGGACGCGGCACCGCAGTCCGAGCAGCAGGGCACGCCCACGGCGGATGTCCCGGATGCGAACGCCGCACGGCAGACGGCTCCGGCCGCACAGACGCCGGCGCCGGCACCGGCTGTGGATGCGCCCCACAAGACCGTGGCGAGCCCGCGGTACCGCAACAACGGGCCGAAGGTGTCCATGGCCGGGGTCCCGAAGGGCTTCACGCCCGGTGGGGACTGGACGAACCTGACGGTGGCCGTCGACAACCGGGGCGGGTTGCCGGTCGACGAGTTCGTCGCCGCCGTCGGCATCAGTGCGTACGACGGCACGGTGAAGGCCGAGCACATCCAGGCCGAGGTGCGCCAGGCGAATGGATCGTGGAAACCGACCTCCCTGCGCCTCGACCGCGGCGACACCGTCTACGAGGTCGAAACCGGCAAGCGGTCCGTCGTGCCGGGCCAGTCCTACTCCGTTGATGTGCGCATCCGCTTCACCGTCGACACGCCGGCGGCGTCGATCGAGCTCTACGCCGGAGGTGAGGGGAGGGATGAGAGCGGACAGGTCGTCTCGCCAAGCACCTGGTTCGACAGCCGCGTCGGCGAAGCGAACCCGGACGAGGGCGGAGGCGAGGAACTACCCGTCTTCACCGGACCCAAGCTCGGTCTGACGGGCCTGCCCCAGGCCGGTTTCAAGGCCGGCGCGGACTGGAGCGAGTTCTCACTGCACGTCGACAACTCCGGCCGCGCCGCGATCGACGACTACCAGCTCGACTTGGTGCTGTGGGTGAAGAACGGCGCGTTCAAGGAAGGCGACATCAACCTCGAGGCCTACGCGCCGGACGCGAAGGGCGTCTGGGGCTGGCACCCGGTCCTGTCCGACGGATCGGAAGAGGTCTGGGTCCATGAACTGGCCAGCGTGGACATTGAGCAGAACGAGACGTTCGACCTCAAGCTCCGGCTGAAGTTCGACGCCAAGACCGCCCCGCACGACATCTCCCTGCGCACGAGCGGGCAGAACGGTTGGGATGACGGCTCGGTGCACTCCGAGGACGTCAGCCACACTTCCAAGGTCACAGGCCAGGTGCCCGACCCCGACGAGGACAAGCCCAACCCGGACACCGGCACCAAGCCCGACGGCAACGGCAACGGCAACCAGCCCAAGCCGGACGGCGGTGCCAAGCCGGTGGACAACACGAACAACAACGGCTCCGGCCACGCCGGCGACCAACTCGCCGAAACCGGTACGGACGCCGCGACCGCCTGGGCTCTGGGTGGCGCGGGAATCGCCCTCTCCATGGGTGCGGCCCTCGTGGCCGGCACCGGGCGCCGGCGCCGCACCACCGCCTGAGCCCGGTCTCCGGCCCCTGCCCTGCCCTGCCCTGCCCTGCCCTGCCCTGCCGCATTGTGTGGGGCAGGGCCCTCGCAACACGCGATCGTGGAAGTCAAGCTGGATGGCCAGGTCGATCCTCATCGGCCCTCTGAGGGGTCGCAACCGGTGTCGACGGGCCAGAGCCTGCGACGGGCGAGCGTCCGCATCGACCCTCTGAGGGGTCACTGTCGGGGCCGTCCGTGCGTCCAGGGTCAGTTTTCGGTGCGCAGGTGTTCCTGCCGGGCCTGGACGAGGCTGCGCCATGCGGAGCGGACGTGGTCGTCGCTCGTGGTCCAGCGGGTGGTCGACTCCCCAGGCAGGGGCAGGGCGGCCATGAAGTGCGCGATATCGGTGAAGTAGGCGAAGTCGCCACTCGCGGTGAGTGCGCGCAGCTGGCCGATTGTTGCGGCCGTGCCCTGGGCTTCGCTGCGGACGGCGTGGTGGAACGCCAGCGCGAGCTCGACGAACCGGTGGAGGAACGGCAGCCCTGCGGTTTCGACGTCGCTGCGCAGGTGCTCGGCGCGGTCGGGGACGGAGGGGTACCCGGCGTCCTTGATGAGGGTGACGACCTGGGCCAGGAGGGTGTTGGAGCGCTGATCGAGGCCGTCCAAGAGTTGGTGGGCGAGTGCGAACTCGTCGGCGGCGCGGTCAGGGTCGGCGAAGGCGATGGCGAGGGCGAGCCGGACCTGCATCATCGCGCGCTCTCCAGAGGCGCCGTGCTGCTCGGCTTCGGATCGGCCGGCTTCGAAGGTGGCGATGGCCCGGACTGTGTCGGCCTGGGAACAGTGGATGTCGCCCAGGACACGATGAGCGCGTCCTTTCCAACCCAGGGTGGGGACGGCGGCCAGCGCGGTGGGGAATTCGCCGGCGAGGCGTGCCAGATTGGCGAGGCCGCGGAGCGTGCGCGGAAGATCGCCGAACGGCTGGACCGGCTGATCGGCTGCGAGGCGGTCCGGGCAGGAGGCCGGGCGCCGACGTAGCGCCACCAGATCGGCCTGCGCGGCCCCTCGACCTGGAGTCCGGTCAAGCCGGCACGCCACCACTGGCACCCGGCCCTCGAACGTCCGATAGCCGTCCTGCCGCTCCCCCTTCCGGGCGTAGCCGGGATGCCAGGTGTCCTGCCAGACCTGTGAGGACAGCTCCGCGATCCCGCGCATGCACGCGTCCATCGCCTTGGTGAACACCAGCGCCACCGGCGGATGCGCGCCGCGGTCGACGCCGATGTCCACGGGGGCAAGCGCGACATCGGCAACCTCGCCGCCGCCGACCTCCGATCGCCGTGGGCGTGAGTTCGAGTGTGACTGCCCGGCCGGGTGATCTTTCGGCGGTTTGGGTATCAAGCCAAGGGTGACCGGCGAGCGAGGGGGCGGACTTCGCATGGGGGCAGCGGACGAGCAGGACCTTGAGGACGGGGAAGGCTGGCTGACGAAGGCCGAAGTCCGCAAGGTCTGGCCGCAGATCAGGCCGGGCAGCATCAGGGCCGTGGCGCGGGCCAATGGCGTACGTACCTCGGGTGGGCCCTCCCCGGACCTGACCCGCGAGCCGACCTACCACGCGGCCGACGTGCACCAAGTGGCCGCGCGGATCGCCCGGGGTGAGGCCGATGTCGCGTCCTGGCAGCGCGCCGACTCCGACGCTGCACGCGACGACGCCACACCCGGCCCACCGGTTCGGCAGCCCGTCAGTTGGGGGCCCGAGAATGTGCCGGGGCTGATCCTGCTGGCAATCGTCGTGGGGCTGATCCTCTGGGGCCTGACCTCTCCCGACAACCACGGCACAGTAACGAACTTCGTGCGCTGAGTGCGCAGGGAGGCTTGCCCACCGGGGCTGACGCGCCCAGGCTCCCCTATGGCTTGCCCGCCGGGTGTCCCGTCTCCGTAAATCTGGTTCCTATCTCAAGTGACCTGGTCCATCTCAGGTGACCTGGTCCGCCGACGTCAGTAGCTGTCTCGCCTCACCGAGTTTTGACTGGCGGCTCACGGTCCCGCTTGGGCGGCCAATCGGGCGGCACGCAGGCTGAGGTGGTGCCGCTCCGGGAGGCTGGTGGTGCGGCGGGCGGCGGTGCGGTAGTCGGCGATGGCGGCCTCTCGACTCCCGGCGAGTTCGTGCAGATGGGCGCGTACCGCGTACAGCCGGTGGTGGCCTGTGAGCGCGGGCGGCGGGTCGGCGAGCAGGGCGAGGCCGTCGGCGGGCCCGTCCACCATGGCGATGGCGATGGCCTGGTTCAGGATGATCAGCGGGTTGTCGGAGATGCGGGCGAGTACCCCGTACAGGGCGACGATCTGTGGCCAGTCGGTCTCGGCGGCGGTATGCGCCTCGTCGTGCACGGCCGCGACCGCCGCCTGCACCTGGTACGGGCCGACCGGACCGCGCGGCAGGGCGGCGGTGATCAGCGAGACGCCCTCGGCGATCGCGGCTGTGTCCCATCGGCTGCGGTCCTGCTCGGCGAGCGGGACGAGTTCGCCGTCCGGGCCGGTACGGGCGGGCCCGCGCGCCTCGGTGAGCAGCATCAGCGCGAGCAGGCCGGCCACCTCGGCGTTGTCCGGCAGCAGCGTGTGGACGGCCCTGGTGAGGCGGATCGCTTCCCGGGAGAGTTCGACCCGCCGCAGCTCGGCGCCGGTGCTGCTGGCGTAGCCCTCGTTGAAGATCAGGTAGAGAACGTGCAGCACCGCGTCCAGGCGAGCCGGCCACTCGGCGCTGTCCGGCATCCGGAACGGCACCCCGGAGTCCTTGATCCGCTGCTTGGCCCGGCTGATTCGCTGGCCCATGGTCGTCCCGGGGACGAGGAACGCCGCGGCGATCTCACCCGTGGTCAACCCGCCGACCGAGCGAAGGGTGAGCGCGATCGCCGAGGCCGGCGACAGCACAGGGTGACAGCACAGGAACAGCAGCGCGAGGGTGTCGTCGTGCACGCCCTCGTCTCCGGCGTCGGCCCCGGGTGCGGACCGCCGGTCGGTCGGGACCCGACCGGCCACCAGCCCCTCGCGTCGGCGGCGGGCCTGCTCGCTACGGACCTGCTCGGTCATCCGGCGGCCGGCGACCTGAACCAACCAGCCACACGGGTTGCGCGGCAGGCCCTCGGCCGGCCACTGCGTGGCGGCGTCCAGCAGAGCCTCCTGGACAGCGTCCTCGGCGGCGGCGAAGTCCCTGTAGCGGCGGGTGAGCACGCCGACGACCTGCGGCGCGAGCGTGCGCAGCAGGTCGTCGATATGTGGTTCAAACGAGGTCATAGGGGCTGTTCACAGCTCAGTGGGCGGGGCCGACATGATCTGGCGCACCTCGATCGGCATGTTGAGCGGCCGTCCGCCCGGGCCGGGGGCGGCGGAGACGGCGGCAGCGATCTCGATCGCCCGCTGCTCGGTGTCGCAGTCCACGATCCACCACCCGGCCACCCACTCCTTGGACTCCGGGAACGGGCCCTCGGTGACGACGGGCGCGCCGCCGCTGTGGGAGCGCACGATCCGGGCGGCTTCCGGCATGGCCAGGCCCTGGGCGTCGACCAGTTCGCCGGCGGCGGCGAGGTCGGCGTTGGTCTGCTTCATGAACTGGATGTGGGCGTGGATCTCCTCGGGCCTCCACTCGTCGAGCTTGGGGAAGTCCACGTTCTTCTCGCTGAACTGCATCAGCAGCATGTACTTCATGGCTCTGCTCCTCGTTCGTTGTGCCCGCCCCGAGCGGGGCCGTCACCGGTAGGTAGAAGCGCGCTCGGCGTTTTCGACATCCTCGACGGGAATCCGCGAAAGAACTTAGCGGCCTCCAGGGGACGAGCTCGCGGCAGCCCCGGGACCGGCAGCGTGGCCGGGGGTGCAGACGGCATACATCGGTGTGGGCTCGCCAATCCGACCGACCACCCTCAGAACGGCAACCGAAGAGCAACGCAAGAGAAGGCACCCAAGAGCCGGCACGAGCAACTTCTCATCCGCAAGTCATGCAGCAGCGGTATGCCCGAGCGTGCCTCGTAGTGGCGGAAGCGCGCGGCGACCAGACCGCCGGGGAGCCGCACGCGGTAGATGCCGTCCTTGCCGTACCGGATCGCCGCGACCTCGTCCTCGATCCACTCCAGCACCGTACGATCGCCCGCTCGTGCGCAGCCTCGATCACCCGCCGCGTCTCCTCATCCCCCAGCGCTCAGCCTCTTTCGCAAAGATCGTGTCCCTCGCAGGTCACGTCTCTTTGGGCGACGGGCGAGGACTCGGCCCGTGTCGCGCACTCGGCGCGTGGTGTCGCTTAGAAAGCGCGCCGGGCGCGTATCAGGTGATAGGAGTCACTGTGATGTGAATGAGGTGCTACCTGCATTGGCCAAGTAGCTTTCGCAGCAGTCGACTTGGTTGCATCATCGTGTGTGGCGCCACCAGTAACGCTCGATGATGAGTTCCTCGAGGGCATGGAGCCTCTCCGCGGCCATCCGCGAAGAGGTGTCGGGGTGCTTGAGCGCGATGCAGAGGTCGGAGGCGAGGTAGGTCGCTTCGCGAACCTCGCATTCTGCTCGGAGGGTTTCCAGGGGCGTCATCGTCGCCTGGGAGATGACGTCAAGGACGGTCTGCGTGTGCGGTCCGCTGAACCGGGCCAGGAAGAACCAGTCGTCGGCGGGTTCGCCGAAGCGGGTCCACTCAAAGTCCAGAAGGACCGTCACGCGCCGATCATGGACGAGCCAGTTGTCCCAATGGCAATCCGCATGAACCGGGACTACTGCTTGCGCTTGTTGCGGCGCGTGCTCGGCGATCGCCGTCAGGCCGTCGATGAGAGGGCGAGGGATGGTCTTATGTCGGTCCAGGGCGGCAAGGTTCTCAACCTCGACGAAGAGCGCGGCTTGGCTGGTGAACCCACCGTGGTCGAGAGGATCTCTCAACATCTGATCGATGTGGCCCACAGGTATCCAGCTGTGCAGTCGGCCGAGCCGATGGACTGCCTCCTCCGCCAACGAGCGTGCAGTCACACCGTCTATGCCGGGCATGCCCATGCCGGGAGCAGCCCCTGGCACGCGGGTGTAGCAGGCGTAGCGAACGTCGAGCGTCCCCAGCCGGTGGAGCCCGCTGTCGAGGAGAGGAGCCGTGAGGCCCGCGGGTAGGTGGGGCGCCAGTGCGACCTCCCGGTTCAATCGCGGGTGGCCAGCGGCATCGATGATCTTCACGAATGTCCGAGCCGACGTAGACGTGGTGGGAACTACTGTCAGCGGTGGTCATGGGGCCGGGGTCATGTCCCAGAGCGGCTGCGGCGATCTCGCGAGTGGCGTCGCGGGCTTGCCGCAAGTCGGTCATGAGCGCTCCAGCCGTAGATGGTGATCTTGCCGGTGGGATCAGCCGCGGCAGGGTTGCGGCCACTAACGATCATCGATGTGTGAAGACAAGAAGATCATGTGGTGGCCGCCGGTCGCAGCGTTCTGGCTGCCCACTGCCGGAATGCGTCTACCGACGGCGCCACCACGCCGGCGCCCGCCGCGGCTGGAGTTCCAGGAACGCCGGCTGACCAGGCGCTTCTCCCTCAAAGCGACACTGCAAGTAAGTAGAAATAACCCACACCAGTAGACCGTCGGCTGCGGCCGGAACACGAAGTCGACGCCCGTGCACGTCACCCGGCGACCGAGGGCGCCGGCCTTGAACACCTTCTTCGGGGAGTCGCCCTCGGTGGGCCGGTCGGCCTCGATCCGGTCCGCCTACGGGTGCCGGCCCCGCTCGCCGAACAGGTTCCGCAGCTGCGCCTCGGTGACCTCCTCACCTTGCGTCAGTCCGAGCACGGCCAGGCCCCGGCACGAATCATCGCCCGGCCAGGAGACCGGCTTGCTCATGGACCTCGCGCAGCGGCGTGCGCGCCGGGCGGCGGCCGGGGCCAACAACGGTCTTGCGCAAGTAGTAGCGGTACATCTGCCCGGCACGAATCATCGCGATGTCCATCACGGAGACAGGTCACACGGCCCTGACCTGCAAGAAATGAACGGTCGGCCGTACGTCCCACCAGACGGGAGCACCGGCCCGACTTTCGCCGGAGCGGCGCGCCCGGTGGCGTCGAGTGAGCGCTGGCGGCGGTAGTCGGCTCGGCTGGGCCATGTCGTTGTCCCTCCACTGGGACGGTGCGACCGAGGGCCGGGTCATGGCCGAGTTCGCCGAGCAGTCGATCAGGGTGGGGACCGGTTCCGCCTTCGACGGGGAGCCGGGTTCCGTGTGGCTCGCGTTCACCGGCGTCGACGCGGCGGGGGCCGTACGGGCCGCGGATCGGGTGGCCCGGCTCGCGGGTCGGGCTGCCGGAGCGCCGGCCCCGAACCGGGGTGCGGAGCGGGGTCAGGAGCGGGCGTACGCCGACAGCCAGTTGAGATCGCGGTGTCCCGGGCCGTAGCGCTCCAGCTCGTTGACGACGCGTACGTCCGGATCCGCGAACCCGGCCGCCTCCAGCATGCCGCGCACGCGGTCCGCGGTCTGGTAGCGGAAGAAGCGGACCGCGTCGGCGCTGAAGGACTCGACGATCTCCTCCTCCCCCAGGCCCTCCTTGAAGCTGACGAACAGCGCCCCGCCGGGGCGCAGGACCCGGTGGAACTCGCCGAGGGCGGCGCGCACGTGCTCGTCCTTGAGGTGCAGCAGCGTGGCCTGACACCAGACGCCCGCGAAGCTCGCGTCCGCGAAGTCCAGCGCGCACACGTCCATGCCGCGGAAGTCGAGACCGGGGTGCAGCTCTCGGGCCCGGGCGAGGAAGGGCTCGCTCAGGTCGATGCCGGTGACCCCCAGCCCCCTGGACGCGAGTAGGGACGTATCGCGGCCGAAAGCGCAGCCGGCGTCCAGCACGGGACCCGCCGGGTCGGGCAACAGCGACATGAACGTGTCGAGTTCAACGTCCGGAATCATGCCCTTCGTGGCGGATTCATACGTGTGAACGCTTTGCTCGTAGGCGGCGAGGGTACGCGAGAGGTAGTCAGGCATGGGGGAAATCTACTTCGGAGGGATCACGCGTTCGGTTTTCTCCTTCCCCCGAAGGAGCACTCGATGACACACCCGGGGCCCCCACGGCCCGAGCGCCGGCTCCTCGAGGCAATGCGGGAAATGAGGGTGGACGACCACCCGATGCCGGGCGGCTCCGGACGCGACCGCGCCTCGGGCATGACGGGCTCGGCCGGCGAGCGCGGGCTGGGCGAACCTGCTGCCGTCAGGAAAGCAGGAGTACGGCGCCGGCGGCGGCCATGAAGGCGGAGGTGCTTCCGTGGATGCCGAGGTACGCCTTGGCGGGTCCGCCGCTGAGCTTCGTGACGAGTGCGTCGCCGAGCGGTATCAGGGAGCCGACCAGCATCATCCAGCCGCGCAGGTGGGTATCGCCGCCGAGCAGCACGATCAGCAGGAAGAGCCCGGAGCCGATGTCCCGAGCGGCCTTGACGGACAGCCACGCGCGGAAGTTGGGGTCCTCGGTGCGGGTGCCGGGGATTCCGAAGTCTGCTGCGGCCTGCGGGGCCCAGAGGTAGCGGGCGCCGATGAGGATGATCCCGACGGCGATCGCCCAGGTGATGACGGTGGCGGCGGTGGTGACGGCAGTGGGCATGGTGGGTGCTCTCCTCCTGTCGCGGCGCCGACCCCATGTCGAGCGCCGCTCCTACTTCTAGCGATGCTAGATCTAGCGTCGGCCTACTGTCTAGCGGTGCTAGAATTTCTCTCATGTCAATCACCGGGAACCGCCGCGAGCGGGAGCGCGCCCAGCGCCACGACCTGATCCTCGCCGTGGCGCGCGAGTTGGCCGAGGCCGATGGCTGGGAGGCGGTCACCACCCGCCGCCTCGCCGAGCGCGTGGAGTACAGCCAGCCGGTGCTCTACAGCCACTTCAAGGGCAAGGACGCCATCGTCGCGGCCGTCGCCGAGAAGGGCTTCGTGGAGCTGGCCGAGGTGCTGAGCGATGCGCGGAAGGCCGCCGGGGGGACGGAGCCGGAGAGCGGCCTGCGGGCCCTGTGCCGGGCCTATTTGCGTTTCGCCGTCGAACACCCGGCCCTCTACCAGGCGATGTTCGTGATGCCCACGCAGCTGAAGTTCGCCAGTGAGGAGACACCTGCGGCGCTGCGTGCCGCCTTCGACGCCTTCGTGGACGCGCTGCCCGAGGAGACCGCGGAACGCGAGGGACGTGCCGAACTGCTGTGGGCCGCCCTGCACGGGATCTCCGCCCTGTCGGCGACCGACCGCGTCCCGAGACACGGCGAGAAGGCGCGGTTGGACCTGCTCATCGCGGGGATCGCTCGGAGCACCTAAGGGCTGTCCCGTCATCCATGGTGGATCAGCGCGCCGCGCGCCCACCAGGGATCACGGGACAGCCCTCAGGCCGTCTCGCGACGCATCGGGCGGGGTGTCGCCGTCGCTGCTTCGCTGGGTGGTCGGAGCGGGTTGGTTGTTTAGCGTCGGCTGGACGAGGAAGACGCCAATTCCTGTCAAGGACAACGCAGTTTGGGAAAACTGCCTCGGAAAGGGGCCCTGATGTCCGACGCCTATCGCTCTCCCGACGTCCACGACACCCACGTTCGTCCTGGCACCGGACGCAACGGACTGGCCACAGCGGCCCTCGTCACAGGGATCGCGTCGCTCCTGTTGCTGTGGCTGTGGTTCGTCGGGATCCCGCTGGCTCTCGCGGCCATCGGCTTGGGGATCGCCGGCCTGCGCAAGGCGCGGGTCGTGGGTAACAACGGCCGCGGGAAGGCCATCACGGGGCTGATCCTCGGCTCCGTCGGCATCGTGTTGGCGGCCGTCCTTGTCGGCGTCGGTGTTTCGATCCTCAACTCCGACGAGGGGAAGGACCTCCGCTCCTGCATCGGCAAGGCCCAGACCCAGCAGGAGCGGCAGAGCTGCCAGGACCGCTTCAGCAGTGACATGGGCAACTGACGCGCTGTGGGGCGCGGTGTCCCCTATCGGGCGCCGAGTGCGTGGGCGAGTTGGGTGAGGGTTTCGGACAGTTGCCGGCGCTCTTTCGCGGGGACGCCGCGGGAGAGGTCGGCCAGGAGGGCTTGGGTGCCGGCGCTGCGTTCGATGTAGCGGTGGAGGAAGCGGGTCCTCTCGTTTGGGCTCAGCTCCGCGAGGGCCAGGTCCATGACGGCGTTGCCGTCGTGCCAGGGCATCGAGGGGACGCGGCTCAGCTCCTGCCGCAAGCCGGCGGGAGCAGTCCGCCCGGCCCCGTCGGGGGTGGGGGTCGTGTCGGTCGTCGGCCTGGCGGCGGACCAGGTGCTTACGGCGTAAGCACCCTCGGGGGGCGGCCCGCCGGTGGTACGGCGTCTCTTGGTGGCCCCGCGTGCGGACAGGGCCTCCTGTGCGGCGTCGTGCTGTTGCCGTTGGGGCAGCCGGCCCACCTGCCGGGCCACCTCCACGGGCAGGGACTTGTCCTCGACGGCCTGCTGCAGTTCGGGAGTGAGCCCGAGCAGGGCGAGGCGCTGGGTGACCCATCCGGAGGATTTGTGCAGCGCCTTGGCGACCTGACGCTGGGAGCCGTACTTGGTGACCAGTTTCTCCAGGACGCGCGCCTGGGCGATCGGCTCCAGCTCCTTGTTGTGCACGGCGGCCACCAGCGCGGTCTCCAGGAGCGCGTCGGCGTCGTGTGCCAGGGAGTCGTCGAGGTGTGCCGGGATGTCGTCGAGGCCCGCCATGGTCGCGGCGGCCAGGCGACGGTTTCCGTCGACGACCACGAAGTCGGCTCCCCCGATGCTCTGTTCGTGACCGGGATGGGCGGTGAGGAAAGCCTCGCGCGTGACGACCGCCACGGGTTGGATCAGCCCGCGGGCGGCCAGGCTGTCGGCGAGGTCCTCGATGTCCTGGAGTTCCTCGCGGGGGTTGTACGGGTTGTGGGCGATGCTTCCCACCGCCAGCCGCAGTCCTGTCGCAGGCGCTGCGCCCGCGTCGTCACCGCCCGTGGACTCCTGTCCGTTGAAGCGGGCGAACGCGGCCGCGCGACTGCTCATGGGCCGGGTCACCGCGTCGAAGGTCGCTGATCCACCCAGCCTGTCCGCCTTCTTCACGAGGTCCTCAATTCTCGGGCGATGGCACGCATCCGGTGCGACTGCTCGCACTCGGGGGCGTAGCTCAAAAGGGCCGTCTGCAGGCGGACGGCCTCCCTCTGTTCCTTGAGATCAGGTACGACGGCCAGTACCGGGGGCGTTCCCATGGCCTGCCATTTGTCCCGGGAGGAGGTGGCGATGAAGCCGCGCCGGCTGTCGAACTTGTTGACGACCAGCCCCAGCTGCTCGATCTCGATCTCGAAGTCACGGGTGACGGCGTCGATCTGCTGGATGAGCATGCCGTAGGCCTGCGCCGAGGTGTCCTCGGCCTCGACGGGGACGAGGAGACCCGAGCGGCCGGGCTTCTCGTCGGGGCGGACGCGCGCGTAGTACAGGGCGGTGTCCATGGCGAGGCCGAGGCTGGGCGGCGAGTCGATCAAGATGACGTCGAAGTGTTCCTCGATGCCCTGGAGCGCGCGTTCGAGCGCGGCGTACCGCCGGCCTCGGAAGACGGTGAGTGCGGAGTCGAGGAGGAAGGCGTCGAAGGCGGCGGGCAGGATCCGCAGTCGACCGCCGAAGCGTTCGCCCTCCACGGGCACGGTGAGGTCGATGAGGTCCTGTTGGACCTTGTCACGTTCCAGCATGTGCGTGATGAGGCTTTCCTGGCCGGCGGGGACGGCCTTCAGCCCGAGCTGGTGGGACAGGTGGCCCTGCGGGTCGAAGTCGATGACGAGCACGCGCTGCCCGCCCGCGGCCCCGTCCTCCGCCCGCCCGTACGCCGACGGGGTTTCCGCCAGTGCCTGGGCGACGCCGCCGGCGATGGCGGTCTTGCCCACTCCGCCCTTTTGGTTGCACACGACGATGCGGCGGACGATCGGTGGCGGGGCAGGAGCCCGGTCGGCGTTCAGCCAGAGGTCGACGGCCTGCGCCAGGCCTTGGACGGAGGAGACGCCGCGGTCCTGGCAGTCCCGTGTGAACGCGTCGTGGAGGCCCTCGGGAAGACAGGCGTCGAAGGACTCCGCACTTGCCGTGTCGAGGACGGGGAGGTCTTCGGTGGTGGCCCGCCACATCCGGATGCCGGCGGCGACCGCGTCCTGGGGGTTCGTCCGAAGCTGCGCGGCTCTGACGTCGAGAGCGCGGCGGAGTGCGGTGGGCAGCGTGGAGACCAGCTTCTCCCGCTCACCTCCGAGAGGCGTGGATGACATGGCGGTAGCATGCTGCCGCTGGTCGACGGGGTGACTGATTGAGTGCACGATCCGTGCGATTTTCACGGATCGCATGGTGAGTTCACCCGGCTGGGGGTGCTTACGCCGTAAGCACCTCGCCCTCGGAACGGGGCCCTGACGTTCGGGTTGCGACAGCCTCCTACGGCTTGGGGGTCCATGGGGTCGGTGTGGGGTCGGGGGCGTCGAAGGCCTGGCGGAGTTTTTCCTTGAGGGTTTTCGGTGGGGCCTGGACCTCCTCTTGGCTGTGGACGAGGCGGGCCGCGGTCACGCGGATGTGGCACTCGCGGTGCCGCTGGGCGAGGTGGACCAGCCAGGAGCCGTCCCGGGTGAGGTAGGCCTGGCGGGCGGGGGTGTCGCCGGGGAGGGCGTGGCGGGCCAGGACGGCCGGCAGGTGGTGTAGGGCGGCGTCCTGGGCGAGGGCGAGGGCCTCCGCCTCGGTGCCGTTGACGAAGTGAGTGGCGGCCAACGTCCAGCGGTGGAGTTTCAGCTTGACGCCGTCGGCACTGCGAGTCGTCCGGGTGTCCTCTTCGATGAGGACGTACCACTGGTCTGTCGTCATGGCCGGAGCCTAAGGGCTGTCCCGTAGACGGGTGTGGTGTGGAGCGGTCCGGGGGGCGGGGTGGCCCGTTTAAGGGCCTCGATGCGAGGAAGACGCTGACTCCTTGGTGAAGAAGATCAGTTGGGGGTTGTGATGTCCGACGCGTATCGCTCGCCTGACGTCGAGGACGGCGTCCATCCCGGCACGGGACGGAACGGGATGGCCACTGCGGCTCTGGTCGCCGGGGTCGCCTCGCTGTTGTTGCTGTGGTTGTGGTTCGTGGGGATTCCGCTGGCCGTCGTCGCGATCGGGCTGGGCATCGCGGGGATCCGCAGGGCGAGGGCCGCCGGGAACGACGGGCGGGGGAGGGCCGTCGCGGGCCTGGTCCTCGGCTGCGTCACCGTCGTGCTCGCGGGGGTCCTCGTCGCCGTCGGTGTCTCCATCCTCAACTCCGACGAGGGCAAGGAACTGCGCTCCTGCCTGGGCGACGCCCGGACGCAGCAGGAACAGCAGCGGTGTCAGGACCGGTTCGGCAGCGACACGGGCGAGTGACGGACGGCCGTATCGCGGAGCGGGCACGGGGACGTGATCTCTAGGCTGACCCGATGGCAGAGCTGATGCGGTTCGGGGCGGGTGTGGCGTGGTTGTCGGAGCGCCGGGGACTTGGTGTGGGGGTGCTGGCCGAGCACGCCGGGGTGGGTGCGGACGAGGTGCGGGCGGTGCTCGCGGGGGAGACGCCCGGGGAGGGGTTGCTGCGGGGGATCGCGCCCGTGCTCGGGTTCCGGGCGGTCGACCTGTTCCTCTTCGCGGGGGTGGGGGTGCCCGAGGATCTGGCGCCGGTGGACCGGGAGGCGGGCCGGACGGTGCGGCAGATCGTGATGGACGGGTTGCACCTCGCCGCGGAGGAGCGACGTGAACTGCTGCAATTCACAAGGTCGTTGCCGCTGGAAGAGCGGACCTGCGCGTTCGTCCCGAAGTGGGTGGAGCGGGTGGGTGAGGGGCCGGGGGCCTGGATCATCGGCATGCTCCAGTACCGCAATCTGGACTGGCACGACATGGCACACCTGCTGGCCGTGCTGACGCCCAGTTATCTGTCGGCGGCGACCTACGGGATGGTGGGCGCGGGGCGCTCCGAGCTGACGCCCCGGCTGGTGAGGGACTGCGCCGCGCTGTTGGGCATCGACGCCGTCGAGCTCGGCGCGCTGGTGGGTGTCGAGCCGGCCGAGGCGCCGCCGTCGGTGGCGCCGGAGGCGGTGGACGCGGCGGAGCTGTTGTGGGAGGCGCGGCGGTTGTCCGTCGGGCAGGCGGAGCGGGTGGCCGAGGTGGCGAAGTCCATGCGCACGAGTCCGAGCGACCACTACCGCCTGAACCTGTCCGGGGGCTGAGGCTGCCGGCAGACTCGACGGATGGACGATCTTCGTTGGGGTGTGCGGGACATGGTCGAAGGGGATGTCGGGGCCGTGTCCGAGGTGCGGGTGCGGGGGTGGCAGTGGGCGTACGTCGGGTTGGTGCCGTCGTCGTACCTGGATGGGCTCGATGTCGGCGAGGACGCCGCGCGGCGGCGCGGGTACTTCGCCGATGGCTCTTCCGGGATCGCCAATCTGGTCGCCGAGGACGCCGGTGGTGACGTGGTGGGGTGGGCCGCCTACGGGCCGCCGCGCGGCGGGGAACTGCCGCAGGGTGAGGAGGAGTTGTTCGCCCTCTACGCGCGTCCCGAGCTGGTCGGGACGGGGATCGGGCGGGCGCTCCTGGGCGAGGTGCTGCGCCGGACGCCGCATTCCGCGCTGCGGCTGTGGGTGGTCGAGGGGAACACACGGGCGCGCCGGTTCTACGAGCGGGCCGGGTTCCTCGCCGACGGGGCCGGCCGCGTCGACGAGTACCACGGTGTCCTGGTGCCCGAGGTCCGCTACCACCGGCCGCGCGGGTAGCCGAGCGTGATGTCCGAAAAGCGCCGGCCCGGGTGGGGGGCGCCGAGGACCATGGTGGGGTGGAGAGAGAACTCGTGCTCTTTGAGCAGGTCGACGGCGGGGCCGGGGAGGCGCCGCCCGACGGTGGTGTCGTGGACTGGGGGGCCGTGTACCGGGAGCTCGACGAGCGGGGGGTGGCCCTGACGCCGCCGCTGCTGTCGCCCGAGCAGTGCGCGCGGGTCGCGGCGACCTTCGACCGGCCGGGAATGTTCCGTTCCACGGTGGTGATGGAGCGGCACCAGTACGGGCGGGGCGTGTACCGGTACTTCGCCGATCCGGCGGCGGTGCCCGAGGTGGGCGGGCTGCGGGAGGGGCTCTACCCGGGGCTGGCCTGGATCGCGAACCGGTGGGCCGGTCTGCTCGGGGAGCCGGCGTTCCCCACGACGTTGGAGGGGCTGCGGGAGGAGTGCGCGCGGCGGGGTCAGGTGCGGCCGACCCCGCTGTTGCTGCGGTACGGGCCGGGGGACTGGGCGGCGCTGCACCAGGACGTGTACGGGGACCTGGTGTTCCCGTTGCAGGTCGCGGTGATGCTGAACGAGCCCGGGGCGGACTTCACGGGTGGGGAGAGCGTGTTCGTGGAGCAGCGTCCCCGGGCGCAGTCCCGGGCGGTGGTGGTGCGGCCGACGCTGGGGCAGGGTGTGGTCTTCCCCGTGCGGGAGCGGCCGGTGCGCGGGGCGCACGGGGTGCGGCGGCACGCGATGCGGCACGGGACCAACGAGGTCGGGAGCGGCCGGCGCAACGTGTTGGGTGTGATCTTCCACGATGCCCGCTGAACCGATGACCGAGGACGGCTGGTACGCGGCCGTGCGGGGGCGTGACGCGCGGTTCGACGGGGAGTTCTTCTTCGCCGTGACCACGACGGGGATCTACTGTCGGCCCAGTTGTCCCGCGACCACGCCGAAGCGGGAGAACGTGCGGTTCTTCGCGTCGGCGGCCGGTTCGCAGGCGGCCGGCTTCCGGGCGTGCCGGCGTTGTCGGCCGGACGCGGTGCCGGGGTCGGCGGAGTGGAACGTACGGGCCGATGTCGTGGGGCGGGCGATGCAGCTGATCGGCGACGGGATCGTCGACCGGGAGGGTGTCGCCGGCCTGGCCTCGCGGCTCGGCTTCAGCACCCGGCAGGTGCAGCGTCAGCTCAACGCGGAGCTGGGGGCGGGACCGATCGCGCTGGCGCGGGCGCAGCGTTCGCACACGGCGCGGATCCTGTTGCAGACCACCGACATGCAGACGGCGGAGATCGCGTTCGCGGCGGGGTTCACGAGCGTGCGGCAGTTCAACGACACGATCCGGGGGATCTACGCCGCCACTCCGCGCGAGCTGCGGGCGGCTCGTCCGGGCCGTTCCGGGCGTTCGGGGCGCTCGGCGGGCTTGGGGCCGGTGGCGGTGTCCGACGGGGCGGCGGGCGTGGGGCGGCGGTTGGCCTACCGGGGGGCGTACGCGGCCTCGGAGGTGTTCGACCACCTGGAGCGGCGTGCGCTCACGGGGATCGAGGAGGTCGTCGGGGAGCGGGGGCGGCGGCTGTACCGGCGTACGCTGCGGCTCCCCTTCGGCAGTGGCATCGCGGAGGTGTGGGAGGCGACGGGGGAGGGCTGGCTGGAGTGCCGGCTGCACCTGAGCGACCTGCGGGACCTG
This sequence comes from Streptomyces sp. NPDC088097, assembly GCF_044741845.1. Taxonomy (NCBI): domain Bacteria; kingdom Bacillati; phylum Actinomycetota; class Actinomycetes; order Kitasatosporales; family Streptomycetaceae; genus Streptomyces; species Streptomyces sp. NPDC088097. The sequence goes on from NZ_JBIUTJ010000025.1 coordinate 21,957, forward strand.
ACGACGGCGAGCCAGCGGGTGCGGCGGTTGTTCGATCTGGACGCCGATCCGTACGCGGTCGCGGAACGGTTGGGCCAGGGCGGGGCTGACTCCGCGTTGGGGCGGTTGGTGGCCCGGCGGCCGGGGCTGCGCTGTCCGGGGACGTGTGACCCGCACGAGTTGGCGGTGCGGGCCGTGTTGGGTCAGGCGGTGTCGGTGGCGGCCGGGCGGGTGCTGGGCAACGCGCTGGTGGCCGCGTACGGGGAGCGTCTGGAGCAGCCCAGCGGGGGCCTGACCCATCTGTTCCCGCGCGCGGAGGACCTGGCGGGGGCCGAGTTGGCGGAGGTGGGGATGCCGCAGGCCCGGCGCGGGGCGCTGCGGGGCCTGTGCGCGGCGCTGGCCGACGGCACGGTGGTGTTGGACGCGGGCGCGGACCGGGGGCGGGCGCAGGAGGACCTGGTGCGGTTGCCGGGGATCGGGCCGTGGACGGCGGGCTACATCCGGATGCGGGCGTTGTCGGACCCGGACGTGTTGTTGACGGGGGACGTGGCGGTGCGGGCGGGGATGCGCGCCGAGGGTGCCTCGATGGCGGACGCGGACGCGTGGCGGCCGTGGCGTTCGTACGCGATGCAGCACTTCTGGACGGCGCGGGCGGGGGCCGTCGCGGCGTCGTGACCCGGCCGGTGTTTCGCGGGAATGCGACGTCCGATTCCCGCCAGACTTCCTCGGCGCCGGCGCGCAGTGTGGAGGGGTGGAACACGGAAGGAAGACGATGATGACGACGACCCTGTACACGACCTACGACAGTCCTCTGGGTGAGCTCCTGCTGGTGGGGGAGCGGTCCGCGACGGCTCCGGGGGGCACCGCGCTGGCCTCCCTGTCGCTGCCGGGCCAGAAGGGCGGCGCGCGGGTGCTGCCCGGATGGGAGCGCGACGCTCAGGCGTTCGCGGAGATCGCGCGGCAGCTCGGGGAGTACTTCGCGGGCACGCTGACCGACTTCCGCGTGGAGTACGTGCACGCGGGCTCCGCGTGGCAGCGGCAGGTGTGGGAGGCGTTGGACGCCATCCCGTACGGCACGACCTTCACCTACGGCGGCATCGCGGACAAGATCGGCGCCCCGCGCAGCGCGGCCCGTTCGGTGGGCACCGCGATCGGCGCCAATCCGCTGCTGGTCATCCGCCCCTGCCACCGGGTGATCGGTGCGAACGGCTCGTTGACGGGCTACGCGGGCGGCCTGGAGCGCAAGCAGCGGTTGCTGGCGCTCGAAGGTTCGGCGCTGGCGTTCTGAGGAGACGGACGGATGACCACCACCACCATCACCGAGGCCCGCGCCGTCGCGGCGGCGCGGGAACGCGTCGACGGCGCCGCCTGGGGCGCGCTGGCCGGAGAACTGGACGAGCACGGCTGCGCGTTGACGCAGCGGCTCCTCGATCCGGAGCAGTGCCGCGAGCTCGCCGCGCTCTACGAGCGCGAGGAGTTGTTCCGGACGACGGTCGACATGGGCCGCCACCGTTTCGGGTCGGGCCAGTACCGCTACTTCACGCACGACCTGCCGGACGTGGTCGCCGGGTTGCGGGCGGCGCTGTACCCGCACCTGTTGACGGTGGCCCGTGACTGGTACGCCCGGTTGGGGCGACCGGCGCCGTGGCCCGACACGCTGGAGGAGTGGCTGGAGATGTGCCACGCGGCGGGTCAGGACCGGTCGGCGCAGATCATGCTGCGCTACGGGCAGGGCGACTGGAACGCCCTGCACCGCGACGTGTTCGGCGACATGGTCTTCCCCCTCCAGGTGGTGATCGGTCTGGACGCGTACGGCACCGACTACACGGGCGGGGAGTTCCTGCTGGTGGAGCAGCGCCCGCGGGCCCAGTCCCGGGGGACGACGAGCGTCCTCGCGCAGGGGCACGGGCTGGTCTTCACGACCCGGGACCGTCCGGTGCGCACCAAGCGCGGCTGGTCGGCGGGTCCGGTGCGGCACGGGGTGAGCACGGTGCGCTCCGGCCGGCGCCGCGCCTTGGGCCTGGTCTTCCACGACGCGTCATGACGGCGGCGCCGACACGCGTGTACACGCTGATCGGGCCGGACGGGGCCGCCTTCCGCAGTGCCGTTCCGGGGACGCTGGGCGGGCACCGGCGGGGGCGGTTGTACGGGCGGTTGGACTGTCCCTCGGCCCGGCGGGCGTTGGCCCGAGGGGGCTACGTCCGCGAGCGGGTGTTCTTCGCCGACGAGAGGACGGCGGTCGCGGCCGGCTACCGGCCGTGCGCGGTGTGCCTGCCGCGCGAGTACCGGCGGTGGAAGGCGGGGCGGCGGGAAGGGGACGTGGTGGAGTACCGCGGTCATGACGAGTTCGGGGTGCCGCTGTCGCCCCTGGTGGGCGCGGCGGAGCAGGAGGCGTACGGGCGGCTGCCGAAGCCGCGCGCGCACACGGCGGCGGAGCTGGGGGCCCTGACGGGGCTGCTGACGGCGCCGGACGCGCGCATCGACTCGGTGGTGTGCGGCCACAGCCGGGACGCGGAGTCGGTGGCGGCGGCGGAGGCGTTCGCCGGGGTGTGGGAGGCGCGCGGGGGGAGGGTCGTCGCGGTGGTGGACTGGCCCGAGACGGCGGCCTCCTGGCTGCGGGCGGCGCGCCGGTTCACGGCGCAGGCGCCCGACGCCTGGGTGGTGGCCGCCGCCCCGGTGGGGTTCGTTCAGCTGGGGCGGCGGCTGCGGTACAGCACGGACTGGGATCCGGCGCGGACGTACGCCTTCGGGTCGCTGTGCGATCCGCGGCTGCCGGCGCTCGCGGGCCCGGGCATCCTCTCGGGGTTGCGGGGTGCGGGGCCCGACGGGGGGACGTGGGAGGTGCGCGGGAACTGGGTCACCTCGTTTCCGCCCCGAACCAGCGGGTGAGGGCGGCGCGCAGTTCCTCGGCGTCGCGGTCGTCGCCCTGGGCGGACCAGACGGCGTAGCCGTCGGGGCGCAGCAGGACGGCGGCCGCGCCCCAGGAGTCGGCGGCGGTGGTGGCGCTGACGACGTCGACGCGGTCGGCCCAGGGGGCGGCGAGGGTGCGCAGTCCGACGTGGCCGGCGAGGTCGAGGAGGAGGGGGCGGCCGGCGTGGAGGAGTTCGGCGAGGGTGGTGGGGCCGTCGGCGGTCTTGAGGGGCAGGCTGGGGACGAGCCGGCCGGCGAGGGGGTCGCTGCGGCGGGCGCCCGTGTCGTAGGTGACGGCGGTGCCGCTGATCATGGCGCCGAGGTAGGTGTTGACCTCGTCGAAGTGCATGAGCTCGGAGAACAGCTCGCGCAGGGCGTCGGTGCGCGGGTCGGGGTCCATGAGGGCCACTTGGGCCCGGACGTTGTGCAGGACGGCGGCGGCGACGGGGTGGCGTTCGCTCTGGTAGGTGTCGAGCAGGCCGGCGGGCGCCCAGCCGTGGATTTCGGCGGCGAGTTTCCAGCCGAGGTTGACGGCGTCCTGGAGGCCGAGGTTGACGCCTTGGCCGCCGGCCGGGAAGTGGACGTGCGCGGCGTCTCCGGCGAGCAGGACGCGGCCCTTGCGGTACAGCTCGGCCTGGAGGGAGGCGTCGCTGAAGCGGGAGATCCAGGCGGGGCTGTCCATGGGGACGGGTACCCCGGCGATGCGCTCGACCTCGGAGCGCAGCTCTTCGATGGTGACGGGCGCGTGGCGGTCCTGGTGGGGGCCGCGGAAGTCGTAGGTGCAGACGCGGCTGAGCCCGAACGGGTTGGTCCACAGCAGGGTCCAGCCGTGGGGGGTGCGCTGCCAGCCGCCGGGGGCGGAGGCCGGGTCCAGGAGGCGCACCTCGCCCATGAGGGCGGCGACGGTGGGCCCTTCGCCGAGGAAGCGGATGCCGGCGAGTTTGCGTACGGCGCTGCGGGCGCCGTCGGCGCCGACGACCCAGCGGGCGGTGAGGGTGGAGGTCGCGCCGCGGACCGAGCGGGTGTGCAGGCGTACGTGGTCGGGGTGCTCTTCGAGGCGGACGAGTTCGGCGTCGCGCCGCAGGCGGGCGCCGAGGCGGACGGCGTCGGCGGCGAAGACCTCCTGGGCCCAGGCCTGGGGGCTGCCGACGATGACGGGGCCCTCGTCGACGACCTGGGAGAGGTCGAGGTCGAAGAGGGCGCCGAAGTGGAAGGGCACCGGTCCGTGCACGGCCCGGGAGGCGTTGCGGCGGCCGGGTTGGACGGCTTCGAGCAGTCCTCGGCGGTCGAGGGTCTGGGCGGTGCGCGCGTGCAGGGTACTGGCCTTGGAGATGCCGGAGGGCTCGGGCAGTTGCTCCAGCACGGTCACGTCGACGCCCAGAAGGGCGAGTTCCCGGGCGAGCAGGGTTCCGACGGGTCCGCCTCCCACGATGGCGACCTCGGTGTCGGCCGCTGTCGCGGCGGTTCGGTCCGGCCCGGCATGCATAGAACTCTCCTTCGTCGCCTCTGATCCATGGGTGCTAACACCGCCGGAGCGTGCCGGGTTGCCGGGCGGGGGCGCGGGCGGGGCGGTGGGCGCGGTGTCGGCCGGGGCTTCGAGCAGGGGCCGGCGGGCGTTTGACCCGATCCTTCAGTGGCCCTTGGGACAGTGCCGCCATGAGACGGAGCTGTCGCGAACGAAGGGGTGTGTCATGACGACCATGCCGCTGACCGGGAAGGCGCTGCGCCTGGCGCGGTTGTCCCGAAGAGGGGACGGCCGCTACCTGTTCATCCCGCTCGATCACTCTGTTTCCGACGGACCGATCGTGAGTGCGGCGGGATTCCCGGATCTGGTGGCGGACATCGCGGCGGGAGGTGCCGACGCCGTCGTCGTCCACAAGGGCAGGGCGCGGCTGATCCCGCCGAGCCTGCTGACGCGGACGGGTCTGGTGGTGCACCTCAGTGCCAGTACCGCCGCCGGTCCGGACGTCGACGCGAAGGTCCTCGTCGGTGACGTGGAGGACTGCGTACGGCTGGGAGCGGATGCCGTGAGCGTCCACATCAACATCGGATCCGACACGGAGGCCGCGCAGTTGAGCGACCTCGGGACCGTGGCGGCGGCCTGCGAGCGCTGGGGCATGCCGCTGATGGCCATGATCTATCCCCGTGGGCCGAGGGTGGACGACCCCACGCGTCCCGACCTCGTCGCGCACGTCGTGAGCGTCGCCGCCGATCTCGGTGTCGACATCGTCAAGACGGTGCTCGCCACTCCGCCGGAGCGGATGGCGGAGGTGGTCGCGAGTTCTCCCCTGCCGATCATCGTCGCCGGTGGTGGCGGTTCCGAGGAGAGCCTCGTGGCGTTCGCCGCGGCGGCGTTGGACGCCGGCTGCGCCGGTCTCGCCGTCGGCCGCCGCGTGTTCACCAGCCCTTCCCCCAAGCAGGCGGTCCAGAAGCTGGCCGCCATCGTCCACGGCCCCGGGCTCGCCGAGTCCGTGCCCCATCCCGAACTGGCAGGTGCCCTGTGAAATTCGCCTGGATCGACCTTCGTACCGTCCCCGCCGAGCACCGCGAGGCGGTCATCGACGCGGCCATCCACGCCCGGGTGGACGGCATCGTCGACAGTGACCCCGAGACGCTGGCCACCCTGCCGGCCACCGTCAAGCGCATCCTCGTGGGTGCCGAGCCGCCGAAGGACCAGGGTCTGGACGACCTGATCGTGCTGCGGGAGGTCGCCGACGACAACCGGCTCCACGAGCTGCGCGCGCTGCACCAGTCCGGTGACAAGAACACGGCCGCGCTGGTGAACGTGGTCGACGATCCGTCGCTGACCCTGGCGTGCGAGACCGCGATCGCCCTGCCGTACACGGTCGTCCAGTTCAAGGACCCGACGAAGATCCCGCTGGAGATCGTGATCGCGGCGGCGGACCGCGCGCCGGGCCAGCTGATCTGCCAGGCCGACGACCTCGAAGAGGCCAAGGTCATCATCGACGTCCTGGAGAAGGGCTCGGAGGGCGTGCTGGTGGCCCCCCGCAGCGCCAACGACGTCTTCGAGCTGGTGGAGCTGCTGCGCGTCAAGACCCCCGACCTGAACCTGACGACGCTGACGATCGAGTCGATCGAGCACCTGGGTCTCGGGGACCGCGTGTGCATCGACACGTGCACGCACTTCGAGAAGGACGAGGGCATGCTCATCGGCTCGTACGCGCACGGGTTCATCCTGTGCGTGAGCGAGACCCACCCGCTGCCCTACATGCCGACGCGTCCGTTCCGCATCAACGCGGGCGCGCTGCACAGCTACGTCTTCGGGCAGGACAACCGGACCAACTACCTGAGCGAGCTGAAGGCCGGCAGCGCGGTGCTGGCGGTGGGCGCCGACGGCCGGACCCGTCGGATCGTGGTGGGTCGGATCAAGCTGGAGTCCCGTCCGCTGCTGAGCATCAAGGCCACCTCGCCCGAGGGCGTCGAGGTCAACCTGATCGTGCAGGACGACTGGCACGTGCGGGTCCTCGGCCCCGGCGCGTCGGTGCTGAACGTGACGGAGCTGAAGAAGGGCGACCACGTCCTCGGTCACGTCGCCACCGACAAGCGTCACGTCGGTTGGCCCGTCGGCGAGTTCTGCGTCGAGAAGTAAGCCCTGCGCCGGTCCGGCGCCGTCGCGCGGGTGTGCGCGGCGCCGGACCGGCGGGGACGCGTCGGCCCCGGAGAGATGATGAGCGACGAAGGCTGGTGGGGCGCCGGACTGCTCGGCGCCGGTGATCCGCGGGCGATCTGGGCGCGGTCGGACGGCGCGGGTACGGCGGTTTCGTTCGAGGCGCTCCGTGTTCGTACGGAGCGGTTGGCACGGACCCTGACGTGCCACGGGATCCGTCCGGGCGCCACGGTGGCCCTGCACGGCAGCCCGAGTTTCACGCACCTGTGGTCGGTGCTCGCCCTGTGGTCGATCGGGGCGCAGGTGATCCTGCTGGAGCCGTCCCTGGGGCGCGCGGAGCGGGCGGCGTTGTTGGAGCTGAGCGATCCGCAGTTCGTGGTGACGCTGGGCGGGCCGCGCGGCGACGAGGGCGTGTTCGTGGCGGAGTGCGAGGTCCTGGTGCGTCCACGGCGCGGCGGGCGGGCGGCGCGGACGGAGCACTGCCTGGTGCAGTTCTCCTCCGGTACGACGGGACGTCCGAAGGCGACGGGGCGCACGCCCGCCTCCCTGCTGACGGAGGTGGCGCGCCTGGGTTCGCTGGGCACGATGCCCCGCGCCGGTGAGCGGGTGGCGGTCCTGGAGCCGGTGACGCACTCGTTCGCGCTGATCGGCGGGGTGTTGCACGCCTTGGCGGCCGGGGCGACGGTCGTCTTCCCGGCGTCGGCGGAGCGGTCGGCGGTGGCGCGGGCGGCGGCGGGCGCGGAGGTCGTCCTGGGCCGTCCCCGCGATTTCGCGGTGCTGGCGCAGGCTCCGGCCCGGTTGCGGCTGTCGGGGTTGCGGCTGGCCGTCTCGGGCGGGGACGTGCTGCCCGAGGAGACGGCCGGCGCCTTCGCGCGGCGGTACGGGGTCCTGGTCGGGCAGGCGTACGGCACGACCGAGACGGGCGTGGTGGCCACCGATCTGACGGGCGAGCTGGGGCCGCGGGCGATCGGTGTGCCGGTTCCGGGTGTCCGCACGCGGGTGGTGGGCGGGGTGTTGCAGGTGCACGTGCCGCGTTCCCCCTACCCGTACGACGAGCTGCCGTGTGCCGGTGACGGCTGGTTGTCCACCCACGACCTGGTGGCGCGCGATCCGGCGACGGGCGTGTTGCGGTTGCGGGGGCGGGCCGGTCGGACGGCTTCGGGCGCCGACCTGCTGGACATCGAGGCGGTGTTGCGGGCCCACCGGCACGTCACCGAGGTGGTGGTGTTGGGGCCCGATCCGGTCGAGGCGCACGTGGCGGGGACCGCCGAGCTGCGTCAGGCGGACCTGTCGGCGTGGTGCCGGCGGTTCCTGGGCGAGAAGTCCGCGCCGAGGCGTTTCCACGTGGTGCCCGCCCTGGCCCGTTCGGCCAGCGGGAAGGTGCTGCGGGACCGGGCGCGGTTGCACGAGCGGGGCTGGGCGCCGCGTCCGTCGGCTTCGGGGAGGCGTCGGTGACGATGACGGCGACGACGGCGATGAAGGCGGCTCCGGTGACCTCGCCCGTGTCCGCTGCCGTCGGGGTCGGGGCGCTGTCGGCGTACGCGACCGACGAGGAGCGTTGGCGTGCGGTGCAGCGGCGCGACGAGGCCGCGAACGGGAGCTTCTACTACGTCGTGACGACGACGGGGATCTACAGCCGCCCCTCGTGCGTGGCGCGGCTCGCCCGGCGGGAGAACGTGGAGTTCCACACCTCGCTGGAGGAGGTGCGCGCGCTGGGCTACCGGCCGTGCCGCCGCTGCCATCCGGACGAGCCCGTACTGAACCGGTACTGCGCCGAGCCGGTGACGGGGGCCTGCCTGCTGATGGACGGGGCGGTGGCCCCGCCGAACCTGGACGCGCTGGCCCGGTCGGCCGGCTACAGCCGCTTCCACTTCCACCGGATGTTCAAGTCCCTGACCGGGGTGACCCCGTACGCCTACTGGAGCGCGGGGCGGGCCCGTCGGGTGCGCGGGGAGCTGCTGGAGTCGCGGACGGTCTCCGATGCCATCTACCGGGCAGGGTTCACCTCCAACGGGCAGTTCTACGCGGCCTCCTCGGCCATCCTCGGGATGACTCCCCAGGAGTTCCGGGCGGGTGGCGCGGGGCTGGTGATCCGCTCGGCGGTGGGCCGTGTCGCGTCGGGCCCGGTGCTGGTGGCCGTGGCCGAGAAGGGGGTGTGCGCCGTGGTGGCGGGCGGTCCGCGCGAGGGTGCGCAGGCGCTGCGGGCGCGGGCGGCGGAGCTGTTCCCGCACGCGGAGCACCGCGGTGGCGGGCCCTGGTTCGCGGCGTTGGTCGGACAGGTACTGGCGCGGGCGGACCTGGCGGTGGGCGGCTGCGACCTGCTGCCGGACCAGGTGTTGAGGGTGTGCCTACAGGAGCGGATCCGCCAGGAGTTCCCGACGCGCACGGCGCCGGTGGAGGCACCCCGGGCGGAGCGGCTCACCGGGCTCGACCTGCGGGCCTGCTGAACCGGGCCGCGGCCTAAGGGCTGTCCCGTAATCCGTGGTGGATCAGCGCGCGGCGTCGGATGCGGTGCATCGCAAGGCGGAGGGACGCCCGAATACTGGACGTAT
>NZ_JBIUTJ010000026.1:0-27420 GCF_044741845.1 Streptomyces sp. NPDC088097
GGTCGGGGGGGCGGGGTTGGGGGGGGGGGGGGGGGGGGGGGGGGGGGGGGGGGGGGGGTGGGGGGGGGGGGGGGGGGGGGGGGGGGGGGGGGGGGGGGGGGGGGGGCCGCCGCCCCCCCCCCCCCCCCCGGCCGGGCACCGGTCAGCCGGGGGAGCCGGCCGTGTCGAGGACGGCGCAGCCCACCAGGCCCTCCCCGGACAGCGAGGTGATGACCGCCGTGCCGCCGTGCGTGCGGCCCTCGCGCTGCCACACCCCGAGGACCGCCGCGATCTGCAGGACTCCGTCCGCGCTGAAGCACTCGCCGACGGTCTCTTTGACCCGCACGACCTGCCCGGGCAGCGCCCCGCCCAGGGCGAGGCCCAGCGCGCGCTCCTCCACCCGGTCCAGGCCGGTCCGGCCGGTGCAGCCCAGGGAGACCGTGGTCACCTCGGCCGGGTCCTTGCCGCTGCGCCGCAGCGCCGCGGAGACCACCGAGGCCAGCCCCTCGGCGAGGCCGCCCCGCGGTGCGAAGCCCGTCTCGCAGGCCAGCACCCGGGCGAGTGCCGTCCGCCCCGCGGCGAGCGCCGCGTCGTGTGGCTCCACGACGAGCACCGCGGCGCCCTCGCCCACGGGAGCCTCCCCTTCGAGCGCCCCCGACCGGTGCCAGCCCCACGCCCCCTGGGCGCTGAACTCCTCGACGCCGCCGACCAGGAGACGGTCGGCGTGCCCTTGGCGCAGCGCGTTGCGCGCGTAGCGCAGGGCCTGGACCCCGGCCAGATGGCCGCCGGCCAGCGTGGCGTTCACACCGCGCAGTCCGTGCCGGATGGCGATCTGTCCGGCGGCGCAGTTCATCACGGTGTTGGGGAAGAGGCTGGGGTTCACCAGGTAGGGGCGCTCCTGGCGCAGGGTCTCCATCGAGTACTCGCTGGAACTGCGGATGCTCCCCGTGCTGGTGCCGAGCACGACACCGGCGCGCCCACCCACCGGGTCCGGCGCTGAGTCCAGCGCCAACCGACAGGCGACCAGAGCGAGTTGGGTGGTTCGATCGAGATGGCGCACGCCCTTGCGGCCGATCAGTTCGGCGGTCCGCAGGTCGGGTACGGTCCGCACCGGCCGCGGCGGCGGAGTCTCCTCGCCGGGGACCGGCTCGGCATGTCCCGCGAGACCCTCCGCCACGGCCCGCCCCAGGGCTTCGAGCCCGAGCCCGGCGGGCGTCGCCACGCCGACCGCGGTGACGGCGAGCGGCAGGACGGCGAGCGCGGGGCGCTGCGCGGTCGCTTCGGCGGTGGCGGTGCTCATGATGCCCTTCCGAGAATGGTGATGGCGTTGTTGCCGCCGAAGGCGAACCCGTGGTTCTGCACGACCCGCGGGTGTGCCGGTCGGGCCACGCCCGCCACCGGATCGACCCCCGGGCCCAGCGCGGGGTCGACCCGCTCGACTCCGGCGGTGGGCGGCAGGAAGCCCTCGTACAGGGCCATGCAGCAGACCAGCGCGCCGAAGCCGCTCGCCGCGCCCATCGTGTGGCCGATCATGGACTTGATCGAGCTGATCGGCGGGATCCTGTCGCCAAACACCTCGCGGGCGGCAGCCACCTCCGTCGCGTCGTTGGTGCGGGTGCCCGTGCCGTGGGCGCAGATGTAGTCGATGTCCTCGGGCGTGACGCCCGCGCTGCGGTGCGCCGCCCGGATGCACGCGGCGATGCTTGCCGGGTCCGGGTGAACCATGTGCTCGGCGTCGCAGTTGACGCTGTACCCGAGCACCTCGGCGTAGATGCGGGCCCCGCGGGCGACGGCGCGGTCGTACGGCTCCACGAGCAGTGCGACCCCGCCCTCCGCGGTGAGGATGCCCGAGCGGTCGGCGTCGAAGGGACGGCAGATCTCCTCGGCGAGCGCGCCGAGCCGGTAGAACCCGGCGTGCGCCCAGCGGTTCAGCGAGTCGGCGCCGCCGGCCAGCATGTAGTCGGCCTCGCCGCTCGCCACCATGTCGTACGCGTAGCCGAGCGCGTAGTTGCTGGCCGAGCAGGCGGTCGCCAGCGTCAGCGCCTCACCCGACAGCCCGAGCTCGCTGTTGACCGCGGCGGCGATCCGCCCCGCCGGAACGGCGCCCACCCGGCGGCCGTCCAGGGATTTCAGCCCGTCGGCAGCCCATGCGGAGACGAGCTCCTCGATGACGGCGGATTCGCCGCTGGTGGTGCCCATCACGGAACCGGAACGGGCCCCGGCCAGTGTGGACTCGCTCAGATCCGCGTCGGCGACCGCCAGCCGGGCGGCCGACGCCGCGAACTGTGAACTGCGCCCCCACCGTGCGGGTTCGATGCGGCGCAGCCACGCCGCAGGGTCGAAGTCGTGCACCTCGCCCGCGTGCGTGTGGGGGAAGCCGGTGGTGTCGAAACCGGCGATGGGCGAGGTGGTGCGGCGGCCGGCCCTGATGGAGGCGGTGAACTCGGCGGCGCCGATCCCGGCACTGCTCACCGCGCCCAGACCGGTGATGGCGACGCGGCGTGCGCCCGGCTCAGGCATCGTTACCGGCCTCCAGGGAGCGGGTGACCACGGCCCGGACTCCGTCGAGGTTGCCCATCTCGATCAGGGCGTCCTGGGGGATCGTGACGCCCAAGTCCTTCTCGATGCGGGCCAGGATCTCGATGGCGAGGAGCGAGTCGGCGTCGTGGTCCTCGATGAAGCTGCTCGTGTCGGTGAGCTCGGCCTGGTCCAGTTCCAGGACTTCGAGGATGATCTCCCGGAGCTGGCTGTCCTGCTCGGCGGTGAGGATGGTGGTGTCGGCGCTCATGGCGTCTGCCTTTCGTTCCTGGTGGTTGCCGTTGCCGTTGCGGGTACGGAGGTGGCTGTGCGGGTCTGGGGGGCGGGCTGTTGCGCACCCGTGACGGGGACCGACCGCGGCAGGTGGGCGGGGGGTGCGGGGCGCGGCCCCCGATGGCGCAGGTTGACGACCGAGGCATGGGCCAGCGCCACCGGGTTGAGGAAGCGCAGCGGCCCGATGAGCCGGGAGGCGAACAGGTGCATGTGGCGGGCCATGGCCTCGTCGCGGGCCGCTGCCGAGAACATCAACCGCTCGAAGGGGTTGAAGGGACGCCCCTTGGCGTAGTCGACGGCCAGGTGCTGGTGGCCGCCGAGGCCGCGCCGGTGGCGGCGTACGTAGGCCGCGAGCGCCTGGTCCAGGTCGCCGCGCCCGGTCGCGGCCGTGGCGGTCGCCTCGGCCAGCCACTGGGCGGACTGCAGGGCCCAGCCGCAGCCGACGCCCCACAGGGGGTCGCTGGTGACGGCGGCGTCCCCGATGAGCGCGACGCCCGGCGCTCCCGGCCGCCTGGAGTGCAACGGGTAGTTGACGGTGCCGGTGATCTTGGTGATGCGCTCGGCGGAGTCGATGTCGGGCCCGCCGGGGAGGGCGCGGACGAACGCCGTAAAGGCGTCCTCCAGGTCCTCGCGGAAGGCCGGCAGCCGGTCCTTGCCCGGGATCACCGCGACGACCGTGACTCCGTCGTCATTCGGCATCGCGTACGCCACGTCCGGCTCCAGGAACCAGGAGTGGGTGATGCCGTCGCGCAGCGGGAGGTTGCGGAAGTGCGCGAAGTAGCTGAACCGCTCGTTCTCGTGCGTCCGTGTCCCGATCCCGGCGAACCGGGCGACCGGGGAGTCCTTCCCGTCCGCGCCGACGACCAGGCGCGCCCGCAGTTCGACCTCCCCGTCGGGCCCCGAGACGCGCGCGCCGACGGTGCGCCCGGCCTCCTGGACCAGGCCCTTCACCGTGTGCCCCATCAGCAGGTCCACGCCCGGGGTCCGGGCGGCGTGGGAGCGGATCAGCGGGTCGAGTGTGCTGCGCCGGACGTTGTACGAGTAGGGCAGCTCGGGGCCCGAGGGCGCGGCCTTGGGTTCGATCCAGCCCCAGCGGGTGTACCAGCGGGCTTCGTTGCGCACGGCGCCGGCCGCCTCCAGAGCGGGTATGAGCCCGAGCTCTTCGAGGACGGGGTAGGAGCAGGGCTGGAGGTAGTGGGTGCACAGCACCTTGTGGGCCGCGGGGTCCGAGCGGCGTTCGAGCAGGGCGACCCGTACGCCCCGGCGGGCGAGGAGGATCGCGGCGGCGCTGCCGGCGATGCTCGCTCCGCTGATGACGACGTCGTACACGCGGTCTTCGAGCGCGGTCATGCGCTGATCGCCTCCTTGTCGTAGTGGTGCAGGGGTGTCGCCTCGATGAAGGTGGTGATGTGCCCGGCGATCTGTACCGGCTGTTCCAGCTGGCAGAAGTGGGAGAGCCCGGGGTCCTGGTGGAGGCTGACGTCGGGTATCGAGGCCATCAGGGCGTCGATCGCGGCCGGCGGTGCCGACGGGTCGTGGGTACCGCTGACCAGCAGTACGGGCGCCTCGATCCGGTGCAGCGGAAGGCTGGGGCCGCGTCCGAGCGTGGCGTAGAACTGTAGGAAGCCGTGCGGCTCCACGCGCTCGCGGACCTTGCCGATCATGGCCTCGACGATGTCGGCGGGGATCTTCTCGGCGCGCGGGCCCAGCTGGGCCCGGAGGCCGTCGGCGAGCACCCCGCGGAACCGGTTGATCGCTTCGTGGAAGAACCGGGCGTCCACGGGCTGGTCGTGGGGCCGGAAGACGGGCGCCACGAGCACGGTCGGGACCGAGGCGCTCGGTGTGCGCCTGGTGAGCAGTTCGAGCTGTGTGGTCGCGCCGAAGGAGTGCGCCACCACCGTGTCGGGGCGCACGGGCAGCAGTTCGAGGGCGCGTTCCAGCCAAGCCGTCGAAGCACCCCGGTCCGCCCAGAGGTGGCGTGAACCGCTCCGCCAGGGCAGGTCGAGGGCGAACAGGCGGGTGTCGGTCGGCAGGTGCTGCGCGAGCACCCTCCAGTCCCCCCAACTCTCCTCGAAGCCGTGCACGAGGGCGATGGTCCGTACCTGACGGGGGAGCGCGGGGGACCCCTGAGGAGGGTGCGCGGGGCGCTCCCATATGCGTAAGAACTCACCGTCCACCTCGTGGTCCACGGCCTGCCGCCATGGGCCGCCGCGCGGTGTTCCTCGGTCTGCCAGCAGCACTCGCCTCACCTTTCGCCATGCGGTCGGACCGGATGGGAAGGACGATAGGGAGCTTTCGAGCCGCCGCCGGAGTCCGTAAGAGGCCGCCTGAAGGCATGAAACAGCTGCTCAGGAGCGGGACTTGATCCAGACTTCAGCGTGACGTCAGGCGGCCTCCAGCCGCGCTCCGCGATGGCTGGAGGCCGACGCTGCCGATTTTTTGACCGAGCCTTGGGGAATACCCTCCGGTAACCTTCCGACCTGCGGATTCTCGGCCAAGTTGACGCGTTCACGCCGGAGTTGGCGATTGACAAACCGGCCGACGGATTTTTAGGGTCGAAGTGACTGGTAACTAACGACTATCCGGGGGTAAGTCGAATGGACGTCTCTGTCCTAGGATCATTCGATGTCCGTATATCAGATATAAATGTGACACCAACTGCTTTAAAACCGGCCAAATTGCTCGCCCTCCTCTCCATGAGCCGCAACCAGCCCGTCTCGGTGGCCGAGAGCGTGCACGAGCTGTGGGCCGGAGACGCGCCGCGCACCGCCGGATCGGCCATCCACACCTACGTCCGCCACCTGCGCGAACTCATCGCGGCCGCCGAACCGAACCTCGACCCCAAGGCCGTGATCTGCACCCGCCCCGGCGGCTACCTGCTCGACCTCGCGCCCGGCGAGGTCGACTCCGAGGAGTTCGGCCGGCTGGCCGAGCGCGGCCACCGCGCCGTGAGCCTCGGCGACGACCTGCTCGCTTCCAGCCGCTTCCGCCAGTCCCTGGCCCTTTGGCGCGGCCCCGTGCTCGCCGATCTGCCGGCCGGCCCCATCCTGGCCATCCGGAAGAAGGAGCTGGAAGAGCGACGCAGATCCGCCCTCGACCGCTGCATCAGCGCCGAACTCAGGCTCGGACGCCACTACGAACTCCTGGGCGAGCTGGTGGCCCACGCCGCCGACGACCGCACGCACGAACCGCTGCACGCCCAGCTGATGTTGGCCTTCTACCGCGCGGGACGCCGGGTGCAGGCACTGGAGGTCTACCGCGAACTGAGGCACGAGCTCTCCAGCCGCCTGGGCCTGGAACCGTCCCCCCGCATCCAGGCGCTGCACCGCGCGATCCTCGCGTCGGACCACTCGCTGCACCGCGAGCCGGGCGAGCGGAGGGAGACCCGGACGGCATAGGCCAAGCCGGCCTGCGATCGCGGTCGGCGAGGTGATCCGGAAGCCCGACGGGGCGGCCGGAAGCCGACCGCGCGCAGTGCCGAACAGGGGGAGACGGGAAGCGCGGGGATCATGCAAGAACGAGCCGCCAGGACTCGCAAGCGCCTGGTGCGCGCCGCGGCCGAGGCATTCGACGAACACGGACTCGGGGCGGCCAGCATGCAGGCCGTCAGCCGCTCGGCAGGCGTGTCGAAGGGCGCCCTCTACTTCCACTTCCCATCCAAGGAGCACTTGGCCGACGCCGTACGCGCGGCGTGCGGCGACCGGTTCACGGCGGCGGCTTCCCACCTGACGGCGGCGGGCGAGTCCCCGGTCCAGGTGCTCATGCGCCTGCCCGGGCTCACGGCCGAGTGGCTGGGGGAGGACGTGATCGTACGGGTCGGCCTGCGACTCGGGCGCGAGCAGCAGAGGAGGGGTGAGCGGGACCACGACGGACGCTACCTCCACCGGGAGCTGCACGACCTGCTCTCCCGACTGCTGCGGAGCGCCGCGGAACGGCGCGAGGTCCGGGTCGGCCTGCCGCTGGAAACCTGCTCCTCCCTCCTCGTCGGCTTCCTGTTCTCGCTCGAATGCCGGGCCAGGGAGTCGGTGCCGCAGGAGGAACTCGTGGAGTCGATTGCGGAGCTGTGGAGCATCCTGCTGCCGGGCATGGCCCCGGTGCCGGAGGGCGGGTAGCGCCGACCGCCGGGTGCCGTCCGTAAGGGTCGCCGGCCGCCGTCGTGTATCCGGACGGCGCCGGCGCGGCTCTGTCACCACGTGTGGCGCCGGGGCGAGTCCCGCGGGCGCCCCGGTGAGGAAACGGCGTAGGAGAAGGGGCAGGGGTGGACGGTATGAGCACATTCGACACCAAGACGCTGGTGGACCGATGGCTGGCCATGTGGAACGGGGACCTCGCGATGGCCGAACGGATCATCGCGCCGTCGCTGCGCGTGCATCTGCCGGCCTTCGGCATGCCCCCGGAGGAGACCATCAACGACCCGCAGACGATGGCCCGCTGGATCGGCCTGTTCCGCAGCTCCTTCTCCGAGGCCTCCTTCCACTGCGAGCTGGGCCCCTTCACCGACGGGGACCACGTGATCTCCAGGTTCCGCTTCACCGGGACCTGGACGCAGGGCCGCCCCGCGGTGGCATCGGCGCCACCCGGCACCGCGGTCAGCTTCGCCGGCGTCGACACCCTGCGGATCGAACACGGGCGGATCGCCGAATACTGGCTGACGGACGACCAGCTCGACCTGTACGCGCAACTCGGCGCAATACGCGGCGTCGAGCCCCAGCCCGTCACCCCGCACAACTGACGGCCCGGGCGGGGGCAGCGGGGGCCGCGGGCGAGGGCAGACGCGGCGTGACTTCCACGCCTTCGTCGCGCAGCGGGTATGGAGGCGCGGGTCCGCTCCGTGTTCGGGGCGCCCGTCACAGCCGGCGGAGGCGCGGGAAGGCCGGTTGGAGCCGGTGCTGGCAGGACAGGCCCACGCTGGATGACGAGCAGCGGGCGGTCCTGGCGGAGGCAGGCGGGTACGTCGCTGCGCCGCACGGGCGGATGACGGCCGACGGCTTGTCCTCGGTGGTGGGCGTGTCGTCGTCGGGGACGTCGCATCGTGTGGTGCGCCGGGATCGGATGGGGGATCGTCGACCGCCTCGCACGGTGGGGCGGACAGCTGCGGACAGGGGTGGACAGTCTTCGTCCTCGTGTGGCCTGGCAGGTGGACAGTGGTCTGCCGGAGTCTTGGATCACGCCGGAGAGCGCACCGCGAGGGTGGCGCCGAAGGCCCGAGCGAACGTGCTCGCCAAGGACCGAGAAGCGTGAGTCGTCGCTTCACACCACGGGAGAATCCGATGAAGCAGCTGCTGTTCCCGAACAACATCCAGTTCTGGTACGAGACCCTGCGCTCGATGAGCCACATCGCCTACGGCGGCGCCGACTTCGGCGAGGTGGTCTCCACCGGTGAGCGGATCACCGAAGGCGACTACGACAGCTGGTACGTCGAGTGGATGGCCACCGCCGACCGCGTGTCGGGCGAGGCGGAGAAGGCGCTGGCGGCCGGTCACCGCATCAGCGCCCGGGACGGGTTCCTGCGCGCCTCGAACTACTACCGGTCGGCCGAGTTCTTCCTGCACGGTCACCCCTGCGACCCGCGTCACGACGGCGCCTACGACCGCTCGGTGGCCTGCTTCAAGGCGTCGGCGGCGCTGTTCACCCCGGTCATCGAGCCGGTCGAGATCCCCTACGAGGACACGACCCTGCCCGGCTACCTCTACCGGGTCGACGACTCGGGCACGCCGCGGCCGACGCTGATCATGCACAACGGTTTCGACGGCACCGCGGAGGAACTGCACTTCTTCGGGGCGATGGCCGGTGTCGAGCGCGGTTACAACGTGCTGGCCTTCGACGGCCCAGGGATGCCCGGCCCGCGTCACCGCGAGGGTCTGGTCTTCCGGCCGGACTGGGAGAACGTCGTCACTCCCGTCGTGGACTTCGCCGAGAGCCTCCCCGAGGTCGATGCCGGCCGCATCGCGCTTCTCGGTGTCAGCATGGGCGGCGTCCTCGCCCCCCGGGCTGCGGCGTTCGAGCACCGTCTGGCCGCGCTGATCGCCGTGGACGGCCTCTACGACCTCGGCGAGACCTCCGTCCGCAACGTTCCCGGCACCCGCGAGGAGGCCGAACGTCTCCTGCGCGCCGACTCCGCCCCGGAACTCGACGCCGCCTTCGAGCAGGCCATGGACAAGGACCCGATCGCGCGCTGGGCGATCAACCACGGCATGTACGTCATGGGTGTGGAGACCCCCCGCGCCTTCAACGCCTCCTACCTCGACTACACCCTCACCGACGGCATCGCCGAACGGATCCAGTGCCCCACCCTCGTGTGCGACGCCGAAGAGGACATGTACTTCAAGGGCCAGCCCGAGCAGCTCTACGACCACCTGACCTGCCCCAAGACCCTCATGGTGTTCACCACGGAGGAAGGCGCCGGCGCCCACTGCCACCCGGGTGCGATGCGGCTGTCCATCGCCCGCATCTACGACTGGCTCGACACCACCCTCGCCACGACCGCGTAACACCCGCCCGCGACGCCAACCCGACCCCGAGCCCACCACTGATCCCCCGAGGGAGCCACGACGATGACCCGCACCGGAATCGAAGCCGCCCTGAACGACCTGCTCTTCCACCGGGAGATCACTCTGGAGAAGGCCGCCGAGCGCCACTTCACCCCCGGGTACCGCCGGCGCACGGACGGCGAGTGGGCCGATCGCGCGGAGTTCCTCGACCACATCGGCCACCTGCGCGGCATGGTCGCCGGCGGCACGGTGGAGGTCCACGACGAGCTGTACCGGCCCCTTCCCGGCGGGGCGGGCCGCCGGTGGACCGTTGCCGGGGGAACAAGAGGGAGAAGCGACGACCTGGCGAATCGTCCGAATCCCGGCGAACCGGAGCAGATCAGAGCGGACGAGGGCGGGCCACTGGCGCCCGCGCCAGTCCCGCGGCGATCTGGCGGGTGGTCTGCGCGGCGACCCGGGGGTCGGCGGCGGCGTACGTGACGTGGGCGTTCGACCCCGTCGCCGGCGCCCACCCCCGCCTCCGCGTCCAGGGGCCCTGGGCGAACAGAAGCTCGATCTGCACGGCCCGTTCTGGGACTGGGTCGGCGGCCTCGACCTCAACATCATCGGGTACCTCATCGTGGGCCTGTTCGTCGCGACCTGGATCGCCGCGTTCGCGGTCTGGAGATTCGGCCACATCGAGGAGAAGTGGATCGCCAACCCCGAATCCGCGGACGGAGCCGGCGGCGACCCGGGTCGGGATCCCGACCCACCGGGGTCCGCACCCCGCCTACGGGGTGCGGACTGCCCGGAGAGCTCCGTCAGGTCACTGCGCCGACAGGCGCGGCGTACGCGGCGGCGCCGTGCGGCGGCTACCGGTCTTCTCGAAGGCCGCGGCAAGGGTCAGGAGAGCGTTGTCGTCGTAGGCGCGGCCTGCGAAGGTCAGCCCGACGGGCATGCCGGTGTCCGCCATGGCGCCCATCGGCACGGTCACGGTCGGGATGCCGAGGTGGCGGGGAACCAGGTTCCCGTTCGCGACCCAGACGCCGTTGCGCCAGCCGAGGTCGGCGGACGCCGGGTCGACATCCATGTCGGCGGGCCCGACATCGGCGACCGCGGGGAAGATCACCGCGTCCAGCCCCAGCCCGTCCATCCACTGCTCCAGGTCGACCCGGCGCGTCTCCTCAAGACCGCGCAACCCCTGTTCGAGGTGCGGCATGTCGCCGAGGGACGTGTAGGGGCGCTCGCGCACGAAGCGCGGGTAGTCGCCGATCGTGTCGTCGAAGCCGTCGTAGCGGTCGGGGAGTTCGCCTTCCCGCTTGGGCCAGATGCGGGCGCCGTCGACCTCGGCCAGGGTGGACAACTTCGGGTCGCCGTTGGCGCGCAGGAAGTCGTCCCAGGTCCAGGCGGACAGGTCCTCGATCTCGAAAGTGAGGAAGTCGCGGCTGACCAGTCCGCGGGTGAGCAGCGAGGGCGCACCGGGTCGGTCGGACTCGTAGTTGGTGACGACGGGGAAGTCGACCTCGACGACCTCTGCGCCGGCGGCCTGCAGATCGCGGCGGGCGGCTTCCCACAGGGCGATCACCGAAGGACGGGTGTCGATGCGCCGGCCGGTCTGGCCACCGATGCCTCCGCCGGGGTTCGAGCCGGCGTCGGGGTCGGCGTTGATGTACATCCGGGGCACGCCGACACGCTTGCCGGCAAGCGCCCCGGCCGCGGCCTCGGCACCGGTAGGTGCGAGGGCCGGGTAGGAGACGGGGCGCACCTGCGAGGCGGCGGGCAGGGGGATCCACGGCTGTGCGCGCCACAGATCCCCGCGGGTCAGCGGGTCGTCGGCGACGATGACATCGAGTAGTTCGAGGAGGTCGGCCATGGTGCGGGTGTGCGGGACGACGACGTCCATGGTCGGCACGAGCGGCCAGTTGCCGCGGACCGAGATCACACCCCGGCTGGGCGTGTAGGCGCACAGGGCGTTGTTGGACGCGGGGGCCCGGCCCGAGGACCAGGTCTCCTCACCGAGGCCGAACGCACCGAAGGACGCCGCCGTCGCCGTGCCGGAGCCGTTGGAGGAGCCGGAGCCGTAGGCGCTGGTGAGCCAGTCGGCGCTGTACGGGCTCTCCGCGCGCCCGTACACACCGCGCTGCATGCCGCCGTTCGCCATCGGCGGCATGTTCGTCAGCCCGATGAGGACGGCGCCACCCGCGCGCAGCCGCTCGATCGCGAAGGCGTCGCGCTGCGCGACGAGGTCTTCGAACGCCGGGGATCCGGACGCGGCTGTCAGCCCTTCGGCGAGGTAGCTGTCCTTCGCGGTGTACGGGATGCCGTCCAGCGGACCGAGTGTCTCGCCCTGGGCGCGGCGCGCGTCGGAGGCCTCCGCCTCCGCGCGGGCAAGCGGATTCATCACGACCATCGCGTTCAAAGCCGTGGCCGTGCCCGGCCGGTCGTATGCGTCGATCCGCGCGAGGTAGGCGTCGAGCAAGCCGACCGCGGTCGTCTCGCCCTTCTCCAGCGCTGTGCGCAGGTCGGCGATGCAGGTCTCCACGACATCGAATCCACGCGTCATGAGGGTGTCTCCCGGGTGGGTGAGTAGGACGGGCGGGCCACTGGCCGTCGGAGCGGCCGCGCACACCAGCCGCACTGACTAGATTTTCAGTCTAGACTGAAAATCTAGACTTCAGGAACCTAGACTTTGGGCCTCGACTTCCGTAACCGAAAGTGAGCTCATGCCGACGTCAGAGACCGGGCCCCCGCCGTCCGGCCACCGCCATCCACAGGAAGGCGTGATCGGGTCTGCGCGCGCTGAGCCCGGCGCCTCCCGGCTCGCGGCCCGGGCCCCGATCGACCGGAAGCGTCAGACCAGCGGAAACGAGGCGCGGGCGCGGGCGATGCGTGCCGCCATCAGCGTCATCGCCGAGAAGGGCACGGCCGGCCTGCGCATGTCGGACATCGCCGCTCGGGCCGGCATGAGCACCGGGCACATCCTCTACCACTTCGGCAAGAAGGACCGGCTCCTGCTCGAAGTCCTCGCATGGAGCCAAGCGGACCTCTGGACCCGGTTCCAGCAGGCCGCCGACCAAGCCCCATCGCCTGCCGAGAAGCTAGACCTGTTCGTCCGCTTCTACCTGCCCCGCCACCCGGGCGACGAACGCTACGCACTGTGGACGCAAGTCCTGACCCAACACCACGACGAAGCAGGCCGACAGCTCCTCACCGAGCTGCTGGACGGGTGGGACGAACGCCTGGAAGCCATCCTCCGTGAAGGCCGGGACCTGGGACAGTTCGCCGACGTGGACCTTCCCGAGTTCACCATCCGGGCCGTGGCCATGCTGAGCGGGCTCTCCGAGGACGTGATGTTCGGACGGTCCCGCTGGCAACACACGTCCGTTCACACGTTCGCCCTCTCCGCCCTCGAACGCGAACTGCGCCCTACCGCCAAGTAGGGCATCCATCGCGCGCAGCCTGCCTATAAACCGCGCACAGCGACCCTGCACCCCCCCCAGAAACCCGAACGCCTTCAGGATCTCGTTCACTCATGCGCTTCGGCGGGCAGGAACGCGACGATGTCGATGGCCTTCGCAGTGGGCGGCGGCAGGTTGTCCGGGTCCTGGTCCGTCACCGGGATCGGGGCACCGGTAGCGCTCTCATGGCCGCGGGTGATCTCCGCCTGCTCCAGCTCCCGACCGGCCGGCTCGCACACCTTCCGGTAGCGGATCCGGCCGCCGTCGGCGGTGTGGACCTGCCGGAAGGACACGCGAAACCCGTGGCCCGAGAGCTGGGGGTTCCGTAGCGTGTCGGTCATGCCGATGCCTGTCCTGTACTGCAGCGATTCGTTGAACCCTCGACGCGTAGACGAACACTTCGCGCTGGAAGCTCGGGAGGTCCGCGCCTGTGGCGGGACAGTAGGGCTGATCGACCACGACGCCCTGTTGCAGGGCGACGCGCAGCGGGCAGTTGCGCAAGTTCCGGGTGGGCTGGGAAGTGCCTGGTACCGAGGCTGGATGATTCCCAGCGATCGATACGCCGCGTTGGCTGAGGCCCTGAGCCGTCGTGGTACCGCGCTGCTCGTGACACCCCAGCAGTACCGCACCGCTCACGAACTGCCACATTGGTATGCGATGTTCGTCGACGTCTCGCCCGCGAGCGTGTGGCGTCCCACGAAGCCCGGTGAGGTGCTGACCGCCGAAGACCTGGCTGCTCTCGCCGAGCCCCTGCTGCCAGGCTCGGGAATCGTGAAGGACTACGTCAAATCGCGCAAGCACGAGTGGGAGCAAGCGTGCTTCATTCCCGATCTCGCCGACGCCGTGCAGCTGACGCGGGTCGTACAGCGCTTTGCGGAGTTGCAGGAGGAGTTCCTGGCTGGTGGGATCGTTCTGCGCGCCTTCGAGGCGTTCTCGCGGCTTGAGTCCGTCGCGGCTGAAGTGCGCGTCTGGTGGCTCGACGGTGAACCCAGGCTGCTGACGCCCCATCCGGATAGCCCGTCTGGGCGCGGGCTGGTGCCCGACCTTGATCACATCAGGCCTGCGGTGCGGCGTCTGGGATGCCGGTTCGTCACCACCGACGTGGCCCTCCGCTCGGACGGGGTGTGGCGGGTCATCGAAGTCGGGGATGGCCAAGTCAGTGATCTGCACCAGTCGATCAGCCGAAGCGAATTGGCCGCACTGCTGGTCGGTTCGTAGCACTCGCGCTCCTTCCCCACACCAAGTCAAGTGGTCTGCTCATCGGGCCTTGACCGGTTCGTGGGCGAGAGCCAGTCGTCTGTGTCGCGGTGACGGACGAGTCCGACTGCGGCGAACTCGCCGACGTGATGGCCCTTGGCAACGCCGAGTCGTCGAAGCGCCTGAGAAGTCGGAGGGCCGGTCGTCGGCGATGGCTCCCCGTCGGCCAGGCGCAATGGGCCAAGGACTATCTCCCTGCGCCCCAGGGTTGGTCACGTGCACCTGCCCGGGGTGGTCGACGGCCCGGCCCCCACAGCACCACTGGACCTCTCCCTGGCTATCGCAGGAAAGAGGTGCCGGCGCGCTTGACAGGCTTGCCCACGCGGTCTGACCTGCGAGAACGGGACCCGTCCGGTTTGGTAGGTGCCCATCTCCGGTAGTACCTCCGGTGCAACTCCCGCCGCACTCCTGCACGCAACGGTGTAACCCCCTCCCGGTGCATCCCCTTCCGGCTCGGCCGGGGCGAGCCAGCCGGGTCTGGGGTGGGGTGGGCAAGCCCCTCTGCTCCGGCGCCTGGGCAAGCCTGGGTGCTGCTGGGCAGGCTCCGGCGGGGGAGTCGGGTTCCGGGGTCGTCTGCCCTGATCAGAGCGGGGAACCGAGGTTGAGGTAACCGGTCGGGTAAGCGCGGCCGGGCAAGCCTGGCTTGCTCGCACGGTCAGTCGTCGTCGGTACCAGTGCCGGCACCGAGACGGCGCCGGACTGAGGCGGCGTGCTCGTGCTCGGCTGCCCCGGCCCGGGCCAGCGTGGTCGTCTCGGGTCCCTCGGCAGCCAGGCGTGCACGGCGCGCGGCGGAGGGCGGGGCCTGGGGAGTGGCGGGGCGGGGGCCGGTGCCCAGCGGGCGACGCTCGTTCATCTGTCCAGTTTCACCCCGTTCAGGGCGGTCGTGGGCACTGGCTGCGGAAAATGGGTGGGAGGTCGAGCGTCACATTGTGCGGTTGCCGACCCATAACCCTGGTGTCACCAGTTGCGGCCGTAGGTATCGGGTGCCGCACGGTGCTGTCTGCCCGTCAGCGGACCGTCCGCCGGGCGCAGTGGGAGGGAACCCTCATGTCCATCGCCGAACAGCAGCAGTCGCCGTTCCAGCCTCGGCAGCCGGCCCCGCAGCCCTCGGGCGGCGACCGTGTCCAGACCCTGCTCGTGGCCTTGGTCGTGCTCTTGGTCCTCGCGGCGACCGGCTACGCGTGCGTCACGCATCCCGCGTTGACCGACGTCGTAGCCGCGGTCGCAGGGGTGGCCACCGTCCTGGCGGCCACCTTCACGGTGGCGTGCACCCTCCGCCAACGATGACGCTTGCGGACAGACCAAGGCACGGGCCCACCGCGGCCCGGTGACGGCCCCCTGGGACCCATCGGGCACCCCGGCAGTCCCTGCCGGCAACGGGCGTCTCTCTCCGGCGTGGTCGCGGTCTGTCCGTGGGGTCCGGTGAGTTCAGCGGTGAGTCACCGGTGAGTGGATCGGTGACTCACCGATCTACGCACCGGTGGTCTCCCCATGGCAGGTCAGGAGTGTGGTCGGGGCAGTGGGTTGGGCGGAATCTCTGGTGATCTTTTGACTACGGACCGTTACGGTGGCGTGGTGATCATTGGTGGGTCGGGAGGCGTGGTGGCTGGTCGGGTGGCGGTACGGGAGGCGGTGGGCGTGGCGTACGGATCGATGTCGGCGGAGCAGAGGAAGGCCTACCAGGCGGCCGACGCGAGGGGCACCGACCTGGAGAAGCGCGCGACGGCGGACGCGCTCGGGCAGATCCGCAACGATTCGGCCCGGATGCGCGAGGCCGGGACGGCCGTGCGGGGGGAGATCGGGCACAAGGCCGCGGTGACCGCCCTCGACATGGACGCCACGACGCCCAGGGCGACGCTGTCGGACTGCGTGGACCTGTCGAAGTAAAGCCGCCAGTTCAAAGGCGCCCCCCTTGCGGCGACAAGCTCCCGGGCTGGAAGACCGAGACGCTCGTACAGTCCGGCAGCAGCCTGTACCAGGGCATCCGCCTGCCCGACGGCTCTTGGACCGGTTTCACCGACGCCCAGGCCAAGGCCGGGAACATCGGCGGCATCCGCTCCGGCACCGCCTGGGGCATCAACGGTGACATGCACATCCTCGCCGTCAGTAACAGCGGGGGTCTGTTCCACACCATCCGCAAGCAGGACGGCACGTGGGGACAGTTCGGTGACGTCTTCGCCGCGACCAACGCCCTCGGTAACCTGACTCAGGTCACCGCCACCAGTATCGGCTACGACCTGCACGTCGTCGCCGTCGCCGACGGCAAGGCCTTCCACACCGTCCGTCTGGCCAACGGTACCTGGACCAAGTTCGGTCAGATCTCCTCGGCTTCCGTTCCGAACGTGACCGCTGCGGCGGCCGCCAACGTCAAGGGTGAATTGCAGGTCACCGTCATCAGCGGTGGCAAGCCCTACCACACCATCCGCTAGGTGAGCGGGAGTTGGCTCGGCTGGGGCAGCGTCGCCCAGGCCGCCGGCGCCACGGGCCGCGTGACCGCCGTCGCCATGGCAGGCGCTGGGGACGAAGCGCACATTGTGCTTGCCACGGACAACGGAACCCGCCAGTACCATGCGGTCCGCAACTTCAACGGAACCTGGACGCCCCTCACCGAGCTGAAGGGCGTCATCGGCACCGTCACCGCGAAGTCCGTCTCCGCGGCCGCTGTCAACGGCGAGGTCCAGGTCGCCATCAGCACCACCGGCGGCCAGCTCCTGCACACCATCCGCCACACCGACCGCACCTGGGCAGCTCCCACCACGGTCACCATCCCGGGCCTCCCCACGGCGCCGGGCGTGGTCAGGATCACTGCCACCTGGAACCCGTAACAGCACGGCGCCCGGCGGCATATGGGGCTTGCCCGTATCCTGCCGGGCGCGCTGCGCCCGGCAGGATACGGGCTCCTCCCACCGCAGAAGTCGTCCTCCCTCTCACCGAGAGGGAGGACGAACCGACTTGTTCTTCGCAGCAGCGGACCCTCGACACTGCGACTGCCGCAGCCCTCACCATCTGGCCCCGCACCTGATCGCCTGGACGAGTACTACTGATTTTTCGTAAGTTCGGTGGGTGTGGTGGGTGGATGGTGAGGCCGGTGTGGGTGAGGAATGACCATGGAAGTTGAGGGTTGTTGTTGATGCGGTGGATGCCTTGTTCGGTGGCGTCGGCGACATCGGCGAGGTGGTGGCGAGGTTGGCGAGTTCACGCTTCTTGAGCGAGGACCACAGCAGTTCCACCGGGTTCAGCTCGGGAGCGTAGGCGGGTAATCGTTCCATGGTGAGCCAGTCCTGTTCGGCGACCCAGGCCCGCATCGCTCGGCTCCAGTGGGCGGACAGGCCGTCCCAGACCAGGACCACGCGCTCGCCGCGGTAGAACACCTTCATCTGCTCGAGGACCTCGATGAGCCCGACGGTGTCGTAGCTGCCGGGCTTGAGGTGGAAGCACAGGCGGGCCCCGCGTTCGGGGTCGGTGGAGTGGTAGCCCAGAGCCCCGGCCATCGACGCCCGCTTCCAGTTCAGGCGGTGCCGCAGGAGCGGAGTGCGGCCTCGGGGCGCGTAAGTGCGGCGGATCTGAGGGAGCAAGGAGACACCTGATTCGTCGAGGAACACGATCCAGGCACGTGTGTTCACAGGCGTGCGGGGAGCAGGCGCACCGCTGGGCGCTCGCCCTCCTCGCGACGGGCTCATCCCCGCGCGCGCGGGGAGCAGGCTTACTGACCTGCGACTCTATCCGGGCTAAGGAAGGTTTTCAGGCACTTTCACTGATTCCGACAATTAGCCCATTTAGATCCTCGTGGTGGATTTCAACGTGCTGCTCGCGCAGCGCCGGTCGATCAAAGGCAGAGGGGTGCGTCGAGGGCGCAGGCGGGTGAGATGGCCCCTCCGCAGGGGCCGGGGCTCGCGACCTCTCGGGGATGCGCGGGGCCCCGAGGATCGACCAGACGGCCAACAGGGCGGGACCGCACTCGATCGGCGACCCCACCTCAGCCCAGGCCGGCGAGGAGCGGCCAGTCGAGCCTGACGCTGAAGGGGGGACACACCAACGTCGCGCTCGGCGCCCCGCCCGGCCCGGCTTCCATGGTGCGTTCATACCTCTGAGTGAGGTCGGTCGGGTTCAAGGGAGGCGGGAGCACTGATCTGCCTAGGGTGACTTCTGGAGTGGCGGGCAGCCGCTCCGATCGCGCGTCGACTTATGTACGGGAGCTTGTGTGGCGCAGCAGCACACGACGTCAGTCCGGCTCCGTCTCCGGTACCGCTTCGACCATCTGGTCTCGGGGGGAACGACCGCGCTCATCGGCTGGCTCGCCCTGGCCTGCCTCGCCGTCGTCGTTCCGGCGAGCATGGTCCTCGTCTGGTCCGACCGGGCCGCTCCGGCCACGCTCTCCGGCCGACTCACCGCCGTGTGGGTCAGCGTCGGCCAGACGCTGAAGATCGGGGGTGCGGTCGGCTCCCCGCTCTACGTGCTGGCTTCCGTATCCCTCGCGCTGGTGGCGCTGCTCTTCGTGTCGACCCTGGTCAGTCTGATCACCACGGGCATCAACCGGCGCATCATGTCACTGCGCCTGGGCCACTCCACCGTGCTGGAGACGCGGCACACCGTCGTCTTGGGGTGGTCGGACCAGGTTTTTCCCGTAATCGGGGAGCTGGTGGCCGCCCACGCCAACCAGCGCCGCTCCGCCGTCGCCGTGCTCGCCCCGCAGGACAAGGTGTGGATGGAGGACGAGGTCTCCACCCGCGTGAGCGACCGCGGCAGGACGCGGATCATCTGCCGCAACGGGAGCACCACCGACCCCACCGAGCTGTGCCGGGTGAGTCCGCGCACCGCGAAGGCGGTCCTGGTGCTGCCTCCCACCGGGGACACCGGTGACGCCCATGTGGTGAAGACCCTGCTCGCCCTCGACGCGGCCGTCCCCGGGTTCGGTGATGGGGAGGCGGTGGTGGTCGCCGCCGTCCGTGACTCCCGCAACCACATGACCGCCAGGTTGGCCGCCGGGCCCACGGGACACGTCCTGTGCGTCGACGACATCGTCGCCCGGCTTCTCGTCTCGACGGCCAGGCAGCCCGGCCTCTCGCTCGTCTACTCGGAGTTGCTGGACTTCGAGGGCGACGAGTTCTACCCGGTCGCCGCCGGGGGCCTGGTGGGGCGTACGTTCGGCGAGGCGCTGCTGTCGTTCGCCACGTCCTCGGCGGTCGGTCTGCTGCACACCGACGGGAGCGTCACCCTCAATCCGGATCCGGGGGCGGCGATCGGCCCGGGCGACCGGATCATCGTCATCTCCCAGGACGACGACACGGCCGTGCGGGCGGACGTGGCCTCCCAGGTCGAGGAGGACGCGATCGTGACGGCCGGGCCCCGGACCGCCCGGGCCGAACGACTCCTGCTGCTCGGCTGGAACCGCCGCGCCCCGCTCGTCATCGAGCAACTCGACCAGTACGTGAGCCCGGGAACCACCCTGGATGTCGTGGCGCTCGGTGAGTACGCGGCCGCCCGCGGCGCGCTGGCCGTCACGGCCGCGCGATCCCGCCTCGAAGTCTCCTTCCGCGAGGGCGACATCACCGACCCGCTGACCCTGGCCAAGCTGGACGTGCCCTCGTACGACAGCGTGATCGTGATCGGTGAGACGGAGCTCGCGGCCTCGGTCTGCGGCTCGGCCTCGGACACGCCCGTCGCCTCCCTCGCTCCGGTGACGGATCCGGAGGCGTGGGCGGACGACAGGACGCTGGTCACCCTGCTGCATCTGCGGGCCGTCGGGGAGGCCGCCCAGCGGGAACTCGCGGTCACCACCGAGATGTCCGACGACGGCAACCGGCTCCTCGCACCGGCCCGGGACGGCGCCGACTTCATCGTGAGCGGCAGGCTGATCAGCCTTCTGATGACCCAGATCTCACAGAGCCCGTATCTCGCCGCGGTCTTCGAGGAGTTGTTCACAGCGGAGGGCCACGAGTTCCACCTCAAGCCGGCCGCGGACTACGTCCGGGCCGGCCATGAGGTCTCGTTCGCCACCGCCGTCGAGGCGGCGAGGCGGCGCAGGGAATGCGCGGTCGGCTACCGGCTGCGCGCGCGGAGCGCCATGGGCCCCGACTACGGGGTGCGGATCAACCCCGACAAGCGGCAGCGGGTCCGGTTCTTGGAGGAGGACTGGCTGATCGTGCTCGCCGAGAGCTGACGGCACCGCCGGGGCGGCCGCTACGCCGTGTGCACTTCCAGGGCGGTCCGTACCGCGGATTCCAGGGCTCCTTCGATCCACGCGGGCTTGATGGAGGTGTGGCAGCCGGCGAAGTGCAGGTTGCCCTCGGCCTTGCGGACGTGGGAGAAGAGCTCGGTGTGCTGGCCGGGCAGCAGTACGGACGCCTCGCCGTAGGCGTATGGGTCGCGCATCCAGGACTGGGTGCGGCCGACGCCGGTGTAGAACACCTCGATGCGCTGCCCGAACACCTCTTGGACCCCGGCGAGGGCGCGTGGGTAGCGCTCCTCGTCGTCCAGGGAGTCCCACTTCAGGGCGTCGTCCGACCAGCTGTAGGAGGCGAGGATAACGCCTCCGGCGCTGCCTTCGACGGGGTAGGAGGGCTGGAACATAAAGCGGTTGGGGTTGTCGGTGGCCGAGCCGCCCCCGATGACGCCGGCCGCCTCGGGCTGGTCGCGGGTGACCACACGGCTGGCGGCGTAGTGGGCGCGCTGGCCCGCGGAGATGTGGCCCTCAGGTACGGAGGAGTGGGCGCCCAGCAGGGTTCCGTTCGCCGGGCTCTGCCCGGTCTGATACTTCCGGTACAGGCCGGGCTGCACGGCCTCCAGCTCGCGCTTCCAGTCGGCCTCGTCGAACTCCCACCAGCGGCGGCTGAATTCGAGCAACACCTTGGTGGCGGCGTCGTAGTGCAGCTCGGTGACCGCGCGCCGCTTGCCGTAGGAGAGCGCCGGGGCGATGGGGATGTGCCGCAGGCCGGAGAAGGGGACGGTGATGATGGCGGTGTCGGCGGTGAAGGTCTCGCGCCGCACGGGGCTGCCGCCGCGGCCCTCGGAGACGGCCTCGACGGTGACCCTGCCCTCGCCATGGGTGATGCGGGTGGCACGGCGGTCGAGCCGCACGAGGTCCTGCACGCGGGCGTACATCGCGTCGGCCAGGGTGGCGGTGCCGTCGGGCAGTTCGTAGAAGGCGGTGTCGGGGCTGATCAGGGAGGCACCGATGAAACTGTGTACGAAGGCAAGGTGCAGGCGAGAGGTGAGGTTCTCGACGGTTCCGATCAGGTCGATGGTCCGCTCGTCGAGTCTGGCCTCCTCCGTCAGGAAGCGGTACATCGACATGTGGCCGTAGCGCTGGATGACTCGTGCCCAGCCCTCGACGAGTTCCTTGTCCTTCTTGCCGTCGATCTCCTTGCGTACGGGGGCGAAGGCGTCGCGGACGATCTGCGAGGCGGGGACGGACTCGTACGCCTGCGGCACTCCGAAGGAACGATTGAGCGCCTGCGGGGCGCGCGCGTAGTCTGCGCGGCGGACGCGGATGCCGTTGACGTAGATCCACGTCCGGTAGGCGGGGCGGCCGGCCCCGTCCACGTCGACCAGGTGGAAGCGCCGGCGCTTGAGGCCGAGGCTGTCCATCAGTCCGGTGACCAGCGGGTGGCTGTCGGGGATGCGCATCGCGCCGGCCTCGGCGTACTGCTTCGGGTCGGCGAAGGGCTGGGCGGCGTTCTCGTGGCCGCCGGTGCGGAAGGTCTTGATCCGGCCGCCCACCCGGTTGGCGTTGGCCTCGATGACGGTGACCTGGTGGCCGGCTTCGTGCAGGAGGTGTGCGGCGGTGAGGCCGGCCGGCCCGGCGCCGACGATCAGCACCTTCCTGCCGGAACGGCGCGAGCGGGGCAGGCCGTTCTTCAGGAGGATGTCGGCGTAGCGCGGTACGAGCGGCTGGTCCTCGTCGTCCCGTACGAGGATGGCCCGGGCGATCGTCAGACAGGCGCCCCAGTCGGCGACCGCGGTGGCGGAGACGGCCTGCGCGGTCTCGGCGGAGGTGGCGGCGACCGTCAGCCCGCCGGCTCCGGCGATGACGGCCCCGCCGGCAATGCCGGCCGCGCCGGCGATGACGGTACGACGGGAGGGCTGGCGGGAGGGCGCCGGTGCGGGCCCGCCGCGGGTACCAGAAGCTTCAGGGGTTTCGGAGTTGGCATCGGGTTCCATGATCATGACCCAACTCTTGCCGCCCGCCCGGACCCGAACGGCCAGAATGCACCCGCGCGGGAAAGTACCACCCAGACGTGCGTCGCGCGCCGTCCCGTGCTGACGAACTGAGTTTCGTACGGGCGGCCTTCGTTCCGAGCAGCCGAGCGCCGCACTGGCTGCACCGCCGGATGTTCCACCTGGCCACGTGTCCCCGGGGCTCGGGGAGCAGAGCCTCCGGTGCCGCCTGCTTTCAACGGCTCCGGGGTCATCCCCGCGCATGCGGGGAGCAGGACGCACGACCGTCGGAGAGCAGCTTGAGGATCCTCACGGTGGATTTCAACGAGCTACTCACGCAGCGCTGGTCGATCAAGAGGCAGAGAGGTGCACCGAGGGTGCAGGCGGGAGATGCCCCCTCCCCACAGGTCCCCCTAGGCTCGCGACGTCTCCGGGACGCGCAAAGCCGCGGTCGATCGGCCCCAGCCGCAGATGGCCAACAGGGCGGGGTCGCACTCGATCGGAGACCCCGCCTCAACCCAGGCAGAGAGGAGCGGCCAGTCGAGCCTGGCGCCGAACGGGGGACTATCCGGAGTTTCGACTTCCCATCTTAATTCGAACAGACTTACGATTCAAGGGTGACTGACACTGCTCCCTTCCCCGACGACCTGATCCAGCTCCAAGAGCACCTTCACCGCGCCCACGCGGAGCACCGTGCCTACCTGGCCGCCTTGCCCTGGAGTGTGGAACCCATCGCGGGCTGGGCGCGGGGCGAGCGGTACTCCCATCGCGGCGACGTCCCCGACAGCCCCGGCTGGAGCAACGAGCAGAAGGAGACGGTCGACCGGATGTGGGCGGAGATCCGGGAGCTGTCGATCGCCGTAGCCAACCACCCGCACTGGGCGTCCGTCTCCCGTGACGGCCTGGTGGATGCCCGGATGCAGCTGAAGAAGCAGACCCGCCCCATCGCACCCGACGACGTGACCGAGGCGGCGTAGCCCGCCATGCCTGACCCCCTCCTGCCCCTCCCGCCAGCTCTGGACCAGCTCCTGGTCATACGTCGCTGGCTGGAGCTCACCCTCGCCCGCGTCGACGAGAGAATCAGCGCCGTCCAGGCCGCCGAAGACGATCGGAGTCGGCGGCGCCCGCCACCGGAGCCGCCCCGCTGGTGGATCGAGTACGGCATTGGCGTCTCCCGCCGACCCGACCGCGTCCACACCGGCGCCTGCAGGGTGACCAACCGCGGTCGCCCCGCCAGCCGCGAGGCGGTCCTGGAGGTACTGAGGACAGTGCCGTCGGTGATCGCGTGTCCGCTGTGCCGACCCGACAGCGAGCTCGGACTTCTGGACAACTGACCGGCTTCCTCCGGCATGATCGAAAGCCGCCGATCCCATCTCGCGGCAGACACAAAAGGCAGACCGTGGCCCCTCTTGTAGTTACGGGGTCCCGTCCGAGACACGAGAAGCGGGGCCCGGAAGGCGAAGCCAGGACGCACACCGGTTTCGCCGTTTTGCAGGCGGACGGGACCCCTCGAACAGGCGTCGAAGGGCAGGGATGTGCCGGGCACCCCTCTCACCTGCCGCGCGGGTCGACCATGATCATGCTTGCTTGCCGGGATCCCCGTCGACGGGGGTCTGGCGCTCCTACAGCTCCGCGTACGGGGGAATCACGCGTACGAGTGCGATGAGTCGAAGTCTCGGCAGAGGCAAGGCGTAGAACCAACCGTTGGACAGCAGGGGAATGCGGCGCAGTCCTCCGCTAACGCCACGACGGGCGCCCTCGCCGATGTCACTGACGTCGACGCCGACCTCGGCCAGGGAGACGAGTTCGCCGGCCAGGCGTTCCACCTCGGCGATCACATGAGGAGGCAGCCCCTTGACGACGTACTCGGAATCACGGTCGTACTCCCAGCGCCAGCGGCTCAAGACTCCCCACTGTGGGGCAGTCCGGCCTCCGCCGCGGCTTTGTCGAGGATCCGCCCGATCTCCGCGGCGACCATCCGACCCTCCTCGATGCTGTCGACGGAGGCGGCCCGGGCTTCGAGCCGGCGCAGCCGGTCGGCCATGTCCGGGTGTCGCTCGATCGCCACGTGAAGGGCCCACTGCCGCAGGAAGCGCCGCATCGGAGCGGAGCTGACCTCCTGCCGCGCACGGGTCACAGCCTCGGCACGCTCGGCATCGAACGTGGCCACGGCCTCGGGCGCGATCCGCGTCAATGCCGTCCGCAGCTCCTCGACCGTGGCCGGCGGCTGCGGTACGGCACCGCCCCTGGGGTGCTCGGCAGCAGTGCTCATGCCGCGCCTTCCTGCGTTTCAGGGCGCCTGCGCCGGTGCGTGGCGGCCAGGGTGGAGACGTGCTGGCGGGACCAGCCGACTCGCGCGGCAACAGCGGCGGGGCCGCCGCGTTCGTAGGTTGCGGCGATCCGTCCGGCGGCCTCGCCGAGCGCAGCCCGAGCCCGCTCCAAGGCCGCGGCGCACTCCTCGACGTCCCGGGCCAGCTGATCCAGCTCACGGGTTTCGCGCGGCTCCAGAGTCACCTGGGACAGGCGCGGGAAGGTCGTCATGGGGCGATCCTCCTCGGGAGACAACGCAAACGCAAGCGCGCTTGACGATCAGGCAGCACGGTCACCCTCTACGGTCTAGTCCTGGCTTGGGCGGGGCATACCCGCCCAAGCCCTGAGCAGTCAGTCGGACTGATACCGGGCGTGACTGAGGGGTTCATCCCCGCGCGTGCGGGGAGCAGCGGAGTGTTGGGGCCGGTCCGGACTGGGCGTCGGGGTCATCCCCGCGTGCGCGGGGAGCAGCCGGCTCTTCTTCACGGTACTCACGACCATCGGGGTTCATCCCCGCGTGCGCGGGGAGCAGCAAACGAGCTGAGACGGAGACGAACGATGGGGGGCATCCCCGCGTGCGCTGGGAGCAGGTGAGCCTGCGCGGGTGGTGGCCCGGCACTCAGGGGTCAATCCAGGCGTGCGCGGGGAGCAGGCTTGCCGACCTGCGACTTTACGGCACGACAGGGCCCGTTTCAGGCACTTTCGTCGACTCCGGCAAATCAGCCGTACCCCCCACGCAGCGGATTTGAGCAGGTCGATCTCGGCAGTTGACCGTTGACCTTGTCCGGCATGGCTCACCGGCCCGGTGAGTCGTCAGGAACATCACCCAGGGTGATCAGGGCCGCGCCTTGCGCCGGTAGGCGCCCGGCGGCGTCCCGAAGTGACGCTTGAAAGCCTTGGCGAACGCGAGCTCCGAGGTGTACCCGGTGTTCGCCGCGACGGTACTCAGCGAGAGGTCTCCGTCCCTCAGGAGCCGCCCGGCCGTCGTCATGCGCCACGTCGTCAGGTAGCTCAACGGCGGGTCGCCGACGACGGCGGTGAACCGCCGCGCGAACGCCGCCCGCGACAGGCCCGCTCTGCCGCCAAGGGATTCGACGGTCCACGGATGCCCGGGAGCCTCGTGGATCGCATGCAGCGCCGGCGCGATCACCGGATCGGTGAGAGCCGCGGCCCAGCCCCCGGCGTGCTCGCGCGACTGCTCCTCGTACCAGCACCGCAATATATAGACGAGAAGCAAGTCCATGAGTGACCTGACGACAGCGTCGGATCCGGGACGCGGGGCGTTCATCTCGACGCAGAGCTGATCGACCGTCGCCTGCAACGCCGGATGACGCCCCGGACGGGCGGGAAGATGGATGACCTCCGGAAGTTCGCGCAGCAGCGGATGCCGGTGGTCCACATCAAGTTTGTACGCGCCGCACAGCAGGCGGGTCCGCGCACCGACGCCGTCGGCGACGAAGTAGCCGATCGGCGAACCCGCGTCGACCGGCACCGGATCGAAGTCCACGACCGGGCTCGACAGCGAGTCGGCCAGGACGTGGCCGCTGCTCCGACGCAGGAAGACCACGTCGCCCGCGCCGAGCTCGATCGGGTCCCCGGCCGGCGGCACAAGCAGGCACCGCCCCTCCCCGACCACATGGAACGCGGCCCCTACGACGGCCTGGACGCGGAAGCCCCACGGCCCGCGCACCTCGGTGCAGACGGCGCTCGGACGTCCCGTTCTCAACGCGGCCAGGGTGTCACTGAGGATGTCCACAACGCGATGATAGTGCCGGGCAATCGAGACGATCGGACAGTAGATCGAGATTCTTAGCCATTCATCGTCTCATCGCGCTGACATAGCTTCACGTCATGACACTGAACACGAAGAAGATCGTCGTCATCGGCGGCACCTCGGGCATGGGCTACGCAGTCGCCGAGCAGGCCGCGAAGGACGGAGCCCGCGTCGTCGTCGCGTCGCGCAATCAGGGACGCGTTGACGCAGCCACGAACAAGTTGCCCGGCAACACCGAGGGCCGCCACATCGATGTGACGGACGAGTCCTCGATCGCCGCGTTCTTCTCCGAACTCGGCGAGTTCGACCACCTCGTCTACACGGCCGGAGACGCCTTGCTCCTGAAGAGGATCGAGGACATCACCTCAGCGGAAGCACGCGCCGCCTTCGAAGTCCGCTACTGGGGAGCGTTCCTGGCCGTGAAGTACGCGGCGGCGACCATCCGTCCGGGCGGCTCGATCGTCCTCACGTCCGGAGTGGTCGCGACCCGACCCCTGCCCGCCTCGCCGATCCCCGCCAGCACGACGGGAGCGATCGAATCCCTGACCCGAGCGCTCGCCCTCGACCTGACCCCGCGAAAGATCCGCGTCAACGCCGTACGCCCCGGCGTCGTGCGGACCGAACTGTGGGACGACCTCCTCCCGGAGCCGGAAGCGTTCTTCCAAAGCCAGGGCAGCGAACTCCCCGCCGGCCAGGTCGCGCAGCCCGAGGACGCCGCCGCGGCCTATCTCTTCCTGCTGGACAACCCCTTCGCGACCGGCTCCGTACTGACGCTCGACGGCGGCGGATCCATCGTCTAGGCAGTGTCTTCAAAGGGGCTTGAGCCAGAGAATCAGGGACGCGATGGTGACGGCTGCTTGGTAGGACTCGCGGGTCTTGTCATAGCGGGTGGCGATCGCGCGGTACTGCTTCAGGCGGTTGAAGCAGCGTTCGACGACGTTGCGCTTCTTGTAGCGCTCCTTGTCGAAGGCGCACGGTCTGCCTCCGTCGCGGCCTCTGCGGGATCGGTTGGCCCGCTGGTCGCGGCGTTCGGGAATGGTGTGGCCAATCCCGCGTTTGCGCAGGCAAGCACGTATCTTGCGGGAGCTGTAGCCCTTGTCGCCCAGGACGTGGTCCGGTCGGGTTCTAGGCCGTCCGGACCCGGCCCGGCGGACCTTGATGGTGCCCATGACGTCCTTGAAGCGGGTGCAGTCGGCGGCGTTGC
>NZ_JBIUTJ010000027.1:0-22798 GCF_044741845.1 Streptomyces sp. NPDC088097
TGGATCGGCAGCGGCATCAGCTCGGGCGTCTCGTCGCAGGCGTAGCCGAACATCAGGCCCTGGTCGCCCGCGCCCTGCTTGTCCAGCTCGTCCTCCTCCTCCTCACCTGCGGCGGAGCCCTCGACGCGCGTCTCGTAGGCGGTGTCGACGCCCTGCGCGATGTCCGGGGACTGCGCGCCGATGGAGAGGGAGACACCGCAGGAGGCGCCGTCGAACCCCTTGGCGGACGAGTCGTAGCCGATGTCGATGATCTTCTGGCGGACGAGCTGGGCGATCGGCGCGTAGGTCTTCGTGGTGACCTCGCCCGCGATGTGGACGAGACCGGTGGTGATGAGGGTTTCCACGGCGACGCGCGAGGTCGGGTCCTCGGTGAGGAGCGCGTCGAGGATCGTGTCGCTGATCTGGTCGGCGATCTTGTCGGGGTGGCCCTCGGTGACGGACTCCGAGGTGAACAGGCGACGGGACATGTCAACTCCTGGGGAGGACGGTGGGACGCGGATCGGCGGCCGGGCGCAGGGCCCGGTCGACGAGGGCGCCGGCGGCGCCCGTGTAGGCGGCCGGATCCAGCAGTGCGGCCAACTTCCGGTCGTCGAGGTGGGCGGCGACCTCGGGCAGCGCCGCGAGGACGGTGTGCAGGGGGCTGCCCGTCTCCTCGGCGCTCAGGGAGGCTTCGGTGAGCAGGGCCTTGGCCCTGTTCCGGCCCAGCAGCGGTGCAAGGACCGCCGCGACCCGTTCGGACACCACCTGGCTGCCGGTCAGGGACAGGTTGGCGAGCATCCGTTCGGGCCGCACCACCAGCCCCTCGGCCAGTTCGACGGCCGTGTGCGCGGCGCCGCCGGCCAGCCGCAGGCAGTCGCGCAACAGGTTCCACTCGGCGTGCCAGACCCCGGCGGACCGCTCGTCCTCCGTGACCAGGCACTGCGTCAGCGCGCCGGCGAGCGCCGGTACCTGGAGCGCGGCACTGCGGATCAGGGTGGCCAGTACGGGGTTGCGCTTGTGGGGCATGGCGGAGGAGCCGCCGCGCCCGGCCACGGCCGGTTCGCCGACCTCGCCGACCTCGGTGCGCGCCAGCGACTGCACGTCGACGGCGATCTTTCCGAGGGCCCCGGTGGTGAAGGCCAGCGCGGCGGCCAGGTCGGCGAGCGGGGTGCGCAGGGCGTGCCACGGCAGCACGGGGCGGGCCAGGCCGGTCTCCCGCGCGAACGCGTCGACGAGCCGGTCGAGGTAGTCCCCGGCGCCTACGTCGCCGCCCACGTCCGGGACCGCGTGTGACGAGGCCTGTGACGAGGGCTGCGACGACGACGGCGCCCCCCTCGGGCCGTCGAGGGCCGCGTACTCCAGGTAGCCCGCCAGGGTCCCCGCGGCTCCGCCGAGCGACACCGGCAGGTCGGCCTCCACCACGCCCAGCCGGCGGTCGGCCTGGAGGACCAACTCCCGCCATCCGGCGGCCTTCAGGCCGAACGTCGTCGGTACGGCGTGCAGCGCCAGCGTCCGCCCCGCCATCGGGGTGTCGCGGTGCCGGGCGGCCAGGTTCGCCAGCGCCCGGGCGGTCCGGCCCAGGTCCGCGCGGATCAGGGCCAGGGCACGCCGGGCGACCAGCATGGCCCCGGTGTCGAAGACGTCCTGGCTCGTGGAGCCCCGGTGCACGTACTCGGCCGCCTTCGGATCCGTCTCGGCGACGACCCGGCCCAGCTCCCGGACCAGCCCCACCACCGGGTTGGCCGTCTCCCGCGAGGCCAGGGCCAGGGCCCGCGCGTCGAAGCGGTCGGTGCCGGCGGCGGCGGTGATGGCCTCGGCGGCGGTCGGCGGCAGCGTGCCCAGTCGGGCCTGCGCCCGGGCCAGCGCCGCCTCCGCGTCCAGCATGGCCCGCAACCACGCCTCGTCGGCGACGGCCGCCTCCACGGGGGTGCCCGCTCGGACCGGCGACAGCAGTCCCGTGTCCGCCCCGGCGGGCGCCGCGGTGTCGGCCGGGGCGCGCCGCGGCGCCCCCGTCACCTCGTCACCTCCGAGAAGTCGGCCTCGGCCGGCGCCTGCTCGCGGACCCCGGTGCGGGCCGCGGCGGGGTCGCCCGTCGGCGTCAGGTCGAGCACCGCGCGGGCGATGGAGTCGGAGTCGCCGAGCGTGACCGAGTTGACCCCGGGCCGGATGCCGGCCGCGGTGACCCAGTGCACGGCCTCGGTGGGGACCCCGTACGCGAAGCGGCGCGGATGGGGGCGGCCCTGCGCGTCCACGACCCGGTACGGGCGCTCGGTGACGGCCACGCCGCCCGTCTCGTAACTCGTGCCGCAGATCCCGGCGATCCGGTACGGGGCCACCTCCCCGGCCGCGAGCAGCCCCGCCAGCAGCGGGTCCGCGGTCCGTCGCAGGTCCGGCTCCGGCAGTCTGGCCTCGATCAGGGCGCGGGCACGCACCGGCTCCCCGCCCACCCGGTCGGAGGTCGCCTCGAAGGCGGGTCCGCCGGCGGTGTCCGGGTCGACGCGTATCCGCACCCCCGGCCCGACCAGCTCCACCACACCGGCCTCGATGAGCGCGACCAGCTCCTCGATGCGCGAGACGGGCGGCCCGATCGACAGGAAGGCGTTGAGCGGGGTGTACCAGCCCTGGAGGTCGTCGCGGTAGGAGTTGCCCTCCAACCGGCCGTGGTCGACCACGAGCCGGATCTCGTTGCGCAGGTCGCGCAGCACGTCCAGGGCCGCTTTCAGGGGCCCGCTGACGTTGCCCGCGCGGGCCTCGCGGATGTCCCCGGCCAGGTGCTCCAGCAGCCAGCCGTGGAAGTCGCTCCGGTCGGCGAACACGCGGCGCCCGTACGGCAGGGAGATCCTGCCCCAGTTCCAGTGCGCGCCGCGCTCGATCCCGTACGCGTCCAGCAGCTCGTTCTCCTGCGGGCTGTGGGCGTCGTCCGCGCCCGAGGGCGCCGCCAGGTAGCGCTCCTCGAAGCCGGCCCGCTCGGCGTCGCGCCCCCGGGCGGTCAGCAGCGTGCCGTAGTAGACGCTCTCCACCTCCTTGGCGACCAGCGGCCACACGTCGGTGCCGAAGTGCACCCGCTCGCCGTCCACGGCCCGCGCGAGGAGCCTCTCGATCAGCTCCGGCGTGAGCAGCCGCGGCAGGTAACGGCCGTGCGCGCCCTTCTCGTTCTCGCCGCGCGCGTGGTACGGGACACCGCGCCGCGACCCCGCGTACAGCTTGGGCTCCTCACCCGAGGGCAGGTAGCGCAGCCGTCCCGCCACCCGCTCGAAGCGGCCACCGCGGCCGGTGGTCAGCAGCGCCACGTGGTCGAAGAAGTTCAGGCCGAGCCCGCGCAACAGCACGCCCTCGCCGGCGGGCAGCACCGACAGGTCCACGTCG
This sequence comes from Streptomyces sp. NPDC088097, assembly GCF_044741845.1. Lineage (NCBI taxonomy): Bacteria > Bacillati > Actinomycetota > Actinomycetes > Kitasatosporales > Streptomycetaceae > Streptomyces > Streptomyces sp. NPDC088097. The sequence continues at coordinate 3,346 of NZ_JBIUTJ010000027.1, forward strand.
GCCGGATTGGCGGGCTGGATGTGCGTCAGCCCCCGGCTCTGCGCCTCCTCGGCCGTCCGCGCCTCGTGGGCACTGGGCCGCGCGGGCACGTGCCCCAGGGCGAGGACCACCGCGTCGAGGCCCGACAGGCGGGTCCCGTCGGACAGCGTCAGCCGCTGCGCCCCGGCGGGGCCGGCCTCGTCGAGCCCGACGGCCCGCGCGCGGTGCACCCGGACGGTGACGTGCGCGGGGGCCTCGGCGACGACCCGGTCGAAGGCGTCCTCCAGGTAGCGGCCGTACAGGGCGCGGCTCGGGTACGAGTCCGGGCCCAGCCGTCCCGCCTCGGCGAGGAAGGCGCCGTCCCGGGCGCCGCGCGGCTCGGCGGCGACGCCCGGCAGGGAGAGGGAGGAGGACCACTCGTACAGGCTCGGGCCGTCCTCGACGGGACCTTCCATCTCCACGCTGTCGTCCGTGTAGACGGTCACCTGCGAGGCCACCGTGTTCATGAGCAGTTCGCGCGACTGCGCGGTGCGCCACACCCTTCCGGGGCCGGGTCGGCAGGGGTCCACCACGTGGACCGTCACCGAGGGGCCGGCGGACGACTTGCGCTCGTTGGCGCAGATCCGCTCCAGGACCGACAGGCCGCGAGGCCCGGCGCCGACGACACAGACCGTGAGGTTCCCGCTGCTCATCTCGCTACTCCGATACAGGTGGAAGGGGAGGGCGTGCGCGTGGTCACGCGGGAACCGCGACCAGCAGGCTGGTTTCGAGCGACAGGCCGTGTACGGACTCCAGCCGCAGCCCCGCCGCCGTCAGCAGGCCGCGGTATCCGGCGAGGTCGCGCTCACCACCTCCCGCGGCCATCAGCAGGTGCAGGTCCCACAGCAGGGGCAGGATCGTTTCCCCGTGGTCGGGGATCACCCGCTCCAGGACCAGCAGCCGGCCGGACGCGGGCATCGCCGTACGGATGTTGGACAGCAGGGTCACGCAGCGCGCGTCGTCCCAGTCCTGGAGGACCCGCGAGAGCAGGTAGGCGTCGGCGCCGGCGGGCACGGACCGGAAGACGTCGCCGGCCCGGGTCTCGTACCGGCCGGGGCCCACCGCCTCGTCCAGGTGCGCCGTCGCCACCGGCACCATGTGCGGCTGGTCGAACAGGACGCCGCGCAGTTCGGGGTGGGCCCGTAGGACCGTGCCGAGGAGCATGCCGCTGCCGCCGGCGACGTCGACCACGCTTGCGCAGGAACCGAAGTCGAAGGCCTCGATCACGTCCGGGAAGAAGACGTTGCCCGCGTTCATGGCCCGCTGGAACTTGGCGCCCGCCTCCGGGTCGCGCAGGTACTCGTGGAGCGTCTTGCCGAAGGCGTGCTGGAAGCCGGAGGTCCCGGTGCGCACGGCGGGCACCACCGCGCCCCACGCCTGGTGGAACTCCTCGCCGTAGATGCGCACCATGTCCCGCATCGAGCGGTCCGAGTCCCCGCGCAGCAGGTCGCCGGTCGCCGTCAGTCGGTAGCCGTCGGGGGTGCTCTCGAAGACGTCCATCGCCGTCAGCAGCCGCATCAGCCGGGGCAGGGCCCCCGGGTTCGCCCCCGTCCGCGCGGCGAGCGCCTCGTCAGTGACGTGACCGGCGGCGATGTGGTCGGCGAGGTCGAAGGCGACCGCCGCGTACAGGGCCTGCGACTGCCAGGTTCCGGTGATGATGTCGACAACGCGGCGGACTGCTTTCTGGTCGAGCATGACCGTCCTTCGTGGGGCAGCTGGCTGAGGGGGGATCAGACGGGCCGAGGAGGGATCAGGCGGGCCCGAGGAGATCGGACGGGCCCCCGGAGGGATCAGGCGGAGGCGGCGGACCGCGCGACGGCCTCGCCGGCCGGGCCGGTCAGTACGTCGCGGTGGCGCTCGCGCAGCACGCGCTTGAGGACCTTGCCGGTCACGCCCACCGGAAGCTGGTCGCGCTCCTCGGCGAGGACCAGGGCGCGCAGCCGGGGCAGCCCCGCCGCGTCCAGGGCGTCGTTGCAGACGGCGAGCAGGTCGGCGGCGCTGCGCCGGACCCCGTCGGCGTAGTGGACGACGGCGGCCGGGCAGTCCTTGCCGGGGTGTTGGGGGTCGGCCACGGCGACGACCGCCGTGTCCAGCGCCTGCGTGGAGGTCAGGACGACCTCCTCCAGGGGCAGGCTGTAGACGTCGCCGGCCGCCGCGTGGATGACGTCCGGGGTGCGGTCGAGGTGGTACCAGTTGCCCTCGGCGTCCTTGCGGACGATGTCACCGGTAAGGAAGAAGCCGCTGAGCAGCGACTCCTCGTTCAAGGTCGGGTCGTCCCAGTAGCCGGGGGTGACGCTGGGGGTGCGAACGCCGAGCATCCCGGCCTGCCCGACGGGCAGTTCGCGGCCGTCGGCATCGAGCACGGCCGCCTTGCGGACCACCCGGGCGGGGCTGCCGATGAGCCGCCCGTAGCGGTTCGTACGGGCGGAGTGGGCGGCCTTGAAGAGCACCATGCCCATCTCGGAGGAGCCCAGGCCGTCCAGGTAGGTCGAGCCGGCGCCCTCGGCGCCGAGGGCCACCAGCGGGCGGATGTGCCGCTCGTGCGAGGCGTCGCCCATGCCGTTCCAGGTGTGGACGTGCCGGGCGGCCTCCGGGCGGATCGCGGTCGGGTCGATCTCGGCGAGGGTCAGGGGGAAGCCGAGAACGATCGTGGGCTTGAAGGCGTTGACGGCCCGCGCCACCCGGTCGCCGTCGGCGCCGTCCAGGACCAGGGTGGGGATGCCCAGCAGCAGGGCCAGGGACAGGTAGCTGATGCCCGCCGAGTGGCTGTGCGGCAGGGCGGTCAGCAGCCGGTCGGTCCGCCGGGAGGGGAAGGTCCACAGCCGTTCGCGCTTGCCGATGAAGAACGAGCGGTGGTGGAACACCGGCGCCTTGGGGCGGCCGGTCGTCCCCGACGAGTGGGAGATCATCACCAGGTCGTCGGCCGTGTGCCGGTGCGGGAAGGAGGCCAGCGGCGCGGGCGGTCGTACCGCCCGCGTGTCCAGCGCGTGGACGTCCTGAAGGCGCGGCGCCGTGCTGCCCGAGGCCTCCCAGGCCTGGGTGAGGTCCTTGAGCAGATCGGGATCGCCCACGATCAGACCGGCCCCGGTCCGCAGGAAGTAGTCGGACGCCGTCTGCGGAGCCATCCGGGGATTGCAGTGCACGGCCGCCGCGCCCAGGCTCGTCACCGCGATGTGGTGCAGCAGCCCGAACAACCCGTGCCGGGTGTAGAGGCCCACGTGGGAGGAGGAGGTCACGCCCTGGGTGCGGTACCAGTTCGCGTACCTGATGACCGTGATCCGGATGTCGTTGAGGGAAAGCCCCTTCAACTCCCGGTCCTCCCATCCGGGCACGTTCACATCGGGGTGGAACAACAGCGGACGATCACGGTCGGCGGAAATCCTCCAGGCGTGCCAGAAGAAGTTCCCCGCACCCAGTTCCCGGTCGGTGGTGAGGCGCAGGCGTTGCACGACGGATCGGTGCGTGCCGAGGAGAAACATGTAATACCTCACACTCCGCTGACGGTTTCCAACATTCGGGCCGGTCCGGCACAGAGTGTCCAGGGGGCATCTAAAGATCCTCTGGAGAGGAAATCCGAGAATTCTCCCAACAGCACTTCTATTCATCCTTCAGAAGGGATTGGGACGATGCCCCGCGCCCCTTTCGCATGAACTCAGGCTGGAGGCCCGTTCGATGGACCGCCCCTCACACACGCCGGTCGCTGTCGTCGGAGGCGGACCCGTCGGACTGCTGCTCGCGCTCTTCCTCGACCACCACGGAGTCGAGTCGGTGGTCTTCGACACCGCGGACGCGGTCCAGGCCGAGCCGCGCGGCAGCACCCACGGCGCCCGCACGATGGAGCACTACCGCAGGCTCGGCCTCGCCCCCCGCGTCCGCGCGCTCGGTCTGCCCGGCGGCCACAGCGCCGGCATCTCCTTCTTCACCCGCTACGCCGGCCACCTGCTGGCCGACCTGCCCTGGCCCGGCCCCGACGCCGTCCGCGCCCACGTGGCCGCGGCCGACCGCACCGACCAGGTTCCCGAGCCCATGCACCGGGCGAACCAGATGTACGTCGAGCGCCTGCTGTGGGAGCACGCCGGCACCCGGCCGCGCATCACGCTGCGCTACGGCCACCGGGTCACCGCCCTCGCCGAACACCCCGACCGCGTCGAGGTCACCGCGGACGGTCCGGACGGCCCGCGCACCTGGCACGCCGACTTCGTGGCCGGCTGCGACGGCGGACACAGCCTCGTACGCCGCTCGCTGGGCATCGCCTACACCGGCGAGGGCACCCTCGACCAGGACGTACTGGGCCGCCGCGCGACCGCCGCGCACCTGCGCGTGCCCGGCCTGCGCGCGGAGTTCCTGCGCGAGCGCGCCGGATGGAGCAACTGGGTCTTCAACGAGGAATTGGCCCTCAACCTCATCGCCCTCGACGGCGCCGACGAGTTCTTCCTGCTGACCAGCTCGGCCGACCCCGACGGCGCCGCCGACGAGGACCTCGCCGCCCTGGTCCGCCGCGCCGCCGGGGTCCCCCTGGACGTCGAAGTCCTCAGCCGCCGCGCCTGGACCCCGGGCGCGGCGCTGGTCGCCGAACGCTTCGGGGCCGGCCGCACCTGGCTGGCGGGCGACGCGGCCCACCTGTTCACCCCCAACGGCGGCTTCGGCATGAACACCGGCGTCGACGACGCCGCCAACCTCGCCTGGAAGCTGGCCGCGGCCGTCCAGGGCTGGGCCGGACCGGGTCTGCTGCCGTCGTACGAGGCCGAGCGGCGGCCCGTCGCCCTGCGCAACACCACCGCCGCGCGCGAGCTGAACATCGGACTCGGCGCGATCGAACGCCCCGCCGCGCTGGAGGCGGACACCGCCGAGGGGCGCGCCGCGCGGCAGAAGACCGGCGCCCGCCTCGCCGAGTACGGCCTGCTCACCCTAGACACCATCGGCGTGCAACTGGGCGCCCGCTACGACGCGTCACCCGTCGTGGACGCGGGCGGGGACGCGCCGCCGCCGGACGCGTTCACCACGTACACGCCCTCCGGGGTCCCCGGCGGCCGGGCGCCGCACCTGTGGCTGGAGGAGGGGGACGGCCGGCTGGAGGAGGGGGACGGGGCCGGCGGGCGGGCCTCCCTCTTCGACCGGTTCGGCGCCGGCTTCACCCTGCTGAGCCTGTGCGCCATCCACCCCGACACCTCGGGCTTCGAGGAGGCCGCCCGCGAACGGGGCGTCCCGCTCTCGGTGCTGCGCGTCCACGATCCGGCCGCGCGCGAACTGTACGGACGGGACCTGGTCCTCGTACGTCCCGACCAGCACGTGGCCTGGCGCGGCAATCGGCCCCCGAAGGACCCCGGCGCGGTACTCGCGCTCGTCACCGGCTATTAACCGGAAATTCCTTGCGCGCGCCGGATAAACGGAGAATCAACAATTCCGCTTATCCGGGGCGCGAAAATCAGCGCGCGCGAGAGTTGCCAAAGTGGCGCCCGGGTTCTGCATCCCATGGCGGACTGTCGCTACGGTCGAAGCGTGGTCGACCGTAGTTCGGATATCCGTGGAGGGGTTATGCAATTCTCTGTACTCGGGCCCATGTCCGTCACCGAGAACGGAGACGACAGAACACCCAGCGCGCCCAAGCACCGCCAGATGCTCGCCCTCCTCCTCATGAACGCCAACCACGTCGTGTCGATGGCCCAGTTCGTCGAGGAGCTGTGGGAGTACAGCCCACCGCCCCGCGCCGTCGCCGCCGTCCACACCTACGTCATGCAGCTGCGCCGCATCCTCCAGGGCGGCGGCACCGCCGCCGCGGCCACCGCCGCGGGCCGCCTCGTCACCCGCGACCAGGGCTACGTCCTGCGCGTCCACGACGGGGAACTCGACCTCCACCTGTACGAACGCCGCGTCCGCGCCGGCCGGGTCCTGCTCGACACCGGCGACCTCGACGCGGGAGCGGGCGAGATACGCGCCGCCCACGCAATGTGGAGCGGCCAGAACCTCATCGACGCCCCCGCCGGCCCCCTGCTGCGCGCCACCCTCGCCGCGATCGAACACGACCGCAAGGAAGCCCTCGACCAGCGCATCGGCGCCGAGCTGCGCCTGGGCCGCCACCACCAGCTGCTCGCCGAACTGTGCGCCCTCGTCCACCAGGACCTCACCGACGAGCGACTCACCGGCCGACTCATGCTCGCCCTCTACCGCTCCGGCCGCCAGGCCGACGCCCTCGCCGCCTTCCACCGGCTGCGCCTGGTCCTGCGCGAGGAACTCGACACCCACCCCGGCCGGGGCATCCACCGGCTCATGACCGACATCCTCGCCGGCCACCCCCGGCTGGAGCCGCCCTCCACGGGAGAATTCCCCCTCGCCCTGGACGCGGTCGTCCACCTGCCGCACCGGCCGACCGCTCAGCCGCTCACCGCGACCGCCGACTGGTCCGGAGCCCGCCCCGTACTGCTGGGCGCGTAAACGGGCAGCGCGGCCTCCCGTCGCGGACGCAGACCGAACTGCGCCGTCAGGGCCGCGCACACCATCAACACCACGCACACCCAGAAGGCCCGACTGGCCCCCGTGCTCAGCACGGCCGGATCCCCCGCTCCCCCCGCGCCCCCCGCCGCGGAGCCGTACACGGTCACCGCCAGCGCCAACCCCACCGCCGCACCGAGCTGCCCCGCGCACTGCACCACCCCGGCCGCCGCCCCCACCTCGTCCCGGCCGACCCCCGACACGGCGGCCGTCTCGCAGGCCATCCACAGGAACGGCAGGCCCGCACCGACCAGCGCCAGCCCCGGCAGCAGCCCGGTCAGGTACGGCGAGGTAGCGGAGACCTGCGTCAGCAGCAGCAGACCCGCCCCCGTCAGCCCGCAACCCACCAGACACGGAACGCGCGGCCCCAGACGCCCCAGCATGCGGGAGCACACCCGCCCCACCAGGACGATCCCACCCACCACCGGCAACAGCGCGCAGCCCGCCGTCCAGGCGTCGTACCCGTGGACGCGCTGGAGGTAGACGCTGCCGACGAACACCACCGGACCCGTGGCCGCGGCGACGAACACTATGCCGAGCGAACCCGCCGCCAGCGCCCGGTCCCGCAGCAGCGCGGCCGGCAGCAGCGGATCGGCGGCCCGCCGCTGCCGCCGCAGGAACAGCGCCCCCAACACCGCCGAAACGGCGAGCACCGCCCAGGTGCGCGCCCCCGACCCGTACTCGGTGACCCCCACCAGCGCGTACACGAACGACATCAGCGCCCCCACGAGCAGGAACGCCCCCGGGAAGTCCAGCACCCCTTCCCGGGGGCGCACCTCGTCGGGGGGACACAGCCGCCGCCCCGCCACCAGCGCACCCAGCGCGAGCGGCACGTTCAACAGGAACGCCCAGCGCCAGTCGAGCCAGCTCACCGCCAGACCCCCCGCGAGCACCCCCGCGACCGATCCGACGCCCCCGCAGGCCGCCCACAGGGCCAACGCCCGGCGCCGCTCGGCCGGGCCGGCCGCCCCGCTCAGCAGGATGCACATGGCCGCCGGCACCATCAGCGCCGCGGCCCCCGCCTGCCCCGCCCGGGCCAGCAGCAGCGCCGCGCCGCTCGGCGCCGCCCCGCACGCCGCCGAGGCGACCGCGAAGGCGGCCAGCGACCCCAGGAGCAGCCGGCGCGCCCCCGCCCGGTCGCACAGCCGTCCGCCCAGCAGCTGTAGCCCGCCCACCAGGAGGACGTACACGTTCGTCACCCAGTGCGCGCCCGCCAGGCTCATCGACAGGTCGCGCTGGATGTCCGGCAGCGCCAGCACCACGAGCCCCGCGTCCGCGTTCGCCAACAACGGGGCGAAGGACACCAGGGCCACCACGGACCCGCGGCGACATCGTGCGGACTCGGGCATGGCTGACTCCTGGGAAGAGGCGGGGGCTGTTGCCGGACAGAACCCCGCCACCCCGACCCCGGTTGCACGCGCCGGGCCGTGCAACCCGTTCGCCGCCGCCGGTGTTCAACCCGACGAGAGCGCACGAAAGAGCTCTTCCCCCGGCCTCCCGGGTGAGGGCCCGATCAGAAGAAGGACAACCATGGATCTCAAGCTTTCCGGCCGCGTAGCCGTCGTCACCGGCGCCTCCAAGGGCATCGGACTGGCCGTCACCCGCTCGCTGCTGCAGGAGGGCGCCCGGGTCGTGGCGGTCTCCCGCAAGAACACCCCCGAACTGGAGCAGCTCGCGGGCCCGGACCTCCTTCACGTGTCGGCCGACCTGACGGACCCGGCGGCCCCCGCGCAGGTCATCGCCCGCGCGGTCGAGCACTTCGGCGGCCTCGACATCCTCGTCAACAACGCGGGCGGCCCGCCGCCCGGCATCACCATGCCGCGCACCGGCTTCTTCGACAGCAACGACGGCCAGTGGCAGTCGATCTTCGAGTTCAACCTGTTCGCGGTCGTCCGCGCGATCCGTGCCGCGATCCCCCACCTGATCGAGCGCGGTGGCGGCTCCATCGTCAACATCTCCACCGGCATGGCCCGCCAGCCCGCCCCGGTCAACGTCGAGTACGGCGCCGCCAAGGCGGGCCTCTCGAACCTCACCAAGGCGCTGTCGGAGGAGTTCGGCTCCCAGGGCGTGCGCGTCAACACGGTCTCCCCGGGCGCGGTCCTCACCGCCTGGTGGACCGAGGAGGGCGGCGCGGCCGACGTCATCGCCGGAATGGCGGGCGCCGACCGCGACAGCGTCATGGAGTCCATCGCCCCCCAGATGATGGGCCAGGTCACCGGCCGCCTCATCGACCCGCAGGAAGTGGCCGACGCGGTCCTGCTGCTGGCCTCCCCCCGCTCCGCCAGCACCACCGGAGCCGACTTCGCCGTCGACGCCGGCTTCGTCAAGACCTTCTGACCCGACCCGAGTCACACCCCTGGGTGGGCCCGCCGCGTGCGGTGCGGGCCCACCGGACGACGGAAGGACCCCGGTGGCCTGGCCACCGGGGTCCTTCCGTTCTCGCGTACCGGGCGTGCCGCCCCCGCGGGGGCGGCGCCCTCACACCCGGCCGGCCGCCGCCGGAGACAGGTTCGCCACCACCGCGTCGGGCAGCTCCTCCAGCCGCGCCACCTCCAGCGGGCGGCGCTCCAGGTAGTCCGGATTGCAGGCCTGGTAGCCCAGCAGCCGCGCCAGCGGGGCCAGCGCGCCGTTGACCAGGCGTTGGACCGGCCACGGCCGGTCGGTGAAGCGCAGGACGTCGGAGAACTCCCGCATCGTCACCGCGTGCTGGAGCAGGCTCGGCCGCCCCTCGGCGTCGGTCTTGCCGTCCTGGGCCAGACCGAAGAGCTGGCGCAGGATCAGCTGCTCGAAGCGGTCGGCCCGGTTGACGAGCTCGACCACCGCGAAGGAGGTCTCCTCCTCGGTGTTGCCGAACCAACGGTGCACCGTTCCGGCCGGAACCGTGACGGTCTGCCCGACCTGGTCGAGGATGACGTCGCGTCCGCCCAGGTGCACCCGCAGGCTGCCGCGCACGAGGGTGAAGATCTCCTCGCTGAACGGGTGCGTGTGGTAGCCCGCCGCGAAGCCGCCCGGCTCCACGTACAGGTCCATGACCGCCCGCTCGCCGCCGGTCCGCGCGGCCGGCGTCCGGATGACGATCTTCTCCCGGCACCGGGGGTTGTAGTAGACCTCGCCGGGGTGGACAGCCATGTCTCCTCCAAGGGGGAACGCTCGACCGGGCTTCCGGCGAGCAGCGTGTCCCCCCAGGCTCGCCCGGGCCACCGACCCCTCACACCACCGTTTGTTGCGGTGACGTTCCGGCCGGTCGGCGCCGCGGCAGCGCCGCCACCACCAGCGCGGCGGCTGCCGCGAGTACGGCCGCGAGGGTCAGGCTCGCCGGAATGCCGCGCGCGTCGACCACCGCGCCCCCCAGCAGCGAACCCATCGCCAGCGACACCTGCACGACGCTCACGAAGACCGCCGCGCCGCTCTCCGGCGCCGCGGGAACGGCCTTCAGCATCGCGGTCTGCAGACTCAGCGGCAGCGCCCCGAAGAGGGCGCCCCAGACCAGCACCAGCAGGCACACCGCCACCGGCGATCCGGCACACGGCGGCAGCAGCGCGGCGACCACCGCGAGCGCGGCCGCGGCCGCGCCGATGGTCCCGCGCACGGACCGCGCGAGGGTCAGCCCGGCCAGGAAGTTGCCGGCGATGCCGGCGACCCCGTACCCGAGCAGCAGCGCGGGCGCACCGGCCCCGAAGTGCGCGTGCCGTTCCAGGTAGGGGGCGATGTAGGTGTAGGCGGCGAACTGGCCGAGGAAGACGAACGCGGTCGCCAACAGGCCGGCCCGGGCCGCGGGCAGGCGCGGCACCGCGGACAGGGCCTTCCACCCCGTCGCGGACGGCGCCGCGAGCGACGGCAGCCAACGGATCTGGGCGACCAGCGCGGCCACCCCCAGCAGGCCCGCCACCCAGAACGCGCTCCGCCAGCCCGTGGTCCGCCCGGCCAACGCCGCGAGCGGCAGACTCGCCACGGTCCCCACCGAGATCCCGGCGGTGACCAGCGAGGACGCCCGGTGCACCGAGCCGGGCGGCACCAACCGCGGCGCCACCGCGGCCCCCACGGCCCAGAAGCCGCCCAGCGCCAGCCCCAGCAGTACCCGCCCGACCAGCATCACCGCCAGGTTCGGGGCCAGGGCGCAGACGAGGTCCGCCACCCCCGTCGCGGCGGCCAGGGCCCACAGCACCGGCCGCCGGTCCAGCCCCCGTGAGAGCACCGTCAGCAGCGGCGCCGCCACGGCCGCCGCCAACCCGGGCACCACGACCAACAGGCCGGTCGTCCCGGTGGACAGGCCCAGGTCGGCGCCGATCTCGCTCAGCGCGCCGACCGGCAGCAGTTCCGAGAGCACCAGGGCGAACGACCCCGACGCGACCGCGAGCACCGCGGGCCAACCACCCCCGCGCACGGCCGTACGGCCCCCGGCGGAGCGCCGGGGGCCGTACGTGATGCGGTCCGTGTCCGTCACGGCGTCGGGAGTTGGATCGACTGGCTGTGGCGGAAGACGTCGCGCGGGTCGTACTTCTTCTTGACCTGCTGCAACCTCGGGTAGTTCCCCTTGTAGTAGAGCGTGTGCCACGGCACCGTCGACTTGTTGTACGCCGGATCGTGCAGGTCGATGTCCGGGTAGTTGACGTAGCAGCCGTCGGTCACCGCGTCGGGCACCGGGACACCGCCCGTGGCGGCGTACACCCCGTGGAAGAACTCGCGGATCCACTGGAGCGACTTCGCCTCGTCGGTCGGCTCCGTCCACCAGATCATCCACGCCGCCTTGTACGCCGCCTCGCGGTGCGGGGCCGCGGTGGCGTCCGGGGCGACCGAGTTGACCTTGCCACCGAAGGAGCTGAGCAGCACCGAGGCCGTGGCGTTGTTCAGGTCGTCCCGCGTCAGGTGCTTGTAGAACTCGTCGATGTGCGCGTCCGGCATGGCCGTGCGGTAGTACGAGGACTTGAAGTCGCCCTTGAGGCTCGGGTCGTTCAACGTCGGGTTGGTCGTCCCGAGGTACCGGGCGGCCTGTAGCCACGGCATCCGCCGCGGCCGCGCGAGCTCCGGCATGGCCGACAGCTCGCCCATGTGGGTGGCCAGCGGCTGCGGCGCCACGTCCAGGCCCGCCGTCATGGCCGCCAGGAAGTCGCTCAGGACCTGGTCCGCGTTCGGGACCGTCGCGTCCAACTGGGTGATCAGACCGATGTACCCGTTCGACTTGTGGTTCAGCGCCAGCATGCTGACCAGGTTGTCGTTGACGGTGCCGGCCTTGAGGTACTTGGCGTGCCAGTCGCCGTAGTTCTTGACCAGGCGCGCGAACCGGGGCTTGGTCATCTCCGCCCACGGCCACGACACCGCGCTGACCAGCACCTCGGCCGGCGGCTGCGGCAGCAGCTTGGCCGGGTCGGTGCCGGTCGCGCCGGGAGAACGGAACCAGAAGCGGGTGATGACCCCGAAGTTGCCGCCGCCGCCCCCGGTGTGCGCCCACCACAGGTCGCGGTGCGGGTCCTCCGCCTCACGGGTGGCGACGTGCACCTTGGCCGTGCCGTCGGCATCGACGGAGACCACCTCCACGCCGTACAGATGGTCGACGACCAGGCCCAGCTGACGGCAGAGCATGCCCCAGCCGCCGCCGCTGACGTGCCCGCCGGCGCCGACCTGGAAGCACATGCCGGCCGGGACGACCACGCCCCAGGTCCGGTACATCCGCTCGTACACGTTCAGGAGCTGCGCCCCGGACTCGACGCAGATCGCGTTCTTGGCGGCGTCGAAGTAGACCTTGTTCATCTTGGTCATGTCGAGGATGACGCGGACGTCGGGGTTGAAGACCCAGTCCTCCCAGCAGTGCCCGCCGCCGCGCACCGTCAGCCGCTTGCCGGCCGTCACGGCCTTCTGCACCACCTGCTGGACCTGCGCGGTGGACTCGGCCAGGTAGACCGCCTCCGGCGAGGCCACCCAGCGCTGGTTCCAACCGCGGACCAGGTCCTTGTACCGCTTGTCCGCCGGGGTCACCGCGGTGATCGGCTCCACCGTGGCGCCCCCCTCGGCCGCCGCGGCGGGCGAGGAGAGCCCCGTGCCCGTCAACAGCGCGGCACCGCTCGCCGCCGCGCCCCCCGCGAGGAAGTTCCGCCTACGCATTCCGCCCGAGCCCTGACCCATCGTCCCAACCCCTCCGTGACCAAGCCTTGTGCCTGCCACGCTAAAGATCGAATCCGGGGCAGGGCGTCCAGAGAATTGCGCTCGTACTCGTCAGGCGCCCGGCAGCCGCACCGACTGCGTGTGGCGGAAGAAGTCGCGCGGGTCGTACTTCTTCTTCGCCTCTTGCAGCCTGGGGTAGTTCCCCTTGTAGTACAGCTGGTGCCACGGCACCGTGGACCGGTTGCGCTGGGGGTCGCTCAGGTCCGCGTCCGGGTAGTTGACGTAGCAGCCGTCGGTCACCGCGTTGGGGACCGGGACGCCGCCGGTGTCGGCGTACGTCTCCTCGTAGCTCTCCCGCGTCCACGCGATGTACTTCGCGTCCTCGGAGGCCTCGTTCCACAGCACCGACCACAACATCTTGAAGGCCGCGCCCCGGTGCACCACGGCGGTGTCGCCCTCGGCGACCGCGTTGGTCATGCCGCCGTACGGGGTCAGCTGGATGTTGATCTTCGGGTTGTCGATGTCGGTCCGCGTGAGGTGCTTGTACAGGCTCTCGGCCTGGGCTGCGGGGAAGCTCGCCTTCATGTACGCCGACTTGTACTCGGCCCGCAACGTCGGGTCGTTGAGCTGCGGGTTCGTGGTGCCGGCGAAGCGGGTGGCCTGGAGCCAGGGCAGCCGGCGCGCCGCCGCGAACTGCGGCATCGCGGCCACCTCGCCCATCGGCGAGGTCAGGGCGCCCCGGACGGCGTTGACCCCCTGGTTGATGTACGCGAGGTAGTTGTCCAGCAGCTGCTGCGCGTTCGGGGCCGCCGCGTCGACCTGCGTGATCAGGCCTATCTGCCCGTTGGACTTGTGGTTGAGCAGCATGAAGCTGGTCACGAAGCGGTTCGGACTGTCCGGCCCGATGTTCGCGACGTGCCACGAGGAGTAGTTCTGCACGAGCCGCACGAACTCCTCGCGCGTCAGGTCGCTCCACGACCAGGACACGGCGCTGAACAGCACCTCGGCCGGCGGCTTGGGCAGCAGACCCCTCGGGTCGGTCCCGGTGGCGCCCGGCGAGCGGAAGTAGTAGCGGGTCACCACGCCGAAGTTGCCGCCGCCGCCCCCGGTGTGCGCCCACCACAGCTCACGGTGCGGGTCGGTGGCCTCACGGGTGGCGTGGACCGTCTTGACGCTGCCGTCGGCGGCCACGGTGACCACCTCGACGGCGTACAGGTGGTCGACGACCAGGCCGTTGCGGCGCACCAGCATGCCCCAGCCGCCACCGCTGACGTGACCGCCCATGCCCACCGAATAGCAGATGCCGCCGGGGATCGTGATGCCCCAGGCCGCGTACAGCTTCGAGTACACGTCCAGGAGGGTGGCGCCGGCCTCCACGCAGATCGCGTTCTTGGCGGGCTCGTAGTAGACGCCGTTCATGTTCGACAGGTCGAGCACGACCTGCGTGGAGGAGTTGTAGACGAAGTCCTCCAGGCAGTGCCCACCGCTGCGTATCGTCACCCGCTTGTTGGCCTTGACCGCCTCGGTGATGATCGGCGCGACCTGCGACGGCGAGTCGATGACCTTCACGGACTCCGGGCCGGCGACGTACCGGGCGTTGAGCGCCCGCACCAGGTCCGGGTACTGCTGGTCCGCGGAGGTCACCGACACGGGCCCGACCGTGGTGGTGGTCGTCGCGGTGGTGGTGGCGGCGGGAGCCGCGGCGTGAGCGGTTCCCTGCAGGCCGAGCACCGAGGCGCCGCCCACTCCGGCGGCTCCGATCAGGAAACGGCGCCGGAGCAGGCCGGCCGGGTCGTGCTGCGCCATGGTCATACCTTCTTGGGGCTCCGGCCCGGGGGCCGATGGACGGGAGGGGACGGACGGGAGGGCGGAGGGTCAGCGCTTGAGGGCGAAGGTCAGGCCGTCCGCGAAGGGCAGCACGCTCAGCTCGACCCGCTTGTCGTCGCGGACCCGGGCGTTGAAGGCGCGCAGCGCGACCGTCTCGGAGTCCTGCTTGGTCTCGTCGAGCACGGCCCCGTGCCACAGCACGTTGTCGACGACGATCAGGCCGCCGGGGCGCAGCAGCGTCAGCGCGGCCTCGTAGTACGCGCCGTAGTTCTCCTTGTCGGCGTCGATGAAGACGAAGTCGTACGAACCGGCCGCGCCGTCCTCGCGCAGCAGCGCCGCCAAGGACTCGCGTGCGTCGCCGATCCGGAGGTCGATCTTGTCCGCGACTCCGGCCCGAGCGGCGAAGTCCCGCGCGATGTCCGTCCACTCCTCGCTGATGTCGAGGGCGGTCACGTGGCCGTCGGCCGGCAGGGCCAAGGCCGTCGCCAGCAGGCTGTATCCGGTGAAGACGCCGACCTCCAAGGCCCGCTTCGCGCCGATCGCCTTCACCAGAACGGAAAGGAACTGACCCTGCTCCGGCGAGATCTGCATCAGGGAAAGCGGAAGCTTCGAAGTCTTCTCCCGCAGTTCGCGCAGCAGGTCGGGCTCGCGCAGCGAAATGCTGGCGACATAGTCCTGCATGGCCTCGTTGACATCTACCTGGATTCGCATGATGCGTCCCTCGGTTGGGTACGGGCAGTGTCGGGCGATATTTCACCGGGCCCCGACGACCTGCGGTGACGTGCGGAAAACTAAAACGCCGAGCGGGTCCTCGTCAAGAGTGGAAGTGGCCGGAAATATCCCTGGACCGGTTCTTCAGAGGTCCCTGGAACAATGCCCGAGTGAGGTCGTTCCATATTCTGTTCCATATTCCGTTCCATCCGGCATGTCATTCGACTGGCCATTCGACTGGCCATTCGGCGTCTCATTCGGCGCTGCATTCGGTGTGTCACGTGATGTGAACGAAATTCGATTCCCTGTTTTCCGCGCCCGCCTTCCGCCGAGGAGAAGCCCGTGAGTCTTGACCAGCGCGCGCTGAGGAACTGCCTGGGACAGTTCGCCTCGGGCGTCACCGTCGTCACCACCGCGGACGGGACGGCCGTGTACGGCGCGACCGTCAGCTCCTTCACCTCGGTGTCATTGGACCCGCCGCTGGTGCTCGTCTCCCTGGACCGGCGCAGCCGTACGTGCGACCGGCTGGCCGGCAGCCCCTTCGGGGTCAACGTCCTCGGCGCCGACCAGCGCGACCTCGCCCTCCTGTTCGCCGGGCGGGGCGACGGCGCCGGCGCCGACATCGCCTGGGACGGCCCCGAACGCGCGCCGCGCCTCGCCGGCGCCGTCGCGCACTTCACGTGCGTCCCCTGGGCCTCGTACGACGGCGGCGACCACGTGCTCCACGTCGGCGAGGTCACCGCCTTCGACGCGCCCGGCGGACCCCCTCTGGTCTTCCACGCCGGGGAACTCGGCGAGTTCCGCCGCCCCTCCGGCGAAGCCGCCTGGACCGGCTCCCTCGACGGTCCCGCCCACGGGTGGACGGCGGACTTCGCCGCGCTCACCGGCGCGCGGCCCGTGTGAGGCACCGGCGGAGCAGGGCCGCGACGACCACCACCCACTCCCCCAGGGTCATTGACCGGACAAGGAAAAGGACATGACGCGACAGAACGGCGACGCGGAGCCGAAGGCCCCCCAGGCTCCCCGCGCCCCTCAGGCTCCGGTCACCCGGCCGATGACCGGCGACGAGTACCTGGAGAGCCTGCGCGACGACCGCGAGATCTACCTCTACGGGGACCGGGTCAAGGACGTCACCGCACACCCCGCCTTCCGCAACTCCGCCCTCATGACGGCCCGCCTCTACAACGCCCTGCACGACCCGGCCCGGCGTGACGTGCTCACCACCCGCACCGACACCGGCAGCGGCGGCTACACCCACAAGTTCTTCCGGACCCCGCGCAGCGTCCAGGACCTCGTCGAGGACCGCGAGGCGATCGCCGAGTGGGCCCGGATGACCTACGGCTGGATGGGCCGCAGCCCCGACTACAAGGCCGCCTTCCTCGGCACCCTGGGCGCCAACAGCGAGTACTACGCCCCCTACGAGGACAACGCCCGCCGCTGGTACAAGGAGTCCCAGGAGAAGGTCCTCTTCTGGAACCACGCGATCATCCACCCGCCCGTCGACCGCCATCTGCCCACCGAGCAGGTGCAGGACGTCTTCGTGCACGTGGAGAAGGAGACCGACAACGGCCTGATCGTCTCCGGCGCGAAGGTCGTCGCCACCGGCTCGGCCATCACCCACTTCAACTTCATCTCGCACTACGGCCTGCCGCTGCGGGACAAGAAGTTCGCGCTGGTCGCGACGCTCCCGATGGGCTCGCCCGGCCTGAAGCTGATCTGCCGCCCGTCCTACGCGGCGACCGCGGCCGTCATGGGCAGCCCCTTCGACTACCCGCTCTCCAGCCGGCTCGACGAGAACGACACCATCTTCGTGATGGACAAGGTCCTCATCCCCTGGGAGAACGTCTTCCTCTACGGGGACGTCGACAAGGTCAACGGCTTCGCCCCCCAGTCCGGCTTCCTGGAGCGGCTCACCTTCCACGGCGCCATCCGCCTGGCCGTGAAGATCGACTTCATCGCGGGCCTGCTGCTCAAGGCCGTCGACATGACCGGCAGCAAGGACTTCCGCGGCATCCAGGCCCGCGTCGGCGAGGTCCTGGCCTGGCGCAACATGTTCTGGGCGCTCAGCGACGCCTCCGCGCGCAACCCGCAGGAGTGGAAGAACGGCGCGCTGCTGCCCCGGCTCGACTACGGCATGGCCTACCGCTGGTTCATGACCATCGGCTACCCGCGCATCAAGGAGATCATCCAGCAGGACGTGGCCAGTGGCCTGATCTACATCAACTCCAGCGCCGAGGACTTTGCCAACCCCGAGATCCGCCCCTACCTCGACAAGTACGTGCGCGGCTCCAACGGCTACGACTCGGTCAGCCGGGTCAAGCTCATGAAGCTGCTCTGGGACGCGGTCGGCACCGAGTTCGGCGGCCGGCACGAGCTGTACGAGCGCAACTACTCGGGCAACCACGAGCAGGTGCGCACCGACATCTACCAGGCCCAGGCGGCCAGCGGTCAGCTCGACGGTTACCGCGGCTTCGCCGAACAGTGCCTGGAGGAGTACGACCTCGACGGCTGGACCGTACCGGACCTCGACTCCTTCGAAGGCCTGCGCGAGCAGCGCAAGAACCTCTGGCACTGACCCCGGCCCGCCGAAAGACCCGACGCCGGCCCGCAGCAGCGGGCCGGCGCCTCGGACGAGGGGGCCCCACCGGCCCGGTCCGGAAGCGGGAGCGGGCAGGATGACGCGGTGTCCGAACCCCTCCCCGAACTGTGGCTGCGCGGCCTCGCCTTCAACCGGGCGGCGCCCTCCGACGTACTGGTACGCCTGGTGGACCGGGCGGCCGGTCAGGCCGCCCTGCTGATGTGCGAGGGCCGTGACCTGCCCGACGCCGTCATCGACGCGGTGCTGCGCCATCCGGACACGGTCATCCGCCGCGCGCTCGCCCGCAACCGGTGCGTCGACCCGGCGCGGCTCGCCCCCTTGGCAACGGACCCGTCGGGACTCGTCCGCGGGTGGCTCGCCGGCGGCTCCCGACCCCACCCCCGATGGGTTCGGCCGCTGCCGGACGACATCCTCGTCACCCTCCTGACCGCCCGGGACGGGGGCGAGGACGGCAAGGTCACCGAGGACGAGATCATCTCGGAGCTCGAATCGTCCCGGCAGATCCCGCAGTCCTTCTACCGCTCCATGGCCGTCCGCGAACACCCCGAACTCCGGATACGGGCCACCTGGAGGTGGGCGTCGCTCACCCCGGCGCAGCGGGCGGGGCTGCTCGACGATCCGGACCCCGCAGTCCGTGAAGCGGCGCAGGACAGGAGTTGGGAGCTGGACCCGGAACGGGTGGAGGCCAGGCTGTCGTCCGTCGGCTCGCGCAGCAGGCCCTTCGTGCTCGGCAGGTGCGCCCTGTCTCCCGTGCTCGTCGAGCAGTGCTTCGCGGACGGCACGGTGCGCCCCCTCGCCCGGAACCGCCACACCCCGGCCTACGCCGTCGCCCGGCTCGCCCGCCACCCCGAGGCGGAGGTCCGCGAGACGGTCGCCGCCCGGCCCGACCTGGGACCGGACCTGGTGGCGGAGTTGAGGAAGGACCCGGACGACGACGTGCGGATGCGCGCACGCCTCCACCCCTTCCCCCGCACCTGGGCCGAGTACGGGGCGATCGACGCGGTCATCGGGCATGGCCCGGACTGCGCGTGCCCGACCACCGAGCCCGACGCCGAGCCCGACGCCCAGCCCTCCCCCGACTGGTTCGCCGCCTGCGCGGTGTCCGAGGGACCGGTGCTCCGTCAGGTCGCCGCGAGCCGGCCCGACCTGCCCGCGGAACTCGTCGGGACACTCGCCCGGGACCAGGACGAGGAGGTACGGATCCGGCTGGCCTGCCACCACCCCCTGGCCCCGCCGCAGCTCCTCCTGGACGTCTTCGTCACCCGCCCGGCCCACCGTCCCCACCTGCTGACCCTGCCCGCGTTCCCCCGCACCGGCCTGACCGGCCTCGTCGGCCACCCGGATCCCGAGGTGCGCGCCCTGGCCGCGGCCGATCCCGCCCTGGCCGCGCCCCCGCTGGACGACCCCGACGCGTCGGTGCGCCGGGCCGCCGCCGCGAACCCGAGCCTGACGCCGCAGGCCTTGGAGGCCCTGCTCGCCGACCCCCGCACCGCGGAGGGCGCCGCGAGCAACCCGTCCCTCCCGGTACCCCGCATGCACGCCCTCGTCGACCACTGCCTGAACCGCGCCGCCACTCCCTAAGAAGTCATCTCATTTGGTGAGTCTGCGGTAACAGATGAGGGTGCAGGCGATGCTGGTGAAGGCGAGGAAGTGTTCGGCTTTGCGTTCGTAGCGACGGTGGAGGCGTCGGCAGCCGGCGAGCCAGGCCAT
>NZ_JBIUTJ010000028.1:0-21170 GCF_044741845.1 Streptomyces sp. NPDC088097
GAATACGTCCAGTATTCGGGCGTCCCTCCGCCTTGCGATGCACCGCATCCGACGCCGCGCGCTGATCCACCACGGATTACGGGACAGCCCTTAGGGGTGTGCACCCGCCGGGGAACCGGCCGGCGGGTGCACCGGCAGCAGTTCGGTGACGACGAAGGCGACCACGGCCGCCAGGATCACCACCGGGGTCATCGCGGCGCTGCCCAGCAGCAGGGTCACCAGCACCACGCTGCTGACCGGCAACCGCATCGCGCTCGCGGTGGCGGCGGCCATCCCTGCGGCCAGCGCGGGAATCAGCCCCAGGCCCGGCAGGGGGGCGACCAGCACTCTGCCTGGGCGCCCAGGAAGATGGCCGGGAAGATCGGTCCACCGCGCAGGGCGCCCAGGCAGAGTGCGTAGGCCAGCGTCTTGAACAGCAGGACCGCCACCAGTACGCCGATGCCCCAGGCCTTCGGGTCGGAGGTCAGCTGGGCCAGGGTGCCCTGGCCGGAAGAGGCCACGTCCGCCGGGTTCCGCCCCGTGGAGAGGGCGTACGCCGCCCCGCAGGCACCGGCGGCCAGGGCGCAGAGCGCGCTGCGGGAGACCGTCTTGCGCGTGACGAAGACCGACACGCGCCGCCCCAGGCCCATCGCCTGGTGCATGACGAAGCCCACGACCACGGCCAGCAACACCGCCCAGGCCACGTCGGCGGCGTCCAGCCGGGGGAAGGGGCCCGCCGGCTTCAGCTTGAGCTGGCCCGTGTCCAGCCCGGTCCACCGCCCGAACCCTGAACACCAGGGACCCGATCCCGCTGGAGAGCAGCGCGGGCAGCATCACGGCGAACAACTGCGGCCCGCCCACGCCCGCCACCTCGATCAGCAGGACGGCGGCGATCAGCGGGCTGCCGAAGATGGCCGCGATGGCCGCGGCGGAGCCGGCCGCCGCCATCAGCAGGGTGGCCTGCGGGGTCGAGGGGGCGCGTGCCAGGTCCCGCAGCAGGACCGCGAGCCCGGCGCCGAGGGCGACCAGCGGAGCCTCCGGGCCCAGCGTGGCGCCCAGCGGAAGGCTCGCCGCCGCCGCGAGCAGTACGCCGGGGAGTGCGATCGGGGTGGAGCCGCCCATGCTGATGCCCGCAGCGGGGATGTGGCCGCCCGCGCCCGGGAGGTGCAGGGCGATCAGGCTCACGCTGATGCCGGAGATCAGCAGCAGCGGCAGCGGCCACCACCAGGGCGCCTGGTCGAAGCCGAGGGAGTGCGGGAGCGTGCTCCACACCGCGTGCTCCAGCGCGTGCATTCCGGCGAGGAACCAGAACGCCGCGAGGGAGACGGGGATCCCGATGAGGGCGCCGAGCAGCAGGGTCTTCATGTAGCCGGGGGATTTGAGCAGGCCCCGCAACAGGACCGCCTCCGCCGGTTGGGTGGCCGTCACAGGTCGCTCCTTCCCGGACCCTCCGGCGAGCGCCGGGCCAGTCCGATCCGTACCGCGCCGAAGAGGAGTTTGGCGACGATTCCCACCAGGATCAGGTTGGCCGCCATCTGCGCGGTGACCAGGGCCCTGGCGCTGGTCGAGACCGGCACGATGTCGCCGAAGCCGACGGTCGCGAAGACCGTCATCGTGAAGTAGAGGGCGTCCGTGCGGCCCAGTGGTTCCGAGAAGGACCCGGGGACGTTCAGCGCGAAGAGGAAGTAGGTGGCGGAGAACAGCAGGAGGAACAGGGGTACGACCGTGGCCAGGGCCTCCAGGGCGAGCAGCCGCGGATGGTCCGAGCGGGTGATGGCGGACAGCTGCCAGGCCACGAGGCAGCTGAAGACCAGCAGTCCGGCGATCAGCTCGACGAGGGTGACGAGGCCGAACCCTTCGTCCAGCGGCACCACGTAGTACAGGCCGGTGAGCACGACCGCCGGTACGCTCGCGCGCACGAGCTGTCTGATCAGGGAGAGCCGGCGCCGGTACCGGCGCCGGCGCCTGCCGGAGTCGTCGGGCCCGCCGGAGTCGTCTGGCCCGTCGACGAGGTCCATGGCCTTCCTCCCGTCGGCGCCGTTCTCGTCCGCCCCGGACGTCCGGGGCGGCCCTCCAGGCATTCCAGCACCGCCCCGGGGCCCCCGCACCTCCGGCAGCCGCCCCCGCACCGACGCCGCCCGCGGCCGGTCCGGAGCGGGTTCACCCGTTCGGCCGCGCCCCGCGTGCCGTGCCCGGGTGCCGCCGGTAGCAAGGGGATGGCGGGGCGGGCCTACCGGAATCGGAGCACACGCATGGACGACTATCCGCTGCTCAACCTCTTCTGGACGATGCTGTTGTTCTTCCTGTGGATGATGTGGTTCTTCCTGCTGTTCAAGGTGATCACCGACATCTTCCGGGACCACAGCCTGAACGGCTGGGCGAAGGCCGGCTGGCTGATCCTGGTCCTGCTGCTCCCCTACATCGGCGTGTTCATCTACCTCATCGCCCGGGGCCGGAGCATGGGCGAGCGGGACGCCCGGCAGGCCAGGGAACGCGAAGAGGCCTTCAAGGAGTACGTCCGCAAGCAGGCGGGCACGACGGGCGCGACCAGCGCGGCGGACGAACTGCACAAGCTCTCCTCCCTCAAGGAGAAGGGCGACATCTCCCAGGAGGAGTTCGACCGGGCCAAGGCCAAGCTCCTGGCCTGACCGGCCGACGGCGCGAGCGAGCCGTCCCGTACGGTCGCCGACGACGTGGCCCGGGGCATGGAACTCCTCGGCTCCACCGGCCCCTTCGCACGCCTCAGACGTACGCCGCCACGGCCTCGTCCACGAGGGCCGCGGCGGGGGCCCAGGTGTCGAGCGCCCTGAGCGCGGCCTCGTCCGGAGGCGACCACCCGAACGCGGCGGACAGCACGTGCATGGCCAGCCGCGGCGGAACGGCATTGCCGATCTGCTGGCCGACGTCCCGCCCCGACCACGGGTAGTCGCCGGGGAAGGTCTGCAGGCGGCCGGCTTCGGAGTGGGTGAACCGTTCCAGCTCGGCCCCGTCGAGCCCCACGACCCGGTTGCGCGAGATCTTCCCCGTGACGGTCGCCGACGGCTCCCACGACCCACGACGTCCGCGCGCCTTGGGGTCCCCGCCGGTGCCGTAGTTCGAGATCACGAGGAAGGGCGACGTCCGCGCCAGCACGTCGTCCATCGACCGCCAGGCCCGCAACGCGCCGTCCCCCTCGTCACGGGACATTCCCTTGCGGTACGTCCGATGGGTGGCGGAGGGCAGCTCCACGGGTTCGGAGCCCCGCCGAGCGATGAGCACGGCTCTTTTGCGCGTCTGGGGAACTCCGAAGGCCTCGGTGCGCAGGAGGCCGCAATCGACTTCGTACCCCTCTTTCCGCAGCGCCTCGGCATAGGCCCGCCACACGGGCAGCACCGCCGGTACCTGTTCGAGAACGATCGCGCGATAGGGCCGGTCGTACACGTCGATCGCTTCGAGCGCCCACCGGAGGGGCTCCAACACCAATCCGGTCCGCTCGTCCTCCATTTTCGAGAGGTCCTTCGCGATTTCCTCGCGGTCCTCTCGGGCGACCATCCGCTCGACGAAGGAGAGGACGTCGTCGAGCGCCCGGCGCCCGGCCCCGTTGCCCGCCACGGTGAACGTCTGGCAGGGCGGCCCCCCGGCCAGCACGTCCGCGTCGGGAAAGTCGGAGGGCCCGTAGAGCCGTACGTCGCCCTCCACCGTCACGAGGCCGGCGGCCCGCCGCGTCGTGCAGGCGGCAGAGTCCCATTCCACACCCGCCGTGGCCACACCCAGCCTCTCGGCGGCCACGTCAAGGCCGCCGGGGCCGGCGAACAGGTCCACGATCCGGACGGGATGCACGTGATCTCCAGGGTTGTCGACGGGGAAGGCCACCGGCGCTTCGATCCGGCCCGACCTCCGCCCTCTGTGACGTACGAGGTCGAACCGGCGCGTCCGGGAACCGGGAGAGGACTTCCTCCAACTCCCGTGCGCACGCGTCCTGCTCGCAGGACCCCCGATCGCGCTGCCCTCTCAGGTCCACAGGCGGCCCCCGCAAGGCTAACGTCCCCCCACGGGCCACCAGCTCCCGCCGGCGGCCCCACCCCGAGACCAGCACCCACAGACCCGCCCCCGACCCCGCACGCACAACAGGTCGGCCCCCTACTCGTCTGAGTAGGGGGCCGACCTGTTTTATGGCTGTCGGGGTGGCGGGATTTGAACCCACGACCTCTTCGTCCCGAATGAGGTCCGGCCGGGCCTGCCACCTCGGACAAGGGCATTTGCGCAGGTCACGCTAGCAGTGTCGGCAGGCATGGGACTGTGTCGGCGGGTCTCGGGGGGCCGATCGGCTCCCAGTTGGCTCCCAGCAGGATGGCTGCAGGCCCCCTGCTGGGTGGCATTGGGTCTGCTGTGAACGGCGAAGGAGACCACGGCGTGATGCGCGACGACACCTTCTGCCTCGGTTTTCGCTTCTCGGTGAAATCATCTCCCCACGGAGGGCTTCACATGACCACCAAGATCGGCACGGTAGGCGTCAGGGATATGGAGGAGGCGAGCACCTGATGCCCGAGGCTGGCCGACGTCGGCACGTTCAACCTCGCCCACCAGCTGACAGGGACGGGCTTGCTTGTTCAACTCGCGGACCGCGATCCCCGGCCGTCGGTACGGCGGGAGGTTGGTGTGGATGCCACTGGCGGACGCGGACTGCTCCTCGTGAGGGAGATGGCCAACCGCTGGGGCTACTACCCACCACGGCGGCCGGGAAGGTCATCTGGCCCGACCTCTCCTTCACGGTTCTGGGCGGTCCGGCCCAGGCCGCACGGAGTAGGCCAAGGAGCGTGGGCAGCCAGGCGAAGTTACCGGCCCAGTCTCCGACCCGCCTTCTTGATCGGAAGGGCGCTGGTCGGCCTGCGTGAGCTGCAGAACGGCTTCACCTGAGTTCCCAGGCAGGCCCGACCAGCGGGGCGGCATGATCCCAGTTCGGCCATCTGCGCCCCTGGAGTGCGGCGGCATGATCTACGCTAAGTGGTGATCTATCCCCCGAGCGTCACTACCTTTGTCTGGCGACGCCCGCACTAACACGTGACAGGAGAGGAGGTGGTGTCGAGCGTGGAGGGGATAGCGCGCGGGGGGTCGGTGGAGGTGCTCAAACACCTACACCTGCAACTCGATCACCACTTTCGGACACTCCACGAGCGTCGCCGGGCCTTGCATCCGCCGGCTCCCGTCTTCGCGTTGGAGCACGACCTCGTTGGTGACGAGCTCGAACTACTCCTGGCCGCAGTGCGTGAGGCTGTCGCTGATGGACTCGACGCGCGATACCGCGCCTGGTGGTTGCCATTCGCGGTGTTTGCCGCTGAGATCGGGTACGACTACGTCGGGGGTGAGTTCTGGCCCCTTTGGGGACAGAGGGCGCCAGGGTGGGAGGGCGGGCCCCAGTGGAACGTACCCCTCAACCGGAAACGCATCAAGCAGTGGTTCAGGCGCTTCGCGGACGATTACGGAGGTGCGGAGCCGAGAGGTGGCTTCGCCACGAACTTCACCATCATTGCGTGGCCGATCACACATGCCGTGATGCCGGCGGATCTTCAGCGGCAGATGGCCCAGCTCCTGTTCGAGTCGCGCGGAGTGCTGAATGCGGAATTGTTGGCTGATCCTGATGCACTGGGCGCATGCCTGGTGTCGCGCACGGGCGGATACAGCGAGCGCTTCCGTATCCTCTGCGCCAATCAGAGCCTCCTGGGCCAGGTCGCAGTTGCGCTGCTCTCGGGCGACGAGGAAGAGTCCCCATACCTTGTGCGGTCGACACTCAGCCGCCTGGTCGCCGGCCTGAGTAATGAACAGGCCTCCCGAAGTTGGCTGTCGCGTGCCAGGCAGTCCGCCAATGTGATCCGCTCAAGTGGCTTCCTTCCGACAGGAGCGGGTGCCGCGTCTGTACAGCGAAGGCGCCGCGTCTCAACTGTTATCAGCCCAAGGATGTTCCTACGCAACCAACATGGTGGCTGGCAGCCGTATCTGGAACTGCCCGATCTCACGCCGCTACAGACAATCAGTCCACAAGTCGAGCAGGAACTTCGGAGTCAGCGTGCAAGGGTCGAAGGTCATCCCCGTCTGTTCGCCCGCGGTCGACTGCTGTGGCCCGACAAAGTGCCGCTGTCGGCCTGGCCTCGACCCGGCGTTCCAGTCATCGAACTGGAACGCGGATCGGAGGCCGTCAACAGGCTGATCGCCGAGCACTGCTCCATCGATCCGGGGCCCTGGTGGCTGTTCAGGAAGCGATCAGTCGGGGAACCCATAGAGGTAAAGGGCAAGTTCGTTCGACCCGGCAACGAGTACTGCTTGGTTGGGCGAGTTGGCAGCAAGCCGCCCTCATTGCCCTGGATCGCGCCGACGATGACCTCGGTCGAAGGCGTGCACGTCTTTGAGGTCACGGTGCCGCAGAAGGTCGGCGCAGCAGAAGTCGAGCAACTTGCAACTGTCGGGCTGGCAGTAGCATCCGACGTCTCGATTCGGCCGGTAGGCTTGGTGCCAGGATCCTGGGACGGGGACGGGGCCATCGAGTGGCTTGTTGGCGAGCCGGCGATGCTGGCCGTGAAGTCTGCTCACGCTGCGGACAAGTGCGCGGTGACCGTAGACCGTGGCCTTCCCTTTGTGCTGGAGTTCCCGGAAGGCCAACCAGAGCTGTTCTTTGCTCTGGAGAATCTCGGAGTGGGTACGCACGATGTGAACGTCGCGCTGCTCACCCCAGAGACGGATCGGCCCCTCTTCAGCGGCTCCCTGACGATCACGATTCGTGACCTCCACACCAACCGCGAAGCCGCGACGGAAGGTACCGCGATCCGGCTGTTCGCCACACCGGCGCGCCCAAAGATGACTGAACTCTGGGATGGCAGGGCGAGTCTCTCGATTGACGGTCCGCTGGAGACAAGGGCCGAACTGTCAATCACTCTCCGTGACGACGCGGGAAGGGAGCTGGAAAGGCAACTCCACGGCATCTCAGTGCCCTTCAGTGATGGCGCGTGGGAGAAGCTGACGGAGCAGGTCTTGCGCAAGAAGAGAATACTCGGCGCGTACGAAGAGGCCGAGTCATGTGAAGTGTCGGTATTTCAGAACGGAGTTGGCTTCGCATCCCTGGTCTGTGAACGCGGCTTCGACCCGCTCCGCTGGGTGCTCGCCAAGCGGCACAGCGGGCAACACGAAGCGCGGCTGATAGACCGGACAGGCAACGACGACACGCAGGTGCACATCTTCTCGGTGGAGGCCCCGCTGGCCTGCATGGCGCAGGATCCCCGTGGACCAATCGCCGTGCCAGCGACAGGCGGACTCCTGCAAGCGATTTCCGGCAAGCTGACAGCAGCGACCATCCTGCCGCCCGAGCCAAACCAACTGCGCCAGAGCCGCCCGGCCGTGCCGCGATCCTCAGATGACTCGCTCCTTGAGGTTCAGCGGCTCATCGAAGGTCACCGTCGGTGGCTCGACGCCGATCTGCCAGCGGACCCGTTCGCTCGTCACCAACAGGAGCAAGTCCTTGAGGCGATCACTACGGCGCTTGTGTCCGTCATCGCCGGACCCCGGTGGGCAAACCTAGAACGAAAGCGCGGTACAGCTGGTGCGTACCGGCAGCTCGAACTGCTGGATGAAATGGAAAAGCTAGTAGGCGAGCCTTCCAAACAGCGCGCCGCTGCCCGGCAGATCGCTCGCCATCTCTGGCAGTGGGTTGATGCACCAGCTGCGTTGAGCGAGGGATTTGCTGGTGCTATTGAAGCCGTCGTGACGTCCAGCGGCCTCGGTGACTCTCAGGCCGCAGCAGACTTCCTGCTAGCGCTCGCGAGCCGGCCAGGCTCGGTCGCGAACTGGGCGGAGCCCGAAAGAGACCGGCTCCTGAGGGGCGTGCTGACTTCCCCCGTACTCATCCGGGCGGCGAGGTTCGCAGTGCTGGGGACTCACGCCCTCCGGGATACATCGGACCGGCCGGCTCCCGGGGCCGGCCGATGAATATCAATGCGCTCAGTGGCCGTGAGGTCGCCAGACTTACCGTCCGCGCGCTTGGCCTGGGGGAGGTGGCGATCGATCTGAGTGCACCCGAAGTGATCTGCTCATCACTACGCCGCGCAGCCGCGTTCCTGTGCCCGGCGACGCCGCGTGAACTCGTCGATGCGGTGATGGAGGTGCTCGGTCCGCTCGACGATCCGTCCGCGGTCACTCGTGCCCAGCTAGCCACCCAGTTGGATCTGCTGGTGGCAATCGGCGACCTAGTCGAACTCCCGAACCGGAAGGATCTTGGACGTCGGAGGCTCTATCTCGCTCCACCCTCTTATGTGATGAAGGCCCCCGGGAGATACCTCTTGCTGGGTGTACGCCCCGACGGCGTGCCGCTCCTGGACGAGTCTGTCGGCGCGGTCATGCGCCTCGAGGGCCACGTGCGGTCCATCGCAATGGATGCCACCACGGGACCGGTCCGGCTGCATGCCGCCGGACTCCATGAGATCAGCATCGACGACTGGCGCAGGCAACCGAGTGTGGCTAGCGCTGCCGCCATCGTCCGCGGGATGCGTCAACGCTTGGACTGGGCAGCACACTCGGGTCTCGTCAACGATCTGAGGATTCTCGATCCCGCGTCGTCGGTTCTCTATTACCGGGGCCGTTGGCGGCTACCCGCTGACGGCGACTGCGGAGACTACGTTGCCCGTCGGCCGCAGGCATATGGAGCTGATCTGTGGTGCTTTGTTCGCGTGGAGAGCGGCATGCCTCGTGCGCTCATTGATATGCCAACTGACGATCCTGCCCTCCCGGCGTGCGACGAGGCGTGGCGGCTTCAGGCAGCGATCGACGCTGCACGGGGAAGGCCGCAGATCCTGCGGATTCGGCACGCCGACGGGGCCCACGAGAGCCGGAGTCTGGACCTGTTCGGCCCTGTGCCCGGGTGGGCGCAGCGTTACCTGGAACTTGTGGGGGTCCCTGGCCTGCGGGCCAGGGACGCGCTGATCACGTATCGCGTGCCGCTCTGGGCGATCGGCGAACTAAAGAAGTTCTTCGCTGACATGCTATGGATGCACGTCAACGATGAGGGAGGAGTGGCGTGACCGCGGAAGCGCCCACGATCGCAGAGACGGTCGCCAGCATTCAGGCGGCCCTTCGGGACTACATCGAGGCCACGTACCACGTGGGACACCCAACCGTGATCGAACAGCGTCGCGAGTTGCTGAAGCGGGAGGGGGTGCTCCACCGTGAGCCGTTCATCGAGAGTACCCCCCGCTACCAGACTGGCCGAGGCTTCGGTGATCTCGAACTCGATGCAGCGGCCAGGGCGCTCCTTGTCAGCCTGAGTACACACGTCGGTGGTCACCAGCCACTCCTGCACGACCCGCCATACACGCACCAGGCGGAGGCCCTGGAGTGGACGATTCGCGACGGCCTCAGCCTTGCGGTCACGACCGGTACAGGTTCCGGAAAGACGGAGACGTTCCTTGAGCCGATGCTGGCGAAGCTCGCAACGGAGGCCGCTCACAAGCCTGAGTCGTTCGCAGCCCCCTCAGTAAGAGCCCTGATTCTCTACCCAATGAACGCGCTGGTGAACGACCAACTGGGACGTCTTCGCCTGCTGCTCGGCGATCCGCGCGTCACCGCGCAGTTCACGGCGTGGGCTGGACGGCCAGCACGTTTCGCCCGCTACACCAGTCGCACTCTCTACCCCGGTGTACGACGGGTAGAGAAGGACCAGGAGCGGCTGCGGTCGATTGAGGACTTCTACATCGACCTGATCGACCGGGCGTCCAACCCCTCGGCGCAAGGACATGGCACGGCGTCCGCCCTTATCGAGAAGCTGCAGTCGCGCGGAAAGTGGCCCGCTAAACCGGACCTGAAGGCGTGGTACGGAGAACACGGCTCCCGCTGGAAGAACAGGAACGGCGAGTTCATTCGAGCCGTCCTCCGGCCTGAGGACCCCGAGCTTTTTACGCGCCATGAAGTGCTGGACACGCCGCCAGACGTGCTAATCACGAACTACTCGATGCTTGAGTACATGCTCATGCGTCCGCTCGAGCGGCCGGTCTTCGACGCGACCCGAGCATGGTTGGAGAACAACCCTGACGAGAGGTTCCTTCTCGTCGTAGACGAGGCCCACCTCTACCGCGGGGCTGGTGGCGCAGAGGTGGCGCTCCTTCTGCGTCGCCTCCGCGCAAGGCTTGGGATTACGCCCGATCGGCTACAGGTGATCTGCACAAGCGCGAGCTTTGCCAGCGCAGAGTACGCACGCCAGTTTGCCGCGCAGTTGAGCGGCAAATCTGCAGACGACTTCAAGACCGTGGAAGGGCGGCTCGCCCTGCGGGAACCCGCCACCACAGGCAACTTCCAGGATGCTCAGGCCCTAGCTGCCGTACCCATGCAGGCGTTCCACGACGCGGAGTCGGACGCGGGCCGCATCGCCGCGGTTCGTGGACTGCTGGACTACCGAGGGGTCGCTGAGGAGGTGTCTGGCGCCACTGTCGGCCAACTGCTCTACGAAGCCCTCAACGACTTCTCCCCGATGAATCTGCTCGTGAACGAGACAATGCAACGAGCCCATCCGGTCCATGAACTGGGCGGCCGCATCTTTCCGATGGCGGAGAAGGAGCTTGCCGACAGGGCGGCCTCTACGCTGGTAGCGCTCGGCAGCGCCGCCCGCCGGTCAAAGGATGACGCCGGGTTGCTGCCATGCCGCGTGCATGCGTTCTTCCGGGGGCTGGCAGGGCTGTGGGCCTGTCTCGATCCCGACTGCTCAGAAGCTGACCGGGAGGTGCACTCGGAGCCTGGGCCGGTAGGCAAGCTTTACGCCCAGCCGCAGGCTACCTGCGGGTGCGGAGCCCGCGTTTTCGAATTGTACACATGCCGGCACTGTGGCTCCGCTTATGCCCGAGCCTATACGGACGATGTCCTTGACCCATCCCATCTCTGGCACGAGCCGGGTGGGGCATTTCAGTCTGCAACTGGCGCCATCCCTAAACTTCAAGCGCTAGATCTACTGCTGGAGTCCCCGTCGGGTGACGAGACCAGGGTGGAGCCAGCGGACCTCGACCTCATCACCGGGCGGCTCAATCCACCGGGGGAATTCGGCGAACGCATGCGCAGCGTCTTCATTCCTCGGCTCCGCGGTGGAGAGTCCATCGGAAGTGACGACGATGGTGAGGAGGGTGAGGCGAACGGCGAGTTCAAGCCCTGCGGTATGTGCGGGCGACTCGCTGGCTTCGGTCGATCATCGGTGCAGGATCACCAGACAAAGGGTGACCAGCCCTTCCAGGCATTGGTGACTCGTCAGGTTGAGGTCCAGCCTCCTGGTGCTCAACCGTACAGCGACTTCGCCCCGTTGCGCGGTCGCAAGGTGCTCGCCTTCTCTGACTCTCGGCAGGTTGCCGCTCGGCTTGCGCCCAACCTGCAGACTTATTCTCTGCGTGACGTCATGCGGCCCGTGATTCTGCGCGGGTGGCGGGAACTCGCTAATCACCAAGTTCTGGGTCCGATTCTCAGCCTGGATAGGCTGTATGTGGCCGTCATGGTCGGATCGCATGTGTTGTCGGTGCGACTGCGGCCGGAACTGCGACCTACGGAGTCACTCCATGTGATGGGCACGGTCGCACGGGCCATCGATAAGGGTGCACTGACAGGTAACTTCAATGAAATGGGTGCGCTCCTCACTACCGCCCCGCCGCCGCAGTCACTGTTGCGCGCAATATATGCAACGATAACGGACAAGTACTACGGGCTGTCATCGCTTGGCTTGGCCTCAATCCGGGAGCGAGCAAACCTCACCGACGAGTTGATTGCGAAGCTTCCGGACATCGGTGGAGTCGCAGAGGGCGCCGAAGCCAAGCTCGCGCTTGTCCGGTTGTGGCTGACTGCGTGGAGTACCCCTGGCATCTGGTTCCCGTCGATGACCGACGGGGACTGGTGGCGGCAGAAGGGTGGCGTCCAGCCCCACGCGGGAAGGTTCGAGTCCGTCGACCGATTGCTCGGATCGAAGGCCGCAAGGCAGAACTTTAGGGACGGGTGGCTGCAGACGCTGCTCACAACCTTCTGCGAACCGGTAGGTAGTGGCGCGCACCGGATTTCTGCCTCGAATTTGGCCTTGGAGCTCGGGGGGCAGTGGGGCTACTGCGAGCGGTGTCGCTCCACGCAGCGGCCACTTCCCGGTAGCCGAAAATGTACCAGTTGCGGCGCTGATCGAGTCCGCATCCTTGACCCCGATACCGATCCGGTCTTTCAGGCCCGTAAAGGCTACTACCGGGCCAGTACGGTCCGCGCTCTCAAAAACCCGCCTGAGCTGCCTATGAGCATCATTGCCGCCGAGCACACAGCGCAGCTCAACGCCGCACAGTCGGACGCCGTATTCTCCAAGGCCGAGGAGCACGAGTTGCTCTTCCAAGACGTTGATCTCGGCCTGTCCCGGCAGGGAGAGCAGTCGCGCGCCGCCATCGACGTGCTGTCATGCACGACCACCATGGAAGTCGGCATCGACATCGGCAACCTGACCGGTGTAGCCCTGCGCAACATGCCGCCCTCTCGTGCTAACTACCAGCAACGAGCGGGCCGGGCCGGCCGCCGGGGTAATGCGATCGCCACCGTGCTCGCCTTCGGCAGCGCTGACACCCACGACGACCACTATTTCCGCCAGCCAGAGCTGATGATCCGCGGCAAGGTCGATGATCCAGTGCTGACGATGGACAACGAAGAAATCGTGCGGCGCCATGTCATCGCGTACCTACTGCAGCGCTACCACCAGGATCGGCTGCCGGCAATCCAGCCTGAGGACCAGCCCCAACTCTTCGAAGTTCTTGGGAAGGTCACCGCATTCACGGGGACGACATCCCCTCTGAACCGAACAGACCTGGAAGAGTGGCTGAAGGGTGAGGAGAACGCGCTACGCGAAGAGGTCGCAGCGTGGCTTCCCGAGGAACTGAGCTCGGATGCCCGTATCGCGGTACTCCAAGGCATCGTGACGAGGACGCTCTTCGAGATCGATAAGGCTCTTGAGCTCGACCTCGACGGGTCGCTAATGGAGGGCAGTGCGAGGGAAACCTCACTGGCGAACACAGAAATGGAGCCGGAACCCCCGGCCGAGGACGACGCGGAAGAACCGAGCGCCCGACGGAGCCAGAAGAACCTGCTCGACCGTCTCCTGTACAAGGGAGTTCTGCCGCGCTATGCGTTCCCGACCGATGTGGTTGCCTTCCACGTCTTCGATGTCAATCGGTCTACGCGGTTCAACACCGAGTTCCAATACGCGGCCAGCCAGGGGCTCACGGTGGCGCTCAGCCAGTACGCCCCAGGCAAAGTGGTGTGGATCGACAACAAGGAATGGACCTCTGGAGCCATCTACTCGCCGGTCCAGAAGGAGCTTTTTCAAGCATGGCAGGAACGGCTGCTCTACTTCGAATGCCAGGTCTGCCACTACGCGAAGCACTTCCCCCTCGACGAGGCAAAACGCGGAGAGGAGCGAGACTGCCCCGCCTGCGGTGCCGAGAAGAAGTTCGGTAAGGCCAAGACCTGGATGCGACCGCCCGGGTTTGCGCACCCAGCCGATCAGGATCCGGGAACGAGTCCCGACGACGCCCCCGCGCGCAGCTATGCGACGCGCGCCAAGCTGATGGCACCAGGGCCGACGGAGGAGTCGGCCTGGAAGCGCGTCACAGACCGTCTGACACGGACATACCGCCGAGAGACATTGCTTGTAACCAACACGGGCCCCGGCAACGAGGGATACACGTACTGCACCCGTTGTGGGCTCATCGAACCCACGGCTATGGCCACGGGGAGGTTGCTTACCACCCACAAGAAGCCTTACCCCGACGAGAAGGCACCAGAATGTCCCGGCACTGGTTCGACCCGGGGCATGGTGCTGGGCAACGACTTCATTTCCGATGTGCTTCTGGTGCGCTTGAAGGTGGACTCGCCGATCACCCTGAGCCCGGCGAATCTCTCGACGCACATTGCACTGCGTTCAGTTGCTGAGGCGCTCACGATCGCGGCAACCCTAAGGCTCGGCATTGAGGCCACGGAACTGCAGGCAGAGTATCGGCCGGCGCTGACTGCCCTAGGTAACGAAGGCCTGGAGGCCGAGATCTACGTCTATGACACGCTTGCCGGCGGAGCCGGCTTCACCCGGAGGGTCAACGACTACGGCGTAGAGATCCTCGAACAGACACTGAAACTGCTGGAGGACTGCCCGGAAAACTGTGACCAGTCCTGCTACAGGTGTCTGCGCAGCTTCCGCAATCGTTTCGAGCACAGCCTCCTCGACCGCCATGTCGGTGCCAGCCTGCTGCGGTACCTGATCCACGGGACGGAACCGACCCTGAATGAGGAACGACTTGAGCGCTCTGCCGACACCCTCTGCCAGGACCTCAGCAGTCGAGGCAGCAACGCTCAGTTCACGCGTGGCACCAAGATCGAAATTGAGGGCGTCGGAACAGTCACAGCGCCCATTCTCGCGCAGCGTGGCGACCAGCAGTGGATCTTCGGCGTGCATGACCCGCTAAGCCCTGACGTGGCACCCACCGACGAACTGCGTCGCGCGAAGGAGACGGGCAGCGTGCCTGTGCATCTGATTGA
Source organism: Streptomyces sp. NPDC088097 (assembly GCF_044741845.1). Lineage (NCBI taxonomy): Bacteria > Bacillati > Actinomycetota > Actinomycetes > Kitasatosporales > Streptomycetaceae > Streptomyces > Streptomyces sp. NPDC088097. The sequence goes on from NZ_JBIUTJ010000028.1 coordinate 14,521, forward strand.
CGACATGGTGATCTCACGCAACCTCCCATTCGCCAGTGGTCAGGTACTTCAGGCACTGGCCTAGCCGATAGCGGACATCGGCCCGCCGCTCAATCTCAATTCGGAGGCGCGGCGGGCCTGCTGTGGGTGCAGCAAGGTTCGCGCCGAAACGGCAATCAGAGTGACGGTGTTTGACCGCCGTCGGGAGAAGCCAGGAGGGGGCGTATGCCAACAGATGGCATCGACGAGGCGATGGGCGAAGAGGACCTCGCGGAAGGCCAGGTTCCCATAACCGCACTACAGGAACACTTCAGCGTTTCGTTCACGCGGATGATCGCCTATGCGGCCGGATGCTCCATCAAGCCACACGAGACTGACTATGAAGGCGTCGACATCACGATCGTCTCGTCGCGGGAGTACCGTGGTTACTACGGTCCTCAATTCGAGCTTCAGTTGAAGTGCACTTACCAGGAAAGTCTACTTAAAGACGATAGTATGACTTGGCGGATGAAGGCGAAGCCCTTCCGGAAGCTTACGCGCGGCAAGCGATATATTCCGGCATACCTCGGCGTGCTCCTGATACCCCGTGAACCGGAGCCGTGGCTTAGTGTAGAGGAATGGGGACTGTTCACGCGTAGCCGCATGTTCTGGGAGTCGGCCGAAAACCTCAGATACGACGGGCCGATCAAGGACTACCACACGGTCCATCTGCCGCGTCGGAATCTGTTCACGGGTGATCAGCTTCGGGGCATCATGAAGTGTATTGGCGATGCAGAGGAGGGGCAAAGGTGAGCCGGACGACATTTGACACGTACCGCGAGGTCGCATCCGCCCTGACTCCGGCAGCAGTATCTCAGTTTCTTGCTTCCCAAGACTGGGAATTGGAGCAACGTCAGACGAAAGTCCGTGAAGTCTGGCGCTACCGCTCGGATGGTCCACTCCTGGCAGCGCCGCGGATCATGATCCCCTTGGCCGCAGACTTCGCCGACTTCACGCCGCGGTTCATCGATGCACTGGAATCGCTGGGGCACATCCACGACTGGGATGCAGGGCAACTTCTCGAGCATGTCCTGGCGACGCGCGCCGATCTGTTCTTCGTGCGCCTCGATCAGCGCATGATCGACGGCACGATCCCCTTCAGGCAGGCGGAAAGGACACTGCAGGGGATCCACAAAATGATGAAGGCGTCGGCTACGACAACCGCGGACCCAAATCACTCGCACAAGGGGCGTAGACCGCAAGCGGTGGGGGAATTCTTGGAGGGATCTGTAAGGCTCGGCCACACTAAGCGGGGCAGCTTTGTCTTCACCGTGGTGACGCGCCTGGGCGATGGCGGCTCCCCGCCGGTGAAGGGTACAGAGGAGCCGGCCATCGCCTTCCCACGGCGAGTAATGGAGACCCTGGCCAGAGGGTTGGAGGCTACGAGGCTGTTGGCGCAATCTGGGGGGCATCATTCCCTCGCGTCTCCTGGCGGTTGGGGGCTCAGTGTTGGCCTGCTCGAGTCGCTCGAAGACTTGTCGGCCCCGGATCACCTCCATTCGCTGGACTTGTCCTTTGAATGGGCGGCCGCAGAACAAAGGCCGGATGTAGGGCTGGCGACAATCATGTTTGACCGGGACTTGATTGCCGAATTCCCACATATCCGGGAGCGGCTCATCCAGAGAGATGAACCTGTCCGTCGAGAAACACTGGTCGGACTCGTTAAGTCACTTGCGCGAGATGACTCCACGCCGAGTAGCGACGAGGCGGCAATCGTCACCGTCGCGGCGGACGTGAATGGCAGGGCCCTGCGGGTTCAGGTTCCTCTGGCCGGGGACGATCACGGCTGGGCCATCATGTCGTACAGGCGTCAGCTTCCCTTCACCGTCACCGGGGACTTGTCTTACGAGCGCCGCGCTTGGCGCCTGACGGGCGACATCGTGGTCGATTCGAGTTTCATGCGTCACATCTCAGGGTCTTCAGCTCCGGACTTGGGAGAAGCCTAGGGCTGCCGTGCGCTTCGCTCGAACGGTTCCCTACCGATGCCCTCAATACACCGGCGCTCGTCGGCTGCTGGCTGCCGCACTCCTGGAGGTCCGGGTGCGGCAGCCAGCAACGAGGGCGATGCGGCTGCGTGGGGGTGCACGCTAGTCGGCGAGAGGGAGCATCCCCTCGCCGACGGGCAGTTCTACGACTCTGGGGGGCAGTGGCACGCGGGCACCGTGCTCAACTGGTCGGACCAACCGGTGAGCGCGCATGGCCGCGAGGACTTCCTCGCGTCGTGCGCGCGGCCGACACCAGCGCTCGAGCCACCATTCGGCGACCTTGGCGTCAGCGTCCGGGAGTTCTAGATCCAGCAGGTATTGCGGTTCTCTGTCGACGCCGAGTGAGTAGTCACGGAGATTCTCGACCAGCGGAACACCGTAGAGGATGCGTTCCCGGCCGTGCCGTAGGAGTTCGTTGGCCGGCCATCCGAGTGCTGCCAGTCCCAGCCGCACCTTACGCAGGCGTGGACTGACGCCCTCGCCGAAGAGGCTGTTCACGCGGACAAGCGAGCCGCGCAGCGCCGGCAGCCGGGTTAGGGCGTCAACGGTCTCCTCTGAGAAGTGGGAGGTTCCGAACGAGCGGGAACGTCCGAGTTCGTGGAAGCCCATCCGGGTAGCGCTGTCGCCCCCCATGACCTCGGCTGGCCAGAACAGCCGGTTGTACTGACTTGATCCGGTGCCGTAGAGCGACGTGGTTCCAACAAAGGAGAGACGAGGCTCGCGCATGATCGGACGGCCTGCCATCGCGGATGCGATCTCACTCGGTCGCGCGTACTTCTCGCGGTAGGCCGTGATGACAGGGGGTGAGACGGCCAATGCCCCTACTAGTTTGCCGGCGGCCAGTGCGCTGTACGGCGCCACGGCACCGCACACCGTGAGGTCTGCGATGACAGTGCCGACTCGTTCTCCTCGTGCGCGACGGACCACACGACGCATCTGCGTACGGGCCTTTGGATCTGAAAAGGCCTTGGTGAGGCCTTCGGCGGTGGGCGGGGACAGGTAGGCCCCCAGCAGGGTCTCGATTTCCAGCGCATCCGCGAGAGCTGCTGAGCGCTTGCTGCGAAACAGGTCTGATTTGGCGCGCTCCACCCACGCATTGCGTCCGATATTGCGGACTTCACGGATCGTGGTTGTCTGGTGATGCCTCTGACGGTGCCGCTCAGCATCATCCCGCAGCCGTGCAACGGCCTCGGGCGTGGGCGTCACCAGGTCGGTTGGTTGGAGAACTCCGTCACGCAGTTGGTCGTCGAGGTAGATCTCGCTTCGCTGAGTCTCAATCCGTTGAGCTAGCCATGAAGCGCCATCGTCTGTGGGCTCAGCGCGCAGGTGCGCAAGGAACTGATCGGTTTCCCAACCCATCCAGCGGTCGCGTTCGGCAATCTGGACGATCGGACTGGAGATCGCTGCCAGACCGATCACCGTATGAAATTCGGTGGCTGCGTCCCGGATCAAGATCGGCATTGAGCGCCCGGGGACGGTGGCGTAGGCGTTCGACCACGTGTGCCGGAAGTAGCGCCAGATATCGTGGAGCTTGAATCCGGTCCGTTCGCACGTTGAGGAATCGACGACCTGAACATAGGGCTTGATGGCGTCGGCGGCCGTAGCCGCGTCCTGAAGGGCGTCTGCCAACTCCCGGCCGTCCCGCATCAGGTTGAAAACGGAGACCAGCCGGTCGCCGTGCTCGTGCGTGCGCTCCATCCCCTCGACGAATCGCCGAACGCTGCTCCTGCTGAGCTGTTCATCTCGGCGGAGAAGTTCCTGGCGCCGGATCCGGGCCTTCTCCGTGGCGCGGTCACCATGCGCTGACGGGGGAGCGAAGACCGCCTTGGATCTCTCCGCCTTGACCGTCCAGCCCTGGTCCACGAGATCGATGACGCAGTGAGCGGCAGCCGCGAGCATAGGCTGCTCATAGAGCCTGGTGATCTTCGCGGCTCGGATCCAACGCTCGTGGTCACCCACGTCCTTGCCTTCGGCCGCAACGCTCTCCAGCAGGGTGCAGAGGCGGGCGAAGCCTTGGCGTTCCAGGCGAGAGGCGTCGGCCGGCAGGCTGAGGGGAAGGAGCGCGGCCTTTTCTTTCATGACTTCTGGAGCATCCGTCCGTAGGTCCTGCTCCAAAGTTGCAGGAGAGTATCGCAATTCTGGCCATCCCGGCCCAGGAGAGTTGTGGTGCGAGCAAGGGACAAGAGGAAGAGTTCGAGGGCGACGCGCAGTTCTCCTGCGGCCTCGTCACTCAGTGTCTGCAGCGGGTGGTAGAGCGCTGCAAAAGCAGGATGATCAACGTTCAGCGTCACGTCGAGCGTGCGCCGCTTCAGGCTCGAGGTGAACATGGTCCCGACTGGGAGTTGCTCTGATCCGATCCGGTAGGACAAAGCCCCCGAACCTCTGCCTGTCCTCCGAATCACGGGCAGGTCGAGATCAGCGGCCTCGGCAATCCGGCATGACGTCTCCGTCGCCGCTCGAAACTTGACCTCCTCGAAGGCCTGACGTGCGCGAGAGTTCAACAGCCGGGCGATCGACTCCAGCTCCGGCCCGAGTGCTTCTTGGAGTACCTGGGAGGGCCGCACACCCTGCTTGTTGATGGTGATGCCGAAGTGCTCATCGAGCACAGGGTCGAACTCGATCTCGCAGCGCCACCAGTCGTCATAATTCTCCTTTCGCTTCCCGCCCATGAGGTGCCAGCCGCTTGCGATCTCACGGCCAGCGCGGAGGATCGAGACGCCAGCGCCGCCTACGATGCCGACACGTCTCTTGGTTATGTTGTCGAGGCGGTGCCACTGATCAACTGGAAGCATGGAGAACCGAACTGTGACGAAGGCCGTTTCGCCTGAAGATGATGCGAGTTCGTAGCGGAGCGGCTCGAAGGCCATGCGTGCGCTGTGACCCTCGATTTTGGCTGTGAGGAGCAGGGGGTCGATCGGGTCGACTTGCTTCCCGTTGATACTCAGGGTGACATCGCCTTTGCCGATGAACCTTCGATACATGCGGCCCAAATCGCGGCGCAAGGCGCGTTCGAGCCAAGCGAGACGCTTGTACTCGATGCGGTCACAGTTCTGCCAGACTACAAGGCAGCCTGACCCTGTGGTGCCACCGCTCCGTCGGCGAGCGCGAAGGTCGACCGGAGCGCCTGTGACGATCGCATCAACATCCAGGCAGACCTGGTGAGCAGCCTTGTCGTCTTGCCATGAGGTCACCTCGACTCGCCGAGCCTGGCTAAGGGACGCAGCAGGCAGGCCCATTCCGAACCGGCCGAACGACTTCCGCTCGTCGAAGCGGGATGAGCCGCCGAACCGTAGGCACGCCTCGAGTTCTGGGCGTGACATGCCCACCCCGTTGTCCTCGACTCGGATCTCTGGGAGTCCTCCGGCCACGGGACGCACGATTGTGACCGAGATCACCGTGGCGGCCGCCTGTAGGGAGTTGTCGACGAGTTCGGCGAGGGCCGTCGAGAGGCTGACGTAGCCCGACTCTCGGACGGCACGGATGAAGTTGTAGGAGACCAGGAGGTCATCCTTGCGGTGGTTCTGCTGGGCCATGGCTCTCCCGATGACGTGCTCGATCCCTGCGTCGAGAGTAGCTGCATCGATGTCGCCTGGGAAGTTGATCGTTTCGATGCGGCGCAGGTCATTCAGGCTGGGCTGAGATCGTTGCCGTGATCCGTTTCGTCTTCGCGGGCTCGGTGAGATCCAGGCCCGATCCGTCGTCCATGAGGAGGCGCACGGTGGGGCGGGTGGTCCCGGCCGCCAGCCGAAATGGTTCCACAGCCTCGTGCAGGACAACACGGCCAGTCCGCTGAAGATCGAACGTGATGAGGTGGCCGGCAGTGTTGATGTTGATGGTTCGCTCGACGATCTCGACCGCCGATACAACTTCACCCGCGAGCGCTTCTGGCGGCGGTGAAGCGGACTTCAACGAGTTGATGCCGAGCACCTGCAGCGCCGTGATTGTCCGCCCCTTGAGGTGCGCCAAGAGGGGGCTGATTTCCGCTGCGGACTGGATGGTAGCCATGTGAGCATCATGGCTGAAGCCGGGGGAAGCGTGCGCAACCCCCTGTGGTAGGTGGTGAAGATTCGGGCTCGCCGCTTGCTTTCGCGGGGCGCGGTTGATGGTGCGTCTCCTTCTGGTAGGTGCCTTCTGGCTTGGGGGCATCGCTGCACCAGAGGACTCAGGAGGGAGTGGGGAGCGGAGTCGCGGGTGGGATCGGCGCCGACGCCGGGCAGGGCGTAGTCGCGGGAGTCGAGGTACCGGCCGGCGTAGTAGGCCTCCCGAGACTGGGTGCCGCGGGCCTGGGCGATCAGGTCGCTGGCGTCGATGGCAACGGTGAGCGTGAGGGCTTCCTGTCTGTAGGCGCGGGCGACTGGCAGCCGTCCGGCGTTGACGGACATGCAAGCGAGCAGCCCCGGGGCGTTCGCGGCTACTGACCTTGAAGTTGTCTTGTCGTAGGGGCTGACGGTCGGTGATCGTCGCGGTATGCGTTCCGTGAGCGGGTCCGGATGGAAGCGGTCGCGATGTTCGCCGAAGGTCGGGGCAGTACGCAGATCGCGAAGGAGTTACGGGTCAGTGTCCGATCGGTTCAGCGGTGGCGTCGTGCTTGGCTTGAGGCCGGCCAGGACGGGGTCCGTTCTCAAGGTCCGGCGTCCCGTCCGAAGC
>NZ_JBIUTJ010000029.1:0-17846 GCF_044741845.1 Streptomyces sp. NPDC088097
AAGATCCGACAGCTCATGACGACGCACCATGCAACACATGATCCCCCATCAGAACCTTTTGAAGACACTGCCTAGTGCTCTGACCGCATAGGTTTGCCGGCTCGGGCCGTGTCTGGTGCTGGATGTATCGGGTCGGAGCTCTCCAACGGCTCGTTGGGGGTGTTCTCCACCGCCCATTGGCGGAAGAGGCCGAGTGCCTCGGTGAGGTTGCCTGGACCGCACGCGGCTTGGAAAGTCATGTCGGCAGTCCAGGCCATGACCCAGTCGTCCTTGCTGCGCTTAAGGTCCTGTCGGGGGAAGTCGTGTCCTTCGAGGTCGGTGTCTTCAAGGTCGACATGGACGGACCAACCGGGGTTATCGAGTGTGTCGATCTTGACGCCCCACTCGTGCTCCCAGTTCTCGTTGCACTGCGCGGTGTACCAACCCTGCAGCCAGTCAAAGACGTGCTCGGCTTCGTTCATGGCACGGGATGCTAAGGGCTGTCCTGTAATCCCTGGTGGGCGCGCAACGTCGGACGCGGTGCATCGCAAGGCGGAGGGATGCCCGAACACCGGACGAATTCGGGTATTCCGACAACGCGGCGACGTGCCGTAGCCGGCGCCGCGCGCCCACCAGGGATTACGGGACGGCCCTCAGGTGTCGACGATTGTGCCGTAGCCGTACGGCGAGCGATCATCCACCACGATCAGTTCGAGACGGCGCTCACCATGAAATGGAACGCGTGTGAGAGGGGCGGGACAGCAACCGGGTCCGCCCCTCGACGCGGATAGGGGGTGCACCCGGGCGCCGCCTGCCGCTGGCGGATGTGGGGGCGGGGGCGTGGCCATGGACCGGTGCCGACCGGGTTGAGCGGGTCCGTGTGGCCGTGCGGCGCACCAGGAACGGGTAGGTCACGCACAGTCTAAAGGTTGTCCCGTAACCATCCGTGGCAGCGCCTGGGCGTCCGCCACCTCCTGTGAGGGGAGGCCGACGGTCAATCTGGGAAGGCCGGGGCTAGATTCTCCGCATGTCTTCGCATCTCAGTCATGGTGCCTCGGGAGCCCTGCGACGCTTCGCTGGATGGCTTGCCCGGGGATCGGTAGGTCACCCGATGCTGGAAGGGATCGACTACTGGGAGGAGCTACGTGAGTCGCCCTCCCAGATGGAGATCTGCGTCGCGATCTTCGCCAACGTCCTCGAACTGGACGAGGAGGGAGAGCCGCTCAACGAGAAGCACGCGGAGCGCCGGGCTGCAGCCTGGCTCTACCGATACTGCGCCGGGGAACTGCCTCCAGGGGAGCCGGACATCGAGCCGTGGGAATGCCAACTTCATTGACCGTTGGCGTGCCGCGCAATCCGGGCCACGCAGCCCCGGTCCTCGCCCCGCTGCCCGTGGGCTTATCCGGCGAGGGCGAGGTTGTGGAGGCGGGCGATGCCATGCATCGCGTGGTGCACGCCGTCGCCTTTGGGGCGGCAGTCGCGGAGGATCTTCCAGCCCTTCATCCGGGCGAAAGCGTGCTCGACACGGGCGCGGACCTTGCGGTGGGACCGGTTGTGCTCTTGCAGGCCGGAAGCTCGGTCCGGCCAGGTTCTCGGCGGTGCGGAATGACCAGGCCGGTGCCGCGGTAGCCGCCGTCAGCGATCACTGTCGTGTGGCCGACGGCCGCCTTCGCGCCGGACAGCTCCCATGCCTTGCAGTCGTTGCGATTGCCGGGCAGGGGCTGACCGATCACGACGACGTGCCGGGTGTCGGCGTCGATGACACACGTGCGCAGGTGGTCTGCACCCGTACGGAGCCGTGGTCCGCCGCGGAACCGCGGCCGGGCCCTCCGGGTCGCTCCCGTTGGCGGAGGGAGGGAGCCCGGGACAATCGCCTTCCGGCTACCGGCTCGTTGGTGCCGGTGCGGCCAGCGCGGACAACGCGTCCGGGTCCACGCCGGACAGTTCCACGATCCGCTGGATCGGCACCCCCGCGGCGAGCGCCCGTCGCAGCAGGGTGTCCCGGCTCTCCTCGGCGTCGCGGAAGGCCAGGAGTTCCTCCTCGGCGAGGGCCACCGGGTCGGTGGCCCCAGCGTGCCGGACCCGCTCCAGTTCCTCCGGACTCAGCGGGACCGGCAACCGCTCCGCGTCCTTGGGGATCAGGTCCGTCTGCTCCGGCGGTACCACCCGCACGGACGGGCTGCCCGCGTCCACACCCTGCGCACCGAACCAGCCCAGTACGGCGGGGGTGCCCAAGCACGCCAACTCACCCACCAGGGCCAGGGGGGTGCCCGGCCAGCGGCCGGCGGTCACGGCAAGGAACAGGTAGGCGTCTTCGGTCATCGCGCGTCACTCTCCAGGGTCCGGCGTCCCGGTCGGCCAGAGCCCGATCCGGGAGCACAGGTCGTGCTCTCGACCCGCACATGCCCCGCCCGACGCATTTCACGTGGCGGACAACCCGTTCGGCGTATCCCGAAGGCCCGTCATCCACCCTGCGGCCGCGACGGCGCCTCGGGCACCACTCGCTGGGATATCTCCCACAACCCGTCCGGCACCAGCCGCCGACGCCGACCAACAGGACAGCGGGGCTGGTCACCGCGAAGCCCGTCCGCTCTCAGGCGTCGGTCCCGCCCGTAGCTGCCGGCTCGTCCCGCCGGGGTCGAGGCGCAAGCTCCTCGTTCCCCGCGCCGTGGACAGGCCGCGTCGCTCGCGGGCGGCTCATTTGCGTCCATTCCGCGAACCACCAGGCACCAGTGATCACGATCGCCCACGGAAGCCCGCTGAGTTGCGCCGCCCGCCATGGCGCGTGCTCCCCCCAATGCTCGACTCCCGTCAATACAAGCCAGCTGACCACGAGAACCACAACCGAACGCACACGTCGATGCCTGAACATGCGCCTCGCCTACCCCCGGCGCGGACGGTAAACGACGCTCCGACCGGCCGAGTCGCAGACAGGCCGGTTCGTCGGCGAAACGTACGCTTGTCGCTGCGGGGCGCGGTGGCGCTTCAGGTAGCGCCAAGCACAGGTCTACGCCTGCTCGAGACGAGCAAACCGAGCCCGCGGCGCCGAAACCCTGCGCCCGTCACCGACACAGGCCTCCAGCCGGCCTTCGGCCGCGGCGACGACCGGACCTCGCTCCAGGCAGTCGGCCCACCGGCCGGCGCCCTCCGCCTTCGTCCAGGCCCCGTTCGCCCTCACGGCTTGGTGCACGGCGGCGACCAACCGGCTCATCTGCCGCAAGGGCACACCGAGGTCGGCTCCGACCCGCTGTACCGGGTGCGTTGCGCCGGTCCTCAGCGATGACGGCCTTCCCTCCCCATTTCGAAGAGGAACTCGCAGTTGGCGATTCTCCGACCTGTCGTAGCCCGCGTCGTATCCGGCGTCTATGGCGAGCATCGAGCGAGGACTCCTGAAGACCGGATCGGCTACGCATCGCACCATCCGATGAAACGTGGGCGCGGGGGTCGAGCGTCGTAGGGGCGACGGGGTGTTGGACCCCGAGTCTGGAGACCGCGTCACATGACTGTCGGCGTTCGAGCCCGATCCTTGTTCGTGGGTGCCGCGTCCGTGCTCGTCATCGGGGCGGGCCTGCCCGCGACTGCCGCTGCGGGACCCGTGCCCGACGCGGCCCCGCCGCAATGGGAGCAGGTCAAGCTGCCGAGCGGCAACGCCGTCCTGAGCGGCACGGTCAAGCCCGACGCCCGCACCACGTGGGCAGCCGGCTTCCGGGTGCCCCAGGACGACGGCGGGCTCTCGCCCGTCCTCTACACCCACGACGATCGCAGCAGCGGACCTTGGAAAGAGATGTCCACCGCGAGCGACTTCACCGGCCGGATCAACGCCCTCGCCGCGACCTCGGCGCGGGACGCGTGGCTGGTCGGCGACGTCGCATGGGAAGGCGAGCCGGTCATGGCGCAGCACTGGGACGGGCGTTCGTGGCGGGTCAAGCCGGCTCCGATGCCGGCGAACACGCTCGGCGGCGGCCTGCTGGGCGTTGCCGCGGTCTCGGCGAGCAACGTGTGGGCGGCCGGCTGGTCCCAGGTCCTCGACAAGCGGATACCCGATCCGGACGGCGGGACCGAGATCGTGGATCACAACGAAGGTCTCGTACAGCACTGGGACGGCCACGCCTGGAAACCGAGCAAGCTGCCCCAGCCGTATGCCAACTGGGGGCTCAACGCGATCTCGGCTTCCGGTCCGAAGGACGTCTGGGCGGTCGGTAGTGGCTACGGGGACGACGACCAGCCCGTGGTCCTGCACTTCGACGGGCGTTCCTGGACCGCCATGCCGACGCCCCCGTACGGAGGGGTGTACGGCGAGTTCAACGACGTCGTCGCGAAGGGGCCGCGCGATGTGTGGGTGGTGGGCCGCACGCTCCTGGACGACAAGGACCGCGGCCACGCGCTGATCGTGCACTGGGACGGGCACAAGTGGACGCGCATGGACGCGCCGGGTGACGCCGGCGGACTGTCGGGTGTGGCCGCGACGCGCGCCGGCATCGTCGCCGTCGGCCGCGCCGCCAACGATGACGGTGGTTATGCGCTGCGGGCCTCCGGGACGCGTGTGACCTCGCTGGGGTTCCCGACAAACGCGGACGGGATGTCCGATTCACCCTGGAAGATCTCCGTCACCGGGGGCGTGGTGTCCATCAGCGGCTCGGCCCGCTACGTGTCGGAGCAGGGACCGCAGCCGCTCCTGCTGACCACCCGACTCTGACGTCGTGAGCCGTCGGCGGGCGCGAGCGCTCGCGGACGGCTCGGCCGTGACGTGCGGCGTCGGCGCAAGCAAGGCCGCTACCCCGCCGTGCATCTGCCGTGGGCATCCCCTCGCCCGCATCCCGTCGTCCACGTTCGCCGCATGCGGCGGACCGAGGGGCATCTGTCGATCTCTGAGTTCGACCGCCAAGTACGTGGTGCCGAACCGGCAATGGGCGATAACGTGCGGAGGTGACTGATGTGATCATTCTTCACGGAGCCTGGCACCAGCCCGCCCACTACACCGAACTCGCCGATCTGCTAGGCGCTCGGGACCTGTCCGTGGAGGTGCCCGATCTCTACGAGCTGTCGCTCGCCGAGAGCACCGCAAAGGTCGAGGCCATCGTCTCGGGTTCGTCGGAGCCGCCGGTGGTGGTGGGGCATTCGTTCGGGGGCGTCACCGCTGGGACGGTGCGTGGTGCAGCCGCGTTGGTCTTCCTCGCCGGCTGGATTCTCGATGTCGACGAATCCCCGGCCAAAGTGCTCGCGGAGACCCCGGGCGAGCCCGGCGAGGGGTTGCTCGCGCTGCCGGGCGCGGACGGGCGGCTTCGCCTGGACCCGGACGATGCCCGGGCGAAACTCTACGGCGACGTCGACGAAGCGGTGGCCGCGCGTGCGGTGGCATTGCTGCGTCCGGAACTTCCGTCGATCTTCGACGCCACACCTACTCGGGTGAGTTGGCGGGACAGCCCGTCGATCTACCTCCGCGGACAGCGGGACCGGACCATGGTCACGCCACTCCCTGACCGCTTCGCCGGGCGTTGCTCTCGCACGGAAGCGTGGGACACCGGCCACTCGCCCTATCTGAGCCGCCCTGCCGCCGTGGCCGACCTGATCCAGCGTCAGCGAACGGTGGATTCGGACGACGACGTCATAGACGTTGAGGCGTAGGGCGCGGATGTCGTTGATGAGGTCGCGCCAAGGATGATGATGCCGCCCGGGTCCTTGCCCGGCATCAGCGCCTTGGCGATGGCGCCCGCGAGCAGTCCGATAAGGATCGAAGCAATGATGCCCATGGCGCCTCTCCTACCTCGATGAATAAAGACTGTGTGAACACCGTCTTCACCGCGAGACGACTTCTAAACGTCCGGAGGCAAGCACCATCTCGTCGCCGAAGGCCGAGGCATCTCGCTCGCCGTGTCACTGACGGCCGAGGGATCTCGCTCGACCTGTCACTGACCGGCGAGGACCGTATCGGCGTCACTCGGCTGATGTTCCCGCTGGAGAGCTGCTGGTGGTACGCGGGCGCCCCGCCGACCATGTCGTCGCCCTCGGCAGGGCGACGTCCCTCTCCCCGAGCGGGTGGTTCGACCCGTACGGGCCGCGGACCGAGGAGGCCGGCCCTCGGCACGTACCGAACGTCCCGGACCGGCATCCCTCCGGAGCCCTACCAGGACCTCGCCCCGATCTCATGGCCCTGTGGCCTGGGCAGGGCGTTTCGCGGCTCAGCCCGAGTCGTGCCAGGACTGCAACAGGTCGACAGTGCGCACGCGTTCTTCCTCCCGGGACACGATCCGCGCCCGGATCACGTCCACCGCGTCCGGATCCGCCGCGACATCCGGCTCCACCACCGCCCAACCCCGCGCGCCGCCCGCGACGGGGACCGAGATGACCTCCAAGTCCGTCCGGCCGGTCATGAGAACGGCGAGGAGAGCCAGGTACTCGCGCTGCAAAGCGGATCCGAAACCCTCCCCGCCCGGGCCGGCCAGCATCGCCGGTCGGCCCTCGGCCGGCATGGAGCAGGTGTCGGATGCGGCGCGGACCACCGCTTCGAACTCGGCCGGACCCAAGCGGTCCGCCACGACACGCAGATGGAGGTCGAGGACGTCAGCGCTGTCGGCGTCATCGGCCCAGCCGTCGCCGCAGGAGCCCGATGAGGCCGATCCGCTCACTGTCCCTACCCCCGACCGACCCTTCTGCGGGTCTGACCCGAAGGCAACTCTAACGACGCGCCGGCTTCGGCGTCGTCGACTCGGTCATCGACGAAATCCAGCGCTCGCCCCTTAAGGCTCTGATCATGACGGCCCCTTCGCGCACCCCGCCGCGCGCCCCGCCACTCCGCCTTTGACGGGGTACGCAGTCGCTTCGACGTCGAGACTCCGCCCGCCATGCCCTTCGATTTCCTTGAGCTCTATGACAAAACACACCAAACAGACATAAAGCATCAGATATCTAATCTGGTCGACACAGTTTTTCGGTGGTCATCGAGGAGGTAATCAGCCTCGCACCGTGACGGGCAGTCGAGCGGTCCCTTCGGGTTGAACGTCTCGATTGCGGGGCACAAGCGCTGACGGACAGGGTCGGCACCGACCCGGAAAGGCCAGGGTGAACAGATGGACACGATGAGCATCGAGGCCTCGCTCACCACGATGGACACGATGAGCATCGACGTGTCCACCGACCGGTCCACGGCGTCCATCGGCGACGCGCGCTCGGGCACACGGGACTTCCTCGACCGTCTCCCCCACTTGGTCGAAGCTCAGGCAGCCGAGAATGTGGTGCTCGTCGTCTCGGAACTCGTCACCAACGCCCTGCGCCACGGCGGCGGCGCGTGCACCCTCACCCTGACCGCCTACCCGGACGGCATCGAGGTGTCGGTCCAGGACACCAACCCCCACGCACCGCACGCACGCACCCCCGATTTGCAAGGCGGAGCCGGCGGATTCGGCTGGCCCATGGTCAACCGCCTCGCGCAGGTCACCGCGGTCACCCGTCGGCCCACCGGTGGCAAGACGGTCAGCGCCCTGCTTCCCCGGTAGGCCCTGTCGAAGGAGTCCCCCCCGGCCTGCGGCCCCACCGGGTGCTACTTCGGCGGGAGGGCCCGGCTTCCGCACCCGCTACCCCGAGTGGCGGCGTTCGGCTTCCTGCGAGCGCGCGCCGCACCCGCTCCCTGATCGGCCAGCCGTCCTCGTGGGCTTCGTCCCCGGCCACCGGGACGCGCGGGGCGCCGTCGTTTTCACCACCGCGCCCCGTCTCCTCCGTACGACTCCGATATCGTGGCCCCGACCTCGGCCGCTCCCCACGACGAAGGGTTCACGCGCATGCCCAGCGCCCTGATCTCCGGAGCGAGCATCGCCGGCCCCGCCCTGGCGTACTGGCTCAATGCCCGCGGCTGGCAGACCACCGTCGTCGAGCGCTTCGACGCCCTGCGCGATGACGGCCAGAACATCGACGTCCGCGGTGCGGGCCGCGAGGTAGCCCGCCGCATGGGCATCGAGGGCGCCATCCGCGACGCCTCGACCGGCGAGAAGGGCACCGAGTTCGTCGATGCTTCGGGCGCCGCCATCGCGTACTTCGGGGCAGGGACGACCGACTCCCGCGGCGCCACGGCCGAGCTGGAAATCCTGCGCGGCCAGCTGTCGCGCATCATCGTCGACCGCACCGAGAAAGACACCACATACGAATTCGGCGACCACATCACCGCCCTCGACGAGCACGAGGACGGTGTTGCGGTCTCCTTCGCCCACGGCCCGACCCGCACCTTCGACGTGGTGGCCATCGCCGAAGGACTGCGCTCGCGCACCCGCTCGCTGGTCTTCCCCGCCACCGACGTCGTACGTGAACTCGGCTTCTGCACCGCGTATCTGACGATCCCCCGGGCACCCTGCGACACCGACCTCTGGCGCTGGCACAGCGCCGGTCGGGGCCGCAGCGTCACGCTGCGCCCGGACAACCTGGGCACGATCCGGGCCACCCTCGCCTTCATGTCCGACGTCCGGGGTCTCGACGAACTCGGACGCGAGGGCATCGTCACCGTCCTGCGGCGCACTTTCGCCGATGTCGGCTGGGCGGCTCCCCGCGTGCTCGACGCCCTCGATGACGCCCCGCTCTACTTCGACGCCATCGGGCAGACCCGCATGGCGTCTTGGACCACCGGACGAAAGGCCCTCCTCGGGGACGCCGCCTACTGCTCGTCCCCGATCAGCGGCATGAGCACGAGCCTCGCGCTCACCGGCGCCTACGTCTTGGCGGGCGAGCTCGCCTCCCACCCGTATCGGACGGCCTTCGCCCGGTACGAGACGGTCATGCGTCCTTACGTGGAGCGGGCCCAGAAGCTACCTCCCGGTACTCCGGGCATCGCCAATCCCCGTACCCGCACAGGAATCGCGACCATGAACACGGTGCTGAAGGCTGCCGCCAGTCCC
Organism: Streptomyces sp. NPDC088097; assembly: GCF_044741845.1. NCBI lineage: Bacteria > Bacillati > Actinomycetota > Actinomycetes > Kitasatosporales > Streptomycetaceae > Streptomyces > Streptomyces sp. NPDC088097. The sequence goes on from NZ_JBIUTJ010000029.1 coordinate 8,859, forward strand.
GTCGGCGCACGCTTGGGCGGTCTGGCTTCGAGGGTGTTCACACCCCGCGCCGAAGCGATCGACCTCCCCGACTACCCTCTTCCCCCTGCCTGATCCACGGCCATCACGGCACGACCGCCGCGAACACCACGCGGCCGATCGCGGGAACAGTCTCCCGGACCGAGCGGGCACTGGTCTGCCTTCTTCGAGCCGCTCGCGGACGGCTTCGCCGTGTGCCCGGAGCCGAAGGGAGACGGGGTCGGGGTCCGCGCACCCGGCTGCCCGCCGGCGGCCGGGGGGCCATCGGTCGTCGGAGCCGGCGCCTGTCCCGCCGCCGTTGCCGCCCGAGGTCACCGCGTACGCCACCCGCGGCGAGTACGGCCACGACCGCTACGGCCACCGCGGCAGGGCTGCGACGCCACGCCCGCTCCCCCGCCTCCGGGCTGGACCGGCCGACGGTGAAGGACCGGTCGGGCGGCGGGCCCTGGGCGTGGCCGTGCGACGGGAATCCGTGCCCCGGGGCCGGGGCGTAAGGCTGCGGAAACGATACGGCGCCCGGGGTGAAACCACCCGGGGGCGGCGGTTCGAAGCCGGAGGCGGGCGCGGGTCCGGGTACGGGGCTGCGCGGTGGGTGGAGGCGGGACCGTGGCGGGCGCCGGCATGGGAACCGGCCCGCCGCCAGCCGCCACCTGCTCCAGCATCACGCGCGCCTGATCGGCGGTGGGCCGGCGCTCGGGCTCCTCGGCCATCAGCGCCGGCAGCACCGGGGTGAGGGGTCCGCCCGTCGAGGCTCGGGCAGCGGGTCGCCGACGATCGCGGCCAGCGTGGACCGCACCGAGGTACGGCGGAACGACGGAACGCCCTCGACCGGCGCGTACAGGGTCACCCCGAGCGACCATATGTCCGAGGCCCGCCCGGGCCCCCTGCCCTGCGCGCGCTCCAGCAGTACGGCCACGTACGCATCGAGCGCGCCGCGCCGCGTCACCACCTCGTCGAGCGAGGGCCCGTCGACGAGTTCCATGACGATGATGGGCAGACCCCGCTCGTGCGTCACGTCGTGCACGGTGACGACGGCGCCGTGCTTGATACGAGCGGCCGCCTGCGCCTCACGCTCCATCCGCGCGCGCAAGTCCGCCAGTTCGGCGTCACTGGCATCGCTGTAGGCCCCCAAGACCTTCACGGCGATGCTCGCGCGCGAGCAGCTCGTCGACGGCCCGCGCGACCACGCCCATGCCGCCGCGGCCGATCACAGAGGCGGAGCCGCGGTCGGATGCCTACGACGCGGGTGCTGCGGGTCCCTGCGGCGCGGGCGCGACCTGCGGGGATGCGACGTGGGTGTCGCCGTCCTCCGTGCGCGGCCAGCACCGACCTTCGAGGGCTTCGGCACTGCGATTGAGCCGGACCAGAACGTCCTCCAGCTCACGTACCTCTCCAGGGGACCAGCCGGCGACCACGCGGGCGAGGCAGGACCGGTTGATCTCACGGTCCTCGGCGAGTCTGCGCCCGCCTTCGACGGTGATGCACAGCTTGCGGGCCATGCCACCGTCCGGGTCCGGGACCCGGTCGGCCAGTCCGCAGCGCAGCAGCGCGGTCGTCTGGCGATTCACGGTCGAGGTGTCGAGGCCGAAGGCATCGGCCAACTGTCCAATGGTCATGGGACCTTGTGTGTCGATCCGGCTGAGCAGCAGGTACGCCGACCGCTCCAGGCGTTCGGGATCTCGCTCGCGCCGGGCGAGCACTTGGTACCGCGAGAGCAGCATCAGCTCCCGCTCCAGTTTCTCCAGCACTTCGTCTCCCACTCCTTCCGCCGCCCCACCATTATCGCGGAGCCGAGGACCCGGCGACCGGCGGACCCCTTCACCATTCGACCGCCGTAGGGCACCGCGCGACGGTGGGGCACATACGCGGGCTCGCAATATGCATGATACATAGGATGTGTACTATGCACTTCTCGTCGTCACCTCGACGAGCCCAGCCTCGAACCGGAGGACCCGCATGACCGTCACCACGTCCACCGCCTCCCGCGCCGCCGAGATCCTGTCGCGGCCCATCGCGCTGAACGGCCTGACCGTCCCCAATCGCATCGCGATGGCCCCGATGACGCGGATGTTCTCTCCCGGCGGCGTGCCCGGCGAGGACGTGCGGGCGTACTACGCCGACCGGGCCGCCGCGGGTGTGGGCTTGATCGTCACCGAGGGCACCTACGTCGGTCACGACTCCGCCGGGCAGAGCGACCGGGTGCCGCGGTTCCACGGTGAGGACCAGCTGGCGGGATGGGCGAAGGTCGCGGCGGCCGTGCACGAGGTGGGTGGCACGATCGTGCCCCAGCTGTGGCACATAGGCATGGTGCGCAAGCAGGGCGAGGCGCCGTTCGCCGATGCCCCCTCCGTCGGCCCTTCCGGCATCCGGGTCGACGGGACCGAGGGGACCGGCAGGGCAATGACCCGCGTCGACCTCGACGATGTCATCGGCGCGTTCGCCGACGCGGCGGCGGAGGCGGAGCGGATCGGCTTCGACGGCGTCGAACTGCACGGCGCCCACGGCTACTTGCTCGACCAGTTCCTGTGGGAGCGGACCAACCGCCGCACCGACGCCTACGGCGGCGACGCGGTGGCCCGCACGAAGTTCGCCGCCGAGATCGTGGCCGCGGTCCGCGAGCGCGTCCGGGCCGACTTCCCGGTGATCTTCCGCTACTCGCAGTGGAAGCAGGACGCTTACGACGCACGTCTCGCCCAGACCCCGGAGGAGCTGGAAGCGATCCTGGCCCCGCTGGCGGCGGCCGGCGTCGACGCGTTCCACGCCTCCACCCGGCGCTACTGGGTCCCGGAGTTCGAGGGCTCGGACCTGAACCTCGCGGGCTGGACCAAGAACCTCACCGGCCTGCCGACCATCACCGTGGGCTCGGTCGGCCTCGACGGCGACTTCCTCCGCGCCTTCGCCGGCGAGGGAGCGGCGCTCGGCGACATCGACAACCTCCTGGACCGCATGGAGCGCGACGAGTTCGACATGGTCGCCGTGGGTCGGGCGTTGCTCCAAGACCCGGAGTGGGCGGCCAAGGTCCTCGGCAACCGCTTCGACGAGCTGAAGCCGTACGACGCGGCGGCGCTCATGTCGCTCAGCTGACAGCCGAAAGTCGGGCGCCCGGACCGTCCGGGGCGCTGGGCGCGACCGGGGCGGCCGTCTTCGGTTCCGCCAACTCGCCGATCCCGCAACGCTCTTGACAACCAGTCAAGCGTCACCTTCAAGTGGATGCCGTGCCCATCCCGGGCGCGCAGGCCATCCTGAAGGGAGGCGATCAGCGCATGGCAAGGGCCGAGGGTCAAGGACCCGACTACGACGCCGTCATCAGCGGTGCCGGCCGAGCTGCTCCGGCTCGTCGTGCTCCTGCTCCCCGCACCTGCTGGAATGATCCCTGGTGCAGCTTGACGATCACGGTGCCGTCGGCCTGCTCCCCTGCACCCGCGGGGACAACCTGCGGAAGCAAGCCCCTCTAGCCGCGCCCCCGTAGCCCCGGCGGGCGCTGCCAGGTGTGGGACGGGAGGGTGTCCGCCAGGGTGGTGAAGAAGCGCTGGTCGCGCCACGCCTCGCGGTTGCCGATGACGAACAGGCGGCGTTTGGCGCGGCTCACCGCGACGTTGAGCAGGTTCGGGCGGGACGCAGCCCAGGCGCGGGCGCCCGGGCTGCGCGGGTCCGTGCCCAGGACCAGGATGACGACGTCGGCCTCCTTGCCCTGGGTGGTGTGCACCGTACCGACCCGTTCGGGCGGCACCAGCCCCCGGCACGCCCGCTTCGCCCCGGCCACGACCTGCCGGAACGGACTGATCACGAAGACGTCCTCGGCCAGGTCCACCCCGCCCTCGTCGCGCAGCCGTTCCAGCACGCGCCGCAGGGCCCGTCCTTCCTCCGGGATCCAATGCCCTTCGGCCTCCGTGGAGGCGACGTCCACCCAGCTGCTCGCCGGACGGTAGGCGTACGGGTCGCGCTGCGCGGTGCCCTGCACCATCAGGCCGTCGTAGGCGATGGCGTTGCTGACGGAGAACATCGGGTCGTCACAGCGCCGGTGCACCCGTAGCGGCGCCCCCACCCAGACCTCGTGCCGCCCGTCTGGCAGTTCGGCGGGCAGCACGGTTCCGTAGCGGTTGGCCCGGTCGGCGAGCTGCTGGACCGAGGTGCGGCCCGGCGCCCACTCCTCCGTGGCTCCGAAGTCCTCTCGCAGCGCCCGCTGCGCGGTCCACGGCAGCACCACCACCGGCTCCAGCTGCAACGGGTCGCCGACGACGACCGTCCGCCGCGCCCGCCAGACGCCTCCCACCGCCATCTGCGGGGTCGCCTGCCCGGCCTCGTCGACGAACAGCCAGCCCAACGCTTCCGGCCCGAGCCGTCCGAAGACCCGGTCCAGCGAGGCGAACGTCGTGGACACCACCGGGACCACCATGAACAGGCTTTGCCACGCCGCCCGCAGATGCGGCTCGGGCACGGTTGCCGGGACCGCGCCGACGACGGCGTCCATGGCGGCCATCAGGTTGGCGTACATCGTGCGGGCGGTACAGCGCAGGAAGGCCCGGTGGAGTTCGAGGGCCGCGAGGAACACCTCCGTACGGGCCTGGGTGATCTCGGGGTCGGACCACGGGGCGGCCAGCTCGCGCGCCCGTTCGTCGGTGAGCCAGGAGTCGTCCGGGACGAAGCCTTCCCAACGGGTGCGGGCGGCCGCGACGGCCCGCTCGGCCCGTCCGCGCTCGGCGGCCGTCTCCTCCAAGGCCCTGCGGCACCTGGCCAGTCGGTCCGCGGCCGCGCCCACCGCGGCGCGGGCGACGTCCCGTACGGCCTGCGCCGCATCACGCGCACCGCGCGCCCGTACGACGTCCGCCGCGGCCCCGGCTTCCTCCGCGTGCCACGCGCGTGCCGCCCGGCCCAGGGTGAAGAGGCTGATCGTGAAACCGGGGCGCCGGGCCAGATGGGCCTGGTGTGCCTGCTCGGCCCGGGACAGGTCTTCCTGGGCACGATCCAGTGCGGCCTCGGCCGGCGGCAGGTCCTCACCTACGCGCTCCAGCTCCGCCCCCTGCCGCTCCTCGCGGGACCGGGCGCGCTGCGCGGCCTGGTGATGGTGCGGCAGGGCCGTGTACGCCTCGGCGACCACGGACCGTTCGGCAACCAGTCGCTCGGCCTCGGCCAGCGCGGCCTCGAAACGCTGCTTGGCCTCGCGCCAGACACCGCTCTGTGGGGTGTCGCGCCACTCGCGCAGCAGGTGGGCGAGGCCGGCGCCGCTGTCGATCCAGGCGTGGGGGCGGGCGCGGCGGCCGTCTTGCTGGGGCGGGACGGCCGGCATGGCGGCGGTGTCCACGTCGGTGCGGCGGTACTTGCCGTGCCAGAAGCGGTTGACGAACTCCAGGCGGTTCCTCTTGCTGCCCAGGCGGGCGGCGACCGCGCCCCACGCGGGCTCTCCCTTGAGGAGCCGGGTCGCCTGCTCGGCGAAGTAGTCGGCCTCCTCGCGCCACTGCTTGCCCAGTGCCGCGCGGGCGGGGATCTCGGTGGAGATGTTCTCCACGGCGCCGTTGTTGGCGGAGGCGACCACCATCTCGAAGCCGGTGAACTCCGGGCGCAGCGCCGTGACCCTACGCGTGTAGTCCCCGCTCTTCCAGACGTACGGGGCCTGCTCGGCGAAGGCCTGCGACGGCAGGCGGAGCGCGGCCAGGCGGCGGGCCCGCTCGACGACGGCCGCGGCGAAGCAGTCCCGGAGCATGGTGGTCTTGCCCGTGCCGGGCGGCCCGTTGACGGCGAAGATGCCGTTGGCGTGGCCGAGGTCGACGTGCACGGCGTTCACCGCGAACTGCTGGCTGAGCGCGAGCGGGTGGGTGGCCTCGGCCGGCCAGCGCCCGAGCGGGGTTCGGTCCGGTGCGACCCCGGCGAGCGCGAACGCCGGGTTCGCGCGGACGTCGACGCGGCGGGATACGTCGAAGGCCGCCTCGGGTGTGAGGTAGGCGGTGAGCGCCGGGCCGGGGTCGCTCCGGCCGAGCGCGCGGGCCACCAGATCCAGGTCGGCGGCGATGAAGCTGTTGAGGAAGTCCTGCTGGTCGGCGCCGTCGCCGGCCCGGTCCAGCCGTACGGGCACGCTACGGATGCGGACTCCGGCCGGTTCGAGCGCGCCGTCGAGGAACCACGCCCGGGCCAGCTCACCGGTGAACTCCAGCAACTCCCCGGCACCGACCGTACGGGCACCGAGGCGCGGGGTGTCGGCATCCTCGCCGCCCCCGCGGTCCTCGCCGGCGTCCTCGTCTGCATTGGCCGGCGGCCCCGGGGAGGCTTCGGGGGCGACGAGCTCGCCGAGTTCCCCGGCCCGTGCCTGCCAGGCCTCCGCTTCCTCGGCGAACCCGTCGAGCCAGCCGCGGCTGCCGGGGCCCGGGAAGAGGGCGCGTCCGGTGGCCCAGGCGCAGGAGGAGAAGACGGGGGAATCGAGCAACAGCCGGCCCTCGTCCGTGATGGTCAGGGCGAACAGCGCGCTCTCACCGTCCATCCGCCCGTCGTGGTCCTCCTCGCTCTCCCCGAAAACGTGCAGCAACGTGTCGCGCACGGCGCGCAGGGCGTAGGTCCCGCCGTAGACGACGTGCTGCCATCCGTACCCGGGCTCCAGCGGGACGGACCGCAGCGGATGCCCGGCCTCCCAGGGCAGGGGCCCGTTCTCCGTGAGCACATACACCCGATCCCGGGCGGACACCGCCGGAGCCTTCTGCGGGCTGAACAACTCCACCGCCCGCCAGTACCCCACGATGCCGCTCCGCCGCCCTCGCTCGCCGCCCCCCACCCCACTCATGCGCCCGCTCCCCTTGATCGATGATGGTCACGGGCAGCCTATGGCGGAGGGCGAGGACCGGGCAGGTGGTTGCGGAGGACGGCGGAGAGCACCTCGGCAGAGCCGGAATTGTCCGATTCCTCGAAAGTGCCTGAGAACGGCCCCTCGCCAGCGTAAAGTCCCACCTCACGAAGCCTGCTCCCCGCGCCCGCGGGGATGACCCCATGGACACGGCTCTGTACTACGTGCGGCGCCGCTGCTCCCCGCACCCGCGGGGATGCCCCTCTCCTCGCCCCCCTGGTGGTCGGTTATCGCGCTGCTTTTGTCGTTTGACGCGAGAACGTCAGTGGGTTGGACACGAGAGTGTCAGCGACCCATCGGCTCTGCGGAAGCAAGCGTGCGTAGAGCCATGGACGCTCAGACGTAACCGGATGTCAGCGCTGTTCGGCAGGGCGCGCATTGGCCCCACCCCGCTGCCAGCCGTCCTTGGTGTCAGTAGCGGACCTCATGAGCCTCGTACCCCTTGAGCCCCGCCGTGACGAGGGCGGGGACGAGTGCGTGCAGGTACCAGGCGAGGTCGGTGAACTCTGGTGCCGCAGGAACGCTCCGGCGGTCGATGGTGGGGACGAAGGAAAGGCCGGTGCGACCGGAGTGGAACATGAGCATGCCACCCGTCTCGCCCTCTGGGTGGTAGACGTTGAGGGCGACGGTGTACGGCAGGTTCGACGTCGTGTCCAGCATCACCAGCACCTCGTCGATGCGGTCGGGCGTGCTGTCGTACCAGTCGTGCAAGTCGTCTGCGTCGTTGATCATGTATGAGACGCGGTCGGCCACCTCCACGGCGGACCAACCCGCCGCGGTCAGCGCGTCCAGGACGGCACGCACGGTGGTCGGGCACGTGAAGGTGAAGTCGATGTCGGCGTCTCTGGATCCCACGAGGCCCTCCGGGCGGAGCGAGCGATGGCCCTCGCATACTCACCCTTGGAAGGGGGTCCGTCGAAGCGTTTTTCCCAGCCCGGCCGGAGGCTGAGAATCCGTGGGCGGCCGATGTCCGTTTGAGGAACCCCCGACGAACAGAATCCTTGCGCAGGCACGGTCGAAGCGAACAACCCGCGTGGTAACGACTCCATCCCCTCGCTGTTCCCCACCAATGCCCCCGGCGCGCAGAAGGCAGGGCGCGGCTGCGGGGTCACCTGAACCGATCTCGGCATATTCCGTGCGGGCGATCAGCGGCTCGTGAGTCCGTCGGCAAGTGTTGGCGAACGCTGGTCAGTCAGCCCAGCCCTCGGTGTTTGAGCACGACTCGTAGGAGTATCGCGTGTTGCGGTCCCATTCCTCCCCGGTGATGCGCTTGTATGCACGGTCCGGCGTGTAGAGCAGGCTCTCGGCGTGGCGTACTGCTTGAAGACCGCAGGGTCTTGAAGGACGCTCTCGAAGACGTCGCGGCCGGCCGCGACGACCGCAGCACAGGTGTAGAGGAAGGCGTCATCGGACAAGTCGGATCCGTATTCCTTGCGGTCGAGCTGGTAGAGCGCCCAAGACAGTTGTTCCGCGAAGCCTGTGACCAGCGACAATGGGCACTGGGTAAGACGCTCGGTCAGTGCGGGTGCAAGCAGCTCGGCCTCAGGGTCAGGTTCCGTGGGCCTGCAGTCTTCGATGAGCTGCCAGAAAGCATCTTTGTTCATACGGGCGAGCATGGCGCAGGGGTCTGACACCCCTGGCTGGCGGGTCACCGGTTTGCTGATGCGGTGAGAAGGACGCGTTTGCGGAGCAGGGAAGCTTGGCGCGGCCGAACATCTGGCGTTTGATCATCTTGATGTGGTTGACGCGGCCTTCGACGGGCCCGGAGTTCCAGTGGCTGGTCAAGCCCTGGATGACGGCGTCCCAGTCCTTCTCCAGGCCGGTGGCGAAACTGTGCAGGCCGGGCAGGTCTTCGGCGCGGACGGCGTTGATCCAGTCTTTGAGGTGCTGGCCGGAGCGGGTGGTGAGAATTTCGGCGAGCTGTTCGCGGTCTTCGTCCCGGAGTCGATCGGGGTGGCGCATCATCCGGCCGGTGATCTGGCGGACGCCTGGTGGTGCCGGGCCGACGACACGGATGCGCTGCCGGCGGCGGGGCCGCAGGTAGTCGCTGATGGTCTGGTAATGGCCTAGGCAGTGTCTTCAAAAGGTTCTGATGGGGGATCATGTGTTGCATGGTGCGTCGTCATGAGCCGTCGGATCTG
>NZ_JBIUTJ010000030.1:0-10024 GCF_044741845.1 Streptomyces sp. NPDC088097
TCGAGCAACAGCGCGATGCGCTCACGCGCGGTCAGCTTGCCCTTGGCGCGCTGCGCCTCGGTCGCCCGGTCACTCGGGCCACGACGGGCCTCCTCGCGCAAGGAGTGCAGCTCGCTGATCCTGTTCCTCATCGTCCGGCCCCCCAGCCGTCTCCGACCCGCTGGACCACGAGGCACGACCAGGTGAAGCCACCGCCGCCCGTGAGGACGAGGGCGTATTCGTCCGGCGCCAGCCGGTCTGGCGACGCGCCGAGGTCCGCGAGATTGGCGACCAGGTCGCCGCAGCCCAGGTGCCCGGTCCGCGCGCCGAGGCGTACCGGCTCCACCGCCAACAGCTCCCGCAGGGCCGGGATGTACATCAGGTCGAGGACCTTGGGGCCGAGCCGGGGCAGGGCCACGCACCGGATCCGCGGGTCGTCGGGGGCCAGACCCGCTTCCGACAGGGCCTGCAGCACCACCGTGCGCACCGCTGCTGGACCGGTCTTGGCGAACCGGTCCATGCCGCCCGCCTCCAGGAACGCCTTCTTGGTGCGCCGGATGTCGATGGGGCTGCCGTGCGCGAGCGGCGCGGGACTGAACGCGTCGGCCCCGCGGTACATGGACTCCATGTCGGGCGCGGCCAGCACGGCGTGCGCCACCAGGCGCAGCCCCCGCCCGGACCGGCCGAGAACGGCGGCGGTGGCGCCGTCCCCGTACGCGACCTGGTAGTCGCCGCGCCAGCGGTCGAAGCCGGCGGGGTCGAACCGGTCCGCGGTGGTGATCAGGGCGGTTCCGAGCGAGGGATCCGCGGTGAGGTAGGCCGCGGCGGTGTGCAGGGCCATCGCCCCCGCGTGGCACATCTGCTGGATGCCGAAGGGGATGGCGGCCGAGGCGCCCACCCGGTCGGCCACGTAGTGGGCCGGGGACCAGAAGTCGTGGCCCTGGTGGTAGATCCAGTTGTGCAGCAGCAGGCCGACGTCCGCGGCCTCGACCCCTGCCAGGGCCAAGGCCCCGAGCCCGGCCGAGACGGCCATGTCGGGGGCCGACACATCGTACGAGACCGGTACTTCGACCACTCCGGCCGCCTCCGGGACGTCCGGGTCGAGGACGCCGTCGGCCACCAGCGCGTACGCGCTCTGGGTGGTGGCGGGCAGCCAGGTGGTGGCCGCCTCGACCGTCAGGCCGTCGCTGAAACGCATCGCGGGCTCTCCTGTCCTGGGCTTCGCCCATCGCCGCGCCGGCCCTTCCTGGGCCGTCGCCTTCCGACAGACCGCCGCAGCGGGGCCGCAGATACACCGGCTCGGGGTGTACGCGGGGCGACCTCCCGAAGCTCTGTGCGTGGGGGCCCGGTCCGGGCCCCGGCGGAGCAAGTGAGCGAGAAGGACGGTTCATGGTGTCGAGGACGCGTACGGCGGCCGAATTGTGGGACGGCTGGCTGGAGATGTGGAACGAGGACCCGGGCGCCGCGCACAAGATCATCAGTGCGAATTATCGGCTGCACCTGCCCACCACGGGGGCGACGATCGACCCGGACACGATCCGCGACCCGGCCGCGATGGCCGACTGGGTGGCCGGCTTCACGGGCAAGTTCGAGGGGTTGCGCTACGAGACGGACCTGGGGCCGGTGGTCGACGGTGAACTCGCGGTGTGCCGCTGGTTCGGCACCGCCACCTGCCTGGGGCGGACCGGCTGGCCGTCCGACGTGCCCGGCAAGCGGATCTCCTGGGTCGGCGTCGACATCCTGCGCATCGTCGACGGCTGGATCGTGGAAGCCTGGACGCAGGGAGCGGAGACCGACGAGCGGCCGCCGTCCGCCATGTGACGCACGGAGGAGTTCCCGGGGCGTCGCCGGCCGCCCCCTCGCCCTGAGGGGGCGGCCGGCGACCGCCCCCGGGCGAGTGGCGCGTCAGCCCGCCCAGCTCTCCACGGGGAGCGATGCGACGCACGCCTCGGCCCAGGGTTCGTCCAAGTTCCACAGATCCATGGCAGCCATGTCATTGAGCATCATGCCGAGGGCGAGGAACCGCTTCACGGTGACATCATCGGCTCCGGAATTCTTCTGGATGGCATTCCACATGCGTCCGAATCCGTTTTGGACGGCGGACCGGATGTCCGGGTCGTCGGACGCGGCGAAACCATGGAGCTGGATCATCAGGAAGAGCCGGTCGCGTACCAGTGAGCGGTATCGGTCGCCCATGGCGACGAGGGCATCTACGCCGGTCAGGCCCTCTGCTGATTGATCGAAGGATGCCACAACCCGGTCGAAGGAATTTTCGACGACGGAAATGAAAAGCCCCTTTTTCGTGTCGAAGATACGAAACACGTAGGGCTGGCTGATTCCTGCCTTGCGGGCGATCGTTTCCACTGAAGTCCCGTAATAGCCCCCGTGCGAGAACTCCTCGGAGGCGATTTGCAGAATTTGTTTGCGGCGCTCGCCGCCCGTCATCCGTTCCATGGCCCACATGAAACCACGCGACGGGCGTAAATGTGAGCCGCGGTGGCGAAGCCGGCCGTTGACTGAGTAGTTAGTCACTGCTACCTTGCTGGCGTAGCCCGCCCAGCGAAGGGAAAGAGAGAAGAGATGACTCAGACCGCAGGGGACGCGGTCCCCGCGCAGACCATGGCGGCGTCGCCACCCGAGTCACCGGAGGACCGGCGCCACCGCAAACTCGTCTTCCTGGTCGTGTGCGCCGGCTTCGTCATGTCGAGCCTCGACATGATGATTGTCAACGTCGCGTTCCCGGCCCTGGAGGAGGACTTCCACGGCACGACCGCGGCGACCCTGTCCTGGACCCTCAACGCCTACTCGATCGTCTTCGCCGCGGCGCTCGTGCCGGCCGGCCGGCTCGCGGACCGCTCCGGCCGCAAGGGCGGATTCCTGCTCGGGCTCGGCCTGTTCACCCTGGCCTCCGCCCTGTGCGCCGCATCGCAGGGGGTTCCCATGCTGGTGGCCGCCCGGGTGCTGCAGGCCTTAGGCGCTGCCGCCATGGTCCCCACCTCGCTCGGTCTGCTGCTGGCCACCTATCCGCCGCAGAAGCGCGGCGGCGCCGTACGGGCCTGGACAGCGGTGGGAGGCGTGGCCGCGGCGCTCGCCCCCATCGTCGGCGGCGCGCTGGTCAACCTCGACTGGCGGTGGATCTTCCTCATCAACCTGCCGTTCGGCATCGCCGCCCTGCTGGTCGGCCGGCGCGTCCTGCCCTCCGCCGCGCAGCCCGAGCGCGGTCCGCTGCCCGACCTGCTCGGTTCGGTCCTCGTGGTCATCGCGGTCGCCGGCGCCTCGCTGGCGCTCATCAAGGCGCCCGACTGGGGCTGGAGCTCCGTGCGCGTACTCGGCTGCTTCGCGCTGACCATCGTCTGCCTCGCCGAATTCTTCCGGCGCTCCGCCAAGCACCCCAACCCCGTCGTCGCGTTCTCGCTGCTGCGGGTGCGGTCCTTCAGCCTGGCGAACCTCACCGCGCTGGTCTTCAACTCCTGCTTCGGTGCGATGCTCTTCTCCTTCATGCTGTGGTGCCAGAACATCTGGGGCTACTCCGCGCTGGAGACCGGGCTGGCCCTCGCACCGGGCACCTTCCTGATGCCGGTCATGGCCATGGCCACCGGCCCGCTCGTGAAGAAGCTCGGCGCCGCCACCGTCGTCGTGCTCGGCTGCGCCCTGCTCGCCGCCGGAGTCCTGTGGTGGGGCCTCGCTGCGCAGAGCGAACCCGACTACGTCACCATGCTGCTGCCCGGCGCCCTGCTGACCCCGCTCGGCACCATTCTCGGCACCACCGCCCTGGTCGGCCTGGTCACCAAGGACCTGCCCCCGGCCTCCTTCGCCACCGGGTCCGCCGTCAACATGATGGTCCGCCAGGTCGGTCTCGTCATCGGCATCTCGGTGTTCATCGCCGTGCTCGGCACCCCCGGCCCCGGGGCCGCCACGGTGGAGGCGTTCCGGCACGCCTGGTTCATCGCGGCCGGGATCGGCGTCCTGGCCCTGCTCGTCGGCCTGCTGCTGGCCAGGCGCACCGAGGCGGACACCGCGTAAAGCCGCACGCAGCCGCCCACCGACCGCCGCCTGGAGCCCGGAACCCCCGCCGGACTCCAGGCGGCTTCGCCGTGCTCACCACAGGCCGCCGACCCGGACACGTGGAACCCGAATCGCACCGCCCGGCCCGTAGAACCCTTCGCCGCCGCCTGTATCCAACCGACCCCCGGCCGGCTCTGTACGGGCGTAAACCAGCGACAGGCGGAGGGAACCCGGTAATGAAGTTCGAGGGCGGACTGGGCGTGAAGGCGGTCACCACCTGGCTGCCCGGCACCACACAGACCACGAGGGACCAGGTCGACGAGGGCCGCCTCACGCCGGAGCGGGCCGAGCAGCTCGGCGTCACGGAGCTTCCCGTGACCCCCGACCTGGCCGCGCCCGAGATGGCGGTACGGGCCGGTCGCAAAGCCCTCGACCGCGCCGGATGGGACCCCGCCCGCATCGGCTTCCTCGCCCACGCCCGGGTCTTCCACCAAGGGCACGAGAAGTGGTCGTACGCCCACTACATAGCCAACGAGCTCGGCCTTCCGCCGACCGCCCTGCCCTTCGGGATCGAAGCCCTGTGCACGGGCGGCGCGACCGGGCTGCTGGTGGCCGCCACCCAGCTCCTGGGCGACCCCTCGCTCTCCGCCGCGCTGGTTACGACCGGCGAGCGCTACCACGCCCCCGCGTGGGACCGCTGGACCATGCACTCCGACATCGGGTACGGCGACGGCGCCACCGCCGCGCTCCTGCACCGGCGCGACGGCGGAGCGGACGATCTGCACCTCCTGTCCCTGACCCACTCGACGGCCGCCCGCCTCGAAGGCATGGAGCGCGGTGACCGGCCCTTCACCCAGCTGCCGATGCAGGACCGCACGACCTGGGAGACGAACCTCGAACGCAAGGCGTTCTACGAGGCCGCAGGCAAGGACGTCTTCCCCGAGGCGGCGCGTGTCCACGTCCGCGCCTCCCTCGACCAGGCCCTGGACGAGGCCGGGCTGGACCCGCACGACCCGCGCATCCGGCTGTTCACGATGCCCCGAATGGGCCCGCGCCTGGTCGAGGTGATGTACGGCTCCCTCGCCGGAGTACTCAAGGCCGAGACCGTACTGCTGGGCGGCAGGACGGGACACCTGGGCGCGGGGGACATGCTCGCCAACATGGCGGACATCGTCAGCCAACACATGCTCCAGCCCGGCGAATTCGCCGTGGTCGCGGGCGCCGGCGGTGGCTTCAGCTGGTCCACCGCGGTCGTCCAGGCCCCCGAGAAGTGAACACACCGGGCACCGACCCCGCGTCGGCATACCCCGCGAGCAGCCCTCGCGGGCAGGAAGGCACGTACATGAACCACACCTCGTACCCGCGTGGTGCGCACCGGATGGTGGTGGGCATCAGCGGAGCCACCGGCATCGCCTACGGCATCCGCACCCTGCGGGTCCTCAGAGCGGCCGGCATCGAGACGCACCTGGTGATGTCACGGTCCGCGCGGCTGACCCTCTCGTACGAGAGCGACCTGAGCACCGCGCAGGTGCAGGAGCTCGCCGACTTCCACTACTCGCCGGAGGACATGGGCGCGCCCATCGCGAGCGGATCGTTTCGCACCCGGGGGATGATCGTGGCGCCCTGTTCCGTGAAGAGCCTCGCCCAGATAGCCGTCGGGACCTGCGACACCCTGCTCGCGAGGGCGGCCGACGTCACCCTCAAGGAGCGCAACCGGCTGGTCCTCATGGTCCGCGAGACCCCGCTGACCCTCACCCACCTGCGCAACATGACGACCGTGACGGAGAACGGCGGCATCATCGCGCCGCCCGTCCCGGCCTTCTACACCCGCCCCGATGGCCTCGAGGAAATCATCGACCAGTCCGTGGGCCGGGCCCTGGACCTGTTCGGAATCGACTCCGAAACCTTCCCGCGCTGGGGCGAGCCGCCCGTACGGGCCGAGGACGCCGCCCCCGCGCCGACCACCACGCGACCGCTCGCGCAGAGCGCGATCCACCTCTGAGGAAGCACATATGACGAAGCACCTGACGAGCCTGCGCGAGTACCTCGTCGCTCTGGCCGAGCTGGGCGACGTGCGTGAGCTGCACACGCCGGCCGACACCCACCTCGAGATCGGCGCGGTGATCCGGCGCAGCGCCGAAAACCGAGACCCGGCGCCGCTGTTCATGGCGGTCAAGGGCTACGCACCCGGCTTCCGGGTACTCGGCGCCCCCGCGGCGCTCAGCTCGGCGCCCGGCGCCCCCTGGGCCAGGGTCGCCCTCTCGCTCGGCCTGGAGGCGGACGCCCACCCGCTGGACATCGTCGAGGAGCTGGCCGCCGCCCGCGGCCGCGAGCCCATCACCCCGGTCGTCGTCGAGCGGGGGCCCTGCCAGGAGAACGTGTTGCTTGGCGAAGACGCGACGTTGGACTCCTTCCCCGTACCGCTCATCCACGACGGTGACGGCGGGCGCTACATCAACACCTGGGGAGCGATCGTCGTCCGCACCCCGGACGGCAGCTGGACCAACTGGTCCATCGCGCGGGTCATGATGGTCGACGGCCGTCGGATGGCCGGTATGGTCCGGCCCCTCCAGGACGTCGGGAAGATCTTCAAACTGTGGCGGGACCGCGGCGAACCCATGCCCTTCGCCCTGGTCCAGGGCGCCGAGCCGGCCGTGCCCTTCGCCTGCGGCATGGGCCTGCCCTCCGGGACGGACGAAGCCGGCTACCTCGGCGCCCACTTCGGTGAGCCCTTGGAACTTGTCCGGTGCAAGACCGTCGACCTCGAGGTGCCCGCCACCGCGGAGATCGTGATCGAGGGCCACGTCTCCCTCGACGAGACCGCGCCCGAGGGACCCATGGGCGAGTACGCGGGATACCTCACCGGCAAGGCGAACCCCTGGCCGGTCTTCCACATCAGCGCCATCACCCACCGCGACGACCCGATCCTGCCCGTCGTCTCCGCCGGGAAGCCCGTCGAGGAGGACCACACCGCGGTCGGGACGACGTACTCGGCCGAGGCCCTCCACCAGCTCCGCGCGGCCGGGCTCCCGGTCACGGCCGCCTGGATCGTGCCGGAGAGCGCCATCAACCTGCTGGCGGTCACCGTTCCGCGCGACTGGCGCGAGCGCTCCGCGTTCACCAGCACCCGCATGCTCACGCGCGCCATCGCCCATCTGGCCCTGCGCCCCAAGGTCGGGTACTGGGTCACCCGGATCATGGTCCTCGACGACGACATCGATCCCACCGACCTGCGCGACCTCATGTGGGCGTTCCACACGCGCAGCCATCCCACCCGCGGCCAGCTCCTCATCGAGGACCAGAAGGTCACCCCGCTGCACGTCGTCTACTCGCCCGAAGAACTCGCCATGGGCGGACCGAAGATCGCGTACGACTGCCTCCTGCATCCCGACGAGGACAAGCGCGCCCGCAGCACCGCGTTCAAGGACAACTTCTCCACCGACATCCAGGCCCGCGCCCTCGCCATCTGGGAGAACCGATGACCGAGACGAACACCGTCACCCGTCCCGCCACCCACCCGGACCAGAAAGCGCCGCGCCGCCTGGTCATGGTCAGCGGAGGGACCCGCGGCATCGGCCGCGCCGTAGCCGTCCACCTCGCGGGCGAGGGGTACGACATCGCGTTCTGCGGCAGGTCCGCCTCGGCGGCCGCCGAGGAGACGGCCGAGCTGGTCCGCACCCAGGGCGCCTCCTGCTTCCACGAGCCGTGCGACGTCGCGGACCACCAGGCCGTCGAGACCTTCGTCAAGCGGGCCGAGGGAGAACTGGGCCCGGTGTACGGCCTCGTCAACTCGGCGGGGATCGTCAAGGACAACCACCTGGTGATGATGCCCGTCGACGACTGGGCCTCGGTGATCGACACCAACCTCACCGGAACGTTCAACTTCTGCCGGACCGTCGGCTTCGGCATGCTCAAACGGCGCGCGGGCGCGATAGTCAACATCTCGTCGGTGGCCGGCGTCTACGGCCATGCCACCCAGGCCAACTACGCCGCGTCCAAGGGCGGGGTGAACAGTCTCAGCCGCACCCTCGCCAAGGAGCTGGCCCGGCACGGCATCCGGGTCAACGTCGTGGCTCCCGGTTTCATCGAGACCGACATGACGGGCGACCTCAGCGACAAGGCGCGCAAGGAAGCCCTCGCGGCGGTCCCGCTGCGGCGCTTCGGTACCGCCCGCGAAGTCGCCGACCTGACGGGCTTCCTGCTGTCCGACAAGGCCTCCTACATCACCGGACAGATCCTCCAGGTGGACGGAGGCGTGGCACTGTGACCACGCCGTACCCGCCGGTGCGCCCCGGCGAGCTGCACCTGTGGTGGCTCACCGTGCCGCCGGCGGGTACGGACACGGAGAAGGCCGCGCGGCTCCTCGACCCGCAACAGCGGGAACGCGCCGCGCGGCTGACCCGGCCGCTGCACCGGCACCGCAAGGTCATGGCCCACGCCGGCCTGCGGGTGCTGCTCGCCGGCCACCTCGGTACACGGCCGTCCGCGGTCCGGTTGCGCCGGGCGCCCTGCCCGGCGTGCGGCGGACCGCACGGCCGTCCCTACGCGGCCGGGGATCACGGCCTGGAGTTCTCGATGGCGCACGCGGGCGACGGGGTCCTCTACGCCTTCGCCCGGGGCCCCGTCGGCGTGGACGTGGAATCCACCGCGGTCCGGGCGCGCACGGCGAGCGCCGCCGCCCGGTGGCTGCCGGCCGCTCACCGGCGCGTGCTCGACGCCCTGCCCGAACCCGAGCGGATCCGCGCCTTCCTGGGCTGCTGGGTCCGTACGGAGGCGTACCTGAAGGGAATCGGCACAGGACTCGCGCACGGCCTCGGGGCGGCCCGGAACGCGTCGTCCGACCCCGCGTGGCACCTCGTGGACCCCGTGGTGCCCGAGGGTTTCGTGGCCGCCGCCGCCGTGGCGGATGGCGTCCTGCCGCCGGCGGCAGGTTCCGCTCAGGGCCGCTTGCGGACGCTGACCGGTAGATTGCCCGCGGAGGCCGTCCTCGGCGCCGCCGAGTCGGCCCGAACAGGAGAGGGGCGTGGCATGCGCGACACCCATCCCGGCCGGCGCGCGGCGCCGCGCGAGAACGCGGGCGAGTACCCGGACGCCCTGCTGGACGAGCTGCGCACCGCGGTGGGCCGGCCTCCGCAGGCGCTCGTGGCGGCCATCGCCTCGTGGCCCGCGCCGCGCGGGTCCACCGCGCCCGGGGCCGACGGGCAGGACTCCGCGGGGCAGGTCGTTGCCGGGCAGGACGGCGCCGGACTTCGCTTCACACCGCGGCCTCGTACGCGCCACTGACGCCTTACTTCTTGCGCAGTTGTTCCCCGAGGCGGCGTAGCGCCCGGCCGCGCAGCGGACCCACCGAGCCGCGGGCGATCCCCAGCCTGCGGCTCACCTCGTCGTACCCGGGGGCCGGATCCGCGCTCAGCAGGGCCAGGAGCTGCTGGTCACGCTCGGGCAGCTCCGCGAGCGCCGACAGAACCTCCGCACTGCGCTCCCGGCTGAGCAGAGCGTCCTCCGGCCCGGGGTGCGCGGCGGCGGGACGCTCCAGGCTTCCCGTGTCGCCCACGGGAACGTACTTCCCCGAACGTTCGTACTGCTTGAGGCTCTCCCGGCGCGCACACGTGGTGAGCCAGGCCGGGAACCGCTCCGGCGTGTGCATCTTGGGCAGGCTCTGGTACACCCGCAGCCAGGTCAGCTGGAAGACCTCCTCGCAGTCGGCCTGGCTCAGCCGGTGCGAGCGGGCCACCGTCCACACCACCGGGGCGTAGCGCTCGACGAGCGCCGCCCACGCCTGCTGAGAACCGGACAGGCACGCGGAGACCAGCTCACCGGGGCCAAGGGCTCCGGCGGCCGTGTCCGCCGGGCGCGTTCGCGTCGAAGACATGGGTTCCTTCCTGGGTAGTGCGGGGGCGGTTGCGCGGGCCGGTGCCGGGCGCCCGGGGGCGCGCGGGGGGGGGGGGGGGGGGGGCGGGCGCCGCCCCCCCCCCCCCCCCCCGCCCCGCGGGGGGGGGCGCCCCCCCGCCCCCCCGGGGGGCCCCCCCCCCGCCGCCCC
>NZ_JBIUTJ010000031.1:0-5379 GCF_044741845.1 Streptomyces sp. NPDC088097
GACTCTATCAGACTCTTTCGTGTCCGACTTCCTCGGTGCTTTCCAGGTTCTTCGCTTTCGCGTTTTCCCTTTCCGGCGATTCCGACTCTATCAGAAGTTCTCCACCGGATTTCCCGGCTTCGACGTTTCCGAATGAAGAATCGAGGGCACTCCACCGAAATGAATCCCGTGGAGTGGTGGTTGCCGAACTTGACCAGTTCGAGGCAACCGTTTGACTCTACAACCCTGCCCTGGGGGTGTCAAAACGAGGGGCGGGAGCTACTCCTGCACCCCGGCCATGGTCCTCGACGAGCCCAGATCCGCAGCGAGTCGCAGGCCCGGCCGACCGTCCAACTGGAACTCCTCGCCCGTGGGCCGGAACCCGGCGCGGGCCAGGACGGTGAGCGAACCGGCGTTGTCCAAGGTGGTGACGGCTCGGAGGGCGCCCAGTCCGTACTGGGTCCCGGCGAGCGCACAGACCTCCCGGACCGCGGCCGTCGCCAGGCCCCTGCCAGCTGCGGCCTCCGCGATCCGGTACCCGAGTTCGGCCGAGCCGTTCGCCACGTCGATCAGGTTGACCCGGCCTTGGACCTCGCCGTGCTCATCGACGAGTACGTGGAAGAAATGCAGCCCGGCCTCCTGCTCCGCCAGGAGCTCGCCGAGCCGGTCGTCGAAGTGCGCGAAGTAGTCGTCACCCCGGTCGGGCACGGAGGCGGCGAAGTAGGCCCTGTTCCGCCGCTCGAACCTGAGCAGTGCGGGCGCGTGGTCACGGTGGAGGCGTTCGAGCTGCGGCATGACGGGAGCCTAAGGTGCGCCCCGTGGCCCCTGCCGGCGAAATTCTGCACACGTGCCGAGCAGCCGCCCGCCCCCGTCGCCGCTCCCCACTACGCGAGGTCTGCACCCAGAGCGAGAGCGCGGGCCGGCTCCACACGGTCCGGGCCCAGCCCGTCGACCTCGACCACACAACACGGGGTCACCTGGTCGAGTGCCCGGGAGCCCTTCAACTCGCCCCCGCCCACGCCGAGTGGTGCCGGGGCTGCCGGCGCACCAGCTCACCACCGAGCAGGCGTGCAAGCTACACCGTGACAACGGCATCACCCGCTACGAGGCCTGCAACGCGAGCATGCGACACCCCACCAGCCGGGGCCTGCCTCTCCCCGCCACAAAGGCCTCTTCTCCGAGTACATCGAGGCAGAGGCGGAAACGGGCAAGCCGCTCACGAATTCCACCACGCTGCGGGAGATCGTCGATCGCGCCCCTAAGCGGCAGATTCGGAGCGCCGGACCGCGCGGTGACTCCGCACAGTTCCAGTTGGTCCTGGGCCGCATCCACGTTCCCCGGCTCGGTCCGGGACGACCGCGCACCCGCGCGAACAGGGGAGGAGTGCCACACGGTGGAGTGCGGGATCAAGCGCCTCAAGCGCCATCGCGCGGTGGCCACCAGGTACGAGAAGCTCGCCGTCCGCTACAAAGCCACAGTGCTGGTCGCGGCTATCAACGAGTGGCTGTGACCGGCGCTTCCGGACGTCAGTCGAGAATGGCGTCAAGCTCCACTTCAACGAGCCAGTCGGGTTCGATGAAGCGTGAGACCTCGACGAAGGTGCAGGCTGGACGGACCGACGCGAACCGCTCTCCGTGCGCTCGCGCGGCTTCTTTCCACCGAGTCACATCGGTGAGCATGATGCGGGTCCGCACGACGTCCCCCAGCGACGCCCCCGTTGCCTTCAGCGCGGCGTCTGCGATGTCCAGACACCTGACAGTCTGAGCATAGACGTCGCCTCGCCCCACGGTCGCCCCGTCGTCCCCGATGGGAGCAGTCCCCGCAACCGCGATGTGCGCCCCTTTGCGGACTGCCCGGGAAAACCCTATGTGGGGTTCGAGCGGCGAGCCAGAACTGACCATCTGCCGAACATGATTCATCGCATCATGTTCGCAGATCACCGCACTTTCGAAACAGGCCCCTAGAGGCGTGGATGGAGTGGTTCGAACGCCCGCCGAGGCTGACGCCTCGACCGTCGACCGCAGCCGCGACTCGGACGAGGAGCTCCCGCCGGCCGTCCAGGCCCGCCTCCTCTGCGTCGACTCCAGCCGGATCATCCAGTCCGGCAAGAAGCCGCCGCACGGCTGGCCGTAGGGACGCTTCGAGCAGCTGCCGACGCGCATCCGCCGGTGGCGGGGCACCCGCCCTGCGCTCTGTTAGTTCGCCGACGAAAGCCCCGTCTGCAACACCACCAGCGGTCGACCCCTTGGGCCTGCGGTGAAGGCCTTCGATCCCGTATCCAGCCGGCATTCGAGGCAGTGAAGGTCAGCCGGAACAGAAGAATGACGATCTGGCCGCCGACCGCGAACAGTGCCACGGCAAATCGGTTCGACCCGGGGAGCGGATCATCGGTGCGGCGACCGACGCGGTATCACCGGCATGGACCAGGCGAACCAGGACCAGGCGGAAGGAAACCACGGTCAGCTGAGCAGCGATCCACCCGACGCACCAAGCGGTCGACGTCGGCCCGCGCACGCGCCTGGCGGCCGCTGCCGACCAGGGCCGCCAGGACTTGTCCGGCGAGGATCATGCCGGGCGGGCCGCGCCTATCGGGACGCTGCATCGGCCACCAAGGCGGGAAGCCGGTGCAGGGGGTCGGGCCCCTCGACGAAGACATCAACTACCTCGACATCCGTCGCCATCAGCAGGGATGCTGAGTGCGATGACTCGCATAGACGACACACCTCCCGCATGGGACGACCGCACTCAGCTCACCACCTTCCTCGACTACGCACGCGAAACCGCCCGCGCCAAGTGCCAAGGCGTCTCCGCGGCACACGCCCGGACCGCTCTGCTGCCGGGCTCGCCCTTGATGACCATGAGCGGAGTGATCAACCACCTCCGCTGGGTCGAGTACTACTGGTTCCAGGTGGTCTTCCTTGGCGAGGAGGACCTCGGTCCCTGGACCGAAGAGGACCCCGACCGCGAGATGCGTATCGCCGTCGACTTCCCGCTCCCGCAGCTGGTCGACGAATACACCGACCAGAGCGCCCGCTACCGCGAACTGGTCGCCGGGAACAGCCTGGACACCCGGGCCAAGCGGGCTGTCCGCGACGGCCTCCACGTCGACCTGCGCTGGATCCTCCTCCACCTGACCGAGGAGACAGCCCGCCACAACGGCCACCTGGACATCCTGCGCGAGCTGCTCGACGGTACGACCGGCGCCTAGCTGATCGTTTCAGAATGAGTTGAGTCGTGGGTCGTCCGCTCGATGATCTTGGTCGGCAGGGTGTCTGGGGTGCGTGCTGATCGTGTGTTCCTGACGACCTGTGGGAGCGGGTGGCCCCGCTGTTGCCCCCCGCTCCTGAACGGCGCCGCCGCTATCCCGGGCGGCTGCGTGTTCCCGCGGAGACGGTGGGCTGCTCCGCTGTGACGGCCTGGTGCCGGCCGCGGGACTGGACCGAGGCCGGTGTCTGGCCGCGCCCGCATGCCGCCTTGCTGGCCGAGCTTCGCCGCGCGGGGCTGCTGGACCCGGATGACTGCTCCGTGGACGGGTCACACATCCGGGCCCCCAAAGGGGGGGATCACATAGGCCCCTCGCCCGTCGACCACGGCCGCCCCAACTCCAAGCGCCACTTGATCGTCGACCGGCACGGACGCCCCTCGCCGTGACGTTGACCGCGGGAACCGGCGGGGCTAGGCCCCCGACAAGTACCGCCGCCTCCTGCAGAAGCGCGGCATCAGCCGTTGATCGCACGACGCGGCGTCGCTCATGGTTCCGGACTGGGCAACTGGCTCTCAGCCTCATATGCCTTCGCTGCCTGCGAACTTCGTTCTGAAAGATCAGCGGGGGGCGACATGCCGGAGCCGGTGGCAGGGCGACAAAGTCGGATGCTGCCCTTCGGGGGCTGGGCTCAGGGAAGGTCGAAGGTGATGTCCACCGAACCGCCCCCGTTCGGCACCTCCATGAGCGCGAGGATTCCATCCTCCGCCTCGAAGACTCTCACCAAGATCCCGCTGTTGTCCTCGCCGGGAAACGCAACGGAGAAGTGGGGGTCCATCTCCGTCAGGAAGTCCCAGCCCTCCCGCTGGGTCGTGTCGAGGACATTGGCATGCCGACCGGTTGTCCGGCACGTGCCGACCGCGTCGACAGTCAGGGATCTGACTGCGCCGTCGAGCACCTCGTCGACGACCAAGCAGTACAAGAAGGGCCACCCGCACCGTCGGCGTCCAACGCCAGTACGTCGGCACAGCAGGCAGGCACGAGAACTCCCAGGTCGTCGTCTACGCGGCAACCGCGGGCCCACGCGGCCACGCCGCGGGCGGACCGTACGTCTCATCGAGCCGCAGCCTTCGCCAGGATCGTCACTGGCACCGGCCGGGACAAGTGACGCCAACGGTAGGCCAGTTCACCGGCAGCACGGTTATGGCGTTGGCCGCCGTGCCTGTCGCCCAGGGCGAGCACCAAGTCCGCCGCGGCCCGTCATGCAGGCCGACCCCTGGAGCACTGGCGCCGTCGCCATCCCGCCCGGGCGCGGGACGGCCGCGACCGAAGACAGCGCTCGCCAGGACTGTGCATTACGGCCCGTAGCTGAGATCCGAACCGCCGCTCGGCTCGATGAGCCAGGCCAGGGACCCGGTCTCGCACGGCCAGCCCGTGGTGACGACTTCGACCCACCCGCTGCCCGGTTCACTCACTCCCGAGTCCCACCACCACCAACTGCGATCGTTGCCACGCCCCTCCTCGGTCGGATCGAAGAAGGAGAGCCAATCCGAGAGCATCCACGGCCCCTCAGACTCCGCTGCCTTCTGCTGGGAAGTCAGCCCGTGCCACCAGCGCTGCCACGCCACGGCGTCGAACGACGGGTCGGGAACGGTCTCGGGCTCACATCGCTGCACGAACCACGCCGGCAACAGTTCGGGCCATCGCTCGAACTCGGGCCAGGTGCCGACCTGTTCGATCACAGAAGCCAGAACATCACGCGCCGCACCGATGACCCGTGCCGCGTCGTCAGCGGTGAAGCGGACCCGCACGAAAAAGTCCCGCACTCCACGACTGTCAGCTCCGAGCCCGGCCCGAAGGCGCCGCAGCTCACCCTCCACGATCTCCACGACAACGAAGTGTCCAGCACTACCTCCACGCCCAACCACCAGGCCCCGCTCAACGGCTGAAGTGCTGGGCCGCTTCTTTCGGCCGAGAGTGTGGGTGCACATCGCCCCCTACGTACAGAGCCATTACGGAGCAGGGCGCCCTGCCTGTCGATGTACTGGATCCCGTCACGGCCCGGCTGTCGCTGGGCCGGCCCCTCGATTCGATTGGTCCGTGAACGCAGAAAAGCCCCGCACCGAACCCGTAAGGGTTGGTGCGGGGCTTTCCCACAATGATTGTTCGGCGGCGTCCTACTCTCCCACAGGGTCCCC
>NZ_JBIUTJ010000032.1:0-3361 GCF_044741845.1 Streptomyces sp. NPDC088097
CTTCAGAACTAACACAGTGGACGCGAGCAACTGAGGACAAGCCCTCGGCCTATTAGTACCAGTCAGCTCCACCCGTTACCGGGCTTCCACATCTGGCCTATCAACCCAGTCGTCTACTGGGAGCCTTACCCTCTCAAGGAGGTGGGAATACTCATCTTGAAGCAGGCTTCCCGCTTAGATGCTTTCAGCGGTTATCCCTCCCGAACGTAGCCAACCAGCCATGCCCTTGGCAGGACAACTGGCACACCAGAGGTTCGTCCGTCCCGGTCCTCTCGTACTAGGGACAGCCCTTCTCAATATTCCTACGCGCACAGCGGATAGGGACCGAACTGTCTCACGACGTTCTAAACCCAGCTCGCGTACCGCTTTAATGGGCGAACAGCCCAACCCTTGGGACCGACTCCAGCCCCAGGATGCGACGAGCCGACATCGAGGTGCCAAACCATCCCGTCGATATGGACTCTTGGGGAAGATCAGCCTGTTATCCCCGGGGTACCTTTTATCCGTTGAGCGACGGCGCTTCCACAAGCCACCGCCGGATCACTAGTCCCGACTTTCGTCCCTGCTCGACCCGTCGGTCTCACAGTCAAGCTCCCTTGTGCACTTACACTCAACACCTGATTGCCAACCAGGCTGAGGGAACCTTTGGGCGCCTCCGTTACTCTTTAGGAGGCAACCGCCCCAGTTAAACTACCCATCAGACACTGTCCCTGATCCGGATCACGGACCGAGGTTAGACATCCAGCACGACCAGAGTGGTATTTCAACGGCGACTCCACAACCACTGGCGTGGCTGCTTCAAAGTCTCCCACCTATCCTACACAAGCCGAACCGAACACCAATATCAAACTATAGTAAAGGTCCCGGGGTCTTTCCGTCCTGCTGCGCGAAACGAGCATCTTTACTCGTAGTGCAATTTCACCGGGCCTATGGTTGAGACAGTCGAGAAGTCGTTACGCCATTCGTGCAGGTCGGAACTTACCCGACAAGGAATTTCGCTACCTTAGGATGGTTATAGTTACCACCGCCGTTTACTGGCGCTTAAGTTCTCAGCTTCGCACACCCGAAAGTGCACTAACCGGTCCCCTTAACGTTCCAGCACCGGGCAGGCGTCAGTCCGTATACATCGCCTTACGGCTTCGCACGGACCTGTGTTTTTAGTAAACAGTCGCTTCTCGCTGGTCTCTGCGGCCACCCCCAGCTCACGGAGTAAATCCGATCACCAGTGATGGCCCCCCTTCTCCCGAAGTTACGGGGGCATTTTGCCGAGTTCCTTAACCATAGTTCACCCGAACGCCTCGGTATTCTCTACCTGACCACCTGAGTCGGTTTAGGGTACGGGCCGCCATGAAACTCGCTAGAGGCTTTTCTCGACAGCATAGGATCATCCACTTCACCACAATCGGCTCGGCATCAGGTCTCAGCCTTAATGAGGGACGGATTTGCCTACCCCTCGGCCTACACCCTTACCCCGGGACTACCACCGCCCGGGTTGGACTACCTTCCTGCGTCACCCCATCGCTTACCTACTACCACCTTGGATCGGCGGCTCCACCACTTTCCTTTCCCCGAAGGGTCCGGAACGGCTTCACGGCCTTAGCATTAGAGGATTCGATATTGGGCGTTTCAAAGCGGGTACCGGAATATCAACCGGTTGTCCATCGACTACGCCTGTCGGCCTCGCCTTAGGTCCCGACTTACCCTGGGCAGATCAGCTTGACCCAGGAACCCTTAGTCAATCGGCGCACACGTTTCTCACGTGTGTATCGCTACTCATGCCTGCATTCTCACTCGTGAACCGTCCACAACTAGCTTCCGCTGCTGCTTCACCCGGCACACGACGCTCCCCTACCCATCACAGCGGGCGTTGGCCCTATTGCTGCAATGACACGACTTCGGCGGTACGCTTGAGCCCCGCTACATTGTCGGCGCGGAATCACTTGACCAGTGAGCTATTACGCACTCTTTCAAGGGTGGCTGCTTCTAAGCCAACCTCCTGGTTGTCTCTGCGACTCCACATCCTTTCCCACTTAGCGTACGCTTGGGGGCCTTAGTCGATGCTCTGGGCTGTTTCCCTCTCGACCATGGAGCTTATCCCCCACAGTCTCACTGCCACGCTCTCACTTACCGGCATTCGGAGTTTGGCTAAGGTCAGTAACCCGGTAGGGCCCATCGCCTATCCAGTGCTCTACCTCCGGCAAGAAACACGTGACGCTGCACCTAAATGCATTTCGGGGAGAACCAGCTATCACGGAGTTTGATTGGCCTTTCACCCCTAACCACAGGTCATCCCCCAGGTTTTCAACCCTGGTGGGTTCGGTCCTCCACGAAGTCTTACCTCCGCTTCAACCTGCCCATGGCTAGATCACTCCGCTTCGGGTCTAGAGCGTGCAACTCAATCGCCCTATTCGGACTCGCTTTCGCTACGGCTTCCCCACACGGGTTAACCTCGCTACACACCGCTAACTCGCAGGCTCATTCTTCAAAAGGCACGCAGTCACGACCGTTGTTCCGAAGAACAACGGCGACGCTCCCACGGCTTGTAGGCACACGGTTTCAGGTACTATTTCACTCCGCTCCCGCGGTACTTTTCACCATTCCCTCACGGTACTATCCGCTATCGGTCACCAGGGAATATTTAGGCTTAGCGGGTGGTCCCGCCAGATTCACACGGGATTTCTCGGGCCCCGTGCTACTTGGGAGATTCTTAAGCAAGCCGCTGATGTTTCGTCTACGGGGGTCTTACCCTCTACGCCGGACCTTTCGCATGTCCTTCGACTACATCAACGGTTTCTGACTCGCCGACCGGCCGGCAGACCGATCAAAAGAATTCCCACAACCCCGCATGCGCAACCCCTGCCGGGTATCACACGCATACGGTTTGGCCTCTTCCGGTTTCGCTCGCCACTACTCCCGGAATCACGGTTGTTTTCTCTTCCTGCGGGTACTGAGATGTTTCACTTCCCCGCGTTCCCTCCACACTGCCTATGTGTTCAGCAGTGGGTGACAGCCCATGACGACTGCCGGGTTTCCCCATTCGGACACCCCCGGATCAAAGCTCAGTTGGCAGCTCCCCGGGGCCTATCGCGGCCTCTCACGTCCTTCATCGGTTCCTGGTGCCAAGGCATCCACCGTGTGCCCTTAAAAACTTGCCCACAGATGCTCGCGTCCACTGTGTAGTTCTCAAGCAACGACCAGCCACCCATCACCCCACCAGACAAGCTGGCGAGTTCACTGGGGCCGGCATCGCGAAGATAAGACCTTACGGCCATACCCTCAGATACCCAACAACGTGCCAAGCACGATCCCCGCCACAATCACTGTTTTCCACGCCCGAGGGCAGTACTTACAGGATGTTTTG
>NZ_JBIUTJ010000033.1:0-3430 GCF_044741845.1 Streptomyces sp. NPDC088097
AAGGCCCTCGACGAGAAGGTCGCCCGCCTCCACCTCGACGCCCTCGGCGTCCGCCTCACCACCCTGCGCCCCGAGCAGGCCGCCTACATCGGCGTGCAGGTCGAGGGCCCGTACAAGCCGGACCACTACCGCTACTGATCCCGCCCCCGCTCCTCGCGGATCCACAGCACCGAGCCAGGCCCCCGGCACCCCGCCGGGGGCCTGCCCCGTACCCCGTACCAGCAAGGACCCCCAGCCATGCCCCGCGGCCGCTACTCGCTCCACGACACCCACGACCACACCCCGCTCGGCGAGGAGCACTTCCACTGCGCCCCCGGCCCCAGCGGCTGGCGCTACGTGTCCCAGCTGACCGCCCCCAACGGCGACCACCGCGGCTCCGTCGACCTCGCCGTCGACGAACTGGGCCGCCCGATCCGCCTCGAACTCAACGCGTCGAGCTGGCAGGTCCGGGGAGCCGCCATCGACGGAGTCACGTGGGTCCGCACCGACCCCACCGGAACCGAGGCCACCGAGGGCAACGTCCGCGCCCCCGGCTTCACCGGCACCTCGCCGGCCTTCCTCGTCGCCACGGCCCGCCTGCTGCGCCTGACCCCCGGCGCGCCCGCCACCCGGGTCCGCCTCGTGGCCCTCACCGACCCGGTCCTCGCGCCCCGCACCGTCGACCAGGCCTGGGCACTGCTGTCGCGCGCCGAGCACCCCACGGACAGCGGCCCGCTCCTCGTCGACGAGTACCGGGTCACCGCCCTCGACACCGGGGAGGTCCACACCGTCCACCTCTCCGGCGACGTGGTCCTCTCGGCCCCCGGCATCGAACTCGAACACCTGGAGACCCCGCCGTCCTCCTTCCCCCCGCACGAGGACGAGTCCTAGCTCCGACCCGAGGGCTGTCCCGTCATCCCTGGTGGGCGCGCGGCGTCGGGCTACGGCACCTCGCCGCGTTGCCGGGACGCCCGAATACGTCCGGTATTCGGGCGTCCCTCCGCCTTGCGATGCACCGCATCCGACGCCGCGCGCTGATCCACCACGGATCACGGGACAGCCCTTAGCCGGGCGGCGCGAACCCGGTCCGCCGCACGGGCGGCTCCCCGCCCACCGGCGCCTGCGGCGCGGGCGGGTGAGCGTACGAAGGCTGCGGCATCGACACGGGCACCGGCGCGGGCAGCGGCACGGGCATCGGTATCGGGGCTCCCACCTCCGCCCGTTGCGCGTGGAAGGCCCGCGCGGCGTCGCGCGACTGCCGTTCGTGCACCACCGCCATCAGGTACGCGGCGGCCGGCACCCCGGCCGGCGGGGGCGTCCCCGTCCGCGCCACCACGTCGTCCGCGAGCCGGGCCGCCATCGCGGTGCCCGTGTGCGGGTCGAGCTGGTCCATCCGCGTCAGGTACTGCCGTACCGCCAGCCACAGTCCGTCCGGCACGGCCGACAGGTCCAGCTCGGTGAAGCGGCCCGCCAACCAGGGCGGCGGAGGCGGCACCGGCATGACCCGCGCCCCCGGTATCCGCTCCCGTACCACCAGGGTCCCCCCGAAGACGTCCCCCAGCCGCCGCCCCCGCGCCGAGACCAGCGAGGCGATGCAGGCCACGACCCCGAAGGTCATCAGCAGCTCCACGACCCCCAGCGCCCCGCGCACCAACGCGTGCCGGAACCGGATCGGCCCGCCGTCCTCGCGCACCACGCGCAGCCCGCAGGCCGCCTTGCCCGGCGAACGTCCGTGGCTCAGCGTCTCCACCGCGATGGGTACGCCGACCAGCACCAGCAGGAAACCCGCCACGGCCACCGCGGCCTGCGCGGCCGGGTCCAGATCGGCGGTGGCCACGACCAGCCCGATGGAGACGAACACGAACCCGGTGCCGTAGACCAGGGCATCGAGCAGGATCGCGAGCATCCGGCTCGGCAGCCTCGCGGGCTGGAGCCCCAGCACCACCGCGTCCCCCGTCACCAGATCGCTCACCGCACGCACCTTTCGCCGACCTGACCCGCCCCTGTGCCCTCCAGTCTGCCAAGCTGACCGGACGAGGAGTAGGTCGAACGGGGGAGCGACAGCCGAATGGATCTCGACGTGTTCGTGGCGGCGCACCAGGCGCAGTGGGCCCGCCTGGAGCAGCTCCTCGGCCGAGGCCGCCGGCTCACGGGCGCGGAGGCGGACGAACTCGTCTCCCTCTACCAGCGCACGGCCACCCACCTCTCGCAGATCCAGTCGAGCGCCCCGGACCCGATGCTCACGGGCCGCCTCACCCAGCTCGTGGCCCGCGCCCGCGCCACCGTCACCGGCACCCGCCGCGCGACCTGGCGCGACGCGGCCCGCTTCTTCACCGCCGGTTTCCCCGCGGCCGTCTATCGCAGCCGCCGCTGGTGGATCCCCACGGCCCTGCTCTCGACGGCCCTCGGCGTGCTCATCGGCTGGTGGATAGCCACCCACCCCGAGGTCCAGGGCGCGCTCGCCGCTCCGGAACAGCTCAAGGAGCTGACGAAGCCCGGCGGCGGGTACGAGACGTACTACTCCAGCAACCCGGCGGCCTCGTTCGCCGCCCAGGTGTGGACGAACAACGCCCAGGCCGCCGCGATCTGTCTGGTCCTGGGAGCGTTCCTCGGCCTGCCGGTGCTCTGGATCCTCTTCCTGAACATGGCCAACCTCGGAGCCGGCCTCGGCCTGATGGCCTCCGCCGGCCGCCTCGACGTCTTCCTCGGCCTGATCCTCCCGCACGGCCTCCTCGAACTGACCGCCGTCTTCGTAGCGGCCGGTACGGGGCTGCGCCTGGGCTGGACGGTCATCGACCCGGGCCCCCGCAGCCGCCGCACGGCCCTCGCCGAACAGGGCCGCGCCGCCCTCGGCATGGCCATCGGCCTGGCCGTCGTCCTCTTCGTATCGGGCCTGATCGAGGGCTTCGTCACCCCCTCCGGTCTCCCCACCTGGGCCCGCATCACCATCGGAATCGCGGCGGAGGCGGCCTTCCTCGTCTACGTCTATGTCCTGGGCGGGCGCGCCTCCCGCGCCGGCGAGGTCGGAGACGTGGAGGAAGCCGACCGCACGGCCACCCTGCCCACTGCGGCGTGATGTGCGCCCGACCCCGCTGAGCTGCTAGTCTCCTCGTCGTCCCGCAAACACCGTTGACACGGTCGCTGTGGGGAGGTAGATTCGAACGGTTGCCTCGAACTGGACAAGTTCGGCAGCGATGGTTTAAAGTCTCATCTCGCCCCCAGGAATTTGAATTCCGAGTGGGCACATTCGACTCCTCATTCAGGAACATCGAAGCCGGGAAATCCGGTGGAAATCTTCTGATAGAGTCGGAATCGCCGGAAAGGGAAAACGCGAAAGCGAATTACCTGGAAAGCGTCGAGGAAGTCGGACACGAAAGAGTCTGATAGAGTCGGAAACGCAAGAACAGAACGAAAAGCCCGGAGGAAAGCCCGAGAGGGTGAGTACAAAGGA
>NZ_JBIUTJ010000034.1:0-1993 GCF_044741845.1 Streptomyces sp. NPDC088097
TCCTTGTTGCCCGTGGTCGTGATGAAGATGTCGGCGGTCTCGACCACATCGTCGAGCCTCGCGACCTGGAACCCGTCCATGGCGGCCTGAAGGGCGCAGATCGGGTCGATCTCGGTGACGATGACACGCGCGCCCTGGCCGCGCAGGGATTCGGCGGAGCCCTTGCCGACGTCGCCGTAGCCGAAGACGACGGCCGTCTTGCCGCCGATGAGGACGTCGGTGGCGCGGTTGATGCCGTCGATGAGGCTGTGTCGGCAGCCGTACTTGTTGTCGAACTTCGACTTGGTCACGGCGTCGTTCACGTTGATCGCGGGGAAGAGGAGCGCACCCTCGCGGTGCATCTCGTAGAGGCGGTGGACGCCGGTGGTGGTTTCCTCCGTCACCCCGCGGATGTCGGCGGCGAGAGCGGCCCAGTCGATGTCGGTGGTGGCGAGGAGTCCCAGGACGAGGGCCATCTCCTCGTTGTCGGCGGTGGACGGGTCCGGGACGGCGCCGGCCTTCTGGTACTCGACGCCCTTGTGGACGAGGAGGGTGGCGTCACCGCCGTCGTCGAGGATCATGTTCGGTCCGGTGTGTCCGGGCCAGGTCAGGGCCTGCTCGGTGCACCACCAGTACTCGGAGAGGGTTTCGCCCTTCCAGGCGAAGACGGGGATGCCGGCGGCGGCTATGGCGGCGGCCGCGTGGTCCTGGGTGGAGTAGATGTTGCAGGACACCCAACGCACGTCGGCGCCGAGGGCGACGAGGGTCTCGATGAGCACGGCCGTCTGCACCGTCATGTGCAGGGAGCCGGTGATCCGGGCGCCGGCCAGCGGCTGTGTCGCGGCGTACTCGCGGCGGATCGACATCAGGCCGGGCATCTCGTGCTCGGCCAGGGTGATCTCCTTGCGGCCGAACGCGGCGAGGGAGATGTCGGCGACCTTGAAGTCGGTGAAGTCAGCGGGCGGCTGCGAGGACACGTGCGCTCCTTGGATCGGGGGTGGAGAGGGTGGCGAGGACGTTCTGATGGATTTCGAGGGTCGCCGTCGAGCGGTTGAGGGTGATGTAGTGCAGGCCGGGGGCGCCCTCCGCCAGCAGCCGCTCGGCCATGGAGGTCGCGTGGGCGACGCCGATGCGGTGGCCTTCGGCCGCGTCGTCGCGGGCGTCGTCCAGGCGCCGGGCCAGGTCGTCGGGGAACGAGGCGTTGCTGAGTTCGGCGAAGCGGCGGATTTGGCGGACGTCGGTGGCGGGCATGATCTCCGGGATGATCGGGGTGTCACAGCCGGCGGCCGCCACCTTGTCGCGCAGCCGCAGGTAGTCCTCCACGCGGAAGAACATCTGGGTGATCGCGTAGTCGGCGCCCGCCCGGCACTTGGCCACGAAGTGCCGGATCTCGTCGTCCCAGTCCACCGAGCGCGGATGACGTTCCGGGAAGGCGGCGACGCCCACCGTGAAGGCGCCCGAGTCCTTGACGAGGCGTACCAGGTCCTCGGCATGGGCGAGGCCTTCGGGGTGCGAGACCCACGGGCCGCCCGGATCGCCGGGCGGATCCCCGCGCAGGGCGAGAACGTCGAGCACCCCGGCGTCGGCGTACTGGCCGATGATGTGGCGCAGCTCGGCGACAGAGTGGCCCACGGCGGTCAGGTGCGCGACGGGGCGCAGGGTGGTCTCGGCGGCGATGCGCTTGGTCACCTCCACGGTGCGGTCGCGGGAGGAGCCGCCGGCCCCGTAGGTGACGGACACGAAGGACGGTGCGAGCACCTCGACGCGGCGGATCGCGTTCCACAGGGTGCGTTCGCCGGCTTCGGTCTTCGGTGGGAAGAACTCGAAGGAGAAGGAGTGGTCACCCCGCGCGAGGACATCGCGCAGGCCTGGGCGGGACTGCGAGGACAGCATGGATCTCAACTCTTCCCAGTGCCGTGTCAGCGTGCGTTGAAGTACTTCGCTTCGGGGTGGTGGATGACGATGGCGTCGGTGGACTGTTCGGGGTGGAGTTGGAATTCCTCGGAGAGGTGGA
>NZ_JBIUTJ010000035.1:0-1604 GCF_044741845.1 Streptomyces sp. NPDC088097
GTCGCCGCCGGCCTCGCCTCGCGCTGCGAGGTCCAGGTCGCGTACGCCATCGGCAAGGCCGAGCCCGTCGGTCTCTTCGTCGAGACCTTCGGCACCGCCCGGACCGAACCCGCCCGGATCGAGAAGGCCGTCGCCGAGGTCTTCGACCTGCGCCCCGCCGCCATCATCCGCGACCTCGACCTGCTCCGGCCCATCTACGCCCAGACGGCCGCCTACGGCCACTTCGGCCGCGAGCTGCCGGACTTCACCTGGGAGCGCACCGACCGCGTCGACGCCCTGCGCAGGGCCGCCGGCCTGTAGACCCGCCCGCTCACGACCTTCGCAGGCCCAAGGAGAGTTCCGTGCGTATCGCCGTCACCGGTTCCATCGCCACCGACCATCTGATGGTCTATCCCGGACGGTTCACCGACCAATTGCTACCGGACCAGCTCGACCGGGTGTCGCTGTCCTTCCTCGCCGACGAACTGGAGATCCGGCGCGGCGGAGTCGCCGCCAACATCGCGCTGGGGCTGGGCCGGCTCGGCATCACGCCGCTGCTGGCCGGAGCGGTGGGCGCGGACTTCGAGGACTACCGCACGTGGCTGCACGGAAACGGCGTCGACACCAGCCTGGTCCTGGTCAGCGACTCGCTCCACACGGCGCGCTTCGTGTGCACCACGGACTCCGAGCAGAACCAGATCGCCACGTTCTACGCCGGCGCCATGGCGGCGGCCCGCGAGATCTCCCTCGGCCCGGCCGCCGCCCAGCCCGGCGGGCTCGACCTCGTGGTCGTCGCCCCGAACGACCCGGACGCGATGCTCCGGCACACCGAGGAGTGCCGGAGCCTGGGCATCCCCTTCGCCGCCGACCCCTCGCAGCAGCTCGCCAGGCTGTCGGGCGAGAAGGCGCGGGAGCTGGTGGACGGGGCCCTGTTCCTCTTCACCAACGAGTACGAGGCGGCCCTCCTCCAGCAGCTGACCGGCTGGGACAAGGTCGAGATCCTCGGCCGCGTCGGCAGTTGGATCACCACCCTGGGCTCCGAGGGCGCGAGCGTCGAGCGCGCGGGTGAGCCCCCGCTGCGCATCGCCGCCGTAGCCACGACCGCCATCGCCGACCCCACGGGCGCGGGCGACGCCTTCCGCTCGGGCTTCCTGGCCGGCATCGCCTGGCAGTGGCCGTTCGAACGGGCGGCCCAGCTGGGCTGCGCGATCGCCACCGTGGTCCTGGAATCGGTGGGGACGCAGGAGTACAAGCTCTCCGCGGCGGACCTGATCCTACGCATCGAGCACGCCTACGGCCGGGTGGTGGCCCAGGACATCGAGACGCGCCTGCGCGAGTCCGCCGTATGAGTACGGACCGGATCGAGGCCTTCCGCGAGGCGCTCGCGACGCGTGTGGTCGTCGCCGACGGAGCCATGGGGACGATGCTCCAGGAGCAGGATCCGACGATGGAGGACTTCCAGCAGCTGGAGGGCTGCAACGAGGTCCTGAACATCACCCGCCCCGACATCGTGCGCTCGGTTCACGAGGCGTATTTCTCGGTCGGTGTGGACTGTGTGGAGACCAACACCTTCGGTACGAACTACGCCGCGTTGGCGGAGTACGACATCGCGGACCGCAACTTCG
>NZ_JBIUTJ010000036.1:0-1212 GCF_044741845.1 Streptomyces sp. NPDC088097
GGCGGCGCGGGCGAGGAGGATCGCGGTGATCGCGGCCAGTTCCTCGGGCTCGGCGTGGCCCTTCTCGACCTTCAGCAGGGTGCCGTTGGCGTTGCTCATCGGTGGCGTTTCTCCTTCGACGTCTACTGGGGCGGGTTGCCGTGCTTGCGGGACGGCAGATCGGCGTGCTTGGTGCGGAGCATCGAGAGGGCGGCGATGAGGGTGCCGCGCGTCTCGGCCGGGTCGATGACGTCGTCCACGAGGCCGCGTTCGGCCGCGTAGTAGGGGTGCATCAGCTCGGACTTGTATTCCTTGACCATCCGGGCCCGCATGGCCTCGGGGTCCTCGGCGTCCGCGATCTGCTTGCGGAAGATGACGTTGGCCGCGCCCTCGGCGCCCATGACGGCGATCTCGTTGGTCGGCCAGGCGTAGGTGAGGTCGGCGCCGATGGACTGGGAGTCCATGACGATGTAGGCGCCGCCGTACGCCTTGCGCAGGATCAGCGAGATCCGCGGGACGGTGGCGTTGCAGTACGCGTACAGCAGCTTGGCGCCGTGGCGGATGATGCCGCCGTGTTCCTGATCGACGCCCGGCAGGAAGCCGGGGACGTCCAGGAGGGTGACGATCGGGATGTTGAAGGCGTCGCACAGCTGGACGAAGCGCGCCGCCTTCTCGGAGGCGTGGATGTCCAGGACACCGGCGAGGTGGCCGGGCTGGTTGGCGACGATGCCGACGACCTGACCGTCCAGCCGCGCGAGCGCGCAGATGATGTTGCGGGCCCACCGCTCGTGGATCTCCAGGACGTCGCCCTCGTCGACGAGTTCCTCGATGACCTTGAGCATGTCGTAGGGGCGGTTGCCGTCGGCCGGGACCAGGTCCAGGAGGACGTCGGAGCGACGGTCGGCCGGGTCGGAGGTCTCGTGGACCGGCGGGTTCTCACGGTTGTTGGAGGGCAGCATCGTGATGAGGTAGCGGACCTCGGAGATGCAGGTCTCCTCGTCGTCGTACGCGAAGTGCGCGACGCCCGAGGTCTCGGCGTGGACGTCCGCGCCGCCGAGGCCGTTTTGGGTGATCTCCTCGCCGGTCACCGCGCGGACCACGTCCGGCCCGGTGATGAACATCTGCGAGGTCTCACGGACCATGAACACGAAGTCCGTCAGGGCCGGCGAGTAGGCCGCGCCACCCGCGCACGGGCCGAGCATCACCGAGATCTGCGGGATCACACCCGAGGCC